>NZ_JACHIW010000001.1:1447500-2895000 GCF_014203395.1 Saccharopolyspora phatthalungensis
AACGTCCCACCAGCGCCACCGGCCATCGACTCCGGAACGCAAACGCTGACTTCGCCGCCCCAAACCGATAACACCGGCAGCGCCGAGAGCCAGGCGCTACCCGATCCGGTCGCCACGCGCCCTCAGTCGAGCAAGGTGACGCGCTGCCACACCTCGATGCTCAGCGGTTCCCTGCGGGAGTCCGAAGCCGGTGCGGGCCAGCGCTACGCGGAGCTGGTGCTGCGCAACTCCAGCCACCAGACCTGCACCCTCTACGGCTACGGCGGTATGCAGCTGGTTGACCAGTCCGGCCGTCCACTGCCCACCTCGATTGAGCGGACGCCGAACCCGGGCCCGTCGCTGATCACGCTGGGGCCCGGCGAGACGGCCAGTGCCACGCTGCACTGGACCGTGGTCTCGCACGACGGCGAACCGACGAACGGCCCGTGCCAGCCGACACCGGCCCGCGCGCGGGTCATCCCGCCCGACGAAACCGACCCGATTACCGTCACCTGGAACTCGGGCCCGGTGTGCGGGTTCGGCTCCATCAGCGGCAGCGCCTATCACCGGTAATGCCGACCGCACCCCGGATCGGAGCGTTCGCGCGAGGCGTTGGCCTCGCGAGGACCTCGCCGACGCCCGGGTAAACGGCAACTCCTCGCGGCGAAGAATCCACGGGCCAGACCGGTCGATGCCAACGGCGGGCAAGACGACAAATACGCCGAAATACTGGCTCGATCGGAGGAGGTGTGCTGGGGTGGCGACATGATCGAGTCAACGGATCGCGAGGTAAGCGGACGTCGCGGCAAGCTAATGGTGCGGGAATGGGCGACGCCCAATCCCGGCTGGATCGCGCTGATCGCGCACGGCTACGGCGAGCACTCCGGCCGCTACCAGTGGGTCGCCGAGCAGCTGGTGGGCGCCCGCGCCCTGGTGTACGCGCCGGACCACCTCGGGCACGGCCGCTCCTCCGGCGATCGGGTCCATTTCGAGGACGCCGAGACGATCGTGGCCGATCTGGACGCCCTCCGTCAGGAGGTCGCCGCCGAGCACCCGGGGCTGCCCATCGTCCTCATCGGACACTCGATGGGCGGGATGCTCGCCGGGCGCTACGCCCAGGAACACCAAGAGCATTTGGCGGCGATCGTGTTGTCCGCCCCGGTGCTGGGCACCTGGCACGTGCTCGACCTGCTGGAGCACGACGAGATCCCGGACACTCCGGTCGACCCGGCCACGCTGTCTCGCGATCCCGAGGTCGGCGCGGCGTACCTCGCCGACCCGCTGGTCTGGCACGGCCCGTTCAAGCGCGCCACGTTGCGGGCGATCGACAACTGCCTGCTGGCCATCAACGACGGGCCGACGCTGGAGCGGCCGACCCTGTGGGTGCACGGCGAGGACGACGAGCTGGTGCCCGAGGCCGACACCCGCACCGGCATCGACCGCATTCGCGGCGCCGAGTTTCACGAGCACATCTACCCGGGCGGCCGCCACGAGCTGTTCAACGAGACGAACAAGGCCGAGGTGATGAACGACGTCCTCACCTTCATCGCCCGAGAGCTCAACTCGTGATCGGTCACTGTTATTAACGAGCGCCAAATAATCTCGATCATTACCGGATCGGGTGAGGCGTGTCGCTTGCGCAGTTGCAGGTCAAGTCCACTGCGGGCAGCTTGAGGAAGCCGACGGACGTCGGCCTCCAGTCTGGGTGGATCGAGCGAGGTTGACCATGAACGTCGAGCGCGCACAGGACCTGATCGGCACCCCGGTGTTCGACCGCAACGGCGACCGGGTCGGGCGGGTGGGCAACGTCTACGTCGACGACGTGACCCACCAGCCGGAGTGGGTCACCGTCCGGATCGGCGTGTTCGGCATCAAGGAGACCTTCGTGCCGCTCACCGGCGCATCCACCGAGGAGAACCGCCTAGACCTGGGTGTCTCCCGGGATCGGGTGCGCAACGCCCCGCGCATCGAGGCCGAGCACGGCCACCTCACCGACCAAGAGGGCCGCGACCTCTACCACTACTACGGCCTGGACCAGAGCGAGCAGTCCGCCTCCGAAACCGAGCGCGGCGAGGGCGAAGCCTGAGCCTGGGCGATGACGCAGTCGCGGCGGCGTAGCTGCTGCGCGACGCGAGGCCGCCGGTCGACTCCGCGACTTCGGCTGATCATCCGTTCGGAGTTTCGGGACCATGCGCGAGAATGCGTCCCGCGATGGCTGAAAACACCGAGCTCGAACTCCTGATCACCGTGGTCGTCGGGGCCGACGACGAGCAATCCGCCCATGCCGCCTGCCGCGACCTGGTGCAACGCATCGGCGGCCGCATCGTGGCCTCCGGGGACTGCTCCGACGAGGAGCCCGGCTGCTGGTCGGTCACGATCAGCCGGGCCAGCGCGGAAACCGGGCAGCACGTCGCCGGGCTTTCCCGCGCGGTACGCAACTTCCTGCGCGAGCTCGGCCCCGGCTACGCCCGGCACCGGGTGTCCTGCGAGCCGCCGACGGCGTGGACCGTGGTGGAGCACCCGGACCTGGTGGGCGATCTGGTCGTCGGCGGCGAGCGGCTGCTGGTCGAGGCGTGGGCCGGCGGTTCGATCCTTTTCGGCAGGTCCGACGTCTCCGACCCCGATGAGCCGCCCTTGGAGATCGCGCCCGGCATCGGCGATTTCGACGAAGACGGCATGCCGCGCCCGCGGCTGCGGCTGCGGGTGGACGTGGTCACCGAGCGACGGGCGGGTGCGGAGTGGCCGGCACGCGCGGTGGCCAGCCGGCTGTCGCGCACCGCGACGATCACCGGGTACGCGGTCGATCCGCCGCTGGTGCAGGTCGCGATGGACCTCGGACCCGCGCTCGGCGATCCGCCGGAGATCATGCTCGGCGCGGTGGCCGCTCTCGGCGGCAGCGGCTGGTCGCGGCTGCGCGTCGACGAGCATCACGCCGTCGCCCGCTGGTCGGCCGCCCCGTTGCCGCCGTCCGGGATCGCGGCGATCGAGATCTCGGCAATCGATCCGGAAGCTGACGAACCGGACAACACGGACTCCACAGTGGACAGCGCCGGGAGTGGTTGACCCACTCGGTAAAATGTGTATCAGCTTCACTTTTTTCGATCGGGTGATCAATTTCGCTGGTGGTCACGCGCAGCGATCGAACCGCGATCGACAGTGGCGACCTGCCGTCGCCACCGGCGACATCGAACGCTAACTTGTGCACCGATACGGCGTTGTGCACCACGGGGAGGTCCGGAAACCAGATGGCGGGCGTGGAAGAGGTTCGCGCAGGCATTGCCTTGGCCAACCAAAAGATGCAGGAAGGCATCGCCGCCTTGCAACAGACCAACCTCGTGCTGGAAGAGGCGCAGGCGGCCCTGGTCACCGCCACCCAGGGCAGCGGCCAGGAGGAAATGCAGCACGCGCACGGCATGCTCGCCGAGGTGATGCAGACGATCAGCGGCGTGCAGGGCTTGCTAGGCGCCACGATCAGCTCCACCGAGGGCTACGCGGGTCGGCTGTAGCGAGCTCTTGCCGGACTCGTTTCGCGCGGCGGCGCGAGTCGCGGAACCTCACACGCGTCAAGGACAAAGATCAAACCGACTTCAAGGACGGGCTCGGTAGCACCGTGTCGGCACTCGACGAACTGATCCAGATGCTGCGCCTCGTCGAGGAACACCTGGAAAAAGCGGGTGTGCACCTCGTCACCAGCCGCACGGCCCTGGCCGAGGCGGAGCAGGCGCTGGTGAAGCTCGACCCGGACCACCCCGAGACCGTGGTGCCGCCGGGCCTCCATCGCGCGGACGACCAGATCGAGCGAACGCAGGGCATGATCGAGCACATCCTGGATACGGTGCGCGACTTCGTCACCCGCCTCTAGGACCTGCCCGACTTTCCGGTATTCGGCGCTCAAACGCGCAGTATTCGGCATCGCGCAGCGGTGCACCAGAAGTCTGCCCGGTTCCTCGTCGAGTGGTACTTTGATCACGGGCAGTAACACGGGTTCCGAGGTGGGACGTGGGTAAACGCAACGAACGGCGAAGTCGGATCGAAGTAGCCTTCGAGCGCCTGCGAACCAGCATCGCCGCCGCGCTCGGCGCGGCCGAGAACGAACACGACCGCGTCCTCGCCGAATGCGCGCAGCAGGAGTTCGCGCTGCGCATCGCCCAGAGCGGGGTGGCCGCCGCGGAGCACGAGCCCGCCGAGATCGCCGACCCCGACGACCCGGTGTTCCAGGCCGCGATGCGGGAAGCGCTGCGGGACCGGGCGGAGATCTACGCCGAGTGGACCACGCAGGGCCCCGAACAGCTCACCCGGCTCGCGGAGGCGGCCGCGCCCGGCCCCGCCGGGCTCCCGTGGCCGGAATGGCTCGGCCAGATCGGCTCCCAGGACGCCGCCGCGCCACCCCCGGGCCTGTGGCGGATCGGCACCGCGACCGTCCCGGATTCGCCGGAACCGCAACCTTTTCCGGCCGCGATCCCGCTGGTGGACGAGTCGCACCTGCGGGTCATCACCGACGACACCCCCGACTCCGCCGAAACCCTGGTGCAGAACCTGCTGCTGCGGCTGCTCAGCTACTTTCAGCCCGGCCTGGTGCGCATCCACGTGTGGGACGTCGCGCAGCTGGCCGGGACCCTGCCGGGGCTGTACCCGCTGACCCGTGCGGGCCTGCTCACCGCGCACGATCCGACCAGGCTGGACGAGATGCTCGAAGGGCTCTCCGACCACATCCGGCGGATTCACACCAGCTCGCTGGTCGGCGGTCACACCTCGCTGCGGTCGCTGGCCGAGGAGAACGGGCACCGCTCGGAACCGTGGCGCGTCGCAGTGCTGTTCGGCAACGGCGAACCCTTGCGCGAGGAGCAGCAGCAACAGCTCCAGCGGATCG
The DNA here is from genome assembly GCF_014203395.1 of Saccharopolyspora phatthalungensis. Lineage (NCBI taxonomy): Bacteria > Bacillati > Actinomycetota > Actinomycetes > Pseudonocardiales > Pseudonocardiaceae > Saccharopolyspora > Saccharopolyspora phatthalungensis. The sequence continues at coordinate 1,452,350 of NZ_JACHIW010000001.1, forward strand.
CACGCAACGGCCTGGCCTGCGGCATCCAGCTGATCGTCGTGGACCTATCGCTGACGGTGAACTGCGCCATCGAGTCCATCCGGCTGCTCGGCGGCGACCGGGCGCGCACCAGCATGACCGGCCCGGAAGCCGTGGTGCAGCTAGACGAATCCCCGTCGCGCAATGAGGTCACTAAGGCGTGCACGGCGATCGCGGAAGCGTTCCTCGCCCGCCGCGCCCGGGTGCGGACCTTCGACGACCTGGTGCCCGACCGGCTGTGGACGCACCGTTCGACGTCCGGACTGCAGGCGCCGGTCGGGTTCGCCGAGGGCGAGCCGGTGTGGATCACCCTCGGCGATGGCAGCCCGCACACCCTGATCGGCGGTCCGAGCGGCTCGGGGAAGACGAACTTCCTCTACGGCATGCTCGGCGGGCTCGCGGCCCGCTACTCCCCCGACGAGCTGGAGCTGTACCTGCTGGACTTCAAGGAAGGCGTGTCGTTCGCCCAGTTCACCCCGGGACGCCGGGACCCGAGCTGGCTGCCGCACGCCCAGCTGGTGGGGGTGAACGTCAACACCGACCGCGAATTCGGGCTGGCGCTGCTGCGCTTCCTGGCCGACGAGATGCGGCGGCGGGCGGAGATCGCCAAGCAGCACGAGGTCACCAAGCTGGAGGAGCTGCGCGCCGAGGACCCGAGCGGCCGATGGCCCCGGATCGTCGCGGTGATCGACGAGTTCCAGTACCTGTTCGCCGAGCGCGATCCGGTGACCGCACAGGCCACCACGCTGTTGGAAGACGTCGCGCGGCGCGGCCGTTCGCAGGGCATCCACCTGGTGCTGGCCAGCCAGGACGTGTCCGGGATCGAGGCGTTCTGGGGCAAGCCGGCGATCTTCGAGCAATTCATCCTGCGGATCGCGTTGCCCAAGGCCCGGCGGGTGCTGGCCGAACAGAACCCGGCGGCGTTGGAACTTCCGCGCTGGCACGCGGTGATCAACCACGAGTCGGGGGTCAAGCACGGCAACGAGATTGCGCGGATCCCGGACGCGACCGCGAAGAACACCTTCGACGCCCTGCAATCGAGACTATGGGACCAGCGCGACAAGAGCTTGCCGCCGCCGCGCTTGTTCGACGGTTCGAACCTGCCCAATCTGTCTACATTGGATGATTACACCAGGCTGCGCGCACCCGTGGTGGTGCCGAAGGTCCTGCTGGGGCAGATCATCGACGTCAACGGCACGGCCGCCGCGGTGCGGCTCGTCCGGTCGCCGGGGCGCAACATCGCGGTGATCGGCTCGGTTTTGGCGGACGCGACCAGCGTGCTGGGGACCGCGGCGCTTTCCCTTGCGCGCCAATACGAACCGGGCACCATCAAATTCACCATCGCCAGCCTGCTGGACGACGCCGACGACGATGCCCGCGGCGTGTTCGAAGCACTCGGCAACGACGAACACGACGTCGAGCTGGTCGGCCTGGACGGCATCGAGGCCGCGCTGGCCTCGGCAACCGAGGCGATCGACCAACGGTCCGGCGCGGATCTGCCGCACTGCTTGGTCCTCTACGCCGCCGACGCGGCGCACACGACGTTGGAACGAAAAGACCCCACCACCATGGTCAGCGGGCTGGACCACCTGCGGAAGATCCTCAAGCAGGGCCCGGAGCTGCGGGTGCACGTGATCGGCTGGTGGCGCAGCGTGCAGCGGGTGAAGAACACCCTCGGCATGGGACCGGTCGACGACATCGGGGCGTGGGTCGCCTTCGACGTGCACGGCCAGGAATTGGCCACCTTCGCGGCCGGGCAGATGGTCACCTGGTCACCGCGAGCGCGTCGCGGCTTGTTCTTCGACCGGGCGGTGCATTCCCGCCCCGAGGTGATCCTGCCGTTCGACCTCGGTGACCAGGCCAAACCGGTGCCCTCCGTGCCGTTGCAGCGGGCGGCCGACGGGCTGTCCGATATCCGGGAGGAAGCCGGTGACTGACCAGGTTCCGGCATCGGAGCGGTACAAGGAGATCGCCGCGCTGGCCACCACGGCCGCGCAGCAACTGCGTCGGCACGAGCGCGAGCGGGCCGGCGAGTTGGGCGAGGCGGTCGCGGCGGGTCGGCAGCGCCGGGAGGCGGCCGACGAGCAGCGCAAGCAGGTCGTCGAGGACGTGCGCAAGCGGTGGAACGCCGCGATGGAAGCGCTGTGGGACGAGCGGTGGATGCAGGTCAAGGCCATGCCCGAACCGGACCGCTCGGCCGCACCGTCCACTCCGGACGCTTCTCGTCGGGATGTTCAAGAAGCCTTCATGGCGCTCTACAAATCGTTGGAGAAGACCCGCTTCGCCGCGAACCTCTTGTCCCGCCGCAAAAAGGAGTCGTGAGCGGGCACACGGCGTGCGCCGTGAGTCGGCGGACGAGCTTGTGGTCGGTCCCCGGTGGCGATTTCAATGGAAACCGGCATGCTGATTTCCAATCGCCACCCATGGACACCGCGGTCCCCGTCGGCCGGCACCCACCGATCCCTCCGGAGTACCGATGATCACCACTCCGTTGCCCGCCGGTTCGCTGCGTGCCACCTCGCTGACCGCCGCGCGCCGCGCCGCCGACCTGTCCGCCGTGGCCGAGGACCAGGTGGACCTGCTGGTGGTCGGCGGCGGCGTCACCGGCGCCGGGGTGGCCCTGGACGCGGCCGCCCGCGGACTTTCCGTCGCCCTCGTCGAAGCCGAAGACCTCGCCTGGGGAACCTCCCGCTGGTCCAGCAAGCTCGTGCACGGCGGGCTCCGGTACCTGACGCACGGCGATGTCGCCCTCGCCCGCGAAAGCGCGGTGGAACGCCACGTGCTGATGACGCGAACCGCGCCGCATCTGGTGCGGACGCTCCCGCAGCTCATCCCGCTGCACGGCAGGGTGTCGCGCCGTTCCGAGCTGGTGCTTACCGCCGGGCTCCACGCGGACGACGCGCTGCGGCGCACCGCTCGCACCCCGTCGGACCTGCTCCCGCCGCCGCGGCGGATCCCCGCTGCGGAGGCGATCGCCCTGGTCCCCGGCCTGCGCACCGCCGGTCTACGCGGGGGTCTGCTCAGCTTCGACGGCCAACTGGTCGACGATGCGCGCCTGGTCGTCGCGCTCGCGCGCACCGCAGCCGGTTTCGGCGCGCGGATCCTCACCCGCGTGCGGGTGCGCCGGCTCGACGGAGACGGGGCCGACGCGGTTGATCAGCTCAGCGGCGAGTCGCTGCGGATCCGCGCCCGTGCGGTCGTCAACGCGACCGGGGTGTGGGCCGGGGAGCTCGCGCCGGCCGTCCGGCTGCGGCCGTCGCGCGGCTCGCACCTGCTGGTCGATGCGGATGCCGCCGGGATCGCCGGAACCGCCCTGGTCGCGCCGATGCGGGGCGGCTCGGACCGCTACCTGCTGCTCATGCCGCAGCCCGACGGACGGGCCCTGCTCGGGTTGACCGACGAACCGGTGCCCGGACCGATCCCGTCCGTTCCCGAAGTACCGCGGTCCGATGTGGAATTCCTGTTGGCGTCGGTCCGCGATCTGCTGGGACAGCCGTTGGAACGCAGGCACGTACTCGGTGCCTTCGCCGGGCTCCGGCCGCTGCTGGAGGCGCCACGGCGCAAGGAGTCGGCCGACCTGTCCCGCCGGCATGCGGTGCTGGCCTCGCCGGACGGCGTGGTGACCGTGGTCGGCGGAAGGCTCACCACCTACCGCAAGATGGCCACCGATGCGGTCGACGCGGCGGTCCGCACCGGCGCGCTGCCCGCCGGGCCCTCGCGCACGGCGGCCGTGGCGCTGGTCGGAGCCGCACCGCGCCGCCACCTGACCGATGTCGAGGCGACGGCGCGGTTGGTCGCGAAATACGGCACCGAGGCCGTCCGCGTTGCGGCGCTGGCCGAGCTCGACGCGGACTTGGCGGAGCCGGTGGCACCAGGGGTGCAGCTCACCGCCGCCGAGGTGGTGTGGGCGGTCCGGCACGAGGGCGCCCTGGACGCGGCCGACGTCCTCGATCGCCGCAGCCGCGTCGGGCTGAACGCCGCGGAACGTGAGGCGGCCCTGCCGGTGGTCGAAGCGCTCGTCGACCGCGCGCTGCCCGGCGTTTCCGCCTGACCGGTGGCGATTTCAATGGAAGGCAACGCGGTGATTTCCATCGAAATCGCGGGGACGGGTACCGACAGGATTCAGGTTTCGATTCAGCGCTGGTTAATGGGCTGGTAGGGGCGCTCCGGCGCACCGGTGTACACCTGCCGCGGGCGGCTGATCTTGCGGGCCGGGTCCTCCAGCATCTCCCGCCAGTGCGCGATCCAGCCGGGCAGCCGGCCGAGCGCGAACAGCACGGTGAAGTACTTCGTGGGGAAGCCCATCGCCTTGTAGATCAGGCCGGTGTAGAAGTCGACGTTCGGGTAGAGCTTGCGCTCCACGAAGTAGTCGTCGGCGAGCGCCTTCTCCTCCAGCTTCAGGGCGATGTCCAGCAGCGGGTCGTTGGCCCCGAGCTTGCCGAGCACCTCGTCGGCGGTCTTCTTGATGATCGCCGCGCGCGGGTCGTAGTTCTTGTACACCCGGTGCCCGAAGCCCATCAGCTTCACGCCCGGCTCCTTCTTCTTGACCCGGTTGACGAACGAGTCGACATCCCCACCATTCGCCTTGATGCCCTCCAGCATCTCCAGCACCGCGCTGTTCGCGCCGCCGTGCAGCGGGCCGAACAGGGCGTTGATGCCGGCCGAGATGCTGGCGAACAGGTTCGTCTCCGCCGAGCCGACCATCCGCACCGTCGACGTGGAGCAGTTCTGCTCGTGGTCGGCGTGCAGGATGAACAGCAGGTCGAGGGCCCGGGCCATCACCGGGTCGACCTCGTAGGGCTCGGCGGGGAAACCGAAGGTCATCCGGAGGAAGTTCTCCACCAGGCCCAGCGAGTTGTCCGGGTAAAGGAAGGGCTGGCCGACCGACTTCTTGTAGGCGTAGGCCGCGATGGTGGGCAGCTTGGCCAGCAGGCGGACGGTCGACAGCTCCACCTGGTCCTTGTCGAACGGGTTGAGGCTGTCCTGGTAGAAGGTGGACAGCGCGGAGACCGCGGAGGACAGCACCGGCATCGGGTGCGCGTCCCGCGGGAAGCCGTCGAAGAACTGCTTGAGGTCTTCGTGCAGCAGGGTGTGCCGCCGGATCCGCTCGGCGAAGTCGTCGTACTGCTGCTGGGTCGGCAGCTCGCCGTAGATCAGCAGGTAGCTGACCTCGATGAAGTTCGACCTGGCCGCGAGCTCCTCGATCGGGTAGCCGCGGTAGCGGAGGATGCCGGCGTCGCCGTCGATGTAGGTGATGTCGGAGGTGCAGGCCGCCGTATTGACAAAGCCCGGGTCCAACGTCACCAAACCGGTCTGAGCCAGCAGCTTGCCGAGATCCACACCAGGCGCACCCTCGGTCGGCTGCGTCACCTGCATTTCGTGCTCGCCGGCGTCATAGCGCAGCGCGACGGTACGTTTGGCGGTCACGTCGTCGGGCATTCGGGAACCTCTCGCGCTCGTCGGGGTGCGCTGTGGGAGCGACCAGCGTGCCCAGCCAAGCGGCAGGGCTGCGTTGTCGCCCGCGCGCCGGTCGGGGTGTCCGAACCGCCGCAGCACCACCCCGTTGGGGTCCTGTCAGTAGTCACGCTAGACCGCAGTGGGGTCCCCGCGCAGCAATCGCGTTTCGGCTTTTTGGCAGGTGGGACCACGATCACATCACATTCGGCCGGTTTGGCCGGAAGATTTTCGACGCCGCGGAACCGACCTGGACGGAAGGTGACCAGCAGACCCAGCCGATCGGGCTACAGCGCTCAGCCGACCGGCATCGCGCGGTTGAACTCACAGGGTGGTCTCGCGCACGTAGCCCCGGGAAGCGTCAAGACAGCTCGTTCGCCCAGGGCGGTTCGGCGCCGGGCCGGGACACGGTGACCGCAGCCGCGGCCGCAGCGAACCGCAGCGCGCTCTCCCACTGTGCGCGGTCGAGCGCGCGAATGGCGCTGGCCGAGAGCGCGCCGTTGTCGTGCAGCCATGCCAGGAGGGCTGCCTGCACGGTGTCGCCTGCGCCGATGGTGTCGGCCACCTGGGCGCGCACCCCGGGCACGCTTACCGGCTCTCCGTCGCCGGTGACGACCGTCAGTCCGTCGGCTCCGCGGGTCAGGACCACGGCAGCCGGGCCGCGACGCTGCCAGTCGCGGGCCGCGTTGAGCACGTCCTGGTCACCGGCCAGCCACTCGGCGTCGTCGTCGGAGACCTTCAGCAGCCCCACCGACGGCAGCCAGGAGGCGAACCGCGCGCGGTAGGCGACGGGGTCGGTGATCAGGTCGGCGCGGATGTTCGGGTCCAGCGCGATGAACCGGCCCTGCTCGGCCTCCCGGAACAGCACCTTCTCGTAAACCGACGCGCCCGGTTCGAGCACCAGGCCGAGGGTGCCCAGACAGACCGCCGTGGCCTGTTCCGGCAGCTGCTGGTCCGTGACGAAGCGGGCGGCGGTGCCTTCGGTGTGGAAGCTGTAGCGGGCCGAACCGTTCTCGGCCAGCCCGACCACGGCCAGCGACGTCGGCTCCGGACCGCGCTGCACCAGCTCGACGTCCACATTGGAGGACCGTAACCGTTCGAGGAGCTTGTCGCCGAACTGGTCCGTGGACAGCCGGGCGAAGAAAGCGGCCGGAACACCGAGCCGCCCCAAGGCGATGGCGACGTTGTACGGGCCGCCGCCGAGCCGCGGGTGTAGCGGTCCCAGCTCGCCGTCCGCGGTAGACGGGTCCGGAACGAGGTCGACGAGCGCCTCACCGCCGATGACGATCACATTTCCTCCACTGTGTACTGGTCCTCCGGCCCGGCGGTGAGCCCGCCGAGCAAGAACTGGGACAGCGCGGCGAAGGCGGCCGCGTCCGACAAGCCGGTGCGTTCCCCGATTTCGCCGCGTTGGATGCCGACGATGGTGCGGCCGACCATTTCGCCGACGAACCCGGCGTGCACCTCCCGGAACACACCCTGGCGCACGCCCTGGCGGATGAAGCCGCGGATCCGGTCGGCGGCAGCGTGCGCGTTGGCTTCGTAGGTCGAGCGGGTCGAGAGGTTGGCGGCCATGTCGTCGATGAATTCGCGGGACGCCGGGCGCAGCGCCTCGGCCGCGGCTTCCAGGTACACCCGGACCTTCTCGCGCACGTCGTCGGTCGCCGTGACGCGCTGCTCGATCTGCTCCGTCGCGTTCTTGAAGTAGTGCGCGACGACACGGACCGCGAGCTGCTCCTTGCTGCCCGCCAGGGTGTACAGCGTCGACTTGGAGCAGTGCAGTCGCGCGGCGAGGTCGTCCAGCGTGAAGTGCGCGAAGCCCTCCGCGAGGAACAGATCGCACAGCCGGTCCAGCAGCTGTGCGCGCCGTGCGTTCGCCTGTCGGCGGCGGCCTTCGGAGGTGGTCATCGATGGAAGCCTGCCACAGCGCTAGCGGCGGGTTGCGTGGGTTCCCTTAGCCGGAATTTGGGAGTACTACCGGAGCTCCAACAGTACTAGAATCAGTACTCCCGGCAGCCGTCACACCGGCATCAGGAGCGCGAATCGTCATGCCCGTTCACCGCCTGCTTCCCACCCCAGAGGCCACCGATCTGCTTGCGCTGACCCGCGATATCGCCCGTGACGAGCTCGCTCAGCGGGCCGCGGGCGACGAGGCCGCGGAGAAGTTCCCGCGCGATGTCTTCCGGCTGCTCGGCGCGGCCGGTTTCCTCGGCCTGCCCTACCCCGAGGAGTACGGCGGCGGCGCCCAGCCGTACGAGGTCTACCTGCAGGTGCTGGAGGAGCTCAGCAGCGCCTGGATGACCGTCGGCGTCGGCCTGTCGGTGCACACCATGAGCTGCTACCCGCTGGTCCACTTCGGCAGCGCGGAGCAGCGTTCGCGATGGCTACCGGAGCTGATCGGCGGCGGACTACTCGGCGCGTACGCGCTCTCGGAACCGCATGCCGGTTCCGATGCGGCAGCGCTGAGCACCCGGGCCGCGCGCGAGGGCGACTCGTACGCCATCAACGGCGCCAAGGCCTGGATCACGCACGGCGGGGTCGCGGACTTCTACACGCTCATGGCCCGGACCTCGGACGAAGGGCCGGCCGGTATCAGCTGCCTGCTCGTCGACGGCGCGACGCCCGGGGTTTCGGCGGGCCCGCACGAGCACAAGATGGGGCTCACCGGATCGCCGACCACGCCGCTTTACTTCGAAGACGCGCGGGTGCCGGCGGAGCGGCTCATCGGGGCCGAGGGCAGCGGGCTGAAGATCGCGCTGTCGGCGCTGGATTCCGGTCGGCTCGGCATCGCCGCTTGCGCGGTCGGGTTGGCACAGGCGGCGTTAGACCTCGCGGTGGACTACGCCAGGCAGCGGCAGCAGTTCGGCAGGCCGATCATCGAGTTCCAGGGGCTGGAATTCCTGCTCGCCGACATGGCCGCCGCCGTGCATTCGGCGCGGGCGACCTACCTCGACGGTGCGCGGCGGCGCGACGCCGGGCTACCGTTCGGGCAGCAGGCGTCGGTGGCCAAGCTCATCGCGACGGACGCCGCGATGAAGGTGACCACCGACGCGGTCCAGGTGCTCGGCGGCGCCGGCTACACCCGCGACTTCCCGGCGGAGCGCTACATGCGCGAGGCCAAGGTCCTGCAGATCTTCGAGGGCACCAACCAGATCCAGCGCATGCTCATCGCCCGCCACCTCGCCAAGCCGTAGGGCGTCCGCGCTGGTCAGATGCCATGAGCCCGGCGCGCTAGGTCCTGGGGCGCAGGGGCGGAAATGCTCCGGATCACAACGGGGTGAGGCCCCAGCGGCCGAGCCAGCTCTCACCGGGTTGCAGGACCAGCAGGTCGACGCCGGAATTCAGGGCGTCCGGTGGGCACGTCATCGGTTCGATCGCGATCGCCCTGCCCCGGCCCGGGAACTCGTCCGCCGTGTAGACCTGGACCCACCGGAATACCGGGTCGGCCCACAGCTGGATACCGTGCCCGCCGGGGTCGGTGAGGGTGTGCCGGACGAATTCGTCGCCCGGCGCCGGGGCGGCCCCGCCGAAGGCCGTGTCGAGCAAGACACCGGCCAGCCGGCGCCCGGTGCGGAAATCCACTTCGTCGCCTTGCAGGGCACGCGGCGGTCGCGCCGGGAGCAACCGCTCGGCGTCCACCGGCAGCACCGTCGCCGCCGCGAGCTGCAACGTGCAGTCGTCGGTTTCGGCGTTGCCAGCGCGCGGGAACGGGTGCACTCCGACCCCGAACGGAATCGCCCGCGAGCCGAGGTTCTCCACGGTGTGCGTCACGGTCAGGCCATCGGCATCCAGGGTGTACCCGATCGACGTCAGCAGCGGCACCGGCCAGCCGGGCTGCGCGGGCACCATCGCGTGCAGGACCACCGTGGACTCGGCGTGCTCGACGACGTCCCACGCGGTGTGCCGCAACAGGCCGTGGATCGCGTTGTGCCGCGCGGGCTCGGTCAGGGCCAACTGCTGCGGCTCGCCTTCGAGCCGCCAGCGGCCGTCCGCGACCCGGTTCGGCCACGGCACCAGAACCCCGCCGGCAGCGGCGGGCGGCAACTGGTCAGCGTCGTAGCTCTCCGCGTACGGCACCCCGTCGACTTCGAAGACCCGAAGCGCCGCACCGACTTCGGTGACCACGGCACGCGAAGCGCCGGAAGTGATTTCGAACTGCCGCCCAGTGGCGGGAACACGATCATGCACCTAATCACTGTAGAAGCAAAGGGCCTTCCGGTGCGCCGACGCGCCCCGGAAGGCCCACTAGCCACGGTCCCCGGTCAGGCGCTCATGATTCCTCATTTGCCCAGCTTCGCGGCGTCGAACTCCTGCTGCCGACTACCGGCGACGAAGTTGATCCCCCAGAAAATCACGCCGATGCCCAGCAGGACGCCGGCGATGATGTACTCCGTGGCCGGCCGACCGGACAGCGGGCTGGCGAAGAACGCGCAGGTGAGCGCGCCCAGTGCCGGCATCCAGGTGGGCGCCCGGAAGTGCTGGTGCTCGACCTTGTCCTTGCGCAGCACCAGAACCGCCACGTTGACCACCGCGAACACCATGAGCAGCAGCAGCGACGTGGTGCTGCCCAGATCCGAGATCTTCAGCGTGCTCACCAGGATCACCGCGATGAGGCTGGTGAACAGGATCGACACCCACGGGGTGTGCCGGGTGCGGTGCACCAGGCCGAACTGCTTCGGAATGATCCGCTCCTCCGACATGCCGTAGACCAGGCGGCTGGCCATCAGCATGTTGATCAGGGCGGTGTTGGTGACCGCGAACAGCGCGATCAGCGAGAACAGGACCGGCGGGAACCACGGCGCGGCGGCCTTGACCACCAGCAGCAGCGGGCCGTCCGACTCGGCCAGCTCGTCGGTCGGCACCAGCGTCGAGGTGATCAGCGCGATCACCAGGTAGACCGAGGCGGTGATGATCATGCCCAGCAGCAGCGCGCGCGGGAAGGTCTTGGTCGGGTCCTTGGTCTCCTCGGCCATGTTCACCGAGTCCTCGAAGCCCACCATCGCGAAGAACGCCAGGGCGGTCGCCGACGTCACCGCCACCAGCGGCGTGCTGTCGGTGTTGAACTGCAGCAGCCGGCTCGGATCCGGCACCAGGTCGGGGTTGCTGCTGCCCGCGAAGATCGCGTACAGGCCGAAGACGATCACGATCGCCAGCCCGGTGAGCTCCACGCAGGTCAGCACGACGTTCATCTTCACCGACTCGCCGACGCCGCGGAAGTTGATCGCGGCCAGCAGGAGCAGGAAGCCGATGGCTACCAGCCAGGACACCGGAGAAACGCCCTCGCCGACGATCGCTTCCAGGTAATCACCGCTGAACGCCTGCGCGGCCGATGCGGCCGAGGTGATGCCCGAGCACATCACCGCGAACGCGATGAGGAACGTCAGGAAGTGCACCCCGAACGCCCGGTGCACGTACAGCGGCGCGCCGCCCGCCTTGGGGTACTTGCCGACCAGTTCCAGGTAGCTGAACGCGGTCAGGAAGGCGACCACGAAGGCGACCAGGAAAGGAATCCACAGTGCACCGCCGACCTTGCCGGCGACCTTGCCGGTCAGGGAATAGATCGTGGTCCCGAGAATGTCTCCGACCACGAAGAACAGCAGCAGTTTCGGGCCCATCACCTTCTTGAGGCCAGGGCCCTGCGCACCACCGGGCGCGTCGTCGTTCACCGTCGTCTCGTTGGCCATGGCTGAGAAGTGTGCCGGGTGGGTTTTCAACCTGTCTGCCCGCCCCTGGCCGAATTGTCTGCTACGGGCGGCTTAAGCCGGGCACATTGCCCATCCCCGCCTCCCGCTCCGCGCTGTCACCGCTGGTCGGAGGCCGGTGCCCGGTATCGCCAGAAGGCCGGCAGCAGGGCTGCGGCGACCACCGCGCCGATGACGACCAGGACGCCTCCGACGGTGACAGCCGTCGCGGTCCCGAGCGCCGCACCGGCCAAACCGTGCAGCGTGTCGGCCAGCCTCGGGCCACCGGCGACGACGACGGTGAACACGCCCTGGATCCGGCCGCGCATCTCGTCAGTGGCCGCGGCCTGCATGATCGAGCTCCGGTAGACCATGCTCACCAGGTCCGCCCCGCCGCCCAGCGCCAGGAAGAACGCCGCCAGCCACAGCGAATCGGACCAGCCGAACCCGATCACCGCGATCCCCCACGCGATGACCGCCGCGGTGACGCCGACGCCGTGCCGGGTGATCCGGTGCAACCAGCCGGAGAACACGCCGAACGCGAACGCCCCCAACGGGATCGCCGCGAACAGCCAGCCCAGCGCCGCCCCACCGCCCGGCGGATCGCCGAAGGTGCGCTCCGCCATTTCCGGGAACAGCGCTCGCGGCATGCCGAACACCATCGCGATGATGTCCAGCAGGAACGATGCCAACAGCACGGAATGCATTGCCAGGTAACGGAATCCGTCGAGCACCGCACGCAGCCCGGCACGCTTCGGGGCGCCGTCCTGCGGCGGCAGCGCCGGCAGCCGGAACACCGCCCACAGCGTGGCGCACAACGCCAACGCGTCGACCAGGTAGAGCACCGAAAGACCCAGTAGCGGCAACAGGATCCCGGCCAGCAGCGGCCCCACGATCGATCCGAGTTGGAACACCGTGGCATTGAGTGCCTGCGCCGACGGCAGCAGGTGCACCGGTATCAGCCGGGCTATCGCCGCGCCGCGAGTGGGCATGTTCACGGCGAAAAACGTTTGCTGCGCGGCGAAGAGCACCAGCACGAGCCACACCGACCGGGTGCCCGCAGCCGCTGCGACCCACAACAGCACTGAGGTGAACGCCAGGCCGCCGTTGGTGATCAGCAGCAATCGGCGGCGGTCGACGGTGTCTGCGATCGCACCGCCCCACAAGCCGAACACCAGCAGCGGCACCAGGCCGAAGATCCCGGCGAGGCCGACGTAGCCGGAGGAGTCGGTGATGTCGTAGATCTGCTTGGGCACCGCGACCGCGGAGAACTGCGCACCGACCGAGGTGACGACGTTCGACAGCCACAGGCGGCGGTACGCCGGGTACTGCAGCGGCCTGGTATCGAGGAATACCTTGCTCAGCAGGGTTCGAAGTGACCTGGTCGGGGTTCCGCTGCTGGGCTGCACGGATTCAGCAGCCTAGCCGTTAGGCCCGCTAACGGCAGCTCATTTTCCGGCCCATGTGACGGACGTCTACCAGCTCCGCCGCGCGAAATCGCACCGGTTCAGGGGGCGAGGCGTTCGACCGTCCAGCCGTTGTTGGTGCGGCGGAAGCGCAGGCGGTCGTGCAGGCGATCCGGACGCCCCTGCCAGAACTCCACCGACTCGGGGCGGATCCGCCAACCGCCCCAGTGCGGCGGACGCGGGACGTTCTCGGCGTCGGCGAAACGGCGCTCGATGCCGCTCAGCGAAGACTGCAGCGCCTGGCGGTTGGCGACCAACTGCGACTGCGGCGAGGCCCAAGCGCCCAGCTGGGATCCGCGCGGCCGTTCCGCCCAGTACTCGGCGGTCTCGGCCGACGTCACCTTCTCCACGGTGCCGCGCACGTTGACCTGCCGCTGGAGCCCGAGCCACGGGAAGGTCGCGGCGGCCACTCGGGTGGCCTTGAGGTCGTGGCTCTTCGCCGAGGTGTAGTTGGTGAAGAACACCACACCGCGCTCGTCGAAGCCTTTGCACAGCACGGTGCGCGAAGACGGGATGCCGTCGGCGTCGGCGGTGGCCAGCACCATCGCGTTCGGCTCGACCAGATCGGCCTGCACCGCTTCGTCGAACCACAGCTGAAGCTGCTCGTGCCAGGTGGCGGCGAGCGAGGACTCGTCCAACGCCCCGGCCTCGTAGGACACCCGCATGGACGGCAACGCGACGTTGGCCTCCGACATCCTTTTCCTCCCTGACTCGCTCGGCGATGGCGCGACTCGACGATTTCTCCGGCTGTTCTCCGGACGGTACGGGCTGGCCTGGCCGACCCGACAGGATTTGGTGGCGTCAGCCACGCGTACGACGGTAAACGGGATCCGAACAGACGCCGAATCGACGGTAGTTCACGATCGATTCCGCAACCGATGCAGTGATCGTTTACACACTCGTTCGGACGCCGACAGCGCCGCGAAACGCCCGCCGGGACCAACCGTCGTGCACCGTGCGGCGAGATGTCCCTTACCGATCAAGCCGGAAATGATCGACGCCCGCGGCCGTGCGATGGTCTCACCAGCTGCGCGCCTCCAGGTCTTGCGCGGCCGGGTGGTGACCGATCGCTTCGGCGAGCCGCCGATGCGCGGTCACCGCGTTCTCGCCCAGCGCGGTGGCCAGCGCACCACCGGCCGCCAACGGCACCAGCGACCACCACTGGCCGCTGGTCGGCTCGGCGGGGTCTCGATCCCACACGACCGTCTCGGTCGCGAGCACGCGCGCTCCCGCGAGGTATCCGGCGCTCGTCGCCAGCCGTTGCGCGCCGATGTCCAGCCGCTGCCGCAGCAGCGGCGTACCCGAGCGCACCACGCGCGTCGTGGTGGTCAGCCGGCCGGGAAGTTCGCCGTATCGGCCCAGCACCAACGTCTCCCGGCACCTGGCGCGCGCACCGTCGCCCAGCTCGACGGTCATCTCCGCCTGGTGATCGGCGCGAGCGCTGATCACCGTGGCCTCCGGCAGGTAATCGACCAGGCCACCGGCTTCGACCTCGATGTGCACTGTGGACCGGCTGGGCCCGCCGTGCTGCCCTGGCAACGCGACGGTGGCGGCGGTGCCGCGCAGCCAAAGCCGCGCGCCCGCCCCGACCCGGACCCGCAGGTCGACCCGGTCGCCGCCGACCGGCGTGGCAGCGGAACCGACCACGTGCACCACGGCGGTGCCGTCCGGGCTCGCCGTGGCCGTGCGCCGGGGCACCAGCGTGATCGGCGCCTCCGAACGGAGTTCCCGCACGACGCTGCGCCCGCCGGAGCCGATCTCGACGCTCAGCCGCGCACTGGCCCGCACGCCGCACCGCCTTCCGGCCGAGCCCGGCGCGAGCCGGTTGATTTCGCTTGAAATCGCCGTCCCGCCACGCGATGTCCCACCTCAGAGTCCCGCCACGCGAAGTCCCACCTCAGAGCTGTTCGCGGACCCAGGCCGCTACCTCGGGGGCGTTCGGGGTGCGGGTCAGGGACTGGGTGATCACCGGCAGGTCGCCGCGCATCCGGTGCGCGTCGGCGACCATCACCGCCATGTCGGCGCCGACCAGCTCGGCCAGATCCACCTTGTTGATCACCAGCAGATCCGCGGTGGTGACCCCGGGCCCGCCCTTGCGCGGCACCTTGTCGCCGCCGGCGACGTCCACCACGAAGACCTGTCGGTCGGCCAGCCCCCGGCTGAACACCGCGGTCAGGTTGTCGCCGCCGCTTTCCACGATGACCAGCTCCAACCCGGGATGCCGCTCGGTGAGCCGCTCGACCGCGTCCAGGTTGGCGGTGATGTCGTCGCGAATGGCCGTGTGCGGGCAGGCGCCGGTCTGCACCGCCTCGATCCGGTCGGTGTCGAGCACCCCGGCCTTGCGCAGGAAGTCGGCGTCCTCGGTGGTGTAGATGTCGTTGGTCACCACGGCCAGCTCGACCTCCGGGCCGAGCGCCCGGCAGAGCGCCGCAGTGAGCGCGGTCTTGCCGCTGCCGACCGGCCCGCCGATCCCGAGCCGGAACGGGCGCCCATGGTGCGGTTCGACCGAGAACGGGTCGGGTCCGGTCGCCGTCGGGTCGAAGTTGACCGGATGCGTGTGGCCGTGCCCGTGGCCGGGTGAGTAACCATTGTCAGGACGCAAATAGACGCACCTCTTCCCGGTGATGTCGATCGTGGGCCTCGGCGAGCAGGTCGAGTGCCGGGGCGCCGGGGGCGGGCAGCTCGGCCGGGTCCAGCCCGGCCACCGAGGCCGCCTCGGCGGCGATCCGGTCGAGGTCATCGGCCAGTTCGGTGACCACGGCGTTGACCGCGAACGGGTCCAGCCCGAGCAGCCGAACGCCGGCGGCGGACGGTCCGCTGACGGCCAGGTAGCCGGCGGCCAGCGCCGCCTCCCACGGTCCGGCTCCGGCGGTCGCCGCCAGCACACCGAGCACGATCGGGTGGTGTGGTCGCGGGGTCGCGGCCACCAGTTCGGTCAGCACCGGTGACGGCCAGGCTGCCCGGCCGGCGCGAACCATGCCCCGCCCCTGGGCGCGCGATGCCTCCCGCTGCGCCGGGGACGGGGTGCGGGCGTCTAGTTCGACGTCCAGCTCCCGCCAATGTCCACTTCGGACGCCACGAGCGGCGGCGTGCGCCGCGGCGGCGGCGAACACCGCTTGCAGGGCACCGGCACCATGCAGGCGCCCGTGCAGGAATTCGCGCAGGTCGCCGACTCCCGTGATCAGCCCCCGCGCGGCCGCCTCCTCGACGCCGCCGGAGTGCGCGTGTCCCCCGCCGGGGAACCGCGAGTCCGCGAGCGTCAGCACCGCGAGACCGGCTCGCACCGCCGTCTCCTCTCGATTCGCCGGGTGGCCATCGGACCGGTCAGAACAGGAAATAGCGCTGGGCCATCGGGACTTCCGAGACCGGGTGCGGTTCGACGCGCTCGCCGTCGATGTCCACCGCGAAGTTGTCCGGGTCGACCCGGATGTCCGGAGTGGCGTCGTTGTGGACCATGTCGGCTTTGCCGGTCGCGCGGGTGTTTTCGACCGCGACCAGCCCCGAGCTCAGCTGAAACTGCTCCGGCAGCTGGGCGTCCAGCGCCACCGGCGCCACGAAGAACACGCTGCTCGCCGCCGCTGCGCGCGGCTGCGCCCCGAAACTCGGCCGCGCGATGTAGGGCTGGGGCGTCGGGATCGACGCGTTCGCATCGCCCATCGCCGCCCACGCCGCGAACCCGCCCTTGAGCACGATGTGCGGCCGGACCCCGAAGAACTTGGGCTCCCACAGCACCAGATCCGCCATCTTGCCGACCTCGACGGAACCGACGTGCTTTGCGATGCCGTGCGCGATCGCCGGGTTGATCGTGTACTTCGCGACGTAGCGCTGCGCCCGGTGGTTATCGGCCCGTCCGTCGCCGGGCAGCGCGCCCCGGCGGCGCTTCATCACGTGCGCGGTCTGCCAGGTGCGCATGATGACCTCGCCGATTCGGCCCATCGCCTGCGCGTCCGAGCTCATCATCGAGATCGCGCCGAGGTCGTGCAGGACGTCCTCGGCCGCGATGGTGGACGGCCGGATGCGGCTCTCGGCGAAGGCCAGGTCCTCGGGCACCGACGGGTTGAGGTGGTGGCAGACCAGCACCATGTCGAGGTGCTCGTCGATGGTGTTGACGGTGTGCGGCCGGGTCGGGTTGGTCGAGGAGGGCAGCACGTTGGGCTGGGAGGCGAGCCGGATGATGTCCGGCGCGTGCCCGCCGCCGGCGCCTTCGACGTGGAACGCGCTGATGGAACGGCCGTTGATCGCCGCCAGCGTGGACTCGTAGAACCCGGCCTCGTTGAGCGTGTCGGCGTGCAGCGCGACCTGGACGCCGGATTCCTCGGCGACCCGCAGCGCGCTGTCGAGCGCCGCCGGGGTCGCGCCCCAGTCCTCGTGGATCTTGAACCCGCCGGCCCCGGCCCGCAGTTGCTCCCGCAGCGCCTCGCCGCGCATTGTGCTGCCCTTGCCCAGCAGCAGGACGTTGACCGGCATGAAGTCCAGCGCCCGCATGACCATCCGCAGGTTCCAGGCACCGGGAGTGACCGTGGTCGCCTTGCTGCCCTCGCCCGGACCGGTGCCGCCGCCGATCAGCGTGGTCAGGCCGGAGGCCAGCGCCGTCTCGACCTCCTGCGGGCAGATGAAGTGCACGTGGGAATCGATGCCACCGGCCGTGAGGATCTTGCCGTTGCCGGCGATGACCTCGGTGGACGGCCCGATCACGAGCGTGCCGTCCACGTCGTCGACGGCGCTGGGGTTGCCAGCCTTGCCGATGCCGACGATGTGGCCGTCGCGGATGCCGACATCGGCCTTGATCACGCCCCAGTGGTCCAGGATCACCGCGCCGGTGATCACCACGTCGGGCGTCGCTTCGGCGCGGGTCGCGGCCGACTGGCCCATCGATTCGCGGATGACCTTGCCGCCGCCGAACACCGCCTCGTCGCCGGAGCCGGCCGGGCCCTGGCTGCGGTCCTCGGTGACCTCGATCAGCAGATCGGTGTCGGCCAGCCGGATCCGGTCGCCGGTCGTCGGGCCGAACAGCTCGACGTAGTGGGGCCGGTCAATGGACGATGCGCTCATCTTGATGCCCCTCGCCTTTCTCGCCGTAGCCGAACGGAGCGGGTTCGTGGTCGCGGCCGTCGAGCTCGCCGGCGTATTCCAGCCGCAGGCCGCGCACCAGCCGGCTGCCGCCGATCGGCACCAGGTCGACCTCCCGGTCCTGGTTCGGCTCGAAGCGCACGGCGGTTCCCGACGGCACGTCCAGCCGGTAGCCCCATGCCTTGGCCCGGTCGAACTCCAGGCCCGGGTTCACGGCGGCGAAGTGGTAGTGGGATCCGACCTGCACGGCGCGGTCGGCGCGGTTGACGACGGTGATCCGGATGCGTTCCCGGCCCGGATTCCGCGGAATCGGGCACTCGCCGGTGATGATCTCCCCGGGCCGCATGGCAACTCCTCGCGAGGTCGTTTCGAGATCGGCGGGCTACCGCTTCAGGTGATCGGGTCGTGCACCGTGACCAGCTTCGTCCCGTCCGGGAAGGTCGCCTCGACCTGCACGTCGTGGATCATCTCCGGCACCCCGTCGAGCACCTGGTCGGCGCGCAGCACTTGGCGTCCGCTCTGCATCAGCTCGGCGACGGTCCGCCCGTCCCGCGCGCCTTCCGCGACGTGGTCGGTGATCAGCGCCACCGCCTCGGGGTAGTTGAGCTTCAGCCCGCGGTCCAGCCGTTCGCGGGCGAGCCGCGCCGCGACGTAGACAAGCAACTTGTCCCGCTCGTGAGGAGCCAGATGCATGAGAGCTCTTTAACATACGAACATCGGCGAAATCGGGCCCGTCCCACGTTCTTATCACCGCACAATTGGCTGGTAACCACGATTTTTCCCGAATTTTGCATCGCTGACGAACTCCCCGGCGGTGCTGTGAGCTACCTCATCCGGTGATTTTTTCCCCCGGATCCGATTGCCTCCCCCGCCCCGCCGGGTGCAGTGTGTTCCGAACGGCAACGTGTACCGAGCGGCAACATGCATTGCACCCCGCCACGTCCCTTACCGCGCACGCGCGGCACAACCAGCGAGGAGACGAGGCAGCCATGAGCACTGCAGGCCAGTCCGAATTCCGCCCCGGCTTGGAGGGCGTGGTCGCGTTCCAGACCGAGATCGCCGAGCCCGACCGCGACGGCGGTGCGCTGCGCTACCGCGGCGTGGACATCGAGGATCTGGTGGGCACGGTGTCCTTCGGCGATGTGTGGGCGCTGCTGGTCGACGGCCGGTTCGGGGACGGCCTGCCACCCGCGGACGACACCGCGCTCCCGGTTCGCACCGGTGATGTGCGGGCCGACGTCCAGGCCGCGCTGGCGATGGCGGCGCCGGCCGGTGGCTTTGAACCGCTGCTGGACATCGACGAGGCGCGGGCCCGAGCCCAGCTCGCCCGGTCCAGCGCGCTCGGACTGTCCTACGTCGCCCAGTCCGCCCGCGGCGACCAGCCAGCGGTGCCGCACGCCAGGATCGCGGAAGCCACCACCGCAACCGAGCAGTTCCTGACGCGCTGGCGCGGCGAACCGGACCCGACGCACGTGCAGGCGCTCGACGCTTACTGGGTATCGGCGGCCGAGCACGGCCTGAACGCCTCCACCTTCACCGCCCGGGTGATCGCCTCCACCGGCGCCGATGTCGCCGCCTGCCTGTCCGGGGCGGTCGGCGCGATGTCCGGGCCGCTGCACGGCGGCGCCCCGGCCCGGGTGCTGCCGATGATCGAGGAGGCTGAGCGCACCGGCGACGCCCGCCGGGTGGTGACCTCGATCCTCGATCGCGGTGCTCGACTGATGGGATTCGGCCACCGCGTCTACCGCGCCGAGGACCCGCGGGCCCGGGTGCTGCGCAGCACCTGCGACCGGCTGCGCGCGCCGCGCTTCGAGGTGGCCCGCGAACTGGAGCAGGCCGCGCTGGCGGTCCTGCGGGAGCGCCGCCCGGACCGGCAGATCGAGACCAACGTGGAGTTCTGGGCCGCTGTGGTGCTCGACTTCGCGCAGGTTCCGACGGCGATGATGCCCGCGATGTTCACCTGCGCCCGGCTGGCGGGCTGGTCGGCGCACATCCTGGAGCAGCAGCGCACCGGGCGCCTGGTGCGCCCGTCGGCGCAGTACACCGGCCCGGCCCCGCGTTCCCCGCACGATGTCGCAGGCTGGGACTCGGTCAACCAGATGACCGCTGCGTGATCGGCGCTGAGGCGGGTGCCCGGCAAGTGGTGGAGCGGCCAACCTGCTGCTTTCGGGATGCGTAGGCCGCCCCCGCCGGGGGCGGTAGCGTGGTGTCGTGGCGGTCACATTCACAGAGACACAGCGGCGACTACACATCGAATACGCAGAAGCGCTTGAGGCCGATGCGGCGACCAGCGACGAGCGGTCCACCGACCTCGTCGAGGCATCGGACTACTGGCATTTCGCGGGTGAGCACGAGCGTGAGGAGCGCGTCCTGCTCGCCGCGATCGAGGTCGACGACGGCAACAGCGTGCTCAGCGCGCCGGCCGCATACGCCAAGTTCCTGCTGACGCACGGGCGGCGTGAGGAGGCCGAGCAGCGCTTCGCGACGCTGCTGCGCGAGGGCTCGGACTGCGAGTGGGCCTATGTGACGGCCGCGATCGCCTACCAGGAGATCAACGAACCGAGGGAGGCTCTGCGCTGGCTCAACGTCGGCGCAAACCGGTTCGTCCCGGACCTCGACATCGACCTGCGGTTGGGTGACTCCGGTTACGAACTGCTGCGGGAACGTAGCATCCTGCGCCGCGAGCTGGACTTGCCGAAGGACAGGCTCGACGACCGCTTCGACCGGCTCGCCGAGCACGGCCGCCAGATCAGCGCGCGGATCAGCGAAATCCGGCGCCCCGACTTGATCGGCCAGGTCGCGGTCCTCTACTGGCCTGAGGAGGAATTCACCAGGCTCCAGCGAGAGCGACCGAGCTGGTACCCGGACACGACACACCTGGAACATCGCCGGGACGTCGAGCGCGACCTGCGGGAGCAGCCCAGGCCCGTGTTGGCCACCGGCTCGATCGAGGCGCTGGTGGACTTCGCGGCGTCCCGGGGTAAACCCTTGGACGAGCCGTCCACCCGCGCGGAGTTCGCTGCGTACACCGCCAGCCGTGGCGAGGCCGCCGACTGGCCGCCAGGCCGCAACAACCCGTGTTGGTGCGGTTCCACCCGCAAGTACAAGAAGTGCTGCGGCGCACCCGGCTTCGCCTGACCGGTCATGTTGGCCAAAGGCCGACGGGCGCAGTAAGTTGCGGTGCGGCGGTTCGCAGCACCGGGGTCACGGCCCGGAAACGCTGCTGCAACACTTGGCCGAGCCGGCAACGACGCCGGTCATCAGGCCACTGGCGCGCGGGAGGCATTGCCCCGCCACCTGCATAGTCACCACAACAGCCCGGAGGCGCCGGCATGACGCAGGCCGAGACCATCGATCCGACGACCCTGAAGCTGCCCGACGAACTCAAGCCCGCCGACGGCCGGTTCGGCTGCGGTCCGTCCAAGGTGCGCGGCGAGCAACTCGCACGCCTAGCCGACGAGGGCGCCGCGCTGATGGGCACGTCACACCGGCAGAAGCCGGTGAAGTCCCTGGTCGGACGGGTCCGGGAAGGCTTGCGGGAGCTGTTCTCGCTGCCCGACGGCTACGAGATCGTGCTCGGGGTCGGCGGCACCACCGCATTCTGGGACGCCGCGACGTTCGGCCTGGTGCGGGAGCGGTCGCTGCACCTCACCTACGGCGAGTTCTCGTCGAAGTTCGCCAAGGCCGCCAGGACCGCGCCGTTCCTGGCCGACCCGGTGGTGGTCGCCGCCGAGCCGGGCGACGCGCCGGAGCCGGTGTCGGACCCGAGCGTCGACCTGATCGGCTGGGCGCACAACGAAACCTCCACCGGCGTGATGCTGGCGCCAACCCGCCCGGAGGGCTCGGAGAACGCGCTGATCGCGGTCGACGCCACCTCGGGCGCGGG
The DNA here is from genome assembly GCF_014203395.1 of Saccharopolyspora phatthalungensis. NCBI lineage: Bacteria > Bacillati > Actinomycetota > Actinomycetes > Pseudonocardiales > Pseudonocardiaceae > Saccharopolyspora > Saccharopolyspora phatthalungensis. The sequence goes on from NZ_JACHIW010000001.1 coordinate 1,473,925, forward strand.
CGGGCTGGCGTTCGACGCCGCCGACGTCGATGTCTACTACTTCGCCCCGCAGAAGTGCTTCGCCTCCGACGGCGGGCTGTGGCTGGCCGCGATGAGCCCGGCCGCGATCGAGCGGATCAGGGAGATCGGCGCGTCCGACCGCTGGGTTCCGGAGTTCCTGTCGCTGCCCACCGCGCTGGACAACTCCCGCAAGGACCAGACCTACAACACCCCGGCGGTGGCCACCCTGTTCCTGCTCGCCGACCAGATCGACTGGATGAACGGCCAGGGTGGACTGGACTGGTGCGTGCAACGCACTCGCGAGTCCTCGCAGCGGCTGTACTCCTGGGCCGAAGCGGCGGAGTTCGCCACCCCCTTCGTGACCAACCCGGCCAAGCGCTCCCAGGTGGTCGGCACCATCGACTTCGACGATTCCGTCGACGCCGCGGCGGTGGCCAAGGCGTTGCGCGCCAACGGGATCGTGGACACCGAGCCGTACCGGAAGCTGGGCCGCAATCAGCTGCGGATCGGCATGTTCCCGGCGATCGAGCCGGACGATGTCACGGCACTGACGAAGTCCGTCGATTGGGTGGTCTCGCAGCTGTCCTGACACTCCTGGCACGCCTGAGCCGCGGGACCCGCGCCGGGTCCCGCGGCTTTTCGTCTAATGCCACACCATCAAGTGAACAATCGGCCACAATCGGTGATCGTCATCGAAAATGAGTGGTTTTACTCGTTCGCCCACTTGTCGTCTTTCGGGCAAGATCGAAGCCGGGAGAGCGACCAACAACGACACGACGTGCCCGGCGTGCCTCCCGCGTCAAGGCGGCGCGCCGGGTTACTGTCACAGCTTGGTGACATGTAGGTCGGCGGGAGGCTGGCGTATGCGAGCGCTGCGAGTGGTCGGGCTCGACGAGGACGGTGAATCCGTCGTCTGCGAGGACCCGGAAAACGGCGAGCGCTTCACCGTGCCCGCCGACGAACGACTGCGTGCGGCGGCACGTGGTGATCTCACCCGGCTCGGTCAGGTCCAGATCGAGATGGAAGCCCAGATGCGGCCGCGGGAAATCCAGGCCCGCATCCGCGGCGGCGCATCCGTCGAACAGATCGCGACGGCCGCCGGCATCCCCGAGCACCGGGTCGAGCGCTACGCCTACCCCGTGCTGCTGGAACGCGCCCAGATCGCCGAGATGGCGCAGCGCGCGCACCCGGTCCGCGAAGACGGGCCGGACGTGCAGACGCTCGGCGAGGTCGTCGCGCACACCTTCGGCATGCGCGGTCACGAGTACTCCGAGGCCCACTGGGACTCCTGGCGCGGCGAAGACGGCAAGTGGGTCGTGCAGCTGTCCTGGCAGGCCGGGCGCTCGGAGAACCGTGCGCACTGGGTCTTCCACCCCGGCGCGCACGGCGGCACCGTCGCAGTGCTCGACGAACACGCCGCCGACCTGCTCGACCCGTCCCCGAACCGTCCGCTGCGGACGGTCCGGCCGGTCACCGAACTGGCCCGCGAGGCGCTGCAGCTCGACCAGCAGGCGCAGCCGGTTCCGGAACGGGTGGAGGAGCCGGTGACCGCGGCGCGACCGGAGGCGCCGAGCCTCGACCTGGACACCGGTCCGCCGCCCGAGCCGGTGGAGGAGCCGACGGTGGAGGAGAGCACCGAAGGCGCGACCGCCGAGGCAGCGGAGGACGACGCACAGCGCAAAGCGGAGCCGCGGCGCGGGCGCAAGAGCCATCCGATCGTGCCGTCGTGGGAGGACGTCCTGCTCGGCGTCCGGTCCCACCGCTGACCCAACTACCCGAGAAGGCCGGGGCGAGCACCGCGCTCGCCCCGGCCTTTTGCCGGTGACGTCTGAGTGGTTTGGGACCCATTGGGGCGGCGGTGCAAGCCGAGTCCCACACCGCAAGTGGCTTACGCCGCTTAATAAAACAGACCCGAGGCCGCCGGGTCAGCCGAGGAGGCTGAGGAGAAGGGCGATCCAGGCCGCGACAATGCCCGCCGCCGTACCGTAGGCGACCCAGCGCCAGACCGGGACGTTGCGGCCGAGCCAGATCGACGGCGCGAACCCGGCCGCCACCGCGAGGTTCACCACGGCCGCGAGGATCCCGCTGACATCGGCCAACCCGAGCGTCACCACGACCAGGGTCACCACCACGATGGTCCCGATGATCGCACTGACCACCAAGCCCGGGCCCCACGGCGTGGGTCCCACCGGGGCGACCGTTTCCCCGCGCCGCCCGCGCATGGCGTGCGACGAACGCGGCCGGCCGATGCGGTCGAGTTCGCCGCTGAGCGGGTCGACGTAGCCGATCTGACCGCCGGTCTCCGCCGCAAGTCGCATCGCCAGCTGCCGGCCGCGCCGCGAGACCAAGTCGGCCGTGGTGTCCGCGGTTTCTTTCGCCTGCACGGCTTCCGCGACGTGCGCCCATTCATGCAAGGCCGCGACCAGCGCGTCGGGCAGCCCCAGCCGGGCCGGGTCGACCTCCCGGTCGATGCCGCGCACCAGCACCGCGCGACCGGAGCGCGCGTGCAGCTCCCAACCGGCTTCGCGGAGGTCCATCACGCCCCGCTCATCGCGTGGAAGGTGATCGCCCCGGCGGTGGCGACGTTGAGCGAATCGACCCCGCCGACCATCGGGATCCGGACCGCGAGGTCTGCGGCCGCGATGGCCTCGTCGGTGAGCCCGGGGCCTTCCGAGCCGAGCAGCACCGCCACCGAACCCCGGTCCAGCGCGGCATCCCGAAGTGCTCTCGCATCCGCCCGGGGCGTCAGCGCGGCGACGCGGAAACCGTTGTCGCGCAACAGCTTCAAGTCTTCCGGCCAGGAGTCGAGATGGGCGAAGGGGACCCGGAGCACGTGTCCCATCGACACCCGGACACTGCGCCGGTACAGCGGGTCCGAACACCCCGCACCGAGCAGCACGCCGTCGACGCCAAGCGCGGCGGCGTTGCGGAACAGGGCACCGAGATTCTCGTGGTCGCCGATGCCTTCCAACACCGCCAGGCGACGGGACCGGCCGATGAGCTCCGCGGGCGCGATGACCGGGGCTCGATCGGCGACGGCCAGCACGCCGCGGTTGAGGTGGAAGCCCACGACCCGAGCCATCACATCGGCGTCGGTGACGTAGGCGGGCACATCGAGGTCCATGGTGGCCGCCAAAAGTTCGTCGACCCGGCGACGTACCCCGAACAGCGCCCGCACCGGATACGGCGAGGCGAGCAGCCGCTCGACCACGACAACGCCTTCGGCGATCACGAGTCCGCGTCCGCCCGGCCGGTCTGGGCGGCGGTCCGCGCGGGACAGATCGCGGAAGTCGTCGACCCGCGGGTCGACGGCATCGCTGACCTCGACAATGTGCGCCACGCTCGCATTCTCGCACCCGCCGCCAATCGACCTTGCCGCCCCGGGCGGGCACGCCAGCGCGGAAGAAATCCGGTCGACCTCGCGTTGTCGCTCTTGTACGGCCGAGTTCGTGGGGTCGCCGACATCGGCGAGGTCGCTGAGCCTGGTACCCGCATCGAGTTCCGGGGGCAACTCCGGTGGCTCGGGTGGTGACCGCGCCGCTCGGCGACTGTGCCATCCGACACAGGGTCGCGAAGATCCGGAAAGAGTAGGTTCGGCGACATGGCTCGACTCGGCAGCACGGAACTCGACGTCTTCCCCATCTGCCTCGGCGGCAACGTTTTCGGCTGGACCGCCAACCGCGATGAAACCTTCACCGTCCTGGACGCCTACGCCGGCGCGGGCGGCAACTTCATCGACTCCGCCGACGGCTACTCGGCTTTCGCACCGGGCAATTCCGGCGGCGAGTCGGAAACCCTGATCGGCGAGTGGCTGCGCGCCCGGGGTAACCGGGACGACATCGTGATCGCCACCAAGGTGGGTGCCTGGACCGAGCGCCCCGGCCTGTCGGCCCCGAACATCAAAGCCGCCGCCGAGGATTCGTTGCGGCGCTTGGGAGTCGATCACATCGACCTCTACTATGCCCACCGCGACGACGAGTCCACGCCGCTGGCCGAGACGCTGGGCGCCTTCGACGAGCTGGTACGGGACGGCAAGGTCCGCTACATCGCGGCGTCCAACTACAGTGCACCCCGCCTGGCCGAGGCGCTGGAGATTTCCCGCCGCGAAGGCCTGACCCGCTTCGCCGCCTTACAGCCGCACTACAACCTCGTGGAACGCGGCCACTTCGAAGGCGAGCTCGCCGAGCTGTGCGCCCGCGAGGACTTGGGCGTGCTGCCCTACTACTCGTTGGCCAAGGGATTCCTGACGGGGAAGTACCGGCCGGGCGGCGACAGTTCGGAGAGCCCGCGGGCCGAGGGCGCCCGTGCGTATCTGAACGAGCGTGGCGTAAAAGTGCTCGCCGGACTGGACGAAATCGCGACGCTGCGTAACGTGCCGATCCCGTCTGTCGCACTGGCGTGGCTCCTGGGACAACGCAGTGTCACTGCGCCGATCGCCAGCGCCCGCAACACCGAACAGCTCGCGGATTTGCTCCCAGCGGTCGAACTCAAGCTCACCGCGGCCGAGTTGCAGCGGCTGGCGGATGCCTCCATTTGATCACTCGGGACCCACTCGGCGGCACCGTTTTGGCCGCTGGTCCGCCGGGTACCGATGTGTCACGGTGGTTTCCCCAGCGCTGGGCGCTGACGTGCTGCCGATCAAGCGGGGAGACAGCATGGGACGGCACGTGCAAGATCAAGCGTTCAAGCCAGTAGACCGGCAACGGTATCGGAACAAGATGCAGCGCGGCCTGGACGCCCTGGCCCGGATGCTCGCCGAAGGCAATTTCTCCTTCCCCCACCAGCAGATGGGACTGGAGATGGAGTTGTGCCTGGTGGACGAGCAGATGGAGCCGTCCATGTCCAACGCCGTGGTGCTGGAGAAGATCAGCGAGCCGGCCTTCACTACCGAGCTCGGGCAGCAGAACATCGAGCTCAACGTGGACCCCCAGGTGCTGGCCGGAGACAGCGCGCTGGAACTGGAGAAGCGGGTGCGCGCCGCGTTGCAGCGCGCGGACGGCGGTGCGCACGACGCCGGGGCGAAGATCGTCATGATCGGCACGCTGCCGACGCTGCGCAGCGCGCACTTCGACCCGAACTGGCTGTCGCGCAACCCCCGGTATTCATTGCTCAACGAGCAGATCTTCTTAGCGCGCGGCGAGGAGATGCTGCTCGACATGGAAGGCGTGCCGCTCACCGAGGGGCATTCCGAGCGGCTTCGGTCCTATGCCGACTCGATCCTGCCGGAATCGGCTTGCACGTCCGTTCAACTGCACCTGCAGGTGGCGCCGGAGGACTTCGCGGCGCATTGGAACGCCGCGCAGTGCCTGGCCGGGGTGCAGGTGGCCATCGGCGCGAATTCGCCTTTCCTGCTGGGCAAGGCGTTGTGGCACGAGACGCGGATTCCGCTGTTCCTGCAGGCCACCGACACCCGGCCGGTCGAGCTGAAGAACCAGGGCGTGCGGCCGCGGGTGTGGTTCGGGGAGCGTTGGATCACCTCGATCTTCGACCTGTTCGAGGAGAACGTGCGCTACTTCCCGGCGTTGCTGCCGGAGCCGGTGGAGGAAGACCCGGTGGCCGCGCTGGACGCCGGCCGGGCACCGACCCTGGCCGAGCTGCGGCTGCACAACGGCACCATCTGGCGCTGGAACCGGCCGGTCTACGACCTGGTGGACGGGGTCCCTCACCTACGGATCGAGAACCGGGTGCTGCCGTCCGGGCCGTCGGTGGTGGACACCGTGGCCAACGCCGCATTCTTTTACGGCGCCCAGCGGGCGCTGACCGAACAAGACAGGCCACTGTGGACACAGATGTCGTTCGCGGCGGCGGAGGAGAACTTCTTCGCCGGGGCGCGGCAGGGTTTCGAAGCGCACCTGTACTGGCCGAGCGTCGGCTGGGTGTCGCCGGATGAGCTGGTGTTGCGTCGGCTACTGCCGATGGCGCACGACGGCCTGCGGGCGTACGGGGTGTCCGACGCGGCCCGCGAGCGCTACCTGGGCGTGATCGAGCAGCGCTGCCTGGCTGGGCGGAACGGGGCGACGTGGCAGCGGGAAACCGTTGCGATGCTGGAAAACGGCGGCGCGGACCGGCACGAGGCGCTCGTGGGCATGCTGCGCCGCTACATCGACCTCGCCGATAACGGAGACCCGGTCCACACCTGGCCGGTGGGGTGATTTCCCAGCCCCCTCCGCAACGCTCGTGTGGCTAGTGCCTCGTCCAGGAGCCTTGGTTGGGGCATGGATCACCTCGGGGGTGCGACCTGCCGCCTGCCCAGGGCGTCCTGGGTAAACGCCGTATTCGCGCGAAATCGCCGCCGGCTCCGCAGCAGGACCGCCGTTTTCGCGCGAAAACGCGAGCCCTGCTGCACGGGCCCCTCGATTCCGGTCCTGCGGGCAGGCCGACGCCGCGCGACGTGCCGCCTGTCGAAGTCCCCAAAACGCAGGACGGTCGTCGAAGCATCCGATCACGACGTTTCCGCTGGTCATCAAGGCTGTTCGAGCGACTCGCCCGACTGGTGAGCGCAATGCCTCCATCGCAATGCCTCCATCCGACCTAGTTGCAATAGACTGGCAGTAGCTAGAGACTGTCGACAGCGAAGGGAGATGCTCAATGGCGCAGCAGTACGTGTTGCCGGAGTTGGACTACGACTACGCGGCGCTGGAGCCGGCGATCGCCGGTGAGATCAACGAGTTGCACCACAGCAAGCACCACGCGACGTACGTCAAGGGCGCCAACGACACGGTGGAGAAGATCGCCGAGGCGCGGGAGAAGGGCGACTTCTCCGCCATCGTGGGCTTGGAGACCACGCTGGCGTTCAACCTGGCGGGACACTCGCTGCACCTGGTGTGGTGGAAGATCCTCTCGCCGAACGGCGGGGACAAGCCGACCGGTGAGCTGGCGGCAGCCATCGACGAGGACTTCGGCTCCTTCGACGCGTTCCGGGCCCAGATGGAGGCGGTGTCGACCACGATCCAGGGCAACGGCTGGGGCGTGCTGGCCTGGGATCCGGTGGGTCAGCGGTTGATCACGCAGCAGCTGCGGGATCACCACTCGAACCTGTCGATCGCCACGACGCCGCTGCTGGTGTTCGACATCTGGGAGCACGCGTACTACCTGCAGTACCGGAACGTAAAGGCGGACTACGTCAAGCAGTTGTGGAACGTGGTCAACTGGAACGAGGTCGCCGCGCGCTTCGCCGATGCCCGCGCCGGCTACAACGGCCTGCGCCTGCCCACCGCCTGAGACTCGGCGCCGTCGGCTCCCCGCCCGGCACCGGACTCGGCAGTGAGTGCTCCGACAAGCCCACTGCCGAAACTTCGGGGCCTTCCTCCGGGAGGGCCCCGAAGTCCTTTTCCGGCCCGACTCCCAGCGCGGACTCCCAGCGCGGACTTCCGCCCGGGGTCCGGGCCCGTGCTCGCGGCCCGGACGCGACCGGGCCCCGGTCTCCCGCAGGAGGCCGGGGCCCGATCTGTTCCCGAACTGACTGCCGCTCCCACCACGAAGCGGACTGAATTTAGGTTAGCCTAACCTGTCGGATCGGGCAACCCCTCGCCTTCGCCACGCCAGCACGGCGGCCCCGGCGAGCGCGGCGGCCAGTGACGCGAGCCCGCCAAGCAAGATCGGCCACCGCGGCCCGAACACCTCGGCAATCCACCCGGAAGCCAGTCCGCCCAACGGTTTTCCGCCCAGGAACAGCAGCATGTACAGGCCCATGACCCGGCCGCGCATGGTGGGATCCACGGCCAGCTGGACGGTCGAATTCGCGCTTGTGTTGAACGTCATAACGGCGATCCCGACCGGGACCAGCGCCGCGGCGAACAGCGCGTAGGTCGGCATCAGCGCGGCCGCCGCCTCCAGCACGCCGAAAACGGCCGCGCCCGACAGCATCAACCGCAGCCTCGGCTGCCCGCGACCACTGCGCCGAGCCGCCAGCGCCGCTCCGGTCAACGTCCCGACCGCGAGCATGGTGATCAGCAGGCCGTAGCCGTCGGCATCCCGCCCGAAGACGTTGCGCGCCATCACCGCGAAGGTGCTCTCGAAGTTCATCCCGAAGGTGCCGATGCAGAACACCAGTACCATGACGACGATCAGATCCGGCCGCCCGCGCACGTAGCGCAGCCCGGCGCGCAGTTGGCCCCGTTCCTTCGGCGGCGGCTTAGCCCGGTGCAGCGCCGCCGGATTCATCAATGCCAGCCCGGCGACCACGGCGACCGAGCTGAGCCCGTTGGCCAGGAAAACCCAGCCGGTGCCGATCGCGGTGATCAGCGCCCCGGCGATGGCCGGGCCGACGATGCGGGCCAGGTTGAAGGTCATCGAGTTCAGCGCGACGGCGTTGGTGAGCTGCGCGGGCCCGACCATCTCGACGACGAACGACTGCCGCACCGGGGCGTCGACGGCCGCGAAGCATCCGAGCACGAAACACAGCACGTAGACATGCCACAGCACCACGGCACCGGTGACATCGAGCAGTCCCAGCATGAGGCCGCAAGCGCCGAGCGCGCTCTGGGTGGCGATCAGCATGCGCCGTTTGTCGAAGCGATCGGCGAAGACGCCCGCCCAGAGCGTCAGCAGCAGCGTCGGGATGAACTGCAGTGCGACCGCCACGCCGAGCGCGGCCGGACTGCCACCGGAGAGCTCCAGCACCAGCCAGTCCTGCGCCGCGCGCTGCATCCATGTGCCGGTCAGCGATACGACCTGGCCGGAGGCGTAATAGCGGTAGTTGCGCTCCCGCAGCGACCGGAACATGCCGCCGCCGGTGTCGACCGAACCGTCCGATGTGGACCTTGGAAGGTGGTTGACCGGATCCCCACTCGGGTCTGTTCCCGCGCGAGATGCGGACTGGTCAACCACGCTCCTGCGGACCGCCTTTCAGTACCGGTCGGTCATCGACTCGCCAGCCGGTCGATGATCTCGGCGGCCTGGCACAGCACCCGGCGGTCGTCTTCGGACAGATCCGCGAGCTGCTGGTCCAGCCAGCGCTCCCGGATCGAGACCTCCTCGTCGACGCGGGCCTGACCGGCCTCGGTCAGTTCCACGATGGCCTGCCGGCCATCGGTGGGATGCGCCCGGCGAGCGACCAGACCGGCGTCTTCCAGGGCGGCGATCACCCTGGTCATCGACGGCGGCTGGACGCCTTCTCGGGCCGCCAGCTCGCCCGGCGTCATCGCGCCGGTCTTGTGTAGACAAGACAGCGCCGACAGCTGGGACAGCGTGATCTTCGAGTCGTTGCTCTGCGCGCGCAGCCGCCGGTTCAGGCGAACGACTGCGAGCCGCAGCCGACTCGCCAGGGTGCGCTCGCGCTCCGCGATTTCGGACACGTCGTTAGTCTACCAAACTATCTCAGGGAATCGGACAAACTGATCAAGGGGATCAGTAGCCGTCCACCCTAGTCAGGCGGCAGCCCCGGTTCCGGGATCGCAATCCAATCGACGCAGTACCCGAACGGCGCCGGATCAGGTCAGACGCCGAAAAGCACACTCAGCGGGCCGGAGCAGAAGTAGAGCACGAATGCCGCCGAGACGCCCCACATAAGCGGGTGGACCGTGCGGGCCCGGCCGGTGAACACCTGCAGCAGCACGTAGCTGATGAAGCCCGCGCCGATGCCGTTGGCGATCGAGTACGTGAACGGCATGACCACGATCGTCAGGAACGCGGGCAGCGCGATGCTGAAGTCCGACAGGTCGATCTGCCGGATCTGGGTGAGCATCATCGCCCCGACCACCACCAGCGCCGGGGCCGCCGCCTCGACCGGAATGACCTGGTAGAGCGGGGTGAAGAACATCGCCGCCAGGAACAGCAGCCCGGTGATCACGTTCGCCAACCCGGTGCGCGCACCCTCCGCGATGCCGGAGGCGGACTCCACGAACACGGTGTTGGAGCTCGCCGAACCCAACCCGCCGGCGACCGCGCCGACGCCCTCGACGGCCAGCGCCTTGCCGATGTCCGGCAGGTTGCCGTCCTTGTCGGCTAGGCCGGCTTCCTTACCGAGACCAGTCATGGTGCCCATCGCGTCGAAGAAGTTGGCCAACACCAGCGTGAACACCAGCAGCACGCAGGCCAGCGCGGGCAGCCGGGTCCACGCGCCGAAGGAGACGTCGCCGACCAACGACAGGTCCGGCAAGCCGACGATTTTCGCTGGCACCGCCGGATAGCCCAGGTTCCAGCCGTAAGGATTGGTTCCCTCCGACGGGCCCACCCGGAAGACCGACTCGACGACGATCGCCAGCACCGTAGTGACCGCCACACTGATCAGGATCGAGCCGCGCACTTTCCGGGCCACCAGCACCGAGGTGAGGATCAGCCCGAACACGAACACCGCGGTCGGCCACGAGGCGATCGAGCCGTCGATGCCCAGCTCGACCGGCACCGTGGTGTTGGCGGCATCCGGCAGCCGCCGGACGAACCCGGAATCGACCAGGCCGACGAAGGAGATGAACACGCCGACGCCGACCGCGATCGCGGCCTTGAGCTCCGGCGGCACCGCGTTGAACACCGCCGTCCGGAAACCGGTGGCGACCAGGATCAGGATGATGATGCCGTCCACCACCACCAGGCCCATCGCCTCCGGCCAGGTCACCTGCGGCGCGATGGTCACCGCCAGCAGCGTGTTGATGCCGAGCCCGGCCGCGATCGCGAAGGGATAGTTGGCGATCAGTCCGAACAGGATCGTCATCACGCCGGCGACCAGCGCGGTGCTCGCCGCGACCTGCGAGACCGGCAAGATGGCCCCGAGCACGTCGCGCTTGGCCCCGGCATCCTCGGCGGAAAAGCTGCCGAGGATCAGCGGGTTGAGCACGATGATGTAGGCGACCGTGACGAAGGTGACCACACCGCCGCGCAATTCCCGCCCGATGCTGGACCCGCGATCGGTGATCTTGAAGTGCCGGTCCAGCAACGACTTCTTGACGTCTCGATCCACCATCAGTGCTTCCCGATCACGGTGCCTGCGCGCGCATTCTTTACCGGGAGTAGCCTGCCTGACGTGGCACAGGACAACGAACCCGCCCCCTCGGCACCGGGCCACCGACAGGTCCCGCCGCTGCCGCGCGGGCTGGCGGACCCGACGCCGGTCGTGCTGGTCGGCACCGGCCTGTGGCTCGCCGGGTTGGTCCTGTTCGGCATCCGCGACTGGGCCGGCGGCTGGGACATCCAGTTCTGGACCTGCCTGGCCGGCGCCGCGCTCGGCATCCTCGGCTACGGCGTGTTCCGCTGGCAGCGCTCGGCGGCCCGCCGGGGCTCCCGCGGCGCCTGGCAGGGCCTGTCCGGGCTCGACGGCTGAGGTTGCCGAATCCCGGTCCGTACCCTCGCGCGACCCGTTAGTCTGCACAGTTGACGCCAGTACCGACGCGCAACTTGAACCTAAGCGGGAGCGCAGCACCAGTGCCCAAGCTCGATGTCGACCGACTCGAATTCGCGATCCTGGCCGAACGCGCCGGGCTCAGCAGGATCCCGATGATCGCGTCGTACAGCAACTACGGGACGACCGTCAAGGACATGCCACGCGAGTTCGAGGCGGCCGAGCAGCGGGTCCGCGATCGCGGGCTGATCAACCCCGGCGGCGTCAACGACCGGGTTATGGAGCTGCTGGGCATCTACCCGCACGCGGCGGTCGAGTACGATCTGCGGTTCTCCTCGAACAAGGGCACCGAGCTGCGGGTCGCGGTGTCCAAGGCGCGCAAGACCGCAGTGCGCACCGTCGTCGACGGCGACCGGATCATCCTGGAGCCGGTGCACCCCAACGACGTGATCCCGGCGCTGGTGTCGGTACTGCCCGAACACCCGCCCGCGCGAATCCGCCCGCCGCTGAGCGTCGACCTCGCCGAGATGCGCGCCGCGATGACCGAGGTGCGCCGCCGCGGCGACGAGGACCCGCAAGCGATCGAGCACACCCTGCGCGCTCGCGGCGTGAACATCGCCAGCTTCCGCAAGATGACGCAGCTCCTGGACGGCCCCCGGCTGGGCCTCGGCGAGGTGGGCGTCACGATCTGGGACGACCGACGCAAGGAGTTCCGGGGCGATCAGACGCTCCGCATCATCGACCTGCAGGTCGGCCGCACGGCGGTCTACAACAGCGGCGCGCAACGCATGTTCGCCGGAGCGGACATGAGCACCTTCACCCGAGTGCTCGGCGAGCTGACGACCAAGACCCAGCGCGAAGCCGCCTGGCGGTAGCCTGCAACTCCGCCAAATGGACTAATCCGACGAGTCGCCGGGAACGGATCGGCCTCGAACATCGTCACATTCGTGCGCGGACGGGCAACCATTTGGCAAGCTAAGCGCGACGCGCACCCGATCTAGCAGGCAAGGGGGTACTGAGGTGGCATTCTTCGACGGCGTCGTTGACGCGTGGCAAGACATCACACGCAAGGCGACGATCCACACGGCGATCAACTCAGGCGGCACCGCGAAGGCGGCGTCCTTCTCGGTCGACATCGAGCAGATCCCGGGGCTGATCGCGGAATACGAGAAGGCCCGGGACAAGCTCAGCGACATCCTGATGACGGCTCAAGACCTGCGGTACATCAAGGGACCGGGCGAAGATGACGTCAGCCAGAAGTTGGCGAAGGCGCTTGGGGAAATGGCCGGTGACGGCGAGGGCTGCCTTTCCTGGGCCGTCAACGACGCACGTAATCGTATCCAGGCTCAGATCGACCAGCTGAAGGCTGCTCAGGGCACCTACCAGAACACCGACGAAGCCGCTACGGCGCGCCAGGTTTAAAGGAAGATCTCACTTGCTACGCCGCGCAACTTTCACCGCCGTCACCCTCCTTTGGGTCCTGGGGGCATCAGCATGCGCTCCGGGCTCGCCGGAGACGCCGAGTTCGACCACCAGCGAGGCGGCCCCCACAACCTCCGCAGTTCCCAAGGTCGAGAACCCGAAGAACCTAAAATCGATCACTGATGCTTGCCAGCTGCTGACACAAGACCAGCTTTCACAGCTCGGCGGTGGGACAGACGCGAGGCCACCGCAGGGCGAGACCTCCGCGCTGGGCGAACCAAAGTGCAATTGGCGAAACAACGCGTTCTCAACCGCTGTCACGATCAATACGAAACACGGCGGCTTGACCGAGATCACCAAAATCGCAGAGTCCAGCGACAACTTCAAGCCGACCCAAGTCGACGGTTACCAGGGTGCACGGGTTGACGAGCAGAGCGCTCTGTGCCGGGTAGAGATCGCAATCGCGGATGACCAGAGCGTGGCGATCAACTACTTCAGAAACTCAGGCGGCAAGCCGGAGATGAACGACCCATGTGGCTTCGCCGAGAAGATCACCAGTGAAGTCCTCAAGAACATCCCGGATGCCTGATCGCGTCCGCGTACCACGACCATAACCAACAAGGGGGTGTGATCATGGTTTTACCGCTCATCATCGGGGGGTACTTGCTCACACGTGAATCGGACCGTGGCAACACGGACGAGATCATGCAGCAGGTCGGCTTCAACCACCCGGAGAAGTACAAGCAGATTCACGAGGGCAAAGGCCCGACCGAGCTGACAAACGCCGTATCCGCATGGAAAACGAATATCGGCGGTCAGTTCGACGAGGTCCACTCGATCCTCGACGGTGCGAACAAGAAGGCCAATCTGGCGTGGACCGGTCAGGCTGCGGAAGAACACGGCACCTCGCTGCAGCCCATGGCGCAGTTCATTGACGACGCCAAGACCGTCTCGGCGTCCGTCGGAGACTCGGCGGGGCAACAGGTCGACAACTACTTCACCGTCAAAAACAGCATGCCCCCGCCGGTGAAGGTCGATGCGACCGACAACCTGCTGGAGAAGGGCGGCGCTTGGCTGATCGGTGGCGAGACGGACCTGCAGAAGCAGGAGCGCGAGGCTACCGAGAAGGCCCAGGAAGCCAAGCGGTACTACGACAACTACAGCGAGAGCACTTCGAACGTCTCGCAGAACCTAGCGTTCTACCCGAAGGCCCCGGAAATGGCCTACGCCCCGGGTTCGGAGAACAGCACGGGGACGAATCCGACGGTCGGCAGCATGCCGACCGGTTCCGGCATCCCCGGCGGTGGCAGCTCTCACGGTGGCAGCAGCACTCACGGTGGCGGTAGCACCGGTACCGGTGACTACAGCGGCGGTTCCAGTTCGTCGACTCCGGCGCAGAGCGGTTCGCAGTGGTCTGCGCCGCCGGCTGGCACTAGTAGCACCGGGCTGCCCGGTGGCGGTCCTGGTACCGGTGTTCCTGCTGGAACAGGGCCGGGCACCGGCGCTCCGACCGGCGGGTTCGCTGGCTTCGCTGGAGGTCTTGGTGCTGGCGCTGGCGCGGGTGGTCTTGGTGCCGGTGGCCGCGGTTTGGGTGCTGGCGGCGCTGGTCGCGGCGCGGGTATGGGCGCTGGCGGGCGTGCCGGTCTTGGCGGCCCCGGCTCGGGCGCTAGCGGAGCCGGTGGCGCTGCTGGCGCGGGCGGCCGTGGCGGCGCAGGCGGTATGGGAGCCGGTGCCGGTGGCCGTGGCCAGGGCAAGCAGGGCGAGGAAGACCAGGAACACGAGAACAAGTACATGGTCGACACGGACGAAGCGTGGGACGACCTCGGCCTGCCCAGGGTCGCCCCGCCGGTCTTCGGCGAGTGACCAACACCAGCCGAAGTCGGCTGTAAGCAGACTGGCCGCGCACCAACCCGGTGCGCGGCCTGTTTCGTCACTCGGAGGCTTTGCGGTAGATCTCGCCCAGAGCAGCCATCGCCCGGTCGGCCTTCGCCTGATCACCGGAGATGAAGCCGACACGGGCGATCCCAGGCATCTGCTTGTAGTCCAAAACGAGAACGTTGTTCGGTGCACCGGGAATCTCCATGATCCAACTGCGGAAGGCATCGTACTGCCCCTCGACATCGTGATCGACAATCACACGACGACCCTTGAAGTCGATGACCTCTGCTTCCGGGCTGATGTCGGTCCAACTTTGGAAGCTCCCCGACCCGATGTAAACGTCGAACGAGATTCGCATAACCGGGCTCGGTGTTTCGTAGGAACAGATAAATCCGTTCATCACCATCTTTCGGAAGTCCGGTCCCATGAACTGCGTCATCAGCTCGTCCGGCGGATAGGAGCACAGGTAAAGCGGCGACCACTTTGACGCAGGTGGCTGCTGCGGAAGACGATTCAGTCGCAAAACCTCGTTGAACGGCCGAGGTTCGGGCCGTGCCCATTCGGAGCAGGAACCCCCAAGCCGGTCAACCGAGGCGCATACGTTGGTAGTTGCGGTGGGAACTGGGGGAGGATCTGCCTGAACTCGACTCGGGCTTGGCACACTTCCGACGTCGAGCAGCAACGCGAGGACCGATCCGCCGACCACCACCACGGTAACCAGAACGGTGACTTGCACCGTAAACCACGCTCGCGATCTCCGGGGTGGAGTTTGGCCTGGCCCTGGCGGATACTGCGGCGGGTGCGGTTGCTGCGGGCAGGGCTGCTGACCTTGATTTCCTGGCCAGCCTTGGTAGGTCACTTGAACATGCTCCCCTCGCATGAATGTGCTCTCGTAGAATTCGGAGCACTCCCCCTAGAGGGCATAGGGCAGGTCCTCAAAGCCGGAAAGGTCTTCTTCAGCCGAAGATCCAGCCCTGCGGTATTTCGATTAGTCCACTTCGGACTTTGCTGGCACAGACGGAGCAGGTCGGGCGTCCGTCTCGGGGGCCGATGTCGCCGGGCGCCGTCATTACTCCGCAGAGCGCGATCAGCTCTGGACCTTCCCGGCGCGGGTCATCGGTTGGGATCACGTGGTTCTGGTAGCCGAAAGCCGCCCAGTAGCCAGAAGTGGTGGCAGACTCATCGGGATCGCGGTCCGTTGTTGCTCGCGTCATCGTCGTCTCTCGGTGGCGGGTTGGGCGGTGGCCGGGCGCTGGCGGGAGGGGGTTTTGTCGCGCCCGGCCACCAAGGGCCGGTAGAGGTGCGCCGGGGAAGGCACCACACCGGCCCTGCTTTGGGTGCCTACGACGGTGAGGTGCGTAGGTGGTGCCGTCCGGCGGGCCCCTTGGGAATGGCACCGCGGCCGGGTTTCGGGGCGTTGGCGAGGATGCGCCAGCAGGACATGCACGTGCCTTCGCGGATCCAGTCCAATTCGGACCTCTCGTGCAGCTGCGCCGCATCCGCCTCCGCACCGCAGTACGCGGTCACTGAGCCCCCAGCGGGCGTTTTCTTAGCAGCGATGGGAAAAGCATGGCGACCGCCCGTGACAGGACGCCAGATGTAGGTCAGATACTCAGACACACAAGCTCTCCTTCCTTGTCTCTGAGTCGATAAGACTGGCTCTGGAGTCTCAGATCAAGGCGATTCATCACTACGTGTAATGGCAAAGTCTCAGGTCCTGGAATAGCGTGGGCTTATGACAACTGCACGTTCCCGTGGACTGGGTGCGGAGATTCGCAAGCTCAGGAAGGAAGCTGGCCTGCGGCTAGAAGAACTGGCAGCACAGTGCGATTGGTCGAGGGCAACGTTGGGGCGGATCGAGTCCGGAGCAAAGGTTCCCACGGAAACTGAGATAGCAATCATCCTGGGAACTCTCGGAGTCAAAAGTCGGGAACGAACCCGTCTGCTCGAACTAGCCCAAGACGCACATCAGCCGCACTGGTGGGAAGTAATGGGCAACACAGGACTCCCCCTCCAACTCGTCGCGTTGCTGGATTTTGAACGACGCGCGACGAAAATTACCGACGTAGCGCTCGGACTAGTTCCAGGTCTGCTCCAGGTTCCCGACTACACCCGGGCCGTCATCGGTGCAGGCGGGCTCCGAGACAAAGACGTCGAGTCGAGAGTGGCGCTACGCCTCGGCAGGCAGACCGTCCTAACCGGGAAGGATCCGGTGTCGTTCCATGCCCTCATCGACGAGTCTGTGCTGCATAGACCGGTGGGGAGCTACAGCATCATGGCTGATCAACTGCGCCACATCGAACGAATGGCGCTTCGCCCACACATCACGGTTCAAGTCATTCCGTTCAGCCTAGGCGCGCACGTGGGCCTGAACGGAAGCCAGCTGATCATGGAATTTCAACGGCAACGCACGATGGTTCACTTGGAACACCGACGTGGCGGTGTCTTCTTGGACGACCCGAATGACGCTTCTCCCTTTGTAGAAACCGTGGCTAGGCTGGCTGAAGCAGCGTTGAGCCCGGCCGAATCTGCCAGCCTCGTCGCTGCTTGTGCCGCAACGATGGAGGAACGCGATGAAGCAGATCAAGATGTGGCGGAAGTCCAGCTATAGCGGTGAAGAGTCCAACTGTGTTGAGATTGGGGCGGGGCTTGACATTGTCGGGGTTCGGGACAGCAAGGACCCGGGCGGGGGGACCTTGGTTTTTGGTTACCCGGCATGGGGTTCGTTCTTAGCCGTGGTCAAGGCTGAGCGATTCGGCTGACGGTCAGCGCAGCAGGGTTGTTGCTTCTGGGTCTGCCAGCAGGGCCGTTAGGGCGAATCGCTCTTGCCAGGTGCCGGATGCCCAGGCCAGCGCTCGGCCCAGGCCGTCCGGGGTTCGCTCCGCGTGGAGCTTTCCGGTGTTGTCGACCCACCAGTGCACGCGGTGTTCACCTGTCGAGGCTCGGACACGCAGCACGTCGTGCAGGGTGACATCGCCGGAAGGCACCTTGATCCCAAGCAGTTCGCAGGCCGCCGGGACGCGAGCCACCTCGGGCCAGCGCTGGGTGCGCCCCGGGTCCACCACCTGCATGGTGTTCTCCTCGGAAGCCAACGGCAGGTCCAGGAGTTCCGCCAGGGCTTCCGCGTCGAACTGGTCCGGGCTGCCCCCGGCGATCACCAACGGCGCTTCCAGCACGCTCAGCATCCACGGCTCGTCGAGCACCACCGCGCGCCCGGTGCTGACCACGGCACCCGACACCGAACGCACCATCTCCGGCGGTTCGAGCTCACCAGGATCGACATGGGAGCACGCGACCGCATCCGCTAGCGCCTGATGCGCGCGCAGCGCGGTTCCGGCGCGCACTGTGCGCTCCGGATCGCCGAGGCGTTCCAGCAGGTCCGCAGCGTCGTCGGCGTCCGCGATGCGGAGCTCGGCGCGCACTCCCGCGATCCTCAGGTGCTCGTCGTCGAGCTGGACGTCGGGCACCGTGTCGTACAGGCCCGCGAGATCTTCGGCTTCGGACAACCGCCAGTGCCGGGGCGGATAGCCCTCGATCAGCGCGTAGCGCGCGATCCACCAGGCCGGGTAGCTGTTCGGTTCGCGCAGTGCTCGCAGGGTTTCCGGGTTCTGCACCAGCAGCCGGATCGCCTCCGGCCAGGCATCCTCGGCGACCAGGTCGAGGTCGCGGATGCCCACGAACCTGGCCGGCGGCCAGTTGTCGGGCTGGGCGGCTTCCTGCTCCGCCCACCAGCCGTGCGAATCGGGGAAGCCCTCGTCGGCTTCGGCCGGTTCTTCCTCCACGTGCACCACGAAGGTGTCCAGGACCCCGATCGATCGCAGCAGATCCCTCGGATGGTCGGCCGCGAAATCCTCATCCAGCACCGCGAGCGGCGCGTCTTCGCCTATGTACTCGGCGTCGAGCACCTCCAGCAGCTCCGCATCGGGCAGCAGGAGCTCATCCGCGCGACGAACGTCGCCGTCCGCGTCGGGCAGCGCCAAAGCACCCAGCCAGTCGCGCGGCTGTGCGTTGGCGACCAGCCGCAACACCGCCTCCGCCAGCGGCCGCACGTCCGCCCCGGCCCGCGCATTGGAGACGCTGCTGCGCACCGCCTCTTCCAGCGACGGGGCATCCAGCAGTTCCGAAGGGCCAGCCGGGTGCGCGCCGAGCTTTTCCAGCAACGGGTGCGTTGCTTCGGGGTGCGCGATGCGCATCCCATAAATGTCCAGTGTAGACAGCATCGCGGCCGGGTCTGGGTCCGCATCTCGTTGGCTGAGCAGGACATCCCGCACGCCGGTCACGGTGCGGCCATCCGCCAGCGGCACCGGAAGTGCGGTGAATTCCTCGCGCGCCAGCGGATCAGCGCCTTCGATCACGGTCAGCGCGTCATAGAGGCGATGCCACCAGCTTGGCGGGCGCTGCAGGCCGGTGACCGCTTCGACGATCTCCGCCGCGCCGAGTCGCCGGACCTCCAGCACGTGCAGCGACCTGCGGTGCTGGGCATCGGCCAGATCGGCCGTGAGCAGGGCGGGAACCACATCGTGGAGCAGCTCGACGAGCTCCGGCGAAGCGTAGTCGAGGACCCTGGATTTCAGCGGTGCGACCAGTTTTCCGTCGGCGGCGGGCAGCCACGCCGCGACCCGTAACCGGTCGTTCACACCCTGCCGCAGCTTGTCGTCCACATCGGACAGCGGGAAGCCCGGCAGCGGCACCAGCGCCGTCCGGTGTTCCGCCGCAAGCTTCTTGACCAGCGCGGGATAGCACTCGGCGGCGAAGGTCAGCACCGCATCCGAGGCGGCCGACGCCGCCACCCGGCGCCGATCCGGCTCCACCGGCACGCTCGCCAACAACCGCGCGGGCAGCGACAGCCGCTCCTCGGTCGGGGTCGGGGCGTGCAGCACATCTTCGGCCAGCGGGATCGGCATCCCGTCGTCGTCCAACGGCACCGCCCAGGTCACGTGCCACTCCGTGGCGTGCCGAGCCTCGACGCCCAGACCAGTCAGCGCAGTCTCGCTCAACCTGCCCGCCGCCCGGTGCACCAGCCACCGCTCGCTGCGGGCCGGGCCGGCCACGACCAGTCGATCGGCGTCTTCGTCCACCCGACGCCAGGTTTTCTCGCCGATGCGGATCTCGGCCAGCGCGGGCAACGCGAGCAACAGGTCAGGGGCCTGATCGATGAAAGCCGCCAGCAGCGCGTCGACATCGACCTCCGGGCGCAGCGGCAGCCGCACCTCGGTGTCGAAACCAGTCGGCGGCTCGCCGATGCTCGGCCACGGCAAGCGCAGGATCGGCACCGCGCCCTCGCGCGCCGCCATTTCCTCGGCAGGTCCGGGCAGCGTCGCCGCCGCTTCCCTGGTCCGCGCCGCGGAGAACGCCACGCCACCTGAGGTCGACACGACCTGCGGCTCGTCGGACACCGCTAGCACCGCGGCGAATCCGACGCCGAACCGGCCTATCGAGGCACCCTCCCGCTTGGCCGATGCGCGCAACGACGCCAAGCCGGCTACGCCGTCCGCGGTCAGCGGCGCCCCGGTGTTGGCCACCCGCAGTTCGCGGTCGATGAACTCAACCCGCAACACACCACCGGTGCCCGCGGCGTCCGCGGCGTTCTGCGCCAGCTCGACCAGCAGGCGGTCCCGGTAGCCGCCGAGCCGGAGGTCCTCCTCGGCGTTGGCGTCTTCGCGGAACCGCGTCGGCGATGCCTCCCAGGATTGCAGCACGGCCTGCCGCAGCTCGGCCGCACCGAACGCGTCCGATCCGTTCACCCGCGCGACTCGAAGTCCAGGGTGGCGTCGTCGTAGACGACCTCGGCCACCGGCACCGTCGACGAAGTGTCCACCTCGACCTCCGAGTGCGCGCCGCAGCCGTACTCGACACTGACCACCCGGCCGTCGGCGGGCGCGACCTCGTTGGCGCAGACACCGAAGGCACCGCCCATCGAACCCGCCAGCTTCAGGAAGAAACCGCAGGTACCGCAGGACGCCGGGGCCATCCGGGCCACCTCGGAACGCGGCCCGAAGTCGCCGTTGTGCCAGCGGTCGGCGGCCTCCAGCCGCCCCTCCATGCTGAGCACCCGCTTGCGGCCCAGGCCGACCTCCCGGGCGACCTCCTCCACGGCCGGATCGTCGCTGGCCAGGTAGCCGGGCGCCAGCCGCTGGTCCTCCGCGCTGGTCGGCAGCAGGTCCCCGGCACCGAGGTCACCCGGCCGCACCCGCTGGTTCCACGGCACCCAATCCGGCGCGGTCAGCGCGTCCGGACCGGGCAGCAGCACGACCTCGCTGACCGTCACCGGCTCGCCCGGCCCGACGCTGGCGACCGTGACCGCCCAGCGCCACCCGACATAGCCCGGGTAGTTCGACTCGAAGTAGTGCGTGACCGCGTGCGGGCCCTCCGGCTCGATCCCGACGTGCGCGCCGACCGGATCGCTGACCTCCGCATCCAGGGTCAGCACCGGCGAGCCGATCGGATCCGCACCCGGGCGCGCCTCGTCCTCCGCCGCAGCTCGGGCGACGTCCTCCGCGGCGGCGAGCTCCCGGTCCGGGGTCGCGGGCACGGGCTGACCGGCGTCCTCGAACGGGGCACCCGCACCTGGGTTGGTCATCGGAGCAGGCATAGGGGTCACGTGGTTGATTGTGCCGTACGTGGTCGCCGCTGCCGTCGGCCGTGTCAACCTATCGGGGTGCGACTCTTCCCGACTCGACGTGTGCTGTGCGGCGTTGTGCTCACCATCGGGTTGGGGTTGCTGGCGTGCGCACCGCAGGTACCAGCGCAGCGCGACGGCCAGGATGACCGCGAGCAAACCGATCAGGGCGTTGGGCACGCGGGAAGCCTGCCACACCTTCGAGCGGAGGTGATCTCCGTGCTCTCGCACGACCGCTCCTCATTCACTCAGGGCCTCGAACTCGCCGCCGGCACCCTCTACGAAGGCACCGGCCTGCGGGGTTCCTCGCTGCTGCGCGCCACCGACCTCGCCACCGGCCAAGTGCGTCGGGAAACCCGGCTCCCGGCCGAACTCTTCGGTGAGGGCATCACCATCACGGGTGACCGTATCTGGCAGCTCACCTGGCAGGAAGGGGTTGCGCTCGAGCGCGACCGGGAGACGCTGGCCGAGTTGCGCCGAGTGTCGTACTCCGGCGAGGGCTGGGGCCTGTGCTTCGACGGGTCGCGGTTGGTCATGAGTGACGGCAGTGACCGGCTGACCTTCCGGGATCCGGTGACGTTCGCCCCGATCGGCGGGGTGGACGTGCGCCGCGGCGGGGGCGCGGTGGGGGAGCTCAACGAACTGGAGTGCGTCGGCGGGCAGGTGTGGGCCAACGTGTGGGGCCGCGACGAGATCCTGCGGATCGACCCGGCGAGCGGTCAGGTGACTGCCGTGGTGGACGCGTCGGGGCTGCTGAGCCCCCGGCAGCGGGCGGGTACCAATGTCCTCAACGGCATCGCGGCGGTGCCGGGCACCGACGAGTTCCTGATCACCGGGAAGTACTGGCCGTCGATTTTCCGGGTCCGATTCGTTCCGTCCTGATCATCAGAATGGCCTGATCATCAGAATGGCCGTGCACAGGTGATCATGCCGCCCTTTCGGGGGTGTTTTCGGGCGCTCATGTCGCTCGATGGTGTCCAGATGTATCTGGCGGGCGGGCTCGCGTCTCTTTAACCCGTGGGAGCGCCGAAATCCGGCGAGACCCGATCGACCGGAGGCGGGTGAGGCAGGATGAGCAGCATGGGTTTGCGACGCCATGACCAGCGATCGGACGCCTCGCGCGGGCGTCCGGGCTGGGGTGCCGGGCAGCGCGGCAAGCGCGGTCGGTACGCCGAAGGCGGCCAGGCGGTGCCGAGCGAAGACGCCTCGGAGCACCGGTTCGAGGCGCCGAGCCCCGGCAGAAGCGAGCGGGCGGGTCGGGAGTTCGGCGCCGGAGCGTCGCATGGAGACGACCGGGCCGAGCGGGACAGCCGTCGTTACCCGTGGGAAGAGGACCCGGACTACGCCCGGCCGCGCAGCCGCGCCCGGGGGCTGCCGCCGCTGCCCGAGGACCACCCGGGCCGGGCGCGGGAGGATCCGGAGCCCGACAAGGCCAGCGGCACCGCACCACCCCGGAAGCTGACGGTGACGCGCGTGGCCGCTTGGCGCAGTAGGGACCTGACGCAACGCGCGATGCGGATGTTCTTCTCGCTCGCGCATGCCGACGGGGCCGACCGGTCCGGGCTCGCGAAGTTCACCTACGCCGTGATGGGCAACTACGCGGTGGACGCCGCGATGGCGGTCGCACTGGCCAACACGCTGTTCTTCTCCGCCGCCACCGGCGAGAGCAAGGACAAGGTCGCGCTCTACTTGCTGATCACGGTCGCACCGTTCGCCGTGATCGCCCCGGTGATCGGCCCGGCGCTGGATCGGTTGCAGCAGGGCCGCCGCATCGCGCTCGCCGCGTCCTTCGCGATTCGCGTGCTGCTCGCGGTGGTGATGGCGGTGAACTTCAACAGCTGGCTGCTCTACCCGGCGGCGTTGGGCTGCATGGTGCTGTCGAAGTCCTTCGGGGTGCTCAAGGCCGCCATGACGCCGCGGGTGCTGCCGTCGCAGATCACGCTGACCAAGGCCAACTCCCGGCTGACCGCGTTCGGCATGGCCGCGGGCGGGATCTTCGGCGCGATCGCGTCCGGTTTCGCCTGGTTGCTGGGTTCCGAGGGCGCGCTGTGGTTCATGGCGGCGATGGCCGCCTGCGGGGTGTGGCTGTGCCTGCGGATCCCCGGCTGGGTGGAGAGCACCGAGGGTGAGGTGCCGACCTCGATCAGCTCTCGCCCGAAGCAGGCCAGGAAGGTCCCGCTGAGCAGGCATGTGGTCGTGGCGCTGTGGGGCAACGGCGGAATCCGGTTGCTGACCGGATTCCTGACGCTGTTCGCCGCGTTCGTGATCAAGCAGAGCACCCAGCACGAGCCGTTCATGCAACTGGTGCTGCTCGGCCTGGTCGGTGGCGCGGCCGGCGTCGGCAGCTTCCTTGGCAACGGGCTCGGTTCGAAGATGCACTTCGGCAAGCCGGACAGGCTGATCATCGCCTGCCTGGGCGGCACGCTGGCCGTGGTGGTCTGCGCGGCCCTGCTGGCCGGGCTGCCGCTCGCGGTGGCGGTCGGCTTGGTGGGCGCGACCGCGAGCGCGCTGGCCAAGGTCTGCCTGGACGCGGTCATCCAGCACGACATGCCGGAGGCGTCGCGGGCCTCGGCGTTCGGCAGATCCGAGACGATCTTGCAGCTCGGCTGGGTCTTCGGCGGCGCGCTGGGAATTCTGCTGCCGCCGGTTTACTGGATCGGGTTCACCGTGGTCGCCGTCCTGCTGGCGCTCGTGCTGGCGCAGACGATCATCGCCGGTCGCGGCGGCACGCTGCTGCCACGACTTCCGCGCCGGGCCGCACCGGCCACCACCCCGTTAAGGACCGGGTCGTAGGCTCGGAACGTGCATCGTGGACTGAAGCCGCTGCTGGCCGTGGCGGGCATCGCGCTCGTCGCCGGTTGCGCCGCCCCCAGCCAACCGCAGGTCACCTTCTACTCCCACGGGAACTCGGTGGCCGTCGAACCCGCCCAGTACTGCGACGCGACCGGGCAGAACTGCGTGACGCCGTCGAAGAATCCGGTCGGCGAGCTGCGAGTCCCCGACCACGCCCCACTGCAGATCTCGGTGCCCGGAAAGGTCGCCGCAGCGCCGTGGCAGGTGGCTTTCATCTATCGCGGCATCAACGGCGAGGAGCTGGACGGCCGCAGCGCGGTCTTCCCGCCCAACAAGCGCCACGCCTACACGCTGCAGCTGCCGCCGGACGGTACACGGCTGGAGCACGTGGAGGTCCAGCAGTTCTCGGCCGTGCTCACCCCCGGCGCCGAGGGCGGTGTCGACTTCGGCATCGGCGGCAGCTGGGTACTGAACATCAATCAGTAAGTCAGGGCCCCGGTTCAGTGGATGCCCCGCCCGGCTGTCGAGGCCCCGGTCGTTCGCGGACAGGCGTTGCCTGATGGTGCCGACTTGCACCCGTGTCCTCGGAGCGGAACTGCCGCTGCCACGTACTAAATTGGACAGTCTCGTCCCGACGAAGCGTCGGTGCCTCGGACTCCTGCGCAGCAACGAAGAAGTCAGAAAAGGCCGGGCGCACCGCGATGCGCCCGGCCTGGAGAAGTGGCGTTGGTCAGCTGCCCGGGTCGAGCTCGCGGGCGACCGCGCGCACCACCTCTCCGATGCGCTTTGCGGTCTTGCGGTCCGGATAACGGCCCCGACGCAGGTCCGGCTGGATCTTCAGCTCAAGGAGCTTGATCATGTCGTCGACCATGCCGTGCAGCTCGTCGGCGGGGCGGCGCCGCGCCTCTGCCACCGACGGCAGCGGGTCCAGCAACTTCACCTTGAGCGCCTGCGGACCGCGGCGCCCCTGCGCCATGTCGAAGTCGACTCGCTGGCCGGTCTTAAGCGCATCCACACCGGACGGCAACGCGGAGGCTCGCACGTACACGTCCTCCCCACCATCCTGGGTCAGGAAGCCGAAGCCTTTCTCCGCGTCGAACCACTTGACCCTGCCGGTCGGCACTGTCCTCACCGTTCCCTGTCGAATGCGCTGGCCCGGATTCCGGGTCCTCGGTCGTCCCTGGCTTTCCGCCGAGCGGGGCCGAACGGGCCCCGCACGACGAAAGCGCCCCGAAAACGCCACGCAGTTGGGCGCGCCGGGACGCGTCCCACCAAGCGTACCGCGTACCCGGTCTATAACACCCTGCCTTATCGACGTAGGCCCGCTGCGGCACCCGGCGTAGTACGTGAATACGCTGCTCAGCATGGCAAGTGCTTCGCCCAGGTCCGCGGTCCTCCCGGTCTCGATGATCCTGTTCGGGCTGGGCCTGCTCGCGATCGTCGCGATCTTCGCGCTGTTCGCCGCCGGTTACCAAAACCTGCCGATCTGGCTCAATCTCGCGACCCTGCTATGCCCGGCCGGACTGATTTTCGGCGTGATCGCCACGGTTGTTCGCAACCGGCGGCGCTAACTCAGGCGTGCTGCGCGAACCACGCTGGGAACTCGGTGAGATCACGCAGGGCGACGTCGGCACCGGCTGCGTCCAGCTCGTCGAGGCCGTAGGGCCCGGTGGCCACGCCGACGGCGACCGCGCCCGCGGCCTTTGCGCCGACGATGTCGCCGAGGTGGTCGCCGACGTAGATCGTCGCGCCTTCCTCGCGCAGCACCTCGCCCTTAGCGGCGGCGAACACGTCACCGGCGAGCCGGTCGACGTCCCAGCCGAACGCCTTGAGGTGCAGTCCCGCGTTCGGCCCGTACTTCCCGGTGATCACCAGCGTGCGTCCGCCAGCGTCGCGGACGACGTCCAGCGCCTGCGCGGCGCCCGGCATCGGCTGGGTCGCCCCGACCACGATCGTCGGGTAGAGCTGGCGAAAGCTGGTCACCAGCCGCTCGACCATCGGCTCGTCGAAGCCGTATCCGCGCATCACGTCGACCAGCGGCGGCCCCAGGTTCGCCGCGAAGTGCTCACCGTCGAGCGACAGCTCGAACTCCTCGTTGAGGGCATCGAAGGCGCGCACCATCCCCGGGCGCGGGTCGATCAGGGTCATGTCCAGGTCGAAGCCGACGGTCAGGGCCCTGCGCTGTTCTGCCACGCGCTACACCTTACGTGCGCCCGGCCTCACCGCTCGGCGTGGAACCTTGCCCCGAAACTGTGCAGTACCGTAAATCTTGCCGTAATATTTCTCACATTTGAGCCGGAGTCGTTCGATGACGAGCATCACCGCGCATCCCGTGCACCGCGAAGGCTTCCACTCCCTGCGGGCCAGCGGCCTGAATTGGGACACCTTGCCGCTGCGGCTGTTCAGCAAGGGCAACGCCAAGTTCTGGAACCCCGCCGACATCGACTTCAGCAGGGACGCCGAGGACTGGCAGCGACTCGACGAGGTCGAGCAGCGCAACGTTGCCAGCCTGTGCGCGCAGTTCGTCGCCGGCGAGGAGGCCGTGACCCAGGACCTCCAGCCGTTCATGGCCGCGATGGCCGCCGAAGGCCGCTTCGGCGACGAGATGTACCTGACGCAGTTCCTGTTCGAAGAGGCCAAGCACACTCAGGTGTTCCGGCTGTGGATGGACGCCGTCGGACTCACCGGCGACATGCACGAATTCGTCGAGAACAATCCCGGCTACCGCGAGATCTTCTACAAGGCGCTGCCGGAGTCGCTGCATGTGCTGCACGCGGACCCGAGCCCGGAGAACCAGGTGCGCGCGTCGGTCACCTACAACCACATCGTCGAGGGCACCCTGGCCCTGACCGGCTACTACGCCTGGCACAAGATCTGCGTCAGCCGCGGCATCCTGCCCGGGATGCAGCAGGTCATCCGGCACATCGGTGACGACGAGCGCCGGCACATGGCATGGGGCACGTTCACCTGCCGCCGCCACGTCGCCGCCGACGAGCGCAACTGGGCAGTGGTGCAGGACCAGATGGCGCGGCTGCTGCCACACGCCATCGCGCAGATCCAGTGGCAGCCCGAAGGCGCACCCGAGTCGCCGGCCTTCGAACTGGACCTCGAGGAACTCACCGCTTACGCCGCGGACCGGGCGTCCCGCCGTCTCGGCGCGATCTCCAGCGCCCGCGGAATGCCGCCGGCCCAGATCGATGTCGACGCGTCCCCGGAGCGGCTGGAAGACCAGTTCGGCGCCGAGGACGAGGCAGAGTTGGCCAAGCTGGACGCCCAGGGCTGATATCGCCAGCGGCAGATTCCGGCGGCAGCCGTGCCCTAACCCTGTCCGATCAGTCGAGGTTGAGGAGTTTTCTGGCGGTTTCGCGCATCTCGTTTTTGCGGATCTTTCCGGTGACGGTCATGGGGAATTCGGTCACCAGGTGGACGTAGCGGGGGATTTTGTAGTGGGCGAGTTTGCCGGTGCAGAACTCGCGCAGCGCCTCGGCGGTGAGGGGTGGCGCGCCGTCGCGCAGGCGGATCCAGGCCATGAGCTCCTCGCCGTATTTGGGGTCGGGAACGCCGATGACCTGGGCGTCGAGGATGTCGGGATGGGTGTAGAGGAATTCCTCGATCTCGCGTGGATAGACGTTCTCGCCGCCACGGATGACCATGTCCTTGATGCGGCCGGTGATGCTGACGTAGCCGTCGGAGTTCATGACCGCCAGGTCGCCGGTGTGCATCCAGCGGGCAGTGTCGATGACTTCGGCGGTTTTGTCGGGTTGTTGCCAGTAGCCGAGCATGACGGAGTAACCGCGGGTGCAGAACTCGCCCGGGATGCCGCGGGGCACGGTCAGCCCGGTGGCCGGGTCGATGATCTTGACTTCGAGGTGGGGGCCGACCCGGCCGACGGTGGACACCCGCCGGTCCAGGGAGTCATCGGCGCGGGTCTGGGTCGACACCGGAGCAGTTTCTGTCATGCCATAGCAGATGGCGACCTCGGTCATGCCCATCCGGTCGATGACCTGCTTCATCACCTCCACCGGGCAGGGTGAGCCGGCCATGATGCCGGTGCGCAGGCTGGACAGGTCATAGTCGGCGAACCCGGGCAGGTCCAGCTGCGCGATGAACATCGTGGGCACCCCGTAGAGGGAGGTGCAGGCTTCGGCGGCCACGGCGGCCAGGGTGGCGGCGGGATCGAAGCCCTCGGCAGGGATGATCATGGCGGCGCCGTGACTGGTGGCGGCAAGGTTGCCCATGACCATGCCGAAGCAGTGGTAGAAGGGCACCGGGATGCAGATCCGGTCAGTCTCGGTGTAGCCGCAGAGTTCGCCGACGAAGAACCCGTTGTTGAGGATGTTGTGGTGCGACAGGGTCGCGCCCTTGGGGAAGCCGGTGGTGCCCGAGGTGTACTGGATGTTGATCGGGTCATCCGGTGACAACCCGATCCCGGCAAGCCGCGCCGGGTCCGCCGGGCCGCCGGAGAGCTGGCGCCATTCGGGGGTGTCGAGGAACACAACCTGCCGCAGCTCGGCGCATCTGGGCCGGACCTGCTCGACCATGGCCACGTAGTCGGAGGATTTGAACGACCGCGCGCAGACCAGGAGCCGGATCCCGGCCTGGTTGAGCACGTACTCCAGCTCGTGCACCCGGTAGGCGGGGTTGATGTTGACCAGGATCGCGCCGATCTTGGCCGTGGCGTACTGCGTCAGCGTCCACTCCGCACGATTGGGCGACCAGATCCCCACCCGGTCGCCCTTGCCGATCCCGGCCTCCAGCAGCCCCACCGCCAGCGCGTCCACATCGGTCACGAACTCCCGGTAGGTCCACCGACGCCCCGTCGCGCACTCCACCAACGCATCCCGATCCGCACACCGCGCCGCCGTCCGATCCAGATTTGCCCCGATCGTCTCGCCCAACAACGGCACGTCCGGCACGCCCGAGTCGTAGCTGAACTGCACTGGTTCCACGTTCACGACCTCCCGAACAGTAGTGAAACAGGGCACTCATCTTGGCCTGAAGCTGCGACCAGGCCAACCCCCGGGCCCACCCGGCGGTGGCGTTCGACTGGGGCGAGTCGGGCGAGCATGTTGCGGTAGTTACGTAGGGTTCCAGGGGTGCGTGCCTTCGTAGTGGACTCCTTCACCGACAGCGCTTTCCGTGGCAACCCCGCCGGAGTCGTGCTGCTGGACGCTCCGGCCGAGGCCGGGTGGATGCAATCCGTCGCCGCCGAACTGCGGCACTCCGAGACCGCGTTCGTCGTGGTCGGCGGTCCCGAGGACGAGCCGAAACCGCTGCGCTGGTTCACGCCCAGCACCGAAGTGCCGCTGTGCGGGCACGCCACCCTGGCCACCGCGCACGTGCTCGGCGGCGCTCAGCGGTTCGACACCCGCAGCGGGGTGCTCACCTGCACCGCACACACCGACGGCTGGATCGAGATGGACTTCCCCGTCGATCACGCTGAGCCGGTGGAACCGCCGGAGGCGCTGGCCGCCGGCTTGCCCGGCATCACCATCGAGGAGGCCGCGGAGGGCGAGACCAAGGTGCTGGTGCAGACCGCGTCCGCCGCGCAGGTCCGGGCGGTGCGGCCCGATTTCTCGATGCTGGCGGACGTTCCGTCGCCCGGCGTGATCGTCACCGCGCGCGGTGACCGGCCCGGCATCGACTTCGTCAGCCGCGTGTTCGCCCCGCGCGTCGGCGTCCCGGAAGACCCGGTGACCGGTTCGGCGCACTGCACATTGGCGACCTGGTGGGCGGCGAAGCTCAAGCGCGACGAACGCGACACGACCCTCGTCGGCGAGCAAGCCTCCGAGCGGGGCGGCATCGTCCAGATGGCCGTGCGTGGCCACCGCGTCGGCCTCCGCGGCAAAGCCGTCACGGTCCTGCGCGGCGAACTCCTCGTCTGACCGCCCCTAACCGACTCGGGATACCTTCGCCGGTGCTGGACCGGCCGAACAGCCTGTCCGGCGATGATCGTCACCGGGTTCGGCGGCCGAGGTGCCGGGGTGGCACCGTAGATACATGCGGCTATTGCTGAACATCATCTGGCTGGTGCTGTGCGGGTTCTGGATGGCGCTGGGCTACGCCTTCGCCGGGGTTTTGCTGGCGATCACGATCATCGGCATCCCGTTCGCCATCGCCTCCTTCCGGATGGCCAGCTTCGCGCTGTGGCCGTTCGGCCGGCGCCTGGTGGACGAGCCGACGTCGGGAGCGCTGGCAGCGATCGGCAACATCATCTGGTTGGTGCTGGCCGGCTGGTGGTTGGCGCTGGGGCACATCTTCACCGGTATCGCCCTGTGCGTCACGATCATCGGCATTCCGCTGGGCATCGCGAACTTCAAGCTGGTGCCGGTTTCCCTGCTGCCGCTGGGCAAACGCATCGTCGACGCCGACGACGCGTACGCGTTCATGCGCTTCAGATGACTTGCGCCGCCGCGTGGCAAATAAGCCGAAGCGATCCGCGCTGCGGAACCCGCCGCATCGGCGGTACGCGCCGATTGGGGGCACCCGCACCCCTTGACGGGTGCCCCCACCCGGTTCAGGCCTTGAACGGGTCCATCACGTGGTCGGTGAGGTCGGCGATCGAGTTGACCACCTTCGTCGGCCGGTACGGGAACAACTCCGCGGTGTGCTCCTTGGAGATCCCGGAGAGCACCAGGATCGTCTGCAGGCCCGACTCCAGCCCGGAGCGCACGTCGGTATCCATCCGGTCCCCGATCATCAGGGTGTTCTCCGAGTGCACGCCCAGGTGACGCAGCGCCGACCGCATCATCAGCGGGTTCGGCTTGCCCACGTAGTACGGCGCGCGGCCGGTCACCCGCTCGATCAGCGCGGCGACCGCACCGGTGGCCGGCAGCGTGCCCTCCCGGCTCGGCCCCTTCTCGTCGGGGTTGGTGGCGATGAACCGCGCACCCCCCTCGACCAGCCGGATCGCCTTGGTTATCGCCTCGAAGCTGTAGGTGCGGGTCTCCCCGAGGATGACGTAGTCCGGGTCGCGATCGGTGAGCACGTAGCCGATGTTGTGCAGCGCCGTGGTCAGCCCCGATTCGCCGACCACGTAGGCCGAACCGCCCGGCCGCTGCTTCTCCAGGAACTGCGCGGTCGCCAGCGCGGAGGTCCAGATCGCGCCCTCCGGAACGTCCAGCCCGGTGCGCAGCAGCCTGGCGCGCAGGTCGCGCGGGGTGTAGATCGAGTTGTTGGTGAAGACCATGAACGGGATGTTGTTCTCGCGCAGAGCCGCCATGAAGGCGTCCGCGCCCGGCACCATGTGCTCCTCGTGGACAAGCACGCCGTCCATGTCCATCAGGTACGTCCAAATACCGTCGCTCATCGGTTCACCTTATCCTCCGACATCATTCGGACACCCCAGCTGACCTGCCCAGACCGCGGCTCCGATTCCCCTTCCCCACCAGTGCGTTCAGAGACCATCGCGGGCTTGTGCGCTCGTCTACTGGTCGTCTTCCGGTCAGCGCTGCGCAGGCCCCTGATCGCGTTGCCGGTCTCATCGGCGATCCCCACCGCGACATCCGGCTAATCGCGACCCTTGATGTCCGCCGTCGTCGAGGTCTTGCTGCGGCGGATGCGCTCGCTGACCAGAGCAGCGCCACCCCCCAATGATCCTTGACCGACGACACGGCCCGTGATGCCAGGGCGCTGGTAAACGTCGCGGGCGCGGCGGGGCGGATGCCTTGTTCGCTTTATCCGGATGAGGTTTCGAAAGTCACGGTGGCACTGCGCGCGCCATAGCCGGGAGCCTGCCCGGCCAACCACAGCGTTTTGAGAAAGCCGCGATTGGTCCAGGTGCCGGCGAAGAGTACGAAACCGCCAGGGTCCGACTCCTGCTCTTGGGCCCAGGCCAGGGCTTCACGCACATCACAGCCGTTCAGGATGTGGTGGCTTACTACCCAGCCTTGGGGCTCACCGTGCTCGTCGTAGTGCCCCGACCACAGCTCGACTAGGAACGTCGGGTGATCCTGTCGATCGCAAACAAGCTGATCGTCGAACTGGCTTATGTCCATAGCTCTCTATGGTGCACAGGGGATCTCTTTGCTGGTGGTAGTCAGGGCAAGCTTCTGAGGCGCAGCGCCCTCCACCGGAATCATAATTGCGTTGAACTCGCCGTACCACCAGGTCGGACTCGGCGAGCTGCACGGCGGTGAGCTGGTCCGATCGTTGGCTAGCGTCGGCGAATCCCAGTTTTGGGCAAACGAGATTTCGCTGCCTGACTGCGGCAGCCAGTCTCCCCAGTAGTAGAACATCTCGCCTGTGATCTCGATGTGGCGCACGGGTGTCGTGCAGTTGACGGAGGCTTTTGCCCCAGCTCCCCTGGTGCTCGTCCTGACGTGCGGATCCCCGTTCTGCACGATGCGACACTCGGCTCGAATCCCCGGAGTTCCGGCGGAGGGCCCCGGTAGGGC
Organism: Saccharopolyspora phatthalungensis; assembly: GCF_014203395.1. Lineage (NCBI taxonomy): Bacteria > Bacillati > Actinomycetota > Actinomycetes > Pseudonocardiales > Pseudonocardiaceae > Saccharopolyspora > Saccharopolyspora phatthalungensis. The sequence goes on from NZ_JACHIW010000001.1 coordinate 1,506,308, forward strand.
GAACGTGACCACAGCGGGTGCCGCCCTAGTGGCGAGCGGTTCCGATGGCGCCTCCGCGAGGGCAACGGATGCGGTGCCCACGGCAAGAATGGCGGCGGAGAACGCTGCGCCTGCAATTCGTCCCAACTTCACGTGTCGCGACGCTACAAACGAGCACCCATGTACGGGCCCGATTCGATCATCCTCACTCCGATGGAGTATTGCCCCCGCTAAGCTTGTTGTTTAACCAGGTAGCGCTGGGGTGTGCCCCCAGTTGATCACGGACGAAGCCCTTGGTTGATCATTCCTCTTGCGACAGAAGGAAGATCACAACCAAGGGCTTCGATGATCAGTGTGCACGACACCGGCCAGGCCGATGCGTTCGGGGAGCTGTCCGGGTTCCGCCAGCGGTTCTACGACGAGTGTCTGACCAGGCGGGGGGATGCGTTGTTCGAGCTGACCGACGCGGTGCTGTGCACTGCGGGACCGGTGACCAGCCTGGCCGAACTGTCCCTTACCGCGGAGCATCGGCGCGGGCATGGTGCCGGCTACGACGCGATCAACCACGGCCGCATCGAGATCGACCGGTTACGCACCGCCCTGGCCGAGCTCCCCTTACCGCGCGCCGCAGACGGGCGGATCGCCCTGGCCGTGGACATCTCACCCTGGCTGCGTCCGGACGCCCCGTGCAGCCCCGAGCGGTTGTTCTGCCATGTCCATGGCCGCTCCCGTAGCGGCTCGCAGTTCATCCCGGGCTGGCCCTACTCCTTTGTCGCCGCGCTGGAGACCGGGCGTACCTCCTGGACGGCGATCCTCGACGCGGTACGGCTGGGGCCCGCCGACGATGCCACCGCGGTCACCGCCGCTCAACTGCGTGAGGTCGTGGGCCGGATCATCGACGCCGGACACTGGCAGCCTGGCGATCCACACATCCTGATCGTGGCCGACGCCGGCTACGACGTGACCCGGCTGGCCTTCGTTCTGGCCGATCTGCCCGTCGAGCTGGTGGGCAGAATCCGTTCCGACCGCGTCATGCTGCGGCCCGCACCGCCCCGGCCGCCGGGGACCATCGGGCGTCCGCACAAGCACGGCGGCGTGTTCACCCTGGCCGACCAGAACAGCTGGCATGCCCCCGACCACACCACCGACACCGACACCACCCGCTACGGACACGCCCAGGCGCGGGCCTGGGACCGGCTGCACCCGCGCCTGACCCACCGCGGCCCCTGGCTGGACCATGAGGGCGAGCTGCCCCTCGTCGAGGGCACCGTGATCCGTTTGCAGGTCGAACACCTGCCCGGCGATCGGGACCCCACACCGGTGTGGCTGTGGTCCTCGGTCACCGGCGCCAGCGCCGAGTTGGTTGATCTGCTCTGGCAGGCGTTCCTACGCCGGTTCGACCTCGAACACACCTTCCGACTTCTCAAGCAAACCCTCGGATGGACCCGCCCGAAACTGCGGGCACCCGACTCGGCCGATCGCTGGACCTGGCTGATCCTGGTCGCCCACACGCAACTACGCCTCGCCCGCCCCATCACCGAAGACCTTCGACGCCCCTGGGAAAAACCGGTCACCGAGCCCCGCCGGCTGACTCCCGCCCGCGTCCGGCGAGGGTTTCGCAACATCCGCGCGAAGGCCGGTCACCCGGCAGCCGCACCGAAACCCTCCCGACCCGGTCCCGGACGCCCACCCGGCTCCCCCAACACCCACCGCGCCACCCGTCACGATGTCGGCAAGACCATCAAACGCAACCTCACCCTCCAACAACACCAAAACCGCACAGGTTAAACAACAAGCTGAGAGGCTGTTGGGTATGTGAGTGATTACGCTGCGAGATGGGTCTCCACGGTGAGTCGGCGGGCGGCTTCGCGTTCGCTGGTGTTGGACCACTGGACGGTCTGGCCGGCCAGCCGGGTGGCCATGAGGCGGATCATCGCGAGCTTGATCATGGTTTCGGAGTTGACGGTCCGGCGTTCGTAGTCTCGTGCGAGGCGGCGATGACGGATCAGCCACCCAAAAGTTCGTTCGACCACCCACCTGCGCGGTAGCACCTGGAACCCCTTGACATCGTCGCTGCGTTTGACGATTTCCAGTACCAGTCCGAGTTTTTCCTTCGCCCAGGCCAGTAGGCCGTTGACGATGGAGTTGGCGTATCCGCCATCGGCCCAGACCAGCGCGATCGAGGGGAACCGGGCGGCCAGGCGTTGCAGGATCTCCCGCCCGCCGACGCGGTCCTGGACCGACGCGGAGGTGACCATGACGACCAGCAGCAGGCCGAGGGTGTCCACGATCAGGTGCCGTTTGCGGCCTGTCGTTTTCTTGCCCATATCGAACCCGCGCGCTTGGCCGCCCTCACTGCTTTTGATGGACTGGGCATCGAGCACCGCCGCCGACGGGTCCGCCTGGCGCCCGGCCTGGATACGGACCTGATCGCGCAGCGCGTCGTGAACACGGTCGATGGTGCCGTCAGCCGCCCAGGTCCGAAACCAGCGGTAGGCGGCGTCCCAGGGCAGCAGATCGCGGGGAATCATCCGCCACTGACAGCCCGAGCGCAGCACGAAGAAGACCGCGTCCAGCACCAGACGATCGCCGTATCTCCTTGCGGCACCGCCCTTTCGGCGGTCTCGTACCGGCATCAACGGTTCCAGGACCGCCCACACCTCATCGGTCAGACTGGACGGATAACATGAGCGGCGATCATCCCCGCCGGTATCGCAGTTGCACACACAACCAGATGACGGCGGGGATGATCTTTTGGTCTTCCCGACACGCCAACCATGATCAACATCACGTGGCGCTACGTGCCCACCCGGTTACCCAACAGTCTCTAAGGAGCAACCGCCGCACCTCCGGACAGGGGGTGGATGGCCACCTCGGCTGCCTTTACCACGAACCAGACCTCGTCGCCCGGGGCGAGCCGCAGGTCGGCGACGGCAGCCGGGGTCACGTCGGCCGCCAGCGCGCAGTCCCGCACCGCGCCGCGCACCCGTACGACGTCGCCGCGTGGTTCGAGCGCCGCCAACCGCACCGGGATTGCGTTGCGCGGGCTGCCGTGCGGCTGCTCGCGGTGCACGGCGACGGCCGATGGCGCGAACACCGCCGCGGCGTCTTCGCCCTGCTCCAACGCCTCGACGGTCCGGCCGCTGATAGTGCCGTCCCCGAACGAAATGCCGTCGGCCGTGGCCACCCCGGGCACTAGGTTGAGCCCGGCTACGCGGGCGGTGAAGGCATCCTGGGGCCGGGCCAGCACCTCACGGGTCTGGCCCTGCTCGACAATGCAGCCGTCAAGCAGCACCACGAGCCGGTCCGCCAGCACGACCGCATCCAGCACGTCGTGGGTGACCAGCACGGTCGGTTTCTCCTGCCGCCGCAGCACTTGGTGCAGCAGCCCACGCATGGCCGGCGCGGCATCGACGTCGAGCGCGGCCAGCGGCTCGTCGAGCAGCAGCAGTCGGGGATTGGCGGCCAGCGCCCGCGCCAACGCGACGCGCTGGGCCTGACCGCCGGAGAGCTGACCCGGCTTGCGCGCCGCCAGCCCATCTGCGTCCACTTCGGACAGCCAGCGCTCGGCGAGCTTGCCGGCCTCGGCCTTGCCGACGCCGACCGCGCGGGGGCCGAAGGCGACGTTTTCCAGCGCGGTCAGGTTCGGGAACAGTAGGGCGTTCTGCGCGAGGAGGCCCACACCCCGGCGATGCGTCGGCACGTTGATCCGGCGCTCGGTGTCCAGCCACGACGTGCCGTCGAGCTCGACCCGTCCGCGATTCGGTACGAGCTGGCCGGCCAGCACCGACAGCAAGGTGGACTTGCCGGCCCCGTTCGGCCCGAGCACCGCGAGGACCTCCCCCGGTGCCACCTCGAATTCCGCCCGCAGTGTGAAGTCGGCGCGCCGGAACTCGATGTCGGCCCGCAATCCGCTCACAGCTGTCCTTCCACGGCCTTGGGCCGGGCCACCACGATCACCAGCAGCGCGACCACCACCAGCAGCAGCGACATCGCCACCGCGGCATCCACGTCGGACTGGGCCGTGGTGTAGATGGCCAACGGCAGGGTCCGGGTGGTGCCCTGCAGGCTACCGGCGAAGGTAATCGTCGCGCCGAATTCTCCCAGCGCCCGCGCGAAGGTCAGCACCAGACTCGACCCGAGGGCGGGCAGCAGCAGCGGCACGGTCACCCGCCGGAAGGCCAGCCACGGCCCGGCCCCCAGCGTCGCGGCAACCTGCTCGTAGCGCCCGCCGGCGGTCCTCAGCGCACCTTCCAAGCCGACCACGAGGAACGGCATCGCGACGAACGTCTGCGCCAGCACCACGGCAGTCGTCGTGTACGGCAGGCGCAGTCCCGCGGCGTCGAGCCACTGTCCGATCGGTCCGGTGCGCCCCAGCAGGTAGAGCAGGGCAAGGCCGCCGACCACAGGCGGCAACACCAGCGGCAGCAACACCAATGCCCGCACCACGCGCAGACCGCGCATCCGCGATCTCGCCAGCACTAGCGCCAGCGGGCCACCCAGAACCAGGGCCAGTGCCGTGGAGATCAGGCCGGTGATCACCGAGAGCCACAGGGCGTCCAGCGCGGCAGGGCTGAGCAGCAGCTCCGGGAGCCGGGCCGGGTCGACGCGGGTCAGCAGGCCGAGGACCGGTAGGACCACGAGCGCCAGCGCGAGCACCGCTGGCGCCCACAGCACCGGCGGCACTCGGGAGGAGTGCGAATTCAATGGAAATCGACGTGCTGATTTCCATTGAAATCGCGGTGGTCCAGCGGTCACGGGGTGCCGAAGCCGTGCTTGGCGAGGACCTCGCGGCCCACCGGGCCGCGCACGAACGCCATGAACTCCGCCGCAAGCTGCTTCTCCGGGGCGGCGTTGATCGTCGCGATCGGGTAGGTGTTGATGGCCTTCGCCGCCTCCGGGAAGTCGACCGCCTGCACCTGAGCCCCGGCCGCGCGCGCATCGGTGACGTACACCAGCCCGGCGTCCGCCTCGCCCGCAACGACCTTCTGCAGCACCGACTTGACGTCGTCCTCCTCGCTGACCGGCTTCAGCTGCGCGCCCGACGCCTGCGACACCTTCTGCGTGGCCGACCCGCACGGCACCTGCGGAGCACAGACCACCACGGTCCGGCCGGAAGCCGCGAGATCGGCGAGCGAGGCGATCTTGGCCGGGTTGCCCGGCGGGACCACGATGGTCAACTTGTTGGTCGCCAGCGTCTCCGAAGTGCCGACGAGATCCCGCACCTTGTCCATGTTCTTCGTGTCCGCCGAGGCGAAGACGTCCGCGGCCCGCCCCTGTTTGATCTGTTCGGCCAGCGTCGACGAACCCTGGTAGTCGAACTGCACATGCACATCCGGGTGCTGCTGGCTGAACCGGGTGCCGAGTTCGTTGAAGGACTCGGTGAGCGATGCCGCCGCGAGCACGGTCAGCATGTGCTGCGGCTGGGATTGCGGCTGGGACTGCCCGCACCCGGCCAGCACCAAGAACGCGATCATCGCGCCAATGATCATCCTGAGCTTCGACATCATCCTTCTCCCGGCGTTTCCACCACGACGTTGGTCGACTTGACCACGGCTACCGCTAGCGCCCCGGGCTCCAACCCGAGTTCGCGCACCGCCTCGGTGCTCATCAGCGACACGATCCGGTGCGGGCCGCACTGCATCTCCACCTGCGACATGACCCGGTCCGAGATCACCTCGGTGACCAGCCCGACCAGTTTGTTGCGCGCCGACCGGCCGATGCCGGACGGGTCGGGCGTCGAGCGGGCCTGGGCACGGGCGAACTCGGCCAGCGCGGCGCCGTCGACGATGCGCCGGCCGGCGGCATCCCGCTCCGAGGGCAGGTGCCCACCTTCGATCCACCGGCGCACCGTGTCATCGCTGACGCCAAGCAGTCCGGCGGCCTCTGAGATCCGATAGTGCGGCACAGCCGGAACAATACTTCCGCAGTTGCGGGCAAAACCAGGGAATGCGTCCGCGAATCCGGATTGTTGCGCGTTTTCGTGCCGTTCTCCGAGCGCCCCGAAGGCCACCCGCACGATCGAAATTCCTGGCTGCGACACGTAGGGTCGTGGGGTGACCGCGGTGGACCTGGGAATCCCGCTCGTGCGCCGCACGATCGACATGTCCGCGCGTCCGGACACGCCCGCGCTGGTGGACCGGTTCGGTCGCGTGGCCACCGACTTGCGGGTCTCCCTTATCGACAAGTGCAATCTGCGCTGCACCTATTGCATGCCCGCCGAGGGGCTGCCCTGGTTGAAACGCGCGGAATTGCTCGACACCGCCGAGATGAACCGGCTCATCCGCATCGCCGTCGAGGAGCTCGGCATCACCACGGTGCGCTTCACCGGCGGCGAACCGCTGCTGCGCCAGGACCTGGTGGACATCATCGCGGCGACCGCGGCGCTGCCTTCCCGTCCGAAAACCTCGTTGACTACCAACGGGATCAACCTCGGCAGCTTCGCCGAGCCGCTGGTGCGGGCCGGACTGAACCGGGTCAACGTCTCGCTGGACACCCTCGACCGCGAGGTGTTCAAGCAGCTCACCCGCCGCGACCGGCTTGACGGCGTGCTTGCCGGGCTCGCCGCCGCGAAGACGATGCGGCTGGAGCCGGTCAAGGTCAACGCGGTGCTGATGCGCGGCATCAACGATCACGAGGCGCCCGGCCTGCTGGGGTACTGCATCGAGCGCGGCTACCAACTGCGGTTCATCGAGCAGATGCCGCTGGACGCACAGCACGACTGGGACCGCGAGAAAATGATCACCGCCGAGGAGATCCTGGACCGGCTCAGCGCCCAGTTCACGCTCTCCCCGGACGTGGCCGAGCGGGGTTCAGCACCCGCCGAGCGCTGGCTGGTCGACGGCGGACCCGCCACCGTCGGCGTGATCGCCTCGGTGACCAGGCCGTTCTGCGCCGCCTGCGACCGGACCCGGCTCACCGCCGACGGTCAGCTGCGCTCGTGCCTGTTCTCGACGACCGAAACGGACCTGCGCGGGGCGATGCGCACCGGGGCGGACGACGCCGAACTGATCAGGTTGTGGCAGGAGACGATGTGGGCGAAGGCGGCCGGGCACGGGATGGACTCGGGCGAGTTCGCCCAGCCGGCGCGGCCGATGAGCGCCATTGGGGGTTGAGGGGATGACGACGCTGCCGGGCCAGGTCAGGACCGTGGCCGTGCAAGTCCGATACTTCGCGGGCGCTCGCGCGGCGGCCGGAGTCCCGGAGGAGACGGTGCGCGTCTCTCGCACCGGCGGCACTGTGACGGCCGCGGACGTCATCGCGGCCGCGCTGGACCGGCATGACGAGAACCTGGCGAAGGTGCTGCCGGCGTGCAGCTTTCTGCTCGACGGGGTCGCCGTCCGGGACCGCGGCATCCAGGTCGCCGACGACGCCACCCTGGATGTCCTCCCGCCGTTCGCGGGCGGCTGAATCCCACCGTCGAGGCCCGTCGACGCGACACTGCATTACTGCGCGCGCGGGCGTGCGCGCGCACGCGAATACAACATTCGTCGGCGTGTCGTACACGCTCACTCGGGTGACATTTTGGTCCCCCCAAAGGCCGTGTCGATCTTGATTTTCGGCACGTGTCCTTCGAACAGACTAGAAGCCTCCGATCTAGCGACATAGATCACTACTCTGCGTGCTGATGTGAATCCATCTCGCGACTTCTCGGACAACCGTTCGGGCCCACCTGGGGGACGATGACGAGGAGTCGGCGGGCGGGTAAACCACTGCGACGGGCGTTGCTCCGAGAGGACAACGAGGTGACCCACGCCTCACTGACGGTGATCGATATCGACGCGGAAACGACTTGGTAACGACGCTCTGATCAGCGCAAATAGGTCGGATCGGAGCACCCATTTCGGGCGTTACTGTGACGAGCGACACATATACAAAGATTTCCGATCTTCTCGTTGGTTACGTAGTGTCGCTCCTCGGTCGGCCCCGAACCGATCAGGAAGAAGCGGGAAGCTCGCAGCGCCGAACCCTGTCCGGCGGGCTTCCGACCCCCGAAACGAACACACCGGACAGGGGCGGGGGACCCAACCACCGGGCTCCCCGAAGCCCTAGGGGTGAAGCCGGTTCCCCGGAACCGGCCGGGCTGCCTCTCAGCCCGAACCCGACAGCTCACCTCGCAGGCGCGGCAGGAGAGAGGGACATGGCTCGCTACCTAGGCAAGCACCGCAAATCGTCCAATGCCAGCCGCACCATCGCCCGCGTCGCCATCGCCGGCGCGGTGGTCGCCACCCCGATCGCAATCGCCGCCCCCGCCGCCAACGCGGCCCCGGACTGGGACAAGCTCGCCCAGTGCGAAAGCAGCGGCAACTGGAGCATCAACACCGGCAACGGCTTCTCCGGCGGACTCCAGTTCACCCCGTCGACCTGGGCGGCCTACGGCGGCACCCAGTACGCCGGCAGCGCGCACCAGGCGACGCGCGAGCAGCAGATCGCCGTCGCCGAGAAGGTCCTCGCTTCGCAGGGCTCCAACGCGTGGCCCGGCTGCACCGCCAAGCTCAACTGGACCAGCGGCGGCACCAAGGTCAGCATCAAGACCACCACGCCGAAGAAGGCCGAGACCAAGCCCGCGCCCAAGCCCAAGCCCAAGCCCAAGGCGACCCCCAGCAAGCCCGCGGTGAAGTCCAACGGCGCGGACTACACGGTCCAGCTCGGTGACACGCTGAGCAAGATCGGCGAGATGTTCGGCGTGAGCTACCAGGACATCGCTCACCGCAACTCGGACATCATCCATGACCCGAACCTGATCTTTCCGGGCCAGCAGCTCGACATCAAATGATCTGACCGACCGGCTGGTCCGGTCGGCAAGGAGTACGTGTCGTAACCCCCGACACGGCACGTGCTCCGCACCTCTCGGAAACCCCCACCGCACGCCCCCAGCGGTGGGGGTTCCGTCATTTCCGGGCAAGCGCCACCCCGCGCCGCCCACCCGAACCGACGCGGCCCCTCGGATGCCCCGAGTACTTGCGGGTCATCACGACCAGCCGTGCTCCCTGGCGTTCACCCGCGGAGCCCAGCTCTCATGGGCAGTTGACCCATTCTTCGGTGTTGTCTTCGAAGACCTGGCGCTTCCAGATCGGTAGCCGCCGCTTGACCTCGTCGACCAGCTCCGAGCAGGCGCTGAAACCCTGCTTGCGGTGCTCCGCCGCCACCGCGCAGCCGAGGGCCACATCGCCGATCTTGAGCAGCCCGGTGCGGTGCGACACCGCGATCGCTCGCACACCCTCGAAGCGGGCCGCGATGTCCTGGGCAACCTCGGCGATCACCTCGGCGGCGCTGGGGTGCCCGACATATTCGAGCTCGCGGACCCCGCGTCCGCCGTCGTGGTCGCGAACGACCCCGCCGAAGGTCACCACGGCGCCGGCCGCGCGGTGCTCGACCGACCGGGCCAGGGCCTCCACATCGATCACCTGCTCGGTCACGTCGGCCCGCAGGACGTCCGCCACCACCCGCTTCGGGGTCGCGTGATCGCCCCCGTGCAGCTGGTCGACGGCGTGGTCCAGGACCCCGTCGAGCACGCCGAGCCCGTCCTTGACGCCGCCGCGCGAGCCCGGCAGGTTCACGATCAACGTCCGCCCGCTGACCCCGGCCAGCCCGCGGGAGAGCACCGCCGTCGGGACCTCGGGCAGACCTGCCGAGCGGATCGCCTCCGCAAGTCCAGGTATCGGGTAGTCGAGCACGGCCGCCGTGACCTCGGGGGTGCGGTCCGTCGGGCTGATCCCGGTGCCGCCGGTGGTGATCACGACGTCCGCGCCGTCGGCGACCGCGCGACGCAGCTCCTCCCCCACCGGGTCACCGTCGGGCACCACGACGGGATCGGGCGTCGAGTAACCGTGCCCACGCAGCCACTCGACGATCACCGGACCGGTGCGGTCCGGGTACACGCCGGACGCAGCGCGGTTGGACGCGGCGATCACTCGCGCTGTCCTCGTCATGGAGACCTCCTGTGTATTGCGCCCCGTCCGAACGTCGGCCGCAGGGCCATCTTTTAGGCCAGGCCGACACCGCATCAAACGGCCGGTGTCAGTCGTCGCGCGTCCAGGTCCCGGTCTTGCCGCCCTCCTTGCGCTCCACCCGGACGGCGTCGAGCACGGCGGCAGGGTCGACGGCCTTGATCATGTCGTGCAGCGCGAGCCCGGCCCCGGCGACCGCGGTGAGCGCCTCCATCTCGACGCCGGTGCGGTCGGTGGTCTTCACCGTCGCGGTGATCCGCACTTCGGCCTCGCCGAGCGCGAGTTCCACCTTGGCACCGGAGATCGCGATCGGATGGCACAGCGGAATCAGGTCCGGGGTTCGCTTGGCGGCCATGATGCCGGCGATCCGGGCGGTCGCGATCGCGTCGCCCTTCGGCAGCCCGTCGCGGCGCAGCAACGCGATCACCTCGGCGGTCGTGCGCACCACACCGCTGGCGACCGCGATGCGGGCGGTGGGCTGCTTTCCGGAGACGTCGACCATGCGAGCCGCGCCCGCCTCATCGACATGCGTTAGCTCGTCCTGCGCCATACCCCGAGCGTAGACCGCCGATTTCGGCGCGCGCGGCAACGGTCGCACAGCGGCCGCTGCCGCCCGGTGCGAGCACCCGCGGACCGCCGGCCCCGGGTGCCGCACCTCGGACGATCAGTACTCGGTGTCCTCGCCCATGGACCAGGGCAGGGCGGAACCGCCGTGCGGGGCCGGGTCACCGGCCTGCGACGCGAGTGCCGCGCGCTTGACCGCGTCGGCGACCGCCGGGGCCACCGCCGAGTCGAACACGCTCGGCACGATGAACGACGCGTTGAGCCGTTCCCCGTCCACGACGTCGGCGATCGCATTCGACGCCGCGACCATCATCTCGTCGGTGATCTTGTGCGCATGCGCGTCCAGCAGCCCGCGGAAGACACCGGGGAAGGCAAGCACGTTGTTGATCTGGTTCGGGTAGTCGCTGCGGCCGGTGGCCACGACGGTGGCGTGCTTCTGCGCCTCCAGCGGGTCGATCTCCGGGTCCGGGTTGGCCAGCGCGAACACGATCGAGTCGGCGCTCATGGTCGCGACGTCGTCCGCGGTGAGCAGGTTCGGCGCGGACACCCCGATGAACACATCCGCCTCGCGAACCGCGTCGGACAACGTGCCGGTGCGGCCATCCTTGTTGGTGGCCTCCGCGATGGACTGCAGGTTCGGATCGGCGTCGCCACGTCCGCTGTGGACGATGCCGTCAATATCGACTGCGATGATGTCGCCGGGTTTCTTGTGCTGCAGCAGGCGGATGATGGCCGAACCGGCGGCGCCGACGCCGCACACCACGATGCGGCAGTCGGTGATGTCCTTGTTCACCACGCGCAGCGCGTTGCGCAGCGCGCCGAGCACCACGACCGCGGTGCCGTGCTGGTCGTCGTGGAAGACCGGGATGTTCAGCTTCTCCCGCAGCCGGGCCTCGATCTCGAAGCAGCGCGGGGCTGCGATGTCCTCCAGGTTGATACCGCCGTAGACCGGGGCGATCAGCTCCACGGCCCGGATGATCTCCTCGGTGTCCTGGGTGTCCAGGCAGACCGGCCAGGCGTTGACCCCGGCGAACTTCTTGAAGAGCGCGGCCTTGCCCTCCATGACCGGCAACGCGGCCTCCGGGCCGATGTTGCCCAGCCCCAGCACGGCCGAGCCGTCGGTGACCACCGCGACCGCGTTGCGCTTGACGGTCAGGCGGCGGGCGTCTTCGGGGTTCTCCGCGATCGCGGTGCAGACCCGCGCCACCCCCGGGGTGTAGGCGCGGGAGAGGTCGTCGCGGTTGTTGAGCGCGACCCGCGAGTTGACCTCGATCTTGCCGCCGAGGTGAACCAGGAAGGTCCGGTCGGAGATCTTGCGCACCCGGACGCCGGGCAGCGCGCCCAAGACCTCGGCGAGGTCGTTGGCGTGATCCGCCGACAACGCGTTGCAGGTGATGTCGACGACGATGCGATCGGCGTGCGACTCGACGACGTCGAACGCCGTGATGACCCCGCCGGCGCGTCCGATCGCACTGGTCAGGTCGCCCGCCGCGGTCGTCGACGGCGGCGCCTCGACGCGAACGGTGATCGAATAACCCGGACCTGGAACCGGCATGGCACACCCCTGTCGAGCTGATCGGCTGTGGACTTGGCGGGTGCCGTTCTCCGGCGGCCCGCGAGCCGCCGGAGCAGATCGCTCCTCCGGGATGCAAGCCCTGCGGGCCCGCTAAGCGACCGGAACTTCACCCAGCACGAAAAAGCCTAAAACTTTCCAGAGTGTGAGCGACGTCCGGTTCCCGTTACCGACGGTCCCTCTTGACAGGAGCGCTACTTGTTGATGCGCGTGACCGGGTGGACGTACGGCACGGCGTCCTGCCCGAGCGGAAAGGCGGTCTCCCCGAACGGCGACAGCGCGCCCTGCTTGTCGGCCAGGAACTCGCTCACCGGGTGATCGCCCTCGCCGACCTTCGGCCAAGACGGGTCAATGCGGTCCTTTTTGGCTTTGCCGGCCACGTCGTCCTCCTGTGCATTCCGGCTGCGGTGTACTTCCAGTTTGCCGGATCCTGCCCCAGACCTCACCCAAGGGGGCGCGGCGAAACAAAACAAGTGCGACGCATCTCTCACCCGCGCGAAACGACCGAGAGGTCGCGCAAGCGACGAGCCACCCGGTCGCGGCGACGCCGACTCCAGCCAACGGCCACCCGCATCGCCGCGCGGAGACGACCTATTCGCCCGGGGGCGGCTGGGTATCGTGAGGGAGATGTCATCACTCGCGGATTGGCTGCGGGCGCGCAGCGACGAACAGCTTGTCGCGCTGCTTCGCGCCCGGCCCGACCTCGCGACCCCGCCGCCCGCCGATACCTCGGTGCTAGCGACGCGCGTTGGCGTGCGCTCGTCGGTCGCGCGGGCCTGCGAGGACCTCGACTCCTTCACCCTCGCCACACTCGAAGCGCTGGTGCTGCTCGACGCGGATGATGCGCCCGTGCCGCTGGACGCCGTTACCGAGTTGCTCGGCCGCGATGTCACGGTCGAACGCGCCCGCCGATCCGTCGCGCAGCTGCGCGATCTCGCGCTGACCTGGGGCGAGGACAGCGAGCTCGCCGTGGCTCCGGCGGCACGGGAGGCCTTGCCGACCTTCCCCGCCGGTCTCGGACGCGCCGCCGACCACCTCACCGGCGCGGCGGCGAAAGCGGCGTTGGCCGAGCTCGACAAGGAGGAGCGGCGGCTGGTCGACAAGCTCGCCGGGGGCGCGCCGATCGGGCGCACCAAGGACGCGGCCAAGCAGGTTCCGCTGGAGCAGGCGACTAATCCGGTGCAACGGCTGCTCGCGAAGGGGTTGCTGCTGCGGCGCGATGCCGAGACCGTCGAGCTGCCGCGCCAGCTCGCCCTGGCCGTGCGCGGCGACCGGCCAATGGGCGCGGTCGAACCCGACGAGCCCGTACCGGATCTGACCGGCACCGATCAGTCCACAGTAGACAAAACGGCGGGCGGCGAGGCGCTGGAGCTGCTGCGGCACGTGGAGGGTCTGCTGAACACCTGGGGCGAGGAGCCGCCCGACGTGCTGCGTTCCGGCGGCGTCGGGGTACGCGACCTGCGCCGCACCGCCAAGGCCATCGACGTCGACGAGAACCGGCTGGGTCTGCTCGTGGAACTCGCGACCGCGGCCAACCTGCTGGCCAGCAGCGACGGCGCGGCACCGCAGTGGGTCCCCACCATCGAGTCCGACACCTGGCTGGCCGCCCCGCCCGAACAGCGCTGGGCGACCCTGGCCCAAGCCTGGCTCGACCTGCCCCGGCTGCCCGGCCTGATCGGCGCCCGCGACGAGAAGGACCGGCTGCTCAACCCGCTCTCCGAAGACCTACGCCGACCGCTCGCGCCGAAGGACCGCCGCCGCATCCTCGACTACCTCGACGAACTGCCCGGTGGCTACGGGGCCCGGCCGGACGACGTCGCCGCGGTCCTCGGGTGGCGTGCCCCGCGCCGCGGTGGGCGGCTTCGCGACGACCTGGTGCGCTGGACCCTCGCCGAAGCCACCACCCTCGGCATCGTCGCCCTGCACGCGATGACCACCGCCGGACGCGTCCTGCTCGCCGACGGATCGGCCGAAGCGGCCCGCCAACTCGCCCTTGCATTGCCCGAACCCCTGGACCACGTCCTTGTGCAGGCCGACCTCACCGTCGTCGCCCCGGGTCGCCTCGAACCCGAGCTCGCCATCGAGATGAAGCTCGTCGCGGACGTCGAATCCGCCGGTAGCGCCACCGTTTACCGGATCAGCGACGGCAGCATCCGACGCGCCCTCGATACCGGCTACACCGCCGACGACCTGCACGCGCTGTTCCGCACCCGCTCGCGCACCCCGGTCCCGCAGTCGTTGACCTACCTGATCGACGACGTCGCCCGCCGCCACGGCCTGCTCCGCGCGGGCACCGCCGCGGCCTTCCTGCGCTGCGACGACCCGCTGCTGCTGGCGGAAATCCTGGCCAAGCCGGAAACCGAGGAACTCGAACTCCGCCGCATCGCGCCCACCGTCCTGGTCAGCCCGCTGCCGCTGGCCGACGTAGTCGCCGAACTACGCGCCGCCGGATTCGCCCCGGTCGCCGAAGGCCCCGACGGCAACGTGCTTGACCTGCGGGAGAGCGGGCGGCGCGTGCGCGGCAAAAGCCGCCCTGCGCAGCCGGCGGCGATCGCCGCGCCGAGCGAGGAGCAGCTCGGCGAGCTCGTGGCGCACCTGCGAGCCGGCGACCGGGCCGGGGCGGCGCGGCGCGGCAGCACCGTGCGCCCCGAACGCGGGCGGCCGAGTGCCGAAGCGACGCTGCAGCTGCTGCGCGACGCGGCGCAACAGCGCCGGAGCGTGTGGTTGGGGTTCGTCGACACGCACGGAGTGCGCAGCCAGCGCGTGGTGCGGCCGGTGAGCGTCGGCGGCGGGATCCTGCAGGGCTTCGACCCCAGCAGCGAAGAGCTGGGCAACTTCCCCTTGCACCGCATCATGTCCGTCGCCCTCGTCGAGGACTGAGCGATTTCAAGGGAAATCGGCAGGTTGATTTCCCTTGAAATCGCTGCCCACATCAGTGGGCGGCGGCCAAGCGTTGGCGCATGGCGTGTTCCACCAAGGTGATCAGGGCCTGCTTGGTGGACTCCCGGTTCCGGGCGTCGCAGGTGATCATCGGCACCGAGGCCGAGATGGTCAGCGCTTCCCGGATGTCCTCCTGCCGGTGGTGCAGCACGCCGTCGAACGTGTTCACCGCGATGATGTAGGGCAGGCCCCGGTCATCGAAGAAGTCGATCGAGGCGAACGCGTCGGCCAACCGCCGGGTGTCGACCAGCACCACCGCGCCGATCGCGCCGCGCACCAGGTCGTCCCACATGAACCAGAACCGGTGCTGGCCGGGAGTGCCGAACAGGTACAGGATCAGGTCCGAGTCCAGCGAGACCCGGCCGAAGTCCATCGCCACCGTGGTGGTGACCTTGCCCGGCGTAGCGCTGAGGTCATCGACCCCGACGCTGGCCTCGGTCATGACCGCCTCGGTGGTCAACGGCACGATCTCGGAGACCGAACCGACGAACGTCGTCTTGCCGACCCCGAAGCCACCGGCGACCACGATCTTCGTCGAGGTCTTCTGGTGGCCCGCATTCGCTCGGGGATCAGAGCCTGCGAAGCCCACTGAGCACCCTTTCCAAGAACTCCATGGACGGCCGATCACCGACGACCATGCCACTGTCATGAATCAGAACCAGGCCGGTATCGGCCATGTCGCCGATCAGCACCCGCACCACGCCCAACGGAAGGCGCAGGTGCGCGGCGACCTCGGCCACCGAGCGAGCCTCCATACACAGTTCGGAGATCGAGCGGTGCTCGGCCCGGGTTTGGGTCGCTTGCGTGCGACCGCGTTCGCTGGTGGAGACCAGCGTTTCGATAGCAAGATCATAATCGGTGCGGGTGCGCCCGCGCGTGCGGGCGTAGGGCCGCACCAGCGAACCGCCGTCGAGGCTGTCGGACTCCGGCGATTCGGCGCTGGGAATCGCCGGCATCGATCCGGAGATCGACGGCATGGACTGCGACAGCGGCGGCAGCGGCTGCGAAATCGAGGGCATCGACTGGGAAATCGGCGACATCGACCGCGAGATCGACGGCATCGACACCGACTGCGGACCGCTGTCGGTCGGCCGGTGCCCGGCGACCTCCGGCATCGAGCTGTAGCCGGAGCCGAACAGGTCGGCACCCGGACCGCCGAACAGGGCCCGCTCGTAGCCGCCGATCGACTCCGAAGCCGGACCGGGCGCGGAATCGTCCTCGACGAAGTCGTCCTGCCAGGAATCGGGGCTCAACCGCTTGTTGTAGAGGCGGAACAGGTCACCGTCCCAGCTGGGCTCGGAACCGGTGTTCATGACGAGCTCCCCTCAGCGTTGCCCAGCGGGAATCATCGGCGCACCATGCCCTGCAGCTGCGCCCGCAGCTCCGGGGTTAGCTGCCGCCCGACCCGCTCGACCAGGAGGGTCATCTCGTAGGCCACCAGGCCGATGTCGGCGTTCGGCGCGGCCAGCACCGCCAGGCAGGAACCGTCGCTGATGGACATCAGGAACAGGTAGCCCTGCTCCATTTCCACCACGGTCTGGGTGACCTCACCTGCTTCGAAACAACGCGCGGCGCCCTGGGTGAGGCTGACCAGCCCGGAGGCCACCGCGGACAACTGCTCGGCGCGATCCCGCGGCAAGCCCTGGGACCCGGCGAGTAACAGTCCGTCGGCCGAGACCACCACCGAGTGCGCCACACCGGGGACGCGACGCACGAAGTCGGTGATCAGCCAGCTGAAGCTGTTGCTGCTCATCGGTTGCTGCACGGACCCGTTCACTCCTGCTCCTCGGGACGGCTCGGATTCGAGCGGGGTGGTTCGGTGGAAACCGGTTCGGCCTTGGAATGCCTACCCCGTTTGACACCCTGCTGGAAGTTCGCCATCCGACCGCGCACGGCGTCTGCCGAGCGGGTGGCGGCGGGCTTGCGGCGGGGGGTCTGGGGTGTGCGCGGGGCCGCCGAACCCGGCACCAGGTTCGTCTTGGGCACCCGCTTGGGCAGCCCGGCCGCGGTGGTCTCCTGGACCTGCTGGGTCTGCAGCAGCGCCTCGGCTGCCTTCCAGCCGACATCGGCCGAACCCCAGCCCGGGTCCGGCACCGTGGTGCGCGGCACCTCGTCGACGTGCTCCTCCGGGGCGTCCGGCTGCTCGTTCTCCGGCTCCGGTTCGACCGGTTCGGGAGTCTCGGCCTGCTCGGGATTGTCGGCCGAAGCCGAACGGGCCGGGGTGGCCGGGGTGGCCGGAAATTCGTCCACATCGGACTCGCGGAACCACTGCGAAAGCACCGCTTCGTAGATCGGCAGGCGTTGGGTCGGCGCGTCGTCCATGTCCCAGGCGGTCCCTCTCGGCTCGTCGTCGGCGAACGCCGGCGGCCTGCCGTCGGTGCCCTCCACCGGGCCACCCCCTAGGGCCCAGGCTTCGGTGGCCGGCTCCTGCCGGGTTCCGTTGTCCGCGGCGCCCTCGGAGTCCGCGGAACCGAAAAGGGCTCCGCCCAACCCGGTTCCGTCCGGTCCGCTGCCGTTGGGCACCGGCTCGTCCAGCCCCACCGGCAACTCCGCCGAGGTGAACCGGGCGGTCTTCTCCGCCTCGAACGGGCTGCGGAACAGATCGGCCGATCCGATGGGATCCGACGGGCCCCCGCACTGGCCGTCGAATTCATCCGGGAACTGGCCGCCGCTCTCCTCGCTGGGCCACTCCTCGGCGCGGACCTCATCGTCCGCGGGCGCCTGCGACGCATCCTCCCACTCCGGGACGTCGGTGGCACCGAACGAATCGCCGGAAGTAACGGTCACCGAATACTGCGTGGACACCTCGGTGTCGTCGTTGTCCGGTTCGTCCTGTGGTTTCGGGGTGAACGCGGTGGCTTGCTCGACCCCGGCCAGCGACGGCAGCGGGGTGCGCTCGGGCAGCGGTTCGATCCCACGATCGGTTCCGGCGGCGGCGCGACCGCCGAACGCGGCGGCCAGGCCGAGGTGCGTGCCGGTCTCGCTGACGGATTCGCGCGGCTCTTCGCCGATCGCGGCGCGCGGCACGTCGGGCATCGGCATCGGGCCGTCCGGGGTCAGCTGGACGACGAACTCGCCGGACACGCGCACCGTCGCGGTGACGCCGCCTTCGAGGCCGTCGTTGTTGTGCAGCTCGACCCGGATGTTGTGCCGCCGGGCCAGCTGCCCGACCACGAAGAGCCCCATCCGCCGGGACACCGCGACGTCGATCTCCGGCGGCCGGGTGAGCCGCTCGTTGATCTCGTCGACCTCGCCGGCGTCGATGCCCACGCCGCGGTCCCGGATCTCGATGACGAGTTCCTGCCTCCGGTATGCGGTGCGGACGGTGACCTCGGTGTCCGGGTTGGAGAACACGGTGGCGTTCTCCAGCAGCTCGGCGACCAGGTGCACGAAGTCGTTGACCACCCGGCCCTGGATGGCCAGGTCGGGCGCGTCGACCACGGCGACCCGCGCGTATTGCTCCACTTCGGACACCGCCGCGCCGAGAACCTCGTTGAGCGCCACCGGCCGCATCATCCGGCGGGTCAGGTCGGTGCCGCCGAGGATCAGCAGGTTCTCGTTGTTCCGGCGCATGCGCGTGGCCAGGTGGTCCAGCTCGAACAGGCTGCTCAGCTGGTCCGGGTCCTGCTCGTCGCGCTCCAGCCGGTCGATCAGGGCCAGCTGCCGCTGCACCAGGGTCTGGCTGCGGCGCGCCAGGTTGACGAACAGGTCGTTGACGTTGGTGCGCAGCAGCGCCTGCTCGGAGGCAAGCCTCAGCGCCTGCTGGTGCACCGCGTCGAAGGTGCGGGCCACCTGCCCGATTTCCTCGTTGGAGTACACCGGCACCGGGGGCACCGTGATCTGGGCGGCGGTGCCCGGGTTCTCGTTGACCTTGTTGATCGCGTCCGGCAGGCTCTGCTGCGCGATCTCCAGGGCCCCGTAGCGCAGGGTGCGCAGCGGGCGCAGCATCGAGCGCGCGATGTAGGCCGCGACACCGAACGCCACCACCAGCAGCAGCAACAGCAACACCGAGTCGCGGATCAGCGACCACGTCGCGGAATCGGCCAGGGCGGCGGCATCGTCGTGGAAGTCGGTCAGCACCTCGTCTTCCACCGAACGGACCAGGTCGGTGCGCTTGGCCGACTGCGTTCCCCATTCGAGCGGGTCGATGCCCGGCGGGTTCTCGCGGTCGGCCGCGATCAGCGCCGTCTGCTCGATCTGCTCGGTCCGGTCGACTTCGGGACCGGCGACCCGCGCGGCGTAGAGGGCGCTTTGCTCGGGGGTGGCGGCGCTCTCGAACTCCGCGAAAGCGGCCTCGAACCGCGCATTGGCGGCGCGCACCGCGTCGGTCTGCCCGGTGAGGAACTGCCCACGCAGCCCGGCCATGAGCAGGATCGAGCGCTGCTGGGCGAGCTGCTCCTTGGCCCGGCCGAGTGCTTCGGCGGCCCGCGCGGTCTGGCTGACCTGGGTGTTGACCGCGGCGGTGGATACCGTCCGGTTGATCTGCAGCAGGCTGTCGAGCACCGAGTTGTAGGCGACCAGCGTCTGCGGGCCGGTAAAGCCGGTGTTGATCGTGTTGCGCAGGGCACCCAGGCTGTCGAGTCGGTGCATCGCGCTCTGGTAGGCGCTGCTTACTTCCAGGGTGAAGTCCGCGACCCGCGAATCGAATGCCCGCAGCTGCTGCACCGCCGCGTCGACCCGCTGGTTCTGCGCGGTGTAATCGCCGACCCCGTTGGGACCGTTGGCGTTGGTGAGCACGACCGCGAAGTCGCGTTCGCGCTGCAGCTCGTGCGTCAGGCTCGCGACTTGCTGGCCGAGTTCGACCTGCTCGACGATGCTGTTCAGCCGCGACTGGGTGGCAAGTCCGTCATAGACCCGGATCCCGCCGACGGCCAGCGCGGCCAGGGTCGGCACGAGCAGGACGGCGGCCATCTTGTACCGGAGGCGCCAGTTGCGCAGCCACCACTTCTTGGTCCGGTTGGCAGCCGGATCAGTGGCTGCGCCGGCTCCGGTAGCGGGGTCGTTGTTGAGCATCCCTGTTTCCTGCGCTGCGGCGGACATGTTCGACACCGCCACGGCTAGCTGCCCTTCCGCGCCGCGGCAGTGTTGATCGACGTGTGAGGAATGTGCCCGCGATCCGACGCGGTGGCGCCAAATACGCACGAGCGGGACGACGGGCCTTCGACTCGCGTCGAGCCCCCGTAGACCCTGACTCTGTCAGCCGGGCTTGCCATCACACTCCCTGGTCACAACGTGCATCCCCCGAAGCAGAGGCCGGTCACCTCGACGGGCGAGACTATACTTAACTGGGCGTCACAAGTCAGGCCCCTAGAGCGAGAGTTCCTCACTCGGATGAGTGGCATGAACTACACGTAGGCCATTCGTGTGACTATGAGCTCGTTACGCCTGGTTGTCGACGTTGGTTCGACGCCCTACAGTCCTGCGTGCACCCCCGCCCGGCCACGTCCCGAAACCTTTGCCGCTCCACCACCGGGCCGCGGCGCCAATGGCCCGTGAACAGCCGGTGATCGCCAACGACGGCATCGTCCACAGTGCACTGGAGCGCGCTTCTGGACCGCTCGCGGGGGCACGTCCGCACCGTTCGGCTGCTCACGCCAATCCCTCCGCAGCCGTGCCCGGCGCCGCACCCAATGCAAGGAGGAGTACATGAGCCCCGTCCTCGCCCACCGCGCCCTGCCCCGCAGGAGTCTGCTGAAGCTCGCCGGCGGGACGGCCACCGCCGGGGCGCTGCTGGGCGTGAGCGGCTGCGGACTCCTCGGCGGATCACAGTCGGCGGAGGGCGGAAACGGCCTGGTCGAGAAGGCTAACCTGCGGGTCGGCGCGCTGCCGATCAACGACCTGGCGCCGCTGCACCTGGCCGTTCGGAACGGGCTTTTCCGGCAAGAAGGACTGACCGTCGAGATCATCACCGCGGCGGACGGCGCCTCCGCGCTGAACAGCACCATCGGCGGCGACTACGACATCACCTACAGCAGCTACGTGCCGTTCTTCCAGGCGCAGGCGCGGGGCGTCGCGCAGCTGAAGATCGTCGCGGACTGCGCGTCGGCCGCCCCGAACAGCACCGTGATCATGACCTCGCCGCGCTCCAAGGTCCGCCGGCCGCCGGACCTGGCCGGTAAGAAGATCGCGATCAGCGGCCCGGCCACCATCTCGGAACTGCTGGTCAAGGCCACCATGCGCGCCTACGGCGTGGACTTCGACAAGGTGCGCTTCGTCCCGATCCCGTTCATCAACATGCCCGCCGCGCTGCAGCAGGACCAGGTGGACGCCGCGATTCTCACCGAGCCGTTCCTCACCCTGGCGGCCCGCAACAGCGGCGCGGTGCCGGTGGTGGACGCCGCCACCGGACCGCTTGAGGACCTGCCGCTGACCGGCTACGGCGCGACGACGAAGTTCTGCACGGAGAATCCGAAGACCATCGCCGCGTTCCAGCGGGCAATGGACCGCGCCGTCGCCGAAGCGCAGGACCGCAGCAAGATCGAGCCACTGCTGCCGGAATTCGCCAAGATCGACAAGGAAACCGCGTCGATCATCACGCTGCTGAAGTTCAACTCGCGCGCCGACGCCACCCGCCTGCAGCGGGTGCCGCGCCTGATGCGGGACTTCGGGTTCATCAACACCGACGTCGACGTCGACGGCATGATCGTGCCTCCGCCGCGGAACTGACTTTTCCCGCAGCGGCCGTGAGTCCGCGAGTGGCCCGTCGCCGCCAACGAACTCACGGGCCGGATCCCGAATCACCTTGACTCAGAAGGAATTCGGCGTTTCCCCGAATTGTCCAGGCGAATTCAGCTCGCCGTCACAACCTGTTTTGATTCAGCTCGCAGTCACACCATGTTTTGGTTGCTCCGAGTGAGCCATACAACACGCGTGAGTGAGTTGTGACAACGAGCTAATTACGCCTGGTTGTCGCATGTGGTCCGACCTTCTACAGTTCGAGTGCACCAAGCCCGCCACTGCACCGGGAGAATCGATGCACCGCCTCCGGACCGCGGCAGTCAACCGGCCCGGAGTCAACGCTCGCCCCGCCCGTCCTCCCGGGTCAACAACGCGACGACGCCGTCCACCTCGGACGAGCCACGCCCGCGTGGCACCGGTCGTCGAAGCGGACCCGTACCTGCTCCCGGCGCGCGGCACAAGGGAAGTACGCGCACCGCACCCCGACGCCAGGAGGATCCAGATGAGTCCGCTTCCACGCCGAGACCTGCTGAAACTCGCAGGCGGGATGATCACGGCAGGCGCCGTGATGGGCACTGGCGGTTGCGGGCTACTCGGCGGTTCGGAAGCGCAACAGGGCGGCAACGCCCAGGTCGAGAAGGCGAATCTGCGGGTCGGCGGCCTGCCCACCAGCGAACTCGCACCCCTGCACCTGGCGGTGCAGAACGGTCATTTCCAGCGCGAGGGCCTCACCGTCGAAATCATCAACGCCGCCGACGGCGCCTCCGCGCTGAACAGCACCATCGGCGGCGACTACGACATCACGTTCAGCAGCTACGTGCCCATCTTCGCCGCCCAGGCCCATGGCGTGGCCCAGCTGAAGATCGTCGCGGACTGCGCATCGAGCGTGCCGAACACCTGCATGATCATGGCCTCGCCGAACTCCAGCGTGCGCAGGCCAAAAGACCTCGCGGGCAAGAAGATCGCGATCAGCGGCGCGGGCACCATCTCCGAGCTGATGGTCAAGGCCGCGATGAAAGCCAACGGCGTGGACTACGGCAAGGTGCAGTGGGTGCCGCTCGGATTCGTCAACATGCCGAACGCGCTGCGCGCAAGCCAGGTCGATGCCGCCTTCGTCGTCGAGCCGTTCCTGACGCTGTCCGCCCGCGACGCGGGCGCCATCCCGGTCGTGGACACCGCCACCGGACCGCTGGAAGACCTTCCGCTTGGCGGCTACGTCTCGTCGGCCAAGTTCGCCGACGAGAATCCCAAGACGATTTCGGCATTTCAGCGCGCCATGGACACCGCGGTCGCCGAAGCGCAGGACCGCAGCAAGATCGAGCCGCTGCTCCCGCAATTCGCCAAGATCGACAAGGAAACCGCGTCGATCATCACGCTGCTGAAGATGAACTCCCGCGCCGACAGCACCCGCCTGCAGCGCATCCCGCGGCTGATGCGGGAATTCGGCTACATCGACAAGGATGTCGACGTGGCAAGCATGATCATCGCGCCGCCGCAGAGCTGACTCGCGGAAATGACCAGAACACTCCGGGGATTGATCGGGCTTGCGGGTTTCCTCCTCGCGTGGGAAGTCTTCAGCCGGTCCGGAATCGTCCCGCAGCAATACCTTCCGCCACCGTCCACAGTGCTCACTCGATTCGTCGAACTACTCGGCGACCGCGCCTTCCTGCTCGACCTAATCGCCAGCGTGCTGGCCTGGGCGATCGCGCTGGGCATCGCCATCGCCATCGCGGTACCCGCCGGCCTGCTGCTCGGCAGCGTGCCCTGGATCCGGTCGGGCACCCGGGCGATCATCGAGTTCCTCCGTCCGATCCCGTCGGTCGCGCTGATCCCGCTCGCCATCGTGCTCGTCGGCGCCGGGCCGGAAACCAAGATCACGCTTGCCGTGTACGCCGCGGTGTGGCCGATCCTGTTCAACACCATTTATGCGCTGGACGAGATCGACCCGGTCATGGTGGATACCGCGCGCTCCTTCGGGTTCGGCCGCGGCCGGGTGATGTGCACGGTGGCGCTGCCAAGCGCCGCGCCGTTCGTGCTCACCGGCATCCGGATGTCCGCCGCGGTCGCGCTGATTCTGGTTGTCAGCACCGAGTTCCTGGCCGGCGGCGGCAGCGGGCTGGGCAGCTTCGTGCTCGACGCGAGCACCGGTGCCGGCCGGATGGACCTCGTGCTGGCGGGCACCCTGGTCGCGGGAATCGTCGGCTATCTCAGCAACGAAGCGCTGGAACTGGTGCACAAGCGCGCCTTCCGGTGGAGCGCGGTCGATCGGGAGGCGGGGTGATCGGGGTGCACGGATTCCTGCGGCGTTGGTCGGTGTTCATCGGCGCGATCGTGGTCTGGGAACTGCTCACCCGCGCCGCGTCGAGCCCCTTCTTCCCCGCCCCGACGCGGATCGTCGGCGCCGCCGTAGAGAAGTGGTTCAGCGGACCGGCCTCGTCACTGTTCCTGACCGACGAGGCGTACACGGATCTGCTGGCCAGCCTCGGGCGGATCGCCGGGGGTTGGCTCATCGCGGTGGCGCTCGGCGTCGGACTAGGAACGCTGCTGGGCCGGTCTCGCACCGCGCTGGACTACGTCGGGCCGCTGATGGCGTTCATGCGGGCCATTCCGCCGCCGGTGCTGGTGCCGGTCTTCCTGGTATTGCTGGGCATCGGGGCACAGATGCAGATCGCTGTGATCGTTTTCGGCGTGATGTGGCCGATCCTGCTGAATACCGTCGACGGGGTCCGCTCCGTCGACCAAGTCAAGGTGGACACCGCCCGGTCGTTCCGCATTCCCCGCGCGCACTGGGTTTTCGGGGTGGTGCTGCCCGCGGCGACGCCGAAGATCTTCGCCGGGCTGCGGGTGAGCCTGTCGCTGGCGCTGGTGCTGATGGTCGTCTCGGAACTGGTCGGCTCCACCAACGGCATCGGCTACCGGCTGATGTTCGACCAGCGGAAGTTCGACTTTCCCGCCATGTGGGCGGGCATCGTGCTGCTGGGCATCCTCGGTTATCTGCTCAACACCTTGCTGCTCGCGGTGGAGCGCCGCGCGCTGAGCTGGCAACCATCGCAAGCGCACCAAATGGCCGGAGGCTGACTTGTCATGACCGAAACCAAGACCATGCTCGAGGTCTCCGGGCTCGGCCACCGCTACGGCGGCGAGGGCCACCTGGCCATCGCCGACCTGACGTTCCAGGTGCGTATCGGCGAACTGGCCTGCATCGTCGGCCCATCCGGCTGCGGCAAGTCCACCCTGCTGCGCTCGATCTCCGGGCTGATCAAGCCGACCAGCGGCGATATCCGCTTGCACGGCGGCGCCGTGCAGGGCGTGCCGACCGACCTGGCCGTGGTGTTCCAGGACTACAGCCGGTCGCTGTTCCCGTGGCTGTCGGTGCGGTCCAACGTCGAATTCCCTTTGCGCTCCAGGGGATTGAGCAAGGCCGGACGGCGCGGCCGGGCCGACGAGGTGCTGGAGTGGGTGGGCCTGAGCGCCGCCGCGAAGAAGTACCCATGGCAGCTCTCCGGCGGCATGCAGCAGCGGGTGTCGATCGCCCGCGCGCTGGCCTGCCGACCGGCGCTGCTGCTGATGGACGAGCCGTTCGCCTCGGTCGACGCCCAGACCCGCTTCGAGCTGGAAGACCTGCTGCTTCGGGTCCGCAAGCAGTTCGACAGCACGGTCCTGCTGGTCACCCACGACATCGACGAGAGCATCTACCTCGCGGACCGGGTGTTCGTGCTGTCGAAGTCGCCGGCGAACATCGTGGCGGACCTGGCGATCCCGCTCGGCGACGTTCGCGATCAGATCACCACCCGCGAGTCGGAGACCTTCGTCCAGCTGCGCAGCGAGGTCGCCCGCCTCCTCGACGTGGGGCGGTTTCAGGGGAAGTCGACGGGGGAATTTCCATTGAAATCAACGATCTCCGGCGCGTCGCATCACGACGGGGCCGGCGGATTAGCGGGACCTCAATCGAAATCGCCCTAGTACAGGTGGCGATGGGCTGGGTTGACTTTGACGTGCAGGAGGGTTGGGCCGGGTTTGCCGGTGAACTCCTCGGCGAGGGCCGCGTTGAGATCCTTCGGTGTCCGGATCAGCTTGGCCGGGCAGCCCAGGCTGGTGGCCAGCGCGGCGAAGTCGATACCGCCGAGCTCGACACCGGGCAGCTTGCTGCCGCCCGCCGCCGCGCCCAGCACCGCCACCGCCGCGTACCGCGCGTTGTCCATGATCACGAAGGTGACCGGCGCCTGCTCCCGCACCGCCGTCCACACCGACTGGATCCCGTACATGCTGGAGCCGTCGCCGATCAGCGCGACCGTGCGCCGCGACGGGTCGGCCATCGCCACCCCGACGGCGGCGCCGATGCCGTAACCGAGTGCACCGGAGAAACAGGTGAAGAACCCGCCGTCGGTGGACCGGATCGGGAAGTACTCGTGCAGATCGTTGCGGTGGCTGGGGGTTTCCTCCACCACCGCCGCGTCCTCGGGCAGCGCCTCGGCGATCGTGTCGAAGACGTAGGCGGCGGTCAGCGGCGTCGACGCGATCGGCTTCGGCGGCCGCGCATAGGTCTCCGGCGCGCTCCGCTGCGACGCCTCAACCCGGCCGTTGACCTGCCGCAACGAGTGCGCCAAGGTGCCCAGCACGCCGCGGCCCTGCCGGGCGCGGGCGAGCACATCCGGGTCGTCGTGCACCAGGAAGAGATCCGGCAGCTCGGTCTCGCTCTCACCTCGGTACACGTGAAAGGTGAACGCCGGTGCGCCCCACACCACGACTAGGTCGTGCTCGGCGAGCTCCGCGCTGAGCAATCGCCGCTCGGGCTGCAGGAAACCGGCGAATTGCGGGTGGTCCTCGGGAAACGAGCAGCGCGGCGACATCGGCGCCGCGAACACCGCGGCCTGCGTCTTCTCCGCCAGCTCGACCATGTCCGCGACGGCCCCGTCCGCATCCACCGCCGGGCCCACGACGAACGCGGGACGCTCGCAACGCCGCAAGGCATCGGCGAGCTCGGTCACCGCGGTCGGGGCCGGAGCGAAACCCGGGGTCCGCGGCCGGGCGGTCACCGGCACGCCGGGCTGGTCCCAGTCATCGGCGGGGATCGAGACGAAGACCGGGCCGTACGGCGGGGTTGTCGCCAACTGATAGGCGCGCATCAGGGCCGCCGGGACGTCGGCGGCGCGGGCCGGTTCGTAGCTCCACTTCACATACGGCTTGGGGAAGGTGGTGGCGTCGGTGGCGCCGAGGAACGGCTCGTCGAACATCAGGCTGCGGGTTTGCTGCCCGGCCGTCACGATCATCGGCGTCCGGTTGCGGTACGCGGTGAAGATCGCGCCCTGCGCATGGCCCACGCCGCCGGCGGAATGCAGGTTGACCAGCACCGGTTCCCGCCGGGACTGCGCGTAGCCGTCGGCCATCGCGACCACCGCGGACTCCTGCAGGCCCAGCACGTAGCGGAAGTCGTCCGGCCACCCGGTCAGGAACGGCACCTCGGTCGTGCCCGGATTGCCGAATACCGTGGTCAGCCCGAGCTCCCGCATCAGCCCCCGGGTGATGTCGCGGACCGTGCGGTCCTCGCTGCGCATCGAAGCCCTCCCTCATCGTGCGTACAACCGCCTTCACCTGCGAGCTTGCCCTGCCACGACATCACATCGGAGGCCGCGGAACCAGATCGCGTTGGTCACTGAGCCGGTTACTGAGCCGGTTACGCCGGGAAGGGTTCGGCGCACACCGTTCGCGCCGGCTCCGGGTAGACCGCGGCCCGGTTGGTCCCGGCCGGACACGCCGCCGCACCGCTGCTGTTCGCCGCCACCCGGGTGACCCGCTCGTTCGCCCCGGGCTCGTCGCACGGCACCTTGGTCTCGATACCGGCCACTGGAACGCGCAGGCAATCGCCGACGGCCACGTCCGGCACCAGGCACAACCGCACCCCGCTGTCGCGCCGGGTATCTCGGCTGGCCGTCGCGTACGCCGGCGGGCACGCCGCCGAAACCGCGGTGACCTTCGCGATCACGAAGTCGGATTCGGCACTGCCGCAGTCGACCCGGCGCCAGCCTGGCGCCGCGCTGTCGACGTCCGTGATGGCCACGCACTTGCCTGCCTCGGGCTGATCGGTGCTGGAGGCGAAGTACGCGACGATGGCGATGGCGATGCCGATGCCCAGTGCGCCGAGGTAGAGGACGCTGCTGATCATCTTGCCGTCCTGGTCGCGCGGTGGCTGGCTCATGGATCCCTCCGGAATCGATCTAGGCGCGCAAACCTAGCCGAGCCGACGGTCCGGCCACGGCCGATCAGCAGGATTACCCCGGATTTCCGGAATCAGGATGTTGTGCGTCCCCAGTGGACACGCGCTCGCGCTCCGTCAGGTGCCCCGCACGTCGCCGAAGCAGACGGTGCGCTTCTCGAAGACGTAGTAGCCCTCGTTGGAACCGCAGGCGCTTTCCGGG
The DNA here is from genome assembly GCF_014203395.1 of Saccharopolyspora phatthalungensis. Classification (NCBI taxonomy): domain Bacteria; kingdom Bacillati; phylum Actinomycetota; class Actinomycetes; order Pseudonocardiales; family Pseudonocardiaceae; genus Saccharopolyspora; species Saccharopolyspora phatthalungensis. The sequence goes on from NZ_JACHIW010000001.1 coordinate 1,534,408, forward strand.
TCGGTGCTGTTGGCGACCTTGGTCACCTGGTCTTCTGCCTTGCCGCAGTCGATCTTGAGCGGCAGGATCTCCTCGGCCCGCTGGAACGAGGTCAGGCAGTCGCCCACCTTGACGTCCAGCTCGATGCAGTAGGTCTTGCCGTCGATGACGTTGCTGTAATTGTTCTGGCACACGGCACGACTGGTGCCCTGCCGGACCTCGATGACCTTGTAGTCCGAATCCGCGGAACCGCAGGTCGCGGCGCTCATTTCGCCGCCCTTCTCGCTGGCCAGCGACATGCACTCACCGGCCTCGATCCGGCCACCGCTGTTGACGGCGAGCAGGATGATCGTGACCACCACTGCGATGACCACCACCGCGCCGACGCCGGCCAGGGCGATGATGAGCCCGGTACGGCTTTTCTTCGGCTGCATCGGGGGCTGGTTTCCCGCTACATGGCGCCAGAAGTCGTCCGTGCCGTTCGGCGGCGGGTACTGGCCCGTCGGGTACAGGCCCGTCGGGTACTGGCCCGACGGGTACCGGCCCGAGGGGTACTGGCCCGAGAGGTGCTGCCCCGAGGGGTGCTGGCCCGGCTGCGATCCGTACGGGCCGGACTGCGTACCGTACGGGTCCTGCGGTGGGTAGCTCACTGCTCCTCCGTTTTTCGTTCGCAACGAGCAACTTAGCCGAGCTCGCCCCGGACACTCGCCCGAACAGGCGATAACGGCAGCGCCCGAGCACACCCCGAACACGCACGATCACCGTGCGCAGCACACCGACGACACCGCGCCGATCGCCCGCGGTTTTCCAAGTTTCTTCCCAGAAACGCGGCCGAGAATCGACGACGTGCAATCGGAACGACGCAAGACCAGGGCGGGCGACGCGAAGTGGTGGCTTTGGGCCCTGCTGGTGCTCAACGCCATGTGGGTCGTCGACCTCTTCGTGCTCGGCGGCGAGGTGGGCGTGCTGACCGGGCCCCAGGGCTTGGTGCTGGCACTGGGCCGGTTGACCGGCCTCGGCGGCGCGTTGGCATTGGTGCTCCAACTAGTGCTCATCGCGCGGGTGCCTTGGCTGGAGCGGCGGCTCGGCATGGACCGGCTCACGAGCTGGCACCGGTGGACGGGCACCTGGGTCCTCTGGCTGGTGTCGGCGCATGTCGTGCTGATCACGGTCGGCTACGCCGAGCAGGACCGGAGCCCGGTGCTGTCGGAGTTCGGATCGCTGGTGTCCGAAACCGGGGACCTGCTGCTGGCCGCAGCGGGCGCGGCCCTGCTCGTCGTAGTCGGCGTCACCTCCGCGCGGGCGGCCCGACGGCGGATGCGTTACGAGACGTGGCATTTCCTGCACCTCGGCGCCTACCTGGCCGTCCTACTCGGCTTCCTGCACCAGGTGACGAGCGGAAATGACTTCGTGGGCAGCCCGATCGGCCGGGCTTACTGGTGGACGCTCTACGGCGCGGCCCTCGGCATGGTGCTGGTGTTCCGCTTTCTGCTGCCACTGTGGCGGATGGCGCGGCACGACACCCGGGTGCTGGGGGTGGTTCCGGAAGGCCCGGACGTCGTGTCGATCCACATCGGCGGCCGTCGGCTGGACAGGTTGCCCGCCAGGGCCGGGCAGTTCTTTCTGTGGCGATTCCTCGCCACCGGCCTTTGTGCGCAGGCACATCCGTACTCGCTGTCGGCGATGCCGGACGGGAAGACGTTGCGCATCACGGTGAAAGCACTCGGCGATGGCAGCGCCGCACTGCGGAACCTGCGCGTCGGAACGCGGGTGCTCGCGGAGGGGCCGTACGGCGCGTTCACGACCGAGCAGTGCACCGGCCGGGATGTGCTGCTGATCGGCGGCGGGGTCGGGGTGACGCCGATCCGCGCGCTGCTCGAAGAGCTCGCCCAGACCCGCCAGGACGTCGTCGTGCTCTACCGCGTCGGCGACCAGCGGGAGGCGGTTCTGGTGTCGGAATTGCAGTGGCTGGCGCAGCGAGCCGGAGCGCAGCTGCACGTCGTGATCGGTCCCGCCACCGCGGTGGGTCGTCACGGGCCGATCATGGGACCGCAACACCTCGCCGCCCTGGTGCCCGGTATCCGCCACCGCGATGTCTTCCTCTGCGGCCCGCCGGGCATGACCGACGCAGTCCTCGGCGCCCTGCGCACCCTGGGGGTGCCGCGTGCCCAATGCCACACCGAACGATTCGCCTTCGCGGCCTAGAGGCAGCAAAACCCAGGAGTGATGACATGCGGCGTTTCGGCGCGATCCTGGCCCTCGCGGTCGCGGGGTTGCTCCCGCTGGTGCGTTACCAGTCAAGCCACGACGCGGCGGCGCGCGCCTCGTCGGCCGTGCCAGCCGGGACCGGCGCGGCCCCGGCACCGGGAAAGACCGCGCCCCCGAACCCGGCCGGCGGCGACAAAACGGTCGACGGATCGCTGGTGCAAACCGAGTTCGGGCCCTATCAGGTGCGGGTGGTGTTCACCGGCACCAAGATCACCGACGTCCAGCTGATCACCGAGCCCTCCGACCGGCACAGCAGGCGGATCGCGAGCAGCGCCGCTCCGACTTTGCGGCAGGAAGCGCTGCGGGCGCAGAACGCGAACCTCGACACGGTGTCCGGCGCCACCACGACCAGCAATGCCTACGCCCAGTCCCTGCAGGCCGCGATCGACTCCCAGGGAGGGTAGCCGTGGCGAGCGAATCGGGCGCTCGGCTCCGGCGCGTCGAGCACATCATGGGCCTGCCGATCTCGGCGGACGTGCGGGCTGCCGCGCCTGCGGTACGGGATGCCGTGTCACGGGCCTTCGACTGGCTGCGCGAGGTGGATCGCCGCTTCAGCCCCTTCCGTGCTGGCAGCGAGGTCCAACGGTGCGGCGACGGCGCAACGCCTGAGCACGCAAGTCCGGAACTCACCGAGATCATCGATCTGTGTCGGCGCTACGAACGGGACAGCGGCGGCGCCTTCCGTGCCTGGCTACCGGGACGCCCCTTCGATCCCTGCGGGGTGGTGAAGGGATGGGCCGTCCAGCGTGCCGGAGAGCTCCTGCGCGCGGCCGGAGCCGACCGGTTCAGCCTCAACGCCGGAGGCGACGTGCTCGTCGTCGGCGAGCCCGAGCCCGGCCGCCCCTGGCGGGTGGGCATCCGCCACCCCGATATCGCGCACCAGGTGTGCGCGGTGTTCGAGGTGCGCGACTGCGCGGTCGCCACCTCTGGCAACTACGAGCGCGGCGCCCACGTCATCAACGGCCGCACCGGCCGCCCGGCCCGCGAGCTAGTGAGCCTGACCGTGTTGGCACCCGACCTGACCACGGCCGACGCTGTTTCGACCGCCGCATTCGCGATGGGCGTCGACGGCATGGAGTGGGCGGCGACCCAGCCCGGCTGCCTGGTGTTCGCGGTCGATGCCGAGCGCCGAGTGCATAGGTCGCCCCTACTCGACGAGCCGGTGGTGACCCCCGAGCTGCTCTTGACCTGTGGCGGATCGGCCGCACCAGGGCCGCAGCAGTAAGAATGGCGTCATGGATCGGGCCGCTGACACACCACCGCGGCTGCTGCTGGTCGAGGACGACCCGGAACTGGCCGGCATGCTGACCTCGCTGCTGCGCGAGGAGGCCTACGCGGTCGATGCGGCAGCCGACGGTCAACGCGGGCTGCACCTGGGGCTCACCCGGGCCTATGACGTGATCGTGCTGGATCGCGGGCTGCCCGCACTCGAAGGACTCGACCTGCTCACCCGCCTGCGGATGCGGGGCGTGGCGACCCCCGTGCTGGTGCTGTCCGCACTCGGCAATCCGGCCGACCGGGTGGCCGGGCTGGACGCGGGGGCGGAAGACTACCTGCCGAAGCCCTTCGACATCGAAGAACTGCTTGCGCGGCTGCGCGCCCTGCGGCGTCGGCACCTCGACACCGCGCGATCCGTGCCCCTACCGAACGGCCGCCTCGATCTCGACAGTCGAATGGCTGCCGACGCGGCAGGCGGACCTGTGCGGTTATCGGAGCGGGAATGCGCGCTGCTCGCCGTGTTGGCCGCCCGACCGTCGCGGGTGTTCAGCCGTGACGACCTGCTGCGGCTGGTCTTCGACGGTGCCGGGAGCCCGGTCGTCGTGGACACCTACGTGCACTACCTGCGACGCAAGCTCGGCAAACGCATCGTGGACACGGTGCGCGGCCGGGGATACCAGCTGGGGCGGTCCGCATGATGGCGCGGCGGGTGCGTTCCCCGGACGCCGCGATGCTCCGCCGTGCGCAGCTGCGCCTCGGCTTGCAAACGGCCGCTGCCGTGGCCGCCGCGATGTTGCTGCTCGCCGCCGTCACGCTCCTAGTCGTGGAGCACGACCAGCACCGGTCGCAAGACGAGCTACTGAGCACCGCCACCGCTCGCATGGACGACGTCAGCGACCCACCGGCAGGCGTGTGGCTGGTGGTGCGCTCGGCGGACCGGGTGCTGGCGTCCCCGGGGCTGCCGCACGGGTTCCCCGACGAGGAATCGCTGCGCCGGACCGCCCGGGACCATCTGATGCGATCGGCGGACGTCGTGGTGGAGGGGCACGATTACTACGTCCGCACCCAGCCGCACGGCGCGGATGTGGTGCAAGCGGTCCTGAGCCTGCGCGATGCGAATGCCGAACGCATCCGCATCATCCAGGCGCTGGCCGCCGCCGGGGGCGTGGGACTGGTGCTCGCGGGCCTGGCCGGCGCGTGGCTGGGTCGGCGCGCAGTGGCACCGCTGGCGGAATCCCTTGCCCTGCAACGCCGTTTCGTGGCCGATGCGAGCCACGAGCTGCGCACCCCATTGACGCTGTTGAGCACCCGCGCCCAATTGATCCGCCGCAGGCTCGGCCGATCCGCCGATCCGGACCACATTCGGTCCGATGTGGACGTTCTGGTCGCGGACGCTGACCGGCTCACGACGATCCTCGAAGACCTGCTGCTGGCGGCCGACCCGCGCGGCGAGCTGCCCCTCGGGCCGGTGGCCCTCACCGATCTCGCAGGGGAGACGGTGGCGGCCGCCAGTCCGGCGGCCGAGCGGCACGGGGTGTCAGTACGGCTCGAAGCGGATGGCCCCATCGAGGTCATCGGCTTCGATGCGGGCCTGCGGCGCGCGCTGAACGCGTTGCTGGACAACGCGATCCGGCACGCACGCAGCGAGGTGCGGGTGGTGCTCGGCACCGACGCGCGCTCGACCGTCGTCGAGGTGGTCGACGACGGGCCCGGCATCGACCCGACGATCTTGCCGACGCTGTTCGAGCGGTTTTCCTCCGCACCCGGGGGCTCCGATCGCGGGAGCCGGCGCTACGGCCTGGGATTGGCGCTGGTGAGCGAGATCGCGGCGCGCCACGGCGGGTCCGTGTCGGCCCGGCGCCCGGACGCCGGCGGGACCGCACTGCGGTTGCTCCTGCCCGCCCGCTGACTCGTTCAGGTGCTTCGCGCCCGAGCACCACGCAGCCCATCGCCTGCCGCGGACGGGTGGCCGAACGGGTGATAACGGCGGCGGTGGAATACTGGGTGCGGAGTCCGGCAGATGCCCAAGGCACCGCTGATCACTGCGAACACGCCGTCCGACCCGAGGGAGCTGCGCACCCGTGACCGACGGACCCCTGATCGTCCAGTCCGACAAGACACTGCTGCTCGAAGTCGACCATGGCCTCTCCGATGAGGCTCGCACCGCCATCGCTCCGTTCGCCGAGCTGGAACGCGCCCCGGAGCATGTGCACACCTACCGCATCACGCCGCTCGCGCTGTGGAACGCGCGTGCCGCCGGGCATGACGCGGAGCAGGTGGTGGACGGCCTGGTGCGTTACTCGCGCTACCCGGTGCCGCAGCCGCTGCTGGTGGACATCGTCGAGACGATGGGCCGCTTCGGCCGCCTGCAGCTGGTCAATGACCCGGCGCACGGCCTGGTGCTGAGCTCGCTGGACCGCGCCGTGCTGGAAGAGATCCTGCGGAATAAGAAGATCATCCCGATGCTCGGCGCGCGCATCGACGACGACACCGTGGTGGTGCACCCCAGCGAGCGCGGGCGGCTCAAGCAACTGCTGCTCAAGGTCGGCTGGCCCGCCGAAGACCTGGCCGGCTACGTCGACGGTGAGGCGCACCCGATCGCGTTGCAGCAGGACGGTTGGGTGCTTCGCGACTACCAGCAGCAGGCGGTGCAGTCGTTCTGGGCCGGTGGCTCGGGCGTCGTGGTGTTGCCCTGCGGCGCGGGTAAGACGCTGGTCGGCGCGGCGGCGATGGCCGAGGCACAGGCGACGACGCTGATCCTGGTCACCAACACCGTGGCCGGGCGGCAGTGGAAGCGCGAGCTGGTCGAGCGGACCTCGCTGACCGAGGAGGAGATCGGCGAGTACTCCGGGGAGAAGAAAGAGATCCGGCCGGTCACCATCGCGACCTACCAGGTGATCACCCGCCGCTCCAAGGGCGAATACAAGCACCTCGAACTGTTCGACTCCCGCGACTGGGGCCTGGTGGTCTACGACGAGGTGCACCTGCTGCCCGCGCCGGTGTTCCGGATGACCGCCGACCTGCAGTCGCGGCGGCGCCTCGGGCTCACCGCGACCCTGGTCCGCGAAGACGGCCGGGAGGGCGACGTGTTCTCGCTGATCGGGCCGAAGCGTTTTGACGCGCCGTGGAAGGACATCGAGGCGCAGGGGTGGATCGCGCCGGCCGAGTGCGTCGAGGTCCGGGTGACGCTGACCGACAACGAGCGGCTGGAGTACGCCACCGCCGAGGCCGACGAGCGCTACAAGATGTGTGCGACGGCGCGCACCAAGGCCCCGGTCGTCAAGGCGATCCTGGACCGGCACCCGGACGAACCCGCGCTGGTCATCGGCGCATACCTGGAGCAGCTGCACGAGCTCGGCGAGGCGCTGGACGCGCCGATCGTGGAGGGCTCGACGAAGAACAAGGACCGCGAGGAGCTCTTCGACGCCTTCCGGCGCGGCGAGATCAAGCGGCTCGTGGTGTCGAAGGTGGCGAACTTCTCGATCGACCTGCCGGAGGCGTCGGTCGCGGTTCAGGTATCCGGGACCTTCGGGTCGCGGCAGGAAGAGGCGCAGCGGCTCGGCCGGCTGCTGCGGCCGAAGGCCGAGCGCAAGCAGGCGCACTTCTACTCGGTGGTCTCGCGGGACACCCTGGACACCGACTACGCGGCGCACCGGCAGCGCTTCCTCGCCGAGCAGGGCTACGCGTACCGGATCGTTGACGCCGACGACCTGCTCGGGCCGGCGATTCCGGACGTTGGGTGACGACATTCGGGGGACACACCCGGTTGACTGTCACCCAAAAGGGTCCGTGTTCGGCACCGCAACGGCTACCGTTGCGGTGCACGCACGCAGCACCGAGGCGCTGCTCGGAGTCCGCGAAGACACTGGAGATCGGATGGCCACCGAACAGGAACGCGCGGCGATGGGCGGCGCGCACCGGTTCATCGGACTCGCGGAAAGCCTCGAACGCCACGCCGGCGCGCCGACCGGGGCCGAACCCCCGAACGTGCATGGCACCAATCGCGGTTACGGGCTGGTGTTCTTCCACCAGGAGCAGTACCACCTGACGACGGTGATCAGCACCGGGCTGCGCTTCCAGCCGCTGGGGGCCGAGCCCGCCCAGGAGCTCGCCTGCACGGTCTACAAGGAGCAGACCGAAGCCGCCCGGCACCTGGTCGACCTCACCGCCGAGTTGCTGGTGCAGCATCGCACCTACCTGGTGCCGGACCAGATCGTGCCGAACAAGAAGCCGCTGCTGCCGGGCACCGAGTTCCACGGGGTGCTGGCCTCCGGCCACCCGCTGTTCCCGCCCGAGTTCACCAGGTTCACCGATCCCGACGGGGTGGAGCAGCTCCAGGTGTTCACGCTGCTGCCGGTCACCCTAGGTGAGCTGAACTTCATCCTCGACAACGGCGTCACCGCATTGCGCCAGCAGTGGGCCCGATTCGAGGTGGACGTGTTCGACCTCGGTCGCCCGAGCGTGGTGTAGAGCGATTTCAATGGGAAATCGACGTGCCGATTTCCCTTGAAATCGCCGTCGCGACGGCGGACTGAAAGGATCAGACCATGGACTCGGCGACGATCGACCTAGCGGAACTGGACGCGGTTCGGGTGTACGCGCTGCCCATGCGCAACAGGTTCCGCGGCGTCACGGTCCGGCGCGGAGTCCTGCTGAGCGGTCCGGCCGGGTGGGGTGAGTTCTGTCCGTTCGAGGACTACGACGACAACCAGTCCGTGCCGTGGCTGCGCGCTGCACTGGAGGCGTGCACCGAGGACTGGCCGGAGCCGATGCGCGACAGCATTCCGGTCAACTGCACGGTGCCCGCAGTGCCGGCGGACAAGGCCGCGGCGATCGTCGCGGCATCCGGGTGCGGCACGGCGAAAATCAAGGTCGCCGAGCCCGGCCAGTCTCCCGGTGACGACGTCGAACGTGTCGCGGCGGTCCGCGACGCGCTGGGGCCGAACGGCGCGATCCGGGTCGACGCCAACGCCGCCTGGGACGCCGAAACGGCGATCGCCCGAATCCGCGAACTGGACAAGGCCGCCGGAGGCCTGGAGTACGCGGAACAACCGTGCCCGACGATCGACGAACTGGCTGCGGTCCGGGGCCGCGTGGACGTCCGGATCGCGGCCGACGAGAGCATTCGCCACGCCGACGACCCGCTTCGCATGGCGGTCGCCGGAGCGGCCGACGTCGCGATCATCAAGGCCACGCCGCTCGGCGGCGTTCGCCGCGCGCTGCGAGTCGCAGAGTCCTGCGGCCTGCCCTGCGTCGTGTCCTCCGCGGTGGAGAGCAGCGTCGGCCTCGCCGCGCAGCTCGCCCTGGCGGGCGCGCTACCAGAGCTCCCCTTCGCCTGCGGCCTCGGCACGATGGCGCTGCTCGACGGCGACGTCGTCGCCGACTCGCTGCTTCCGGTGAGCGGCCGCCTGCCGGTGCCCCGCCGTCCGCCGGAGCCGGATCCTGCGCTGGTCGCGGCGGCTACGCCGCCCGCCGACGTGCAGCGCATCTGGCTCGACCGGCTCCGGCGGGTGCATAGCCTGCTGCCATAGCGCGGCCTAGGACGTGCGTGCTCGCCGGTGTTCAGGCGCGTGCGCGGCGGCGTCGGCGCCGGATGATGCGGAAGGCGATAACCAGGACCACGATCGCGACCGCGGCCGGGGCCAGACGCTTGAGAAGCGGGGCTCCCGCCGTGCCGAGGAGGTCGATTGCCTCGTCTGACGGCGCCACGCCGCCGGTCATCACCGCGTCCGCCTTTCGCGATGGTTCTTCTTTTGCCGTGCTCACGAACGACGTCTGCTGGCTACCTGCCGGCGTGACCCGCCAGTTCGCCCGCCCCGTGGCGACCGCCGATGGCTCGGGCTTCGCCTCGGCCTCCGGGCCTTCCGCGACCGGGGCAGCGGCCTTCTCGGCCGGTGCCGCGGCCGGTTCCTCCTCGGTGAGCCGCTTCGCGAGGTTGACGGCGAACTGGTTCAGGATCTTGCCGCCGACCTCGGAGATCAGCCCGCGACCGAGCTGCGCCGGCTTGCCGGTGACCTTCAGGTCGGTGTCCACGGTGACCGCCGTGGCGTCGCCTTCCGGCTTGAGCGCCGCGGTGACCGTCGCGGCGGCCGTGCCGCTACCGCGCGCGTCCTTGCCGCTGGCGTCGATGACCACCCGGCGGGCGGCCTCGTCGACGTCCTTGAAAATGCCGGTGCCCTTGTAGAGCAGGGTGACCGGGCCGAGCTTTACCTTGACCGAACCGGCGAACTCGTTGCCCTCGGCCTTGGTGAGCGTGGCGCCGGGCATGCACGGGGCGACCCGCTCCGGGTCGAGCAGCGCCTGCCACGCCACGTCCACCGGCACCGGAACGCTGAACTGGTGCTGCATCTGCACTAGAGGGTCCTCCTGGTTCGACCGAGCTCGGCTCGAAAGAGCCGTCCTTCCTGAGGAAGCCGTTTCAACAGTCCACCCACAGCTTCCCAGCCCGCAGGGCCGGTGGATACCCCATTCGGATCACTCAATGCAACCGAACGCGAGTACTCCGGGGCACGCTGGAGGCTGTCTGCAGATTCCTCTTGCGTGGCGCAGCGCGCGAATTGAGCAGCTGCGCCATCGTGCGGAACCACACCTCTCCGGCATCCCGAAGTACCCGCGCCGGTCGTCCTGCCGGGCCTAGCCGCTCGCCGCCGCGAGCACCGCTCGACCGGTGAGCACCTCGGCAAGGTGCTCGCGGTAGTCGACGTCCGCGCTGGAGTCGGCCGCCGGGCTGGTGCCTTCGGTGGCATGCCGGGCCGCCGCCCGGATGGCCTCCGCCGTGGCGGGCTGACCGACCAGAGCCTGCTCGACACCGTGGGCCCGGATCGGCGTCGGCCCCATGTTGGTCAGCCCGACGCGGGCCTCGGCGATCGTCCCGTCGGAGACCCGCAGCGCGGCGGCCACGCCAACGATCGACCATGCCTGGGCGACGCGGCTGAACTTCTCGTAGTGCGCGCTCCACCCCGTCCACTTCGGCATCCGCACCTCGACCAGCAGTTCGCCGGGCTGCAGCGCGGTGGTGAAGTAGTCGACGAAGAATTCCGCGGCCGGCACGGTGCGCCGCCCGGACGGCCCGGCCACCACCATCTCGGCATCCAGCACCAGCGCCGGAGCGGGCAGATCCCCGGCCGGGTCGGCGTGCGCCAGCGAGCCGCCGAAGGTGCCGCGGTGCCGCACCTGCGGATCGGCGACCGTGCGGGTGGCCAGCGTGATCAGCTTCGCGTGCCGCTGCACCAGCGGATCGCCCATGACGTCGTGGTGCGTGGTCATCGCGCCGATGACCAGGGCATCGCCGTCCTCGCGCACGCCGCGCAGCGCGGCGATCCGGCCGAGGTCGACGACCACCCGCGGGTCGGCCAGCCGCATCCGCAGCACCGGCAGCAGGCTCTGCCCGCCGGCCAGCACCTTGGCGTCCTCGCCGGCTTCGGTGAGCGCGACGACCGCTTCCTCCACAGTGGAGGGTGCGACGTAATCGAACTGGGCGGGAATCACCGGTTACCTCCCTGGGTGTCCATCGAGCCGAGTCCACCGCCGGCCTCCGGCGCGATGACGTCACTTTCGCGAGCACCGGTCACTGCCCGCCACACCCGTTGCGGCGAGCACGGCATCTCCACGTCATTGACGCCCATCGGCCGCAGGGCGTCCACGACCGCGTTCACCACCGCCGGAGTCGAGGCGATGGTGCCCGCCTCGCCGACCCCCTTGACGCCCAACGGATTCGACGTCGCGCGGGTTTCGGTGCGGTCGGTGACGAAATCCGGCAGATCGACGGCCGACGGCACCAGGTAGTCGGCCAGCGTCCCGGTCGTGAGCGTGCCGGTTTCGTCGTAGACGGCCTCCTCGAACAGCGCCTGCGCGATGCCTTGCGCCAACCCGCCGTGCACCTGGCCTTCCACGATCAGCGGGTTGACCACGCTGCCGATGTCGTCCACGCAGACGTATTTGCGGATCTGGACCCGCCCGGTCTCGGTGTCCACTTCGGTCGCGCACAGGTGGGTGCCGTGCGGGAAGGAGAAGTTGTCCGGGTCGAACGTCGCGTCGGCGTCCAGGTTCGGCTCCACCCCGTCCGGCAGATCGTGCGCGGCGAAGGCGGCGAGCGCCACCTCGGCCAGCGCGGTGGCCCGGTCGGTGCCGCGGACCCCGAATCGCCCCGAGACGAACTCCACATCGTCCTCGGCGCATTCCAGCAAGTGCGCGGCGATTTTCTTGGCCTTCTCCACGACCTTGTCGGCCGCGTTGACCACCGCCATGCCGCCGACGGTCAGCGACCGCGACCCGTAGGTGTCCATGCCCTTGGGCGCGACCTGCGTATCGCCGTGCAGCACTTCGACGTCCTCGAACGGGACACCGAGCCGGTCGGCCACGATCTGGCTCCACGCCGTCTCATGCCCCTGCCCGTGCGGCGAGGTCCCCGTGACGACCTCAACCTTCCCGGTCGGCAGCACCCGGATCGAGGCGTGTTCCCAGCCGCCCGCGCCGTAGGACAGCGAGCCCAGCACGCGCGACGGGGCCAGCCCGCACATTTCGGTGAACGTCGAGATGCCGATGCCCAGCTGGACCGGATCGCCCGAGCGGCGCCGTTCCTCCTGTTCCTCGCGCAATGCCTGGTAGCCGAACAGTTCCATGGCCTTGTCGGTGGCGGCCTCGTAGTTGCCGGAGTCGTAGGTCAGGCCGGCGACCGTGTTGTACGGGAACTCTTCGTGCCCGATCCAGTTCTTGCGCCGCACCTCCATCGCGTCCATGCCGAGTTCGTTGGCGAGCTCGTCCATCATCCGCTCGATGGCGAACGTGGCCTCCGGCCGGCCGGCCCCGCGGTAGGCGTCGGTGGGCGTCTTGTTGGTGAACACGTTGGTGCAGCTGAAGTGGTACGCCGGGATCTTGTAGATCGCGTTGAACATGAACGCGCCCAGGATCGGGATGCCCGGCGTGACCAGCCGCAGGTAGGCGCCCATGTCGGCGAGCAGCTCGACCCTCAGCCCGGTGATCTTGCCATCCCGGGTCGCCGACATCGACAGCTTCTGGATCTGGTCGCGGCCGTGGTGCGCGGAGACCATCGTCTCGGACCGGGATTCGGTCCACTTCACCGGCCGTTCGAGCTTGCGGGCCAGCACGAAGGCGATGAACTCCTCCGGTGTCACCTGGAGCTTGCCGCCGAACCCGCCGCCCACGTCCGGCGCGATGACCCGGATCTTCTGCTCCGGCACGCCGAGCGACATCGCCAGCATCAGCCGCAGGATGTGCGGCACCTGGGTGGCCGACCACATGGTGATCTGCTCACCGGTCGGGTCGACGACCACCGATCGCGGTTCCATGAACGCCGGGATCAGCCGCTGCTGCCGGAAGGTCCGGTCGATGCGCACTTCGGCGCTGCCCAGCGCCTGCTCGACATCGCCGCCGGTGCCCGCCTCGGCCGAGTCGAACGTCCAGGTCGCGTTGCGGTTGGTGCCCAGATCGTCGTGCACCAACGGCGAATCCGCCCGCAACGCCGATTCCATATCGAGCACCACCGGCAGGTCCTCGTAGTCGATGTCGATGGCGTCCAGCGCGTCGCGCGCTTCGGCCGCGCTGCGCGCCGCGACCACCGCGACCGCTTCTCCGGCGAAGCGAACCGTGTCCACCGCCATCGGCGGTGCCGCCGGTGCCTTCATGTCCTCGGTGATCGGCCACGCACAAGGCAGGCTGCCTTGCTCGTCGGCGATGTCCCTACCGGTGATCACCGCCGCGACACCGGACATCCGGCGCGCCTCGTCGGTGTTGATCGACGTGATCCGGGCGTGTGCGACCGGGCTGCGCAGGATCGCCAGGTGCAGTGTGCCCGCGGGCGTCAGGTTGTCGGTCCAGCGGGTGCGGCCGGTGATCAGCCGCGCGTCTTCCTTGCGCTTGCGGGAACGCCCGAGTTCGGGTTCCAGGACCGATGTCATGACTGCCGACCTCCCGTCGCCTTCGTCTCGACCTGCGCGTCACCGGGCGTTCGCGGGCTCGGAGCCTGGGACTGTGTTCCTTCGGAGGTCTGCTCCGCGGCAGGACCGGCGCCCGGCTGCATGCGCTCGGCCGCGTCGCGGACCGCGCGGACGATGTTCTGGTAGCCGGTGCAGCGGCAGAGGTTGCCCTCCATCCCCTCCCGGATCTGCTGGTCGTCGGGCTGGTGCACCTCGGCGAGCAGGTCCAGCGCCTGCATGATCATCCCCGGGGTGCAGTACCCGCACTGCAAAGCGTGGTTGTCGTGGAACGCCTGCTGCAAGGGGTGCAGCTGGCCGTTTTGGGCGAGCCCCTCGATGGTAGTGACGTCGTGCCCGTCGGCCTGCACCGCAAGCACCGAGCACGACTTCACGCTGTGCCCGTCCAGGTGGACGGTGCACGCGCCGCAGTTGCTGGTATCGCAACCGACGACCGTGCCGACTTTGCCGAGACGTTCGCGGAGATACTGGACGAGCAGCAGGCGCGGCTCGACCTCATCGGTGTATTGGGTGCCGTCGACGTGGACGGTGATGCGCGGCATTTGGGCGGCCTCCTCAGAGGAACTGGCCCGCGGTGCGCGGACGAGCTGGAACAGACTGCACCGTCTAGGTGACGGGCGTCACTTCGTGAGCCTGCTACTTCGATCGACCGCGGGCAACCCACGCTCACTAGTGATGGTGGATCGGTCCCTCGATTTCGGAAAGCCGCACGCCGCGGCCGCCCCACCGCAGGGCGATCAGCTCAGCCGCGATGGACACCGCGGTCTCCTCCGGAGTCCGGGCACCCAGGTCCAGACCGATCGGCGAGGACAACCTGGCCAGCTCGTTGTCGGTCAAGCCCTGCTCGCGCAGCCGCCGCAGCCGGTCGTCGTGGGTGCGCCGGGAACCCATCGCGCCGACGTAGCCGACGTTGCGCCGCAACGCCGCCTCCAGCACCGGCACGTCGAACTTCGGGTCGTGGGTGAGGACCATGATCGCGGTCCGCCCGTCCAGCCGCCCGGCCTCCGCCTCGGCCATCAGGTAGCGGTGTGGCCAGTCCACCACCACGTCGTCGACGCCGGGGAACCGGCTGTGCGTGGCGAAGACCGGGCGCGCGTCGCAGACCGTGACCCGGTAGCCGAGGAAGGCGCCCATCCTGGCCATCGCCGCGGCGAAGTCGATCGCGCCGAACACCAGCATCCGGGGCGGCGGTTCGAAGGAGTTCACGAACACCCGCAGCCCTTCGCCACGACGCTGTCCCTCCGGGCCGTACTCGATGACGCCGCTGCGGCCGCTGGCCAGCATGCCGCGCGCGTCGTCGATCACCGCGTCGTCGATCCGCGCCGAGCCGAGGCCGCCGCTGGTGCGCTCGCGCCACACCAGCAGATGCGAGCCGACCTTCGCGGCATCGGGGTGTTCCAGGACGGTGGCGATCGCGACCGGCTCCTCCGCGCGAACCGACGTGGCGACCACGTCGAGCTCCGGGAAGGTCTCGCGATCCACTCGCTCTACGAAGACGTCGAGGATCCCGCCGCAGGTCAGACCCACTGCGAAGGCGTCGTCGTCGCTGACGCCGTAGCGGCGCAGGACCGGCTCTGAGCCCTCCAGCACGCCGGTCGCCTCCTCGTAGACCGCGCCCTCGACACACCCGCCGGACACGCTGCCGACGGCCTCGCCGCCCTCGGTCACCAGCATCGAGGCCCCGGGCGGTCGCGGCGCCGACCGGAACGTCGCGACCACGGTGCCCAGTCCGATGGCCTCGCCCGCCTCCCACCGCTTGGTCAACTCGTCCAGCACGTCACGCACAGCGCACCTCCGCTTACTCGACGCCTCCCGGCGCTGCGCCAGTTCCGCTTGAGTCGCGTTGGACGTCGGCAATGCCTGGAAACTGACACGTCTTCCTCCGGTTCCGGGTAGTCGGCCTCAGGCCGCACCCACCGGTTCGTACCCGGGCTGGGACAACCGGCGCACCCACGACCACACGTCCTCCAGGGAGCGCAGGCTGTGCCCGGCCACCATTCGGTCAACGTGCGGCATGGCCGCCACAATTCCGGATTGCACCGGCTGGTATCCGTCATGCCCGGCATGTGGATTCGCCCAGATCACCGCGCGGGCCAGCCGCCGCAACCGCCGCATCTGCTCGGCGAGCTCCGCCGAGTCGCCGCGCTCCCAGCCATCGGAGAACAACACGACCACCGAACCCCGCGCGACCCCCCGCTGCCCCCACCTGTCCAAGAACACCCGGAGCGTCTCGCCGAGCCTGGTGCCACCCGAAAAGTCCGGCACGGCCCGGGAAGCCGCCAACAACGCCGCTTCCGGATCGCGCTGCCGGAGCTGCCTGCTCACCCGCGTCATGCGGGTGCCCAGGGTGAAGACCTCGGTGCTGGCCGGCGATCGCCGCACCGCGACGTGCGCGAACCGGAGCAGCGCGTCGGCGTACGGGCTCATCGAACCCGAGACGTCGATCAACAGCACCACCCGGCGGGGCCGACGAGAACGCCGCTGCCGCGGCAACCGCATCGGCTCACCGCCGGCGCGCAGCAGCTCGCGAAGCGTCGCGCGCGGGCTGAGCGTTCCGCGCTTGCTGCGGCGATGCCGCAGCGCGGGGCGCGTCGGCGGCTCCGGACGCAGCACCGCGAGCATGCGCCGCAGGTGCTCGCGCTCCGCCACACCGAGCTCCGCGAGGTCGCGTCGCCGGAGCACCTCCGCGTCGCTCGCAGCAGCGGCGAGCGGCTTGTCCGCGTCGCCGTCGCCCGCGCCGTCCGCAGCGGAAAGCGCGGCGATCCGCGCCGGACGCGGCAGCGGACGCCCCGGCGACTCGGTGGGCAGGACCGCGACGCCAAACCAGGAGTCGAAGGCCGCGTCGTAGCGCGCGACATCATCCGGTTCGGAGCACAGCGTTAGGCGGCCGGCCCAGTAGACCGCGGAGCGGTCGTCAAGGCCGACGTGCTCGGTGGCGGCGAGGAATGCCTGGACGCGAGTGGGGCCGCAGGCCATCCCGGAGTGCCGCAGGGCGCGGGCGAACCCGACCAGCCCGGTCACGGTGTGCTCCATCGGCCCCCTCCTGAACCTTCGGTGTCGCTGGGCGGCGACTTCAAGGGAAATCGACGCGCTGATTTCCCTGGAAATCGCCCACGATGCCCGCCGCGCGGACCCGCTCGGTGTCCTCCCGGTACTTCAGCACCGCGCCCAGCGTGGTCGCGGCGACCTCGGTGTCCAGTTCGTCCCGGTCGAGCGCCTGCAACGCCTGCGCCCAGTCCAGCGCCTCGGCCACCCCGGGCGGCTTCAGCAGCTCCATCTGCCGCATCCGCTGCACCGCCGCGGCCACCTGCTCCGCCAGCCGGCTCTCCAGGCCCGGCAGGCGACGGCGCAGGATCGCCACCTCCCGATCCAGGTCCGGGTGCTCCAGCCAGTGGTAGAGGCAGCGGCGCTTCAGCGCGTCGTGCACCTCGCGGGTCCGGTTTGAGGTCAGGACCACGATCGGCGGTTCCGGCGCCGTCACCACTCCGAACTCCGGAATGGTCACCGCGTATTCCGACAGCACCTCCAGCAGGAACGCCTCGAATTCGTCGTCGGCTCGGTCGATCTCGTCGACCAGCAGCACGCAAGGCGCCTCCTGCAACGCGCGCAACAACGGCCGCGCCAGCAGGAACCTCGGGGTGTACAGGGAGGACTCGGCGGCGTCGGCGTCCAGCTCGCCCCCGGAAGCCGCCTCCAGGGTGCGCAGGTGCAGCAGTTGACGCGGAAAGTCCCAGTCGTAGAGCGCCTGCGCGGCGTCGATCCCCTCATGGCACTGCAGCCGGATCAGGTTCACCCCGAGCGCCGTGGCCAGGGCCTGCGCCAACGCGGTCTTGCCGGTGCCGGGTTCGCCCTCGCACAGCAGCGGGCGACGCATCCGCATCGCCAGGAACGCCGCCGTCGCGATTCCTTCGTCGGGCAGGTACCCGGTCTCATCCAGTGCCTTCGCGACCTCGGCCGGGGACTTCATCTGGAGCGCGTCATCCACCGCCATGCCGCCGAGCGTAGGCGAACTACCGGCCGCAAGGCGATCAGCCGATCATCCGATAACGAGTTCCCCCACCGCGTGGATCACTGTGTCACCTGCCAAGGCCGGGATCGGCTGCCGACCGCCTGCGCAGATCACGTTCCGGAACGGGCTCTAGGTTCTGTTTATAAGCGGCGTAAGCCGCTTGCGGTGTGGGACTCAGCTTGCACCGCCGCGGGTTCTCAGGCGTCGCCTGGCGAGGACAGCCCCAGCGCCGCGTATTGGGCATACATAAGTCGGGGATCCCGGAGCCCAGGCGGCGTCTGAGGTTGCGCTACCTGCACCGCTAAGCACACCAGTTTTTGAAACACTCTCTAGGTGGCTGGTGTCGAACGGGGTTTTGAGGTGTTTGCTCTGGTCTTAGCGTGGCGGGCGGTGGGTGTGATTGCCGATCGTTTTCGAGTGTGGTCGGTGGGTTTGTGTGTCGCGTGTGCCGGTTATCGGTGGGGAGGACGTGTGGTGTTGGTGATGGGCTGGGCGTTGGTCTGGTCAGGCGGTCGTCACGGCCCATCCGCCTGCCTTGCGGGTTATCCCGAGCACGCCCAGTCGAGCGAGGTTGACCGCGGCGGCCAGCAGCGAGAAATCAGCGGCCACTTTCCGCAGTCCTCGGACACGGGCCCGTCGTCCGCCGTGGCGGTGGCGCATCAGGTGGCCGATCTTGCGTTCGACTTTGGGCCTGGTGGCGCGGTAGTCAGCCTTCCAGGCGGGGTCGGTCTGGCGGGCACGACCGGCGGCCAGTGCGGCTTCGTGGGGGCTGATGGTGATGGTGCGGCCGGTCTTGGCGGTGGTGCACTGTGCGGCCAGCGGGCAGGTGGCGCACACGACGCCGAAGTTGGCCGCCCCAGCGTGACGCTCACGGGCGCGAATGGGTGCGGTATGCCCGGCCGGGCAGGTCACGGTCTGCTGCTCAAGGTCGATATCGAAACGGTCCTTGGGAAAATGGCCTTTCACCGCAGCCGGCGGTTGCACCTTGAGCCCATTGTGGATCCCATTCTCGTCCAGCCTTTCCAGCAATTCCCCCGCCCCATAGGCCGCATCCCCATATACCGCGGCCTGACCCTCATCCCCGGCTTCGGCTTCGGCTTCGGCTTCGGCTTCGGCTTCGGCTTCGGCTTCGGCTTCGGCTTCGGCTTCGGCTTCGGCTTCGGCTTCGGCTTCGGCTTCGGCTTGGCTTCGGCTTCGGCTTCGGCTTCGGCTTCGGCTTCGGAGGGCAGGATGTCGGACAGGAGGGTCTCGGCGGTCTCGGCGTCGCCGCTGTTGCCGGGGGTGACTTCGGTGGCGGTGACGATCTCACTGTCGGGGTCGATGGCGAGATGTCCTTTGTAGCCGTCGAAACCGCGGGCCTGCGTTTTGTGGCCATGGCGGGTTTCGGGATCGACGGTGGAGATGACCCGGTCCGGGGCGACCCGGCGGGCGATCCGGAACACCCCGTCGCTGTCTTCGGTCAGGTCCTGGCCCAGCACCGTGGCCAGCAGGCGCGCGGCCTCATCCACGCACTTGGTCCACTTCTGGCCTTCCATCAGGGTCAGCATCGCGAACCCGTCCCGGGCCCGGGAGTCGATCAACGCCTCCCGGGCGGCCTGGTCGTCCCAGTCGATCAGGGGTTTGCCCGCTCCGGCGTAGTCATCTCCGGAGGTGAGCACCGCCCGCAACCGGGCGGCCAGTCCGGCCTCAGCGGTGGCCAGCAGACCACGGATCGCCGAGCGGATCAGGGTGATGGTGTCCATCGTCGCGACCGCGTCATACAACGGGGTCGAGTCCAGCACCCTCCTGCACCCGACCAGACCCGCCTGACGCGCGACATCCAGCACCGTCTCGAAGATCCGGTCCGGCCGAGCCGAGCGGGCCAACCGGGCCCGCATGTCCACCAGCACGGTGTGCACGAACCCCGGATAGTCGAAATCCAGGCCACCGGCGGCGTACTTCCAGCGCGTGTCAAATGCGAACCGCTCCACCGCCTCCCGATCCGACAGGCCCTCGACACGCTGCAACACCATCACCACCGCCACGATCATCGGCGGCACCGACCGGCGACCCACATCGGTGAACAGATCCGCGAACATCTCATCCGGGAACAGACTGAAGCACTCCCGATGCAACACCCCATAAATCGAACCCGCCGCGACCCGGCCCTCACAGTAATCCACCGTCGATCGCAGCAGATCACCCTGCCGCGGCGCGCGTCCCAACGTCACCCCCGACATCCTGCCAAACGATCACCCCGACGGAACACCGACACACCCCGATCCTTAGCAACCCAAAACACCAGCCACCTAGCTAGGATCGCTGGGGGTTCGGAGAGGTGGTGCATGAGCCGGTTCAGCGGGTTTCCCGCACACGTCGAGACACACGTCGGCCGGGTCCGCGGCGCCGACGGCCGGGATGCCAACGGGCGCGAACGCAACTATCACCTCGTCTACTGCGACCACCCCGACGGCGCGCACGTCTCGGTCCTGACCAGCGGTTTGCGCGACCGCACCGCTGGCGCACCGCTGCCGCAGGAACTGGTATGCACGTTGCGGGCGGAGCAGGAGCGCTACGCGCGACACCTCACCGCCGTGGTCGCCGAACTGCTGACCGAGAGCAACAGCCGCGTCGGCTACGGCGCGCTCATCATGAACGACCGGATCCTGTTGCCGGACACCGAGATCTGCGGGGCCCTGGCCGCGCCGCACCCCTACCTCGGCGACGCCTTCGACGTCCTGCTGGATGGCAGCGGTCGACCGGTCCTGCAGCTCATCACGCTGATCCCGATCACCCGCGGCGAGGCGCAACTAGTGGCCCGCTACGGCCGCGATGCCCTGTACGACGCCTGGGAGCAGGAGAGCAGCAACCTGCTCGACATCCACCGTCCCTCGGCCGCCTGAGGCATTTCTCGCGTTTCGAAGGTCCGGGTGCCGCATCAGGGGTCGGCGCGGGACGACTCCGGGGCGGCTCGGGGTCGTTCCCCGAGGTCCCGCTGCTTGCCGGAGCGCAGGCTAGGAGCATGACTGAGAACTTCTCCAGCATCGACAGCGCCCAGACCACCGATACCGGGACCACCGAGCGGCAGGTGCGGAGGTTCCGGCGCGACCGGGACGACGCCATGATCGCCGGGCTCTGCAGCGGCGCGGCCAAGACGCTCGGCGTGGACGCCACGATCATCCGCGTCCTGCTGGTCGCCGCCACCCTGCTCGGCTTCGGCATGGGGATCGTGATCTACCTCGTCTGCTGGCTGATCGTCCCGCAGGAATGACCCTCGGGGCGGCCGGACTCCGATTCCCCATCGCGCCGTTTAGCGGATGTTGGGCGCCTGTTCGATAAAGGTGTCGAGGACGCCGTCGGCCACGAGGACCTGGCCCTGGGGTCGAACCTCGCCGGGCAGGGTGCGGATCTGCTTGGCCTGATCCGCGAACTGCTGTGCCGCGGTGAAGCGCCCGGAGGCACTCGCCTCGTCGCCCTTCGCCCGAGCCTGCAAGCCGTCGATCGTGGCCAGCAACGATTTGCCCCAGAGTTCGGTGGCAGTCAGCCACGGCCGCACATCGGAAACGAAGTCCGCCGGCGCGCCCGCACCGATCCGCGCCGGCGCATCCGCGATCGCCTGTGCGTACCCGCGCATCTGCTGCACCGCGCCCGCGCGGTCGCCGCCGTCCCAGCGGTCGCGAAACTCCGTGATCTGCCGCGCCAACTCCGGCGCCGGCGGCAGCCACGGCCGCCCGCTGGCCAGCGGCGCCATGTGCTCCAGGTCGAAGAACACCATCAGCGCCGCAACACTCGCCGGGTCCGGCATTCCGTCGGCCGCCTGCTTCCCGGCCAGGTACTCGGCTGCCGCCCGCCAGGCCCGCTGCGGGTCGAAAGCCGCGTCGTTCCAGGCGAAATCGGCTGCACCCAGCTCCACGACCTTGCTCGCCGCAGCCTGGTTCATCGGGTTCACGACAACGCCGGCGAGTTGCCCGCTCAACCCTCGTTCGCGCTTGTCGTACGGGCCGAGCATTACCCGCCCGGCGGAGCCGTCGAAGTCGTTGACCGGGTAGTTGTCCCACAGGAAGACCTTGCGCCCCCAGACCTGTTCGGCCTTTTGCGCGTCGGAGACGGTGATCTGCCGGGGAATCACGCCGTCGCCGGTCCACATCACCAGCACCCGCGGGTCGAGCGCCGACCGGATCGCCGTCTTGTACGCCGAATCCTCCACGTCGGAGTACTCGGTCGGCACGAACTGCAGCGGCGCCACACCGGGGTGGGTGTCGATGAATTCGCGCTGCACGCGGTTGAGCAACTCCGCCTGCGCCCGTCCGGCCGCGCCTTCGGACGGCCTGCCGTACTTCGCCTCATCACCAGGGCAGTTCCAGCGGGTGTAGGAAATGTCGTCCAGCGGCACGGAGAAGTCGCGCACCCCCGAGTCGTACATCGCCTGCAGCTTGGCCGCCAGCGCGCGGAAGTCGGCGTCATCGCTGTAGCAGATCGACGTGCCCGGCGAGAGCGCGAAGGTGAACTTCACGTGGTGCGCTTCGGCCTGCCGGATCAGCTCCTGCACCCGGGCGAGTTCGTCCGGCGGATACGCCTCACGCCATTTCTCCCGGTGGTACGGGTCGTCCTTGGGCGCGTAGATGTAGGTGTTCAGCTTGACATCGCCGTAGAAGGCCAACTGGTCCATGCGTTCGGCGTGCGTCCAGGGCGGCCCGTAGAAGCCTTCGACGGTGCCGCGCAGCGGCATCAACGGATGGTCCACGATGCCGACCCCGGCGATGCGGCCCGGCGAGGCGATCTGCCGCAGCGTCTGCACGCCGTAGTAGGCACCGGCGGCATCGGAGGCTCCGATGAACAGGGTCGGGGTGCCGTCACCACGCCCGGCCAGCACGTATCCCTCGGCGGGCAGCGGCGCCGGCGCGGCGTAGTTCAAGTCCTGCAGCCCTTTCACCACCGACGGCGATACGCGGTCGCCGATGCGGATGCTCAGCGTGGCGTCCTCGGCGCGCGGCCCGGGATTTCGCACCACCACGTCACCGGCCCCCGCCTGCCGCAGCACCTGTTCGGCGAGGTCGCGGGTCGGTTGGTCGACCATCGGGTCGACGACCACTTCGACCTTGCCCCGCACGGGGATGTCATCACCGAGCCGTTTCATTTCCCGCGGCTGCGGCGTGACCTGCGGCAGTCCGGTCGCGGGCAGCGACGGCGGCGGCGCCGTCGGTGTCGGCGCCTGCGGCGCAGTGTTCGTGCAACCCGCCAGCACGGCGCACAGGAGCGTCGCGACCGAGGCCGACCGCCGGGCATTTCGAACGAGCATGACTCCTACCTCGACTGGATTACCACCGACCCCCAGGAGATCACACGCCGGTTCCGGCCGCCCCCGCACCCGAAACCAGACCCGGACAAAGAACAATGCGGTGGAGGTTTCAGGCGGTAGCGAGCAGGTCCCGCCAGGTGCGCACCCGTTGCGCCCGCACCGACCCGTCGGCGCGGGCGCCGGTGCCGATGTGGAAGGCACGCGCACCGCAAGCCCGCAGGTCGGGCACGTGCTCCTCGCGCAGACCGCCGCCGACGAGCAGCGTCACGCCGTCGATGTCCTGCCGCGCGGCGAGTTCCCGCAGGTCGGCAAGGCCATCGTCGACTCCGCCGGGGGCGCCGGCGGTGAGCACGGTGTCCGGGCCGAGGGACACCGCGTGGTCCCAGGCCAGCCGGTACTGGGCGGCGTGATCCAGTGCTCGGTGAAAGGTCCACGGGCAGCCGTCGAGCTCGGCGAGCACGTCGCGGGTGGCGCCGACATCGACCTGGTCGTAGGCGTCGAGGAACCCGAGCACGAACTGCTCCGCGCCGGCCGCACGCAGCTCCCCCACCCGCCGGCGCAAGACCTCGACGTCCGCGGCGAACCCAGGCTCATCACGCACCATGACGCGCACCGGCAGGTCCGTGGCCGTGAGCACGCTGCGCACGGTGGTCTGGTCCGGTGTGAGGCCGCCGACGGCGGGGTCCCGCACCAGCTCCAGCCGGTCGGCACCGCCCGCCTGCGCGGCCTCGGCATCGGCGGCGTCCAGCACGATCACTTCCAACAGCGCGCCCATACCCGCACCGTAACCGCACCGCGCCGGACATCGCGAACGTTCGAAGGGCCGCCCCCAGCGGGGACGGCCCTTCGAAAATGACAGCGGCGCGGATCAGAAGTCCATGCCGCCCATGCCACCGGTCGGGTCCGGAGCGCCGGCCTTCTCCTTCTCCGGCTTGTCCGCGACCACGGCTTCGGTGGTCAGGAACAGCGCGGCGATGGAGGCGGCGTTCTGCAGCGCGGAACGGGTGACCTTGGCCGGGTCGAGGACGCCGGCCTGGATCAGGTCCTCGTACTCACCGGTCGCGGCGTTGAGGCCGTGGCCGGAGGGCAGACCCTTGACCTTCTCCGCGACAACGCCGCCCTCAAGGCCGGCGTTGATGGCGATCTGCTTGAGCGGGGCCTCCACGGCGATCTTCACGCTGTTGGCACCGGTCGCCTCGTCGTTCTCAAGCTTGAGCCCGTCGAAGGCGACCTGGGCGGCCTGCAGCAGCGCGACGCCGCCACCGGCGACGATGCCCTCCTCGACCGCGGCCTTGGCGTTGCGGACCGCGTCCTCGATGCGGTGCTTGCGCTCCTTGAGCTCGACCTCGGTCGCCGCACCGGCCTTGATGACGGCCACGCCGCCAGCCAGCTTGGCCAGCCGCTCCTGCAGCTTCTCGCGGTCGTAGTCGGAGTCCGAGCGCTCGATCTCGGCGCGGATCTCGTTGACCCGCCCGGCGATCTGCTCGTCGTCGCCGGCACCCTCGACGATGGTGGTCTCGTCCTTGGTGACGACGACCTTGCGGGCGTGGCCCAGCAGGTTCAGGTCGGCGTTCTCCAGCTTGAGGCCGACCTCTTCGCTGATGACCTGGCCGCCGGTGAGGATGGCCATGTCCTGCAGCATCGCCTTGCGGCGGTCACCGAAGCCGGGGGCCTTGACGGCGACCGACTTGAAGGTGCCGCGGATCTTGTTGACGACCAGGGTGGCCAGCGCCTCGCCCTCGACGTCCTCGGCGATGATCAGCAGCGGCTTGTTGGCCTGCATGACCTTCTCCAGCAGCGGGAGGAGGTCCTTGACGTTGGAAATCTTGCTGCTCAGCAGCAGGATGTAGGGGTCGTCGAGGACCGCTTCCATCCGCTCCGAGTCGGTCACGAAGTAGGGCGAGATGTAGCCCTTGTCGAAGCGCATGCCCTCGGTGAGCTCCAGCTCCAGCCCGAAGGTGTTGCTCTCCTCGACGGTGATGACGCCTTCCTTGCCGACCTTGTCCATCGCCTCGGCGATCAGCTCGCCGATCTGACGGTCACCGGCCGAGATCGCGGCGGTGGCGGCGATCTGATCCTTGGTCTCGATCTCCTTGGCGTTCTTGAGCAGCTGCTCGGCGATCGCCTCGGTGGCCTTCTCGATGCCCTTCTTCAGGGCGATCGGGCTGGCGCCGGCCGCGACGTTGCGCAGGCCCTCGCGCACCAGCGCCTGGGCCAGCACGGTGGCGGTGGTGGTTCCGTCACCCGCGACGTCGTCGGTCTTCTTCGCGACCTCCTTGACCAGCTCGGCCCCGATCTTCTCCCACGGGTCCTCGAGCTCGATCTCCTTGGCGATGGAGACGCCGTCGTTGGTGATGGTCGGCGCGCCCCACTTTTTCTCGAGCACGACGTTGCGGCCCTTCGGGCCGAGCGTCACCTTGACGGCGTCGGCGAGGGTGTTCATGCCGCGCTCAAGACCGCGGCGGGCGTCCTCGTCGAACGCGATCATCTTGGCCATTGCGGTGTGGTCCTCCACCTGTCTGGACGCCGCGGAGGTGGATTGCGCACCCCACGGCAGGACTCGTGCTCGGCCAGGCTCGGTGCCCGCGACGGACGACCGTTTCGGCGGTACCGTCGGTGGCACCGCCGGAGACGGCCTCACCGTCCCGACCTGGCACTCAACCTTGCTGAGTGCCAGTACCGTGTTTAGCACTCTCACCGGGCGAGTGCAAGCGACGCCCGCGTGGTAAGACCGGTCGGGGCAGTCCGGCCGTCAGCGCGTCGGCACCGAGGTGGGCAGGCGGCTGTGGTTGTGCGAGGACGTTCCCGGCGTCGTCGAGCTGGTCTCGCCGCTGCCGGAACCGCCGCCGATGGAATTGGCCATCACCACGAAGATGACCACGATGACCACCAGCGTGATACCGACGAGCACGGGCACGATCCACTTCGCCGAGCCGCCCGACTTGGTCGCGAACGAGGCCGAGCCGGCCGGGCTCGGCGGCCGCAGCCGCACCGGGTCGTTGCCCGGTGGCGGCAGCGGGCGCGGCGGCTGCTGCTGGTAAGTCGGGTAGCCGGGCGGCCTCGGGGGCGCCTGCGGACCGGGGTGGCCGGGCGGTCCCGGCGGCGAGTACTGCGCCGGCTGCGGCCCGGACATCGGGCCCACCGGACCTGCCGGCCGGGGCGGCGGGTTCTCCCCGGCGGCCGGACCGAGCGCGGACCGGGCCGCGGCGATCAGCTCCTTGCAGGTGTCGAAGCGCCGGTCGGCCTTCTTCGCCATGCCGCGGCGCAGCACCTCGTCGATACCGCTGGGCAGCACCACCAACGAGGTCGCCGACGGCAGCTCGGCACCCAGGTGACCCTGGATGACTTCCTGCACCTGGCCCCGGAACGGCGCCCGCCCGGTCAGGCAGGCGAACAGCATGCAGCTCAGCGCGTACAGGTCGGTGCGGCCATCCACCGGCTCGCCGCGCAGGTGCTCGGGGGCCGCGTAGGTCGGTGAGCCGAGGAAGTCGCCGCTGCTGGTGCGGTGGCCGGTCGCGCCGCGCCTGGTGAGGCCGAAATCCGCCAGGTAGACGTGCTCGTTGGCGGATTCGCGCGAGGTCACCAGCACATTGGCGGGCTTCAGGTCGAGGTGCACCAGCCCGCGCTCATGCAGCATGTCCAGCGCCTCGGCGACCTGGGAAAGTAACTCCAGGGTGCGCTTGGGCGAGATCGGCCCGTCCTTGATCAGGCTGGCCAGGTCGGACCCGTCGACCAACCGCATCGCGATGTAGAGCATGCCGTCGACCTCGCCGAAGTCGTACAGCGGCACGATGTTGGCGTGGTCGATGGCGGAGGTGTTGCGCGCCTCGTCGACGAACCGCTCGCGGAACTCGGCGTCGCCGGTGATGTGCTCACCCATGACCTTGAGCGCGACCTTGCGGCCCAACCGGACATCGGTGGCTCGGTACATCACGCTCATGCCGCCGCGACCGAGCACTCCGTCGATCTTGTAGTGGCCGAGGCGCCGCCCGGTGAGGTCTTCCGACACGCGAAGCAGCCTAACGTTTCGCGATCACGCACGTCCTCGGGTTGGCCACACCGTGACGACATCGATCCCGGGCGGCTTGACCGGTCGGCCGAACACGCTGCGGCCCGGTCCCCGCCAGGGGAACCGGGCCGTGCGCAGAACGAGGCTTCAGACCTTGCGGACTCCGTCTGCTTGGGTGCGGCCGTCACGTCCCGCTTTTACTTCGAATTCCACCCGATCCCCTTCGGAAAGGGTTCGGAAACCAGACATGTTGATCGCGGAGTAATGGACGAACACATCGGATCCACCGTCCGTTGCGATGAATCCGTAGCCCTTCTCCGAGTTGAACCATTTGACCGTGCCGACCGCCACGGCGTCCTCCTCATGAAAAAGTGATGCACGACGCGCCAAACGTCGCTGGAGCAACGGCCACGCTACCCCAGAAATCAAGCCTCGTCGCGTGTTCGGCAATGCAACTTTTCCGTTAAACACTGGGCCGAATGGGTGCTCTTTCCGGCCACGTTCAGTTATCGAAGTAGGGTTGACGGACGCAATTCCCCCGAGTGCAGGAATCCATTTCCGCCCTTGGCGAAATCTACCTCGTCCTGTTCGATAAGCAACGTCACCCACCCGCGCCACGCATGCGGTCGGCACCGCCGCGGACTCGCACCCCAAAATGCGGTCCAGGAGTTCCGCGCCGATGCCGCTTCCTCGGGCATGCGCAAGTCATCCCGCGGCCGTGAACGGCGATCGCCGATTTCGCAGCGTCCGCCACACACACCGCCGCGAGCCTGGGCCACTCAGGAACGAGCCCCCAGGCCATTGGCCTGCAACCAGCTGACGAGTCCTCGGGGATTGCGGGTCTGGGTCAGCACCTGACCGGGCCCGGCGAAATCGAACACCAGGCCCTCGCCACTCTTGAGCGATTGGGTGATGCCCTGGTTCATCTGCCGCAGCCGGCTCTGCACCGTGTCGGCGTAAGCGACCACGTGGCCGGTGTCGATCGTGACGTACTCGCCGGGCTGCAACGTCACGACGTCCAGCGCGCCGTAGCAGGTAACCACCACGGGGCCCTGGCCGCCGACGTGGGTCATGAAGCCGCCTTCACCGCCGAAGAGGTTCTGGAAGCCGCCCCACTGCGTCTCGACCTGCGCGGTGCTCGCGGAGGCGAGCCAGCAGCCCTTGGTCACGCACCAGCCAACCCGGCCGTCGAGTTCGAGCACGTTCAGGTCGCCGGGCAGGTTCGGCGCCACGTCCACCCAGCCGCCCTGCTGCGGGGCCGTGTAGGTCGACACGAAGAACGACTCGCCGCCGAGCGCGGCGCGTGCCAGCGATTTCAGGAAGCCGCCCTGCGCGCGGGCCTCGACGGTCACGCCGTAGCTGGTGGCCAGCATCGCGCCGGACTCGACCTGCACGGGCTCACCCGGGGCGAGCAGCAGCCGGGCCACCCCGAACGACGGCGTGTGACGGGTGCGAACCTGCACGGGGTACCTCCTAGACGAGACCGTTGACGAGTCTGCCACGCGATCAGTGCGACGATTTCCACGCCGGTAGGGACAGCGGGGGCACCGATGACCGATGATCTGGGCGTGTCGCACGGAACCGGAACCCCAGCCCTGACCGCGGTCGCCGACCACCGGTCGAAGATCGCCGCCCTGCTCGCCCCGACCCCAGTACTGGCCAAGCCACTGGCGGACTGCCTGGGGCTCGCCCTCGCCGAGGATCTGGCCGCACCGATCTCGCTGCCGCCGTTCGACAACTCCGCGATGGACGGCTACGCGGTGCGGTCGGTGGATCTGGCCGGCGCCACCCCGGAGCAGCCGGTGAAGCTGCCGGTGCACGAGGACATCCCGGCGGGCCGGGTCGACGTGCCGCCGCTGCAGCCCGGTACCGCGCACCGGATCATGACCGGCGCGCAGGTGCCGCCGGGAGCGGACGCGGTCATCCCGGTGGAACGCACCGACGGCGGTGCCGAGCAGGTGCAGGTGTTCGCATCGGTGCAGCCGGGAGCGCATGTTCGGCGCGCGGGTGAGGACGTCACGGCCGGTGCCACCGTGCTCGCGGCGGGCACCACGCTGGCGCCTTCGCAACTGGGCGTCGCGGCCGCCGTCGGAGCCGCGGAGTTGTCGGTGCACCAGCCGGTGCGGGTGCTGGTGCTGTCGACCGGGTCGGAGCTGGTGGCGCCCGGAACCGCCCTGCAGCCCGGGCAGATCTACGAGTCCAACGGCTTGATGCTGGCCGCTGCGGTGCGCGAGGCCGGTGGCGAAGCCACCTTGCTGCGATTCGTGCCGGACGACGTCGATGCCTTCCACGCCGCGCTCGCCCCGCACCTGAACTCCACCGATCTGCTGATCACCTCCGGCGGCGTCAGCGCGGGGGCCTACGAGGTCGTCAAGGACGCACTGACGGGAACCGGCGTCGAGTTCACCAAGGTCGCGATGCAGCCGGGGATGCCACAGGGCTGCGGCCGGTACCGCGACGGCGTCGCCGTGGTGACCCTGCCGGGCAACCCGGTCAGCGCGATGGTCTCGTTCGAGGTCTTCGTGCGGCCCGCGCTGCGCGCCGCCGCTGGGCATAGGGCGACCCGCCGCCCGATGCGGCAAGCGACGCTTATCGAGCCACTGTCCGCCCCGGCCGGCAAGCGCCAGTACCGCAGGGGCCTGTTCGACGAGGCCACCGGCACCGTCGCGTTACAGGGCGCCCCCGGCTCGCACCTGCTGGCCGGCCTGGCCAAGGCGAACTGCCTGCTGGAGGTCCGCGAAGACGTCACCGAACTCGCCGCCGGAGCCACAGTGGACGTGATGCTGCTGGATTAAGGTCCGCCGAGAACCGCGAGGTCCGATGGGCTCGACCACACCCGGCGCCGGGCGCGCGGCATGGCCGCGACCACCCGCCGCAGCGGGCCCGGAAGATCGTCTTGTTGACGGTTCAGATGCCGTCACCAAGCCTGCACCACCGTTCCGACCAACCCCCCGGAGTTCTACACCGTGCGTGGCCCCTGGCGCGCCGCCCTGGCGCTGGCGTTGCACATAGGCTTCTTCATCGCGCCGATCGCGCTGGTCCTCGGACTGCTCGCGATCGCGGCGTTCACCTTCCGATACGACCAAGGCAGCGGGTTGAAGGCCGCGCTGGCGGCAGTCGTGGTCGGCGCACTGTTCGCGATCGG
The DNA here is from genome assembly GCF_014203395.1 of Saccharopolyspora phatthalungensis. Taxonomy (NCBI): domain Bacteria; kingdom Bacillati; phylum Actinomycetota; class Actinomycetes; order Pseudonocardiales; family Pseudonocardiaceae; genus Saccharopolyspora; species Saccharopolyspora phatthalungensis. The sequence goes on from NZ_JACHIW010000001.1 coordinate 1,564,267, forward strand.
GTTACGCGCCGTGCTGCGCACCCGGATCCGGCCGCGCGGCGTCGGGCTGGACCACGACGAACAGCCGCGGCTGTGGCGCATGGTGGAGTCGATCGCCGCCGATGCCGATGCCCCGGCGCCGCACCAAATCCGCATCACTTCCGAGCCGAACGCGGCCATCCGCGAGGACACCGCGCTGCTCGGCCTGCGGACCCGCACTCGCTACCTGGAGCTCGGGCTGCCGTTGCTGGCCGCGCTCAACGTCAGCGAGCTGCGGGCCGTCGTGGCGCACAAGCTAGGCCGCCTGACCGGTCGCAACCGGTTGATCGCGACGGCATACCGCGCGTCGGCGAGCGTCGAACGCACCGTCTCCCGCCTCACCGGCGGCCCCGTCAAATGCCTGTTCACCGGCTACGCCCGGCTGTTCACCGCGATAGCGGCCACCACCGGCCATGACCTGGAGTTCGCCGCCGACGCCATCGCGGTCCGGGAGGCCGGCAACCGCGCGGCCGTCACCGCCCTGCGCAAGGCGATCGCCATCGAGATCGGGTGGCAGGAGTACGCCGACCAGTACCTCAGCATGGCCAAGGCGGTCGGCCACGCGCCGGACGTGCTGCTGGGATTCCGCTCCTTCATGGAGCACCCGGTGCGCAAACCGCAGCTCGCCGAACGGGTCAAGCGGACCATCGCCGAGCAGCAGGACGGCAGCCGCACGCACCCGCCCGCGCGCGTGCGCATCGATGCGATGAAGCGCATCAAGGGCGCCCAAGGCGACCTCGACGAGCGGCCCGCGTTCGCCATGCTGCGCAACCCGCGCAAGAGCGTGCCTCTGCTCGAAGACCGCCTGATGATCGACGGCCTCAAGCGTCGGTTGGGGTGGCCGGAGTTGGCGCGGCTGGCGGGCGCCGCGCACGTCGCTGAGCGAGCCGCGCTGCTGAGTTCGGCCGCGGCACAAAGCGGGCTGCCGGTGGAGCCGACGATCCTCAGCATCCTGCCCGCCATCCACCGCGGCGAGGGCCACGACCTGGTCAACCCGGTGCTCAACCCAGGCCTGTCCCCGGAACGCATCGAGCAGGCCGCCGTCGACACCTTGACCGACCTGCTCGGCTGCGCGGTGGTGGACGCCCTGATCTGCGCCCGGCGGGCGCACCACGAGCTGGACTGGGGCGGCCCGTCGACGGTGCGGCTGGCCAATGGGCACCCGCTGGACCCGGACCGGCTGGTCCGGCCGGCGGTGGCCGATCCCCGGCTGATCCCGGGACTGCACCGGACCCTGGTCGAACTCGGCGTGCCGCTGACCCACGCCCGCCGCCCCGCCGCGGAACCCGAGCCCGCGCTGGCCGGGATCGTCAGCCCGGTGCAGTGTCCCGGCGGCAACTACGACCTGCTGGTCACCGATCGCGGCCTGGTGCTGCTGCCCAGCTCGGCCAGCACCACCAAACGGCTGCTGGCCGGCACCCTCGCCCGGTTCCGCAAGGCCGAGCAGGAACAGCTCGCCGAGCTGGCCGCGACGCCGATCGGCGAACTCCGGGAGCGACCCGGCGCGCAGTGGGTGGACAGCCGGGACGTGGCCAGCGCCCTGCTGGACCAGGACCGCGGGGGCTGGTCGCTGTCGCTGGAGCTGTACCTGGACGAGTACGCGGTGTCGGAGCTGGATGACACGATCGTGCTGGGCGGTGAGGACGGCAGCTGCGAGCTGGTGCTGCGCAGCACGGCCGACGGCGTGGAACACGGCGATCCGTACCGCGGCCTGGGCGAGCTGATGGGAGCCCGGATGAATTTGGACGATCCCACTAGCGCGAACGAGTGAGAAAGCATCGAGACCCGATAACGCTAAGTAATGCAACGGCTGGCTAATGTACTCCATTAGCGGCTACGGGTTTTTTGTGAACTCAATTACACTCGAAACCACGTAACGAATCGTCGATCAACTACGTCTCTCAGACGTCCGCATTTCCCACTCCTGCTTGCCAGTGGGGCGGACATGCCGAGGACCGTGTGCCGTCGGGGGGTGCACGGACCCGCATGAGGGGCCGTTCGGCGTCTACGGGGAGACGCCGAACGGTCCCCGTTTTATGGCCCGTCGATCCGGGCGCCGTCTCGGTTCTCGTCGGATGCGCCTGGCGTCTTGAGCGGTCCGCCGCGCGTTCACGCAAACGGGTGACATGATCGCCGCGCTGGCGGGTACCATCCGGGAATCGAATCAATGCAGGTCAGCAGGGCTGTTCTTGATCAACTACGCCCCTGGCGTCGGTTGACCCGAGGCGTCCGCGATGCTGTACCGACGACGGCACCGGTCGGCATCCCGTCCCCCCGGGAATCCGACCACATCCGCCGCACCATGACCGCCGACGCAGGGGCGTAACACGTCGATGAGCACCGCGAAAGAACCGAAGAAGAATCCGCTGGCGCACCTCGCGACGCTGGCCCGGAACACCATCCCGCCGATGCACCCGGCAGGCCGCCCGTTCGTCCTCGGCGCCGCCATCGCGACCCTCCTGCTGCGCCGCTTCTGGCGCCCGGCAGGCGTGCTCGGCGGCATCGTCACCGCCTGGTGCGCGTGGTTCTTCCGCGAACCCGAGCGCACCACGCCCAGCCGCGAGGGCCTCGCCGTCGCCCCCGCCGACGGCACGATCTCACACATCGAGCCCGCGGTGCCGCCGGCCGAGCTGGGTCTCGGCGACGCGCCGATGACCCGCATCAGCGCGTTCCTGACGATCTTCGACGTGCACGTCCAGCGGATCCCGCTGAGCGGCAAGATCGAGACCATCGCCTACCGGCCGGGCAAATTCCTTTCCGCGGACCTGGACAAGGCCAGCGAGGACAACGAGCGCAACTCGATGGTCATCCGCACCGACGACGGCACCCAGGTCGCCGTGGTGCAGATCGCCGGGCTCGTGGCGCGGCGCATCGTCTGCTCCGTCTCCGAAGGGGACGTGCTGCGGGCCGGCAGCACCTACGGCCTGATCCGGTTCGGCTCCCGGGTTGATCTCTACGTGCCGACTGGCAGCCGGATCCTGGTCGAGCCCGGCCAGCGCACCATCGGCGGGGAAACCGCCCTAGCCGAGTTGCCGCAGGGGAAGCGCACCTCATGAGCGTGCGCACCACCCCCGGCGTCCGGCTGCTGCCCAACGCGATCACCGTGCTGGCGATGTGCGCCGGACTGTCCGCGGTCCAGTTCGCGCTCAACGCCCAGCTCTACGGCGCGATCGCGGCGGTCGCGGTCGCGGCCGTGCTCGACGGCCTCGACGGGCGGATCGCCCGGCTGCTCGACGCCACCTCCAAGATGGGCGCCGAACTCGACTCGCTGTCCGACGCGATGTCCTTCGGCGTGGCCCCGGCGTTGACGCTGTATGCGTGGCAGTTGCAGGACAACCGGGCCGGCTGGGTGGTCGCGCTGATCTTCGCGGTGTGCATGGTGCTGCGCCTGGCGCGGTTCAACACGCTGCTCGACGACACCGAACAACCTCTGTATGCCAAGGAGTTCTTCGTCGGGGTGCCCGCCCCGGCGGCGGGGCTGCTCGCCCTGCTGCCGCTGGTCCTGACCGCGCACTTCGGCCACCCGGGCTGGTGGGCGAACCAGAACGCGGTGATGGTGTGGATGGTGCTGATCGCGGCGCTGGCCGTCAGCCGAGTGCCCACGCTGTCCCTGAAGACCGTCAAGGTGCCGCCGAAGGCCGCCGCACCGCTGCTGGTGCTGGTCGCGCTGCTGGCCGCGGGGGTCATCATGTTCCCGCTGATCTCGCTGGCCATCGTCTTGGTGATCTACCTGCTGCACATTCCCTACGCGGTCTACCGGCACAACTGGCTGGCCAAGCACCCGGAGGCGTGGGGAGCGCCGCCACGGGAGCGGCGCGCGATCCGGCGGCGCACCCAGCGTCGCCTCGGCCTGCGCCCGCCCCTGCGACGCCGCGTGGCGGGTGCCGCACGGCGCGTGCGGCTGTCCCGGCGCTACAGCCACCCGGACGGCCTGCGGCGCAGCTGGCGGCGGCTGGAGCTGCGGCGCAGCCGGAACGGCAGCCGGAACGACGGCGCACCGCGTTAACGGCGTTTTCAAGGGAAATCAACCCGCCGCTTTCCCTTGAAATCACCCACCTCACGATGGGCCCCACCACGGTTAAGCTCGCGGCGTGCCGTCGATTACGTTGACCGCTCGGTTGTCGCCGTCCGCCAAGGACACCCGGCGCGGGGTGGTGCGCCTGCACCCCGAGGTGCTCGACGCGTTGGGATTGCGGCAGTGGAACGCCGTGCAGCTCATCGGCGCCCGGGTCACCGTGGCGCTGGCCGCCGCGTCCGCCCCGGGCACCCCGACCGGCGTGCTACTGCTCGACGACGTGGCGTTGATGAACCTGGGTCTGACCGAAGGTGCCGAGGTGGGCGTCTCGCCCGTGCAGGTCGCGGTCGCGAAGCGGGTGAGCATCGCGGGCTCGCAGCTGGCGCGCGCCACCGTCGCACCCGAGACGGTGCGCTTGGCGTTGACCGGCAAGGTTTTCGAGACCGGCGACACGGTGTCGCTGCTGCCGCAGGACGTCGCCCCGGCGAGCACTGCGAACGCCGGCGAGGTACGCCGCAAGCTCGCCAGTGCCATCGGCATCACCTGGACCAACGAACTGATCACCATCGCAGCCACCGAGCCGCCCGGGGCGGTAGCCGTGCAACCCTCCACGGTGGTCGAGTGGCGCAACGGGGCGACGGCGGCAGCAGCAGCATCCGCACCGATAGCAGCGCCAGCCGCCCCGCATCCGGCACCCACCGAGCCAGCCGAGCACGCCAAGCAAGTCGAGCCGGCGGTCCCGGTCGCGGACCTCGTCGGCTCCCGCGACAGCGCTAAACGGCTGGCGGAGTGGCTCCGGCTGGCCTTCGACCAGCCCGAACTGCTGCGGCGCCTCGGCGCCGAACCGCGCCTCGGCGTGCTGCTCAGCGGCCCGGCCGGAGTCGGCAAAGCCACCCTCGCCCGCGCGGTGACCAACGCGATCGGCGCGGAGCTCGTGGAACTCGCCGCGCCCAGCATCGCCGCGCTCGAACCGCGCGCCGCAGCCCAACACCTCCAAGACGCGATCACCCGCGCCACCACTGCGGGCGGGAATCGCGTGCTGCTGCTGACCGACGTCGAGAGCCTGCTACCCGGCAGCGAGCCGCCGCCGCTGGCCACCGTGGCGCTCGACGCGATCCGCGGCGCGATCGGCACCGATCGGCTCGCTCTGGTCGTCACCAGCTCGCAACCGCAGGCGATCGACCCCCGGCTGCGGGAGCCGGGCCTGGTGGACCGGGAACTCACCCTTGGGCTCCCCGACGACGCCACCCGCACGGATCTGCTCCGGGTGCTGCTGCGCAACGCGCCGTTGGCCGCGGACGTCAAGCTGGCCGAGGTCGCCGAGCGGGCCCCGGGATTCGTCGTCGCCGATCTGGTGGCGTTGTGCCGGGAAGCGGCCGTCGGCGCCGCGTTGCGCCACCGGGACGACACCGCCGATCCCCGCATCCGGCAGCAGGACCTGCTGGACGCGCTGTCCTCGGTCCGGCCGATCTCGATGTCCACATCGGACAATCTGCAGACCGGCGGGCTGACGCTGGACGACGTCGGAGACATGGCCGAGGTGAAGCAGTCGCTCACCGAGACGGTGCTGTGGCCGTTGCAGTACCCGGATTCGTTCACCCGGCTCGGAGTGGAGCCGCCGCGCGGCGTGCTGCTGTACGGGCCACCGGGCTGCGGCAAGACCTACCTGGTGCGTGCGCTGGCCGGCAGCGGGCGGCTGAACGTGCTGGCGGTCAAGGGCGCAGAGCTGATGGACAAATGGGTCGGCGAGTCCGAGCGCGCGGTGCGCGAGCTGTTCCTGCGAGCCGCCAACGCCGCCCCGGCCTTGGTTTTCCTCGACGAGGTAGATGCGCTGGCGCCGCGTCGCGGGCAGTCGTCCGACTCCGGTGTGGCCGACCGAGTGGTGGCGGCGCTGCTGACCGAGCTCGATGGCGTGGAGCCGATGCGGGACGTGGTCGTGCTCGGCGCGACGAACCGACCGGAACTGGTCGACCCGGCGTTGCTCCGCCCCGGCCGCCTGGAGCGCTTGGTCTACGTCCCACCGCCGGATGCGACGGCCCGCGAAGCGATCCTGCGAGCAGCGGCGAAGAACACGCCGCTGGCGTCCGATGTGGACCTCGCCGCGCTGGCCGAGGAACTCGACGACTACTCGGCAGCGGATTGCGCGGCCCTGATCCGGGAAGCGGCGCTCACCGCGATGCGCGAATCCCTTTCCGCAGCCGAGGTTTCCGCCGCCCACCTGGCCACCGCCCGCAAGGCGGTCCGCCCGTCCCTAGACCCGGCACAGCTCGCGTCCCTGGAGTCCTACGCCAAGACACGGCAGCAATGAACGGTTCGCGGCCGACATCCCGGCCGTTCACTTCGTGTTGGCGATGCCCTTGTAGTCGTTGGTGATGATGGCGATCAGGCCCGGTGTGGCGTCCTGGATGCCTTCGAAGCGGGGTTCGGCACGCGCCCCGAAGCGGGCGGCCAGCTCCTGCGCCTGCCGCTCCTCGGCGGTGCCGGGACGGAAGTACACCGTCGTGGTGGGAATGCGCCCCATCGGGTAGTTGCCGATCTCCGGCACCTCATACCCGGCTCGCCGGAAGTCCTCCGCGGCCCGGTGCGCCAAGCCGCTGATGGTGCTGTTGTTGTAAACCCGCACCACGATCTTGGCCGTCGCATTGCCGGACCCGACCGGCACGTCCTGATTGTGCGTGCCTTGCGGCGGCGCGGGCGGCGGACTGTCCTGTGTGGCTGGTGGCGGCGAGGCTACCGGCGGCGCGCTGGCGACGGGCGGCACCACGGCGGTCTCGGTGGGCGGGTTCCGGACCACCGAGGTGATCGGCGGCGGATTGCCGACCGGGGGCAGCGGCCGGGCGGAGTTCGTGGTGTCACCGCCGGAAACCAGCGTGGCGATGCCGAAGACGCCCGCGACCGCACCGACTCCGATCAGACCGTATCCGATGATCTTGGCCCTGGTGGGCCCGGTGGACGGTTCCCCTGAAGTCATCAGTGCAACTCGATTCCCAGTCGTTGGGCGGCCCGCGCGCGCTGCCGAACCGCCCGCGCCTTGCGCAGCCGTTTGATCAGCATAGGGTCTGTCCGCACGGCGGCCGGACTGTCCAGCAACGCGTTCAGCAGTTGGTAGTAGCGCGACGGCGACATGTCGAACAGCTCGCGGATCGCGCGCTCCTTGACGCCTTCCCGCTTCCACCACTGCGACTCAAAGGCCAAGATGCCCCGGGCCCGGTCATCGAGATCGCCATCGGGCACCGACGGCCGCGGCGGCAGCGGCGTTTCGACGATCCGCTCGATCGGCTGGGTGACCGGCTCGGCGAGTCGCAGGCGCCGACCGGATGTCGATTCCGATGAATTCTGCCGTTGTTGCAGGCGCGCCAGTTGCTTGCACTGACGAGCGATCTCCCGCGCGGTCAGCATTTGGGCGGCGTCCATCTGACTCCTCGCCTCGCGATTCGGGACTCCCCGGGTTCGCCGTAATCACATGGCTGTGATTCCTCCTTAATTACACCATGCCGAGATGCCCGGCGTGAGCGGATCACACCGGCGGGCAGCAGGCAAGAGCCCTTGCCGGGCCGGGCGGCGAAACCGCTAAAGTCCCGCTCATGGCTGTTCACCCGATTCGTGTCGTCGGCGACCCGGTGCTGCACACCCCCACCCGTCCGGTGGAGCGGTTCGACGACGAACTGCACACCCTTGTCGGCGACATGTTCGAGACGATGGCCGCCGCGAACGGAGTCGGGCTGGCGGCCAACCAGATCGGCGTCGACCTGCGGTTGTTCGTCTACGACTGCCCAGACGACGACGGGGTCCAGCACCGCGGCGTGGTGGTCAACCCGGAGCTGACGACCTCCGAGATTCCGCAGACCATGCCGGACCCGGAGGAGGACTGGGAGGGTTGCCTGTCGGTGCCCGGCGAGTCCTACCCGACCGGCCGGGCGAGTTGGGCGAAGGTCACCGGGTCCGATGTGGACGGAAAGTCGGTCGAAGTGGAGGGGACCGGCCTCTTCGCCCGCTGCCTGCAACACGAGACCGACCACCTGGACGGTTATGTGTACCTGGACCGGCTGGTCGGCCGCCACGTGCGGGCGGCGAAGAAAATGATCAGGCGAAACCGCTGGGGCGTGCCCGGCCTGTCCTGGAACCCGGCGGAGGTCGGCGACCCGTTCGCCGAAGGCGAGTAGTAATCAGAAACCCTTGGTGTTCGGCATGAGGTCCGGCTCGGGCCGCTCGACCCTGTCGGCAGACATGTGCAATCGGGAAGCTTTACGATCTTCCTGGTCACGAGCGCAGTGGCACACCGCGCTGCCGTCATCCGGGCAAATGGGGGGTTGGCAGCCCGACAGCGATGCGGCTAGCCTCTGCCGCGACAAACCAACACCGCGGGAGCTCGCACCAACAGCGGGCTGAGAGGGCGGCTGGAGAACTCCGGGGCCGCCGACCGCATGAACCTGACCGGGTAATGCCGGCGTAGGGAGTGGATGGCAGTGGCCGACGTGCGTCCGAACGCGTCCGACAACGGCACCGAGATCACCACCGGGCCGATCAGCGGCTCCCGGAAGGTGTTCCGCGGCACCGAGTCCGGCCTGCAAGTGCCATTCCGCCGCATCGAGTTGACCAATGGCGAACACCTCGACGTGTACGACACCTCCGGGCCGTACACCGACGAGAACGCCACCGTCGACGTCCACAGTGGACTTCATCGGATGCGGGCGGGATGGGCCGACGGCCGGGAGCACCGGACCCAGCTCGGCTGGGCCAAAGCCGGTGTCATCACACGGGAAATGGAGTACATCGCCACCCGCGAGGGCATGCCGCCCGAGCTGGTCCGCGACGAGGTGGCCAGCGGCCGGGCGGTGATCCCGGCCAACCGCTGCCACCCGGAGAGCGAGCCGATGATCATCGGCAAGAAGTTCCTGGTGAAGGTTAACGCCAACATCGGCAACTCCGCGGTGACCTCCTCGGTCGAGGAGGAGGTGGAGAAGATGGTGTGGGCCACCCGGTGGGGCGCCGACACCGTGATGGACCTGTCCACCGGCAAGCGGATCCACGAGACGCGGGAGCGGATCCTGCGCAACTCGCCGGTGCCGATCGGCACCGTGCCGATCTACCAGGCGCTGGAGAAGGTCAATGGCGATCCGGCCGCGCTGACCTGGGAGGTCTACCGCGACACCGTGATCGAGCAGTGCGAGCAGGGCGTGGACTACATGACCGTGCACGCCGGGGTACTGCTGCGCTACGTGCCGCTGACCGCGAACCGGGTCACCGGCATTGTCTCCCGGGGCGGGTCGATCATGGCCGCGTGGTGCCTGGCGCACCACCGGGAGAGCTTCCTGTACACGCACTTCGGCGAGCTGTGCGAGATCCTGCGTGCCTACGACGTCACGTTCTCCCTCGGCGACGGCCTGCGACCCGGGTCCATCGCGGACGCCAACGACCGCGCGCAATTCGCCGAACTGGAGACCCTCGGTGAGCTCACCCACATCGCCCGCGAGCACGAGGTGCAGGTGATGATCGAGGGCCCCGGGCACGTGCCGATGCACAAGATCGCCGAGAACGTGCGGTTGGAAGAGGAGCTGTGCGGTGCAGCGCCGTTCTACACGCTCGGCCCGCTGACCACCGACATCGCCCCCGCCTACGACCACATCACGTCCGGGATCGGCGCGGCGATGATCGCCCAGGCGGGCACCGCGATGCTCTGCTACGTCACCCCGAAAGAGCACCTCGGGCTGCCGAACCGGGACGACGTCAAGACCGGCGTGATCACCTACAAGATCGCCGCGCACGCCGCCGACCTGGCCAAGGGTCACCCGCGCGCGCAGGAGTGGGACGACGCGCTGTCCAAGGCGCGGTTCGAGTTCCGCTGGACCGACCAGTTCAACCTGGCGCTGGACCCGGACACCGCGCGCGCCTTCCACGACGAGACGCTGCCCGCCGAACCGGCCAAGACCGCGCATTTCTGCTCGATGTGCGGGCCGAAGTTCTGCTCGATGAAGATCACCCAGGACATCCGGAAGTTCGCCGAGGAACGCGGGCTCACCAGCGTCGAGGCGATCGAGGCGGGCATGCAAGAGAAGTCCGCGGAGTTCGCGGGCACCGGCGGCAAGGTGTACCTCCCCATCGCCGACTAAGGCACTGGGGCTGGCGATTTCAAGGGAAATCGGCGGGTTGATTTCCGTTGAAATCGCCAGGGATGCCCGGCAGGATCGGGGCCGTAACATGAACCGGATGCACGAGACCTCGGCCGGGCACGAAGTTCGGCCCGCGAACGACACCGCGCCGCCGACCGCCCTGACCATCGCCGGGTCGGACTCCGGCGGCAGCGCGGGAATGCACGCGGACCTGCGCACCTTCTTCGCCTGCGGCGTGCACGGCATGACCGCGGTCACCGCAGTGACGGTGCAGAACACCGTCGGCGTCACCGGACTTGTGGAGATCCCGCCGGAGACCGTGGCCGCGCAGGTCGAGGCGGTCGCCTCGGACATCGGGGTGGACGCGGCGAAGACCGGCGTGCTGGCCTCGGCCGCCACCATCGAGGCGGTCCTGGACGCCTGCGACAAACATGGCATCGGCCGCGACGCGCGCACGCCGTTCGTCGTGGATCCCGTCGCCGCTTCCCGCAGCGGCGAGCCGCTGCTGCGGCCGGATGCGCTGGACGCTCTGCGGTACAAGGCGTTTCCGCGCGCCACGCTGGTCACGCCGAACCTCGACGAGGTCCGGCTGCTGACGGGGATCGACGCGCGCAGCCGCGCGGACCTGCTGGACGCGGCCAAGGCCGTTTTCGACTTCGGCCCGCGGTGGGTGCTGATCAAGAGCGGCCACCTGGCCGGCGACCCGGAGTGCGTCGACCTGCTCTTCGACGGCAACGAGGCGATCCCGCTGCCCGCGCCCCGCTACGCGACGGTGCACACCCACGGCGCCGGCGACGTCTTCGCCTCGGCCATCACGGCGGCCCTGGCGAAGGGCGCTTCGATGCCCGACGCGGTGCGCAGCGGCAAGCGGTTCGTCACCCGCAGCGTGTCGCACGCGTACCCGCTCGGCGCCGGAGTGGGACCGGTGTCGACGTTCTGGCGCGTCAGCCCCCGCTCCTTCTGAACCCCCAACAGTCCCCCTAATAGAGTGATTTTGATCCCGGATCTGTAACCCGAATGGCGTGCCTCATCGACATAAGGTTTGAGAAGCGCGTAAGTCCCAAGACCGGGCCAATCGGCGGCGGGCGCTTCGCTGCGCGCCGCGCGCACGACGACGACAGGGGTTTGCAACAGCGTGGCTAAATCGGTGTGGACACGAGTGCGGGGACGACTGACCACCGAAGCAGGGGCACCAGACCCCCGGCAGCGCCAATACGCCCTGCTGGTGCTCGCCGCCGTGGTGGTCGGCACCGCCATCGGCTGGAGCTTCGAGCTGCAAACCCCGGCCCTGATCGCCGGCCTTACCGCGGTGCTCGCGCTGATCGCCACCGGCGGTCAGTCGCTGCGCTCCGACCTGCACCGGTTCGCCTGGTTCACCCCGGCGCTGGTGCTCGCGATGACCGTCGGCCCGCTGTTGATGAACACCCCGGTGCTGGCCGGGCTCGCGGTGGCGGTCGTGGTCTTCGGCAGCGGCATGCTGCCCACGCTCGGCGAGCACTACCGCATCGGCGGCCAGACCTTCGCCGCCGCGACGCTGGTGTCCACCACCACCGGGCTCGGCTCCGACCAGCCGGTGCTGGTGCTGCTGGCCGCATCCGCCGCCGGAGCGGCATTCGCGCTGGTCCTCCGGGTGATCATCGGCCTCGGCGATCCGACCCGGGCGACTCGCGTGGCGGTCGCCCGGACGCTGCTCGAACCCGGCCCGGGCGTGGTCGAATCCGCCGCAGCGGCATGGCGTGCCGACGGTTCGAGCACCTGGCTCGGTCAGGTGCTGGCGGGCGCGGCCCGGTTCCGCGCGGCGCGGGAAACCCTGCTCGCGCAGGCCCAGCAGAGCGATCGGACCGAAGCCGAACGGCTCCGGCAGATCGTCGAGCAAGCCGATCAGGTCGCCGCCGAACTCGCCCGGGCGGTGCGCTCCCGCGCCTGCACCGGACTGCCCGCGGCGGCCCGCCGCGAGCCGGCCCAGGCCGTGGTGGCGCGCGGCGGACGGCAGGACCTGCCGGATGCGGTGCAGGGCATCAACCAGGGGCTGGACCGGATCCGGGCCGCGGTGGTGCGACGCGTCGAGACCCCGCTGCCGCCGTCGGCTCCCGGTGCGCGACGGGAACGATTCCTCGGTGCGGTGCGCGCGCACCTCTCGTTCCGCTCGTCGCTGTTCCGGCACTCGCTGCGCTGCACGCTCGCGGTCGCCTTCGGCATGGTGATCGTCCTGCTGCTGCGCGACCCTTCGGCGTCCAGCCTGCTGCTCGCGCTTTACGTGGTGCTGCAACCCGCCGCTCGCGACAGCATGACGGGCGCGTTGGAGCGCACCGGTGGCGCGGTGCTGGGCGTGACCGGGCTGGCGGTGCTGATCACCCTGCTGCCGGGCGCTTTCTTGCTGGTGCCGCTGGTGATCGGCGGGATGCTGCTGAACATGACGCGGCTGCGCGCCGACTACCAGGCGCTGCTGGGCTGCCTGATCGTGGTGACCGTCGTTGATCAGGCGATGCGGCTGGAACGGCCGCTGGTGAACGTGGGCATCAGCTTCGCCGCGAACACCGCGGTCGGCGCGGCGATCGCGCTCATCGTCGGCTACATCAGCTATCTGGTGTTGCCGAGCAGCATCCTGCCGGACGTGCGCGGTGCGGTGCGGTCCACGGTGTGGTCGGTGTCCGAACTGCTGCGCAGTGTGCGAGCCGCCGGCCAGGGCGTCGATCTGCCTGCGGCATTGCAGGCGGCGAACGTGCTCGCGTTGCGGCGCACGCAAGATCTGCTGGGCATGCCTGCGCTGCTCGACGGGACCGGTGAGGAGACCGACGACGACCGCGCGACGCGGGCGGCGGCGATCGCGCTCGACGCGCTGCGGCAGGACGTCGCAACGCTCGCCTTCCGGCCGGAGGCCGAGCAGGCGGTCGCGGTTCCGGCGCTGCGCGCGGTGGACGACCTGTTGGGCGGCAAACCGACGGCGAAGATCCCGGACGTGCCGGAGGGCAGCGCTCCGGCGACGGAGCTACTGGCGAGCTCGCTGGTGGAGAACGCCCTGCACGCGCGCCAGGCGATCGACCGGACCTTCGGCTACGACAACCCGTGGAAGAGCTACACGATCGCCTTCGTCCGCCCGGAGCGCCTCCACATTCGCTGAGGTCCGCCACGAGCTGTCAGCGCGGGATGGGCGGCATTTTCGCGCCAAATCGTCGCCCGTCCCGCGCCGAAACCGTCGTTTTCGCGCCAAACCGCCAAAACCGCTACGCGGTCGTTGATCACTCCAAGGGACGGCCGGGGCTGGAGGCTTGGGCCCAGAAGCGCTGGGGGATTCGACCCGCCAGGGCCGCCAGGCGGCCCCCCTCGACCGCCGCCCGCATCGCCGCCGCCATGCGCTCCGGGTCCTGGGCCCGAGTGACCGCCGTCGCCAGCAGGACCGCCGAGCAGCCGAGTTCCATCGCCAGCGCCGCGTCCGAGGCCGTGCCGATGCCCGCGTCCAGCACGATCGGCACCGATGCGCGCGAGACGATCATCTCGATATTGTGCGGGTTCCGGATGCCCAGACCGGTGCCGATCGGCGAACCCAGCGGCATCACCGCGGCGCAGCCGATCTCCTCCAGCTTCAGCGCCAGCACCGGGTCGTCGTTAGTGTAGGCCAGCACCACAAAACCCTGGTCGACCAGCTGTTCCGCGGCGTCGAGCAGCTCCACCGGGTCGGGCAGCAGGGTGTCCTCGTCGGCGACGACCTCCAGCTTGACCCAGTTCGTCTCCAACGCCTCGCGCGCGAGCTGCGCGGTCAGCACGGCCTCGGCCGCCGTTCGGCAGCCCGCCGTGTTGGGCAGCGCCTCGATGCCGAGCTTGCGCAGCAGGTCGAGCACTCCGGTGCCCCCGCCGGCGTCGGCGCGGCGCATCGCCACGGTCGTCAGCTCGGTTCCGGACGCGATCAGCGCTCGCTCCAGGACCGCGAGGTTCGTCGCCCCTCCGGTCCCGGTGATCAATCGCGAACCGAACTCGCGACCAGCGATCACCAACGGGTCGTCCATGTCACCCTCCTTGCACTGCGGTGAGGACCTCGATCGTGGCATCGGGGCGCAATCCGGTGTCCGGCCACAGGACGCGCGGCACCACTGCGCCGTCCAGCGCCACGGCCACGCCCCGCTCGGGCACCCCGAATTCCTGGAGCACCGCCGCGAGCGTGGCGTCGGCGGCAACTTGCCGGGCTTCTCCGTTGATCACGATGAGCACTGCTGTTCACCCCATCTGCTCGGATCGGCGGCCTTGACCTCTGCGGCGGGCTCCTCGCCACGCAGCAACGCCAGCACCGCTTCGACGGTTACCGGGGCGAGCAGGAAGCCGCCGCGGTGGTGCCCGGTCGCCGCCAGCACGCCGGGTTCCAGCCAGCCGAGCGCCGGCAGGTTGTCGTCGGTGCTCGGGCGCAACCCGGCCGCGGCCTCGACCAACTGGTATTCGGCGAGGCCCGGCATCAGCCGCTCGGCGTCTGCGATCAGATCGCGCACCCCGCCCACGGTGACCTCGGTATCGAACCCGACCTCGTATTGGGTGGCGCCGAGCACCAGGCCGCCGTCATCGCGCGGTACGAGGTAGGTCTGGCGGCCACGCACCGGGCCACGGATCGTGCGGTTCGGCGGCGGCAGCGCCGTGGCTCTCGCGCGCAGGCGGAGGATTTCGCCTTTCACGGGGCGAATCCGGTCTTGCAGCACGGGATGCAGGGCACCCGAGTTCACGCCCGCCGCGATCACCGCGACATCACAGTCCACAGTGGAGTTCTCGAGCTCCACCGCGCCGGGGCGGACCCGTTTCGCGTGCGCGGCGACGAAATCGACACCCACTGCGGTGGCAGCCGCGCGCAGCGCAATCAGTGCCTGGCGGTTGTCGACCGCGAGATCGCCCGGCACTTCGAGCCCGCCACGGACCGCCGGACCCAGCGACGGTTCGAGCCGCCGCACCTCCCGGCCGGACAGCCGGGTAACGGCGCGGCCGAGCCGGGCGAGGTAGTCGGCCAGGTTGTCCAGCTCGGTCCGGTCGGCGCTGTCCACACCGACGACCAGGGTTCCCGCACCGCGCAGGCCGGACGGCAATCCGGACGCTCGACCGAGTTCGTCGGCGAACGCCGGCCACTGCCGCAGCGACTCCGAACCCAGTTCCAGCAGCTCTTCTTCGCCGGGCCATGCCTCGGCAACGGGCGCCAGCATCCCGCCGGCCACGTAGGACGCCCCGGATGCCGGTTCGGCGTCGACGAGTCGGACGCGATGCCCGGCGGCGGCCGCACGCCAGGCGACGGACATACCGATGACGCCGCCGCCCACTACGACGACGTGCTTTTCTCGTGCTTCAGACAACTAGCTCCACGCTCCCTGCGCCGGCATGACCCGGATCAGGTTCGACGGTCGGGGCCAACGCCCCCTCTCAGCCCGGTGCCCGGACTCCCGTGCTCACCGAGTCCACCGTACCGGGCGAGGATCTCGACGTCAGGGGCGAGGTCGAGCACTTTTCACAAAGATCAAGTCCGGCAAGCGCGCCCGAGCCCGCGGTCGGGTAACCGACGCGCGCGGTCCGGCGACTGTGGCGCCAAAAGCTACCCTGTAGAACATGCCTGGATTGGACGGCTTCGGCATCCGCGCTCGCCTCGACGAGGCGCGGCTGTACCTGTGCACCGACGCACGCACCGAGCGTGGCGACCTCGCGGAGTTCGCGGACGCGGCACTGGACGGCGGGGTCGACATCATCCAGCTGCGGGACAAGAAACCGGGCGGCGCTCCGCTGGAGGCCCGCTATGAGTTGGCTGCGCTGGAGGTGCTGGCCGAGGCATGTCTGCGGCACGGTGCACTGCTCGCGGTGAACGACCGCGCGGACGTGGCGATGGCCGCCGAGGCCGACATCCTGCACCTCGGGCAGGATGACCTGCCGGTGGAGATCGCCCGGCGCATCGTCGGCGAGCACATCGCGATCGGCCGGTCCACGCACGACGTCGTGCAGGCCGACGCCGCGGCAATCGAGGCCGGCGTGGACTACTTCTGCACCGGCCCGGTATGGACGACGCCGACCAAGCCGGGCCGCCCGGCCGCCGGGCTCGACCTGGTGGAACACGCAGCGGAGCACCGGGGGCACGGTCGGCCGTGGTTCGCGATCGGCGGCATCGGCCCGGACAACCTCGACAAGGCCATCGAGGCCGGGGCGCAGCGAGTCGTCGTGGTCCGCGCGATCACCGAAGCCGAAGATCCCCGCGCGGCGGCCCGCGACCTCCGCGACCGCCTACCGTGACGCGGAGACCTGCGCGGGCATGACGCGGCCCCCGGCGGGGCCGGGGGCCGGGGTCGATCCGGGGTTACTGGGTGAGCAGAGTCAGGCTGTAGGCCTGCAGGATTTCGTTCACCGGCTGGAAGTAGGTCGTGCCGCCGGAGGTGCAGTCGCCGGAGCCACCGGAGGTCACCCCCTGGGCTTGGTCCCCGGAGAGATAGGGCCCGCCCGAGTCGCCGGGCTCGGCGCACACGCTGGTGCGGGTCAAGCCGCTCACGGTGCCCTGCGAGTACCGCACGGTCTGGTTCTTGGCCTCCACCGAACCGCAGTGCCAGCCCGTGGTCGAGCCGGAGCGGCAGATCGAGACGCCCTCGGCGGACTCGGTGGAACCGGCGACGCCGACGGTACTGCCGTTATAACGGTTGACCAGCGGCCGTGGGGTCTCGCCGGAGTCGACCCGGACCCAGCTGTAGTCGTTGCCCGGGAAGGACGAGCCCGCGTACCGGCCGGCGGGCCGCGATGTGCTGTCGCCGGTGCTGCCGCAGTGCCCGGCGGTCACGAAGCCGCCTTCCACCGAGAACCCGATCGAACAGCGGGACCCACTGCTCATGTGGACGGCGTTGCCGCCGATGACGTCGGCGTAGGTGCGCGGGTTCTCCGCCGACTCGACGACCCGAACCGCTTCGGTGAGGGCACCGGAAGTCCGCACGAACTGCGCCGCCCGGTCCCGGGTGCCCGGCTCGGTGGTGACGACGACCGCGTTCTCGCCGCCGCTGACGTACCAGCCGGAGACCTCTCCTGGGGCCGTCGGGCTGTGCTCGTTGAGGCTGTCGACGACCCCGTTGAGCTGCTCCATGGTGTAGGTGACGAGCTTGGGCTCGGCACCGGCCACGCGCACCTCGTCGAATCGGGCCTGGTCGGTCACGCCGACGACGAGCTTGCCGAGCGCCGGATAATAACGGGAACCGCCGTAGGTACCCGCTAGCGAACCGCGCAGCGCATGGTCCGCGCGGATGGCGTCGGATTCCCGGTCGAGCCGCTGGCGGGCCTGGTCCCGGGTCAAGCCGAAGTCGCGCTGCATCGCGTCAAGCAGGGTCACCGCCGCGGGCGCGGGCGGCGGCGTGGGTTCGGTGGCGATCGCCGGCATGGTCAACGCGGCCACCGTTACCGTCGCCAACGCCACGGTCCCGGCTATCCGGGCCGCGAGTCTGCGCTTCATCTGACGTCTCCCTTTGTGAAATGGATCTCAGAGCCCCCGTCGCCGATCCAGTATCAGAGGACATCAGCAGTCCCACATTTCCCTTTCGCCCCATAGCGCCCAAAACGCCCGCGTTGCTACTCGATCGAGGTAGCACCGCGGGCGTCTTGACCTTGGCTTTTTATCGCCCAGAAGTGGGCTGATGCAACACGCCGGTCTCGGTGGGCTGCTCGAAGACACCCGATTCCGGCGCCTGACTCGGCTGCTGCTCCGTCGCCGGAGCCCGGGTCGGTTGCTGGGTGGGCGCCGGGTTCTCGGTGGTCGGCTGCGCCGTCGGCTCCTCGGTCGGCGTCACTTCCGTGGACGGCTGCGGCTTGCTGCTGTGCGTCTCCTGCGGCTTGGCCGGTTCGGTCGGGACGCTCGGCGTGGGCTGCCGTTTTTGTTGCAGCACCTGCCCGAGCGTCGTGCCGGTTTCGCCGCCGGAGAGCGGCTTTCCGGTCACGCCTTCGAAGCCGGTGATGATCAGCATGCTCAATACGAACGCCGCCGCGCAGCTCGCGGCCACCATCGCCCACCGGACCCGGCGTTTGCGCCGATCGGGCTCCGGCTTCACGTCAGTCACCTCGGTCGCCTGGTCGAGCGCGGCGACGTGCAACTTCCGGGTGGCTGCTTCGGTGTCGACCTTCGCCGTGCGGTCCTCGTCTACGACCGTCTCCCCACCGGGCCAATGCATGCCGGGTGCCAGGTGGATCCGCCGCGTCGTTTCGACCTTCCGGTCCTTGGACACGTAGCGCGCGACGGAGGTCCGCTTGAGCCGCTTCTCGGATGCCTTGGCGGCCGCGGACACCGCCTTTTCCTTCGCGTTCTCAAGTGATCGCTGGTAGAGCGCCCCGCCGACGGTGATGACCACGCTCGTCATCCCGGCACCCGCCACGGTGCCCGCCACCCCGAGCCGGGACCCCAGGAAGGCCGCCGTCACCGATGCCAGTGCCGCCCCAGCGACCTGGGCCGGTGCCACGTCGACCTTCTTGGGCTTCTTCCCCTCCTCGTCCGAATCCTGCCGGTTGGATTCCGCCTTCTGCCTGACCATGGCTCCCACGCTCTTGAACGCACTCTCTCCCTACGGTCCAACGGGGGAGCACGGCGGTTTTCTCCAGATCGTTGCCAAACCGTGAGGACTCCCACTTCGAAGTAACGCCGCGGACCGGAAGGACGAAAGGGCCCCGGTCCGGGTGCCTTTCGATCTCGACCGCGCAACGGCGCAAGCATCGGGCAAATCGGTTTCCACGGCGAGCTTTCCGCTCGGTGCGGCGGGAGCCGATCAGCCCGGCGGGTTGAGCCGCGCGACGAACTTGTAGCGGTCGCCGCGGTAGATCGAGCGCACCCACTCCACCGGGCGGCCCTCGGTGTCGAACGAGTGGCGGGACAGCAACAGCATCGGCAGGCCGACATCGGAGCCGAGCAGTTCCGCTTCCTCCGGACTGGCCAGCGCCGTCTCGATGGTCTCCTCGGCGTGGCCCAACTCGACGTCGAAGTGCTCGCGGAGCACCTGGTAGAGCGAGCCCCCGGATTCCAGCCGACCGGTCAGCCCGCGGAACCGGGTCAGCGGCAGGTGGGTGGTCTCGATGGCCATCGGCTCGCCGTCGGCGAGCCGCAACCGGCGCAACCGCAACACGGTCGCGCTCGGCTTGGTCGCCAGCAGCCCAGCCAGTTCCTCCGCGGCCGGTTCCTCCACAACCTCAAGCAGTCGCGAGGTCGGCTGACGCCCCTGGGCGCGCATGTCTTCGGTGTAGCTGCTCAACTGCAATCGCTGGGCGACTTTCGGCTTGGCCGCGAAGGTGCCCTTGCCCTGCACCCGCAACAGCCGGCCTTCCACGGTCAGTTCGGCCAAAGCCTGGCGCACCGTCGTGCGCGAGACGTCGAACTCGGCGGCCAGCGAGCGCTCGGTAGGAATCGGCGCACCCGCAGGCAACGAGCGGAGCATGTCCAAGAGGTGCTGCTTGAGCCCCCAGTACTTCGGTTCACGTTGTGCGCGTCCGGGCGATTCCGCCCCGCCAGCCACGGACGTTTCGAGCATCTTTCCTCCTGCCACCGCAACCTTGCCGCCGTTCCGCTCCCCGAAGCGTCGAAGCCGCCCTGCCAAGTCCTAGTAGTAGCTTCAGCATGCCCGAAAGTCGACCGTGCGAGCGCCGCCGACGCCCAAGGTTCCGCTGCGGCGAGCAACGCCCGAGGTCCTATTCGGTCTCATGCGTGCGTGCACACTAGCGCCGAGAAGTCTTGACATCGCGTGTCTCGCGCCACAATTTTCGTCGCGTTGGCCTGATCCAAACCGCGTCCACCGGCGCCAACGAGGACTGCTCCAGCAGGCGCGCACACGCAGCCGCCGATTACCCGCGACGAGCCGGTCGCCGCGATCGCCAAGCCGCCCGGTTACGGGCGGCGACATCACACCCGGACAACTCGGGGCCTTGCCGGTGTTCCCCGATGCTTTTCAGCGGAGAATGGTGGCGTGCATCACGGCCAACGAATCGATGAGCACGTACGATTGGTCTAGACCTCGACGTGAAGGGATCGGACCCGATGACCGAGGCCGCCGCCACTCCGGGCCGGAACATGACCGACGAGATCGCCCAGCAACCGGCCGTGTTCGCCGATCTGCTCGCGGGTCGCGATGTGATCGGCGAGGTCGCCGCGCACATCGCGAAACGCCGACCACGCTTCGCGCTGCTGGCCGCCCGCGGCTCCAGCGACCACGCGGCGCTCTACGCGAAGTATCTGATCGAGGTCTTGCTCGGACTGCCCGCCGGGCTGGCGTCGCCGTCGACGACCACGCTCTACGGCGCGCAACCGGACCTGACCGACGTGCTGCTGGTGTCGGTCAGCCAGAGCGGCGGCTCCCCGGACCTGCTGGAGGTCACCGAGTCCGGCCGCAAGGGGGGCGCGCTGACCGTCGCGGTCACCAACACCGCGGACTCGCCGCTGAACGCCGCCGCCGAGTTGTCGGTGGACATCCGCGCGGGCCGCGAACGGGCGGTGGCCGCAACCAAGACCTACAGCGCGACGCTGTTGGCTCTGTACCTGCTGATCGACGCGGTCCGGGGCGGCACCGGTGCAAACGCCCAGCCGATCCCCGACCTGGCGGCCAGCACCCTGGAGGCGGGCCAGGGCGCGGTGGATGACGCGGTCCGCCGTTACCGCTTCGCGGAGCGGATGGTCACCACCGGCCGCGGCTATTCGCTGGCCACGGCGGCGGAAGCGGCGCTGAAGCTCGCCGAGACCAGCTACCTTTCGGCCCGCCCCTTCAGCGGCGCGGACCTGCTGCACGGACCGGTCGCGGCGGTCGACGCGGAGACCGCGGTGCTCGCGTTGTGCAGCAACGGGCGCGGTGGCGATGCGATGCGCGAAGTGCTCGACGTGGTGCACGACCGCGGCGCCGATGTCTGCGCCATCGGCTCGGCCGCCTCCGACGTGCGCGCCTCGCACCGCATTCCGGTACCGGACTGCGCCGAAGAACTGGCGCCGGTGCTGGAGGTCCTGCCGGTCCAGCGACTGGCCCTCGGCCTGGCACTGGCCCGGGGCTTCGACCCGGACAACCCGCGCGGGCTGCGGAAGGTCACCCGCACCCGGTGAGCATCGCGCGCCCCGCGGTTGACCACCGAAACCGATGCACGTTTTTGCGGCCGGACAGGTAAAAGCCCGCCTCACCGAGGGGGCGGGGTGAAGCGGGCATCGCCAGGTTACGCCGAACGGAGCAAGCTGCAAACGTCAGGCGCGCCGGACAGTAGCGCCGACGGTCCCTAAATGTCGTACACCGCCCGCGCCGTGGCGTCGAACACCGCCGTCCGCTGTTGGTCGTCGAGTCCCGCGGTGAGCTGCCGGGCCAGGTCCATGACCTGCCCGTACTCGGCGGCGAGCGTGCACACCGGCCAGTCCGAGCCGAACATCAGCCGCTTCGGTCCGAACGCCTCCACCACCACGTCCACGTAGGGCAAGAGCCTCACCGGATCAGGTTGCCGGGCCCAGTCGTCCTCGGTGACCAATCCCGACAATTTGCACACCACGTTCGGGAAAGCGGCCAGTGTCCGGACCCGGCTCGCCCACGGCTCCAGCTCGCCGGTGGCCACCGCCGGTTTCCCGCAGTGGTCGAGCACGAAGGTCAACTGCGGGAACTGGCCGACCGCCTTGATCGCGGCGGGCAGCTGGTGCGGCCGGACCAGCAGTTCGTAGACCAGGCCGGCGTCCTCGACCGCGGCCAGGCCGTTGAGCACGTCCGGACGGATCAACCAGTCCGGGTCCGGCTCGTCCTCGGCCTGGTGCCGGATGCCCTTCAACCAGCCGCCGGACGGGTGGGTCTGCAAGCGGCCGATCCGCTCGCGGGCGTCGCGCGCGGTCAGGTCGATCCAGCCGACTACCGCCACGACGCGGTCCACGGTGTCAGCCAGCACCAGCATCTCGGGTGTCTCGTCCGGATCGGCGACGGTCTGCACCAACACCGTGGCGTCCACCGCGGACCCCTTCAGCGCGGCCTGCAGGTCGGCGGGCCGGAAGTCGCGGCGCAGCGGTTCCATCTCGACGCCGACGATCCACGGTTGGTCGCGGACGTCGAGATCCCACAGGTGGTGGTGGGTGTCGACGGTCATCGGACTCCCCCGCTCGCGCCGGAATGGGCCCGCCCGGGAACCTCACCCGCACTGTCCAAATCGGACATGCTTCGGCATGGCTCGGCAAGGTCGTCCATCGTTTCCGCTCCCCGACTGATCACGCGACGCATCGATGTATAGCCGCTCGCCGCGTCGGATGCCAAGGATCGGCGAGAACGGTCGAGGGCGGTTTTGCCCGCAAGAACGACCAGCAGCGCCCACGACGGGTAGAAAGGGCGCATGCACTGCGACGAAGCGGCGCTCGTACTCGGTCTGGACATCGGCGGCACCAGCAGCAGGGCCCTAGTCAGCGACCTGTCCGGGCGAGTGCTGGGCAGCGGCGAAGCGGCCGGGGGAAACCCGAATTCGCACCCGGCCGACGAAGCGGTGCGGCAGATCGCCAAAGCCGCGTGCGCCGCGCTGCGCGACATCGACCCGGCTGCGGTGCGCAACTGCGTGGTCGGCATGGCCGGGGTCAGCAAGATGGCCGACCCGGAGTTCAGCGAGTTGTTCGACCGCGAGTGGTCGCGGTTGGGCCTGCACTGTCCGAAGCACCCGATCAGCGACTGCGAGGTGGCCTTCGCAGCCGGGACCTCGGCCCCCGGCGGGACGGTGCTGATCGCGGGGACCGGGGCCATTGCGGCCCGCATCGAACAGCATCGGATCGCCGTGATCGTCGGCGGCCACGGCTGGTTGCTCGGCGACGAGGGCTCGGCGTTCTGGCTGGGCCGCGAAGCGGTCCGAGCCGCGCTCCGAGCGCTCGACCGCGGCGAGCCGCTGCACGGCCTCACCGCGGCGGTGCGCGATCGGCTCCTGCCGAACGCACCGGACGCTCAACGCAAGCAGTTGATCAGCGCCGTGAACGCGGCCCCGCCGATCCACCTCGCCGAGCTCGCACCGCTGGTCACGTCGGTCGGCGACGAAACGGCCGAGGACATCATCCGGCGCGCGGCGCGGGTGCTCGCCGACACGGTGGCCGCCACCCGCTCCCCCGCCGACACCAGCCCGATCGTGCTCGCCGGCGGGCTCCTCGCCCGGGGCAACCCGGTCGGCGAAGCGCTGCGCGCCGAGCTGGCGGACCGGGGCTATGGAAAGCCGCGGGTCGCCGGCTCCGGGGCGGCCGGAGCCGCCTGGTTGGCGGCCCTGGATCTCACCGCCGATCCGACGGCCCTGCACAACCGCCTGCTCGGCTAGGTCTCGATCAACGGCCGCCCGGGAGGCGGTCGCAACCCAAGAAACTCACAGGCTCTTCAGCTCCTGCAGGGCCCGGCGGATCACGTCCAGCTCCGCCTCGTCCGCCTCGACCAGCGGCAGCCGGAGGCCACCGACCCGGATGCCGACCAGGTTGAGCGCCGCCTTGACCGGGATCGGGTTGGTGGTCACCGACAGCGCGGCGTAGAGCGGCTTGAGCGAGGCGTCGATCTCGGCGCGGCGCTCCGGCTCCTCGACCATCCGCCGCATCTGGGGTCCCACCAGGTGGCTGGCCACCAGGATGCCGCCGACTCCGCCAAGGTCGAGGGCCGCCGCGAAACCGTCATCGTTGCCCGCGTAGAGGCCGAGACCGTCGATCTGGGCGAGCGCGGCGTTGTCCGCCTGCTTGACGTAGTCGATGTGCTCGACCTGGGCGAGCTCGGCGAGCAGGTCGTTGGGCAGCGACAGACCGATCCGGGACGGCACGTTGTAGAGCACCACCGGCTTGTCCGTGGCCCGGGCGATCTCGGTGAAGTGCCGGACGAGACCGCGCCGGTTGGGGCGGTTGTAGTAGGGCGTCACCGAGAGCACCGCGTCGGCGCCGAGTTCGGTCGCCCGCTGAGTCATCTCGCAAGCGTGCGCGGTGTCGTTCGATCCGGTCGACGCGATCACCGTGGCACCCGCCGGACGTTGCGAGCAGGCGAGCTCGATCAGCCGCAGGTGTTCCTCGTCGGTGAGCGTGGGCGCCTCGCCGGTCGTCCCGCAGACCACGATGCCGTCCGAGCCATGGTCGATCAGGTGGCGGAACAACGACAGGAAGGCTGCTTCGTCGACGCGTAGTTCGTCGTCGAACGGGGTGACTATCGCGGTGATCACGCTGCCGAGAGACATGAGCGCATTCTGCTCGGGTGTCCGAGCGGTGTCACATCGGGCCGTCGCTCACGCCTGCGGATGCCGCAGGCCGGGATGTTCCGCGGGCAGCGACCTGCGCACCACCCACCAGCTCGCGGCCACGCA
Organism: Saccharopolyspora phatthalungensis; assembly: GCF_014203395.1. NCBI lineage: Bacteria > Bacillati > Actinomycetota > Actinomycetes > Pseudonocardiales > Pseudonocardiaceae > Saccharopolyspora > Saccharopolyspora phatthalungensis. Next base: position 1,588,675 of record NZ_JACHIW010000001.1, read on the forward strand.
AACCGCCACCAACGGCCAGGTCAGCGCGACCTGCGCGATGGTCAGTGAACCGGTGGCGCCCAGTAGCCACAGCGGGATGAACACGATCAGCCGAACCACGTACTGCCCGACCCAAACCCAGCTCGCCCGGCTGTACGCGCGCAGCAGCGCCCGGTCGCGACGCCACCGCCGCGCCTGGCCAAGTGCCGTGCCGACGACCACACCGAGCAGCGGCCAACGGATCGCGATGCTCGTAATCCAGGCGATCGCGCTGAGTGCGTTGGTCGCCAGCCGGGGCAGGAAGAAGTCCGCGGCATCGCCGGTGTACAGCGCGATCAGCGCGCCGAGCAGGACCGCCAGCAGGCTGATCAGCACCGCCAGCGGGCGGGCTCCCCGGTACAGCCGCCATCCCGCCAGGAGTGCGCCCACGACCACGGCCGCGCCGCCGCCGATGGCGATCGACTCGTGGCCGAAGAACCATCCGAGGCCGAATGCGATCGGCGGCAGGCTCGCATCGATCGCGCTGCCACGGCCGCCGAGCAGGCGCATGAACGAGTCGCGGTCGTCGGTCTCAGCTGCGATCTTCGTCTGCCCGTCCTGCGTCACAGTCCACAGCCTGCCCTAAGCAACGCCTCGACCGCACGTACCCGTGGCACGCACCTCGTCGACTTGACCGCGGTTTCCACCGGCACTGGGGTTTCCACCGGCACTGGGGTTTCAACTGGCCCTGGGGTTTCAACTGGCCCTGGAGTTTCAACTGGGGGTTTCAACTGGCACTGGGGCCGCTCAACGCTGACGGGCGCGGTCGAGGAGGGCGGTGAGCCGCTCCACGATGTGAGGCTTGTCGGCCGGGCGGCAGGTGACGATGTCCTGGCCGTCGGCGCGCTCGCCCTGCAAGGCATAGCGGCCCCGGTCGTTGTCGAACCAGATCAGGTTGGGCACCCGGCCGCGCGGCCCGCCCCGGCGGGCGCCGCTGACCACGAAGTGCCCGAGCCGGTACTTCTGCCCCGAAGTGATCGCGCGCAGTTCGGCCAGCCCGTCGATGTCGGCGTCCGTCGGACGGCCGCCGCTGCGATCGGCCACCGCGCGCACTCCGTCGCCGCCGCCGGGCGGGGCGTCGGGCAGCAGTTCGGCGCACACCCTCGGCAGGGTGTCCGGTGCGAGGAAGCTCATCCGCAGCCCCCGCCCGTCGAGCACGCCGAGCACGCCGACCTCGCCGGTCGCCACCACCCGCGCGGCCAGCCGGTGCCCGGCGCGCACATCTAGCAGTCCGGCGGCGGCGATCGACACCTCGGAGCTGCACAGCAGGTACAGCGCGTCCTCGACCTCGGGCTCCGGTCGGCCGTTGCGGGCCAGGCCGGTGGACTCAAGCTCCTGCCACACCTGGTGGATCAGTCGGTTGCGGTCCTCAGCGGCCTCACCGAGCCGCGGGAGCTCGAACGGGTACTGCCGCACGGTGAGGTTCAGCTGCTCACCGAGCACGTCGACCGCGGGGATCGACAGGGTGATCGTCTCGACCATCACACGCTCATTTCGAGTCGGGGTGCAACGATCGGTGCCCGGCCAGGCTCGCTGACCGGGCACCGGCCGTGCCCGCTAGAAGTCCCGGTAGCTCGACGGCGCTTCGCCCAGCACCGGCGGGGCGACCAGCCGGCCCCCGCTGTCGTCCTCTTCGAAGAGTTCATCGGCTTCGACCAGGAACTGCGGCACCGCACCGCCACCGCCCTCGCCCGGCTTGTAGCCGGAGCCGGCGCGCAGGTCGTCGTCCTCGCGCCGTTCCTCCTTGAAGTCATCGGCCGACCACGTCATGTTCCGGCCGTAGCCGGATCGGCCCGACGACGCCGCGGCCCAGGTGCCCGCCGACCCCATCGGCCCGAACCCGCCATCGGCGCGTTGGGTGAGCCTCGACGCCCGCGCCCGCAGCGCAGGGCTCTCCGGTGGGCGCTGCTGCTCCGCTGGGCGGGGCGCCAGCCCCGGTGACCCGGCTGCCGGCGGCGGTCCGGCGTTGACCGGTACCGCACCGCTCGGCGAGCCGTCCTGCCGGGCAGGCGGCGGGCCTGGCGGGCGACCGGCCGATGACATCGGACCGCTCGACGGCCCGTCCTGCGGCGGGCCGGGAGCGGCCGGAGGCCGCGGCGGCGGACCACTCATCGGGGGCGCAGGGCTTCCCGCCGGCGGCGACGGAGGACCCTGCGGAGCAACGGGACGCGGCGGGTCCGCCGCCGGCGGCCCGTCAATGGGCGGCGGCCCGGCGAGCCGGGGGCCGGGCGGGCCGTCGATGGGCGGCGGCCCGGCGAGCCGAGGCCCGGGAGGCAACGGGCCGTCGGGCGGTGGCCCAGCCTGCGGCGGCGGACCACCCGTCGGAGGCGCAGGGCTTCCCGCCGGCGGCGACGGAGGACCCTGCGGAGCAACGGGACGCGGCGGGTCCGCCACCGGCGGGCCGTCGATGGGCGGCGGCCCGGCGAGCCGAGGCCCGGGCGGGCCGTCGGGCGGTGGCCCGGGAGGCGGCTGCGGACCGCTTGGCGGGCCTAGCTGCGGCACCGGACCGCTCGGCGGACCAGGCGTCGGCGCATCATGCCGCCGCGGCGGCCCACTGTGCGACGGCGGCGCTTCGTGTCTCGGCGGCGGGCCGTCGGGCGTGGGCGGTGGACCGTCGTGCCGTGGCGGAACTGCCTGGGGCAACGGACCGCTCGACGGGCCAGCTTGCGCCAACGGACCAGTCGACGTACCCGCCTGCGGGGGCGGCGCCGGAGCGTCCAGTCGGGGCGACGGACCATCGGACGAGGGCGGCAACGGGGCTTCGTGTGGCGGCCCGGCCTGCGGCTGCGGACCACTCGGCGGGCCCAGCTGCGGCACCCGACCGCTCGGCGGACCAGGCGTCGGCGCATCATGCCGCCGCGGCGTCCCATCCGGCGCAGCCGGCACCTGAGGCTTTGGCGTTGAACCACGCAACGGGCCGCCTTGCACCTGGGGCAGTGGGCCGTTCGACGGGCCATCATGGATCGGCGGCAACGGGGCACTCTGCGGGCTGTCTTGCGGTGGCGGGGGCGGCGAGACCGAACCGCTCAGGCCACCGGCGAAACTCGCGGGACGCTGCGCTTCTTCGAACGGATCCGGTTCGAGCGAACCGGAGAGTTCCGCCGCCGGTTCCCGAGCGGCAAGCGGTGGCGGCCGTTCGTCGAGCCAGCCGAGATCGCCGGAGAGCGCCGATACGCCACTGCTCGGCGTCTTCGGCGCTTCTGGACGTTCCGGCAAGGGCGCCGACCGGGCGTCCTGGAGCTGCCCGCGCTGCTCGTGTTCGAAACGATCGGCGAGCTGTTCGGCGCGCTGCCAGAGCGCGAACGGATGCGGTTCCGCCGCCAATGCGGCGAACTCGCCGCGCAAGTCGAAGCGCGGCTGGCGCGGCGCCGGCCGGGATCCGCCAGATGCGGGCGATTCCCCGGGCGCGGGCGGTGCGCCGGGCGGCAACTCACCGCCGAGCGAGCCGCGCATCGGCGCATCGGCGCGGCGTCGTCCTCCCGGGCCGGCGGCCCGGGAGTGCGCGTCGAAGCCCGCTGGCCCCGGCGCGGGCGCCGGATTCTGCGGAGACGTCACGGTTCCCCCAGGTATTCGGGACGGTCCGGGTGCCGCGCGGTGTCCAGGCTGGCCCGGAGTGCAGGCACGCCGGAAACGACGCAATGGAGCATGATGCCGTTCCCCAACTCAACTGACCGCGATGGCGCGAAAGAGCAGACGACGCTGTGTCTTCCCGAACGCACATCGAGCTGTCACCTGCATCGATCGCGACATTGCGGGCCCCCTCATTGCTTCTGCTACCGCCGAAGGACAGTAGCAGCTGCCGTTCACCCGTATCGGTGTTTCGAACAATAGCCACTCCCTTGCGGCCACGACGCCGGAAAAGTTCGGCGCGGCAACGGAAAACACCCGCGGCATGCCCGAAACCGGCGAATCGGACGGGAATTCTAGACAATTCGGTGGCGTTACTCACTCTGGCGGAACGGACATTGGCGCAGGTAGCAGTCCCGAGCGCCACTGTGGTTTCCGCATCAGCGCACGTGCGGAAATCGCCAGGAAGGACATCGTCAACGGAATCGCAGCGCAGCGTCGGCTCGGCACGCTGGGACAGCTTCGTCGCGCTGGGGGACAGCTTCACCGAAGGCCTCGCCGACGCCGATCCGAACGGAAACCGGGCAGTGGCCGCCGATCGGCCGGGGCCCGGGAAAGACGAAGTGCGGACCTTCGGCGGGAGCCCCCACTCCGCGCCGAAAGCCCGCACTCACCCCCAACGTCCATTCGGGAAACCGCCCCGAATGTCAAACCCCCTTCGGTCGCCCCGGCCGGCCACGAGTGCCGGCCGGGGCGACCGGGCGACAATCCCCCGTGTTCCCCCCCAGAGCCGCCCGTACGTGCGAATCATGCACGGCTTGATCCGCACGCCATGAAAGTTCCCAGCGGGCACTAGACACCCGCTAAACGTCGGCTAAACGCCGCTTTAGCAAGCGGCTGCGGTGAGGTCTTCCAGCCGCTCGCGGACCTCTGTCGTGCGCGGCGAGCCCTCCGCTTCGAAGATCGCCAGCGCGGTGTCCCAGCGGGTCCGCGCGACCTCCAGGTCGCCGCGGGAACGGGCGGCGTCGCCGAGGCCGAGGTAGGCCGATGCCTGACGCATGGCGGAGCCGCACTTCAACGCGACGTCCAGGGCCTCGTGGTGGAACCGCTCCCCATCGGCGATCCGGCCCAGTTCGATGCTGACCTCGCCGCAGTTGTTCAGCACCATCGCGAGCGTCTCCAGATCATCGGCATCCCGGTACAGCGACTCGGCCTCGCGCAGGTGCGCCAGCGCCTCCGCCAACTCGCCGTTGACCTGCTCGACCATGGCGAGGTTGTTCAGCGCCCCGGCCACGAAGTACCGGTCCCCCAAGGAGCGATAGACCCGCAGCGCGTCCTGGCAGTGCACCTTCGCCTCGTCGTAGCGCTTGAGCCGGAACAGCACGCTGCCCATGTTGACCTGCGTCATCGCCAGCCGGGCGGGGTCACCGGTCTGCACCGCCACCCGGTAGGACTCGTCGTAGTGCGCGAGCGCGGCGTCGAGCTGGCCGGATCGCGAGTGCGCCACCCCTAACCCGGCCGACATCAGCACCTTGCCCGCCGCGTCGTCGACCGCGCGGGCGGAGTGGAGCCCGTCGGTGTAGATCCGGATCCAGTCCTCCCAGGGGCAGCGCACCATCAGATAGTTGAACTGCAGTCGCACCAGCGGCCAGGCGAGTTCGTGCATGCCTTCCGCGTTGGCCGCCCGGACCGCGGCGACCAGGTTGGGCCATTCGGCGTCGAACCACTCCAGTGCCTGGGTCCGGTCGGTGATCTCTGGCCGGGGCACGTCGGTGCCGCTGGAGAAGTCGAGGTCGTCCCGGGCGGGACGGAGGAAGCGGCGCGCGTGGTCGGCCGTGACGAGGTAGTGCTTCAGCAACCGGCGCAGCGCTTCGCTGCCGACCGCGCTCGGCGCGGCGAGCAGGTCTCGGGCGTAGACGCGCAGCAGGTCGTGCATGCCGAACCGGTCCGGCGCCGGCTCGGTGACCAGGTGCGCCAGGGCCAACGCCCGCAGCCGCCGCTGCGCGCTGGACGGATCGGTGGCGCACAGCGCGGCGACGGCGTGCGCGGTGAAGTTGTGCCCCGGCACGAGCCCGAGCAGCCGGAATGTTTCGGCGTGCACAGGGTGCAGGCTCCGGTAGGAGATGTCGAACGCGCGGCGGACGCTGGTGTCGGCGTCGTCGATGTCCAGCGCGTGCAGCCGGTTGCGCTCATCGGTGAGCTCGTGCACCAGGTCGGACACGCCGCGCGCCGGGTTCGCCGCGAGTCGCGCGGCGGCGATCCGCAGCGCCAGCGGCAATCCGCCGCACAGTTCCGCCAGTTCGGCGGCGGCTGCCGGTTCAGCGGCGGACTTGCCCGGCACACCCGCACGGTCCAGCAGTTCGATCGCGGTCTCGGTCGGCAGGGTTTCCAGCGGCAGCACCCGAGCCCCGCTGCGCACCACCAACCCGTCCAGCCGCCGCCTGCTGGTGATCAGCACCAACGACTCGGCGCTACCCGGCAGCAGCGGCCGCACCTGCTCGGAATCCCGCGCGTTGTCGAGCAGCACCAACACCCGCCGCTTGGCCAGCAACGACCGATACAGCGCCGTGCGGGCGTCCAGCTCGACCGGGATTGCGTTCGCCGCGACACCAAGCGTTTTCAGCATGCTGGTCAGCGCCTCGCCGGGGGTCAGCGGCTCGCGCTCCGAGTCGAAGCCGCGCAGCGACGCGTACAGCTGCCCGTCGGGAAACTCGTGCTCGACGCGATGCGCCCAGGTCAGCGCCAGTGCGCTCTTGCCCACACCCGCGGTGCCCGTTACCACGGCGAGCAGGCTGGAAACGCGTTCGCGCTCGGCCAGCATCCGATCGAGCGCGGCGAACTCGCGCTGGCGGCCGACGAATCCGGCCGGGGCCGGGGGAAGCTCGGCGGGGATCGGGCGTTTGATGCCGAGCCCGGGTTCCGGTCGGCGATGCGGGTTGCGCAGGGTGGGGTCGTCGCGGAGCAGCCGCTCGTAGAGTTCGCGTAGTTCGGGTCCGGGATCCAGACCGAGCTCATTGGACAGCCGCAGGCGCAACGCGTGGTAGCGGGACTGCGCCTCAGCGCGGTGGCCCGCGCGGTAATTGGCCAGCATGAGCTGGCCGGTGAGCCGTTCCCGCAGCGGGTTCCGGTCGACCAGCGTGGACAGCTCCAGCACCAGCTGGTGGTGCCGGCCGAGTTCCAGGTCCGCCGCCACCCGCTCCTCTAACGCGAGCAACCGCAGCTCGTCGAGGTTGGGTGCGACCATCCGGTACAGCCGACTGCTGGCGATGTCCGAGAGCACCGGGCCCTGCCATAAGGTCAACGCCTCGGCCAGCACCCGCGACCGCTCGAAGGGTTCCATGCCGTGCGCGCGGTTGATCAGCGCTCGCGCGCGGTGTGCATCGACCCGGTCGCTGTCCACCCGCAGCAGGTAGCCGGGTGGACGGGTGATGATCTCGGGCCGTTGCGGTCCGCCGCTGAAGAGCTTGCGCAGCCGGGAGACGTAGCCGTGGATGATGGTGCGGGCGCTGGCCGGCGGCTCCTGGTCCCACAGCGTTTCGATCAGCCGATCCATCGAGACGACCTGGTTCGGTTCCAGCAACAGGCAGGCCAGCAGAGCGCGAACCGGGGCGCTGCCCAGCGATTGGGCAAGGCCGTCGACACGCACTTCGAAGGGCCCGAGCAGGCGGAACTCGAACCCCGTGCCCGGTGTCTCGATCGAGTTCTGCCCCGCCATCATCTCCAAAATTCGACTTTCGCTCATATTTTGTTGAGCCTTCAGACAGTCTCGGCCAAGGCGCACACCGAGTCCACACCCTGGGCAGCCCACGCGGCGACGAGCCCGGCCCCCCGAACCGGACACACCGTAACGATCATCCGCCGAAAGTGGATGTACCCCTGGCCCCCGGTTCACCCCAATGGAGCCATGCCCGATTCCTGCTCAGATGTACCACTCCGCCCCGTTCTTGCCGTGAACACCTCCCGGGGCGCGGATACGCCAAGTAAAGTCGGAACACAGCCGATCACTCGTACGAGGACACTGTGGAAGGAGAGCCCCACCTGTGCCCACGCCGTCCACAGTGGTCGATAGCGCAGTGGCCTGCCTGCTCGGCGGGGCGCTGGGCGATGCGCTCGGCAGCCCGGTCGAGTACGCGCAGCTGGACGACATCCGTGCCGAATTCGGCCAGGCCGGCGTCGCCGAACCACCCCCGCAGGCGCTGCTGGGCGACGCCACTCAGATGTCGCTGTTCACCGGCGAGGGCTTCCTGCACGCCTGGACAACCGGCAACAACGGCGGGAAGTGGCGTCCCGTCGAGTCCACCGCCGCCGCTTACCGTCGGTGGTTGATTACCCAGCAGGAGGACAAGCCGCCACCCGGGGTCACCGGCTTGCTCGCCGAACCCGAGCTTTACGCCAATCGGGCGCCCGGCCTGACCAGCCTTCGTGCGCTGCAGGAACCCGAGCTCGGCACGCCGGACCGGCCGCGCAACACCTCCAAGGGCTGCGGCGGGGTGGATCGCAGCGCGCCCCTCGGCTTCGCGCCGACCGCCGAGATGGCCTACCAGCTGGCCTGCCAATGCGCCGCGCTTACCCACGGCGGAGTTGGCGGCTGGGCATCTGCTGGGGCACTGGCGCTCATCGTGCACCTGGTCGCGGTGCAGCAGCGGAAGTTGCCCGCCGCGGTGGATCAGGCGGCGGGCCGGGTATTGCGCGAGGACGTCGAGACCGCGAGCGCCCTCGCGGAGGCATCGACCCTGGCCCGGTTGGGCGCGAGCGTCGGCCACATCGAACGGCTCGGACAGGGGTGGGTCGGCCCGGAGGCGCTGGCCATCGGCGTCTACTGCGCGCTGGCACTGCCGAAGCCGGACCAGTTCGCCGACGCCCTGCGGCTGGCGGTCAACCACTCCGGACACAGCGACTCCACCGCGGCCGTGACCGGAAGCATTCTCGGCGCCCGGCACGGCACGGCGGTACTGCCGCGCTCATGGCTGGCCCGGCTGGAACTGGCGGACGTGATCGAGCGAATCGGCCAAGACCTCGGGGCGTCCTGCGTTGGTGAGCAGTTCAACGAACGCCGCTACCTCGGGCTTGCCTGATGCCCGCGGCGGCGTTTCGCCTTGGCGAACTCCCATGAGCACGTTGCGGCGCTGCGACACCCGAGGGCACCTGAAGCGCGGAACCGGTGACGTCAGGGTCCTGGGGGGCGCGCCGCCTTGACCCGGACGACCGCAACGGCCACGGCGAGGAATCCAATGTTGAAGGCCATGTGCACCGTGGCCACGGCGCGAGCGAACTGCGACACCGCGTGCACGTCTCCGAAGCCGACCGTGCTGGTGATCGCCAGCGAGAAGTAGAGGGCGTCGGTCTTGGTGCGTAACTGCGCGACCGAACCCGGATCGTGGCTGGAGAGTCCGAAGTAGACGGCTGCGAAGAACAGCACGGCCAGGTACAACGCCGCGACCACCCCGGCGATGGAACTGCCGTGGCGGGCGCCTTCGAGCCGGAATCGGCGCACCTGCATCATGATCAACGACGAGATCGCGGCCAGGCCGATGGCGAAGAGCACCACCGAGTTCACGGTGCCGACCAGACCGAATTGGCCGATTGGCAGCACGTAATACACGACGGTACACAGCGCCACCGCGCCCAGCGCCGTCGCCAGGTTGATCAGGACCTTCTTCCGGCTCCTACCGGGCACGAAGGCCAGCGTGGGTCAACCTCGGGTGTGCCGCCATTCGGCCCCGGTCACTGACCAGGCGTCCACGGAAACCGCGGTCAGGCGGCGACCGAGGTCCGGGCCAGGCGGCGGGTGCCGACCACCCGGCACACCAGGTAGATCACGAACGAGATGATCGTCACGAAGGCGCTCACCGGAGCCCCCGGCGCCAGCGACAGGGTGATGCCGCCGAGCACCGCGGCCTCGGCGAACACCACGGCCAGCACCGTCGCCTTGACGGGACTCGCGGTCACCCGCGCCGCGGCGGCCCCCGGCGTCACCATCAGGGCCAACACCAGCAAGGCGCCGACGGTGTACACGCCGAGCGCGGTCGCCACGCCGACCAGGACCGCGAACAGCGGCGTCAGCACCCGGGACGGTACGCCCCGGGCCACCGCGACGTCCGGATCGACGCTGGCGAACAGCAGCGGGCGATACACGAAAGCCATCACCAGCAACACGAGTGCCGCACAACCCGCCAACAGCAGCACGTCCGACGAATTGACCCCGACGATCTGGCCCACCAGCAGGCTGAACTTGTTCGCGGTCCGCTCCGGGTTCAGCCACAGCAGCAGCACCCCGACGCCGAGCCCGAAGGACAAGATCGCGCCGATCACCGAATCGCGTTCGGTGCCGCGCTGCCCCAGCAAGCCGAGCAGCAGTGCCGCGACCACCGCCCCGGCGAGCGCTCCGACACCGACGCCGATGCCGATCAGCAACGCTGCGGCGGCACCGGTGAAGGCGAGCTCGGCGGTGCCGTGAACGGCGAAGGACATCTTCCGCGCGACGATGAGCGGTGCCAGGCAGCCGGACACCAGGCCGAGCGCGGCCGCCGCCAGCAGCGCCTCCTGGACGAACGGATAGCCGAGCAGGTTCACCGTGGTCGTGAAGTCCAGGATCTTGCCCAGGGCATCGGTGAATGCGTTCACGCCTCATCCGCCTCTTGCACGTGGTGGTCGTGATCATCGGCGCCGGCCACCACGAGCCGGGCGCCGACGCGGGCGACCTCGATGTCGGTGCGGTACAGCTCGGACAGCGTCGCCGAGTTCATCACCTCGTCCGGACTACCGATCCGGAACCGGCCGCCCACCAGGTAGAGCACCCGGTCGACCAGCGGCAGCACCGGATTGATCTCGTGCGTGACGAACAGGACCGCGGCGTCGCGCTCCCGCGCCTGGTTCGCGATCAACCGGCTGACCTTGCGCTGGTGCGAGATGTCCAGCGACAGCAGCGGCTCGTCGCACAGCAGCACCGACGGGTCGCTGACCAGCGCCTGCGCCACGCGGAGCCGCTGCTGCTCGCCGCCCGAGAGCAGGCCCAGCGGCATCCGCGCGTATTCGGTCGCCTCGACCGCGCGCAGCGCAGCCGCCACCCGGCGCTTGCGCTCGCGGCGGCTGCGGATGCCCAAGCCCCAGTGGTGACCGTCCAGCCCGAGACCGACCAGATCGCTGCCGCGCACCGTCACCGTGGCTTCCAGGGCCCGCTGCTGCGGGATGTAGCCGATGCGGTTGCTACCGCGCTGGGCCGGCGCACCGGCGATCTCGATGGTGCCCGCGGAGAGCTGCTGCAAGCCGAGCAGCACCCGCAAGAGGCTCGTCTTGCCGGAACCGTTCGGTCCGAGCACGGCCAGGAATTCGCCCGGCGCGACGTCCAGGTCCAGGCCGGACCACAGGACACGGGGGCCGTAGGAGAGCGTCGCGTCGCGCAGCCGTACGGCGGGGGCCGTTGTGGTCCGCGCGACGGTGGGCTCGGTCTCGGAGCTGGCTGTCATAACTCAGCGATTCTGGTTTAAGGCGTTCTGCAACGCGGTGATTTGGGCGTCCATCCACTGCACGTAGGTCTTGTCCTGCGGCAACGTCTCGGTCATCTCCACCACCGGGGTCTGGTTCTGCTCGGCGGCAGCGCGCACGTTGCGGGTGACCGGCGACTCGGTCTGCGGGTTGTAGATGACCGCCGCGGCCTGCTTGGCGTTCACGACGTTCTGGATCTCGGCGACCGCGGCCGCCGACGGGTCGCTCTCCGCCTCGACGGCGTTGACGAACCCGGGCGGGGTGATGTCCTGCAGCTGCGCCGCCTCCACCAGGTAATGCGCGACCGGCTCGGTGACGATCACCCGCTTGCCGTGGTTCGCCGCGGCGATCTCGCCGACCCGGCCCTCCAACGCGTCGACCTGCTGCTCGAAGCGGTCGGCGGCCTGGTGGAACTGCTCGGTCTTGGCCGGCTGCAGCTTGCCCAGTTCGGTGGCGACCTGATCGGCCACCTCGTGCACCACGTGCATGTCGTACCAGACGTGTTCGTTCACCGAGTGGTCGTGGCCCCCGTGGTCGTGCTCGTCGGCTGCGCCATGCTCACCCGCGGGCTGGGCGTGCTCGTCCTTGAACGCCTCCACGGTGGGCTTGCCCTGCCCGCCGTTGCCCAGGATCTGCTCCATGAACTCGTCGTACCCGCCGCCATTGAGCACCACCAACTGTGCCTCGGTAACCTTCGCGGCATCCTGCGGGCTGCTCTCGTAGGAGTGCGGGTCGGCGCTGGGGTCCTTAATGATCGACTCCACCTCGACGCCGTCGCCGCCGACGGCCTGCACGACGCTGGCCCACACGTTCGTGGAGGCGATGACCTTGATCTTGTCACCGCCGCCCGGAGCCGCCTGGTCACCGGTGCCGCAGGCCGTCAGGGCGAGGGCGGTGGCGGTGAGGCCGGCTAAGGCAGTGGCAGCAGAGCGGCTGCGGACGGTCATCGATGCACTCCTCGGTGGTCGGCCTGTGACGCAGTGGGATGACGGCTTACTGCGAACGGTAACGGAAACCGTTGTCATTTACAGTCTAAGCACGCTAACGCACAACACTCCACCAACCGAGTTAATTCTGTTGCGCACACAACAACGCCCCCGCCGGGACCAGCGGGGGCGTCGTCGGGTGGTCGTGAGCCGAAGACGAGATCAACCCGCCTTCCCACCCACGACTACACGGCCAGGCGAACTCCGGTCTCGGGGTGGAAGAGGTGGATCTCGCTGTGGTCGCGCAGTGCCACGGTCACCTTCTGGCCGAGCGCCGGCGGGGTGCGACCGTCGGTGCGGACGACGAAACGCTCCGGCGAGCCGTTGACGTCGATGACGCCGTGAATGAGCGCGTCGGCGCCAAGCTCCTCGACCAGCTCGACGGTCATGGCCAGTCCGCTGCCGTCGCCGGAGGTCAGCGACAGCGCCTCCGGACGGACACCGAAGGTGACCTCCTTGAGGCCCCCGGCGGCGGCGATGGCTTCCCGCGGCAGCGCAATGGTGGTCCCGTCCAGCACCGCGCCTTCGCTGGTCAGCGGCACCGTCTTGAGGTTCATCGCCGGCGACCCGATGAAGCCGGCGACGAACGCGTTCGCCGGGTTCTCATACAGCTCGCGCGGGGTGGCGACCTGCTGCAGCAGCCCGTCCTTGAGCACCGCGACGCGGTGGCCCATGGTCATCGCCTCGACCTGGTCGTGGGTGACGTAGATGGTGGTCGTGCCCAGCCGCTTCTGCAGCGCGGCGATGTTGGCGCGGGTCTCCACCCGCAGCTTGGCATCGAGGTTGGACAGCGGCTCGTCCATCAGGAACACGCTGGGCTCGCGGACGATCGCACGCCCCATCGCCACCCGCTGCCGCTGCCCACCGGAGAGCGCCTTGGGCTTGCGGTCCAAGTACTTCTCAAGGTCGAGCATCTTGGCCGCCTCGGTGACCTTCTCGTTGATGACGCCCTTGGGCGTCTTGCGCAGCTTGAGCGCGAAGCCCATGTTCTCGGCCACCGTCATGTGCGGGTAGAGGGCGTAAGACTGGAACACCATGGCGATGTCCCGCGCCTTCGGCGGGGCGTGGGTGACATCGTCGCCACCGATGGTGATGCCGCCCTCGTCGACATCCTCAAGACCGGCGAGCATCCGCAACGCCGTCGACTTGCCGGAGCCGGACGGACCTACCAGCACCAGGAACTCGCCGTCGGCGATGTCCAAGGCTAGTTGGTCGACGGCGCGAACCGGCGGGTTCCCCTGGTAAACGCGCGATGCGTTGACGTACGCAACCTCGGCCATCTGTGACACCTTTCACGGAATCGGTCCCGAAGAACGTAACCGTAAAATCGCTTGAGGTCAGCCCCTTGGGCGAATCAACTCGGAGCGTGAGCCCGCTGCGCCGCTCCGTGTTCGAGATCAAATGCCAGTGGGATATGCATCATGCTCGCTTCACCGAGGGGTACTGAACCGTTACGGTTCCTCCATGGCGCGGTCAACGAATGCCCGGCGGCCTGCGACGCTTGCCTCGCTAGCTGCAGAACTCGGCGTCTCCAGGACCACGGTTTCCAATGCGTACAACCGGCCGGACCAGCTCTCCCCGGAGCTGCGCAAGCGAGTCCTAGAGACGGCTCGTCGGCTCGGCTACCCGGGACCGGACCCGGTGGCGAGGTCATTGCGAACCCGGAAGGCGGGCGCAGTCGGACTGCTGCTCACCGAGAACCTCTCGTACGCCTTCCGTGATCCGGGCGCCGTAGGTTTCCTCGAAGGTCTCGCGCTGGCCTGCGAGGATGCCGGTCAAGGCCTGTTGTTGATCCCGGCGAGTCCCGAACGCGAGGACGTCGCCGCGGTGCACCGCGCCGGGGTGGACGGATTCGTCGTCTACTCGGTCCCCGAGGACGATCCGCACCTGGCCGCGGTGCTCGAACGCCCGGTGCCGGTGGTGGTCTGCGACCAGCCGCGGCTGGACAATCTGGACTGGGTCGGCCCCGACGATCGGAAGGCCACCAAGTCGGTCGCCGACCATCTGATCGGGCTCGGACACCGCCGCATCGGCGTGCTGTGCATGCGCCTGGCCCGGGGCCGCAACGACGGGCCCGCGTCGGTGCAGCGGCAGGCCAACGCCAGCTTCCACGTGCAAAAGGCACGGTTGACCGCGCTAGCCGAGGCATTCAGCGAGGCCGGGGTGGATTGGTCGACGGTGCCGGTGGTGGAGCGCTTCGACCACACCACGGCATCGGGGGCGTCGGCGGCGGCTCAGCTGCTGGAGATCGACCCGGACATTACGGCCATCGTGTGCACCTCGGACATTCTGGCGCTCGGCGCGCTCAGCGAGGCCCGCAACCGGGGCCTGCGGGTGCCGGAGGACCTGAGCATTACCGGCTTCGACGGGATCCCGGACGCCGAGCGCGCGGGCCTGACGACGGTGCGCCAGCCGTGGCTGGAGAAGGGCCGCGCCGCCGGGAGGCTGCTGCTGGAGACCAGCGAGCCGAGCCGCTCCCGCCACATCCAGCTGGAAACCCAGCTCATCACCGGCAAGACGGCGGCCTCGCCCCGCTCGGCCGAAGAACGCTGGTTCGGCCCGTGACCGGCGATTTCAATGGAAATCGGCGCGCCGATTTCCATTGAAATCGCCGAAAGTCCTAAGCGGACAGCAGCTGGGCGCAGCGGATCAGGCCCAGGTGGGAGTACGCCTGCGGGTGGTTGCCCAGCGAGCGCTCGGCGATCGGGTCGTACTCCTCGGACAACAGCCCGGTCGGACCGGCGGTGTCGACGATCTGCTGGAACAGCTCCTCCGCCTCGGTGCGACGACCGATCAGCAGGTACGCCTCGATCAGCCACGCGGCGCACAGGTGGAAACCGCCCTCATCGCCGGGCAATCCGTCGTCGCGACGGTAGCGGTACACAGTGGACCCGCTGCGCAACTCCGCCTCGATCGCCGTCACCGTGGCGTGGAACCGTTCGTCGGAGGGGTCGATCAGCCCGGACAGCCCGACGTGCAGCGATGCCGCGTCCAGGTCCGAACCCTCGTAGGCGGTGGTGAACGCCTGCACGTCCGGATGCCAGCCGTTCTTGATCACGTCCTGGGCGATCTGGTCGCGCAGCGGCTCCCAGGACGAGTCGGCCACGCGGCCGTACGCGGTGGCGAGCTTCAGCGCCCGGTCCAGCGTCACCCAGCACATCACCTTGGAGTACACGTGGTGGCGCGGCACGTCGCGCTCTTCCCAGATGCCGTGGTCGGGCTCGAACCAGCGGTGCGAGACGGCCTCTGCCATCGCCTTGACCAGGTCCCAGTCGACGTCCCGGACCCGGCCGGTGGCCTGGGCCAAGTGCGCGATCAGCTCCACGACGGGGCCGAACACGTCCAGCTGCACCTGCTGGTCGGCGAGGTTGCCGACCCGGACCGGGCGCGACCCGGCATAGCCGGGCAGGCTGTCGATCACGGCCTCCGGCCCGAGCCCGGTGCCCTGCAGCGTGTACAGCGGGTGCAGCCGCTCCGGCCCCGGCAGCGTTTCCAGGACGCGGTGCAGCCAGTTCAGGAACGCCTCGGCCTCGGCCGTGGACCCGAGCGTGACCAGCGCCTGGGCGGTCATCGCGCCGTCGCGCAGCCAGCAGTACCGGTAGTCCCAGTTGCGCACGCCGCCGATCTCCTCGGGCAGCGAGGTGGTGGCCGCGGCCATGATCCCGCCGGTGTCGGAGTTGCACAGGCCGCGCAGCGTCAGCGCGGACCGGGCGACCAGGTCGTGCTCCACGTCGGGCAGCGACAGCGTCCGCATCCACTCCGACCAGTACCGGTCGGCCTCTCCTCGGCGTTCGAGCTCCGTGCCCGCCGGCGACAGATCTTCGGTGCCGCAGCGCAGCTCCAGCACGATCGGGCTGTCGTCGGTCGGGTCGACGACCGCGTGCGCGGACTCGTGCATGCCGTCGGAGGTGATCTCCCACTGCACGCCCGGCGAGTACACCACCATCGGTTCCGACGTGCCCTGCACCCGCAGCCCGCCCGCCTCGGCGGTCAGCCGCACCGGCACCTGCCCGAACTCGGGGCGCGGCGCGAACTCCACCGCCGTGCGGGTGCTGCCGCTGATCACCCGGACCAGGTCGGTGCGGTGGCTGTCGGTGCCGTGCGCGAGGTAGTCCGTGACCAGCAGCCGTGACCAGCGGGTTTCCACGATCATGGTGTTCGGCACGTAACGCTGTCCCAGCGGCAGCGGGCTGCGCTGGGCCCCGTTGCCGCCCTGCGGACGGATCGTGAAGTGCCCCGCGCTGGGGCCGCCGAGCAGGTCGGCGAATACCGCGGCCGAGTCCGGGCCGGGGTGGCACATCCAGGTCAGCCGCGCGTCCGGGGTGAGCAGGCCGACGGTGCGTTCGTTGGACAGCATCGTCAGCCGCTCGATTGGCGGGGCCTGCTCGCCGTAGAGCCAGGTGCGCCGCTCCTCCATCAGGAACGCCAGCACCGTGGCGACCTCGGTGGTGCTGCCGATCCGGTAGTGCGCGAGGGTGTCCCCGTCGCCGACCTTGATGCCCAGGTCCGGGCCGTGCAGCCGGGCGAACGCCTTCTCGTCGGTGACGTCGTCGCCGAGGAAAATCGCCGCAGTGGCGCCGACCTGGTGGCGCAGCGCGTCCAGCGCGTTGCCCTTGTCGGTCTGCACCACGGCCAGCTCGATGACCGCCTTGCCCTCGGTGACCTGCACGCCCTCCCAGGCCGCCGGGCCGGTGCGGACGGTCTCCAGCACCGCTTCGGCCACCGCCGGCTCGGCGCGGCGGACGTGCACCGCGACGCTGGCCGGCTTGGCCTCAAGCGTGACGCCGGGCTTGCCGCGCACGATGTCCTGCAGGCCGATCTGCAGTTCGGTGCGCAGCTGGGTGGCATCGGGTTCGAGCTCGTGCACGAACCCCACGTCGAACTCGGACCCGTGGCTACCGACCAGGTAGACCTCGGCGGGCAGCCGCGACAGCGTGGCCAGGTCGCGCAGCGCACGCCCGGAGATCACCGCTGTGGTGGTCGCCGGTAGCGCGGCCAGCGACCGCAGGGCGTGCACCGATTCGGGCAGCGGTTTGGCCTGGGTCGGGTCCGCCACGATGGGGGCAAGGGTGCCGTCGTAGTCGCAGGCGACCAGAAGTCGAGGCGTGCGCGCGAGCTGCACAATCACGCGTCGCAGCTCCGCGGGCAGGGCTTCGGCGGTCAACGCCATACTCCTCAGGGGGGCGCGGTCAAATCAGATGTGTATCGATCCGGTTTCGCGTCGTCGATGGTGACCGTTGACGGTAACCGGGGTGCAACAAGTATCACTGAAGCTTTGCTGTCCGTGTTACGGACCAGTTGCTCGCAGCTACTCCGCGAGCGGCGTGCCCAGTGCCTCGAGGAACGACCGCGCCCAGCGGTCGACATCGTGCGTGAGCACTTGCCTGCGCAGTGCGCGCATCCTACGGCGTCCCTCAGCCTCGTCGATCTCGAGGGCCGCGAGCAACGCGTCCTTCACACCGTCCAGGTTATGCGGGTTCACTAGGAATGCACTCGTGAGTTCGGCCGCGGCACCGGCAAACTCGCTCAACACCAGTGCGCCACCGAGGTCGTACCGACAGGCCACGTATTCCTTGCACACCAGGTTCATGCCGTCGCGCACCGGCGTCACCACCATGACGTCGGCGGCGCAGTAGAAGGCCACCAGGTCCTTGCGGTCCACCGAGGTGTGCAGGTAGTGCACCGCGGGATGCCCAACGCGGCCGAATTCGCCGTTGATCCGCCCGACCTTGCGCTCGATGTCCTCGCGCATTTGCTTGTAGTGCTCGACGCGTTCCCGGCTGGGCGTGGCGATCTGGATCATCGTCACGTCCTCGGCCTTGATGTGGCCCTCGGCGAGCAGCTCGTGCATCGCGTGCAGCCGCACGTCGATGCCCTTGGTGTAGTCGAGCCGGTCGACGCCGAGCATGATCTTGCGCGGGTTGCCGAGCTCGGAGCGCAGCGTCTTGACGCGCTGCTGTATCTCCTTGGTGCGCGCCAGCCGGTCCATCTCGGTGGAGGCGATGGAGATCGGGAAGGCACCGACCCGCACCGTGCGGTCGCCGACCTGCACCATGCCCGGCCGGGACCGTACGCCGACCTGGCCGCGGCTGGGTTCGAAGCCGGCCAGGCGGCGGGCCAGCCACAGGAAGTTCTGGGCCCCGCCGGGCCGGTGGAAACCGACCAGGTCGGCTCCGAGCAGACCGCGCACGATCTCGGTGCGCCACGGCAGTTGCATGAACAGCTCGACCGGCGGAAACGGGATGTGCAGGAAGAAACCGATGCGCAGGTCCGGCCGGAGTTCGCGGAGCATCGTCGGCACAAGCTGCAGTTGGTAGTCCTGCACCCAGACCGTCGCGCCCTCGGCGCTGACCTCCGCGGCGGCCTGCGCGAAGCGCCGGTTCACCCGCCGATAGGCGTTCCACCAGGAGCGCTCGAAAACCGGCGGCACGACCACGTCGTGGTACAGCGGCCACAGCGTGGCGTTGGAAAACCCCTCGTAGTACTCGGCGAACTCGGATGCCGACAGCGGCACCGGGTGCAGCCGCAGGCCGTCGTCGGTGAACGGTTCGACCTCGATGTCGGCGACCCCGGGCCAGCCGACCCACGCGCCACGCCGGGCGCGCAGGAACGGTTCCAGCGCGGTGACCAGACCGCCGGGGCTGTGCTTCCAACGCTCCGTGCCGTCGTCGAGGCGTTCCAGATCCACCGGCAGCCGATTCGCGACTACGACGAAATCCGCTCGATTGGGCGTGTTGCCCTTGCTCACCGGTAATCCTCCCGCTGTGTCGGCCACCTGTCGCGAGGCTAGCTAATCCCGTCTCGTCCTGCGTGCTGCGTGTGGTGCAAACGCGGCAGACCGACCCATGAGTCGTTTGGGCTGCTGCGGCAGCCCAAACGACTCACAGCCGATCAATCCAGCCGCCGCTTCGTGGGGCGCAGCGGACCGGACATCCGCGGCCCGGAGATTCGGCGTTCCAACCTACCGAGCCTGGTGCGAACCGGCTGCGCGAGGTATTCGCCGAGCACCACACCGGCGCCGAGCGCGAGCCCGGTGGCGACGGCGAGCATCAGCGTGGCGACCCCACTCGGGCTGCCCAGCACGGACAGCTCGTACAGCCCGCGGTAGGTCGACAACCCCGGCAGCAGCGGCGCGACGCCGGAAACCGCGATCACCAGCGCGGGGATTCGCAGCCGCCGGGCGATGATCCCGCCGATGAAGCCCACCATCGTGGTCGCCACTGCCCCGGCGAGCACGGTGTGCACGTCGGCCAGCGTCAGCAGCGCGTGCACCGCAGCGGCGACGGCACCGGCGATCCCGGCCGCGAGCAGCGGGCGCGGCGGTGCGTAGCTGGCGAGCGCGAAGCAGGCCGACGTGGACGCTCCGGCCAGCATCTGCACCGGCAGGTGCAGAGCCGGTGCCAACACCTCGGCTCGCCCGAGGTCCTGCGCGTCCAGGCCGCCGAAGGGGTTGCCGCCGATGCGCAGGCCGACGTAGAGCGAGAGCACGACACCGGCGATCAACCCGGCCGACATCAGGGCGAGCTCGGCGATCCGGCCCGCCGCGGTCACGTTGTAACCGGTGATCGCGTCCTGCATGGAGCCGACCACGGTCATCCCGGACAACAACACGATGATGCTGGCCGCGATCGCCAATCCAGCGTTGCCCAGCAGATTGGCGGAATAACACGCCAGCGCGACGGTGGTGGCGACCGCCCCGCCGACGACCTGCTGGAAGAAGAACGGCAACGCGCGCCTGTTCAGCAGCCGGCCGATGCGGTCCACCAGCGCGGTCGCCGCGGCGGCGATCAACGGCAGCGACGGGGAGTTACCACCGCCGAGCAGCACGGCCAGCGAGGCGGCCATACCCGCCCAGGACAGCGTCGCTACCCAGCGCGGGAACGGGTGCGGCGCGGTCGTGATCCGGTCCAGTTCGGCATAGGCCTCGGCGGCGGTCAGCTCGTTGTCGGTGATCCGCCGCAGCAGGTCTTCGACGTCGGTGAGCCGGGTGTAGTCGATGGACCGGTTGCGGACCACCCGCAGCGAGGTGATCGGCGGCAGGTCGGTGCCCCGGTAGCAGGAAACCGTGATCGATGTGTAGATCACGTCGACCTCGGTGTGCGGCAGACCGTAGGCGCTGACCACGGCGATGATCGTCGCGGTCACATCGGAGGCGCCGGCGCCGCTGGCCATCTGCACCTCGCCGATGCGCAGCCCGAGGTCCAGGACGAGGTGGACGGTGGATTCGTCGGGCAGTGCCGGCCCGTAGACGACGTTGCGAATCCCCGGCGGGAGGGTGAGCTCCGGGTCGCGCCGCCGCAGCACACCGCGGGCGCGCTGCGTTATTCCCACTGATCTTCCTTCCTGCCGCGCAGCCTTGCGGGCGGATCGTCGTGCCTGATCTTCCGCTTCCCCTCGGGCATCGCCTGTCATAAGCCGACCGTTGCACCCAACCTTCTGTGTCGTCCATCACTGGTTTCGGCCAGTCGTCACGCGGCCGACGGCAGGAATCCGGCGGCGGTCACACGGCCGGATTCCAACCCGGATGGATCGATGCTTACGATGTCCCCGCACGATGAAAGTGCATGCCGCTGTAGCTCAGTTGGTAGAGCGCCCGCCTTGTAAGCGGACGGTCAGGGGTTCGAGTCCCCTCAGCGGCTCCGACCGTACCAGCGGAAACGCGCCTGACCACCGGTGACCAGGCGCGATCCGTCTCACTTTCGGACGCAGTTGACGTTCCAGAAGTACCTGGGCCGCCTAACGATGTGACTGATCGTCAGTAGTCGAATTTCGCACAGACCTCTTGCTCAGTGCTTTTAGTGTGTGCGGTATGCGTCGCATCGATGAGCGACGGTCACGAGGCGGTGTAGGTGACGGTGTAGCTGCGCTGGTGGTTCATTCGTTGGCCGCGCGGGCTGCGAGGTCAGCGGCCATCTGATCGGCGGAGATGGTCCGTCCGGCTGTCATGTCGGCGAACCCTTCGCGCAAGTCGCGCACGAGGTCCGAGTCGGAAAGCACTTCGATCGTCTCCCGTAGACGGTCGATCTCGCCGGAAGGAACAACGTCGGCTACATGCTCACCGTGGGCGATCACGGGCACGCTTTCGCCGCGCTCGGCCCGCTGCACCTCTTCGTTCCACGACGCCAGGCCGTCAGCGGATACGCTCACTGGCTGTTCGCTCATGGTCTCCATTCTGCTGCGTCCTCGCGCCGATCAACCACCGCCGGAAGGGCTGGAACAGTGGGGGGACTGCGGATCACGCCTCTAGGCGCTAGAGCGCTGGTCACCGTCGCGAAGGCCGTCTAGGTGATCGTCAGCAGAAGCTATCTCACGGGCCGCTGAAATCATCGTAGAAGCCACGAACGCGCTAAGGCGGCAGAAGTTTACCTATTGGCAGGCTCAAGGGCTCTCAGCGGCGCGGTGGACTCAGCGGCAAGGGCATGTCCGGGGCGCAACATCGCCGGTTCCGGCGTCGGCGCGCCATCATGGCGGGATGGGCACCGAACCCACTTTGACGGACAAGCTGTTCCGCATCGCCGTTGTGCTCAAGGGACTCGACGGAGCCGTTCAGCTGATCGGCGGGGTGCTGCTGATCTTCGTGCCCCCCACCATCGTCACGCGGTTCGCGCACGCCGTCGTCACGCGAGATCTGCTCGGGCCTCCCACCGGTGCGCTCGCCGGGCACTTCGAGGTGGCCGCGCAGCATTTCGTCGCCGGCGGTCAGACGTTTCTGATCATCTTCCTGATCGCCCACGGGGTGATCAAGGTGGGCCTCGTGGTCGCCTTGCTGTGCAAGATCATGCCGATGTACCCGGTCGCGATGACGGCACTGGGCCTGTTCATCATCTTCGAACTGCTGCGCGCCGTGCAGACGAGGTCGCTGGTGCTGCCTTTCTTCGCCGCACTCGATGTGGTGATCTTCGTGCTCGTGCTCAAGGAGTACCGAGAGTTGCGCCGTCAGTCGCTGTGACGGCGCTTCGGGGCGCGTCACGATGGGTATGCCGAGTCATGGCCGATTCTGGAGGGGGCCATGCGGCGACGGCATCACGACGAGCCCGTGCTGATCACCGATGCGGCACCGTCTTTCGACGAGGAGCAGCGGCACCGGAAACGGGTTTATGCCGTTTTGATGGCCGTGCACTTGGTGGGCTTTACCGCCGCCGGGCTGCTGGCGCACATCTGGTGGCTGGCGCTGGGCATCGTGATCGTCACCGGCGCCCTGCCGTGGGTCGCGGTCGTCATCGCCAATGACCGCACCTCCGGCCGCGGACAACGCCGCCTACGCCGCGTGCGCAAATCGGCCATCGAAGACGGCCACCACGACCAGATCGACCTCTGACGCCGTAACCGGGGCACGCTCCGGACCGCTACGCGGCCCGGAGCCCGAGGGCGACCCGCCGTCGTGCCCGGCAGCCGGGTTTGATGACTGCGCAGTGCTGGCGACGAACCGGCACGGCGCGCGCAGCATGGTCCAAAGTGGACGGACCTGACGGGCGTCGCTACTGTCGGCCTCATGCGGAAGCACCCGTGCCGGCGCGGCGGCGCTTCCAAGCCGCACACCGAAGGGATCTTCGGTGCCGGCGCGACGGGGCCGCGGATCCATCAGCACGGCGCCCCGCCGATCCGAGCTAACCGGAACTTCTCGTGGTCCGTGAAATACGGGAATCGCGACGATTGTTCGATCTCGACATCGGTTGGACCTTGATCAAATTTGATCATTTTGCAATAATTGGCGAGTTGCGACGAAGCGATACAATCGGCGGCCGGGACACGGTCGGCACATCCCGGGCGGCGCGGCTGTTCGTTGACGGCGGCGAGACCTGAACCGCAAAGATCATCGCCCCGAAGCGGGTGCGCAGCCCGTAGCGACGGCACCGGCGTGAGATCCCGCACCACCGATGCGCAAGCCGCACGACGGCCGTCGGCGCCTCCGGCAGCCCGATGTTCGCCGGAAAGGTGCTGGTGGGCGAGACTTCGACCGCGACCGACTGACCACCAGCGCGTGCGCCGACAGCACCGCGACCGGGCCCAGGGCGACCGGCGGCTGGATACCGGGCGGGGCCCATGGCGCCCCGGGCGGACAGTCCGAGCCTTGACATTCACCCGATCTGAGCAGTTTTTCGTCAATCGGAATCGCGCTTCTTGATGCATCCCGAGCAGGGCCTGGGAGAACGGCGTTTTCGCAGGTCAGGCATAGTTAAATGGATAGATCGAAGAATGCGGCACCCGATCGGTAGCATTGCGCCGAAGCATAAAGCAACGTTTCTGTAGTGCTTCTCACGTGTAAAATTGCGTCTCGCCTGGTAGATGGATCAGGAAACGCGTGAGAGCCTGACGCGTTACGGATGTTCTGTTAAGTTGGCAAAGCATGACCGGCGACAAACCGAGCCATAACATCGACAATCAGAATGGCGAAAGCGGTTCAGCCGGACGGTTGGAGATCGACACTCCGGTCGTCACGGACGGCCCTGAGCTCTACCGGATCACCCGTGATTCGGCGGTGCTCGATGTGAACTCGTCCTACGCATATTTGTTGTGGTGCCGGGACTTCGCGCAAACCTCCGCGGTGGCGCGCATCGACGGCGCGGTCGTGGGCTTCGTCACCGGGTACATCCGGCCGGACGCTCCCGACACGCTCGTCGTGTGGCAGATCGCCGTCGATGCATCCCAGCGCGGTGGTGGCGTGGCCGGCCGACTCCTCGGCGAGCTGGTCGATCGCGTGCTGGCGCGCGGAGTGCGGTACCTGGAAACGACGATCACGGCGGACAATGCCGCCTCGATCAAATTGTTCACCGGGCTGGCGCGCAAGCGCGAGGCGGACCTGGAGCGCAGCGAGCTGTTCACCGCCGACCTGTTCCCGGATGCGCACCTGGGGGAGGACCTGTACCGAATCGGGCCTTTCGCGGTGGCCCCGGTCATCGCCGCCGGATCTTGACCACCGCAACCGTTGGTACCGGCACGAAAACTTGCTCTCGGAGTGCCGGGGCGCGATGACTCGCGCTGCCCGGCCGAACGGAGGATCGTGAACGACATCTTCGCAACCCTGGAATCGGAAGTCCGCAGCTACAGCCGAACTTGGCCGACGACCTTCGACCGCGCCGGCGGCAGCTACCTCTACGACGAAGACGGCACCGCGTACCTGGACTTCTTCGCCGGTGCCGGTGCGCTCAACTACGGGCACAACAACCCGTTGCTGAAACGAAAACTCATCGAGTACATCGAGCGCGACGGGGTCACCCACGGCCTGGACCAGTCCACTGTGGCCAAACGCCAGTTCCTGGAAACCTTCCGGGACAGGGTGCTCCAGCCGCGCGGCTACAACTACAAGATCCAGTTCCCCGGCCCCACCGGCACCAACTCGGTGGAGTCGGCGCTGAAACTCGTCCGCAAGATCACCGGGCGGGAATCGATCATCAGCTTCACCAACGCCTTCCACGGCATGACGCTGGGTTCGCTGTCGGTCACCGGCAACTCGATGAAGCGCGGTGGCGCCGGCATCCCGCTGGTGCACGCCACGCCGATGCCCTACGACGACTACTTCGATGGCCAGGTTCCGGACTTCCTGTACTTCGAGAAGATGCTGGAAGACAGCGGCAGCGGCCTCAACGAGCCCGCCGCGGTGATCGTCGAGACGCTGCAGGGCGAGGGCGGCATCAATTCGTCCCGGCCGGAGTGGCTGCACGGGCTCTACGACCTGTGCCAGAAGCACGGCATGCTGATGATCGTCGACGATGTGCAGATGGGCTGCGGGCGCACCGGCCCGTTCTTCAGCTTCGAGGAAGCCGGCATCCAGCCCGACATCGTGTGCCTGTCGAAGTCCATCGGCGGCTACGGCCTGCCGCTGGCACTGACGCTGATCAAGCCCGAGCACGACGTCTGGGAGCCGGGCGAGCACAACGGCACCTTCCGCGGCAACAACCCGGCGTTCGTCACCGCCACCGAGGCGCTGAACCAGTACTGGGCCGACGACAAGCTGGAGAAGTCCACCATCGCCAAGGGCGAGCGGGTCGGCAAGGTGCTCGAGGAGCTCGCCACCAAGTACGGCGGCGCGATGGCCAAGGGCCGCGGGCTGGCGCGCGGGCTCGGCTTCGAGGACACCAATGTCGCGGGCAAGGTCTCCAAGGCCGCGTTCGACCGCAAGCTGCTGATGGAGACCTCCGGCCCGTCCGGCGAGGTCCTCAAGATCATGCCGCCGTTGACCGTGTTGGATGACGAACTGGAACAGGGTCTACAAATCGTGCGCGAATCGGTGCACTCTGTGCTGGCCTGATCCGGCACGCCCAGGATGGCGCGAACGGACCGTTCGTCGGTTGACGACGCGAACGGGCCGTTCGCCTCGTCTCGGGAGCACAGGACCGAACGAAAGATCCACTGGAGGAAATGTGATCGTCCGGAACCTCTCGGACATCGAGAACACCGAAGCCGACATCAAGACGGAGAACTGGCGCAGCAAGCGCATCGTGCTGGCCAAGGAGAAGGTGGGTTTCTCGGTGCACGAGACCACCCTCTACGCGGGCACGGTGAACGACTTCTGGTACGCCAACCACATCGAAGCGGTGTTCATCGTCGAAGGTGAGGGCGAGATCGAGGACAAGGCGACCGGCGAGGTGCACCAGCTCAAGCCCGGCTCGCTGTACCTGCTCAACAACCACGACAAGCACCAGGTCCGCCCGCGGACCGAGATGCGCACCGTGTGTGTGTTCAACCCCCCGGTGACCGGGCGTGAGGTGCACGACGAAAACGGCGTGTACCCGCTGGTCGTCGAGGACGACGAGGCGGCCGTCGCCGGCTGAGTTGGCCGGTCGCGCTTGTGAACAGCCGGTGGCGGGTAGCCAGAGTTGGTTGCCCGCCACGCGCGTTGACTGGTCTTCCTCACACGCGAGGTGGGGAATTGCGGGCGCATGCCGATGCGGCATGCGCCGCTTCTAACCGAGGAACCGAGAAATGGCGGCGGGGTGCCATCGGCACCATGCCGCTCCGGCGGGAATTCGTGAAGGAGGCGCAAACCATGACCGTCGCTGATCTGAGCACCCAGGATCGATATCCGACCCGGGTGAGCGCCGAATCGGCGTTGATCGAGCGTAGCGATCCCACCGTCTGGCCGGGCGTGACGTCCGGCCCGGCGAGTGTCGAGGAGCTCGCGGGCCACGAGGCCAAGGGGTTCCACGTCGTCGAGGGGTTGTTATCGCCGGCCGAGGTCCAGACCTACTGGCAGGAGCTGGACCGGCTCACCCAGGACCCGAAGGTGCGGGCCGACGAGCGCACCATCGTGGAGCGGACGTCCAATGAGGTTCGCTCGATCTTCGAGGTGCACCGGATGAGCGAACTGATCGCCGAGCTGGTGCGCGATCCGCGGGTGCTGGACCGGGCCCGGCAGATCCTCGGCTCGGAGGTGTACGTGCACCAGAGCCGGATCAACTACATGCCCGGTTACCGGGGCACCGGCTTCTACTGGCACTCCGATTTCGAGACCTGGCACGCCGAGGACGGCATGCCGGCGATGCGCGCGGTGAGCCTGTCGGTCGCACTGACCGACAACTACCCGTTCAACGGCGGGCTGATGATCATGCCTGGCTCGCACCGGACCTTCGTCTCCTGCGTCGGCGCGACGCCGGAGGACAACTACAAGTCGTCGTTGAAGGAACAACGGGTCGGGGTGCCGATCGAGGACGACATCACGAAGCTGGCCTACGAGCACGGCATCGAGCAGTTCACCGGCCAGGCCGGGTCGGCGCTGTGGTTCGACTCGAACTGCATGCACGGGTCCGGCAACAACATCACGCCGTTCCCGCGCTCGAACATCTTCATCGTGTTCAACAGCGTGGAGAACGAGCTGGTCCGCCCGTTCGCAGCCAGCGAACCGCGCCCGGGATTCATCGCTTCCCGCAGCGCGACGCCGATCCTGCGCTAAGCCCCTGCGGTCGAAACGCCCCGCCCCATCTCGGGCGGGGCGTTTTGGGCGAACGATCCTTTCCTGCGTGGGCGCGTTCGGTTGCGCCGAGGCGAAGTGGATCACAGCCGCTCGGGTAGGCGCTTGGTCGCGCTACGTGATCATCATCATTCCCGGCGTCGAACCTACTCCATTTCAGCTAGTCAAATGCTCCATCCGGCTAAATCCAGCAGTTTTACTCGACGTTAAGTAACTACAATTTGGAATATGCCACCCAAAAAGTCGTACGCCACGCCGAGTCAACGGTGGCAATGACTACGCCCTGTGGTTATTGTGTTTGGCAATCATTCCTAATTCGTTGTTGAGGAGTTTCAGAACCTGGGGACCGGAAGGGAGACCCCGCGGTAGCCACCTGAAGTTGAGCCCTCCACACCGTCTCAGCAGGCATGGAGTCCTGCTGATCCGATCCGCGCGGATCGGATTTCGGCGTCCGGCAACCGCCGGACGCTTTTGCTGAAGATGGAGGTATGACCAGGTGAACCGCAAGCAGCGCCGGAAGGCACGCTCGAACCGTCGGCGTCGGGGGCCAGCACGGCGCCCGGACCGGCCGCTTCAGACGATCCGGGCGCTTCTGATGCTGATCCGGGTAATGCTGTGGCTACTAGTCTGGTGGGACGACCACAACTGATCCCTTGTCCGGGGGCGGGTTGAAGTTGCCGCTTCGACCCGTCCCCTGTCCCAGCGTGCACGTGCAGATACGGAATGTTCCCCCGCAATCGCAGTGCGCATCGAGGCTATCCGATCCGCCGTCGAAAAACATGGAAATCGTACGTGCGTCCCGCTACATTGGCCCGAACGTACATCCAGCGCGAAGCACCTTCGGCTTCGTCGTACCTGCAAGTGCGGAGTCACGATTCTCAAGACCAGTGCCCGAGCCGGGGTCCAAATTCAGGCAAAACCGGAGCACGCGACAACGCGGTCCGCATCGGGGAGTTCGAGTCAGCGCACCGGGTAAGCGGCGAGAATCGCTCCGACCTGGTCGGCCACCGCGGGATCGAGCATCGGGTAGCGGCCCCCGGCGACGAAGCGCTCGGAGAGTTCGAACGTGACGATCTCGCCTTCGGCGAGCAACTTGCCGGCCGCCACCGGGTCCACCGCGACGGTGTCCGGGTGCACGATGGTGATGTTGGCGAAGGTCGCCGCCAGGTAGGGACTGGCGAATTGGGTGAACGAGTCGCCGACCATCCGGACGGGCTGGGTGATCATGCCCGGCTTCGCCCCGGATTCCAGGTGCAGGGGCTGGTGGAAGTCGCTGGGCTTGAACTGCGTGTTGTCCGCCGAGCCGCCGTCGGGTGCCAGCGAGTACGCCTGGATGGGCACGGTTCGGTCCTGCCCGAGCAGGTCGGGGATGTCGGCGCTGTGCGGGTACCGCCGGGACGGCAGGACCTTCCAACTGCTCGTCACGCCCGGCTGCAACCGTTCGGCGAGCTGGTAGACCATCGTGATGCCGCCCTCGTGGGTCCAGTGCGTGTCGATGTCGTGGTAGATCGGGCGCTGGTTGCGCGCCGCCACCGCGCGCAGCTGGTCGCGCAGGTCGACCGCGCCGGTGGCGTCCGGCACCCGGCGCCAGAACTCGTTGCGGGCCTGCGTCGAGCAGTCCTTGCCGGCGTAGTCGTCCGGCATGTTCTCCGGGTAAACCGTCGACTTGTCGGGGGCGATGACCAACTGGAACTTCCGTCCCGACGCCTCCACCACGGCCCGCCAGCGGCGCAGCCCGGCGATCACCTGGTCCAGCGTCCGCTTCGGCACGCACCGGTACGACACGTCGTGGCCGAGATACAGCCAGCCGTTCTTGCCCTCTATGACGGCCGGGAACACGTTCTCGTCGATCGGCGGCTTGGCGTCCACCTGTCCGGCGCCGACCGGCGAGGTATGCGAGCCGCCGGCCAGCCGGGGTGGCTCGCCGAACACACCCTGGCTGAGCGCGCCGACCGACTGCACCGCGTCCTTGCGGAACGGCAGGTTGTCGGTGGCCCAGGTATTCAGCCCGGTGAAGAACCCCCAGCCGTCGGTGATGCTGGGAAAGGCCGCCAGCGGCCGGTTCTCCAACTGCTCCGCACGCGCGCCGAAGACCCAGCTCACCACCGGTGCGGTGAAGAACAGCACCGCGCACGCCAGGGCGGCCAACTGCCGCTTGCCGTGCCTGGGCCGGTGCATCGGGTGCTCCCGCGGCAGCCACGCCTCGTGGACCGGGGGAAGATCGGAGTGCTCCTGCCGCGACACGGCATCCACGTTAACCGGGCACGCAGTGCGATCGATCGCGAACTCACGGATCGATGAGAACCTTCATCTTCCGCCCGGCACGCAGCGCGGCGAAACCCTCCTCGACGACCTGCTCGATCGGGACGTGGCTGACCCAGCCGGTGGTGTCGTAGTGGCCACGGGCCATCAGATCGATCACCGCGCGGTAGTCGACCGCGGTGTAGCAGAGCGAGCCCTGGATCAAGGTCTCATTCCTGATCAACTTGATCAGCTCGGTCTCCACCGGCTGCTCGTAAACCGCGACCGCCACCAGGCGTTTGCGGGTGGCCAGGCAGGACAACGCGCCGGAGACGCTGGCCGCCACCCCGGCCGCGTCGAAGGCCGCGTCGACGCCGTGCCCGCGAGTGCGCTGGGCGATGTGCTGGGCCGGATCGGTTCGCGTTGGGTCCAGCACGTCGATCGCACCCAGGGCGGCGATCGCCTCGCGCCGGGTCGGCGAGGGCTCGACCACCGTGACCGCCTCCACACCGATGCCGCGCAGCGCGAACCAGATGCCGATCCCGATCGGGCCGGCGCCGAAAATCACCGCGCTGTCGCCTTCGTGCACCTCGCTGAGCCGCGTGGCGTGGTAGGCGACCGACATCGGTTCGACCAGCGCGCCCAGTTCCATGCTGATCGAGTCCGGCAACCGGTGGGCCATCCAGGCCGGCACCACGGTGTACTCGGCCATGCCACCCGGCGCCATCAGCCCGTGGAAGCCGATCCGCCGGCAGATGTTGTAGTGGCCGAGCTGGCAGGACGGGCACTTCCCGCAGCGGTAGATGGGTTCGATGGCGACGCGGTCGCCGATCGCGACGTTGCGCACCTCCGCGCCGATTTCGACGACGGTCCCGGCGAATTCGTGGCCGAGGGTGAGCGGCAGCTGGTACCCGGTCAAGGCATGCGGCTCGGTGGGGATGACGATCGGCCCGGCGTAGTACTCGTGCAGGTCGCTGCCGCAGATCCCGTTGTGCGCCACAGCCACCTTGATCGAGCCCGGCGTGCAAGACGGTTCGTCGATGTCTTCCACGGTGAGCTTCTCCCGACCCCGGTACACCGCAGCGCGCATGGGCTCCTCCTTCGGCCTCGCCCCAGCACACTGCGTTTTCCGGCCAGCGGCAACCGATGCACGCTTTCCGGTCATAACCGGCGCAACCGCCCGCGTCGCGAGGCTCCACTCATCAAGGTTGCCCGCCCGGGTCTGCCATAGTCGGCAGGTGGCTTCGTCGTTGAACCCGGACGCGTTGCGCGGGGGTGTTGCCCTAGTCGCGGGGTCGACCCGGGGCGCCGGGCGCGGCATCGCCGCCGCGCTCGGTGAGGCCGGCGCGACGGTGATCTGCACCGGGCGCAGCAGCGTGGCGGGCAGCGGAGGGTCGGATTACGACCGCCCCGAGACGATCGAGGAGACGGCTGAGCTCGTCACTCAACTCGGCGGTACCGGAACCGCGATCCAGGTCGATCATCTCGATTCCGACCAGGTTGCGCGCTTGGCCGAGCGTGTAGTACCGACTGGCCTTCTCCCAGGGCCACGAACTGGGACCGCACGGTGCCACGGCGATCGCCATCACCCCAGGCTGGCTCCGCTCGGAGATGATGCTCGACAACTTCGGAGTCACCGAGGACAACTGGCGCGAAGCCCTGGCGCCGAACCGGGGCGACGGCTACCCCAGCGCTCCGGCGGCGTTTGCCCGATCGGAGTCACCCCGGTACGTCGGCCGCGCCGTCGCGGCGCTGGCCGCGGACCCCGACCGAGCGAGGTGGAACCAGCAATCGCTCAGCTCCGCGCAACTCGCGCGGGAGTACGGCTTCACCGACATCGACGGCACCCAGCCCGACAGCTGGAACACACCCTGAAGACGGGCACCACCGCCGCACCCTTATCATTGTCCATTTAGGACACTTGAGTGAATTTTGTGTTTCCCGGAAATGTGATGCTCTGACAGTCGGGGGTAATGGTCCACCGCCATTCGGTGATGTGCGGCTCGCCTTTGTCGGTCCACCACTGGTAGGCCGCTTCGGCTTCGTCCCACAGCCGTCGAATGCCGGACTGACGAATGCGGTACTTGCGTTCTCCGAGTGGTACCGCCGACGCCCACGAGTCCGACAGCGGATCGTGTAGCCAAGCGAATTTGTGCGGCCGGTGCTCGCTGCTGGGCTCTATGTCGTACCGGCACGAGGGCAGGGCGACCGCCAAAGCCCACCGAAGCGACGGAAGCTTCAACAGCGGCCACGGCTCGATCTCGGTGACACGTTCGTCGGTCCCGTCCTGTTCGTGGTTGAATCCGCGCAGTCGTGCCCGTGGCGTGCGGTCCGTCCGGGACTCCATGAACGCGACCCCCATCGGCAGCGCCCGGCCGGTCGCAGCCTGCTGTCTCCACAGCCCCGCCTCAGCGACCGAGCGTCAAGAAATGTGTTCAACGTTGGCCCTCCGCGCGAGCGCAACAATCTCGTCTGTGGCATCGGGCGGCACTTCGAGTGCCTGCAGAATACGCTCTACGTCGACGACGCTGGGGATCGTCTTCCCACGTTCTATCCGGCTAATTTTGGCCTGCGACATGGCACAGCGAACGGCCAGTCTCTCACCGGAAAGGCCGGCCGCTTTGCGTAGCTTCCGGAGTGTGTCCGCGAGATCGCTACTTGCTCGCCGTGCGTCAGGCTCGATACTCATCGAACGGTACGGACTCTTTCAACGCCAGGTCTCGCCACTCGAAGCACTTCGCAGAGTGGGCAGGATCGATGATTTCTCGATCTCGCAAGGTGCCATCGGGATTGAAGTTCAGCAGCACCACCATTGATTCATCGAAGATCCAAAAGTCCTGCGCGGGCAGGTCAACCTTGCATTCGGCCAAGTCGACGATTCGGTAATCTTCGCCAGCAGTTACGTTGTCCGCGATGACCCAATCGAAGAGAAACCGCGCGTAGTCCGTTAAGGGCTTGCGAACGAACTTGATCCGCTGCATGGTCTTACCGGCTGCGGCGTTGTTGCGGACGGTTTCATGCCACATTCTCCCGGCTGGCGGGAATGCCCACGCTGCCGGACTCCATGCCCACTGGTTGAACGTGGGCCGCATTAGCCTCTTGCACTTGCTCACGAGTGATCACGCGCTTCCTCTCGGTCATGCCGCGTGCCCACTGTGGACATTGCTAGGCCGCATGTGGGGCACGACATCCCTCACAGGCCGTCAACAACAGCCACCGACTGGTACCGTTTTTGCTGGTAGATGGCATGCACGGCGGCGATCCGCTGGTCACGACGCCGCATTCGTTAGAACTGGTAGTAGAGGAATGGGCTGAAGGAGCCGGTGGCGACCAGGAGGGCCGCATAGCCGAGACCCACGGTCAGGACTCCGGCCCGGAGGGCGTAGGCCCGGGGGGTGCGGACCGCTTCCAGGAAAGGGCCCGTTCCGGAGTTCGCCGGAAGCGCCACCACGATCAGGGCCAGCAGCAGGAACACCAGGCGCTGGTTCGTCACCGAGGCCGCCACGATGTCCGTCAGGCCCACGAAATCCGGCACCAGCATGTGACCCAGCATCACGAACGCGCTACCCAGGTCCGGCGACCGGAAGAACACCCAGCCCACCACCACCAGCAGCAATGTCAGCGCGCGGCGGCCGAGGCGAGCACGGGGCTCGGTCGGCGCGTGCGACCAGCCGAAGGCGCGCTCGACCACCAGGAGTCCGCCGTGAAACAGCCCCCACACCAGGTATGTCCACGCCGCGCCGTGCCAGAAGCCGGTCAACACGAAGATGATCGCCAGGTTCCGGTAGGTGCGGGCGGTGCCCAGCCGGTTGCCGCCCAACGGGATGTAGACGTAGTCGCGGAACCAGCGGGACAACGACATGTGCCAACGCCGCCAGAACTCCGTGATGGTCACCGACGAATACGGCCGGGCGAAGTTCTCCGGCAGCCGGAACCCAAACATCCGCCCCAGCCCGATGGCCATGTCGGAGTAGCCGGAGAAGTCGAAGTACAGCTGGATCGTGTAGCCGATCGCGCCGAGCCACGCGATCGCGAAAGTCATGTCCTCGTTCGGGGTCGCGAAGCAGGCGTCCACCATCGGCGCCAGCGTGTCGGCGATGACGACCTTCTTCGTCAGGCCCCATGCGAACCGGGGAAAGCCCGCCGCGATGTCGTCGAGCCGGTGGGTGCGCTGCTGCGGCAGCTGATCGGCGATCTCCCGGTAGCGCACGATCGGACCCGCCACCAACTGCGGGAACATCGCGATGTAGGTGACGAACGAAACCGGGTCGCGCAGTGCCGGGCGCTCCCCCCGGTAAATGTCCACCACGTAGGAGATGTGGTGGAACGTGTAGAAGGAGATCCCGATCGGCAGCGCCAGGTGCAGCACCGGGAAGTCGCCGCCGAACCACTGGCTCAGCACCGCCAGCTGCGCGGTGGCGAAGCCGGCGTACTTCCACACCGCCAGGATCGCGACGTTGAACGCGACCGTGCCGATCAGCAGCCACTTCCGCCGGCCCCGCTCGAAGCCCCACTCATCGGGTTCCAGTTGCCGTCCGGCGAAGAAGTTCACCACGATGCAGGCCAGCAGCAACAGCGTCGTCCCGCCCGCGCCGCTGGCGTAGAACAGCAGACTGGCGACCGCGATCACGACGTTGCGTCCGCTGCGGGGTGCGATCAGCACGACCGCGAGCACGCTCGGCAGGAAGTACCAGAGGAAAAGCGGGCTTGCGAACGACATCGGGGGCCTCGGGGTATGGGAGGCCCGCGCCTCCCCGTGGTGGGGGTGTTTTCAGCTGTCTTGCTTAAGCGACTCTAGCCGAGCTCGGAACGTGATCGACCCAAAACGCGATGCGTTCAAACCCCGGACACCCGGTGCCGCGATCGCCTAGCCTGGGGCGCATGAACGCTCCACCGCCCGGCTGGTACCCGGACCAGGCAGATCGGCGTTACGTGCGCTGGTGGGACGGCAGGCAGTGGACTCGGCATGTCCAGCCCGCCCAACAGCAACCGGTCGCTGCGCAACCAGGCATTCAGCAGCAGCCGGTCCAGCACCCGATGGCGCAGCAGGACGACGCGTCAGCCATCGAGCTCGCGTTGGGCGGCACCGGCGACGCCGCGTCCATCCAGCAGCAGGTGCAACAGCGCGCCGGTGTCGGCGGCCCGGTCTCCGGTGGCGGCGGCACCTTGTTCACCGAGCCGGTGCTGGTGATCAACCAGAAGGCGAAGCTGGTCGAGATCGCGAACGAGTACGCCGTCTACGACCAGCACGGACGCCAGCTCGGCTCGGTCATGCAG
The DNA here is from genome assembly GCF_014203395.1 of Saccharopolyspora phatthalungensis. Lineage (NCBI taxonomy): Bacteria > Bacillati > Actinomycetota > Actinomycetes > Pseudonocardiales > Pseudonocardiaceae > Saccharopolyspora > Saccharopolyspora phatthalungensis. Next base: position 1,623,157 of record NZ_JACHIW010000001.1, read on the forward strand.
GTCGGCCAGAGCGGTGCGCAGAAGGCGTTGCGGCTGTTCACCAAGCTCGACTCGCTGATGACCGTGACGCTGGAGATCCGGGACATCACCGGACGCCCGGTGCTACTGCTGACCCGCCCGGCGACCATGTGGAAGAGCACGGTGCATGTGCAGCGCCCGGACAAGTCGGCGATCGGAGACATCAAGCTGACGAACGTCTGGGGCAAGGCGCGATTCGACTTCGAGGTCAACGGGCAGCGAATCGGCGGCCTGCGCGCCGAGAACCTGCGCGCCTGGGACCTGAAGGTGCTCGACCACGCCGATGCCGAGATCGGGCAGATCACCAAGACCTGGCAGGGGCTGGCGAAGGCGGCGTTCACCACCGCGGACAACTACGTCCTGCAGATTTACCGGCCACTCGCGGACCCGCTGCTCAGCATGGTCGTCGCGGCCGCGCTGACGGTCGACACCATCCTCGGCCAGCGCCAGTCCTGACCCGCCGGGCGAACAACCCGCGTGCGGAGCGTCCTCGACCAAGCAACTTGGCTAAAGAACGCCCCGCGTTTACAAATAATCAGCCCTTGCGACGGCGCCGGGCGACCTCGGCGAGCACCACGCCCGCGGCGACCGAGGCGTTGAGCGACTCCACGCCGGCCGCCATCGGGATCGAGACCGTCTGGTCACAGGTCTCGCGGACCAGCCGGGACAACCCGCGCCCCTCGGAACCGACGACGATCACCAGCGGCTCGGTGGCCAGCTCCAGCTCGTCCGAGGTGATGTCGGCGTCGGCGTCCAGCCCGACGACCATCAGCCCGGCATCCTTGAGGTCCTTCAGCGTGCGGGTGAGGTTGACGGCCTTGGCCACCGGCAGCTTTGCGGCAGTGCCCGCACTCGTGCGCCAGGCGACGGCAGTGATCCCGGCGCTGCGCCGCTGCGGCACGATCACGCCGTGCGCGCCGAACGCCGCCGCGGACCGGATCACCGCGCCGAGGTTGCGCGGATCGGTCACGCCGTCGAGCGCGACGATCAGCGGCGGCATCCCGGAATCATGCGCCGCCGCGAGCACGTCGTCCGGGTGCGCGTAGGTGAACTGCGGCACCTGCAGCGCGAGCCCTTGGTGCATCGCTTTGTTCGTCATCCGGTCAAGTTCGATGCGCGGCACGTCGACCACGGCGATGCCGCGCGCCTTCGCCTCCCGCACCGCTTCGGTGACTCGCTCGTCGATGTCGATGCCCTGCGCCACGTACAGCCCGGTCGCGGGCACGTCGGCCCGGATGCACTCCACGACCGGGTTGCGCCCGGCCACCAGCTCGGGCTGCGTATCCTGCTGCGCCTTGCGCTTAATGCGCTGCTGCTCGGCGTTTTTGCGAGCATCGGCGCGCCGCTTCGCGGGATGGCTGACCCGGTCCTCCGCCTTCGGCGTCGGCCCCTTGCCGCGCAGCCCCCGCCGCCGCTGCCCGCCGGATCCGACGACCATGCCCTTCTTGTTGCTCTTGCGCATGCCGCCGCGGCGTTTGTCGTTGCCGGCCACGTGTTACCCGTCTTTCAATGTCCACATCGGACCGTCGGGGGTGTCCTCGACGGCAATCCCGCAGTCCTGCAACCGATCGCGCAGCAGGTCGGCGGTGGCGAAGTCGCGTTCCTTGCGGGCCTGCTGGCGCTGTTCCAGCATGGCGGCGACCAGTTCGCCCAACGCGCGGTACGCGGCGTCGTCCGCGCCGGAGTCCTCGGCCCACTGTTCGGACAGCGGGTCCAACCCGAGCACGCCGGTCATGGCCCGCACCGAGGCCGCCGCCTCGCGAGCCGCCTCGTCGTCGCCCCGGTCCAGCGCCGCGTTGCCTTCCCGGACCGCGTTGTGCACCACGGCGACGGCCTGCGGCGTCGACAGGTCGTCGTCCATCGCTGCGGCGAACTCCGGGCACACCGTGCCGCGCTCGACGCCGCCGGCGCGCTGCCCGACCCGGCGGACGAACGACTCGATGCGCCGGTACGCGGCGATCGCCTCGGCCAACCCCGCTTCGGAGAACTCGATCGTGGACCGGTAGTGCGGGGTGACCAGGTAGTACCGCAGTTCGGCCGCGCGGGCGCGCTCAAGCACGGCCGGGATGGACAGCGTGTTGCCGAGCGATTTCGACATCTTCTCGCCGCTCATCGTCACCCAGGCGTTGTGCATCCAGTAGTGCGCGAAGCCGTCCCCGGCCGCGTTGGACTGGGCCAGTTCGTTCTCGTGGTGCGGGAACACCAGGTCCAGACCGCCGCCGTGGATGTCGAACTCGCTGCCGAGGTAAAAGGTCGCCATCGCGGAGCACTCCAGGTGCCACCCCGGGCGTCCGTAACCCCACGGCGTCGGCCAGCTCGGCTCGCCCGGCTTGGCGCCCTTCCACAGCGTGAAGTCGCGCGGATCGCGCTTGCCGCTGGCCAGGGTCTCCCCCTGCTGCACCTCTTCGAGGCGCTGCCCGGACAGCTTGCCGTACTGGTCCGCGTAGGAGGCGACCGAGAAGTAGACGTCGCCGCCCCCCGCGTAGGCATGCCCCTTGTCGATCAGCCGCTGGATCAGGTCGGTCATCTGCGTGATGTGCCCGGTCGCGCGCGGCAGCACCGACGGCGGCTGGCAGCCGAGCTGGTCGTAGGCCCGTTCGAAGGCGCGCTCGTGCGTCGCCGCCCACTCCCACCACGGGCGGCCTGCCTCGGCCGCCTTGATGAGGATCTTGTCGTCGATGTCGGTGACGTTGCGGACCAGGCGCACGTCGTAACCGCCGTGCTGCAGCCAGCGGCGCAACACGTCGAAATTCAGGCCGCTGCGAACGTGGCCGACATGGGGAACGCCCTGCACGGTTGCACCACAGACGTAGATCGACGCCACTCCGTCGCAGCGCGGGTGGAATTCGCGCGTCGTGCGGGTCGCGGTGTCATGCAGGTGCAGGCTCACGCCCCTGATGGTACGGGGGCAGGTGGGCGCCGAATCACGACAGGGGCGGTCGCGTCAAGGGAGAGTGATCGTCAGCGCAGCACGTCGGCGACGGCGGTCAGCAACCCGTCCGGCCGCTCGATGGTGGACACCGGGTCGACGATCGCCACCCGGCAACCGACCAGGGCGGCGCCGCCGTCGGCCTCCTCGCTGTCGCCGACCATGAGCGCCTCCGCGGGCGCGACCCCGAGCCGCTCGCAGGCCCGCAGGAACAGCTTCGGGTCCGGCTTGATGACGCCCTCTAGGTAGGACAACACGAACTCGTCGACGTATCGAGTGATCCCGATTCGCTCGAAAGCGGGCCGGATGTCGAAGGCAATGTTGCTGATCACGGCGATCTTGATGCCCGCCTCGTGCAGCCGACGCAGCACTTCCGCGGCGTCCGGGTACGGCGTCCAGAAGTCGGTGTCGATCAGCCGCGCGTAGAGGCCCTCGGCCTGCCCGTCCAGCACGCCGGAGCTGCGCAGCACCTCCAGGTAGACCTTGCGGTGCAACGCCGGATCCAGGTCGCGGTTCTCCCAGGCGTCCTGGAACTCGGGTTCGAGCTGCACGATCTGGCCGACCGGTGCGGTCATCCGGCGCATGACCTCGGCCTGCGCCTCCAGGTCAAACGGGCTGCCGTCGGCGTCGGCGAGATCGGTGAACCAGGACTCGTCTTCCTCGAGCCGGAACAGTGTGCCGGAGAAATCGAAGAGCACCGCGCGCAGAGTCACGGCATCAACGGTAAGCGGACTGGATCGGCTCGGCACCGACATGCGGCGAAGCTCACCGGCCCCGGCCACTCCAGTGACGTAGTGGTTCTGCAGTTTCAGTTGAGACTGCGGTTCACCGATGTGTCAGCAGCGCGGGGTTTGCTGGCTGCGCATCGGGACGATGATGCCCGCGATGCAGACGGCCGCGCTCGCCCACAACAGGATCACCGCCGCCGCGAGCCCGACGTCGCCGCCGTCGGACCACAACAAGAACGACACTGGCCACACCATCGTCGGCTGCACTACGAGCAGACGACGCACCCACCGGTTCCGCTCGATCACCATGAGTCGAGCATGGCGCGCACCGCCCCCTGCATTCCAGGCCGACGCCCTTGAGTTTTCCCTTACTCCGCCTACGTGTTACGCCTAGGTACCTGCCTGTTACTCCTGGGGCGCGCATCCGCCCGGCCATCCGCCGCCGGCCAGCGCTGCGGAAGCTTTGCGCCGCGACGGCGATTTCCCTATTCGTCAGCCGCCGGGCCGGTCAGGAGACCGGGACGACCAGCGCGGTCGCGATTGCCGCGATGCCTTCGCCGCGGCCGGTGAGGCCCAGGCCGTCGGAGGTCGTGCCGGACACCGACACCGGCGCCCCGATCGCCTCCGAAAGCACCTGCTGCGCCTCCTCGCGGCGCTTGCCGATGCGCGGCGCGTTGCCGATCACCTGCACGGTCCCGTTGCCGATCCGAAAGCCTGCCGCGATGACCCGGGCCCGCACCTCGACCAAGAAGTCCACGCCGTGGGCGCCCGCCCAGCGGTCGTCGTCGGTGCCGAACACCGCGCCAAGATCGCCAAGACCGGCCGCCGACAGCAGCGCGTCGCACAGCGCGTGGGCCGCCACGTCGCCGTCGGAATGTCCGGCGCAGCCGTCCACCCCGGGCCACCGCAGGCCCGCCACCCAGCAGTCGCGCCCGGCCTCGATCGGATGGACGTCGACGCCTTGGCCGACGCGGGGCAGCAGCTCTGTCATTCGGGTTCTCCAGACACGGCCAGCACCGACTCGGCGATGGCCAGATCAAAGGCGGTGGTGATCTTCAAGGCGTGCGGATGCCCGCCGACGGTGTGCACCTTGCCGCCGATCCGCTCTACCAGTCCGGCGTCGTCGGTGGCCACGTCGCCGGCCGCGGCGTAGGCCGCCCGCAGCACGTCGATGGCGAAACCTTGGGGCGTCTGCACCGCCCGCAGCGGCGAGCGATCCACGGTCGACACGACGTCGCCCGCGTCGTCGACCTGCTTGATCGTGTCGGTCACCGGCAGCACCGGAATCACCGCGGGAGCGCCCTGCTCGACCGCGGACACGACATCACGAATCATCGAAGCCGGGGTGAAGGCCCGCGCCGCGTCGTGCACCAGCACCACCCGCGCGTCCGGGGCCACCTGCTCGACCGCATCGAGCGCGCGCCGCACGGAGTCGGTCCGCTCCGCTCCCCCGGCGACCACATGCGCAGCCGGCAGCGCGGCCAGCTCCGCCGCCACGACCCCGATCTGATCGGCGGGGGCCGCGACCACGACGTGCTGCACGCAGCCCGAGGCCAGCAGGCCGCGAACCGCGCGCAACAACAACGATTCACCGTTCACCGGAACCAGTGCCTTCGGCATACCGGCACCCAGGCGCACCCCACGGCCAGCCGCGGGGACCAGCGCGACTACGCTCACGCTCGTCTGTTCCCGATGATCACACTGCGGTGGCGAGGACTTCGTCCAGCAGGGTTTCTGCCTTGCCTTCGTCAGTACCCTCGGCCAGCGCCAACTCGCTGACCAGGATCTGCCGAGCTTTCGCCAGCATTCGCTTCTCGCCTGCGGACAGGCCACGATCTTTTTCGCGTCGCCAGAGGTCGCGCACCACTTCGGCCACCTTGTTCACATCGCCGGAGGCGAGCTTCTCCAGGTTGGCCTTGTACCGCCGAGACCAGTTCGTGGGCTCTTCGGTGTGCGGGGCCCGCAGCACGTCGAAAACCCGATCGAGTCCCTCCTGACCGACAACATCCCGCACGCCGACGATCTCGGCATTGTCCGCGGGAACGCGCACGGTCAGGTCGCCCTGCGCGACCTTGAGGACGAGGTACTGCTTTTCCTCGCCCTTGATCACACGAGTCTCGATTGCTTCGATGAGCGCGGCACCGTGATGCGGGTAGACGACGGTCTCTCCGACCTTGAAAACCATGTGTCCTCTGCCCCTTTCGCTATGCCCACTTTAACACGCCGGGCAACTGACCCTCGACCGCCTCACCATCCGTAATCGCAGGTCAGGCGGCGCGTAGGGGTTGACAAGGGGGCCCCTGACGTGCAAGGAGACACCTTTCGGCCCACTGAAATCGTCCACAATGGACGTCCTGACCGCGACCGGATCCGGGCCGCAGTTGACCCCGAAATAGGTAGTTCGGCTAGCCCCTGGCGCGGCCGCGCGCGGGTGGGGATTAAGCTTCCCCCGGTTGTCCGGCAATCAGGAAGGACGCTGCAACCGTGAGCCGCCCTAAGCACCTCAAGGCCGTTCGCCTGCGGTTGATCCCGGCCGCTATCGGGCTCGGCGCCGTTGTCGCCCTCGCTGGGTGCAGTGCCGGTCAGGTGACCGAGACCGACACCCAGGTCGCCGCCGTCAACGGTGGCAGCGGCGATCTCAAGCAGATCGCGATCCGCAATGCCGTCTTCACCTTCCCGACCACCGACGCGCGCTACCCGGCCGGTTCCTCGGCGCCGGTCCAACTGGTGATCAGCAACGAGGGCCCGGATGACAAGCTGGTCCAGGTCTCCAGCCCGTATGCCGCGTCGGCCACCCTCGGCGGGATCACCGACCTACCGAGCCGCACCGCGCTGCACGCCGCCGGCCAGGCCGCCCAGGTCCAGCAGGCCGAGACGCCCGCGGACCGCGAGGTGCAGATCACGCTGAACGGCTTCAAGCAGGACATCACCCCGGGCGTGACCATCCCGGTGACCTTCGTCTTCGAAAAAGCCGGAGCGGTGACCGTGCAGGTCCCGGTCGGCCCGGACCACAATCCGCGGCCCGAGCACGGCGGCCCGCTGCCGGGCGAGGCGCAGAGCCACTGACCACAGGCTTCATCGAGACGGGCCGTCCGCACGCGCGGGCGGCCCGTCTTCGCATCTGATCCACTCGATGGTGGCGAATGCACGAACGTTTCCCCGGCAACGCGCTCACCTCGCGACGCCGGTGATCGGGACTGTCGCCGCGGACGGATAGCCTCGCGGCGTGCCCCCGAAGAACGCCCGCACCGCCCGCACCGGATACCGCTGCGCCGACTGCGGTCACGAGGTCGCCAAGTGGGTCGGCCGGTGCCCGAGCTGCCAGGCGTGGGGCACCATCGACGAGACGGCCGCGGTCCGCCCGGCGCTGGCGAAGGTTACGGCGGGTGCCCCGGCGACCCCGGCCCGCCCCATCGCCGAGGTCGACCTGGACTCGGCCCGCGCCGTGTCCACCGGCATCGCGGAACTGGACCGCGTGCTGGGCGGCGGCATCGTGCCGGGCGCGGTCGTGCTGCTGGCCGGCGAGCCCGGCGTGGGCAAGTCCACCCTGCTGCTGGAGGTCGCGCACCGCTGGGCCGCAGGCGCCTCACCGGGCCCCTCGCTGTACGTCACCGGCGAGGAATCCGCAGGTCAGGTCCGTCTTCGGGCGGAGCGCACCGACTCCGTGCACCCGGAGCTCTTCCTCGGCGCCGAGAGCAACCTTTCCGCCGTGCTCGGGCACGTCGACGCGGTGAAACCTGGCCTGCTGATCGTCGACTCGGTGCAGACCGTGCAGTCGCTCGAAGCCGACGGCAGCCCCGGCGGCGTCACCCAGGTCCGCGCGGTGACCACGGCACTGGTGGCGCTGGCCAAGGAACGTGGCCTGCCGGTGGTGCTGGTCGGGCACGTCACCAAGGACGGGGCGGTGGCCGGCCCGCGCGTGCTCGAACACCTGGTTGACGTGGTGCTGCACTTCGAAGGCGACCGGCACTCGGCGCTGCGCATGCTGCGCGGCGTCAAGAACCGGTTCGGCCCCGCCGACGAGGTCGGCTGCTTCGAGCAGCGCGACGACGGCATCGCCGAGGTCCCGGACCCGTCCGGGCTGTTCATCAACCGCCAGGAAACCCAGGTCGACGGCACGGCGGTCACCGTGATGGTGGAGGGCAAGCGCCCGCTGCTGGTGGAGGTCCAGTCACTGGTGATGAAGACCCAGATGGCCATGCCGCGGCGCTCGGTCAGCGGGCTGGACTCCGCACGGGTGTCGATGATGCTCGCCGTGCTGAGCAAGCACGGCGGGGTCCACACCGGCGATCACGACGTGTTCGCCGCGACGGTCGGCGGCACGAAGGTGCAAGAACCCGCCGCGGACCTGGCGATCGCGCTGGCTATAGCCTCGTCGAGGCGGAGCAGGCCGCTGCCATCGAACCTGATCGTGGTCGGCGAGGTCGGGCTCGCCGGGGAGATCCGGCGGGTCAGCGGCGTCGGGCGGCGGCTGGCCGAAGCGGCCAGGCTCGGCTTCGACCGGGCGCTGGTCCCGCCGGATGCGGGGCCGCTGCCGAAGGGCGTGCGCGCCACGGTGGTGTCGAACGTCAGCGAAGCGCTCGAGATCGTGGAGAAGGGCAAATGAGGCACGAGCAGCTGCGCAGCACGCTCGCCCGGCTGGCTCCCGGAACCGCGCTACGGGACGGGTTGGAGCGCATCGTGCGCGGGCGCACCGGCGGCCTGATCGTGCTCGGTTACGACCCGGCGGTCGAGGCCCTCTGCGATGGCGGGTTCCACCTCGGCATCGAGTTCAGCGCCACCAGGCTGCGCGAATTGTCCAAGATGGACGGTGCAGTGGTGCTGTCCACGGACGCCGCGCGGATCATGCGGGCGAACGTGCACCTGGTGCCGGACGCCAGCACCCCTACCGAGGAGTCCGGCACCCGGCACCGGACGGCGGAGCGCACCGCGATCCAGACCGGCTATCCGGTGGTGTCGGTCAGCCAGTCGATGAGCATCATCAGCATCTACACGCACGGCTACCGGCACGTGCTGATCGGCTCGCCGGAGATCCTGTCCCGCGCCAATCAGGCATTGGCCACCTTGGAGCGCTACACGGCCCGGCTGGCCGAGGTCGCTCAGGCGCTGTCGGCCCTGGAGATCGAGGATTACGTGACATTGCGCGACGCGATGACCGTCGTGCAGCGGATGGAGATGGTGCGGCGGATCGCCGACGAGATCGAGGGCGACGTCGTCGAGCTCGGCAAGGACGGCCGGCTGATCGAACTGCAGTTGGACGAGCTGGTCGGGGCGTCGCGGGAGGCACGGAACAGCCGGGGCCACGCCCGCGACGGCATCGACCTCGACCGCGAGCTGATCGTGCAGGAGTACCTGCCGACCAGCGGCGCGATGCCGACTTCGGAACAGGTGGAGACGGCGCTGCGCAAGCTCGACGGAACCGAGCTGCTGGACCTGACCGCGATCGCCGGGGCCTTCGGCTACCCGGACGCGCCGGAGGCGCTCGACGAGCACCTGAGCCCGCGCGGTTACCGGCTGCTCGCCAGGGTGCCGCGGCTGCCCGCGACCGTCCGGCGGGACCTGGTAGAGCACTTCGGTTCGCTGCAGCGGTTGCTCGCGGCGACGGTGGACGAGCTGCGCGCGGTGGAGTCGATCGGCGACGCGCGGGCGAGCCTGGTCCGGGAGGGCCTCTCACGGATCGCGGAAACGTCTATTGTGGAGCGGTTTTCCTGAGTCGGGTGAACTGCCGCCGAGAGCATCAGATCGGCTGAATCAGCGGCCCGCGTATTGACCGGCGGGGTCGCCCTACCGCGCCGTCCACGCGGGGTCCTTTGTGGTCACCGAGCGGAATCCGGTGGTCAGGATCCGGCGACCAAGCGGAACGACGTGGGCGAGCTCTTCAGCGCGGCGACCCTGGCCACCACCTGATATTCCCCGGCCGGGACGCGGCCCTGGTCGGCGCCGCAGTCCGGTGTGGACGTTTGGCCGGACCACTGGACGTCGTTGCGCACCGACTGGCCCGGCTGCAGCAGCGGCTGCTCGTTGGTCGACTCCGAGTAGCAATCGTTGCTGGACCACACGTGCTTGCCGGCCGGGGTCGACACGGTCAGCTCGCGCAGCATGCGGTTCGTGTCGCGCACGCACGCCCGGTCGCCGGCGTTGGTCACCACGATGCTCAGGTCGATCCGCTCGCCGACGCGGAACTCCGGGCGGGCCACCTCGGCGACAACGCGCATCGCCGGGTCTGCGCATTGCGGCGGCGGGGCGTCGGCCGCCACCGCGACCGGCGGCCCCGGCGGTCGGGGCGGCGGAGCCCCGCGGGGTTGCGCGGCGCCGCCAACCATGGCGACCGCGCCCCAGCCGAGCAGGACCGCGGCGAGTACGACCGCACCAATCGCCAGCACGCGGCGACGCCAGTACACCGCGGGCGGCAGCGGCCCATTCGGATCAAACACGGAAACGACAGTAACTCGATGACTACTCCGAACAGCGTTATCGACGATCACCCAATTGGGCGTATCACAGCGGATTCCGCCCCAGGGCCGGGAAGACCACTACGCACCGGAGCACCTAGCCCGGCCGCGAACCGAGGCCTCAAGTTTGCCGGTGGATCGACGTTCGCCCGGTCGCCGGTCGTTTCCCGCGAAATGGCACCGCATACGCCGAGACTGTCTATTTCCGCAGCTGGCAAAGGCTGTCTTGGCTCCACTTAGATGGAGTTCCGCGCGACGGGAGGGGCGCCTTCGGGGATTTGTCGCGGACGTGGTTCCCCACGGGATCGGGCACCTGGCAGGATCGGTAGCGCCATGAAGCCAACCGCCGCACATCCCGCAGCCCCATCCCTGGATCCGGTCGAGTTGATCGACTGGTTCGCCGCCACGGCCCGGCCGCTGCCGTGGCGCGCCCCCGGCACGACAGGGTGGGGCGTGCTGGTCAGCGAGACGATGCTGCAGCAGACCCCGGTCAACCGGGTCCAGCCGATCTGGGAGGAGTGGATGCGCCGCTGGCCGCGCCCCTCCGACCTGGCCGCCGAGCCGCAGAACGAGGTGCTGCGCGCCTGGGGGAAGCTCGGCTATCCGCGCCGAGCCCTGCGCCTGCACGAGGCGGCCGCCGCCATCGCCGCCGACCATGACGATGTGGTCCCGTCGGACGTCGACACGCTGCTGGCCCTGCCCGGCATCGGCGCCTACACCGCCCGAGCCGTGGCGGCCTTCGCCTACGGCAGGCGCGCACCGGTGGTCGATACAAACGTCCGCCGGGTGGTGGCAAGGGCCGTGCACGGCGCCGGTGATGCCGGTCCGCCGTCGACCAAACGCGATCTCGCCGACGTCGACGCCCTGCTCCCCGCCGACCACGCGAGCGCCGCCAAGCTGTCCGCTGCGTTGATGGAGCTCGGTCAGGTGGTGTGCACCGTGCGTTCACCGCTGTGCGAGGCCTGTCCGATCGCGCACGACTGCGCGTGGCAGCACGCGGGCCGTCCCGCCTACGCCGGGCCGCCGAAGAAGGTGCAGAAGTTCGCCGGCACCGATCGCCAGGTGCGCGGCAAGCTGCTGGACGTGCTGCGCGGCTCGACCGGTCCGGTGCCGCGCGAGCAGCTGGACGCGGTGTGGGCGGATGCTGGCCAGCGGGACCGGTGCCTGGACTCCCTGCTGGTGGACGGGCTCGTCGAGCAGACCGACGACGGCCGTTTCGCGCTCCCCGGCGAGCACTGATGGCGCACGCCTTGGTGTCGTACTTCGACGACACCACGGAGTCCGAGATCCGGGCGCTGTGGCGGCGGTTGGACGACGCAGGGGTGCCCAGCATCGACACCCGGACGAACGGCAAGCATCGTCCACACGTGACGCTGGCGGCGGCCGGCAGCATTCCGGCCGCTGCGCGCAAGGCGTTGCGCGCAGAGCTGGACCTGCTGTCCATTCCGGACCTCTGGCTGTACACCCTGGGGACGTTCCCCGGCGACGATCGGGTGCTATTGCTTAGCGCGATCGTGGACACCGAACTACTGGCGGTGCACAGTGCGGTGCACGATGCGCTGGCCGGCCGGGTGCAACACCCATCCGCTTACTACTTCCCCGGCGCGTGGATCCCGCACTGCACGCTCGCCCAGGGCGTCACCGATGAGCAGTTGACGGCGGGCTTTCGAGCTCTGCAACCGCCCGAGCCGGTGCGCGCGAAGATCACCGAGATCGCCATCGTCGACACCCGCACCGGTGACGCCGAGACGATCACACCCGCCGTTTTCCATTGAAATCGACACCACCCGGGCGCCCGGTGCCCGGCGATTTCCGTTGAAACCGCGAGCACTATCGCCCCTCCGTGCGTATCCACAGTGGACTCACTCGGTTTACGAGTTGCCGACCTCCGCACGAGCGGCCACTTTGGATCAGCAGCCTTGCACGGAGGAGGCGGAATGGACGTCGAAGGCGTGGCCATCCTCGCCCGCGGAATCGCCGCCAAGGGCCCCGAAGGCGTCGTGTTCGCCAACCTCGACCTGCGCGTCGACCCCGGGGCGCTCGTCGTAGTGGCCGGCGCTTCCGGGACGGGCCGAACCTCGCTACTGCTCGCCCTGTCCGGCCGCCTCCCGCTCATCACCGGGTACCTGGACGTCTCCGGGCACGTGCTGCCCGCGCAGGCCAAGGCCGTTCGCCAGCTGATCCGCCCGGCGCGGGTGCGGCCGGTCTGCGAACTTGAGAACCGGCACCGGGTCCGCGAGGCGATCGCAGAACGCCGCCTGATCAGCGGCGTCTATGAGGACGAAATCGAGGCCGCGCTCGCCAAGGTCCGGATCGCCCCGGATCGCACTGCGCTGATCGGCGACCTGCACCCCGCCGAACGGCTGCTGTTCGCGGTGGCGCTCACCATCGCGGCCGAACCCGCCGGGATCCTCGTCGACGACGTCGAGGCCGGCCTTTCCATGTCCGCGCGCGCACAGGTGTGGGCGGGGTTGCGCGAGGTGACCCGCACCGGGATGACGGTGCTGACCAGCGCCACCGACCCGCCGTCCGGCGACGTCGAGGTGATCCGCCTCCCCGCCCCCGAACCGGACCACCGCCCCACGAAGGTGCTCGACCGGCAGGGAGTGGACGCCCCGTGAAAGCGATCAAACTGGCCTGGCTGGAGCTGCGGCGCTTTCGCGGACCGCTGCGCCGCTTCGTGCCGCTCGTGCTGATCCTCGTCCCGCTGCTGTACGGGGCGATGTACCTGTGGTCGAACTGGGATCCCTATGGCCGGCTGAACCGGGTGCCGGTCGCGGTGGTCAACTCGGACCGCCCGGTGGACAGCCGCGGCGAACACATCAACGCCGGCGAGCAGTTCGTCCAGCAGCTCAAGGCGACCGACATGTTCGAATGGAACTTCGTGGACGCCGCCGAGGCCCGGCGCGGGCTGGTGCACGGTCGGTACTACCTCACGATCGAGGTCCCGCCGGACTTCAGCGCGAAGTTGGCGACCACGGCCGACCACAAACCCCAGCGCCCTGCGGTGCGGATCGTCAAGAACGACGCCAACGGCTTCATCGTCGGGATCATGGCCGACACGGCGCAAACCGAGCTGCAGAACCAGATCAACGCGGCTGCACACGTCACCTATGCTCGCTCGCTCTACGGCGACCTCGGCCAGGCTCGCGAGAAGCTGCGACTCTCGTCGGAGGCGACGAAGCAACTCGTCCAGGGCAGCGACTTGAGCAAGCAAGGCACCGACGCGCTCGCCAAGGGCCTCAACGGTGTCCGCGATGGAACCGGCCAGCTCTCGCGCGGCGTGCAGGACATCTCGGACGCCACGGCGCAGCTGGACCAGCGGCTGTCCACGATCAGCAACTTCACGGCCGAACGGCTTCCTGGCGCGGTCAACGCCCTGGTCAACGCGAGCAATGTCGCGGCCAACAGCCTGAACACGATCAAGACCACCACCGGCTTCCTCGGCCAGCGCGCCGGGGAAGGCCGGGGCGCTGTCGAGGAACTCGGCCAGAAGCATCCCGAGCTCGCTCAGGACCCCGTCTACCAGCGCGCGCTAAACAACGCCCGCAAGCTCGCCGACGCCGCGGGCACCGCCGACAAGGATGCCCATCGGGCGTTGACCACCGCGCAAGACGCCAACAGGCAGGCACTGTCGCTGCAGGACAGCATGGGTCCGCTACAGAACCAGGTCCGCGCGATCACCGCCCCGGTCGACACGCTGCGCTCGCGCGCCGCGGAAATGTCCGGCGGCGCCAACGGCATCACCAGCGGGCTGAACACGCTCGCCGCGAGCAGCGGGGTGCTGCACACCGGGGCCGGGCAGCTCAATGACGGTGCGAAGAACCTGCAAGGGCTGGTCGACGGCACGCTGGAAAAGATCCCGCCGACGAACCCCACCGAGGTCTCGCACGCCGCCGATGTCCTCGGATCGCCGACCGAGATCCGCACCGACAACCTCAACCCGGCCCACGTTTACGGGCGTGGCCTGGCGCCGTTCTTCTTCGCGATTGCCCTGTGGGTGTTCGGCTTGTTCGCATATCTGCTACTCAAGCCGGTGAACCTGCGGGCGCTCGCGGATCGGGTCGGCGCGCTGACGATCGCGGTCGCCGGGTTCCTGCCCGCGGCGGTGCTGGGCGTGCTAGGCGGCCTCGCGCTGTACGCGGCGGTCGACTTCGGGCTCGGCCTCGACCCCGAGCACGTGTGGTGGACCACCGGCCTGCTCAGCCTCGCGGCGGTCGCATTCGTGGCCATCGACCACTTCCTGCGCACCGCTTTCGGCGCGATCGGCGGCCTGCTGTCGCTGGTGCTGCTGATCGTCCAGCTCACCGCGTGCGGCGGGCTGTACCCGATGGAGACCGCCCCGGTGCCGTTCCAGGCGGTGCACCCGTTCCTGCCGATGAGCTACCTGGTGGACGGGCTGCGGGTGACGATCTCCGGCGGCGTCACCGAACACCTGCTGCGCGATGTCGCCGTGCTCGCCGGGTTCGTCGTCGTCTTCCTGGCGCTGACCACGGTCGCCGTGCAGCGCCAGCGGTCCTGGACCCTCGGCCGCCTGCATCCGCAGATCGAGTTTTAGCCCCGATGACGCGGTCCGTGGTCGGGCTGTCACCGGGCTCCGCTAGCGTGCGGCCACATGGTGCAAACTACTGCTGTCGAAGAAGTCCCGGCGTGGTGCGGCTTCTTCGATGTCGACCAGTTCGGGACCTTCTGCGAAGAGGTCGACGACGCATGCGGCTGCTTCGGCGCCGAGGGGCAAGACCTCGAATCGGGCTTCGTCGAGTTGGCCGCCGGTGTCTACTCCGACATCCACGAATTCTCGCTTGAACAGCTCGCCAAGCGCTGCTCGGAAGCGCCGCCGGAGGACTGGGAGAGCCTGTGCTTCGGCCAGATCGACGCGTGGAGTGCCGCGGAGGCCCAGTCCGAGTGGCTCGAACAGGCCACCCTCGACCAGGTGCGGGACCGCCTGCGGATCCACCTGTACGACGGTGGCCCGCGTTATGACGAGGCGGAGCCGGAGGATCCCGAAGAGTGGTTCCGGCTGCAGTTGGCCGACGGGCTGTGGGTCGGGCTGGTGGTCGCGGGCACGCCGTCGTCCGACGACGACTCCGAGATCGATACCCAGGTGCACAACGCCGCGGTGCAGGCCTGGGGTGTGGAGCCCGATCGGCTGGTCGAGGCGGCGCTTGCGAACCTGCGCCGGGAGCAGGACGCCCCGGCGTGGGGCGAGGTGCTGGTCCAGGTGTCCGATGAGGCCGGGGAGCCGGTCGAGACGATCACCTTGCTGATGGCGTCCGGGAGCGCGGCATGGGCGCTGCTCCTCGACGAGGTCGAGCCGGAGCTGGCGGAGAGCGGCGTGGTGCTGGCCGTTCCCTCGCAGGACACGTTGCTCGTGGCGGAAGTGCCCGAGGAGGACATGCTGGACCTGGTGGTCGAGGTGGTTGCGGAAGTGGCAGGCGACCACGTCGCCGAAACCGAGGTCGGTTACGGCATCGATGGCGGCGCGTACTGGTACCAGAACGGCTCCTTCAGCCGCTTCGAGGTGTCCGTCGCGGCCGTCGACTAGCGATTCCATCGAAATCGCCCCCAGGCAGGTTCACCGGGTCAGGACCACCGTGGCGAGGATCGCGCGGTGGTCGGAACCCGCTACGTCGAAGGTCCGGTAGGACTGGGCGGCGATGCCCTTGCTGGTGAGGACGTGGTCGATCGTGACCGGCGGCGGGAACCAGGTACCCGGCCCGGGCCAGGTCGGGTACAGACCGCCGCCGGTCACTTTGGCGACGTCGGTGTAACCCATTCCGATCAGGTACTTCAGCCGGGTGTGGTCGAGGGTCGCGTTGAAGTCACCCGCCAGGATCCGGGGCGTGCCGTCGTCGGCGGGGTTCGGTAGCGCGGCCAGGTCGCGACCCCAGACCGCGGTCGTGTCGCGGCCCATCGGATACAGCGGATGCACCGCCACGAATTCGAGGTGTCGCTCGCCCGGCAAGTCCAACCGCGCCGAGGGCTGGGCCAGCGTGGTGGACGGCACCAGCGACAACTCCCGCAGCGGATGGCGGGCGGCGATTCCGGAGCCGTCCGCCTTCGGCCCTGGGCGGAATACCCGGTAGGGCAGCTCTGCGGCGAGTCCGGCCGCATCCAGCCGGGCCACCAGTTCGGGTGTGAGTTCCTGCAGGCTGAGCACGTCGACGTGGTTTTGCCGTACTAGGTCCACCAGTTGCGTCGCATCCGCCTCGCCGAGGTAGCTGTTCACCGACAGCACCCGCAGCGGCATGCCCTGCGCCGGAGTCACGTTGGGAACCGCCCGCGGCGCGATGAAGAGCACCAGGGTGGCAGTGACCACGGCGACGATGAGCGCGGTCAGCCAACGACGCAGCACCAGGCACAGCAGTGCCAGCACGATGCCGGTCAGCGCCGCGTACGGCGTCAGCGCCACCAGCGCTACCGTGTACCGGTTGGTGTCCAAACCGGCCAGCGGGAGTGCGGACCACGCCAGGAAGCCGAGCGCGGCCAACAGCAACAGCACCGTGACCGCACTGCCACCTGGCTTGCGCCGCGGCCACTCTTCCTGCTCCGGCTCCGCCAGCAACGTCTGATCCATGCGATTCCCCTGTCGTCCGCCGCACCCCAGCCTGTCAGCGCGCTGCGCTCGACCTGTCAGCACCCCCGCCGAGATCGAGAGGGGGCAGGCGGCGAAGGAGATTGCATGTCGCCCGCGAACCATGCGGAGGCGCACCTTCCCTAACCCCTCCCGGATAAGACCGGAATAATATTCATGACTGCCTGCGGTGGCCCCTCCTGCGTCGGGGGCGGGAGGGACCACCGCAGGTTCGCCGTGCCCGTCATTCGCGGCATAGATCACCACGTCGGCGGCGGGAGCGCGGCTGCGGGCTGGAATCATGAACAGAACGGACATTCTGCCGATCAGTCGTTCCGCCGATGCTGCTCGCACCCCAGGTGATCGAGGCCGCCGGGCGCGGGGCGCGCAATCCCGGAGCCGCCCGCATGGATCTGACGACGTTGGCCGCCACCCCCGCCGAACCGACCGGCTTCACCGCCTGGGTGATCTCGGTGATGGAAAAGCTCGGCGGTCCCGGTGCCGGACTGATCATCGCGCTGGAGAACCTGTTCCCACCACTGCCCAGCGAAGTGATCCTGCCGCTGGCCGGGTTCACCGCCGGCCAGGGCGGCATGTCGCTGCTCGGCGCGATTCTGTGGACCACCCTCGGCTCGCTGGTGGGCGCGCTGGCGCTCTACGGGATCGGCGCGACGCTAGGCCGCGACCGCACCCGCGCCATCGCCGCGAGGATCCCGCTGGTCAAGATCTCCGACATCGACAAGACCGAGGCCTGGTTCGCCAAGCACGGCGTCAAGGCGGTCTTCTTCGGGCGGATGATCCCGCTGTTCCGCAGCTTCATCTCGCTCCCGGCCGGCGCCGAGCCCATGCGGCTGACGACCTTCGTCCTGTTCACGACCCTCGGCAGCCTGATCTGGAACACCGTTTTCGTGTCGGCGGGCTATCTGCTGGGCCAGCACTGGTACCTCGTCGAGGAATACGCGGGCCTGCTCTCCCGCGCGGTGCTGATCACGTCGATCCTGACGGTCGTGGCGTTCGTCGTGATCCGCATCCGCAATAACCGCCGCGAACGCGAGTCGGCGGCGGCACACACGGTCCAGATCGCCCGGGCCCGCTCGGACGCCCCCACCGAAGAAACCACCGCATCCGCTGATCAGGGCTTCGGCCTGAAGTAAGACGTCCGTACCCCTTGGACACCCTGCCCTTGGTGCAGGACCCCACCTGAAAAAGATGCCTCCGACAACGAAGCGGCCCCGCACCTGGAGGTTGCGGGGCCGCTTCTGCCGTTGGTCGTCAGGCGGACTCGGTGTCCGAGCCGTCCGACTTCTCCTCGGAGCTCGCCGAGACCGCGACCGGCGGGGTGTCCGGAACCAGCGACGGCTTCTGCTCGCCGCGGAAGGTGAAGTGCGCCTTGTCGTCGGCGCCTTCGCCGTCCCAGCCCTCGACGTCCACGATCACGATCTGACCCGGCTGGACCTCGCCGAACAGGATCTTCTCGGAGAGCTTGTCCTCGATCTCGCGCTGGATGGTCCGGCGCAGCGGCCGGGCGCCCAGCACCGGGTCGAACCCGCGCTTGGCCAGCAGCTTCTTGGCCGTGTCGGTCAGCTCCAGGGCCATGTCCTTGCCCTTGAGCGCCTTTTCCACCCGGCCCCCGAGCAGGTCGACCATCTGGATGATCTCGGCCTCGGTGAGCTGGTGGAACACGATCACATCGTCGATGCGGTTGAGGAACTCCGGCCGGAAATGCTTCTTCATCTCCTCGTTGACCTTGTTCTTCATCCGCTCGTAGTTGGACTCGGCGCCCTGACCACTGGAGAAGCCCAGCCCGACGGCCTTGGAGATGTCCTGGGTGCCCAGGTTGGAGGTGAAGATCAGCACCGTGTTCTTGAAGTCCACCGTGCGGCCCTGCCCGTCGGTGAGCCGGCCGTCCTCCAGCACCTGCAGCAGGGTGTTGTAGATCTCCTGGTGCGCCTTTTCGATCTCGTCGAAGAGCACCACCGAGAACGGCTTGCGGCGGACCTTCTCGGTGAGCTGACCGCCCTCCTCGTAGCCGACGTAGCCGGGCGGGGCGCCGAAGAGCCGCGAGGCGGTGTAGCGGTCGTGGAACTCGCCCATGTCGATCTGCACGAGCGCGTCGTCGTCGCCGAAGAGGAACTCCGCCAGCGCCTTGGACAGCTCGGTCTTCCCGACACCCGAGGGGCCGGCGAAGATGAACGAGCCGGACGGGCGCTTGGGGTCCTTGAGCCCGGCACGGGTGCGCCGGATGGCCTGCGAGACGGCCTTGACCGCGTCGTCCTGGCCGATGATCCGCTTGTGCAGCTCGTCTTCCATGCGCAGCAGCCGGGTGGTCTCCTCCTCGGTGAGCTTGAACACCGGAATGCCGGTCCAGTTCGCCAGCACCTCGGCGATCTGCTCGTCATCGACCTCGGCGACCACGTCGAGGTCACCGGCCTTCCACTGCTTCTCCCGCTCTTCCTTCTGGCCGAGGAGCTGCTTCTCCTCGTCCCGCAGGCGAGCGGCCCGCTCGAAGTCCTGCGCGTCGATCGCGGACTCCTTCTCCCGGCGCACGTCGGCGATCTTCTCGTCGAACTCGCGCAGGTCCGGCGGCGCGGTCATGCGGCGGATGCGCATCCGGGCCCCGGCCTCGTCGATCAGGTCGATCGCCTTGTCCGGCAGGAAACGGTCGTTGATGTAGCGGTCGGCCAGGCTCGCCGCGGCGACGAGCGCGGCGTCGGTGATGGACACCCGGTGGTGCGCCTCGTAGCGGTCCCGCAGGCCCTTGAGGATCTCCACGGTGTGCTGCAGCGACGGCTCGCCGACCTGGATCGGCTGGAAGCGGCGCTCCAGCGCCGGGTCCTTCTCGACGTACTTCCGGTACTCCTCAAGCGTGGTAGCACCGATGGTCTGCAGCTCGCCGCGGGCCAGCATCGGCTTGAGGATGCTCGCCGCGTCGATCGCACCCTCGGCGGCACCCGCGCCGACCAGGGTGTGGATCTCGTCGATGAACAGGATGATGTCGCCGCGGGTCTTGATCTCCTTGAGCACCTTCTTCAGGCGCTCCTCGAAATCACCGCGATACCGGGAACCGGCGACCAGCGATCCCAGGTCCAGGGTGTAGAGCTGCTTGTCCTTGAGCGTCTCGGGCACCTCGCCCTTGACCACCTTCTGGGCCAGCCCCTCCACGACCGCCGTCTTGCCGACGCCGGCCTCACCGATGAGCACCGGGTTGTTCTTGGTGCGCCGCGAGAGGACCTGCATGATCCGCTCGATTTCCTTCTCCCGGCCGATCACCGGGTCGAGCTTGCCCTCCCGGGCGCTCTGCGTCAGGTTGCGGCCGAACTGGTCCAGCACCAGCGACGACGACGGGGTGCCCTCGCCACGCCCACCGGCCTCCGCGGGCTCCTTGCCCTGGTAGCCGGACAGCAGCTGGAGGACTTGCTGACGCACCCGGTTGAGGTCCGCACCGAGCTTGACGAGCACCTGCGCGGCGACGCCCTCGCCCTCGCGGATCAGCCCGAGCAGAATGTGCTCGGTGCCGATGTAGTTGTGGCCGAGCTGCAGCGCCTCGCGAAGCGACAGCTCCAGCACCTTCTTCGCCCGTGGGGTGAACGGGATGTGTCCGCTGGGGGCCTGCTGTCCCTGGCCGATGATCTCCTCGACCTGTTGGCGCACGCCCTCAAGCGCGATACCCAGCGACTCCAGCGCCTTGGCGGCGACACCCTCACCCTCGTGGATCAAGCCCAGAAGAATGTGCTCGGTGCCGATGTAGTTGTGGTTGAGCATCCGGGCCTCTTCTTGGGCCAGGACGACCACCCGCCTCGCGCGGTCGGTGAACCTCTCGAACATTCGCACTCCCTGACTGCTGCGCCGGCGGTCTCGTTCCGGGACACGGCTCCTGCATCGCCGATGCCCACGACGGGTTCAGCACTCTTCAGGACCACTGTAGTAGCCCCACCTGGTCGCGGTCC
This sequence comes from Saccharopolyspora phatthalungensis, assembly GCF_014203395.1. Lineage (NCBI taxonomy): Bacteria > Bacillati > Actinomycetota > Actinomycetes > Pseudonocardiales > Pseudonocardiaceae > Saccharopolyspora > Saccharopolyspora phatthalungensis. Next base: position 1,643,805 of record NZ_JACHIW010000001.1, read on the forward strand.
GTGCCCGCTGCGACCTAGTGCCCGCATTCTTGTCCGGCATCCTGACTAACGACCCGCTGGCCTGCGGGATTCCGGGTTCCGACCGATCGGATAGACCTGTCCGCTCAGCGCGAACAGGTCTTACGAGCCGAACTGATCGGCGGCCGCGCCGCGACGACCGCCAACCGGCACCACCATCGGAGTACCCGCTACGGGGTCGGCCATCACCCGCGCGTTCAGCTCGAAAACTTCGGCCAGCAACTCCTCGGTGAGCACTTCACCCGGTTCGCCCTCGGCAACGATAGCGCCGCCCTTCATCGCCACCAGCCGGTCGGCGTAGCGCGCGGCCAGGTTGAGGTCGTGCAGCACCATCACCACGGTACGTCCACTCTCGTCGTGCAATCGCCCCACCAGCTCCAGCACGTCCACCTGGTGGGACAGGTCGAGGTAGGTGGTCGGCTCATCGAGCAGCAGCAGGTCGGTGCCCTGGGCCAGCGCCATGGACAGCCAGGCGCGCTGCCGCTGGCCGCCGGAGAGCTCGTCGAGGGTGCGGTCGGCGAGGTCCTCGATGCCGGTCATGCCCAGCGCCTCGGCCACCGCCGACTCGTCATCCGAGGACCACTGCCGGTACCAGGACTGGTGCGGGTGCCGCCCGCGCGCGACCAGGTCGGCGACGGTCAACCCTTCCGGGGCCACCGGGGACTGCGGGAGCACCCCGAGCACCTTGGCCACTTCCTTGGTGGACATCTTGTGGATCTGCTTGCCGTCCAGCAGCACGCTGCCGCGCCGCGGTCGCAACAGCCGTCCCAGCGCGCGCAGCAGCGTCGACTTGCCGCAGCCATTCGGGCCGATCACCGCGGTTATGGTGCCGTCCACGACGTCGAAGTCCAGACCGTCGACGATGACCCGGTCGCCGTAGGCCAGTTGAAGGTCGCTGGCGTGCAGCCGCTGCCGGTCACCCCCCTCGGTCGGCGCGGCGGGCTGGGCTTCGCTGGACGTGGCGGATGCTGTCATGCGCGGACCTCCCGATACCGACGGACGAGCAGGTAGATCAGATACGGGGCGCCGAGGACGGCGGTGATGATGCCGACCGGCAGCTCCATGCCGCCGAAGGCGGTCCGGGAGATCACGTCCGAACCGACGACCAGCGCGCCACCGAGCACTGCCGAGGTCAGCAGGGGCGGCCGCGAGGTGCGCGCCACCCGCAGCGCGATCTGCGGGGTGGCCAGCGCGACGAACTGGATCGGTCCTGCTGCGGCGGTCGCGATCGACGCCAAGACGACAGAGGCCAGCAGCAGCGCACCGCGCGACAGGTCCCGCCGGACGCCCAGCCCGCGAACCGTGTCGTCGTCGAACTGCAGCGCCCCGAGCACGTGCGTGCCGATCAGGGTCAGCGGGATCAGCACGACGAGGGCGATCGCCACTGGAATCACGTGTTCCCAGCCGCGCGCGTTGAGGCTGCCGGTCAGCCAGATCAGGGCCCGGCTCGCGTCGTTCACATCGCCGACGGTCAGCAGCCAGTAGGTCGCGTTGCCCGCCAGCGCGCTGACGCCGACGCCGACCAGCACCAACCGGAAGGAGTCCACGCCGCGGCGGTAGGCCAGCACGTAGACCGCAATGCCGGTGACCAGCCCGCCCGCCAGCGCCACGAGCGGCAGGCCGTAGTTCGCCAGCGCACCCGCGATGCTGCCCGCCGTGCCGCCGAGCACGATCACCGCGGTCGCGGCGGTCCCCGCGCCCCAGGTGATGCCTAGCATGTCCGGGCTGGCCAGCGGGTTCCGCGCTAGTGCCTGCATGATCGCGCCGGCGAGACCGAGGGCGGCGCCGACCAGCAGGCCGGTCAGCGACCTCGGCAGCCGCAGCTCGACGACGATGATCTGCTGCGCCCGGTCGCCGCCGCCGAGCAGCGTGTTGAGCACCTCCACCGGGCTGATCTGGTACTCGCCCAGCCCGAGGTTGAGCACGAAGAACGCCAGCAGCACCACGAGGCCGCCCAGCAGCGCCACCAGCGGCTGCCAGCGCAGCACCCCGGAGAACGGGCCCAGCCGAATCGGTCGCCGCCCGGCGACGGCCCTGGCGGTCTTTTCGCTGCTGTCCAGGACTCGGGTCACAACCGCACCAACTTCCGGCGGCGCACGAGCGCGATGAACAACGGCGCGCCGACCATCGCCAGCATCACCCCGACCTGCACTTCGGACGGCCGCGCCACGATCCGGCCGAGCACGTCGGCGAGCAGCACCAGCGACGCGCCCAGCAGCCCGGCGAACGGCAGCAGCCAGCGGTAGTCGGCACCGGTAAAGAAGCGGGCCACGTGCGGCACGATCAGGCCGACGAACCCGATCGGCCCGCAGATCGCGACCGTGCCACCGACCAGGATCGCGATCCCCGCGATGCCCGCCCGGCGCGCCCACTCCACGCGGTGACCCAGCGAGCGGGCCACATCGTCTCCCAGCGACAGGGCGTTGAGGCTGGACGCGTTGGCCAGCGCCAGCACGATGCCCACCGCCAGGAACGGCAGCACCTGCGGGATCACCGCCGGGTCGCTGATCGAGACGGAGCCGACCTTCCAGAACCGGTAGGTGTCCATGGTCTGCTGGTCGGAGATCACCAGCGCCGAGGTGATGGCCTGCAACAGGTGGCTGATCGCGGCGCCGGCCAGCGCCAGGGCCACCGGGGTGGGGCCGCCGCGGCCGAGGGAGCCGATCGCGAACACGGCCAGCGCGCCCAGCAAGGCGCCGGCGAAGCCGAACCAGATGAAGCCGAGCAGCGTGGTGACGCCGAAGGTGTAGACCGCGAGGACCACGGCCAGCGCCGCGCCCTGCGTGATGCCCAGGATGCCGGGGTCGGCGATCGGGTTGCGGGTGTGGCCCTGCATCAACGCGCCCGCCAGGCCCAGCGCCGCGCCCGCGAGGACGCCGACGACCGTGCGCGGTACCCGCAGCTCCCGGATGATCAGGTCGTTCTCCGTGCCGGTGGGCGTGAACAGCCCGCTCCACACGTCGGATAGCGGGATCGTCTTGGCGCCGATCACCACGCTGAGCACGCAGCTGACCACCAGCACGACCAGCAGGACCGCGATGCCGGCGAACCGGCGGCGTCGGCGTTGTCGCAGGCGCCCACCGCCGGAGGCCGTCGATGCCGCGCCATGCCCGGATGCGCGAGGGCTACCGACGGCCACGCTGCGACTCACGTCCCACTCCCCCTGCCACTCGTCCGGACCGCACTTAGGTTAGGCCCACCTAAGGCTAGCCGAACAGGGCGGGCCGGAATGTCCGTTGTCACATGCCGACGACCAGCGCCGGCCCCGGCCCGGGACAGAGCGGAAAAAAGGGGCAACGCGATGCCCAATCGGACAACATCTCGGGTCGATCAATCGCCCTTTTCGGCCCGCTAAGCGGTAAATAGAGTTATCCGAACGCGTCAAGGGGCGTTTGCGGGCAGGTGAGCCTCGCAAACGCCCCTCGGGTTGACGACTTCAGTTCGCCTGGTGGTACTGCTCGACGATGTCGGCGGGGATACGGCCCCGGTCCGACACCTTCAGGCCGCGCTTGCGAGCCCATTCCCGAATGGCCTGGTTCTGCTCGCGATCGGCGCTCGTGGAACCGCCGCCGGAACGCGCCGCGGCCCCCGGCCGGGGACCCGGCTTCTTGCGACCGCCGGCCCGACGCGCGCTGGAGACGTAGTTCGCCAGTGCATCCCGCAACTCGCCGGCATTGTCCGCGGAAAGGTCGATCTGGTAGGAGACGCCGTCCAATCCGAACTCAACGGTTTCGTCCGCCTGTCCGCCGTCCAGATCGTCGACAAGGGTGACAGTGACCTTCTGCGCCATCTTCGAAGTCCTCCCCGGAGCAAGAATTGTGCAATAGCGGGACAGCAGCCATCCGCCAGGAGCGGAACTCCCTTGCGAGTAAGCCAATAGCCGTCACCGAGACATTCTGAGCTCAGGTTAGCGCAGTAACTGCGATAATGCACTCACCCAGGCCGGAAAATTCACTGGCTCTCGCCCTGATCGGGTCATTCCGGGCGGACCAGCGGGAACAGGATCGTCTCCCGGATACCGAGACCGGTCAACGCCATCAACAACCGGTCGATCCCCATTCCGACCCCGCCGCTGGGTGGCATTCCGTACTCGAGGGCGCGGAGAAAGTCCTCGTCGATCGGCATCGCCTCATCGTCACCGGCCGCCGCGAGTGCGGCCTGTTCCTCCAGGCGAGCGCGTTCCACGACCGGGTCGACGAGTTCGGAGTATCCGGTGGCGAGCTCGAACCCGCGAACGTACAGATCCCATTTTTCCGCCAACCCCGGCTCGGTTCGGTGCTGCCGGGTCAGCGGCGAGGTCTCCACCGGGAAGTCGCGAACGAAGGTCGGCGCGGTCAAATGATCGCCGACCAGGTGCTCCCACAGCTCCTCGACTAGCTTTCCGTGACCATGCGTGGGATCGGTCTGCAAACCGTAGGAGTCCGCGTGCTTACGCAGCGTCTCCACCGTTGTTTGCGGCGTGATCTCCGATTCCAGCGCTTCCGACAGCGAGTCGTACATCCTGATCGATGCCCACTCGCCGGACAAGTCGTACTCTGTTCCGTCGAACCAGGTGACCACCGGTGAACCGGAGACCGCGACGGCCGCCTCCTGGATCACCGATCGGGTCAGCTCAGCCATGTCGTTGTAATCGGCATAGGCTTGGTAAAACTCCAACATCGCGAACTCCGGCGAGTGGGAAGAATCACTGCCCTCGTTGCGGAAGTTCCGGTTGATCTCGAAAACCTTCTCGATCCCGCCGACCACGCATCGCTTGAGATACAACTCCGGTGCGATCCGCAGGAACAGGTCGATGTCGAAGGCGTTGGAATGCGTCGTGAACGGACGCGCAGCGGCACCGCCTTGCAACGTCTGCAGCATCGGGGTTTCCACCTCGATGAAACCGCGCCGGTCGAAAGAATCGCGCAGCGATCGTTGCACCGCGGCGCGAGTGCGGACCGTATCGGCGGCCTGCTTTCGCACGATCAGGTCAACATAGCGCTGCCGGACGCGCGTTTCCTCGCCGAGCTCCTTGTGCATGACCGGCAGCGGGCGCAGCGTTTTGGCCGCCATCCGCCATTCTTCGGCCATCACGGACAGCTCACCGCGCCGGGAGGTGATCACCTCGCCGAGCACGAACACATGGTCACCGAGATCGACGTCGCTCTTCCAGGCCGCCAGGGCATCCTCGCCGATCTGCTTGAGGCTGAGCATCGCCTGCAGCTCGGTGCCGTCACCGGAGCGCAGCGTGGCGAAGCAGAGCTTTCCGGTATTGCGCACGAACATCACCCGCCCCGCTACGCCGACGCGTTCGCCGGTGGCGGTGTCCGGGGCCAAGTCCTGGTGGGCGGCGCGTACCTGGGCGAGGCTATGCGTGATCGGCAGTTTCACCGGGTAGGGATCGACTCCGGCGGCGAGCAGGCGCTCCCGCTTCTCCCGCCGGATCCGCATCTGTTCCGGCAGGTCGTCGACGCCGTCAGCGCTGGTTGCCGGGGGGGTGGGACGGTCCTGGTCAGTCACGGCCACCAAGGGTACGTTTCGCGCTCCCGCCCTCCGCGACCAGGCGTCCTTTCCGAAAGCTGGCCCTGCGGGCGCCCTTGACCTCGATGAATCAGCCGAAGTTGCGGTCGTAGACCAGGCGGAGGCCAAGGAGGGTGAGGTCCGGGACATGGTGGGTGATCGTCGTGGACTCAGCGACGACGAGCGGGGCCAGGCCGCCGGTGGCCAGGACCGTGGTGGGGCCGCCGTGAGTGGATTCGAGCTCGGCGACGATCCGGCGGACCAGACCGTCGACCTGGCCTGCGAAGCCGAAGAGGATGCCGGACTGCAGGCACTCCACGGTGTTCTTGCCGATCACCGACCGCGGCCGGACCAGCTCGACCTTGCGCAGCTGCGCGGCGCGCGCGGCCAGCGCGTCCAACGAGATCTCGATGCCGGGGGCGAACGCGCCGCCCAGGAACTCGCCCTTGGCCGAGATGACGTCGATGTTCGTGGACGTGCCGAAGTCGACCACGATGCAGTTCGTCGCGTGTAGGTGGTGCGCCGCCAGGGTGTTGATCACGCGGTCGGCGCCGACCTCCTTCGGGTTGTCGACGAGGAGCGGAACACCGGTACGCACTCCGGGCTCGACCACCACACACGGCACGTCGCTCCAGTAGCGGCTCAGCATGACGCGAAGCTCGCGCAGCAGAGCAGGCACTGTGGACAGCGCGGCGATGCCGGTGATCTCGTCCGCGTGCTCGCCGAGCAGCCCGCGCATGGTCAGGGCCATCTCGTCGGCGGTCATCCGCGGCTCGGTCCGCATCCGCCAATCCCGAATCAGCGTCGTGGCGACGTCGGCTTCTGCCACCTCCGGGCGGTCGGCGTAGAGACCGAGCACGATGTTGGTGTTTCCGACGTCGATGGCCAGCAGCACCGTCGTTCATCCCTTCGGGTTTCGCCAGGTCACGGCTCGTGGGCAATCTTTCCGGTGCTTACCCGTCGATGCTGCCGCGCGCCGGCGCCTCTGGGTGGGCCACCAACGACAGCGGCTTCAGTGCTCCGGCTGCTGCAGCAGGGCGTCGAGCTTGGCGGCATCGTCCGTCTCGGCCGTCGGGTCGGCGATCACGGCACCGCTGCGGAGCCCAGAACCCTCCGGCGCGCTGCCCGGATCCCCGCCCTGCTCCACGATCCGGTTGTCCGCGTCAACGAAGATCACCTTCGGCCGTACCGAACGCGCCTCCATCTCGTCCATCACGCCGTAGGACAACAGGATCACGATGTCACCGGGCTCGATCAGGTGCGCGGCAGCACCGTTGATGCCGATCACCCCGGAGCCGCGCTCGCCGGTGATGACATAGGTTTCCAGCCGCGCGCCGTTGGTGACGTCGACGATGGCGACCTGCTCGCCTTCCAGCAGGTCCGCGGCGTCCATCAGGTCGGCGTCCACGGTGACCGAACCGACGTAGTGCAGATCGGCCTGGGTCACCGTGGCACGGTGGATCTTGGATTTCAGCATGGTGCGGAACATCGCAGACCTCCTACTGCTGATACCGCGGTTTGCCGACGTATCTTGCGCGACGCCCGAGCGGTATCGACGGGCACCCGCGACTTCCGCGGGATCACGCCGGCTCGGTCACGCCGGGGCTGCCCAGCAGCACCAGCGCGTTGTCGATCAACCTGGTCGATCCGACCCTGGCCGCCACCAGCAGCCGCGCCTGGCCCTCGGCCGGGGCCGGGCCCAGTTCGGTGTCGCGCAACTCCAGGTAGTCGACCTGCACTGACGGCTCGGTCGCCAGCACCGCACCGGCGGCCTTGAGTACCTCGTCGGCACCGGCCGTTCCGGCGTGCGCCCCGGCGGTCAGCGACGCCGAGATCACCAGCGCCGCCTCTCGTTGCTCGGCGGTGAGGTACGCGTTGCGGGAGGACAGCGCCAGGCCGTCGGCTTCCCGCACGGTCGGGATGCCCTGGATCCGGGCGTCCAGGTTCAGCTCCCGCACCATCCGCCGGATCAGGACGAGCTGCTGATAGTCCTTCTCACCGAAGAACGCCAGGTCCGGCCGCACGATGTTGAGCAGCTTCAACACCACCGTGAGCATGCCGTCGAAGTGCCCGTGCCGGGAGACACCCTCCAACTGCTCGCCCAACGGTCCGGAGTGGACGGTGATCTGCGGGTCGGTGCCGTACATCGTCTCGACCGAGGGGGCGAAGACCAGCTCGACCCCGGCTTCCCGGCACGCCCGCAGGTCCGCCTCGAAGGTCCTTGGGTAGCGGTCGAAGTCCTCGTTGGGCGCGAACTGCAACGGGTTTACGAAGATCGACACGACGGTGATGCTGTTGATGTCCTGCCGAGCCCGGCGGATCAGCTCCAGGTGGCCGCGGTGCAGCGCGCCCATAGTCGGCACCAGGTGGATCCTGCGGCCGTTCGCCTGTAGGGCGCGGGTGACCTTGGCCAGCTCACCGGGGTCGCGGTGCACGGTCAGCTCGCCGCGCGCGAAACCTGGGCTTCCGGGTGCGCTCATGACGACTCCAGTGTCTGCACGGCTCATGACGACTCCTCGTCCAGTGCCTCTCGGACCGCCTCGGCCCCGTCCGAACGCAGGATGCCGGTGCCCTCGGCGCGCTCCGCGGTCCGCTTCGCCAACTCGCGGTAGCTGGGCACCGCATCCGGGCTCGCCGCGCGCAGCACGGCTAGGTGCGCGCGGACCGTGCCGGCGTCGCCGCGCATCACCGGGCCGGTGATCGCGCGGTCGCCGAGGCGCAGCGCGTTGTCCAGCGAGGCCGACAGGATCGGCGCCATGACGCGGTCCGCGACGTCGATGCCCGCTCCGCGAAGCAGGTCGGCGCACTCGTTGACCAGCGTGATCAGGTGGTTGGCGCCGTGCGTGAGGGCGGCATGGTAGAGGCGGCGGGACTCTTCCGGCACCCGCACCGGTTCCATCCCGAGCTCCAGCGTCAGCGCCTCCGCGACGTGCCAGCCCGATTCGTCCACAGTGGATGCGGTGACGGCCATACAGGCGGTGGCGAGCCGTTCGACGTCCTCCGCGCGGCCGGTGAAGGTCATGGCCGGGTGCAGCGCCAAGGTGAGCACGCCGACCTCGGCGGCCGGGGCGAGGACTGCCACGCCGTGCGCGCCGCAGGTGTGCACCAGGATCTGCCCGGGGCGCAGCGATTCGGTGGCGACCAGGCCGCGGACCAGCCCGCCGATCGCGTCGTCCGGCACCGCCAGCAGCACCAGGTCGGCCTGCAGGGCGACCTCGTCCGGCGGGAGCACGGCGACCCCGGGGAGCAGTTCGTCGGCTCGGCGCAGCGACGCCTCGGACACCGCGGAGACCGCGACGACCTGGTGGCCCGCGCGCTGCAACGCCGCACCCAGCACGGCACCGACCCGGCCGGCCGAAATGACTCCGACTCGCAGCCTGGGGCCCATGCGACCAGCAGACATCGCCACGTCGTCCTCCCTACCGTTCCAGTCCCAACCACCGGGTACCAGACAGCAGCGCGAGACTAGCCCGCCGATCCCACCGCTGTGCGCCTCAGGTGGCGAGAACCACGCGATCCGGGTTCCGAGCGTGGCCGATTTCCATGGAAATCGGTGCGCTGAATTCCATCGAAATCGCCGGCGTCATCGGATCGGGGGCCTGGGGTTAGGCGGGCGTTTGATGTTGTGCCGGGTGAGTTCGGTGAGCTTGATGCGGGCCGTCTGGATCGCCTGGTGGGTACCCGCCGCCGACCGCCGCGCCTGCTTGAGCTCCTCGATCAGCTTCTCGCGGCGAGCCCGGCGCGCGGCGCTGGTGGTCTGGCCCTGGTCGGCGCGGTGCTGTAGGAACGCGAGCTCGGTGACTGCGATCTGGTAGTCCCGCACCGCTTTCGCCGCCTCGTGCCCGGCGCTGCGCCGCACCTTGCGCAGCCAGCCGCGGCGGCCCGCGAGCGTCGCGAGCATCTCCATCTCACTGCGCACGATCAGCCCAGCCCGCTCCAGCACCGGCAGCTGCTGGATGACGATCCGCTGCTCCCGTTTGCGCTGCCACCACACCAGCCAGAAGGTGCCGAGGAAAATCGGCACCATAATCAGGAAGTAGATGTTCAGGAACTCCGCGCCACCGAGCAGCGTGGCCGCGTTCCACACCGCGTGCAGCACCACTGCGGCCAGGTAGCCGAGCAACGAATACAGCAGCCGCAACCTCTTGCTGTCGGTGCGCGAGGCCAACCCGATGCCGATGCCAAACATCGAGCTGAACAGCGGATGCGAGAACGGCGCGAGCACGCCACGCAGGATGAACACCGCCACCACGCCGCCACTGACGCCGCCAAGTCCACCAGCGTCGAATGCCTTGCCGAAGTACAGGATGTTCTCAATGAAGGCGAAACCCGCCGCCGTCAGCCCCGCGTAGACGATGCCGTCGACCAGCCCGTTGAACTCCGACCGGCGGCGGAACCACAACGCGACGACGAACAGCGCCTTCGCCGCCTCCTCCACCAGCGGTCCAATCACGACCGTGGCGAAGAACCGTTGATCCGACGCGCCGAACAGGAGGTTGCCGAGCCCGTTGATGGTGTCGTTGAGCATCAGCGAACACGCGGTCGCCCCGCCCGCGCCCCACAGGAAAGCGCCGAGCAGCAGCATCGGCGGCTCCGGCTCCCAGCGGTCGATCCAGACGATCGCGGCGAACACCACGCCCACCGGCAGCAGCGCGGCCGCCGCACCGACGAGCGAGGGCAACACGCCGACCTTCGACGAGGTGACGCCGAACATCGCCAAACCGCAGATTCCGAGCACGATCAGGCCGGCGATCGGCCAACCAACGGCGTGGTGTTTGCGGGTCTGGAGCTTGCGCGCGCCGGAAAGATCGGCGGGCCGGCTCCCAAGATCAGGACTCGACACGGACAAAACCCTAGAGAACGGCTTCAGACAGTGCCCAGATAGTCACCTTCTCAGGCGCGGCGGCGACGTCGGCGTCGCGTGTCGCTGGAATTCCCATAGGCCGCAAGCAGGTCATTTACCGAGGTCCCTTCGGCGTGGGCGCCCGCCGGGTCCGGCTCGGGCGGCGGGGCGGCCGGTTCGACGGTGGCCGCCCTGGGCGGTGCCGACGCCTCCGGGGCACGGTGCGGCGGCTCGGGCCGTTCGTAGTGCGCCTTCTCCGGCCGCCTGGCCTCGGCCAGGCGCGACGGGCGGGCCTGCGGCTTGGAGCGTTGGCGCGGCTTGGGCAGCCCCTCCGGCTGATCGCCGGCCAGCCTCGTGATCAGCTCGGAGTTGGGCTGCGCAGGGGCCAGCGGCGGTGGCCCGGCCGGCAGTTCGCGGCTCGGCGGCTGGATGAGCTGCGCTTCGGCCTTGCCGCGCTCGGGCAGCGAGCGAACCCGGGTGGATTCGGCGCGCAGCGCGACCCGCTCGAACAGCACGTCGCCGCCGACCACCTGCTCCAGGCTCTCCCGCAGTCGGCGCAGCTCCGCCTGCAGCGCCTTCAACTCGCCATCAGCCTCCTCGGCCGCCTGCCGCCGTGCTTCGGCTTCCGCCTCCAACTCGAACTCGCGCCGGGCCGCGATCTCCCGCTCCAGCTCCAGCTCGTAGACGAGCTGACGCTCCGCGGCCAGTTGCTCACCCTCTACGACTCGATTGCGCAACTTGGCGACCGCGAACGCGCCGATCAGCGCGGACCACAGCGCGGCGACCAGCCCGAGCCGCAGTAAGCGGGCGTCATTGCTGAGCACCATGACAGCCGTGGCGGCTGCGGCGAGCACCAGCGCGCCGACCCAAAGGGCGGTCGATCGCCCCTTGCGGGGTTCGGTCTTGGTACTGCCGCGATCGGACATGCCCACCACGGTACCGGGCGGTTATCAGTTCGAGATCTCAAGGGAAGCGACCCGGTGCCACTTTTAGTCGGCCTGGCGCAGCGCACCGGCGCCTGAACGGTCGAATTCGTCGTGAACGGGAACCGATCCGTTTTTCCGCGCCCACGGCTCACTCTTCCTCGTCGTAGGGCTCTTCCGGCTCGTCGGGATTGCGCAAGCAGTTCTCCAGCCAGAGTCCCGCGGCGATCAGCGCGCCGGCGCTGATCAGCCCGATCACCGCGGCGGCGGTATCCGGCCGGGCGGCCTCGACCGTGCCGAACAACGGCAGCAGGTAGGCGATCAGCCCCACCCACACCCCGGCCATGATCGCGCCGGCCATTGACGACGCCTTGGCCAGCGCGACCGCGCGCGCGGCGGTCAGCCCGTCGACCGGCTCGGTGCCGGGCCTGCGTTTGACCCGTGGCCGCATGTTCAACGCCAGCAGCACATCGACGAGCGCGATCAACAGCAGCGTCGCCCCGGCCAGCAGCGGCAACGGCGGCAACTCGCCGTAGAGGAGCCGGGTGAGCAGGTAGATCACAACCGCCGCCACCAACCCGCTCGCGATGAGCTCCCGCGGTTTGGTGAAGGTCATCTGCTCTACGCGTCGCGGTGCCACGGTTCCAGGATCCCACCTCACCCCGCCGGCATCAGCCGCGGGCGAAAATCGTCTTGAGTCTCCCCCGACAGGAGGGTCGAAAGTGGATCGCGTGGACGACACCGTGCTGTACACGATCGGCGAGCTGGCCCGGCGCACCGGGCTGAGCGTGAAGACGATCCGGTTCTACTCCGACAGCGGCGTGGTGCCGCCCACCGACCGCACCGCGGCCGGCTACCGGCGCTACGACGTGACGGCCATCAGCCGTCTGGAGCTGGTGCGCACCCTGCGCGAGCTGGGCGCCGGGCTGGACGAGGTGCAGCGGGTGCTCGCCCGCGAGACCACGCTCTCGCAGCTGGCGAAAGCGCACCTGGAGCTGCTGGAGGAGCAGATGCGCGTGCTCCGGACCCGGCGGGCGGTGCTGCGGGCGGTCGTGAAGCTCAACCGTTCGACCGAGGAGGTAAGACTCATGCACAAGCTGGCGCAAATGCCCGATGAGGAACGCAACCGGCTGATCGATGAATTCTGGGACGAGGTCAGCGCGAACCTGAACATCACCCCGGGATTCACCGAATGGCTGCGCAAGGCCAAACCCAACCTGCCCGCCGACCCGACGACCGAGCAGTTGGAGGCCTGGATCGAGCTGGCGGAACTCGTGCGGGATCCGGACTTCCGGCGCGCGGTTCGGGCGCTCTACCAGGAACATTCGGACCGCCGAGACGCCGGTGAGTCGATGGCGGTGGCGGCGCCGGAGGACGCTCGGAAGTGGTGGGCGATCACCGACGAGGCGCGGATCTCGGCCGAGTCGGGAGTGTCCCCGGAGAGCACCGAGGCGCGGGCTCTCGTCGAGCGGGTGATGGTGCTGACGACGGAAGGGTGGGGCCAGCCCGATTCCGCCGAGTTCCGCCGCTCGCTGGCGGAGGACTACGAAAAGCGCACCGACGAGCGGATGTCGCGCTACTGGGAGCTGCTGGCGATCATCAACGACTGGCCGAAGCACCCGGTGACGACCGAGGCGAACCGGTGGCTGGCCGCGGCGCTCCGAGCGTCGGTCGGATAACGCTCGTGCGTGCGCAACCGGGCCAGAGCGGGTTGCGCACGCACGACCGGTCGGCGGTTAGTGCCTCGGCCAGGAATCTTGGCTGGGCTATAGATCACCTCGGTCGCACAACCCACCGCACTGTCCGAGACGCCCTGGGAGAACGTCGATTTCGCGCGAAAACGCCACACGCAAAGCACGCCGAGGCGACTGGGCTTCCAACCCTGGGGCCACCGATGTGACGCGCCTGAAAGTCCTCAGTGGAGGCTCAGGTCGGCACGGAGGTGGACGTCGGCGATCTCCTCGGGCGGCAGGGCTCTCAGGAGATCTGCGACGCTGCCGTGGCCGGGGAGTTCGGCCTGCGGGTCGATCGCCAGCCAGGGGATCAGCACGGTGGCGCGGCCGGGAGTGCCGGGGTGCGGCAGCAGCAGGTCCGGGTGTTCGCTGCGCACACCGTCCACAGTGACCACATCTACGTCCAGAGTCCTTGGCCCCCAACGTTGTTCGCGGCGGCGTTCGGCCTGCTGCTCCAGGGTTTGACCGCGACGCAACCAGCCCCACTCGTCGAGCTCTGGGGACTCCACGATGAGCACCGCGTTGAGGAAGTCCGGCTGGTCGGTGACGCCCCACGGCGCGGTCTCGTACACCGGGGACGCCGCGACCAGCACATCCGAGAGTCCTGCTACGGCCAGCCGCAGGTACGCCAACCGGTCCCCGAGATTCGACCCGAGTGAAAGCACCGCCCTGCTCATCGCACCCTCCAGAAGCGCCGTTCCTGCCGGCACGCTGCCGTGAGCGCTTCGGGACGCCGCCACGACCCAAAATACCCACGGCACCCGTCCGGGCCGCGCGCCGCGCTCACGCCGGGACGACGTTGCCGCGACCGCCACGGCGGGAGCGGCGGATGGTGACCGCCACGTCGCCGAAGGCCAGCGGGATCGGCGCGTTCGGCTTGTGGATGGTGACTTCCGCGGCGTACGCCCGCTCGTCGGTCATGATGTCGTCGGCGATCTCGCCCGCCACGGTCTCGATCAGGTCCCGCGACGGTCCGGCGACGATCGCCGCCGCCCGCTCGGCCAGCTCGCCGTAGTGCAGTGTCTTGTCCAGGTCATCGCTCGCGGCGGCCTCGCCCAGGTCGATCCACACCGTGATGTCGACGAAGAAGTCCTGCCCATCGCGCTTCTCGTGCTCGAAGACGCCGTGGTTGCCGCGCACCTGCAGGCCGGTCAACGTGATCCGGTCAGCCACCGAATTCCCCTCCGCTGCGCCACGCGGCGGTCACCGCGACCGCGTCCAACGACTGCCGCACGTCGTGCACCCGCACGCCCCACGCCCCGCGATCGGCCGCCAGCGCCGACACCACCGCGGTCGCCGTCTCCCGCCCGGCAGGCGGTCGCGGCTTACCCTCGGCGTCGGCCAGCAACCGGCCGAGGAACCGCTTGCGCGAGGCCCCGACCAGCACCGGGAAACCCAGGTCCACGAAGACGTCAAGCCGCTGCAGCAGCTGCCAGTCGTGCGCCCCGCTCTTGGCGAACCCGAGCCCCGGGTCCAGCACGATGGCGTCCTCGGCCACCCCGGCGGACAACGCCACGCCGACCTGCCGCAGCAGCTCCTCGCGCACCTCGGCCACGACGTCCTCGTACATCGCGAGGCTGTTCATGTCCTTGCTGTGGCCGCGCCAGTGCATCAGCACCCACGGGATCCCGGCATCCGCGGCGACGTGCACCATGTCCGGATCGGCGAGCCCGCCCGAGACATCGTTGATCATCATCGCACCGGCTTCGGCCGTCGCCGCCGCGACTTTGGCCCGGGTGGTGTCCACGCTCACCGGCACGCCCGCGGCGACCAGCTCCCGCACCACCGGCAGCACGCGCTCGATCTCGGTGGCGGGGTCGACGCGCTCCGAACCAGGCCGGGTCGACTCCCCGCCGACGTCGATGATGTCCGCGCCCAATCGGTGCATTTCGATGCCGTGTGCGACGGCCGCCGCCCGGTCCAGGTAGCGACCGCCGTCGGAGAACGAATCCGGGGTCACGTTGAGCACGCCCATCACGGAACAGCGCGGTGGATTCGGCAGCAGCGAATGCATCATCGGCCCCTGATCAGCGACAGCGCCTCGGAACGCGACGACGCCGAGCTGCGGAAGATACCACGCACCGCCGAAGTGGTAGTGGTCGATCCCGCCTTGCGGACGCCGCGCATTCCCATGCACAGGTGCTCGGCGTCGATCACCACGATCACCCCACGCGGTTCCAAGCGGCGCGCGAGTGCGTCGGCGACCTGCGAGGTCAACCGCTCCTGCACCTGCGGGCGCTTGGCGTAGAGGTCGACCAGCCTGGCCAGCTTCGACAGCCCGGTGACCCGACCCATTTCATTAGGAATATATCCAACGTGAGCGACTCCATGGAATGGCAAAAGGTGATGCTCACACTGCGAGTACACCGGGATGTCCCGGACCAGGACGAGTTCCTCGTGGGCCTCGTCGAAGGTCCGGTCCAGGACCTCGTCGGGGTTCGTGTAGAGCCCCGCGAACAGCTCGCGGTAGGCCCGAGCGACGCGGGCCGGGGTGTCCCGCAGCCCCTCCCGATCCGGATCCTCGCCTGCCGCGATCAGCAGTTCCCGGATCGCCGCTTCCGCGCGGGCCTGGTCGAACTGGGGAAAGTGGAAAGAGCCGTCGGGACGGGAGTCGCCTCCCGCCCCGATCGGCTCGTCGACCGTGCTGGTCAATTGTCGTTCCTCCACCGGCCGAGGCGCCCGAAGGCGCCGGGTGCACCGGAGTGTTCAGCGGCCGGAATTGCCGCTGCCGTTGTCCTGAGCCGAGTCCGAGCCCTGCTCAGGGTTGGACCGTGAGCCCTCCCCCGCCTTCGGCTCACCCTGCTCCGGCGTCGGGTGCTCGGCCGGGGCGTGCTGGCCGCGCTCCCAGGACGGCGTCCAGTTGTACTGCTGGCCGCCTCCGCCGGGGTAGCTCGAACCGGACGGCGTGGTCGCCGGTGTCCATCCGGGCGGCGCGCCGTAGTTCGGCGGCACCGCCTGCGGCACCTGGCCCGACTGCTGCTGACCGTGCTGGCCGGACTGCTGCTGCGGCTGGCCCTGGTTCGGGTTCTGGAACTGCACTGTGCCCTGGTGCGCGCCGGCCCCGGCCGGGGTCGGCTGCTCGTGGTGCGGGGACGCGCCGTTCTGGTTACCCGCGGCTCCCACCGGGGATGGCGCCGGCGTCGGCTCCTCCTTGACCGGCGGCCACGGCTCGCCACGCTCCTTGGCCAGCTCGCCCGGGGTCTTGATCGGCGGCTTGTCCGAGGGCGTGCGACCACCGAAGTCGTTGAACACGGTGATCCTGGGCCGCTTCTGCACGCGGGCGAAGATCCGCTCCAGGTCCTTGCGGTTCAGCGTCTCCTTGTCGATGAGCTCCAGCACGAGGTCGTCGAGCACGTCGCGGTAGGTGTTGAGCACCTCCCACGCCTCGGTGTGCGCGGCCTCGATCAGCCGGCGCACCTCCTCGTCGATCTCGTGGGCGACCTCAAGCGAGTAGTTCGGCTGCTGACCGGCGGTGCGACCGAGGAAGGGGTCGCCTTCCTCCTTGCCGTACTTCACCGCGCCCAGCCGGGCGGTCATGCCGTACTCGGTGACCATCGCGCGGGCGATCTTGGTGGCCTGCTCGATGTCGCTGGAGGCGCCAGTGGTCGGCTCGTGGAAGACGAGTTCCTCGGCTGAGCGGCCACCCAGCGCGAACACCAGCCGGGCGATCATCTCCGAACGGGTCATCATGTCCTTGTCGTCTTCCGGGACGACAAGGGCGTGCCCGCCGGTGCGACCGCGCGGCAGGATCGTCAGCTTGTACACCGGCTCCAGGTCGGGCATCGCCCAGGCGGCCAGCGCGTGCCCGCCCTCGTGGTAAGCGGTGATCTTCTTGTCCCGCTCCGAGATGATCTTGCTCTTGCGGCGCGGTCCGCCGATCACGCGGTCGACCGCTTCCTCCAGCGCGGCGGCGGTGATCAGCTGACCCCCCTCACGGGCGGTGAGCAGCGCGGCCTCGTTGACCACGTTCTCCAGGTCGGCGCCGGAGAACCCGACGGTGCGCTTGGCCAGGCTGTCCAGGTCGGCGTCCTGCCCCAGCGGCTTGCCCTTGGAGTGCACGTTCAGAATCGCGCGGCGGCCGCGCATGTCCGGCGCGGACACCGGAATCTGCCGGTCGAAGCGACCCGGGCGCAGCAGTGCCGGGTCCAGGATGTCCGGGCGGTTCGTCGCGGCGATCAGGATGATGCCGCCGCGCGAGTCGAAGCCGTCCATCTCGACCAGCAGTTGGTTGAGGGTCTGCTCCCGCTCGTCGTGCCCGCCGCCGAGGCCGGCGCCGCGCTGGCGGCCGACCGCGTCGATCTCGTCGACGAAGATGATGCACGGCGCGTTCTGCTTGGCCTGCTCGAACAGGTCGCGGACGCGGGAGGCGCCGACACCGACGAACATCTCGACGAAGTCGGAACCGGAGATCGAGTAGAACGGCACACCGGCCTCACCGGCGACGGCGCGCGCGAGCAGCGTCTTACCGGTACCGGGCGGGCCGTAGAGCAGCACGCCCTTCGGGATCTTGGCGCCGAGGGCCTGGTAGCGGCCGGGGTTTTGCAGGAAGTCCTTGATCTCGTGCAGTTCCTCGACGGCCTCGTCGGCGCCCGCGACGTCGGTGAACAACGTCTTGGGCATGTCCTTGGTGAGCTGCTTGGCCTTGGACTTGCCGAAGTTCAGGACGCGGTTCCCGCCGCCCTGAACGTTGTTCATCATCCACATCAGCAGCAGCACGAGCAGGCCGATCGGCACCAGGTAGAACAGCATCTGCACCCAGAACGAGTCCTGGGTGACCTTGGTGTTCCAGTTCGGCACGTGTGCGTTGCGGATGTCGGTGACCAACTGGTCGGTGGCACCCGCCGGGTACTGCGCGATCAGTTGTTCGCTGCCTTGGAAGCCTTGGCCGGGGTTGAGGGTCAGCCGAACCCGCTGCTCCTTGTCCTCGATGGTCGCTTCCTTGACCTTGCCCTGGGCGATCTGTTCCAGAGCCTGCGAGGTAGAGACTTCGCGGTAGGAGCGAGTCTCGTCAAAGAGCACGCTGAACGCGTAGATCAGCAGAAACGCTGTCAGGATCCACAGCAGCGGGTTGCGGAGCAGGCGCTTTCGGTCCATTCACTTGCGGCCGACGGGCGGCCTCGACCCTCCCTGACTGTCACTTCGGGCTACGGCTTGTCGGCAGACACAGTTAGTCCTCGCCGTCAACCCCTTCAGACCAGCGTACCGGCCGATGCGAGGGCACGACCATGCCGAGCTCGACGCAGGAGGTCCAGCGTACTCGGCGGCCCAGCCGCGATGGGACGGGAGGGCCGAACCGGACACTGCGGCCCAGCCGTCACACCCCGGACGTGTAGACCTTCGGGTCCAGCGTTCCGATGTAAGGCAGGTCACGGTAACGCTCGGCGTAGTCCAGCCCGTAGCCGACGACGAACTCGTTCGGGATGTCGAAGCCCACGTACTTCACCGGGACGTCCACCTGTACCGCGTCCGGCTTGCGCAGCAGCGTGCATACCTCCAACGACGCCGGGTTGCGCGAGCTCAGGTTCTTCAGCAGCCAGGACAGCGTCAGCCCGGAGTCGATGATGTCCTCGACGATCAGCACATGCCGGTTGGCGATGTCGCGGTCGAGGTCCTTGAGGATGCGCACCACGCCGGACGACGAGGTGGATGAGCCGTACGAGCTGACCGCCATGAACTCCAGTTGCGCCGGCTGAGGCAGCGCCCGCGCGAAGTCGGTCATGAACATCACCGCGCCCTTGAGCACGCCGACCAGCAACAGATCACCACCGGTCTGCCGGTAGTCCTCGTCGACCTGCTTGGCCAGCTCGGTGACCTTGTCGTTGATCTGCTGCTCGGTGATGAGCACAGCAGCAATGTCGCCGTCGTACACGGCCCGGCTTCCCCTCTTCCGAATCGACGGGACCGGTGGGCCTCGTCAGACATTCGGCGGCTTGCGACCCGCCGCTTCCACCAGAAGCGTGCCATGTGCCCGGCGCAGCACAAAGTCGCCTGGCAAGGCCGGTCCGCCTTGGCCGCGCCACTCGGCCACCAACGAATCCGCCGCCCGGAGGTGCTCGTCGGTGATCTCGGGGATGCCGCGCTCCAGCAGCCAAGAGCGCAACACCCGGCGCCGCAACGCGCCCGGAACTTCCTTCAGCGCCACGGCATCGAGTGCTCCGCGGACCTCGACGCGGCTCTGCACCTCGGCGGCCATGACGTCCAGCGCGTCGGCGTCCTCGCGCAGCTGCCGCGCGGTTCGAGCCAGCGCCTCCCGCACCCCGCCTTGCAGCACGTCTTCCAGCAGGGGCAGGACCTCTGTGCGCAACCGCACACGCGTGAAGCGGGAATCGGAGTTGTGCGGGTCCTGCCACGGCTCCAGACCGAGGGCCGCGCAGGCGGCCTCCGTCGTCGCCCGGCGGATGCCCAGGAACGGGCGCGCCCATGGCGGATCCACCGCCCGCATTCCCGAAATCGAGCGGGCGCCCGAACCGCGCCCGAGCCCGAGCAGCACGGTTTCGGCCTGATCATCGAGGGTGTGCCCGAGCAGCACGAGGGAGCCTGGCGGACGTTCGTCGCGCAGCGCCGTGTAGCGCGCGTGGCGGGCAGCGGCCTCCACCCCACCGCCGGTCCCGACCTCGACCTTGATCACCCGGGCGGAACACCCAAGCTCGCGGAGCTGCTCAGCCGCGCGAACGGCGACATCAGCGGAGCCAGCCTGAAGCCCGTGGTCCACGACCAGACCGTGCACCGCGATGCCCCCGTGGCGAGCGGCGTGCGAGGCGGCAGCGGCGAGCGCCAGCGAGTCCGCGCCGCCGGAGCACGCGACGACGAGCGGTTCGCCCCGGAAAGGCGCCGCGGCAGCGGAGCCGAGCAGACGCCGGACGGCGGTGCGGACGGCGCTGACGGCGGGGTCGGGCGGCACAGGGCCATTCTCCCGCCTCGGCCCGGCCGGATCCGCACGAGTGCTCCGTTCGGTGCGGGCCGGAGCCTTCCGCTCAGGAACGCCGGTAGCGCGGTCAGCCGTGGACTCGGCGGATCCAGGCTGCGGGATCGTTGATCTCGGCGCGGTTCGGCAGGTGCTCCGGCGACGACCAGACCGCGTTGAAGTCGGCCATTCCGACGGCGTTCACGACGTGCCGGGTGAACGCCCCGCCCTGCGCGTACTGGCGGATCTTCGCGTCGACCCCGAGCAGGCTGCGCAGGACGCGGTCGAGCAGCCCGCCGCCCTTGCGCCGCTCAGTGAACCGCTGCCGGATCGTGGCCACGCTCGGCACCACTTGCGGGCCCACCGCGTCCATCACGTGATCGGCGTGCCCCTCCAGCAGCGTGGAGATGGCGATGATCCGGTCCAGCGCGGCCCGCTGCGTCGGCGTTTGCAGGAGCTCGATCCACCCGAGCACGCCGGGGCTGGAGTCACTGCTGGATCGGACCGAGCGGGCCTCGCGCAACACGGCGGGCAACCGGCTCAGCAACTCGCCGGTGGTGCCTTCCATCTCGGCCAGCAACGTGCCAAGGCACGCCGTGAAGTGCTCGCGCAGCCACGGCACCGCGTTGAATTGCAGCCGGTGCGTCGACTCGTGCAGGCACACCCACATCCGGAAGTCGTCTGCGGGCACCCCGAGCGACTTCTGCGCCGCGACGACGTTCGGCGCCACCAGCAGCAACCGGCCGCGTTGCCCGGCGACCCCGGACTCACCGTACGGATCGAACTGGCCGAGCACCTTGCCGCCGAGGTAGGCGAGCACGACCCCGGCCTGTACCCCGGCACCACGTGCGCCCAGGCCGCCGAAGGCTTCGGCGCCCCGCAGCACCTGGGAGTCCGCTGTGGACAGCGCGGCGTCGGTGAGCTCGGCGAGACCATCGGCCGCACCGCGCACCCAGGCGGGCCGGTCGACGACATCACCCTCCGCGATCGGCAGCTCCTGGCCGAGGCCGGTCAGCTCGCGGACGTGGGTTTCGGCTTCGACGCTGAACTGCCGCAGCGAGCGCACCGCTTGCTCGGCCTCGGCCCGCGGCACCTCCGGCCCCGGCTTCATCAACCGGACGGCGGTAGCGACGGCGACGTTCCAGTCCAGCGCCCGATGCTCCCCGGCAACGCCCCGGTCCGGCGGCGGAGGCAGGGTGGAAGGTCGGGCGTTCACACGACCGACCGTACCCGCTCGCCACCCTCGCAGGTACCTCACTTTCGAGCGGTCGACGCCGACACCCTGCGCAGCCGCCGGAACATCCCGGCCCGGCAAGGGCCCGATCGGGTCGGTCGCTGCCGCCATGCGCCGGACCGCCGATTTCGCGCAACAGCGGCGCTGTGGCTATCGGCAGCCGCAGCCACGCAATGCGTCGGCGACCTTGTCCAGCGCCGGACGAGCCGCCGCCGAGCTGGTGCCGTTGGACATGAGCGCGAACACCAGCAGCCGCCCGTCCTCGGTGACCACCGTGCCGGCGAGGCTGTTGGCACCGTCCAGGGTGCCGGTCTTGGCCCGCACCCAGCCCTGGCCCGGGCTGCCGTGATAGCGCTCGGTCAGGCTGCCGCTGCCCGCGGCGATCGGCAGGCCAGGCAGCAGCGCCCGCAGCTTCGCGGACTGCGGCGGCAATCCGCCCTCTGGGTTCGCCGCGGCATTCGCCGACGCCAACAGCGAGCCGAGCAGGTTGGGCGTGACCTTGTCCTCTAGCGACAGCCCGCTGCCGTCGACCATCGCCGACCCGCCGAGGTCGAAGCCGTTGTTCCGCAGGACCTCGCGCACCGCCTTGACCGAACCGGCGAAGGACGGCTCGTTGCCGGTGGCGATGGCGACCTCACGGGCCAGCGCCTCGGCGAGCACGTTGTCCGAGTGCTGCAACACGGCCTCGGTCATTTCCTGCACAGTCGCCGACTGAACCTGCCCGAGCACCTGAGCGTTCGGCGGGGCCGTGCCCTGCGACACCGCTGCGACGCCCAGCCGCGCGGCCAACTCCTGCGCGACCTGCAGCGCCGGGACCGAGGAACGCGGACTGACGTCCTGGGTCGGGTCGGACCGCCCGCCGTCGAGCATCACCGGCTCCATCGGCGAGTAGAACCCGGCGGCCACGTCCTGTGGCAACCAGCCCGGGGCGCTGCGCGGCCCGGTGTACCGGCTGGTGTCGACCTGCACGGAAGTCACGTTCCCGCCGGTCGCGGCCTTGACCTGGGCCACCAGGTCGTCGAGCCGCGGTGCCCCGGGGTACACCGACTCCTTGCCCGCAGCCAGCTTGGACAGCGTCGGGTCGCCGCCACCCACCAGCACCACGCTGCCCGGCTGGCTGCCGCGCACCACCTTGGTGGTGAACCGGTGCTGGTGGTCGAGCGCGAGCAGCGCCGCGCTCATCGTCAGCAGCTTGCCGGTGGAGGCCGGGACGAGCGCTTGGCCGGGATTCTGCTGCCACAGCACCGAGCCGGTCTGGGCATCGAGCACGACCCCACCGAGCGTGCCCAGACCGGGGTCGGCGAGCGGGCCCGCCAGCGCGGAGCCGATGCCGGATTGCTGGGGCAGCGGCGCGCTCCGGCTGAGGGGTTTGAACGCCGGATCGAGCTGGACCGGCGCGGGCGGGTCCGCGATCTGCGCCTCCGTCAGGGCGTCGACCAGTGTCGGACCGAAGGCGACGCCTGCCCCGAGCAGCACGACCACGCTCACTGCGACCGCGATGAGCATCCGGCGACGTCGCCGCGGCTGCTCGGCCTCGGGCGGCTCGGCCTCCGGCGGGTCCGCGCTCATCGGCGGCTGCGGCGGTGGGGTGGTCGGCGGCTGGTTCGGGGGAATCCGCTGCGGCTGCGCCCGCGGTGCGGTCAGCCCGGCGAAATCCTCCGGCGACGCGGGTTTGGGGGCCGAAACACCGGCCAAGCCCGCCGGCGACACGGATTGCGGCCCGATGCGCTGCGGTTGAGCCCGCGGCGGAGCCAGGCCCGCGAATGCGTCCGGCGACGCGGCCGGGGCCGGTGGTGCTAGGCCCGCTGGGCCCTGCGGCGGCCCGCTTGACGGATTGGCGCGCGGCGCGGCCAGACCCGCGAAGTTCCCGCCGGATGCCGGGCGCGGCGGCGGCCCGTCGAAGTCCGGTCGGGCGAACTGTTGGGTCCGCTCGGCTGGCGCGACCGGCGGAACGGCCTTGAACTGCTGTGTCGCCGACCCCGAGTCCGGGGCGGCGCGCAGTCCTTCGAGGTCCTTGAGATCGATCCGGGCGGTCTTCTCCGCCTCGGTTTCCGCCGGAGCCTTCGCGATCCGCTGGGTCGGGTCACGCTGCCCGGCGACTGGCGCGAACTGCCCGGCGGCACCGATCTGCGGGATCTGCTGCGTCTGCTCGGTGTTGCTGGGCGCCGAATCGGCAGGGCCGCCACTCGGTGGCGGCGCGGCGATGATCGGCGTGAACCGCTGTGTCTGATCAGCACCGGTTGGCTGGGTCTGCTCGGCAGCGGTCGGTGGCTCGACGACTACGCGTTCCTGCTCGTCGGTCGGCCGGTCGTCCCGCTCGGGCTCTTTGCTGTCACTTCGCTCGGACGTCGGCTCGCCGCCGGTTGCCGCTGTCGTCCCGCCTACCTCTCGGGACTCGGCCTCCGTCGCAGCTGCGGTTCCAACTTCCGCGCCGCGCTCGGTGCCGACACTGATCTTCCCCTCAGCAGCGGCGTCGCGACCAGGCTCCGCGGCGGCGCTCGTTTCGCCCCCGGACTCGACGGTTGAACCGGAGTCGGCCTCGGAATGGGAGTCCCCCGCAGTCTCCGGGGCCGCACCGCCGATGTTTGCCGCACCCCCTGGCTCGGCCGCCGCACCGGTGGCGGGAACAGCGGAATCGGCCGCCGTGCCGGGCTCGGAGCCGACGCCCGTCGCGTCTCCGGATCCGGCATCCACAGCGGACTCTGGGCCAGTGGCGGAAGGTGCGGGTTCGGTTGCCGCTCCAGATTCGATGTCGGCCGCAACCACCGATCCGGGACCGGGCCCATCGCTTGCTGCGGCCTCTGCCTCCGCACCGGCCTCGGTGTCGACGGCCGTTCCAGATGCGGTGCTAGCGGCAAAAGTCGTCCCGGAATCCGCACCCGTTTCCGACTCGGACCCGGCCGCAGCGACCGTTCCCAAGCCAGTGGTCATTCCGGCGTCGGGCTCGGTGCTGGACGTTCCGGATCGGGCGTCGGTGCCGGTTTCGGCCTTCTCCCCAGCGGCGACTGCCCCCGACTCGGTGGCGCCGTCGGTTTCCCGCTCGGTGGCGCCGTCGGTTTCCCGCTCGGTGGCGCCGTCGGTTTCCCGCTCGGTGGCGCCGTCGGTTTCCCGCTCGGTGGCGCCGTCGGTTTCCCGCTCGGTGGCGCCGTCGGTTTCCCGCTCGGTGGCGCCGTCGGTTTCGGGGTCGGTCTCGCAGTCGGTTCCGAGGTCGGTGGTGTTGTCGGTTTCGGGCCCGGCGCCCGCGTCCGTCGCCGTCCCTGACTCGGGGGTCTCCGCGCTGCTGTCGCCGGTTCCCGGCGCAGCAGTTTCTTGCTCCGCATCAGCGGGCTCGGCTCCGGTCTTAGCTACCGTTTCGCTCTCGGCGCCGCTACCGGTCTCCGCTTTCGTTCCGGACTTCTCCGTGCTCGCGCCGGATTCGGCGTGTTCGCGGGGTGTGCTTTCGCCTTCGGTTCCCTTGATCGGTTCGGCGACGCCCTCGGCCCCATCCCCCGGCTCGTCGGCGACCTCGTCACCCGACTGACCATCGGCGTCACCCGACTGACCATCGGCGTCACCCGACTGACCATCGGCGGCAGTTTCATTGGACCGCTCGGCCGCATCGGAGACAGCTTCCGACGGCCCTTCGCCGAGCCTCCCGGCGACGCGCTTCGGCTCGCCATCGTCGGCATCGGCACTGCGCTGGGACTGCTCGTCGGCGGCAGCCGCCTGTCCCTGCGGTTTCGCCTGATACTCGGGCAGCGTCTCCGCATTACTCGCGCTGCTGGCCGATACTGCGGCTTGCGCGGCGTCGGCCTGTTCGCCGCCGTTGGATTCGGCCGGATCAGCCGTCGTCAACCGCGCGGCCTTCTCGACCTCGCCGCCTGTCGCGTTCGCCTCGGCATTGATCTGCGAGGACTTCTCGTCAGCGGCCGACTCGGAAGCCGTCAGCCGCGCAGTGTCCCGCACGCCGGCGGCGTCTTCCCCAGCGGCAGCCGAGGATCCAGCGTCAAGCTTGCCCCCGACTCTCTTCGTCGCGGTGACCGGGACCGCAGCGGCTGTGTCATTGGTCTCATCAGAATCGGCCTGTCCCACGGGCTTCTGTGCCGCGCCGGGTGTGCCCTGACTCGTCGCGCCGGGTTGCGGCGAGCCATCGGGCGCGGCAGCGACCGAGGTCGCGGCCTCGGAAGGCGGGTTGGGGCCGGTCTGGGGTTCGGTGTTCTCCGACGTCGCGGCGGCTTCGTCTGCCGAGGGCCAGTCCGGCGGCGAGCCGTCCGGGGACGACGCATCGGTTCGGGTCGGGCTCTCGCTATCCGGTGCTGACGCTCGGACGTCGGTCTCGGACACCTCACCCCCGTTGTTCTGGGGTTCGGGCACGTGCTCCTCCTCGACAGATCGCCAGCCTGCCAGATTGCGAGCTCCCGCACTGCGGTGGGGCCCGGAGAGCCCCCGTGGTCCACACTAGACGTGGTCGCGCGCGCGAGCGGGCGGCTGCATCCGACGCAAGACGAGTGAGGAACCGCGTGGACTTCGACGTCACGATCGAGATCCCCAAGGGGAACCGGAACAAGTACGAGGTGGACCACGAAACGGGACGAATCCGTCTCGACCGGACGTTGTTCACCGCCACCCAGTACCCGGCGGACTACGGGTTCATCGAGGACACCCTCGGCGAGGACGGCGACCCGCTGGACGCACTGGTCCTGGTGCAGGAACCGACGTTCCCCGGCTGCCTGATCAAGTCGCGCGCCATCGGCATGTTCCGGATGCGCGACGAGAAGGGCGGCGACGACAAGGTCATCTGCGTGCCCTCGGATGACCCGCGCCAGGAGCACCTGCGCGACATCCATCACATCGCCGAGTTCTACAGGCTGGAGATCCAGCACTTCTTCGAGGTGTACAAGGACCTGGAGCCGGGCAAGAGCGTGGAGGGCGCAACGTGGGTCGGCCGCACCGAGGCCGAAGCGGAGATCAAGCGCTCGTACGAACGGGCAAAGGAACAGGGGCACTGAAACCCCCGACCCGCGAAAGGGCCCTTACCGCGCTGGATGCGGTGAGGGCCCTTTCGCGTTTATCCCCAGTTATCCACAGAGTTGTGGATAACTGGGGATTCTGTGGATAACTCTGGGGACAGGGTCAGTCGAGGCGGATGTCGCGGAGCAGCCAGGCGAGCGCGAAAGCGACCAGGATCACGCAGCCCCCGACGAAGAACACCGTGTCCATCGAGCTGGCGAAGCCCTCCAGGACGGGCCGCGCCAGGCGCGGGTCCAGGTTGTAGAGGAACGACGTGTCGTTGAGGTCGAGCCCCGACCCGTGACCGTGTTGCATCGCTTCGACGAACGATCGGTTGGCCGGGTTCGCCAGCAGCGCCGGATCGCGCAGCGCGGCGACGAAATCCGGCCTTGCGAAGGCGGCGCGCATCGCGTCCTCGATCCGGCCGCCGACCGTGCTGAACAGCACCGACAGGAAGGCCGCGGCACCCACGGTGCCGCCGGTCTGGCGGAACAGGTTCACCGATGCCGTCGCCACGCCCAGGTCGCGCGGGGTGGCGTCGGTCTGCACCACGAGCGTCAACGTCTGCATCAGCATGCCCAGCCCGCAGCCCATGACCACGGCCGTCAACCCCACCTGGATCAGCGAGGTGTCCACCTCGATCAGGCTGAACAGGAACAGCGCGGCGGACATGAACGCGGCGCCGATGATCGGGAACACCTTCAACCGGCCGGTCTTGGCGATCAGCGTGCCGACGACGCCGGTAGCGGTCATGATCCCGGCGGTCATTGGCAGCAGCATCAGGCCCGCCTCGGTCGGACTCAGGCCCTTGACGATCTGCAGATACAGCGGCACCGAGCTCAACCCGCCGAACATCCCGACGCCGACGAGGAAATTGAGCAGGTTGCCCATCCGGAACGACGGGCGCCGGAACATCCGCAGCGGCAACAGCGCCTCGGCGCCCATCCGGCGCTCGACGAACACGAACAGCAGCAGCCCGAACGCGCCGATGGCGTACATGACCAGCGCGGTCGGCGACAGCCATCCCCACTCGCGGCCCTGCTCGGCGACGGTGAGCACCGGCACCAGCAGCACGACCAGCGCCACCGCGCCCAGGTAGTCGACGCGGTGCCGGACCCGCTCGGTGGCAACGTTGAGCACCTTGGCGACGACGGCCAGCGCCGCCAGCCCGACCGGCAGGTTGACCAGGAACACCCAGCGCCAGCCGTCGATGCCGACGAAAGTGTCCAGGCCGGCGAACAGGCCACCGATCACCGGGCCGATCACGCTCGCGGCACCGAAGGTCGCCATGAAGTAGCCCTGGTAGCGGCTGCGCTGCCGGGCGGGCACCATGTCCGCGATGATCGTCAGTGCCAGCGACATCAGGCCACCGCCGCCGAGGCCCTGGATCGCGCGGAACGCGGCAAGCTCGTAGATCGAGTTGGCGAGCCCGCACAGCAGCGATCCGGTCAGGAACAGCGAGATCGCGGTCAGGTACAGCGGCTTGCGGCCGTAGATGTCGGAAAGCTTGCCGTACAGCGGCGTGGTGATGGTGGCGGTGATCAGGTATGCGGTGGTCACCCAGGCCTGCGCGGTCTGCCCGTGCAACTGGTCGGCGATGACGCGGATCGCCGAGCTGACGATGGTCTGGTCGAGCGCGCCCAGGAACATGCCCAGCATCAGGCCGGTGAGCACGGTCAGGATCTGGCGGTGGCTCAGTGCGGGCGCGGCGGTCTGCGCCGGTGGCACAGCCGTTTCCGACATCATTTCTCCTCGTGACGGGGCCGGTGCGATACCGGCGGAAGCGCCGCAGTACGAACATCCCCAGGAATTTGCTTGCAGCACTCAACTAGTTGCCGAGATCAAGCATGACCTGCGAACAAATGCGAGGCAACTTCGTTTCCTGTGCGGTGGGCCACGTCAGCGCCGCCGCGCCTCCGACGGGCCGGGCATGCCGCACACCGGGCTGCCGGTCCGTCGCGGCACCGGTCGAGGGGCGCTTCCCGCTGCCCGGCTCGCGCGGGGGGTAGAACCGCGCCAGCTCGGTCCGCACCCGGGATATCGCCCGCCGCCGGCGCACGCGCCGCCGGATCGCCGGGGCAGGCACCACCAGGCCGCCCATCGCCGCCACCATCAAAATCCACCACTGCATTCCGATCCCTCCTCCGGAGAGAGAAATGCCGGACCGCTCGGCTCCTGATGCGGCAGCCGCCGATATCACCCCAATGGCTCAGCAAAAATTCAACATATGTTGATTTAACCGTCGGCTGCGAGCTACCTTGCTTTCATCGGCGCGGGGAGGTTGAAATGAGCACGCTGGAGGTCCAGACCCTGCTCGACCTCGGCGAGATCGGCGCGCAGGACGGCGAGCTGGTCGGCGGCAAGGCCGCGAACCTGGGCGAGCTGCTGGCGGCGGGTTTCCGGGTGCCGCCCGGTTTCTGCATCAGCACCCGCGCCTATGACGAGGTCTGCCGGGAGCTGACCGGCGACCTGCTCGACCGGCTACCCGGCTCGGCCGCCGAAATCCGCTCCCGGCTGGCCGGCGCCGAACTCCCGGCGGGGTTAGCGGCCGCGATCGCGGCCGCCTACGCCGAACTCGGGCCGGACGTACCGGTGGCGGTGCGCTCCTCGGCGACCGCCGAGGACCTGCCGCACGCCAGCTTCGCGGGCCAACAGGACACCTATCTGAACGTCGTCGGCGAAGCCGCCCTGCTGGACGCGGTGCGCCGCTGCTGGAGTTCACTGTGGACAGAACGAGCGGTGACCTACCGGGCGGCCAACGGCATCGACCACCGCGCGGTACGGCTGGCGGTGGTCGTGCAGCGCATGGTGGACGCGACCGCGGCCGGCGTGCTGTTCACCGCGAACCCCGTAACCGGGTGCCGAACCGAGGCCGTGATCGACGCGAACACCGGACTCGGCGAGTCGGTGGTATCCGGCGCGGTCACCCCGGACCACTTCGTGGTGGAGTCCGGCCGGATCACCGCGCGGCGGCTCGGCGACAAGCCCACCAGCATTCGCTCGAAGCCCGGCGGCGGCACGGAATCGGTTGTGCAGCAAGGAAATCATCCTTCGATAACCGACGACCAAGCCCGCTCGCTCGCCGCGCTGGGCGCGGACGTGGCGCGCCACTACGGGACCCCGCAGGACATCGAGTGGGCCATCGACGGTGATGGCACGCTCTGGCTGACCCAGTCGCGGCCGATCACCACGCTGTTCCCGGTGCCCGCCGAACCCCTCGGCGGCCTGCACGTCTACCTGTCGATCAACGTGGCGCAGGGGGTCTACCGGCCGATCACTCCGATGGGCGGGGCGACGCTGGCGCTGATGTTCACGCACTTGATGCGCAATCTCGGGATCCCCACCGACGGCCCTCAGCCGAAGCTCTGGCGGCAGGCCGACGGTTGGCTGTTCGCCGACATCACCGGCATGACCCGCAGCAGAATCGGCCGGGCCGTGGCACCTCAGGTGTTCGCGATGGCCGAAGCGCGCACCGGCAAGGTCTTCGAGTCGCTGCTCGACGACCCGCGGCTGCCCCTGGACCCGAAGGTGCCGTGGCCGCTGGTGCGCCGGCTCGCCGGGATCGTCGCGCACACCAAAGCGCCGATCGAGCTGGCACGCACGCTGTGGAGCCCGAAACGCGCCCGCGAGCAGGCTTTCGGCTTGGTGCGAGAAATCCGCGCGGGCCTGGCGCGCACCAACCCGTCATCCGCTGGCGAACGGCTGGCTGCGGCGCAGCAGGGCCTGGTAGAGGTTGCGGCTCCGCGCATCGCGCGGATTCCGCCGCGGATGCTGCCCATCCTCGTGCTCAGCCGGTTGCTCCCGCGGCTGTTGGGCACGGCGGCGACCGCGGAAGAAGTGCAGATCTTGCTGCGCGGAATCCCGCACAACGTCACCACCGAAATGGATCTTGAACTGTGGGGCATCGCGCAGCTCGCCCGGCAGAACCCCGAAACCGCCCGGCTGTTCGGCGATTCCGCCGTCGACGAGCTCGCCGAGCGCTACCGGAGCCGCACCCTGCCGGAAAAAATCCAAAGTGGACTTGACGTCTTCCTGGACCGCGACGGGCACCGCACGGTCGCGGAAATCGACATCGGCGTCCCGCGCTGGTCGGAGGATCCGGCGCACGTGCTCGGCCTCATCGCGAACTACGTGCAGACCGGCGATAGCGGGCACGCCGCCGACGAGCTCTACCTACGCGGGGCGCAAGAAGCGGAACGGATGGCCGCCGAGATCGTGTCCCGACTGCGCCGCAAGAGCCCGCTGCGCGCTCGGGTAGCCGGATTCGCGGTGGACCGGGTGCGCCAGCTCGCCGGGCTGCGCGAACTGCCGAAATACTGCCTGGTGCTGGCGATCGCGAACGCCCGACGGCATCTGCTGGCCGTCGGCCGCGAACTTGCCTCGACGGGGCGGTTGGCACAGGCAGACGACGTGTTCTTCCTCGATTACCAAGAGGTTTCCGAGGTGCTCGCCGGTGCGGATCACCGGCAGTTGGTGGCTCAACGCCGCGAAACGCACGAACGCGAGCTGCGTCGGCGGCACGTGCCGCGAGTGCTGCTCTCGGACGGCACCGAACCCGAAGCGACGCTGCCCGCCGAAGCGGTCGATGGGCACCTGGTCGGGACATCCGCCTCGGCGGGGACCGTGACCGGGACGGCGCGAGTGGTGCACGATCCGGTCCGCGCGCGGCTGGCGCCCGGGGAGATCCTGGTCGCGCCGTCCACCGACCCGGGGTGGACGCCGCTGTTCCTGACCGCGGGTGGCCTGGTGATGGAGATGGGCGGGCCGAACTCGCACGGCGCGACGGTGGCCCGGGAATACGGAATCCCCGCGGTGGTGGGCGTTCCCGATGCCACGAATCGGATCGTCGACGGCCGGCAGATCACCGTCCACGGCTCGGCCGGCACCGTCGAAATCACCTGATCACCTCGGCTGGCCACCTCCCGCAGCGGACTCACCGCCAAGCACTGCCCATGCCGGCGAACCATGACGATGACCCCCGCCGTTTCGGCAGGGGCCATCGAATCCTCACGGGCGCCATCGGCGGTTCAGCGTTGGTATCGACCGGGGTCCGGTGCTGATCGCGCATTTCAGCCCTCGCCGGTGCTTCCGGTGCGGTCGGTGAACCGCTGGGCGTGGTCGACGAGCCGCCGGGATTCGCTCAGCCGCCGAGCTGGTTGGCGCCGCCCAGCGGGCCGTGGCCGAGCAGGTCGTCGACCTGACCCAGCGGCGCGGCCGGAGCGGTCTTGCCGACCGGGAGGTCGTTGGTCACGCCGCCGAGCGGGCCCTGCGGGCCGGTGACTCCGCCGAGCGCTTCGCCGCCCCTGGCCACCGACGGCTTCGAACCGCCGGCCGGGGAACCGGCCAGCGCGCCGTTAAGCGCCTCGCCCACCAAGTCGACATTCTGCTGCTCGGGCCCGGTCTGCGGAACGCCCGGCCGGGTGCCGTCCAGCGCCGAAGCCATCTCGGGCGGCAGCAGGTCGTTGGCCGGTCCGCCGGTCCTGGCCAGGGGCAGGGTCTGCCCGGCCGGGATCACTTCGCCGACCGGCAGCGTGCCGAGCGGGTCGCGCGTATCGAGGCTCTTGCCACCGGTCATGTCGCCGAGCTTGCCGGTGACCTTGTCGCCATCGAGCGCTCCGGTGAGGCCGTTGAGCGAGTCATCGGCGCCGCTGCGCCCCGCGAGCCGCTCCTGCACCGGAACGACGTCACCCACGGTCTGCTGCGCGGAGTGCACCGTGCCGGCGAAGTGATACGCCGTCTGAGCGAGGTTGTTGTCGGTGGGCAGCTCTGCGGGCAGTTGCGGGGTCTCGGCCGCGTTCGCGGTAGCGGCGAAGCCGACCGCGCCGGCGCCGCCGGCCAGCACGGCGGCTGCTGCGGTAAGGGTGCGCTTCATCGCAATGCTCCTCTCTGCACAGGCCGATTCCTGTGCGCCGCGCCGGAGATTACGGAAGAATCACTCTCCACTATTCAGCGATCACATAAGTGGGAAAAATGGACGGTCGGTGATCACTATCCGCTCACCCTGCCCCACTTCTGGGCGGCCAGGTGTCGAAGCGACTACAGCGCGATCCCATCTGTCACTGCCGACGGCAACCGGTGCGCCTGTTCGGCCCGCAACGCTTCGACCGCGTCGGCGAACGCCGCGTACGACGCGCCCTCGCTGTCGAATCCCCGGTACCGGCCCACCCGCAACTCCACCGACTCGTATTCGCGCTCCAGCGCATCGGCCGTCTGCTGGCACGCCGTGGACCGGTCCCGGTACTTGGCATAACCGGCGAAGGCCGCAGCCACCGCCACGAGCAGGCTCAATCCCGACGCGACCCAGCGAGCATCCACAACGGAAATCGCGGCCGAGGTCGCCGACGCGGCGATTATCGAGCCACCGATGATCACCGTCTGCAGGACGTTGTCCTTCCGGCGGTCCCGGCGGGCCTCGCCCCGATAGCGCTCGATGAGCTCCGGCAACTGCGCCCGGTAACGCTTGTGCGTCCCCAGCAAATCCCCAGACCCCAACTCTTCCAGCACATGCTCGCGATTCTCGTATTCGAGAGAACGCAGTTCCGACTCCACCGCACGAACCTTAAAGTGCTGCTGGTAGACGAATTTCGTCGACACCGCGATCGAGCCCACCGCAAGCGCGAACAGCACGGCGGCGGGCAGCGGCGACGACCATAACCCCAGTGCGATCGCGCCAGCGCCGATCAGCAGCGAATTGCCCGGCACCGCCCAAACCAGCAGCAGCCGTTGCACCAACCGCGCGCGGTAGTGCTGCTCGGACCGCGCGGTGATCCGACGCTCCCAGTCCAGCGGCTGGCGATCCGCGGCGAGCACCCCACTGCTGATGATTCCGGTCGTATCCACCCGTTTCATCACATTGATCCTCCCAGCGCTTTTATGCGATCGAAGTAGCTCTCGAAGCACCACGACAATCGACCAGGAGGGTGATCGTGGGTTAGTCTGATCGGCTCACCACCCGATGCGCAAGGTGATCGCCGCTGGGCTAGAACGCTGCCCGTCGCCCAATAACGGACAATGGTAATAGCCAGTGGCGTCATGTCCGGCATCACGGGCACTTTCCGGAGGCTGTCACCCTGACAGAGCAACCGGCGATCGGGCAACCCGATCACCCTCGGCGGTCGGCGCGCCGTGGGAAGTCGCGGAGAGGCGCGGGCAGCTTCTTTAATGCGTCAACCAGGCAGAGACGTCCCGGTAGAACAGCTCCGGATCCACCGGCCGCCCGGCGACCTCAAGCTGGAAATGCAGGTGCGGGCCGGTGGATTGGCCGCGATCGCCCATAGTCGCGATCAACTGTCCGGGCCGCACCGGTTGCCCGACCGCTACAAAGGTCTCGTCGATGTGCCCGTAAATCGAAACGACGTCGCCCTGGTGCACAATTCTGATCCACAGCCCAAAGCCGCTGGCCGGCCCGCAATCGATGACGGTGCCCGGCGAAACCGCCCGGATCGGAGTGCCGATCTCGTTGGCGATGTCGATGCCCTTGTGCACCGTGCCGCCACGCTCGCCGAAGCCGCTGCTGATCTCGCCCTCTGTCGGCGTTACCCACGCCGGAGGAGGCTCAACAGCCCGTTCGGACCTGCGCGGTGCCCGCGCGGCGAAGTTGACGGCACGGTCCCGTCCGACCGCCGGGAGCTTCGGATGGGCGTCTTGCACAGCCAACGCGGCGGTGACGGCACCGATGGGGCCAAGCGCGCTGATCACGAGCAGGACGACCAATCCGCCAATCACGGTCTTTTGTCGCATCGCCATTGTGATTCCACTCCTCCGCCGCCCGCGCCCTTTCGCGCGACAGCCGGTCCGAATTCCGCACTGGGGCCGCGATTATTCGAAACCGACAGCCGGGCGGGTCGGCAGAAATTGCAACCGAAAGGCGTTCGCAGCGCATTTCGAAAATGACTCAATGGCGTGACGGGTGGGCAATTCTCGGTTTCCGCTCGAATGCGCCGGAAGATCCTCCACAAGACCACGCCGCCAACACCCTGAGTCCACAGTGGTCACAATTACCGGTGAATCGCACCCGGGTCTAAGCCGAAGCTCTTTCCACGTGTCACGGAGCGTGCCGGACGCCGCCGATCCGCTCCGTGCACCTCCCGATCCGCACACCACCCGAGCGGTCGTAATCCGGTCGAGGTAAGAATGAGCGGGGCCCTCAAGCCGGCGGCCGGAATCGGTCAGGTGCTTCCCGCGGCGGGGGTGGGGTTCCTGGGGTCTGTTTTGTAAGCGGCGTAAGCCACTTGCGGTGCGGGACTTAGCTTGCACCGCCGTGGGTTCTCGGGCGTTGCCTGGCGAGGACAGCCCCAGCGCCGTGTATTGGGCATACATAAGTCGGGGATCCCGGAGCCCCGGCGGCGACGGTAACTTCCGCAGGGGGGCCGCTACCCGCACCGCTACGAAAACCACCTTTGAAACCCTCTCTAGGGTGGCAGCGAAGTCATTCGATGGGTCGTGAGCCGTTTGTTCTGGTCCTTGCCGGATCGAGGCTCACGAGCAGCCAGGGAGGTTCAGGTGGACGAAGCACGGATCGAGACCTTGTCGGTGCACGGCGGCGAGCGGCGGCCGGGCCCCGAGGGGTCCGTGGTGTACCCGATCTACCAGAGCACGGTGTACTCGGTTCCGTCCGACACCGACTACCACGACATCAAATACATCCGGCTGAACTCGACCCCGTCGCAGGCGTACCTACATGACAAGCTCGCCGCGCTGGAAGGCGCCGAAGCCGCGCTCGCGACCGCCTCCGGCCTGGCCGCGATCTCGACGGCTCTGCACAGCGTGCTGCGCACCGGCGATCATCTGCTGGTCGGCGACTGCCTCTACGGCGGCACGCACGACTTCCTGACCCACCATGCCGCGGATTTCGGTTGGCGCTACACGTTCATCGATCCGCAGCGCCCGGAGACCTGGGAGGCCGCCCGCACGCCGAGCACGCGGGCGATCCTGGTGGAGAGCATCACCAATCCGCTGGTCCGGGTGGGCAGGCTGGGCGAGGTCGCCGAACTCGCGCGGCGGAACGGCCTGGTGAGCCTGATCGACAACACCTTCGCGACGCCGGTGAACTTCCGGCCGACGGCAGCGGGATTCGACCTTTCCCTGCACAGCGCGACGAAATACCTCAACGGCCACTCCGACATCGTGGCCGGGGCGATCATCGGCCGCGCCGAACACGTGGAGCGCGCCCGGACCACTTCGAACCACTTCGGCGGCAGCCTCGACCCGCACGCCGGCTTCCTCCTCGCCCGCGGCCTGAAGACGCTGGCGCTGCGCGTCCGGACGCAGAACGAAAACGCGCTGGCGCTGGCCGAATTCCTAGCGGCACAGCCGAAAATCCGCGAAGTCAACTATCCGGGTCTCGCCTCGCACCCGGACCACGCGCACGCTGCGGAGCTGTTCGACGGCTTCGGCGGAATGCTCAGCATCCGGCCCACCGGCGGTGTTGAAGCCGCCCGCGCGCTGATCGATGCGGTGCGACTCCCCTACGACGCACCGAGTCTCGGCGGCGTGGAATCCCTCATCACCCGGCCGGTGGCCACCTCGCACGCGGGGATGAGCCGAGCCGACCGGGAATCCCTCGGCATCACCGACGACCTGGTCCGGATCAGCATCGGCATCGAGCATCGCGACGACCTCATTGCCGACTTCGCCCAGGCCCTGGCGAAGCTTTGACCACTGACAACGCTTCGTCCTGCCGTTTTCGCAGGGCCGGCGCCGAGTCGTGATGTCCAGTAGCCTGCTCGATCGCCACGGCGTGGAAGACGAGGACCGTCGATGTCGTGGGCTACGTCCCGCTGGACCACACTTCTGCATCGGGCAGCGCACCGGCAGTCGCAGTGACGCTGGGTCAGCTCGGAGTTCGTCCGGAACGGCACCGCGAGTCGCAGGATGCCCGCCTGACCGTCCTTCGAGGTCCGCAGCTGCGAGCTCGTCGGGGGCGAATCGCCTGCTCGTCCAGCATCGTCTACATAGGACATCGATGCCACCACCGGCGGTAAAACCGTCTGGCGATGTTCCACCCCTCGAAAACTTGGCGAAATCGGGATACGCACCACCTGTTCGAGTGACAACGCGGCGTCTACGATCGTCGAGTCCCGCGAAGATCCGCTGACTGAGGACTCACGTTGAGCAATCAACCGAAGAGCACGAAATCCGGCCACGGTCTCTGGCTGTCCCGTGCTGCACTGGGATTCGTGGCCCTTGCGGCGGTGATGGGCTGGGGCGCCAGTTTCGTCGGCCTGCACGCCTACGGCCAGGACCAGATGGTCGGCTTCAGCTACTGGACGGCCTGGCTGATTCCGGCCACCTTCGACGGGGCGGCCTTCGGTGCCACGCTGATCACCTACCGCGCCTCGATCTACGGACGCAGCGCGGTGCGCGGTCGGCTGCTGATGTGGACCTTCACCGCGATCTCGTCGTGGATCAACTGGATCCACCAGACGACGCCGGAGGCCCGGGTCGTTGCCGCCGGTCTCCCGGTCGCGGCGGTCGCGGTGTTCGACGTGGTCCTGGCCGAGTTGCGCGCCGACTACGAAGAGCGGCACGGCAAGCGCCGCCTCCGCCTTCGGCCGGGACTTCTGGTGCTGCGCTGGTTGGTGGACCGCGACGGCACCTCCGGAGCGTTCCGCCGCCAGGTCACCGATATCCCGGTGTCGGAGATCGCTGGCCTCGGCACCCCGTCCCACGAACAAGTCGCGCCAGAGGCGTCAACCCTCGCGGTGCCGGAAGACCGCACCGCGCAGCCCGGCGACCAGCCGATCCCCATCGTCCCGCAGCCTCGTTCGGGCGCACCGGCACAAGCGCCGACTAACCCCGAGCCACCACAAATCGCGGGTTCCCTATCACAGCAAGCCGAACCCGAGCTACGGGAAGCCGCCGCACCTCGACAGCCCGGCCCCAAGCCGCGACACGCCCCTGCACCGCCACAGCCCGAACCCGGGCCGCAGCGGAACTCCACAACCCTGTCTGAAGCTGACCCGCTGCAGAACGCCACAACCCCGCTTCCTGAAGCCGAACCGCCGCAGAACTCCGCGAATTCGCGGCCTGAACCCGAACCGCAGCGGTCCGCAACCGAACCAGAACCTCAGGCAGCTCCGGAAATCGCGATGCACACGGAGACCGCGGAAACACCGTCGGCTGAACCCGAGGTAAACACCGAAGATCGATCCGACAACGACCGATCCGAAACCCAGCCGGACGAAACCCAGTCGGGCGCCAAGGCCGACGACCAGCTCGGCCAGGATCCCAGCCCCGGCGAAACCGAACCCGAGACCTCCGCCAGCCCCGAAGCGGTCGAGAACCGCGACGACGTCAAGACGCCAGCGAGGCCGATCGGGGTCGAGTCGGCGGAGCAAACCCTAACGCTGCCACCGGTCCCGGCCGAGCCCCTGACAGACGAGAACAAGCGAACCTTCGCCCGGCGCGACTATCGCCTGTCCCTGGAGATCGGCGAACCGATCACCGGGGCTCAGCTGGGCCAACGCTACGGCTTCTCGGAACGCTGGGGCCGCCGCCAGATCGCGGCGGTCCGAGTCGAAATGGAACACGACGAACAAACATACAATCGCCAGTTGATCAGCGTCGACTGAACGCGGCAACTGTGCATGCTCACACCGCAGCACCTGACACGCTCGCCGAACAGGTCCCAGCACGCATCGCGAACTGGCCGCAGCAACTCGGCGGCCACGGTGTTTGCTCCGACCGATCCCGATGGGCCGCCACGTTGCCGGCCCCCGGATCGACCCGCAGACCGTCAGAAATGGGCTCGCATCGGGCAGGCATGGCGGGTTCCGTACGGGCCCCACGTGGCTGCCGCGCCGGTCGTCCTCACGCACGCACGTTTCTAATCCCCGCCGAGGCACGCACAGCGTCGGCGTCCCACACCGCGGTGCGCAACAGCCTGCGGCCCGGACGGCCAGTCAGTTCACTGGCCGTCCGACGAAGACAACATCCTGTACCACACCGTCGAGGTCGGCCACACCAGGAAGTCGCCCCCACTCCGCGAACCCGTGAGCCTGGAAGAGCCGGATACTGCGCTCATTACTGGCGAAGATGGTGGTGGCGAGAGTCCGCAGGCCTAGTACGGCAGCAGCCATTCGCTAGCTGACCTGGGTGATCTTGGTGTCGCGGGCGAGTCTGGTGCGTTTGTGGTGCCATCGTGATCGTGCTTGGTGTTTGCGGCGCCAGTTCACCCAGTGGGCTGTGTTTTCGGATGGTCGGCGTGTGGTGTCGGCGGTCAGGTGTTTGATTTCGGGGATGGTGAGCGGGATCATGCCGGGATCGGCGGGTGGGGGCTGGTCCGGGTGTGCTGGTTCGGAGGCTTGGCTGTTGGTGCGGTCGCGTAGCAGCGCGGCGGTGACGGCGCAGACAGCGAGGGCGGCGCAGACGAGCACGGTGTGCCGGGCGATCGCGGTGTAGAGCCTGGCTTGGGACTGGTCCAGGCCGAAGCTGTCTTTGCCGAACTCGAATCCTTCCTCGACGGGCCAACGGAGCCCGGCGGCCCGGATCAGCCTCGTCTTGGTGAGCAGTTGTCCTTCGGGTACGAAGCAGTAGTGGAAGGCCAGTTCGCCGGTGCGCAGGTGTTTGCGGATGAGTAGGTAGTGCCGTTGTGAGGCGGTGGCGATCCAGGCCCATGCGTACCACCGGTCGCCTTTGGAGCCCTTGCCGGCCGAGCGGATTTCCCACCGTCGCTTGTGTTTGAGCAGTGTCTTGGTTGCCTGTTCGCAGGACAGCACCGTGCCGCTGGGCAGGGTGATCCGGAAGTTCTTCTGGACCCGCAGCACATAGGCTTGCTCGTCGGCCTCGAAGTGCTCCCGCAGTTCGGTGCAGTTTCCGTAAACCTCGTCCCCGCAGTAGAAATCGGGTCGGATCCCGTCGGTGGTCGCTGTGGTGCAGATGTCGATGGCGAGCTGTCCTTTGGTGCGGAAGGTCAGGTCTGCCGGTAGTCCCATGCGCAGCGCCCGCACCGGGTCGGTGAGGTGTCCTTCGGGGATCCACTGCCGGAACCCGATCAACGCGTGTCCGGTGCCTTCGCGCACATACGACAGGTGCACCATGTTGATCCCGTTCTCCACCCGGCCCGCGCAGCCCATATGCTGGCGTTTGACGCCTGCGGTGGCTTCGCCTTTCTTCTGCTGCCCCGTCTCATCCAGCGCCCCGATCACCAGCTTCCCGCGCCTGCGTCCGGACTTGCGGGCCGCCTCCTCTAGCCCGGACACCGCGAACCGCCGGATCTCGGCCATCGCCGCGGCCTCATCCCAGCGCGCCCGGTTCAGCAGCCGCTGCGTCTTGTCCGGCGTTCGGTCCCCGACGTGCTCGGCAACGGTCCATCCGTTCCGTTTCGGTATCTCGCTCATCACCGCCCGCACGTACTTACGGGCCTGCACGAACGGCCGATCCGCCGAAAACACCAGCGCAGCTCCTCCAGTAACTCACCCAACTTCCGCCCACCCAACCGAACACCTATCCTGGCAGCCGCAGCCGCCTGTGATCCTGTTGTCCTCACAAACACATGATCAACAGGCGGCTGCCCTACATCGAACGCAGCCCCCAACCACACGTTCCCGCAGGTCAAAAACCAAATGGCTGCTGCCGTACTAGGTTCGGAGCATGCGCAATCGCCTCACGAAGCAGATAGGCCCCCTGCCCCCGGCCGCGATGTTCAGGGTGGAGATACAGGGCGAGATCTGCGGTCACATCGTATCCGGGGCGGCTATTGAGGAAAGGTTCGAAAGACAGGTAGCCCGTCACAGTCTGCGGAGAGCCGGATTCGTAGCCGACCCAGATGGGATGGCGATCCGGAGTCGAAATTTCGAACCATGCCTCTCGGGAAGCGACAGTAACAGGTTCCAGGTCGCAAGTAGCGGTCTTGCTTGGTATGGCGGAGTTGTAAATGTCGATGATCGAGGGCAAGTCCTCGCGGGTGGCGAGCCGGTGAGCGTAGGTGAAGGACACCTCGCCAGTATCTCTTCTTATGCGACGCATCCCCTCTTCCAGCCAAAGTCGAGGCACGAACGCTACGTGCCACGAGTTCGACGCACTTGCGAAGCTATGTTTCCCTTCCTGGAACGCACTGCTGATTATCGAACCAATCTCATTTCGGAAGATACGCGCCGAATAGGTCTCTCCTAGTCGGTCCTCCGGTGGCCGCATGCCATAGTCGTCGCACAACTTCCTCC
The DNA here is from genome assembly GCF_014203395.1 of Saccharopolyspora phatthalungensis. NCBI lineage: Bacteria > Bacillati > Actinomycetota > Actinomycetes > Pseudonocardiales > Pseudonocardiaceae > Saccharopolyspora > Saccharopolyspora phatthalungensis. The sequence continues at coordinate 1,684,110 of NZ_JACHIW010000001.1, forward strand.
ACAGACCGATGCTAATAACGAACGCTGGATGACGCGGGCGTCGACGCTCGTGTCCAGCTACGAGTTCGGCACTCGTTACGAAGGTCGCAACCGACGGAATCACGCTCGACGGTGTCCACGACCAGGCAAGACTGCTCGACCTCGCGCGGTCTCTCGGGACCATCACGCCGCATCGGGACAGCACCGCCGATGGCGTGACCACGATCGCCAACCTCAGAAAGGTCGGTCGGCCGACCTACCGCCGGTTCGGCTGCGCGATCTACGGCACGACACGGCGACGCTCGCACTCGCCGACGGCAAGTGGTTCAGGAGATCCTGCACAGGCGTTCTGCCGCAGGTCGCCCGCGAGGCGGCTGAGGCTGCCGTGCGGCTGGTTCCACGGGCGCGCACCGGTACCGATGGGCACGCCACGCATCGGGCATGCACAGTCCGTTCGTGGGGAGGCTGCGCTATCCCGCGTCGATCACCCCAAAAGAAAAACCGCAGGTCACGTGCGTGATCCTGCGGTCTTCCGGGCGAGCCGCCTGAGGGAATCGAACCCTCGACCTACGCATTACGAGTGCGTCGCTCTGGCCGACTGAGCTAAGGCGGCGGTGCGCGGTCAAGTGTAGCGGGCTCGATCCGCGGATCTCGCACGCCCCCTGCCGGTCCGGTCGATGACACCGAAGTCGGAAGTTCAGTGGGACTCCGGCGGGGGCCGTGTCGATCGTAAGGAGGGGCCGGGGTGGATTTCGTTGCGACCGAAGTGCTCGTCGGTGTTGACGTGGGCAGCACCGAGATCAAGGCCCTCGTCGCCGACCGGCATGGTGGGACGCTGGGCTTCGGCGGACATCCACTGACTGGCACGTTCATCTCCGGCGCGCCGGCCAGACGCGGGGGTAGCGGCCGCGCGGCGACTTCTCGACGTGGTCACCGGGCCGTCGACTGCGCGGTTCGGTGAGGCCGTGGGTGCCACGGGGACCACCCGGCGACGCGCGTACGCCTCGCTGCTTGACACCTTGCGGCTCGGCACCTCGACGTTGCAGGTTTCCATCGTTCGGCTGTTCGCCGCGACTGCGCTGGAGGCTTGCATTGACGTCGGCGAGCCCGGCTCGTCGCCACCACTAGCGGAAATACACGTAAATCCATTGTGGACAACCAAGAGCCGCAATGGGCGGCGGCTGCGGGTTCGAAATTTGCCTAAAATTGGGAAATCCCGACACTCGACCAGTCCCGCCGCTGGCGCTTCCTGCACGGCGTCTTGCCGGGCGGGTCGGCCACCCGTCGATTCGGCCGAAAGTGTGCGTGCGCGAGGGGCGCCGACCACGTAGATGAGCAATGCCACCCATTCGCCACTCTTCGTCACCCGATCAAGCAGTTGGCGACCGCCGCACAACAGTGCAAGTTTGCAAGCGATCGTTTGTCGCGAGGAGAATCCGATGTGGTGGGTGGAGCATGATGCTGCTGTCGCAGTTCGGTGGGAGACCGTCGTTGGATCTTCGTTCCACTTTGCGCCGCAGAAACATGAAGATTCCTTGTGCTACGCCTCGCGCATCGCACGGCGAACTAGGAGATCAATGCCCTTGATCGACATCGGCTTTCCATCCACCGTCTGGGGTTCCTGAACTTTCCAGACGCCTCGACGTGCCGACCCTGATAAGGCGCGTCGAGGCCCCTGCCCGGCCGGGGCGTTGTCGCGACCCCCTCCCGCCGAACGCCCCGGCCGGGCGCTACTTCACGAAGGGCTCAGTTCATGCTCTTCGCCACGACGGCGACCCTTCGGTTTTCCTTTCCGCCAATTGCGCACCGCTAAAGGCGAATAAACACGAGCACGAATTTTGCGGCCGCCGTGCCACGGATGTCTACTGTGGAATTATCCGGTGTAGAGGACGGCGAGCATGGCTTCCACCGCGATGATCGGCTTGACGTTCTGGGTCAGGGCCAGGCGGCATTCCAGGACCGCGTCCAGCCGGCGCAGGGTCGATTCCGACGTCCACTCCGCCGCCGCTTTGGACACCGAGCGCTCGAAGTCCGGGTGGTTCAGCGGCGCGGTCGAGCCCGCGCGGGTCACCAGCACGTCCCGGTAGAAGCCCGCGAGATCGACCAGCGCCAGGTCCAACGCGTCCCGTTGGGAGCGCGTAGCGCGCGATTTCTGGCGCTTCTCCAGCTCTTTCAGCGCCGCGTTCGCGCCGCGGGTGGCCGCCGCCGTGCCCTTGCCGGTGCCACCCGCACCCATCGCGGTCTTCAGTTCTTCCTTCTCAGCCTCGTTGCGGTCCTCGTTCGCGGTGACCGCTTCGGTCTCGGCCAGCTTCACCAGCCCGGTCGCCGCCGTGAACACATCAGAGAACCGTCGCAGGCCCAACGGAATGCGCAGCACCGACTCGCGCCGCTCACGCGCCTCCTCGTCGGTCGCCAGCCGCCGCGCCCGGCCGATGTGGCCGCCGCACACCGAAGCCGCCCACTGCGCGAGCGCCGCGTCCAGGCCATCGCGCTCGTGCAGCACCTCGGCGATCGCAGCGGACAACGGCGTGCGCAACTGCACGACGCGACACCGGGAGCGGATCGTGACAGACACGTCCTCCGGGTGGTCCGACGGCGCGCACAGCAGGAACACGGTGCGCGGCGGCGGCTCCTCCACCGCCTTGAGCAGTGCGTTCGCCGCGCCTTCGGTGAGCCGGTCGGAATCCTCGATCAACACGATGCGCCATTGACCGGTGGTCGGCCGCCGAGCCGCGGCCTGCACGAGCGCCCGCATTTCCGCGACCGAGATCGACAGTCCTTCCGGCGCCACAAGCCGCACGTCCGCGTGGGTGCCGTGCAGCACCGTCCGGCACGCCGCGCAGTGGCCACAGCCCGGCAACTCCGAGTCGACGCACTGCAGCGCCGCGGCGAAGGCGCGGGCAGCGATCGACCGACCCGAACCGGGCGGCCCGGTGAACAGCCACGCGTGCGTCATGGCGCCTGGTTGGACGGGCTCGCCCCGCACCTGAAGGTGGGCGGCACGCACAGCGGCGAATAACGTCCGCACCGCGTCGGGCTGTCCGACGACCTCCGCCCATACCCCGGTCCTCGGTTGCTCCGGAGCGTCGGTCTGCATCACGTCGCCCTCCAGTACTTCACGGACACCCAGACTGTACGGGGCGGCACCGACCGGCCCGCGGTCACCTGAAGAACACTTCGAGGACCCGGTGCAAGATCGCAAACGCCACGGCGGCACCCGCGAGCAGAGCGATCAGGAAGCCCACGATCGCCCCGGCCGTGCTCCGCGGCTTCTCCTGGGGCGGTTCCAGCTGCGGAGTCTGCGGGCCCCGCTCCGCAGGCCGACGACGCCGCACCGGCCTCCGGACGTCCTCGGGTGTAGTCGTCGGTGCCCACGGCTCGGGCGCCACGGTCCGCTGCTGCGGGATCGCGAACGAACCGGACAGCGCATCCGGATAAACCGGCATGGGCGGCAAGGGCTGCGTGCCGCCCGGACCATGCAAGGCATCCCGCATGTCCGCCTCCCGAGCTCGGGGCCCGTGAGTACTTTGCGTCGCCATAGCAACCCAAAGTGCTTACGGACCCACTCTCCGCCCGAGGTCAGCGAAACGCCAGGATCACGACGACTTGGAGGAGGAACTGGCCTTCTTCTTCGTCGTCGTGCTCTTCGACTTCGTCGTCGTGGTCTTCTTCGCGGCCGGCTTCTTCTTCGCCGGTGCCTTGGCCCGCCGCTCCGCGAGCAGCTCCACCGCTCGGTCCATGGTCAACGACTCCACGTCGTCGCCTTTGCGCAGCGACGCGTTGGTCTCGCCGTCGGTGACGTACGGGCCGAACCGGCCGTCCTTGATCACCAGGGGCTTACCGGTGTCCGGCGCCTCGCCGAGCTCCCGCAGCGGCGGCGCGGCGGCCCGCCGACCCCGCTGCTTCGGCTGCGCGTAGATCTTGAGCGCCTCCTCCAGCGTGATCGAGAAGATCTGCTGCTCGGTTTCCAGCGACCGCGAGTCGGTGCCCTTCTTCAGATACGGGCCGTAGCGCCCGTTCTGCGCGGTGATCTCGTTGCCGGACTCCGGGTCCTTACCCACCACGCGCGGCAGCGACAGCAGCTCCAGCGCGTCGTCGAGCGTCACGGTTTCCAGCGACATGCTCTTGAACAGGCTGCCGGTGCGCGGCTTTCCCTTGCTGCCCTCGGGCAGGATTTCGGTGACGTACGGACCGAACCGGCCTTCCTTCGCGACCACCTCGTGCCCGGTCTCCGGGTCGGTGCCGAGGCTGCGGCCCTCCATCGGGGTGGCGAACAGCTTCTCCGCGATCTCCGTGGTGAGCTCGTCCGGCGGCAGGTCATCCGGCAGGTTCGCGCGCTGCGACGAGCTGTCCGCCAGCGTTCGTTCCAGGTATGGGCCGTAACGCCCGACCCGCACGTAGACGGTGCGGTCCTCGTCATCGGTGAACATCGGGATCGAGTTGATCTCCCGCGGATCGATCTCTTCGACCCCGGATCCGACCAGCTTCTTCAGCCCGCCGGCCCGGCCGATCGAGTCCTCCGGGCCGACTTCGCCGCCGAAGTAGAACCCGGACAGCCACCGGGTGCGCTGCTGGCGCCCCTCGGCGATGCGGTCCAGCTCGTCCTCCAGCGCGGCCGTGAAGTCGTAGTCCACCAGCCGGCCGAAGTGCTTCTCCAGCAGCCCGACCACGGCGAAGGCGATCCACGACGGGACCAGGGCGGAGCCCTTTTTCCACACGTAGCCGCGCTCCTGCACGGTGCTGATGATCGACGCGTAGGTCGATGGCCGGCCGATGCCCAGCTCTTCCAGCGTCTTGACCAGGCTGGCCTCGGTGAAACGCGGGGGCGGGTTGGTGATGTGCCCGTCCGGCGACAGTTCCGGCGCGGTGATCGGCTGGTCCCGCACCAGCTGCGGCAGCCGCGACTCGGCGTCGTCGGCGACCCCACCTGCCTCCGAGTCGACCGCCTCGACGTAGGCCTTCAGGAACCCGGCGAAGGTGATCGTGCGACCGGACGCGGCGAAGATGCATTCCTCGCCGCTGGCTGCCGTGCCGGTGATACGCACCGACAGCGTGGTGCCCTTCGCATCGGCCATCTGGGAGGCGATGGTCCGCTGCCAGATCAACTCGTAGAGCTTGTAGCCGTCGACGTCGTTGCTCAGCTCGGCCGCGACCTCGCCCGGGGTGCGGAAGCTCTCGCCCGCGGGGCGGATCGCCTCGTGCGCCTCTTGGGCGTTCTTCACCTTGCGGTTGTACTGGCGCGGCTGCGGCGACAGGTACTGCTCGCCGTAGAGGTCGCGGGCCTGATTGCGCGCCGCCGCGATCGCCGTCTCGGACAGCGTCGTCGAGTCGGTACGCATGTAGGTGATGTAGCCGTTTTCGTACAACCGTTGCGCCGTGCGCATCGTCCGGTCGGCCGAGAACCGCAGCTTGCGGCTGGCTTCCTGCTGCAGCGTCGAGGTCATGAACGGCGCGTACGGCTTCCGCGTGTACGGCTTTTCCTCGACGCTGGAGACGTGCAGCCGCGCGTCGGTGAGCGCGGCGGCGAGATTGCGGGCCTGTTCCTCGGTCAGCACCCGCGCGTCGGCGTTCTTCAGCTGCCCGTCCGGGCCGAAGTCGCGGCCCGTGGCCAGCTTCGCGCCGTCCACGTTGACCAGGCGGGCACCGAAGCGGCGCGGCGAGGCGTCCGGCCCGGCGTCCATCGTCGCGGAGATGTCCCAGTACTCGGCCGAGACGAACTTAATCCGCTCGCGCTCCCGCTCGACCACGATCCGGGTCGCCACCGACTGCACGCGGCCCGCCGAGAGCTTCGGCATGACCTTCTTCCACAGCACCGGGCTGACCTCGTAGCCGTACAGCCGGTCCAGGATGCGGCGGGTCTCCTGCGCGTCCACCAGGTCGTGGTCCAGGTCACGCGGGTTGGCCGCGGCCGCCTGGATCGCCGATTCGGTGATCTCGTGGAACACCATCCGGCGCACCGGCACCTTCGGCTTCAGCGTCTCCATCAGGTGCCAGGCGATCGCCTCGCCCTCGCGGTCACCGTCCGTGGCGAGGTAGACCTCGTCGACCTGCTTCAACGCATCCTTGAGCTCGGTGACCGTCGACTTCTTGTCCGCGGTCACCAGGTACAGCGGTTCGAAGTCGTTGTCCACGTCAACGCCCAGCCGGGCCCACGCCTGGCCCTTGTACTTCTCGGGCACGTCCTTGGCGTTCTTCGGCAGGTCCCGGATGTGCCCGCGAGACGATTCGACGATGAAGTTCGAGCCCAGGTAGGAGGCGATCTTCTTGGCCTTCGCAGGCGACTCGACGATCACCAAGCGCCGACCCGCGGAGCCAGCCCCGTTGGGGGGCCCCGAAGCCCGGCCGGTACCGCCGGCCTTCTTCGTCCGTGTCGACCCAGCCACGCTTACCTGCTCTCTTCTTCCGGAGGCTTCCGTTGCACCCGGTGCTAACCGACAAGTTCCCCAGTGTGCCCCCAACACGCCCAATCGCGCTGCACCGGGAAGGCACAGGGTTGCACATAACACGTCGAGACTCGTCACGTCTTCTTGTACGAACGTATCGGGTTACCGTCATGTTCCGTTGCGTGACCTGGCGTGATGTGCGTCAAACCGGTCAGGACACCAGCGGCCACGTTCGCTCGATAGCACCATCGGGCATCGGTCCGACGAGCTCAGCGAGCCGCGCGAGTCGGCGGCGACCGGTGACGCGCAGCGCCGGACCGCCAGCGCGCAGCCCGACCGGCTTGGCCGGCAGGCCGCAGCCGAGCAGCGCCGCGGCCAGCGGCTCGTGCGTGTCGGGGGCGTGCGGGTCGAGCCCGAGGCGGTAGCCGGTGGGTTCGGCGGCGCCAGCGGTCAGCGCCCAGATCCGGAGGGCGGCACCGTCGGGGACGAAGGCCGGCGGAACGGATTTCACGGCACCGCGCAGCCAGCGCGCGGCGAGGCCGGTGAGGTCGGCGCGGAAGGCGGTGCGAACCAGCGGGTGGCCTTCGTCGGAGCGGCCAAGCTCGGCTTCCACGCCGCGTTCGGCGCAGGCCGCGACCAGGGAGCGGGCGCGCCATTCGGCGTCGACCACCACGGACAGCCGGGCGGCGGTGCCGCGGCCGAAGCCGACCGCCTGTCCGGGTCCGCACAGCATGCCCGCGAGATCGGCGATGTCGGGCTGCCGCGCCTCGGCCGAGTAAAAGGACAGCTGGTCCACGGCCCGCATGCTAGAACAGCAGTTCGACGTTGGCCAGCGTTTCCACCCGATCGCGCGAGCGGATCGGACAAGAATTTGTGCCTTCCGTCCTTGCCGTCGCGCCCGGCTGGAGTGCGCCCGACCAGCGGGGACGTGCGGTTGCGCGGTCTCGGTTGAAACCCGCGGTGGGTTACTGCGGCCGAGGCTGGGTGAAGAACTGCTTGCACTCCGGTGCCTGTTGCGCGGCGGTCTTGAGCTCGTTGTTCTGCTCCAGCTGGACCAGCTTGTCCTGCAGATTGAGCTGTTGCCCCTTCTGCAACTCCTGCTGCACGCCGGTCATGCCCTCCTGGAACCGCTGCTTGTTGGTCGGGTCGACCTGCTTAGCCTTGTCGCCAGCCGCAGCCAAGAGGTCGCGGACCTGGGTGAAGCCCTGTTGGAAGCCGTCGTTGACCTGATCGGCACCCGCGATCGGCGACGGGCCCAGCCCCTGCAGGCCGCGGATCGTGTCGTCGGCGGAACGCGACGCCGAGTCGATGCGTTCGACCACCGTTTTCTTGAGGGTGTCCGTACTTGTCTTGTCCACCCCGGGCAGCCGCTGCTGGGCGGCGGCGAAGCCACCCACCAGCCCGCATAACTTGCCGGTCCAGGCGACTCCCTCGGGGCTCGGGCGGGCGGCCTGCGGCGGCGTTGCCGGGGCCTGTGGCGGCGGTGCCGGGTCTGCCGCGCACCCAGCGAGGGCCAGCGGGACGGCAACCAGTGCCGCGATGGACGTCGAACGGATCTTCATGCGCACTCCTCGCAGTGATCGGAGATGCTTTCGGCGTGCCGCCCAGACTCTCCCGCACCGCCTGCCGGACACCGGAGGCCGGGGTCGGCCGCCTGCGAAAACCCCAGCGCACAGAAAGGGCGCTGCCCCCGCGCGGGGCAGCGCCCTTCCGGCGGCTCGGCGTCAAGCCGCGCCGTTCACCGCTTTGTCGTCGGACGTGGATGACTCCGCGATCGCCGTCGAACGGCGCCTGGAGACCGCGACCGCCCCGATGATCACCAGGGCGGCGACGACCGCGATGCTGATCCGCAGCGCCGGGTTCGCGTCGGCGCCCACGGCGAGGGTCACCACGGCCGGCGCGATCAGCACCGACACCAGGTTCATCACCTTCAGCAGCGGGTTGATCGCCGGACCCGCGGTGTCCTTGAACGGGTCGCCCACGGTGTCGCCGATGACCGTGGCGGAGTGCGCCTCGGAGCCCTTGCCGCCGTGGTAGCCGTCCTCGACCAGCTTCTTCGAGTTGTCCCAGGCACCACCGGAGTTGGCCAGGAAGATGGCCATCAGGGTGCCGGTGGCGATGGCACCGGCGAGGTAACCCGCCAGCGGGCCGACGCCCAGGCCGAAACCGACCGCGATCGGAGCCAGCACCGCGAGCAGCCCCGGGGTGGCCAGCTCGCGCAGCGAGTCGCGGGTGCAGATGTCGACGACCCTGCCGTACTCGGGACGCTCCGAGCCGTCCATGATCCCCGGCTTGTCCCGGAACTGCCGCCGCACCTCGTAGACCACGGCCCCGGCAGCGCGGGACACCGCGTTGATCGCCAGACCGGAGAACAGGAACACCACCGACGCCCCGATGACCACGCCCACTAGCACGTTCGGCGCGTAGACGAAGAACTCGGAGACGCTCAGCCGCCCAGCCACATCGGCCAGCGCAACGCCGATCGCGTCCGTGTAGGACCCGAACAGCGCGGTGGCGGCCAGCACCGCCGTCGCGATCGCGATGCCCTTGGTGATCGCCTTGGTGGTGTTGCCGACGGCGTCCAGCTCGGTGAGGATCTTCGCGCCCTCGCCCTCGACGTCACCGGACATCTCGGCGATGCCCTGGGCGTTGTCGCTGACCGGGCCGAAGGTGTCCATCGCGACGATCACGCCGACGGTGGTCAGCAGGCCGCAGCCGGCCAGCGCGATGGCGAACAGCGCCACCGGCAGCGAACCGGACAGCAGGAACGCGCCGAAGACCGCCGCGCCGATGATCAGCGCGGTGAACACGGCGGACTCGAAGCCCACCGACAGGCCGGACAGGATCACGGTGGCCGCGCCCGTCAGCGACGACTTGCCGACATCGCGCACCGGCCGGTGCTCGGTGGCGGTGAAGTAGCCGGTGAGCTTGAGGATGACCACCGCGAGCAGGATGCCGATGATGACCGCGACCAGCGCGATCAGCGCCGGGCTGCCGCCGGTGGCGCGGATGCTCTCGGAGACCCCGGTGAGTTCGCCGAAGGTGCTGGGCAGGTAAAGCATCGCGGCGATCGCGCAGAGCACCGCGGAGATCCCGGCCGAGATGTAGAACGACCGGTTGATAGCGGTCAGCGCGCTCTCCCCGGTGCGTGCCTTGGTGATGTAGACGCCGATCACGGCGGTGATCACACCGAGCGCGGGCACGATCAGCGGGAACAGCAGGCCGTGCAGGCCGAACGCGGCCGTGCCCAGGATCAGCGAGGCGACCAGCGTGACCGCGTAGGACTCGAATAGGTCGGCCGCCATGCCGGCGCAGTCGCCGACGTTGTCCCCGACGTTGTCGGCGATCGTGGCGGCGTTGCGCGGATCGTCCTCCGGGATGTTCTGCTCGACCTTGCCGACCAGGTCGGCGCCCACGTCGGCCGCCTTGGTGAAGATGCCGCCGCCGACCCGCATGAACATCGCCAGCAGGGCGGCGCCAAAGCCGAAGCCCTCCAGCACGCGCGGGGCACCGCCGGCGTAGACCAGCACCACCAGCGCGGCGCCGAACAGGCCCAGTCCGACGGTGATCATGCCGACGACGCCGCCGGTGCGGAATGCGACTCGCATCGCCTTCTCGCGCCCCTGGCCGGCCTCGCGGGCAGCCGCCGCGACGCGGACGTTCGCGCGGGTGGACAGCCACATGCCGAGGTAGCCGATGGTGGCCGAGAAGGCGGCGCCGAACAGGAAGAAGATCGACCGGCCGATCTGTTCGCCGGTGGTCTCCGCGGGTAGCGCGAACAGCACCAGGAAAACGGCCACCGCGAAGATCGCCAGGGTGCGGAACTGCCGGTTCAGGTAGGCCGATGCGCCTTCCTGCACGCCCTTGGCGATGTCCTGCATCTTGGCCGTGCCTTGGCCCGCGGACAGCACCTCTTTGATCAGGACGTAGCCAAAGGCCAATGCGGCCAGGGCGATCACCATGACGACGCCGACCACGGCGTAGTCGGCGCCGCCGAGCTCGATACCGGTGGCTTGCTGGGCGAGGTCCATCCGGGTTTGCGAGCTCGGTGGTGCAGCGCCCTGGGCCCAGCCTTGCTGGACCGGGGTGAGCAGGGACATCCGTCCTCCTGGGTTGTGCTCGGTTCAGTACCGGAGCCCCGTAACGCTCAACCGGGCTCCGATGCGCGGTAGGCGGCCCCGCCCGGTACGGCTGGTCATCAACTGCTGGCCGTCCGTGGCGACGTCGTGGCTCGGGAGTCTATTCAGGCCACGAGTGGCTTACCTCACGGTGTGATACGCACCTCGTCCTGACGTGGGGATCTGTTACCAAATAATCGATTCAGTTGGTTCCTTGATCGCCCAAGTAGGCAAGGTTCAATTTGGCCCGATTGGGTGACATACGGTAATGGATACGCCCCCGACCATCCACCCGGTTTCCACCGGAGTCAGTCCCGCCGCCCGGACTTGCGGAAAGAACCATCCGATCGAGCGATACCGACACGCATGCGGCAATCGGGAACGCGTGGGAGCGCGAGATCGGCACTGTGCGAGGCTCGATTCCGTGCGCGCAGCGGACCAGGACCGGGGGCGGCGGTTACTCGACCGCGCCGTAGCTGGCATACCCGCCGACGAAACACCGGTCCGCCACATCGAGCAATTGCCCACCCGCCCGGCCCGGACAGCCGACTGGCCTAAGTGGGCCCCGCCGAGGCTGGTGGACGCGCTGCGCCAGCGCGGCGCGCGGGAGCCGTGGGTGCACCAGGCCGAGGGGGCCGAAGCGGTCTGGGCGGGCGAGAACGTGATCGTCGCGACCGGCACCGCCTCCGGCAAGTCGCTCGTCTACCAACTTCCGGTGCTGTCCCGGCTGCTCGACGACGACCGGGCGACCGCGCTGTACCTCGCGCCCACCAAGGCGCTCGGCGCCGATCAGCTGCGCACGGTCGATGAGCTCGGCATGAAGGACATCCGGGCGGCCAGCTACGACGGCGACACCCCGCAGGTCGAGCGGGATTGGGTGCGCGCGCACGGCCGGTGGATCTTCACGAACCCGGACATGCTGCATTACGGCGTGCTGCCCGGTCACGGCCGGTGGGCGCGGTTCTTCCGGCGGCTCAGCCACATCGTGGTCGACGAGTGCCACACCTATCGCGGAGTGTTCGGCTCGCACGTGGCGCTGCTACTTCGCCGCCTGCGCCGGATCGCGCAGCATTACGGTGCGGATCCGGTTTTCGTGCTCGCCTCGGCCACGGTGTCCGACCCGGCCTCGCTGGCCGAGCGCCTGACCGGCGTGTCGTGCCGCGCCGTCACCGACGACGGGTCGCCGCGCGGGGCTCGGACGATCGCATTCTGGGAACCGCCGTTGCTCGACGAGATCATCGGCGAGAACGGCGCCCCGGTACGCCGGGCGGCCGGCTCCGAAGCGGCGCGCATCATGACGGAACTGGTCATCGAAGACGCCCGGATGTTGGCGTTCATCAGGTCTCGCCGTGGGGTGGAGCTGGCCGCACTGTCCGCGCAGCGCGCACTGTCCGATGTGGACGATTCGCTGGCCGCGAAGGTGGCCGCCTACCGAGGCGGGTACCTGCCCGAAGATCGCCGGGAGTTGGAGCGTTCCCTGCTCTCGGGCGAGCTTCGCGCGGTGGCCACCACCAACGCGCTGGAACTCGGCGTGGACATTTCCGGGCTCGACGCCGTCGTCGTCGCCGGGTATCCCGGCACCCTCGCGTCCTTCTGGCAGCAGGCCGGTCGCGCCGGCCGGGACGGCGAAGGAGCGCTGGTGGTCTTCGTCGCGCGCGACGACCCGCTGGACACCTACCTCGTACACCACCCGCCGGCCATGCTGCACCGGCCGGTCGAGGCGACCGTGCTCGACCCGACCAACCCATACGTTCTCGAACCGCACCTGGCCTGCGCTGCGGCCGAACTGCCGCTCGACGAGGACTCCTTCGACACCTTCGGCGGCGAACCGGCGCGACGGGCCGTGCAGGCGCTCACGGCGGACGGGGTGCTGCGCAGGCGCCCGCACGGCTGGTTCTGGACCTCCCGCGAACGTCCACATCGGAACATCGAGCTGCGCGGCGCCGGCGGGCATCCGATCGCCGTCGTGGAGGGCGAGTCCGGACGCATGCTCGGCACCGTGGACCCGGACTCCGCGTGCGCGACGGTGCACCCGGGAGCGGTGTACCTGCACCGCGGCGAGTCGTTCGTGGTGGACGAGCTGGACCTGGAGACCGCGATCGCCCTGGTGCATCCGGAGAGTCCTGATTGGACGACCTCGCCGCGCAACGTGGTGGACATCTCGGTGCTGCGGACCATCGAGCGGCAGGACACCGGTCGCGGCGTCGCGGTCTGCCTCGGCGAGGTGGAAGTCACCTCGCAGGTGGTCGGATATCTCCGGAAGCGGCCATCCGGTGCCGTACTGGACCAGGTTCCACTGGACCTACCGGCGCAGACCCTGCTGACCCGCGCGGTCTGGTACACGGTCAGCGACGAGCTGTTGGTGAGCAGCGCGCCGGGAGGCGCCGGGCTGGATCCGGCGCGCATCCCCGGCGCGCTGCATGCCGCCGAGCACGCGGCGATCGGCCTGCTACCGCTGTTCGCGACCTGCGATCGATGGGACATCGGCGGGGTTTCCACCGCGTTGCATGCCGACACCGGGGAGGCAACGGTGTTCGTGCACGACGGCCATCCGGGAGGGGCCGGATTCGCCGATCGCGGTTATGCCGCATTGGTCCCATGGCTGGCCGCGACGCGGGAAGCGATCGCTTCCTGCGACTGCCCGGCTGGGTGCCCGTCCTGCGTCCAGTCGCCGAAGTGTGGGAACGGCAACGAGCCGCTGGACAAGGCGGGGGCGGTGGCTGTTCTCGACGCAGTGTCGACCGTGCTCGGCGGAAATACCGACGGATCGGCTGGGCCGCACGACCGTCCACAAGAGATCTGAGCACGAAGGGTCGGTACGTGCTCGACGGGGGTGTCCGGTCGTGCCGGGAAGCCCGGGGCGCGGATGCCGATCCGGTCGCCGCCGCACGGTCGGCAGGTGGTCACCTGCCTGCTGCGAGAAGTTCCGCCACGTTCTCGGGACTGTTGTTGTCAAGGATGTCGAGCCCCGTGCAGAACGCGTCCTGCACGAACTCCGGAGTTGGCAGATGCCAGGCGCACACCTCCGGTTTGACCCGCCAGTGCACCGCGCCTCGCGGATACGCCGTCGGAGGCATGGGAACCCAGCTCCCGTTGCCATGCAAGCGGATTTCGCCATGCTCGGCCAGTTCGGGGTAGAGCCGTCCGCCGCTGGCGGTCAGGAAGTACCAGCGACCGTCGGGGGTTGCCACGATGGGCACCGGGAAGCCGAGTGCGCGCAACACCGATGCGGCCCGGCGTCCGAGATCCGCGTCCGCCTCGATCGCGTCGACCGTGATTCCGGTGGCGACCAGCAGGCTGTACGGGCGGTCGGTCCACCAGGATGTGACCTCATCCGGATTGGTGCCGAGCCGGTCCTGCCAGTCGCGATGCGTCGGCATCGGGCCGTTGTCCTGCCCTCCGCGACGGCCGGTCCAGTGGTCTCCTTCCGGGTAGGTTCCGGGTAGCACCGGCCAACCGCGCGAGGCGAATCCGATTGCCTGCACACGTAGTTCGATCCGGCTGCTGGTCAGCCCGGCCGGGTGGGCCGGGATGCCGGGGAAGGTGTTCCGCCACCTGTCCGCCGACCGATGCATTTGCTCCGCCTCCTTGTTCCGCAGTGCGCACCGGACCGGCGGCTCGGGGGGTGCCTGCGGCAGCCACCTGATTCTCGGCCTCGTCGCCGCGAATCTTGAGTCCTGGCTCACACCACTAATCAACGTCATCCGAATCCTGCGAGTACACCCCCTTTCGGCGACCGGTAGCTGATCGGCGACGAACGCTCACCATCGGAACACTGCCACCGAAAGATCATCTTGGTGAACGGTGCCTGAACGGCCGTTTGCGCGGTCATTTCCGCGCCGCTCGACCGCTCATCGACCGCTCATCGCGGCCGGGCCGATCAGCCCGCCCGTCATTCCTCGGTCGGTCCCGCGCGAGCCCGGGCGCCGACCCGCTGCCCGCCGAGGACGAAAGCAGGAAGGCCGGCCCGCACCTCCACTCGGGCGTCCCAACCGTCCATCCGGCACTCCGCGATCTCGACGCGCATCCCGGTCGCGACCTGGTTCGCCCGCTCGCACGCGAGCTGCTGGCCGTGGGGCGCATACGCGGCGGCGGCCAGCGCAGCGAGATCTGCCGCACCTTCGGCATGGTGGCGGGCGATGGTGACCGCGCCCAGCTGAAGCACGAACCACAGCAGGGCGAGCAGGGCCATCGAGAGTGCCGCTGAAAGCACGGTCGCCGCGCCTCGATCGCCGTTCATCGCGTCACCTGCCCCTCCGCGCCCGGTTCCAGCACCGCCACTGCCCGCGCGCGAAGCCAGCGGCCGGGCAGGAACTCGCCGGGGAAAGAGGTGCTCACCTCGGTGCTGACCTGATCGCCCTCGACGAGCACGGACAGCGCCGCACCGCCCGGGGCGATACGGCCGACCGCCTCGTCCGCCCGGGCCCGGTCGCCGCGTGCCACCAGCCGCGCGGCCTCGACCGCCGCATCCGTGCACCGGAGATAGCTGATCAGAGCACCCGTCCCGCTCAGGATCAACGCGAACACCGCGATCACCGAACAGATGCCCAACGCCGCCTCGACCGTCACCGCACCGGCATCGCCGCCGGTCGTTCCGGCGCCTGGCGACGCCGGAACCACCTTGGCCATCAGATACCGCCGCCCTCGAGTCCACGCGTGATGAGCGCAGCGAGCGCGTCCTTGATCGAATCACCGGTCACGATGTCGTAGAGCAGCGAGGCGAACGCCACCGCCGCCACAGTGCCCATCGCGTATTCGGCCGTGGACATCCCGCCGTCGCCGTGCAACAGCGCGCGGAGCCGACTCACCGCCATCCATGATCGGGTACTCATCTCGATCAACCTCCTCAGTCTCCGATCCACAATGGAATTCACCAGAGCACCGCGATGCGGTGCACCATGCCGACCACCACGGGCAGCACCCCGAGGCACAGGAACGCGGGCAAGAAACACAGGCCCAGCGGCACCGAGATCCACACCGTTGCTCGTTGGGCACGCGCTTGGGCCTGCTCAGCGACCACGGCTCTCGCCTGGATGGCGATGTCGGCGGCCACGTCCGCCAGGGCGCTACCGGTGCGCGCTGTCCGCCGGGCAGCACGCGCGAGTTCCGCGGTGTCCGGGTTCCGCAGGGCCGGTTCCCAGCCGGTCACCGCGTCCGAGCCGAGCGCGAGGTGGTCGGCGACCTCGCGCAGCGTTCGGCGGGCCGCACCGGTGAGTTCGTCGGCGACCGCCCGCACGATCACCGGCACCGGCAGCCCGGCCCGCATCCCGGCCGCCAGCAGGTCCCAGCCGGCGGCCAACACCAGCGGATCGGTCCGGTCGCGTCTTCGGCCGGCCAGCGCGGACCACCGGCGCGCGGCGAAGGCGGTGGCCAGGCCGATCGAGATCCCGCCGACCATTCCGAGCACCTGCACCGCGATCGCCCCAGCGGCCAACGGCAGCGCCCAGACCACAATGGACGTTCTGCGCCGACTCCTGCCCTGCGGACGCGGTCCTAGCGCCCGTAATCTCGCTCGTGCCGGGCTCATCGGGAGGAGCAACAGCGCCACCGCAGCCAGCAGCAGTTCGATCACGGTTGCACCACCGCCCTGGTCAAGCGCAATGTCCAGCCGACCCCGGCGCAGAGCAGTGCGACCCCGGCGAGCAGGAGCAGCTGCCCGAGCAGCCCACCGGTGAGCACGGCGATCGGGGCCGAACCGACTGCTTCGCCGAACAGCAGCCCGAATACCGGCAGCCCGGTGAGCACCGCAGCGGTCGAGCGCGGGCCTGCCATCTTCGCCTCGACGTCTCGCCGGAACGCGGTGCGCCGCTCGATATCGCGGCGAACCGCGTCCAGCAAGTCGGCCAATGCGACGCCATGCCGCTCCGCCAATGCCCAGGCTCTGGCCATTCGGCAAAGCGGTTCGCGTAGCTCGGCGGTCCCTTCGTGCGCTTCGAGAGCCGTCGCGACGTCACCGCCGAGCCGGACGGTGGCGGCCATGTCCCCGAACACGCCTCCGACCACCGGTCCGGCCTCGGCTGCCGCGCCCTCGGCCGCAGCGGCCGGATGGGCACCGGCCCGCAGCTGCGCCACCAGCAGTCGCATCCCGGCGGTCAGCTCATCGGCCCGGCTCAGCCGGTCTCGCCAGTCCCGCTGCGATCGCCAGTACTTCAGGCCAACCAGTGACAGCGCAATGCCCGCACATAAGCCACCTGGGCCAGCGACGACCAAGCCCGCCCCCGCCACGGCCGGAATCGCCAGCAACCGCGCTCCACGCTGGAACGGGCGAACGGGAACCGGCACCGGCGCGGCGAGGAGCCGATCGCGGGCCCTGATCTCCGGCCAGCACAACAATGCCGCAGCCAATACGACCAGCGGATGGATCAGCACGGCAATGCACCTCCCCGCGAGGCCAGCAGCGCCGCCAATGCATCCCTGCCCGGCCCCCACCCGTCGTCGGACTGCCAGGCCGGCAGCACCTGGACCTGGTCTCCGCTGCGGTTCAGCACGCCGATACCCGCCAAATGCCTGCCCCGCAGGGCGCTGCGGCGAACGTGCAGCACCACCTGCACGGCCGCGGCCAGCTGGCTGTGCAGGGCAGCGCGCGATAGTCCGCCGAGCGCGGCCAACGCCTCCATCCGGGCCGGGACCTCTTGCGGCGAGTTGGCGTGTAGCGTGCCGCCGCCCCCGTCGTGGCCGGTGTTCAACGCGGCGAGCAACTCGCGGACCTCGCCGCCGCGCACCTCACCGACGATGAGCCGATCCGGCCGCATCCGCAGCGCCTGCCGAACCAGATCGCGCACCTGGATCTCCCCGGCCCCCTCGACGTTCGCGGGTCGGGTGAGCAACCGCACGACGTGCGGGTGCCGCGGATAGAGCTCGGCGGCTTCTTCGACGCACACGATGCGCTCGGACTCCGCTACCTCGCCCAGCATCGCCGCCAGCAACGTCGTCTTGCCGCTGGCGGTGCCGCCGACCACCAGGAACGCCAGCCTGGTGGCCACGATCTCGCGCAACACTGTGGCGATCGGTCCGTCGAAGGAGCCGGAAGTCCGCAGCGCATCGAGGTCGTGCGCCGCCGGGCGGAGCACGCGCAGCGAGATGCAGGTGCCCTCTCCCGCGACCGGGGGCAGCACCGCGTGCAACCGCACCGGTCCGGACGCGCTCTCCTGCGGCAACCATGCGTCGACCCACGGCTGAGCGTCGTCCAGCCGACGACCACTGGCCACCGCGAGCCGTTGCGCGAGGCGGCGCACCGCATCCTCGTCGGCGAAGCGCGCCGCCGCGCGCTGTAGCCCGTCGCCCCGGTCGACCCACACCTTGTTCGGCGCGGTGACCAGCACGTCGGAGACAGCCGGATCGCGCAGCAGCGGCTCCAACACGCCGGCGCCGCGGAATTCCTGCTGCACCAGCCGAAGTGCGGCCAGCACATCGGCGTCGGCGACCAGCCCACCCGACTCCTCCCGCACCGCAGACGCGACGGCGGCCGAGGTCAAGGTGGCGCCGTTGCCGACCAGCCGGTTGCGCACCCGCTCCAGCAACGCACCATCGATCTGATCGACCACAGTGGACGATTCGACGCCGTCGGCGATCTGTCCCATTTCCAAGGCTTGACTCGTGGACATGGCTGAACTCGCTTCCCTTCGAAGGAACACCGAAAGAGCAATTCCCGTACCCGGTCGAGACCGAACTGCTGGGGCTGGCAAGCCCCGGTGCCGTTCGTACCGGCGGGCCCGGGCTCGGCGTTGTCGCGACCCAGCGGGGCGACGCCGCCCGCCAACGCCGGTTTGCAAAAACCACGGACGATTCCCGCGCGCCAACGCCGAACACACCGTCGCGCGGCTCAATCCGTTTTGCGGTGGAGTTCGACCCGCGAATTCGCCCGAAGTGCGGCGACCGACACCGGCCTTGGTCGGCCGGCCTCGTCAACTCACCACAGTGGACGATTCGGCGTGGGTCAGCGCGGTAAGGACTTCCTGCGCGGCTCGGGTCACCGGGCCGCGACGAGTCGGTCCAGTCGTGGTGAACCCGCCGCGGTCCAGGACGGCCGGCAGGCGTGGCTGCGGCCGCATGACCGTCAGGACCTCCTCGCCTACCGCTCGTGCCACGTCGGCCGCGCGCAGTCCCCCTGGCGCCGGACCCCGCACCACCAGTCTGATCGGGCCTGCCGCGTGTTCCCGGATGCTCGCCACCGCGCGAGCCGCCGCGGCGCAGGCCCGCACCTCGGCGGGCACCACGACCACCGCCAGGTCCGCTTGGCGCAGTCCGGCTGCCGCTGCTGCCGGGAGGCTGCGCGGCAGGTCGCAAACCACGGTGTCACCGGCTCTGCGCCCGGCGCCGACCACCGCTCGCACCGCCTCCGGAGTCAGCCCGGTCGACGGCCCGTCGCGGTCGCAGGAGAGCACGGTGATCGCACCGGAGCCGATCCGGCGCTTGGGCAGAGCCTCGTGCAGCGCGCTGGCCGCGAGGCGGCCCGCGTTGACGGCCAACCCAGACCAGCGCAGCCCGTCGGTCGCTTCCGCGCCGACCGCGAGATCCACCCCGCCGCCGAGCGGGTCGCAGTCGACCAGCAGCGAGCGCTCGCCGCCGCGCGCGGCTACCACGGCTGCTGCCGTGGCCAGCACCGAAGCCCCGGCACCGCCACAACCGCCCAGCACCGCCAGCACCCGGCCACCCTGCGCCGGGACATCCGCCGCATCGGCCAGCAGCTCGATAAGGCCCGCCTCGTCAGCGGGCATTTCGAGCACGTGCTCGGCGCCGATCTCGAAAGCGGCACGCCAAAGATCGGGCGTCGGGTCCCGGCACAGGACGACTACGCCGCGTCTTCGCGGCAGGCCGTCGGCCACACCGACCGCCTGGGCGTCGAGCAGCACCAACGGCGCGGTGCGCCAGCTCGGGGCGGCCGGCATCTGGGTGTGCTCCAGTTCGCCGCCGGCCGCTGCGGCCAATCGGGAAACCTCTTCGGCCAGCGTGGAATCCTGCGCAACCAGCAGCGGGGCGGTAGTCATGGCGATGCCTCCGGCATTGAAATGAGCGGTGAGCCGAGCGCCCGAATGGCGCGCTCGGTAACCAAGGTGGCCGGATCATCGCCCGCCGCCAAGCGGGTTTTTCAAATCTGTGGAAAAGCAGCGGTCCTGTGGATAACTCGCACCCCCGGAAGGGCTCGGTTCACCCCTGGAAGAAACCGGAAAGAATTCACATTCGATCGCGGATTTGGCTGCGCAGCCTCTCGCAAACAGGGCGACCCCCGCCGGGGGGAGGACGGGGGTCGCCGTGAGTTCAGCTCCGGGGGGTTGAGCTGAACTCGTCCGGCCGCACCGGACATCCCTCACTGTAGCCCGCTGATCGTTCACAACGCCCCCGTCCATTTGAGGGAACGCTCTTGCTCTCAGTAGCGCGCCGAACCATCAGTTAGCCGACATTCGAGTCAAGAATTGCATCTCACTACCGGAAAACGAGACGAAATAACGCACACAGGGTGAGCACTTTCCTCGAATCGGGGCACTAATACACACGAACGCGAGGCTGTCCGCGTGGCAGGTCCGCAAGGCATCGGGGCGAGAGGAACCGGCAATCCCGGAGGGGGACGCGTTAACAACCTCGGTTTTAGCTCGTTCGAGCAAAATTAGTTCCACGACGAGCCCAAAAGCCCGGAACGAAAAACCCGGTAAAGCGCGCCCGCAGGCCGCGCCGCCCGGCTCGTATGCTGTGCGGCGTGACAGAGCCCGCGAACCCTTCGGCCCCCACCGGACGCCGGGTGGCCGCGTTCTTCGACCTGGACAAGACGGTCATCGCCAAATCGAGCACGCTCGCCTTCAGCCGACCGTTCTTCCAAGAAGGACTGATCAACCGACGGGCCGTGCTGAAAAGCGCCTACGCCCAGTTCGTGTTCATGCTGGCCGGCGCCGACGCAGATCAGATGGACCGGATGCGTGCGCACATCACCTCGCTGTGCACCGGCTGGGACGTCGAGCAGGTCAACGCGATCGTCGAGGAAACCCTGCACGACATCGTCGACCCGCTGGTCTACAAGGAAGCCACCCAACTCATCGCGGAACACCAGGAGCAGGGCCACGACATCGTCGTGCTGTCGGCCTCCGGCGAGGAGGTGGTCGCCCCGATCGCGAAGCTGCTCGGCGCCACGCACTGGTCCGGCACCCGGATGGTCGTGGTCGACGGCCGCTACACCGGCGAGGTCGAGTTCTACTGCTCGGCCGAGAACAAGGCGACCGCCGCCCGTGAACTCGGCACCAAGTACGGCTACGACCTCGCCGAATGCCACGCCTATTCGGACTCGATCACCGACCTGCCGCTGCTGGAGAGCGTCGGCCACCCCACCGTGGTCAATCCCGACCGCGGGCTGCGCAAGGAAGCCGTTCAGCGCGGCTGGCCGTCGCTGTCCTTCGAGCACCCGGTCTCGCTGCGCGCTCGAATCCCCACCCCCTCCCGCGCCGCGGTGACCGCGGCCGGCGTCGGGATGGGGGCCGTAGCGGCGGCCGGCGCAGCATGGTGGGGGTTGCGCGCCTGGCGCCGTCGCCGCTGACGGACACCGGTTTTCCATAGCCCGCACCGAAAACCACCGGTGATCACCACAAGGACGCGGTGATCGCCACCTGCGGAGCACGCATACCTAGAGCACCTGCACGAACCCTTGCAGTGCCGGGCGTCACCCGCTACAAAGGAGGTGCGGACCCTGATTGGCCAGGGATGTTACGGAGGAGAAGTAGCATCCACCCCGACTCAGACTCCGCGCGCGATGCCCGGAGCACCCACGCGTTGCCGCACACAAGGCTGGTCGTTCCACGGGGTTGCGTACCGGGACGCCGGACGCCTAGCCCGGAAGTTACGACAAGAAGTGCACGCTTGGTAACCCGAGTATTCGCGCAGAGGGGCGGCGCCCGTCGATCTTATCGACGGGCGCCGCCGCATGTCCGGGTTCCCCCGGAGCGGGGCTGTCTGTATTCCCACCGGTGCGCAGCGTTGACCGGGCGCGGGTCCTGTGAGTAACTTGCGAAATCGACCGATTTCGTGGTGAACACTTTCCGAGCCCGGCGAAGTCCCCGCCCGCAGGGAGGCCCAACGTGAAGACCCGAGCGCGCCGCGCCGTTGTCGCGCTGAGCGCCCTTGCCATCGGTGCCGCTGCGCTTTCCGTGACTGGCGGTGCCATACCGCCGAATCGGCTCTCACCCGCCGAACTGCTCAAGCAGATGACATTGGAGGAGAAGGTCGGGCAATTGTTCGTGACCTACGCCTACGGTCGCACCGCCGACACCTCGCACCCCAAGAACCAGGAGGAGTTCGGCGTCGACACCCCGGCTCAGGTGGTACAGAAGTACCACCTCGGCGGCATTATCCACTTCTCCTGGACAGACAGCCTCTATGAGCCCAAGCAGATCGCCGAGTTGTCCAACGGCCTGCAGAATGCAGCGGTTTCTTCTGGGGCGAAGGTGCCGCTGCTGATCTCCACCGATCAGGAGCAGGGACAGGTCACCCGCATCCTGGAGCCGGCCACCCAATTCCCGGGCAACATGGCGCTAGGCGCCGGCCGCAATGCCGACGACGCCGGGCGCTCGGCCGCGATTACCGGGCAGGAAATGCGGGCGATGGGGCTAAACCAGAACTTCGCGCCGAGCGGCGACGTCAACGTCAACCCGGCGAACCCGGTGATCGGGGTGCGGTCGTTCTCGTCCGACCCGGCGCTCGCCGCGCGGTTGACCGCCGCGCAAATCCGCGGCTACGAGGACTCGGCGAAGCCAGGCGAAACCGTATCGGCGACGGTCAAGCACTTCCCCGGGCACGGGGACACCAATGACGACAGCCACACCTCGCTGCCGGTGATCGAGCACGACCGGCAGCAGTGGGAACAGCTGGACGCACCGCCGTTCAAGGAGGCGATCGCCGCCGGGGCCGACGCCGTGATGAGCGCGCACATCGTGGTGCCCAAGCTCGACGACTCGGGCGGGCCGTCGACGCTGGCGCCGAAGGTGCTCACCGGAATGCTGCGCGAGGAGCTGGGCTACCAGGGTGTGATCGTCACCGACTCGCTGCAGATGGACGGCGTACGCAAGCAGCACCCCGACGCCGAGATCCCGGTGCTGGCGCTCAAGGCCGGGGCCGACATGATGTTGATGCCGGCCAACCTGCAGGTCGCCATCGACGGCGTGCTCAACGCGGTGCGCACCGGTCGGCTCAGCGAGCAGCGCATCGATCAGAGCGTGGAACGCATCCTGGCGCTGAAGTCCGCCCGGGGCGTGCTGGCCAACCCGTTGGTCGATGTGTCCAAAGTGGACAATGTCGTGGGGACGCCGGAACACCTCGCGGCGGCGCAAAGCATCACCGACCACACCACGACCGTGCTGCGCAACGACGGAATGCTGCCGCTGAAGCCGCCCGGGACGATGTTCGTGACCGGCGCCGGGGACACGGCGACCGCCACATTGGCGGAGCGGATCAAGGCGCGCGGGCCCAATGCGACGGCGTTGGAAACGGGTTTGAAGCCAACTCGCGAGCAGATCGACCAGGCCGTCGAAGGCGCCAAGCGCAGCGACGTGGCGGTGGTGCTCACCAACGCCGCATGGAGCCCGGCCAACAAGGCGCAGCTCGACCTGGTCCGCGCCCTGCAGCAGACCGGGAAGCCGGTGGTCGCCGTCGCGGTGCGCGACCCGTACGACGCCGCATACGTCGAGTTGCCCGGTTGGATCGCCACCTACTCGGACAAGCAGGTCGCGATGGAGTCGTTGACGAAGGTGCTCTTCGGCGAGATCCCACCGACCGGCAAGCTGCCAGTCCCGGTGCCCGACCCGAACCGGCCCGGAGTCGACAGGTACCCGTTCGGCCACGGTTTGAGCTGGTGAGAACTCGTGAGTGACGGACCTGGCATGCCCCCGTCGACACCGCGCGGCGCAGCGCCTCCTCGGCAAGCGGTGGCCGGGCGACGGGAGGGTGAGCACCCGAGAGTCACTCGACGCGGGCTCTTGACCGCTGCGGCCCTGTCGGTGCCCGCGGTAGGGCTCGCGGCAAGCTCCGCCTGCGCGAACCCACAGCCCACCGACCTCGGCTACGCCGTGCGGACCGGCGCGGACGTCCTCGCCGCGCGGAACTGGCAGGACATTGCCGGCCGCCGGGTCGGCGTGGTGACCAACCCGACCGGCGTGCTGTCGTCCTTGGAACAGGTCGTGGACGTCATGCATGCCAGCGGGGCGGTGGACGTCGTCGCGGTTTTCGGTCCGGAGCACGGATTTCGCGGCACGTCCCAGGCCGGCGGCTCGGAAGGCGACTATCGCGATCCGCGCACCGGACTGCCGGTGTACGACGCGTACGGGGCCGACGCGGCGAAGCTGGCCGCGATGTTCCGCAAGGCGGGTGTCGAGCAGGTCGTGTTCGACATCGCCGATGTGGGCGTCCGCTTCTACACCTACATCTGGACGATGTACACCGCGATGCAGGCCGCGCACCAGGTCGGGGCCGCATTCCTGGTGCTGGACCGGCCGAATCCGATCGGCGATCAGGTGGCGGGTCCGCGGCTGGATCCGCGGTTCGCCTCCGGCGTCGGGCTGCTGCCGATCGTGCAGCAACACGGCATGACCGTCGGCGAGCTGGCGCGGATGTTCGACCGCGAGTACCTGCCCAGCCCGCTGGCGAAGCTCGACGTGGTCCGCGTCGAGGGCTGGCGGGCGCGCGGCGTGGACAGCGGGCTGCCGTGGGTCCCGCCGAGCCCCAACATGCCGACGCCGGACACCGCGGCGCTGTACCCCGGAACCGGGCTGTTCGAGGGCACCTCGCTGTCCGAGGGACGAGGCACCGCCAGGCCGTTCGAGATCATCGGCGCGCCTGGCATCGATTGGCGGTGGGCGGAGGAGCTCAACGCTGCCGGGCTGCCGGGCGTCCGATTTCGCGAAACGTATTTCGTTCCGACATTTTCCAAGCACGCCAACGAGACCTGTGGTGGGCTGCAGGTGCATCGCTCGGATCAGATCGACGCGATCCGCACCGCCGTCGCGATGATCGTCACCGCGCGCCGGTTGTACCCGCAAGTCTTCGGTTGGCGGCCGGACAACATGATCGACAAGTTGTCGGGTTCGGACCGGTTACGCACGATGGTCGACGCGGGTGCCGACCTGTCCGAGATCGTCGATCCCTGGCAGATCGACGTGGCCGACTTCCAACGACAACGTCAGCCATATCTGCTGTACCACTAAGGGGGACGCGATGGGCAGGACGATTCTGGCAGCGATGGCGCTGCTTTCCGTCACCGCGCTGGCCGGAGCGGCCACGGCGGCGCCCGGTTACGTGCACGGCCATTTCGATCTCCCGCAGGAGGAGTTCGCCCCCGCGGGGACCCAGTTGCATGACGGTACGCCCGAAGAGGTCGGGCTCGATCCGGCGCCGATCGACGCGGCCCTTCGGCAGATCGCGACCTGGACGAACAAGACGCCCGACCTCGAGCACCCGATGTACGCGGGCGCGGTCAGCCTGCTGGTGCACGATGGCGTCGTGGTCCGCCGCGACGCGGTAGGCCACGAGCTGCGCTACTCGGACGCCCAGGGCACCGAACTGCCTCCGGACCAGCAAGAACCGATGCGGCCCGACACGATCTTCGACGTCGCCTCGCTGAGCAAGCTGTTCACTTCGATCGCGGTGCTACAGGCGGTCGACGCCGGTCAAGTGCGGCTGGACGCGCCGGTGGCCGACTACCTGCCGGAATTCGGCGTCAACGGCAAGCAATCGATCACCGTTCAGCAACTGCTCACCCACACCTCCGGCCTGCAGCCCGAGGTGAAACTCTGGAAGCTGCCCCCGGAGCAGCGGATCCCGACGATCATGCAGCTGACCCCCGAGTTCCCGCCCGGCAGCCACTACGCCTACTCCGATCCGAACATGATCACGCTGGGCCTGCTGGTGGAACGGGTCTCGGGCGCGCCGCTTGACCAGGTGGTGCAGCAGCGGATCACCGGACCGCTGGGCATGGTCGACACCGGCTACAACCCGCCTCCCTCGGTGCTGCACCGCACCGCGGCCACGGAGTACCAGGCAGACCCGCCGCGCGGCCTGGTCCGCGGACAGGTGCACGACGAGAACGCGTGGTCGCTGGGCGGCGTCGCCGGGGAGGCCGGGGTGTTCTCCACCGCCGACGACCTCGCAAGGCTGGGGCAGACGCTGCTCAACGGCGGCACCTACGGCGGCAACCGCATCCTGTCCGAGGACAGCGTCGCGAAGATGCTGACCAACTACAACGGCGCCTTCCCTGGCAACGCACACGGTTTGGGCTTCGAACTCGACCAGCGCTGGTACATGGCCGGGCTCAGCTCGCCGCGCACGGCGGGCCACACCGGCTTCACCGGCACGTCGCTGGTGATCGACCCGGGGTCGCGTTCGGTGGTGGTGCTGCTCACCAACCGGGTGCATCCGTCGCGGGAGTGGGGCTCGAACAACCCCGCACGGGAAGCGCTGGCGCAGGGGTTGGCACAATCCCTCGCCGTGGATCCGGCGCACGGTTCGGAATCCTGGCACTCCGATCGCGGCGGGACGCTGACCACCGACGCGCTCGGACCAGTCAGCGGCCCGATGCAGGTGTCGTTCAAAGCCTTCGTGGACACCGAGCGCGACAGCGACGGCGTGGATCCGTTGTTCGTCGAGTCCAGCGCGGATGGCGCGGAGTGGCGCCCGGTGACCTTGCAGGCATCCGGCCCAGGCGCACCCGACGGGCCGCAGGAGTTCCTGGCCGGGGCGGGGCACCGCAACTGGTGGAAGGTGCGCGGCACGATCGACGCGAATGCCGGTCAGCACGTGCGCCTGCGGTGGCGGTACGCCCTGGACAACCTCTACGCCGGGCGCGGCGTGAACGTGGACGGCATCCTCGTCGCCGACCGCGACGCGACCCTGCTGGACGGCGAGCTCGAAGCGGGCCGACTCCACCCGGATGGCTGGATCTCCACCAACCGTTGACCGAAAGCCGCGCGCCAAACCCCGATTTCAGGAAAAGCCAGAAGCCGGTTCGGCCCGGACCGAGTCTCCAGTTTCAGGCAGCATCGGGAACCCGCCTGACCTCGCGGGAGAGGTTTCCCGTTTTCGGGCGGGGCTCGAGTCGCGCGGCGGGTCGGGGGCGGGCAGTGTCGGAGGGAGTCGCAACCGTCGGAGGGAGTCGAAGTGTCGGCGATTCCGCAGGACCACGAGGACATTCTGAGCAAGCGTGCCTTCGGCCACGTGGCCACCATCGGGCCGCACGGGGAACCCCAGTCCAGCCCGGTATGGATCGACTGGGATGGCCGGTACCTGAAGTTCAGCCAGACCAAGACCCGCCAGAAGTACCGGAACCTGAAGCGCGAGCCGCGCATCGCCATCTCCGTGCACGACCCCGACCAGCCCTACCGGTACGTGGAGGTGCGCGGCAAGGTCGCCAAGATCGAGGCCGACCAGGACAACGCGTTCCTCGACAAGATGGCGAAGAAGTACCTCGACGAGGACAAGTACCCGTGGCCCAAGCCCGGCGAGGAACGCGTGGTCGTCTACGTCGAACCGGAGCACGCCACGAAGCAGTGATCACCAAGATCTAATCCCTCGTCCAGGGACCTTGGTTGGTCAAGCGCGCAACCAACCGCACTGTCCGGGCAGCTTCGGGGAAAAATGCCGTTTTCGCCACGTTCGCTCGATTACCGGCAACCTTCCTGGACACGGCGCCAGGGCCGAAGATGATCACGGCCGCAACGAGGATCGAGACCCGCGCGTTCAGTGTGCCGTAGCTCAGTCCGATGCCCGCCCCGATGGAGAAGTCAGCGAGGTAGGCGAAGCCGCCCAGGTCGCAGCCACACCAGCGGCGGTAGCCGCGCGGCGCGAAGCGGCGGGTGTAGTTCTCCAGCGTCTCCCGCACCATCTGATCCTTCGACGGATCGCTCCACGCTGTTCCGATGGCCATTCGCCCGCCTCCTCCCGAACACGCGTGCGGATGGCAAAAGTGGGCACTAATGTTTCGATCAAGAACGACGGCGGTTTCGGCGCAAGATGCCGCATGTGAAGTGCAGCGTCACAGCGCCCGACCTGCGTTTACCCCTTTCGGAGTAGTTCTGTTCGGATGCAATCTGGGTATGGGTTTGCCCCGTCGCCGGGACGGAAACCCGAGAGAGGCCCATTGACCTGCACAAGAAGCGGTTAGTAAGTTTCCCACATGGTCACTGACGACACCTTCCGCGAATCGGGCGAGGCCAGCCCGCTCGTCAAGATTCGTTCCCTGTTGCCCGGCCTCGCCCGAGCCGAGCAGCGCGTGGCCAACATTGTGCTCGCCGACCCCGCGTCAATAGCCCGGCGCAGCATCACCGAGGTCGCCGAAGCCGCGAGCACCAGCGAAACCACTGTCACCCGGTTCTGCAAGGCGATCGGCGTCGGCGGCTATCCGGACCTGCGCATCGCGCTGGCCGCCGACACCGCCCGCACCTCGACCCGAGATCGCGAGCTGGGCAGCGACATCGCCCCGGATGACGACATCGGGCAGATCATCGAGAAGGTCGGTTACGCCGACGCCAAGGCCGTCGAGGAGACGGCGGGGCAGCTGGACCCCGTGATCCTGCAGCGGCTCGTCGACGATGTCGCCGGAGCCCGCCGCGTCGACGTATACGGCGTCGGAGCCAGCGCGTTCGTTGCGCTGGACTTGCAGCAGAAGCTGCATCGCATCGGCCTGACGTGCTTCGCCTGGTCCGACACGCACAACGCGCTGACCTCGGCCGCAATACTGCAAGAAGGCGACGTCGCCATCGGCATCTCGCACACCGGCGCCACCGTCGAGACGGTCGAGGCGCTGCGCGAGGCCCGTCGGCGCGGAGCCACTACCGCCGCGCTGACGAACTTCGCCCGCTCGCCCATCACCGAGGTCGCCGACCGGGTACTGACCACCGCGGTGCGCGAGACCACCTATCGCTCCGGCGCCATGGCCAGCCGCATCGGGCAGCTGACCGTGATCGACTGCCTGTTCATCGGCGTTGCGCAGCGCCACCTGGACCAGGCGAAGGCGGCGTTGGAAGCCACCTACGAAGCCGTGGGCGGCCACCGCCTCGGCAGCCGACCGGACCGTCGGCGCCAGAAGGAGACGTGATGCGCGATCGCCACCCACACCCTCACCGGGTGTTCTCGCGACAGCCGCAGGAGGCGTGATGAGCTGGGACCGCGCGGTGCGCGTAGACGCTCCTACCGAGCAGAACAACCCCAGGACCAAGGACATAGACCTGCTGCCGACATTGGACATCCTGCACGTCCTCAACAGCGAGGACCGGACGGTGCCGGTGGCGGTCGGTCGGGTGCTGCCCGACCTGGCGCAAGCGGTGGACATGGCGGTCGCGGCGCTGCACGCGGGCGGGCGGGTGCACTACGTCGGGGCGGGCACCTCCGGACGGCTCGCGGTGCTGGACGCCGCCGAGTTGATCCCGACCTTCAACGTCCCGCCAGACTGGATCGTCGCGCACCAGGCGGGCGGCGCCGAGGCGTTCCAGCACGCCGTGGAAAACGCCGAGGACGACCCGGACTCGGGTGCCGCGGTAATCCGCGAGAACGCGGGCGGGCGCGACTTCGTCCTCGGCCTGGCCGCCTCCGGGCGCACCCCGTACGTGTTGGGCGCGTTGGCTGCCGCGCAGGATCTCGGGGCGCGGACCGCGCTGGTGACGTCGAACCCGGATGTCGGGGAGGTGCCCGCCGATGTGGTGATCGCGGTCGACACCGGCCCGGAACCGATCAGCGGATCGACTCGGATGAAGGCGGGCACCGCGCAAAAGCTGGTGCTCACCTCGTTTTCCACCGCGGTGATGATCCGGATGGGCCGGACCTACTCGAACCTGATGGTGAGCATGCTCGCCACCAACGCGAAGCTGCGCGGCCGCACCATCAGCATCCTTCAAGAGGCGACCGACGCCCCAGAGGAGGTGTGCTCGGCGGCGCTCACGGCTGCCGGCGGAGACCTCAAGACCGCGTTGGTGCACTTGCTCACGGGCGTCGACATCGAGCGTGCGGCGGCGGCGCTGGCGCTTTCAGAAGGCCATGTCCGCGATGCCCTCCACACCCTGGGGACGTGACTCCAGGCGAGAACGAGCAGCTTCCGTTGACCTCATCCTGCCGAGCGTCCGCGTTGACCTCAGGCGAGCCGGTCAACCGGATGTGACCGGCACCCCGAGCACGTGCCCGTCAGTCCGGGAGGTTGTCCGCGACGTTGCGGAAGGCGTCGGTGAGCAGCGTCCAGAAGCGTTCCGCGTCGAGGGTCGTGGCGACGTCGACGTTGTGCAGATCGGGTGTGGCGTTGAAGTCGGTGACCGTCATGCCGGAGGTGAACCGACCCTGCGTTTCGACGTCGACGCGGGCTGACCTCGTCTGGAACAGTCCGGGGTCGATCACGTAGGCGACGGCGCACGCGTCGTGGATCGCCGGGCCCTCGTCGCGGTAGCTGATGTGCTGGCCGTAGAAGTCGAGGCCCGGGGTGATCAGCTCGGTGTCCAGGCGGCCGAGGCTGGTGAACCGCGACCGCACCGCGGCCGTCGCCCGCGCCTGGTAGGTCAGGTCCAGCCCGATCATGACCGTCCGCCAGGGCGCGTTGAACGCGACGGCCGCGCCCTCGGGATCGGCGAGGATGTTGAACTCGGCGGCCGGGTTCGTGTTGCCACGGGTGTAGGAACCGCCCATGATGACGAATTCCTTGGCCCACTCGGTGATTCGCGGTTCCTTGTGCAGCGCGAGCGCGATGTTGGTCAGCGGCCCGACCGCGGTCAGGCTGATCTCACCTGGCGCGGCGGCCAAAGCGTCGATGATGAAGTCGACGGCGTGCCGATCGCTCGGCTTCGACTTCGGCTCGGGCAGCACCACGCCGCCGAGTCCGGTGTTGCCGTGCACGTCGGCAGCCGTCAACGACTCGCGAACCAGTGGCCTAGCGGCACCGCGCGCGACGGGGGCCTCCATTCCGTAGAAGTCGCGCAACCGCAGAGCGTTGTCGGTGGTGTGCTCCAGTCCGACGTTGCCGGCGACGGTCGTTACGCCGACGATGTCCACTTCCGGGCTACCGTGCGCCAGCGCCAACGCCAACGCGTCGTCGATGCCCGGATCGCAATCGATCAAGATCTTCTTCGCCACGTACAACCTTCTTCCTCCGGCCGTGGGGGGCGTGATCAGTTTCCATGCTGATCAGTAAAGCGGGCTCAGCCCTCCTGGACCGCATCGGCGATGGACTTGGCCTCGCGCGCGCCGGCTTCCAAAGCCGTGCAGCAGTACACGATCCAGGCCGCGACCTGGTCGATCTCGCCGGTAGCGAAGCCGAGGGCCCGCTCGGCGTACTCCTCCTGGCGCCGGAAGTACGCGACCTCCGGGACCACGAGCCCCTTCGGGTCCAGTCCGCTGCCGATCACGCTCAGTCTCGCCGCGGCTCGCGCGATCACCCCGTCGGCGGTGCCGAACGGCTGCAGGGCGAGCAATTCGCCGTGCACGACCGCGGCCAGCACCGGGCCAGGGCCCTGCGCCTCCGGATCGGTGATGATTTCGGCGAGCAGGTCGAGCCGTTCGGCGATCACCGGGTCGGCCTGTGGGCGTCCGAGCCGATCCGGGTCGTCGATCAGGTCGGCCGCCGCGAGCACGTGCATCCGGGCCAGGGCCTGCCGCGGCGCGCGCTGCCAGGTCGGCAGGAGGGTGCCCATCGCCTCGGCGATCCGCAGCGAACCGGCCAGCAGGGGGTCGCTGACTTCGCCGGACTCGGGGATCTCCGCCACACCGCCCGCGATGGCCGCCGAAGCGCGGGCGGCCCGCACCGACGCCTCGGCCGCAGTGGTGGGCCAGCCGCGCCGGTTGGCCGGGTGCCGGTGCACCTCGTCGATCGCCGCGCGGGCAACCGTCACGGCATCGGCGACGCCGTCCAGCTCCAGCAGCGGCGCCAGCGATGGCTTGTCGTTCACGCCCGACGACGCTACCGCCCGGCCTTCCCCCGACCGCTTACCCCGACTGCGACATATGACACAGTGGCCGCGCTGCCGCCCTGCGTAAGGCAGCGGTTTCGGACCGTATGTCGGATTGGTCTGAACCAATTGGCTGATCCCTCTGTTGCAGTGAGCCCGATCGCACTACGGTTCCCTTAGCACTGGTATCCCCATCACCAGGGAGGTTCTCGGCAATGAGCCAGCCCGACGGGCAGAGCAACACGCTCGACAACCTGCTCACCGAAAGCAGGACATTCCCGCCGTCTCAGGAGTTCTCGGCGCAGGCCAACGCCACGTCGGCGTTGTACACCGAGGCCGCGGCGGACCGGGAGGCGTTTTGGGCCAAGCAGGCCGAGCGGCTGGACTGGGACACCAAATGGGATCAGGTCCTGGACTGGTCGGACGCGCCGTTCGCGAAATGGTTCGTGGGCGGACGGCTCAACGTCGCCTACAACTGCGTGGACCGGCACGTGCAAGCCGGACATGGGGACCGGGTCGCCATCCACTGGGAAGGCGAACCAGGCGATTCACAGACGATCACCTACGCACAACTACAGCGAGAGGTCTGCCGCACCGCCAACGCACTGGCGGCACTGGGCGTGGGCGCCGGTGACCGGGTAGCCATCTACCTGCCGATGCTGCCCGAAGCGGTCTACTCGATGCTGGCCTGCGCCCGCCTGGGAGCACTGCACAGCGTGGTCTTCGGCGGATTCTCCGCCGAAGCCCTACGCACCAGGATCAACGACGCCGCCGCCAAGGTCGTCATCACCTGCGACGGGCAATACCGGCGCGGCAAAGCCATGCCACTCAAAGCCAATGTGGACGAAGCAGTCGCCCAGACCCCCAGCGTGGAACACGTCATCGTGGTCAAACGCACCAACACCGACGTCGCCTTCGACCACACCCGGGACAAATGGTGGGACGAGGCCAGGGCCGGCCAGCCCGACACCCACACCCCCCAGGCCTTCGACTCCGAACACCCCCTGTTCATCCTCTACACCTCGGGCACCACCGGCAAACCCAAAGGCATCCTGCACACCTCCGGCGGATACCTCACCCAGGCCGCCTACACCCACCACACCGTCTTCGACCTCAAACCCGACTCCGACACCTACTGGTGCACCGCCGACATCGGCTGGGTCACCGGCCACACCTACATCGTCTACGGCCCCCTGGCCAACGGCGCCACCCAAGTGATCTACGAAGGCACCCCCAACACCCCACACGAAGGCCGCCACTGGGAAATCGTCCAGAAATACGGGGTCACGATCTACTACACCGCACCCACCACCATCCGCACCTTCATGAAATGGGGCCCCCAGATCCCCGCCCACTACGACCTGTCCTCACTACGGCTGCTGGGCAGCGTGGGCGAACCCATCAACCCCGAAGCCTGGATCTGGTACCGCCACAACATCGGCGGCGACCGCACCCCCGTCGTGGACACCTGGTGGCAGACCGAGACCGGCTCCATCATGATCTCCCCCCTACCCGGGATCACCCCCACCAAACCCGGCTCCGCCCAACAACCCCTACCGGGAATCTCGGCCAAGATCGTCGACGAGACCGGCACCCCGGTCGGCCACGGCAACGGCGGCCTGCTGGTACTCGACGAGCCCTGGCCGGCGATGCTGCGCGGCATCTGGGGCGACCAGCAACGCTACCGGGACACCTACTGGTCGAAATTCGCCGACCTGGGCTTCTACTTCGCCGGCGACGGCGCCAAATACGACGACGACGGCGACATCTGGCTCCTGGGCCGGGTCGATGACGTCATGAACATCTCCGGACACCGCATCTCCACCACCGAGGTCGAATCCGCCCTGGTCTCCCACCCCAACGTCGCCGAGGCCGCCGTGGTCGGCGCCTCCGACCCCACCACCGGCCAGGGCATCGTCGCCTTCGTCATCCTGCGCGGCGGCACCGACGACACCGCCTCCGGCCAGACCGCCCTCAAACAACTACGCGAACACGTCTCCCACGAGATCGGGCCCATCGCCAAACCCCGCCAGATCATGGTCGTGCCCGAACTACCCAAGACCCGCTCCGGCAAGATCATGCGACGACTGCTGCGCGACGTCGCCGAAAACCGCGAAATCGGCGACGTCACCACCCTCGCCGACTCCTCGGTCATGGACCTCATCTCCAAAGGCCTCAGCAAAACCACCGAAGACTGAGCACCACCCGTGAGTCCTTCGGATCGCAAAGGACTCACGGCAGCGCAGAGCAGGGGCGTTCTCCCACCCGGGCGAGCGCCCCTGCTGCGGTTGGCCTGCCGATCCGACACCGTTTGCGACTGCAACCAGGTATGCCAGCAATGTTAAAATCGCGGCAAAGGAGTGCCGGGAAGACTGGTCGGCGTCGTTGTTCGTGCTGTTCACGATCGGAGCCGCCAGTGTCGAAAGCCGCCCGCAAGCGCTCCCGGCCCGCCAAGTCCAAGCGATCGGCGCGAACGTTCGACTTCGCCGCCTACCTGCGCACCGAGACCGTCGGCGGAATGATCTTGCTCGCCGCCACCGCCGCCGCGTTACTGCTGGCGAACTCCCCCGCTGCCGAGCTCTATCACACGGTCCGCGACCTCCGAATCGGGCCGCACCTCCTGCATCTCGACCTGACCGTCGGCGACTGGGCAAAGGACGGCCTGCTCGCCATCTTCTTCTTCGTCGCGGGTCTGGAGCTCAAGCGCGAACTCGTGACAGGTGAGCTGTCCAATCGCAAAAACGCCTTGCTGCCGGTGATCGCCGCAGTCGGCGGCATGATCGTGCCCGCCGCGCTGGCCTTCGCGATCGGTCACGGCGCGCCCGGCGCCCATGCGGCCTGGGCGATCCCGGTCGCGACCGACATCGCCTTCGCGCTGGGGGTGTTGTCGTTGACCGGCTCCTGGATGCCCACCGCCGCACGGGTCTTCCTCCTCAGCCTCGCGGTGGTCGACGACCTGGGTGCGATCATCGTGATCGCGGTGCTGTTCACCGATGGGCTCAGCGTGATCGCGCTGCTCGCGGCGATCGTGCTCGGCGCCGGGTACTGGTACCTGCAGCACAAGCGAGTCACCACGCCGGTGCTGTACGTGCCGCTGGCGGTGGCCACCTGGGTGGCGGTGCACACCAGTGGCATCCACGCGACGATCGCAGGAGTGGCGCTCGGGCTGCTCACCCGCGTTCGGCGCGATCCGCACGAGCCGGCGTCGCCGGCGATGCGCCTGGAGCGCCGACTGCAGCCCTGGTCGGCCGGGCTCATCGTGCCGGTGTTCGCGTTCTTCGCCGCCGGGGTTCCGGTGGACGGCGATGCGTTGCTCGCGATCTGGGCGGACCGGGTCGCGATCGCGGTCATCGTCGGCCTGGTGGCCGGCAAGCTGATCGGCATCTTCGGCAGTTGCCTGCTCGCGGTGAAGCTGGGCGTCGGCGCGAAGCCGGAGTCGGTCGAGTGGCGAGACTTGGCGGCGCTGGCGATGCTCGGCGGCGTCGGTTTCACCGTCAGCCTGCTGATCGCCGAACTGTCGCTGGCGGGCGCTGCCGCGGAACGCGCGAAGGCCGCGGTACTGATCGCCTCCGCCATCGCGTCGTTGCTGGCCGCGGCGGTCCTGCTGCGGCGCGGCCGTAAGCGCAACAACGACGCGGCCACCGACTCCTGACCCCCGGGAGCGCTGGACCGCCGACATGTCACTCACGGGTAACGCACCGCGAGTCGCCGGGCCGCCTGCTGATCGCGCGTGGCACGATGGAGCCGTGAACAGCGCCCAGAAGAGCACCAACGGCAGCCGTGGCGGTGCGGGGTGGACTGCGGTCACGTCCATCCCGCTGTCCGAAGAGGCCACTTCTCCCGACGGGCAGTCCATCGGTGCCTTGGTCCGCGATGCCACGACGCATCTGTCCACATTGGTCAGATCCGAGATGGAGCTGGCCAAGACCGAGCTCGCCGGCGAGATGAAGAAGGCCGCCAAGGGCAGCGTCTTTTTCATCCTCGCGCTGACCGTGCTCGGCTTCAGCCTGTTCTTCCTGTTCTTCACCCTGGCCGAGGGGCTGGCCCAGCTCGGCCTGTGGCGGTGGGCGGCCTTCGGCATCGTGTTCCTGGTGATGCTGCTGGTGGCGGGCCTGCTGGCGCTGCTCGGGTACGTGCGGGTGCGCAAGATCCGGGCCCCCAAGCGCACCATCGAAACTCTCAAGGACACCAAGCAGATCACCAAGCGGCAGCACGCCGCCGAGGAAAAGCAAGCTTCGGCCTGATGACGCCTCCTGGGCGGTGATGGTCGACGACCATCACCGCCCAGGACATCATCCGGCTTTGCACCCGTATGCGGGGGCTGCGCCAGTCGGGCCGTTAGCGCATCGGGTCGCGATAGCTGCGCGGATCGCTCGCGGGTGCTCCGGCGGTCAGTTGGTGCAAGAGCCCGTGGAGACCTCAGTGGACAGGCGAGGCGTCGCTGCCACCTCGTCGGCCACTTGCTCCGTGGTGAGGGCGAAGCCCGTCTCCGGGTCGTCGACGGCGGCGCCGAAGACCACGCCGACCACCTTGCCGCTCGGGTCGATCAACGGGCCACCGGAGTTCCCACTCTGCACCTTGCCCCGCACCGTATAGACGTCCCGGACCACGGTGCTCGCGTCGTAGATGTCCGGTCCGCGCAACCTGATCCGCTCCCGGATGCGACCCGCCGACGCGGTGTAGGGCCCATCCAGCGGATATCCCAGCGCGATCGCGTCGCTGCCCGGAGCGGCGGGACCCGGCGCGAAGGACATCGCGTCGGCGTCCAGATCCGGCACCGACAGGATCGCGATGTCCACGTCCGGCCTGTACAGCACGACCTTCGCGTCGAACTCGCCACGGCCGATCTCGATCGCCACCCGGTCCGTGCCCGCGACCACGTGCGCGTTCGTCATCACCCGGTGCGGCGAGATCACGAACCCGGTGCCCTCCAGCGCCCGCGCGCAGGACGTCGCGCGCCCGCGGACCTTCACCACGCTGCTCCGCGCGTTGCGCACTGCTTCGCTGGAGGCCAGCGACATGTCCGGCGGCGCGATCTGGGCGACCGGCGTCTGCGAGAAGGGCTCCAACGCCTGCGGAAAACCGGACACCCCGAGCATCTCGCGCAGATCGTCCGGAAGCGCCTTGGCCGATGCGGGCATCACCGAGTTAACCGTGCTCAGCACCTTCGACCGGCTGATCGCGGAGGCAAGACCAGGCAGCGCGGACGCCGAGGTGAACGGCAGCGCGATCAGCCACGCGACCACGAGCACTGCGACGAACTGCAAAACCGCGCCCAGCGCGTTGTCCACTCCGGTCAGCTTCGGCGAGGTGATCCGGTCCCGCAGCTCCCGTCCGGCCCACATGCCGAAGGTCTCGCCGAAGGCGACCAGCAGCACCACGATCCCGACGCCGAAGGCAAGACGGGCGACCGGGCTGTCCAGTCGATCCAGGATCAGCGGCGCCAGCTTGAGCCCCACGACCGCGCCGACGAACACCCCCAGGAACGAGAACAGGGCGGTGACCAGGCCGCTTCGCGCCCCCGACACCGCGGCGAGCAGTGCCAACAGCACCACCAGCAGGTCGACCCAATTCACCCGCTCACCTCATTCTCGCCGACGTTCGGCCCGCACCACGGTCTCAGACCGCTCAAGTAAGGCCGAAGCCGATGTCCTCGGCCTCTTCGGCGGCCCGCCACGCCTCGCCGAGTTCGCGCACGTCGGCCCGGTTCCATCGGCGCGACCAGCCGGCCAGGTCGAGTAACCCGGACAGCAGCCCGCCGGTGAACCCCCACACCAGCATGCCGGGCACCAGGAACGCCGGGCTCGAATGTCGTCCGGTCAGCTCTACCCGGAGCCGGTTCGCCGGATCCGTCAGCCAGGAGATCGGCACCCGGGCCACCGCCGCCGTCTCGCCGAGATCGACGGGCGCGACCGGAGACGGTTCGACCCAGTGGGCAATTACCGGGGTCACCCGGAAACCGCTGTGCGCCACGTGCAGTTCCGGCAGGGTCGCCACCGGGCGAACGCCCCCCGGCCGCAAGCCCACCTCCTCGACGGCTTCCCGCAGCGCGGCGTCGACGGGCCCGCGATCAACATCGTCGAGCGAGCCACCGGGGAAGGCAACCTGTCCGGGGTGCGAATTAAGCCCATCGGCGCGACGGAGCAACAGCACGTCCGGGCCATCCGGCCCCTCGCCGAAGAGCACCAGGACCGCGGCGGGACGGGCGTCCGCGGGTGGGCTCTCGCGCGGCCAGCCGAAGTGTCCCGGATCGAGGTCGGCGGTGCGCTTGGCCAGGCCCCGCAGCCAGTCCGGCAGTTCCGCCGGGTCGACCAGCGGTCCTGTTCGTCGCTGGTTCACTGGCCGCTCCCCGAGGTGCGCTCTACGGCGGCCCGAACCTCGTCCGGAGACTCGAACGCGACCGGCGGATCGATGCGACGCACCTCGCCGGAGGCGGTCACCAGGTAGCTGACCGGCAGCACGTTCGGCGCTTTGAGCGCGGCCCGGAGGCGGCCGTCCCCGTCATGCACGTTGGGGAAGTGAACGCCGAGCTCGGTCAGAAGGTCAAGACCGTCCGCCGGATCGCTTTGCACCTGCACGCCGAGAACGCGGATCGCTCCCGGCCGCGTCGCGTATGCCTGCAACGCGGGCAGCTCGGTGCGACACGGCCCGCACCAGGCCGCCCAGATGTTGATCAACGTGGGACCTCCGGCGACGGCGGCGCCCACGTCCACGGGCCGTCCGTCGGCGAGGCAGCTGCCATGCACTCCGGCCAACTCCGCCGGCCCGCCACTGGCCGCCGGGCAGGGTTGCAGCGCCGCCGCCGCGCGCTGCGCGGGGTCGACAACGCGAGCCGTCGCCGCTGGCCCGGGGGTAGCGGTTTCCGGCTGCCGGTCCGCGCCGCGTGGCCAGAGCGCGATTACACCCACCACCGCGAGCACGACCACCACGATGGTCCAGCGGATCTCGTTGCGGTAGGCGCGCAGGTTCACGCCACCGGCTCCTTGGCCGTGGCCTGTTCGATGGTGCGCTCCGGGACCTCGTCGACGATCCCGGCCAGCGCCAGCAGGCGCGGCGTCTCCGGGCCGCGCACCAGCTTCGCCGCCTCGGCCGGCTCGGTCGGCCCCAGCCCGTAGGACGGGCAGTCGTTGGCCAGCAGGCAGGCCCCGCAGGCTGGTTTGCGGGCGTGGCAGACGCGGCGGCCGTGGAAGATCACCCAGTGCGAGAGCATCGTCCATTCCTTGCGCGGGATGAGCTCGCCGATCGCGTGCTCGACCTTGACCGGGTCCTCCTCCGCGGTCCAGCCCCAGCGCCGGACCAGCCGACCGAAGTGGGTGTCCACCGTGATGCCCGGGACGTCGAAGGCGTTGCCGAGGATCACATTGGCCGTCTTGCGCCCGATGCCGGGCAGCTTGACCAGCTGGTCCAGCCGCCCCGGCACCTCGCCGTCGTACTTGTCCACCAGGGCCGCGCCCAGGCCCATCAGGGACGCCGCCTTGTTCCGGTAGAACCCGGTGGAGCGGATCATCTCCTCCAGCTCGGTGCGGTCCGCCGCCGCGTAGGCGGCGGCCGTCGGGTACCGCTTGAACAGGGCCGGGGTGACCTCGTTGACCCGCTTGTCGGTGCACTGCGCGGACAGGATCGTGGCGACCGCGAGTTCCAGCGGTGTTCCGAAGTCCAGCTCACAGTGCGCGTCCGGATACGCTTCGCGCAACGCCCGGAGCATCCGGCGGGCCCGACGGACCAGACCCAACCGGGTTTCACCGCCCGTGCGGGTCCCGGCAGTGCTCTTACGCTTGTTCCGAGCCAGGTCTGACACCCCACCAGACTACGGATTCGGTCGCCCCGGAAGACGACCGCACCGCGGTGACCCCGGGCCGCCCGGGGCGTGTCGAACACCGAACGCCGGACGTCCTGGATAAGGTGCCCGCTGACACGGTCCGGTTAACGGAGCGGATCATGAGAGCAGATCGTCACGTAAGGTGGCCGCATCGTCACGCTCACCGGTAATCCGACCCCGGTTACACCCGCCCCGAAGGCATGAGCGAGGATTCAAGTCATGATGGCTGCCTGGTTCGTCATCGTCGTGCCGCTCGTGATCATGTTCTTCACGCTCTTCATGGAGCGCGTGGAGGCCCGCCTGCGGCACGTTGCGGTGCAAGAGAACGAGGTGGAGGAGTTGCTGGAGAACGCTCGCCCCGACGAGGTGCGGGCACTGTTCCGGCAAGGCATTGGACGCGCGCTGGAGTTGTTCCAGCTTCGCAGGGTGGGGCGCGCCGGTAGGCTGCGTACTCGCCGCTCCCGCGACCAGTCTTAGAATTACTGGTAGTGATCGGCGGCACACCGCTAGATTCGCACTTGCGGGTCCGGCACCACAGACAGCCGCCGCGTCTCAACATGGAGGGACGAGGTGGACGAGACACTGGCCCGGGCCGGCATCTTCCAGGGCGTTGAGCCGGCCGCGGCAGAGGCACTGGCCCAGTCGCTGGAACCGGTGGAGTTCCCGCGAGGACACGTGATCTTCGCCGAGGGCGAGCCGGGTGACCGGCTCTACATCATTCAGTCCGGCAAGGTGAAGCTGGGACGCAAATCCCCGGACGGCAGGGAGAACCTGCTGGCGATCATGGGGCCGTCGGACATGTTCGGCGAGCTGTCCATCTTCGATCCCGGGCCGCGCACCTCGACGGCGACCACGGTCACCGAGGTCCGCGCCCTGAGCATGGACCGCGCGGCGCTGCGGCAGTGGATCGCCACGCGTCCGGAGATCGCCGAGCAGTTGCTGCGGGTGGTCGCGCGCCGGCTGCGCCGGACCAACGGCATGCTGGCCGATCTGATCTTCACCGATGTGCCGGGCCGCGTTGCCAAGGCACTGCTGCAACTCGCGCAGCGCTTCGGCAGCCAGGAGGCAGGGCTGCTGCGGGTGACCCACGACCTGACGCAGGAAGAGATCGCCCAGTACGTCGGAGCGTCGCGGGAGACCGTCAACAAGGCGCTGGCGGACTTCGCGCACCGCGGCTGGCTGCGGCTTGAGGGCAAGAGCGTGCTCATCCTCGACCCGGAGCGGCTGGCCCGCCGCGCCCGCTGACATATCAGCGACGCCGTGAACTGACGCGCGTCGGCCGATGGGTCCGGGCCGAATCCCGGACTCCCCAGCTGGCGTGCGTTTTTCGTTTCCAAGACCAACCTTTCGGCCCGCTCCCGGGTGCAAACGTTGATCCAGCGGGTGAGAGGCGGGGGCATGGACTGGGCAGGAGCAACCTGCCCGCCCCGAGGTTGCCGACTCCAGCGGCGGTGAACTCCGGTGGTGGCGACCGAGTTGCCGTCACTCTCAGTAACCGAGAGGGAACCACTTGTGGGTGACACGCGTCCTTATGGCTGCGGCTGAGACAGCGGCGGGGGCGGTTTCAGCGGTGGCGGCGGAGGCTCCTGCTGAGGCTCGCTCGCCCGGCCCGGAGACATCTGGCATGCGAAGGGGCTGGGCGCCGCCCCCGACGCGGCGCTCCAGCCCCTTCACATGTGCGTGGTTCGTCCCCCGACGACTAACCACGCTCCCCCGATCCTCCGATGCGTCGGCCCCGAATCCTAAGCACCAGAGGAAAGCTCTCCTGTCGACGATGCTTCACGGCCCATGCCGTGTGCAACACCTCTCAACCTCCAAGACGCGGCTACCCACAGCCCGGTTGCAGGATTCACCCGGATTGCGTAGCCGCCTTGGTAAGAGTGTGCCCGGTTCGCCCAGAGGGCGAACCGGGTAGAAGGTCCCTACTTCGGGCGTGAGGCGGATTACCCGGAAAAAGAGCTGGTACCGCCGTACCATAATCGGGATACTGGTTCGCGTGTCCCAATCCGCGTCCCTAGTCGATTACCGCACCGCCCTGACTGCTCCCGGCGCTCGCGGGCCGGTCGTGGCCTCGTTGCTGGGCCGCTTGCCGATCGCGATGATCGGCCTTGCGCTGATGTTGTATGTGCAGCGGGAGACCGGGTCGTTCGCGGCGGCCGGGTTGGTGTCGGCGGGGGCGCTACTCGGCGTCGCCTGCGGCTCGGTCGCGCAGGGCCGGGTGATGGACCGCGTGGGGCCGTCCGTGCCGCTTCATGTGATGTCCGGTGTGTTCGCGATCCTGGTGGCCGTCGAAGTGGTGGCCATCGAATTGCACGCCCCGCTGGTGCTGCTGACCGCGCTGGCGTTCTTGGTCGGGGGCAGCGAGCCGATGGTGGGGCCTGCCTCGCGCGCGCTCTGGGGACGACTGCTCCCGCCCGGCCGGGCGCGGGACGCCGCCTACGCGTACGAGGCGATCAGCATGGAAGTCTTCTTCATCCTCGGCCCCGGTCTGGCTGGGCTCATGGTCGCGATGCCGTGGCCGGGGACCGGAGTGGTGGTCGGCGCGGCGTGCATGATCATCGGCAGCGTGGGCTTCGCCGCCACCCACGCCGCCCGCGGCCACCGGCCGGGGCTCGCGAAGCGTGCCGACGGCAGCCTGCTCGGAGCGATCGCCAGTCCGGGGATGCGAACCGTGGCGCTCGCCGCGCTGGGCTTTGGCATCCTGATCGGCTTCGTCGAGGTCGGCGTGCCTGCCGCCGCCATGCGGGCGGGACAACCCACCGCCGGTGGCCTGCTGTTGAGCGTGTTGTCGGTCAGTTCGGTGGCAGTCGGTGTCGCCTACGGGCTGCGTCCTTGGCCGCGCCCCATGCATCTGCGGCTACCCGCGCTGCTGCTCGGCTTCGCCGCATTGATCACGCTGCTGGCCTTGCCGTCGACGCTGTGGGGCCTGTGTCTGGCGCTGCTCGTGGCGGGCAGCCTGATCACGCCGCAGTCCACCGCGCACTCGGTGGCCATCGAGATCGCGGCTCCGCAGGGCACCTCCACCGAGGCATTCGGTTGGGTAGTCACCTCGGTGACGCTGGGCGCGGCCATCGGCCAGTCGATCAGCGGGCAGTTAGTTGAGCTCAGCGG
Source organism: Saccharopolyspora phatthalungensis (assembly GCF_014203395.1). Lineage (NCBI taxonomy): Bacteria > Bacillati > Actinomycetota > Actinomycetes > Pseudonocardiales > Pseudonocardiaceae > Saccharopolyspora > Saccharopolyspora phatthalungensis. The sequence continues at coordinate 1,726,408 of NZ_JACHIW010000001.1, forward strand.
CCCGCCCGCGGCGTTCCTGACCGCCAGCGCGGTCGGCGTCGTGGTCGCGGCGGTCCTCTGGCTGCGCCGCCGCACCCTGGTCCCCAGCGCCTCCCGCGCGGACCTCTCCCTCGCCTGGAGCTGACCCGCTTCGCCAGGTCGGGGCCACATGGTGCCGTAGCGCCCGAACGAACACCGGCGCTGCGGAGCGCTTCACCACCGCCTACCAGCCCCGGTACCTGGCCGAGGCGTTGCAGGCCTTCGGCCCGCAGACCGTCCGCATTGGTTTGCGGTCCAGCACGCGCCGGTCAACGGTGATCACCGGCGCGGAGCCGGACCCGAGCGGGGCCGAGTTGCACTACGTCCTGATGCCGAAGCGGTCGTGAGCGATCACCGTGTCACCGCGGCTTCGCCGTGGCGCGGCGACGGAGACCACGGTCAAGAGCGGAGTTCGCCTCTTTCGCGCAGGTAGGCGAGTTGGGCTTGGACAGTGAGTTCCGCGGCGGGCCACACCGAGCGGTCGACGTCGACGTACACGACCTCCACTACCTGGCGCGGCGTGACGGCGGGGCCATGGTCGCGGACGGCCGCCCGGACTTGGTCGAGCCGCTGTTCGCGGTGTTCCAGGTAGGCATTCGCGATCGTCCGGACGTCGGGCAGCTCCGGGCCGTGGCCGGGCAACACCCGCAGGCCCGGCGGTAGCCCGGCGAGCAGCCGCAGCGACTCGAAGTAGGAGCCCAGGTGGCCGTCGGGATACGCCACGACCGTCGTCCCCCGGCCGAGCAAGCTGTCGCCGGTGAAGACCGCTGGTTCCTCGTGGTCGACGACGAAGCACACCGAGTCGGCGGTGTGGCCGGCGGTGGCGATCACGCGCAGCTCCATGCCGCCAGCCTTGATGCTCTCGCCGTCCTGGATCGGCCCCGCGCCAAGGCACAACGCCGGGTCCAGCGCCCGCACTGGCGCGCCGGTCAACTCGGCGAACCGCGCGGCGCCTCCGGTGTGATCGCTGTGGTGGTGGGTCAGCAACACGAGCGACACCGGGCCCTGGTCGGCGACGCGGCGCAGGTGGTCGGCATCGGCCGGGCCCGGGTCGATCACCACGCAGTCGCCCGCGTCCGGCTCGCGCACCACCCACGTGTTGGTGCCTTCCAGCGTCATCGGCGAAGGGTTGTGCGCCAGCAGCACCGACGCGTACGGGGTGACCTGGCGCAGCGCTCCGTAGGCGGGGTGCTCCATCAGTTCGCCTCCTCGAATCCGGGTTCGCCGGGCATCACCACATGCCACCGACCGTTGCGGCGCACCAGTTTCGGGCTGATCTTGCCCAGGGTGCGCTCGGCCGCCAGCGCCGCCGCCATGCTGCCGCACTCGACGAGTTCGTCCAGCGTGATGCGGGTCGGCGGGAGCAGGTGGCAGCGGCCCTCCGCGAAGTCCGCGAGCGCCTGTTCCGGGGTTGCCCAGTACGCCTCGGCGGCCTCCGTGGTGACCGCGTCGGCGCGCTGCCCCTCCGGCATCGCAGCGAGGAAGAAGCGCGTGTCGTAACGCCTCGGTTCGCGCTCCGGGGTCAGCCAGTTCGCCCACGGGCGCAGCAGGTCTGCGCGCAGCACCAAGCGCTCGTCGGCGAGGAACTCCGCGAGCGACAGGTTGCGGGCGACCATCGCGGCGCGCGCCTCGGCGTAACGGCTCGTTTCGCCGACCACCGTCGCGGTGTCCGGCCCGGCCAGCAGCACCCCGGATTCCTCGAACGTCTCACGCACGGCCGCGCACACGAGGGCGCGGGCCAGCTCTGGCGAGCAGTCGAACCGCGCGGCCCACCATTGGGCATCCGGTCCGCTCCAGGCCACCGACGTGTCCGCGTCGCGTTGATCGACGCCGCCACCGGGGAACACGGTCATGCCACCGGCGAACGGCATGCCCTTTACCCGGCGTTGCAGGAACACCTCCAGACCCGTCGTGCCATTGCGCAGCAGTACCACCGTGGCCGCGTCCTTGGCCTCGGCCGGCTGCTGGGGTGGCGTTTCAGGCACAAAACCCGTTGGCAGTGACCGGTCTTCGGGCAGTAACACCATGCGGGTCACCCTATGCTGGAAAGCCCCGGGAAAGAGCTACCACAATCAATTTCTCACCGCGCGCGAAGTCCCCGGCCGACACGCCCGACGCGGTTGGACCCCCCAATTGCAGTAACCGCGACCGGTCAACGGCACGATGTCGGCATGGACGAAGCACTGCGGGTCGGCGTGGTCGGAGCCGGTCCCTGGGCCCATCGGGTGCACGGCCCAGGGTTGTACGCACACCCAGGAACGCGGTTGGCAACGGTGTGGGCGCGGCGGCCGGATGCGGCCAAAAGCTTCGCCGAGCCCTACGAAGCCGCGGTCGCCGACGGTTTCGAGGAACTGCTCGATACGGTCGACGCGGTGGCTTTCGCGGTGCCACCGGCGGTGCAGGCCGAGCTCGCGCCGCAGGCGGCGCGGGCGGGTAAGCACTTGGTGCTGGAGAAGCCGCTGGCCGCGGATCCGGCCGGTGCCCGCGAGATCGTCCAGGCGGTGGACGACAACGGAGTCGCTGCGCTGCTGATGCTCACCCGCCGCTTCGCGCCGGAGGTGCAGGCGTGGCTGTCGGGAGTGCGGGAGCTCGGCGGTTGGCAGGGCGGCACCGGCCGCTGGCTGGCGGGCGGCCTGCTCGCCGGCGACTACGCCGGGTCGGAGTGGCGCCAGCAGCAGGAGGGCGCGCTGATCGACGCGGGCCCGCATGCGATCGACCTGCTCGACGTGGCTCTCGGCGAGATCGAACAGGTGCACTACGCGCACCGAAGCCGCGACGACCTCTGGCAGCTCGTGTTCGGCCACGCTGGCGGCGCGACCAGCACGTTGACTTTGTCGCTGCGCATGCCGGTGCAGCCGTCGGTGGTCGACTTCGCGGTGTACGGGGAGCACGGCCATGCGCCGCTGGCCGGACGCCGGACGGCTGCGCGCGACTGCTACGCGCGGATGCTCGACGACCTCCTCACGATGATCCGCGAAGAGCGCTCGGAGCACCCCTGCGACGTGCATCGGGGCCTGCACTTGCAACAGATCCTCGCCGACGCGCAACAGGCGATCTAGCAGGACCTGTGTGTGCGTGGTGGTGCCAGAGCACCCCAGTGTGCGCACGGTGGTCAGCTGGAAAACGGCGTGGCTGAGCGGCTAGGAGCGCTGTTGCTGGGCTGTGTAGGCCGCCTGGTTGTTGGCCGGGGCCGCGCCGATCGGCGGGAAACCGCCGGTCCCGCCCGGCATGGTCGAGGTCCAGCCGTCCTCGCCGTTGCCCGCGCCATTCGGCCGCCTGGGCGCGGACCGCTCGCGTTGCGCGAGCTCCTCGTGCAGCTTGCGCAACAAGTTGCGCTCGCGGTCGGTCAGTTTCGCATCGACCGCCGGCGGCACCCGCATGCCGTTGCCCTCGGCTTGCGCATCGCCCGCCTCGGCGGCCTGTGCCACCGACTGCGGGGTCGATTGGTCCGGCTCCGCCGGAAGCTCTTCCGCTGCCCGCCGCGGCTTCGCTAACGCCGGCTGCGCATCCTCCCGCGCCACCGGGGCCGGGTGTTGCGCCTCTTCGGCCGGTGCGCTGTGCCGACGTGGCGTCGTCGACTGGTGGGTGGCGCGCTCGTCGAGGTGCACCCGGTGCGCTGCCGCGAGTGCTTCCCGGTGGTATTCGGGCAGCTCGGCGCCGCTGTCGAAGACGTCGACAGAGCAGCAGACGCCCGCCCGCCGCAGGGCCTCGATCAGCTGGTAGGCCACGGCCGCGGCGGAGCCTTCCGAACCCACTTCGGCGAGCAGGATGCGCCGCGGCAGCGCTCCATAACTGGCTCCGGCCGGAGTGGTCCGCGAGGTGCACCACAGGCCGCGCACACCCTGGAGCCGCCCGGTGACCGAGGCCAGCGCCGCCACCAAGTCGGCGTCGGCTTCGCCCGGATCGCCGAACCGGTGCTGTTCGGACGGCACCGAGTCCACCACGTGCAGCCGGTCCGTCAGGGCGTGCGCCGATCGGGTCTCGTCAAGTACCCGGCGCAGGTGGTACTGCTCGGTCGAGGTCACCGGGATACGGCCGGCCACCAGGCAGCCGGTGAGGAACTCGGCCGCGGCGTCCGGCCTACCGATGCCGAGCAGCTCGCGGATCGAGTTGATCCCATCGTCGTCCACCCGTCCGGTCACGGCCAGCAAGAGGTTGTGCAACCGGTCCACCGGGCCGGCCCCCTCAGCCACATCCACCACGCGCGCCTCCTTCACGGATGTCCGCCGCTCAACCGCGACGGCCGGCAAGTTCTTCGGCTCCCGCGCACACCAGCACCGACTCGGCGAGCGCGGCGTGGTGGTACGCGGTGGGTTCGAGGTCTGGCGGGAGCACCTCGACGCAGGGTTCGGGTTCGCCGAGCGCCCGCAGGACGCGCTGGATCTCCCCGGTGAGGCCGACTACATCGGCACCGGCCGTCACCAGCACGACCAGCTTCACCGCACCGTCCGCGCTGTGCCGCCAGCTGCTGCGCACCTCGCGGACGCCGGGTCGCCCGCGCAGCGTGGCGCCGAGCACCAGCAGCGCCGAATCGCCGACGCGGTCCATCGGCCGCTCGGAGCTGAATGCGTGCTGTCGGACGGCGTCGGGATCCAGGGGCAGGATGGCGTTGACCATCGCGGCGTCGGCGCCCAGCGGTACCAGCGCATTGGAAAGCAGCTGGTACTCGGCCTCGTCGAGCGCGATGCGCTCGCGGACCAGCGTGCCCGGCAGCATCCTCGCGACGATGTCGGCGGCGTCCCCGGCCAGCCAGTCTCGGAAGCGCCACAGGTGCCGGTCCGGCAGTCGGCCGGCGAGTCGAAGCAGTAGTTCGTGGCACAGCAGATCGGTTTCACGCACCGCCACGTCGGCCCCTCCAAGCCTCGCACGCCATCGACGCGGGTGTTGCCCGCGGCCCTCGACTCCCAGCTTCACCCGTCCAGGTGAACTTTGGTCGGATGGGCCGGGTCAAATCAAGCCCTTGGACGATCTTTTGCAACACAATGGAATTGATCTCGCCCGATTTGGGTTAGGACGGATTGGACGAACCCAAGCACGAGATGATCGCAGCGTACTGGGCGTGGATGCCGCTTCATGGCCGAGGCACCGAAAGCAATGCACGCGATACCCGCCGACGACCCGCCGTGACGCAAGCAAAACGCGGCGTCACCCAAAACCAGGTGACGCCGCGCGATAACCGGTCGTGAGCGCGCAAGTCGGGCTCCTGCCCCACTGCTCGCTCACTACCGCGATCACTCGACTTCGACGATCAGTTCCACCTCGACCGGGACGCCGAGCGGCAGTTCGGCCACGCCCACCGCGGAGCGGGCGTGCTGGCCTGCCTCGCCGAAGATCTGACCAAGCAGCTCCGACGCGCCGTTGACCACCCCGGGCTGCCCGGTGAAGCCCTCCGCCGAGGCCACGAAGCCCACGACCTTGACGACGCGCACCACCGAGTCCAGGCCGACCAACGCGTCCACCGCGGCGAGCGCGTTGAGCGCGCAGATACCGGCGTACTGCTTGGCCTCGTCCGCGCTGATCTCCGCGCCGACCTTGCCGGTCGCCGCGACCTCACCGGCCACCATCGGCACCTGGCCGGAGGTGTACACCAGCGAACCGGTGCGCACCGCGGGCACATACGCCGCGACCGGGGCCACCACCTCGGGCAGCGGAACTCCGAGCTCCGCGAGGCGATCCGTCCACCGACCCATGTCAGGCCTCCTTCGGCCGCTTGAGGTAGGCCACCATCTGCTCGCCGGTCGGACCCGGCAGGACGGAGACCAGCTCCCAGCCGTCCTCGCCCCACTGGTCGAGGATCTGCTTGGTCGCGTGGATCAACAGCGGAACCGTCGCGTACTCCCACTTCTGCATGCGTGCAGCTTAGGAGACCGGTCACCGGGCTTACGCCGCCGCGCTCCGTGGCCTGCTTCACAACCGAGGGCTTGCGGCACGGATCTGGCGTGCACCCTGCGTAGCCAGCGGAGAGCCGCCGGTCTCGCCGCCGATCACGGCAAGCGGCCGAGTTCGCGACCGACGGACATTTTGCGAACTCGGCACTTACGCTGATCGTGTGACCGACTGGGACGGGGAACTGAATCAGGCCCGACTGCACGTCGTCAGCGGCAAAGGTGGCACCGGCAAGACCACCGTCGCCGCCGCGCTGGCTCTCGCGCTGGCCACCGGCGGTCACAAGGTGCTGTTGATCGAGGTGGAGGGCCGACAGGGCATAGCCCAGCTCTTCGACACCGCTCCGCTGCCCTACGCCGAGGAGTGGATCGCCGCGGCACCCGGTGGTGGCGAGCTCCGGGCGCTGGCCATCGACGCCGAGGCGGCGCTGCTGGAATACCTGTCGATGTTCTACAACCTCGGCTTCGCCGGACGCACGCTGCGCAAGATGGGCGCGATCGAGTTCGCCACCACGCTCGCGCCGGGCCTGCGCGACGTGCTGTTCACCGGGAAGATCAAGGAATGCGTCGGCCGCACCGACGAGCGCGGCCGTCACGTCTACGACGCGGTGGTGGTCGACGCGCCGCCGACCGGCCGGGTGGTCAAATTCCTGGACGTCACCCGGGCGATGGCCGACCTCGCCAAGGTCGGGCCGATCCGGGACCACAGCGACGGGGTGGTTCGCCTGCTGCACTCCGGGGACACCGTCGTGCACCTGGTAACGCTGCTGGAGGAACTGCCGGTGCGGGAAACCCTGGAGGCCGTCGCCGAACTCGATGCCGCCGACCTGCGGCCAGGCGCCGTGGTGTGCAACCGGGTCCGGCCCAACCGGCTGCCTACCCGCTCGGTCGCCGCGGCCGCCGCCGGCCGGGTGGACGGGGCGCGGGTGCGCACCGGGTTGACCGCCGCCGGACTGCACGTCGACGAGGAGACCCTGGACGGGCTCGTGCACGAGACGATCGAGCACGCCATCCGCGCCAGCACCGAGGACGAGGCCCGCACGCAACTCGCCGACACCGACCTGCCGACCGTGTCGTTGCCCGACCTCACTGCCGGTATCGACGTCGCAGAGCTCTACGAACTCGCCGAGATACTCAACGAACACGGCATCCGGAGCCCCCGATGAGCGAGCAACTGCGACCCGCGCAGGTCGACATCGACGCATTGCTGGACGACCCGAACACGCACATCGTCGTCTGCTGCGGCTCCGGCGGCGTGGGCAAGACGACGACCGCGGCGGCCCTGGCGGTGCGCGCCGCCGAGCGCGGCCGCAAGACCGTCGTGCTCACCATCGACCCGGCCAAGCGGCTGGCCCAGGCGCTCGGCCTGCGGGAACTCAGCAACCAGCCCAAGCAGGTGGTGGCCGAGGGCTTCGAGCCGACCGGCGACCTGAACGCGATGATGCTGGACATGCGACGCACCTTCGACGACATGGTGCTCGCGCACGCTGGCCAGGATCGGGCCGAGCAGATCCTGAACAACCACTTCTACCAAACGATCTCCACGTCGTTCTCCGGCACGCAGGAGTACATGGCGATGGAGAAACTCGGCCAGCTGTCCGCCTCCGGCGCCTGGGACCTGATCGTCGTGGACACCCCGCCGAGCCGGTCCGCGCTGGACTTCCTGGACGCGCCGCAGCGGCTGTCCACCGTGCTGGACGGTCGGCTGATCAAGATGCTGTCCAGCCCGGCCCGGGCGGGTGGCAAGGGCCTGCGCAAGCTCGTCGGGGCCGGATTCGGGATATTCGCCAAGGCGGTGTCCACCATCATCGGCGGCCAGCTGCTCACCGACGCCGCCGCATTCGTGCAGGCCTTCGACTCGACCTTCGGCGGGTTCCGGGAGCGCGCCGACCAGACCTACCGGCTACTGCGGTCACCCGGCACCGCGTTCCTGGTGGTCGCCACGCCGGAACCGGACGCGCTGCGGGAGGCCGCCTACTTCGTGGAGCGGCTGGCCGGGGAACATATGCCGCTGGTCGGCCTGGTGGCCAACCGTACCCACCCGGTTTTGGCGGCGCTCTCCGGCGCCCGGGCCGCCACCACCGCCGAGGAAATGGAGCAGGCCGGTTCGGCGCCGCTGGCCGCAGCGGTGTTGCGGGTGCACGGCGACCGCGTCGCGGTGGCCGAGCGCGAGAAGCGGCTGCTCGCCCGTTTTACCCGGGCGCACCCGGAAGTGTCATTGGTCGGGGTTCCGGCGCTGCCGTCGGATGTGCACGACCTGGCCGGGCTGCGGGAGATCGGCCGCCGGCTGGCCGGTGAATGACGGTCGCCGGGCCGGGCAATCCGCGGTTGCGAATTGCCCGGTCAGACTCCAAATGGGCTAACTCACTTGGTACTCGGTGAAATCGGCATAATCCTGCCGGGCGGCTTCCAGCAATTCTCGCCAGTTGCGGACATCGGGCCGGCGCCGCAACAACGCGCGCCGCTCCCGTTCCGTCATTCCGCCCCACACACCGAATTCGATCTTGTTGTCGAGCGCCTCGCTGAGGCACTCGGTACGGACCGGGCAACCGAAGCAGACCATTCGTACCTTGCGCTGCTCGGCACCGCGGACGAACAATTGGTCCGGATTCTGGTCGCGACACGCGGCATTAACCCGCCAGTCCCCCTGCTCGAACATAGAGTTCCCCCAGCTCCTCACTGGATCGTCGGCGACTGTTTTTCGTCCGGAGCCCCCCGGCACCGGATGTTGTGCTCAGAACTGCTTCAACCACAACAGTGCTGTCGCTGGACGTAGACGGACTGTAGAGCCCCCCGGTTCCACAACCAACCAAGGGTTGTCGCTCCGTTATCTTTGGTACTCATCACATCGGGCGGATCTTGGCCGTGACAGTCTGTCACGAAGCGGCGCGGATTTACTCTGGCGAAGTGCGTGTCCGAGACGGCTTGCTGAAGCTATTCGGTCTGTGTGTGCTGGCTGGCGTCCTGGTGGCCGGCCTGTTGTTCCCTATCGCGGGGTCACTCGGAGTGGTCTCCAACCGCGCCAGCGACGCGGTCAACAGCATCTCGACCGACCTGATGATCAAGGAACCACCCCTTGTGACGACCGTCACAGATCGGGACGGTCGGCCGATCGCGTACCTATTCGAACAGAACCGGACCCCGGCCTCGCCCGACCAGATCGCGGACACCATGAAGGCCGCGATCGTGGCGATCGAGGACCGGCGGTTCTTCGACCACCGCGGCGTCGACTGGGCGGGCACGGTGCGCGCCGCCGTGACCAACCAGATGTCGGGCGAGATCGCGCAGGGCGGCTCGACGCTGACCCAGCAGTACGTGAAGAACTACCTCGTGCACGTGGTCGCCGCCGGCGACCCGGTCAAGCAGGCCAAGGCCATCGAGCAGACCCCGGCACGCAAGCTGCGCGAGATCCGGATCGCATTGCAGCTGGAGAAGCAGCTCAGCAAGGAGGAAGTGCTCGCCCGCTACCTCAACGTCGTGCCCTACGGAAACCAGGCTTACGGGATCGCGGCCGCCGCGCGCACCTACTTCAACACCACGCCGGACCAGCTGACCATCGCCCAGGCGGCGCTGCTGGCCGGCATGGTCAACAGTCCCAGCGCGCTGAACCCGGAGAGCAACCCCGGCGAGGCGCTCAATCGCCGCAACCTGGTGATCAAGGCGATGGAGGACCAGCACCGGATCACCCCCGAAGCCGCGGCGGAGGCCCGCAACGCGCCGCTCGGCCTGGCGCAACCCTTGCAGGGCATCCCCAACGGTTGCGTCGGCGCCGGGCCGTCGGACGGGTTCTTCTGCAAGTACGTGATCGACTATCTGGAGCGCTCCGGGTTCACCGAGGAGCAACTCAAGCGCGGCGGCTACACGATCCGCACCACGCTGGACAAGCGCGCCACCGACGCGGCGAAGACCGCCGCCGAGCGCGGCGTCCCGAAGATGACCAAGGGCGTCGCCAATGTGATGAGCGTGGTGGAACCCGGCCAGGACAAACACCGGGTCCGCGCGCTGGTCGCCAACCGCGACTTCGGCAACGACGCCGCGAAGGGGCAGACCGCGTACGCGCTGCCCAGCGGCGTGGCCAAGTTCGGCGCTGGGTCCGTCTACAAGGTGTTCACCTCGGCGGCCGCGCTGGAGAAGGGGATGGGCATCTACAACACCATCCAGGCCCCCGGCTCGTACACGTCAATGGTGTACAGGAACGGCATGGCGCCCTACACGGTCGGCAACGCCGAAGGCGTGGCGCCGGGCCCGCGCACCTTGCAGATGGCCCTCGCGACCTCGCCGAACACCGCGTTCGTCGCATTGCAGGAACGCGTGGGACTCGCGCAGACGGTGGACATGGCGGCGCGGCTCGGGATGCGCCAGACGCTGCTCGCGCACACTGCGGGCGGCGAACCGTTGGCGCCGAACGGCTCCAACGGGCAGTCCCAGGCCGATCAGGTCAAGCAGCGCAACATCGGCGCCTTCACGCTCGGCTACGCGCCGACCAGTCCGCTGGAGCTCAGCAACGTTGCCGCCACCATCATGAGCGGCGGCGTGTGGTGCCCGCCGACGCCGATCGAGCAGATCCAGGACCGCAACGGCAACCCGGTGTCGATCACCGAGGACCCGTGCGAACAGGCCGTGGACACCGGCCTGGCGAACGCGCTGGCGGTCGGGATGAGCCGGGACGACCAGGCGGGCGGCACCGCTGCCGCCGCGGCCAGCTCGGCGGGCTGGACCCGTCCGCTGGCCGCGAAGACCGGGACAACCGAAGCCCACCAGTCGGCCGGTTTCATTGGTGCCACCCCGCAGTTCGCTGGCGCCGTGCTGACCTTCAGCGACGGCACCTCGCCGCAGGGCATCTGCGACAGCGATCCGCCCAGGCTGTGCGGGGTCAACGGCGGCAACATCTACGGCGGCAAGGTGCCGGCGCGGACCTTCTTCGACGCGATGAAGGTCATCCACGAGGGCCTGCCGGTGGCGCCGCTGCCGCCGACAACCGAGCGGTACGAGCAGGGCGGCGACGAATTCCAGGTGCCCAACGTCGTCGGCCTGGAGGCGAAGCGGGCCACCGACACGCTGCAGAAGGCTGGCTACAAGGTCCAGGAGCGTTCGGTGAACAGCGGACGCAGGCAGGGCACCGTGACCAGCCAGACGCCTCGGGGCTTCGCGCTGCCCGGCGAGGTCGTGACGATCTCGGTGAGCACCGGCTATGTGCCACCGCCCTCGCCGGCGAAGCCGCCGCCCGGTGCGGCGCCGCCACCACCCCCTGGCCCGCCGCAACGGCCGGAGATGCCCGGCCTCCCGACCGGGGGCTTCCCGCCGTGACACCCTCCGGCGATTTCATGGAGCTAGGCGTGCTGCGTGCTGGTTTCCGTTGAAATCGCCACCCGCCAGGGCCCGGCAACGGGTTTCTAGACTCGGACGCGTGACGAGCATGCAGGCGAGCACTAGGCGCGCGCGATCCCGATACCGGTTGCTTGACGTGCGGTCGACCGAGCGCATCACGCCACGGATGGTGCGCGTCATACTCGGCGGTTCGGGGCTTTCGGACTTCGCCAGCAACGGCAGCGACCAGCGGATCAAGCTGTGTCTGCCGCAGCCCGGCCAGCCGATGCCGCTGGGCCGGACCCGCGCCGAGGTGTTCGCGCTGCCCCGCGAGCAGCAGCCGCGCCAGCGCACCTACACGGTCCGCTGGTTCGACCCGCAGCGGTTGGAGCTGGCGATCGACTTCGTCGTGCACGACCACGACGGGCCGGGCAGCACCTGGGCGGCGCAGGCCGCGCCCGGCGAGCAAATCGTCACCGTCGGCCCCAGCCCGGCGTACCGGCCGCAGCCGGACGCCGACGCGCTGGTGCTGATCGGAGACGAGAGCGCGCTGCCCGCCATCGGGGCGATCCTGGAGGAGCTGCCCGCCGAGGCGCGCGTGCAGGTGTTCGCGGAGGTCGCCGACGCGGCGGAGGAGCAGTCGATCTCCTCGGCCGCCGCGGTGGCCTGGCACTGGCTGCACCGCGACGGCATCCCGCCAGGCGAAAGCACGCTGCTGGCGGACGCGCTGCGATCCGCTCAGCTCGGCCCGAATCCGCACGTGTGGATCGGCGCGGAAGCCGACGTGGTCCGCCAACTGCGCGAACACTGCCAGCAGGAGCTCGCGCTGGACCGGCGTCGCCTGTACGCCCTCGCCTACTGGCGCCGTAACGCCACCGGCGACTGACCGCGGTCCCGACACGCCAACCCGGCCGACCAACCTGGTTCGGCGATCATTGAGCCGCTGTCTCGGGTCGGCGTCAGCCAGCCAGTTCGGCCTTGACCAGGGCGGCGACCTTGCCGCCTTCGGCGCGACCGGCGACCTTGGCGTTGGCCGCCTTCATGACCTGGCCCATCTGCTTCATGCCCGGCCGCTCGCCGAGTTCGCCCGCCACGTCGGTGACGGCGTCCTTGACGAGCTGCGCCAACTCGTCGTCGCCGAGCGGCTTCGGCAGGTAGGCCCGCAAGATCTCGGCCTCGCCGAGCTCGGCCTCGGCCTGCTCTGCGCGCCCGGCCCCGCGGAATGCCTCGGCGGCCTCGTCGCGCTTCTTGGCCTCCTTGCTCAGCACGCGCTGCACCTCCTCGTCGGTGAGTTCGCGCGCCTGCTTGCCGGCGACCTCCTCCTTGCTGACGGCGGCCAGCGCCATCCGCAGGACTCCAGTGACGACGGTGTCGCGTTGCTTCATCGCGGCGGAAAGGTCCGTCCGCAGCTTGTCCTTGAGCTCGGCCATGTGCTGATTATCCCGCTTGGGGCGCGGAGCCAAGCCGCAGCCGGTGGTTGGATTGATCGTTGTCCCCGAGAGGCGGCTAATCCGCCTAGCGCCCCTACGACCCGCACCGGCGTCCAGAGCGAGTCCGCAGGCGGGCAGTCAGCCGCTGGGACCGGTGTCGTCGTAGGGTTGGTGGGGTGAACAAGTTCGGGCGGATTCTGCTCACCACGGGCGCCCTCGGCGCCGCCGCGGTCACCTACTCGGCCGCGATCGAACGGCGCCACTGGACGCTGCGGCAGGCGACGCTGCCGGTGCTCGCCGACGACGCGGCACCGCTGCGGGTGCTGCACATCTCCGACCTGCACATGACCCCGAACCAGCGGTCCAAACAGCGGTGGGTGGCCGCCCTCGCCGACCTGGACCCCGATCTGGTGGTCAACACCGGCGACAACCTGGCGCACCCGCAGGCGGTGCCCGGGGCGCTGCGCGCGATGGGCCCACTGCTGGACCGGCCGGGCGTGTTCGTCTTCGGCAGCAACGACTACTACGGGCCGACCGCGAAGAACCCGGCCCGCTACCTGCTGCCGTCGGCCAAGGCCAAGCGCCTCCACGGGGAGCCGCTGCCGTGGCGCGATCTGCGGGCTGCAATGACCGAACGGGGCTGGCTGGACGCGACGCACCGGCGGCACGAGATCGAGGTCGCCGGGATGCGGATCCACCTGGCCGGGCTCGACGACCCGCATCTTCACCTGGACCGCTACGACCTGATCGCGGGCCCCACACCGGCCGACGCCCAGCTGCGCCTGGGCGTGACGCACTCCCCCGAGCCGCGTGTGCTGGATTCGTTCGCCGAGGACGGCTACGACCTGGTGCTGGCCGGGCACACCCACGGCGGGCAGCTGCGGCTGCCCGGGTACGGGGCGCTGGTGACCAACTGCGAGCTGGACCGGTCGCGGGCGCGCGGCGCGTCCACCTGGGGCGAGCACATGCACCTGCACGTCTCGGCGGGCCTGGGCACCTCGCCGTACGCTCCGGTGCGTTTCGCGTGCCCACCCGAGGCCACCCTGCTGACCTTGCTGCCCCGCTCCGAGAAACTCGCTTCAACCAGCGGAAAGTCCGCCAGAGGGACCCGGTCCGGAGCGGGTCAAGGCGTCCGCTAGACTGTGATCCGGCGGTTGGACGAGCACCCGAGATGTTCGCCGCTGGAAGATCGGGGTGTGGCGCAGCTTGGGAGCGCGCTTCGTTCGGGTCGAAGAGGTCGTGGGTTCAAATCCCGCCACCCCGACAAGGCAAAGGGCCTGGTCAGAGCTCCACACGGAGACTCCGACCAGGCCCTTTCCCATTCCTCAGACCAGCACCAGTCAGCGAATAGTCAGCAGGCGATCAGCGGACGGGTACGGGCCCGTTGGCGTCGTCGTCGCCATTCTCGTCGTCGAGTGCGCGGAGGATGCGGTCACCGTTGTCGGTGCGGCGGGTGTAGAGGTCGAGAGTGGTTGAGGAGCGCTCGTGGCCCATGACTCGCTGGACCATGTTCACCGGTACGCCGTCGTCAACGAGCCAGGTGGCGTAGGAGTGGCGGAGGTCGTGGAATTTCAGTCCGCCTTGGGCGTGTCGTGCCACCTCCTTCACCACGGCCGCGTAGGTGATGAACTCCGCCGACACCGGGTCGCCATGCTCGCCAGTCCAGGAGCCGACCCAGGCACCAGAGGAGGTCTGGGTAATCTCGCCGAGCAGGCCCGCGCGGACGAGTGCCGGTTTCCACACCCGGGAACGGAACAGGGTCCGCCTAAGCGGCTTGCCGACCGTGTTGGTGAACACCGGGCCCTGCTCCGATGGTGGCCAGGCTCGAACGTGCTCACGGATGATCTCGACCAGCCATGACGGAAGCGGGACCGTGCGGCGACCGGCGCTCGATTTCGGGAACGGTTTGAACGAGGTGTGTCCGCCGACCTCCACCACGGTTCTGATCACGCGGAGCGTGCCGTTGTCCAGGTCGAGGGCATCGGAGCACAGTCCGGCTACCTCGCCCCAGCGCAGCCCCGCCCCCGCCGCAGTGGCCACGACAGCCCGGTAGAACTGGGGAACCGCAGGCAGCAACCGCGAGCGGACGTCGGCCCGGCTGATGATGCGTTCGTCGGTGTCGCGCTTGCGCTTCCTCGGAATCCTCACCTCCTCAGCCGGGTTGAACGGGATGAGACGGTTCCGGACAGCCGACTTCAGCACCCCGGAGGTCAGCCGGTAACACTCCACGACCAGCGCGCGAGAGTGCTTTTCACAGAGTTGCGTGATCCACTCCTGCACGGCCATATGGTCGATCTTCGACAGCTGCCAGGCGGCCCACTGCGGTAGAACGTGGTTGCGCATGACCGACCCGTCACGTGCCGCTGTCGTGATCTCGGTATTCCAGGTGCGCATCCACCGTTGCGCGTGATCACCGAACAGCAGCCGCCCGGCATGGGGTGAGACGTAGGAGCCCTGCGTCTTCTGCGTCTCGATCTGGGCCAGGAAGGCACTGGCCTCCCGTTTGGTGCGGAAGGTTTTGGCCCGTTGCTTGCCTTCCGGGTCGCGCCAGTTCGCGCGCCACTTGCCGCTCGGGGTGGGATTGACGAAACCCATCAGGCCCCACCCCCGGCCAGCCACGCATCAAACCGCGCCCTGGGAATGACCCAGCGCTTACCCAGGCGGAGCGAGGGAATCACGCCGTCGCGGACCTGCCCGTAGGCCACGCCACGAGAGACGCCGAGCACCCCGGCGACTTCGTCCACTGTGTACGTTTGACGTTCCATTGATCAGTCTTTCCTTTCTGTTGCGTAGCGGTGTTTGCGTGCCTCTCGCTGCCGTTCGGCGATAGCGGCAGCCAATTCGCGTTCTTCGGGGGTGTGGTGGCCGACGCTGACCAGGGACCAGTGGTTGACCACCGTGATCGAGTCGTCGGTGACCCCGAGTTCGGCGAGGGTGTGTTCGTGCCGGTAGCGGCGTCGGTCGTCGCGGATCTGCCGGAACGGCACGGAATACGCCTGGGACTTGGTGAGGAAGTGGCCCCGGAAGGCGAGCATGTGTGCCCAGCGACGCAGTTTGAGCGCGTCCACTGGGTCGGGGCGGTCGCCGAGTTCGGGGTGGAGGCGGTGTTGCCGGACGGTGCGGGTGACCTCGCCGCCGTTGCCGCAGGTGGCGCAGTAGTGGGCGTGCTGGCAGCCGCACCCGTCGGTGTGGTGGAAGCCGTGGGGGTGGCAGTCCGGGCAGGGCACCGGGGCCCCGAGATCCCAGGCGGTCTGGATGATCCGGCGGTGGTGCGGGGTGATGCGTAGCCGGTCGATGTCGGCCTGGGAGCGGATGGGGCGGTCGGCGGCTTCACTCTTGCCGGTGCCTTTGGTGGCGTATTTGGCCACGTAGGAGGCCAACCGGTCATCGGTGATCACACCGCGCTCATCCTCAACCTGACCCGCCTGGACGGGGCGAATCGGGCGGATGTCAATCTGCTCTCCGAAAGCCAGCTCCCAGGTGCGCCCGTCGATGTCGGGCGAGGTGATCCGGGTGCCGACGTGGGCAGTGTGGATGGCGTTGGTGAGTGCCTGGACGGTGCCCCAGGTGGGGGTGGGGTCGCCGGGTCCGTCTGGTCCGTCGAGGCGGATCACGGCGTGGAAGTGGACCAGCCCGCGCCGCTGGTATTCGGCCACCTTGGCAAACGAGAGCCGGGCGTGGTCGGCGAACGCGCGTTGCGGGAGCCCTGCGGCGTGGGCGAGGTGGCGTTTCAGGGCGGTGATGAACCGGTGCCAGAGTTGGCCAGCGTGTGCCTGCCAGAGAACATGACCGAGATAGTCATAGGTGCCTGGGTCAACCGGCTGCCCGAGGCGGGGATCGTCGGGATGGTGGAACTCCCCACAGCGGCACGGGATCGCCTTGCCGTGGGGGGTGCGGCGGTTGTGGACCGGCCCGAAGCTGGGGGCGGTCAGGGTGAGGAACAGGCGTGGCTTGTCGGCAACGGTGACCGGGATGCCCTTGGTGCCCCCGGCCAGCCCGGCGCGCAGCAGGTGGAAGGCGTCGGCGGCGTAGCGGTCGGAGCAGGCGGGGCAGACGCTTTCGCGGCGGTTGCCGCAGGGCACCATCACCCGCCCATGCAGCGAGTCCAGCACGGTGCCGGTGGTGTTGTCCTGAACCGCCCACGAGCCCGACAAGCGGATGGGTTGGGTGCAGCCGCCGAGCCGTTCGATATCGGTGCGCCACTGCGCAAACCCGGCTGCGCGGGCACGGCGCTGGAAACCATCGGCGGTGATCCGCTGGTAGTCGGTGTGGTTGATGAGAGCGGTTGGGGGCAATGGGTGTCCACCTCCGGACAAACACAAAGGCGGGACACCCCCGGACCCATTGGCCCTACGGTGGTATCCCGCCGAGCTGACATTGGTTCCGGGTATTCAGTTGTGCGGCAACGGGTTTCAGGCGACCGGGTGCCCGTTGGTGGTGTAGTCGGCCACGATCCGCTCGGCCAACTCGCCGGAGATATTGATCACGGCCTGCACGTCGGCAACGGTAAGCTCCCGCCCCTGCGCAGCCGCCTTTGATCGCGCGCCGAGGACGGCTTTGACCATCGGGGGCGGCAGATTCGGCCCCCGCTTGGCAACAGCCGGGGATTTCTGTGTCGGCGCAGGCTCCTGCGGTGGTGTCGGGGCAGGCGGCTGGTCGGGCTCCGGGGCCGGTGCGGGCTTGTCCTGCCCGTCCGGTGTGGCAGGTGGTTGGATGCCCAGGCCCACGAGGTGATGCACGGGAATATCGGTGATCTGTGCCCGGAAGGCCGCTGCCGTACCGGCGCGGTCGACCAGCCAGCGGACCAGGAGCAGTCCGGGGCGTAGCCGGACGCCGGTGCGGCCGTGGCGGGCTTCGAAGTCGGCCCGCATTTCCAGTAGCACGATGTCGAAGACCGCGACCGCCGCCACCGGCAACCCGGCGGCCACGAGGCGGGCTTCCAGGGTGGTTTGATGGATCCAGTTGATCCACGCACTCACGGCCGTGAAGCCCCACATCAACATGCGGGCCCGCAGCGCGGAGCGGCCGTTGATCGAGGCCCGGTAGGTCATCAGGGTGCAGGCGAACGCCGCGCCGTCGAAGGTGGCGGGCACCAACCACGCGGTGTACCAGTCGAATCCGGTCATGGAAGTCATGCCGTATTCGTGCAAACCGACGAAGCTCGCGCCCCACCCCATCACCGCCGCCAGTGCCACCAGCACCAACGCCACCGGCGACAACCACGACTGCGCCAGGCCCGCCGACGGTGCGCGAGAGACATTCTCGGGTCGCATGACCGCCCCCTTATTCGTCGCGGCTAGGGGCGAACAGTGCGTAGAGGCCCCGCACGAGCACGATCACCCCGATGCCCCCGCCGATGGCGTAGGCGGGCCCGATCAGCAACCACACCAACGCCAGCACCACCACGACCAGGACCAGCAACCCGAGAATGGTCTTGATCGCTTGACCGGTCAGTTCAAAAAGGACAACAGGCTTCATCACGCTTTCCCTTCTACGTAAGGATTTTCAGGCGACTTCGTCTTCGTCTTGGTCTTCGTCGCGGTGGAACTGGACCACATTGGACTCATCCACCGGGCCCGGGGTGCAGGTGCGCACGAGTTCGGCGATATCGGCATCCGAGACCCACCCGGCCCGCACACGGGTCGGGCGGCGCGAGCGCTGATCCACCCGGAACCCGATCCCGGCGTATTCCTCATCGGCCGGGATCTCATCGGTCAGCGCGCCCTTGATGCGCATGCCCTCGCCCAGCACCATGTCCGGGTGGTTCTCGGCCGTGGTGCGCAGGCAAATCCGGCGGGTGAACAGGTCCCGGACCGGAACAATGTCCTTGGTCGGCTCCTGCACGTAGGCACACAACGCGAAACCCGGGGCGCGGCCTTGGGTCATCACCTCGGCCATGAGCTTGATGGCCGCCCGCGTGGTGCTTGAACTGCCCAAGGCCGTCATCATGGCTAGCTCATCGATCATCAGCACCCGAAACGGGGTCTCGCGGCTGACGGTGAACTTCCGCAAGCCCCTTTCGGCCAGGTGACGTTGGGTAGCCTTCATGTCATCGCGGAACGCCTCAATGACCTCAAGACCGGTGTCGGGCTCGGCTGCGTAGCGGTGGAACAGCGACCGGGCGGTCCCGGCGGCCATACCGCCCTTGAGATCGAGGAAGTCCACCCGCACCAACCCGTCACGAATCGCCGGGCCCATCCCACGCAACGGATTCCAGATCAGCGAGTCCTTACCCGAACCAGTCGCCCCGCACCCGATCAGGTGATGACCGAGCAGGGGTTCGGTCCAGTCGTTGCCGTACTCGTCCTCACCGAAATACAGGTTGCGCAAATCCACATCAGCGGAATCCACGGGAACCTCGGCCGGGTCGATCACGTCGGCGAACGGGTTGCCCCGCACCACGGTCAACGCGATCACACCCGGCTGAACCTTCACGATGCCCAGCGCGTCGGCCCGCAGCGCCATCGCCAACTCATCCTGCGCGTCCTGGAAACGCTTGAGCGACTGCCCGCGCAAGACCTTGACATACAGGGTGTCGATCGACGGAGACGCCGAACGCACCCGCAGCAGGCGCGGCACCTCGATGTGGCCGGTGCGGCGGTTCTCCCGCCCGAACTCGCAATCGATCATCAAATCCCGCCACCTGCGGCCCACATACCGCAGCCATCTACGGCGAAACGCCCGCACATACGGAGCCGCGTAACGGTCGAAGGTCTCCGGGTGGCCCCGGTACCACGACAACCCCGCCACACCCAGAGCCGCCAGCGTGGCCCCGGCACCAGCGGGCCCCAACTCGGCCACACCGGCACCGAGCACGGCCGGAGCGGCACTGATCCCCGGATGCCGCACCATCCACCCGGCAACGCGCCACTCGATTCCCTTGCGTCGGGTTTCCTTACCCATCACTGACCAACTCCCGATATCGCGGAAAAAGACAAAAAAGGGGGGCCCGGCCACCACATAGGGCAGCCGAGCCCCGAAACGATCGTGCGTTGTGTTGCTACCTGGACGCGGCGATGTAGGGGGCCACGTCTTCCAGGTCCACCTTGTAATCGGCCACCTTCCGGGCCAACTCGTCATGCTCCTTCTTGAACCCCGCCGTGCGCACCTGGATCCCGGCCATCGCGTCACGAAGCTTGACCATCGCCTTGTCCAGATCCTCAATCACGGCATCCACCTGAAACCGGCCCATTCCTTAAACCCTCCATCCACGCGAAACGAGTTCCTTTTCCCACTTCACCGTGCTCGTGTGCAGCACGTTCAACTGCTCGGTCGCCTTGTGATGCCCGGCCTCAACTTGTTCACGGTCCGGCACCCGCCACCCGGAGTCCTCATCAACGGGCTTCCGGATCTTGGCGTGCAGCCTCGCCGCTTCCTGCAACGCGATCCGCACCACCTCCAGCGCGTTGTGCAACTCCTGATACTTGTTCATCGCGCGCTTGTTCAGCGCTTGCACCTGCATTTTCTCTTTACTCCCTTCCGTTACGGATTCCGTGCTCACTCCTCGCCATCTGCGTCGAGGAATGCTTTCAGAAAGCGATTAGGCGGCTTTCCACGGCTTTGCCAGCGAGCCCCAGCGATACGCGGCTTGTTTCGACTTCCGGGGCACCAGCACCGACCGCGCCGGACCCGTGTAGCGGTCATAGCGCACATGGTGCGTACCGCCGACCTCCAGCCACTTAGACTCGATCAGCTGGTGTACCGCGTGATCCACATCCGGCGACACCGATTCGACCAGATCATCAGTGACACGGCGACACACCAGCTCGCGGATGCCCACCAGCACGAACCCCACCGACGCCGCCTCACGCAACACCCGCTCGATCAACTCCATATCGTTGACCGTCGGGCGAGGCTCCGAACGAGGCGCAGGCGAGGCCACCGGGTTGCCCAACAAATCCGTCTCACCAACCACGGCCGGTCACCCCTTTACCCGCTCCCAGGCAGCCGGACCCGTGAAAACCGAACCCGCTCACTCGTCATCACCCCGCAGGTAATCAGCCGCCCGCGCCCACTCACACTCGTGGTGATCGGCCTCAACCTCATCGGAAACCGAGTGCCCACACCCCAGCCGGAAATCATCGGACATTGTGATATCCCTACCCTTCCCATTCACTTGCGGTTGTCAGCAACTCATCCCGCGCCTGCTCCACTGCGGACAGAGCGAACGGCACCCGCCAATTCCGCTCCCCCGCCCGAGAACGAGTGCGCCGGGCGAAATCCTCGATACTCTCCGAAATCGCCTTCAGCCCTCCCGCGATACAGTGCAGATCGCGGCACTCAGAACCATTCGGCCCGACCATCCCACTCAACTCCCCGGACTGCGGCGCTCGCAGAACCGGCCACCTGAGTGCCGGTACCGGGCCGGGTCAATGTGGCAAGCCGGGCAATAGCGCAAAGACACGAAAACCACTTCCTTCCCTGCTGATTGACTACCTCGTCGCACAGGACGTGCACATCACCTGCGAGGCCCACACGGGCATCCCGCAGCCATTCGCACACGAGGCCGTCGCGCTTTCGGAATACGTGGGCATTTACTCCACCTCAGCATTCTCTTCGAAGAACGCGATCCAGCGGCGCAGCTCCATGCACATTCTCTC
Organism: Saccharopolyspora phatthalungensis; assembly: GCF_014203395.1. Lineage (NCBI taxonomy): Bacteria > Bacillati > Actinomycetota > Actinomycetes > Pseudonocardiales > Pseudonocardiaceae > Saccharopolyspora > Saccharopolyspora phatthalungensis. The sequence continues at coordinate 1,747,648 of NZ_JACHIW010000001.1, forward strand.
CATGTCGTGGATGAGATTCGCTGATCGCTGGCGACAAGCGCCACCGGCTGACACGACGGTCCGCGAGTCTTCGTCCAGAAACGACGTGGCGCTCTCTACTATCTCCGCAACGTGCGTGTAGGAGTTCATCAACTCGTGGTACTGACGCTGACTTAGCACGCTCTCTCCTTTCTCTTGGGAAACCATGAAAGCCCCCGACTCCTTTGCATTCGGGGGCTAACATGGCCTCCCTGGCGCAACAATTCACGCCGAAAAAGGCATAGCTCGGCCCACTATGGAATTCTCAAGGAACAAGCAGCCCGAATAGGGCTTAGTGAAACGTCAGATCGGAATGGTCAGAATCCGGGGCCGGTCAGGCGGCGGCCGGGATCTGGACGTTCGCCGGGGCCAGGCCGTTGGCCTTGAACGACAGGCCCGAACGGCCGTTGTTCTCCCAGTGGCTCACCGTCGCGTCGACCAGCTGGACGTAGACACCCTCCTCGAAGCCCTCGCCGGGGTCGGCCGTCAGGGTCACCTTGATCTCCTCGCCCTTGCCCGCGAACTCGCCCGGCTGCACCCGGCGCTTGGCGAACAGCGACACCACGAACTGCTGCACGCCCTCGCGGTCGGTCACGAACTCCGACTTGCCGTTCTCGCCCTCGCGGGTCTTCTCCTGCGGGGCCTCGGTCACCATCAGCTTGTAGCCCTGCATGTTCACCGGGATGTTCCTCAGCATGTCTGCCTCCGTACTAGACCGTTTGTCTCCTCTAGACGAGTTCTAGTCTCCTAGGCGACTAGAGGAGTGTCAACCGCTCTAGACGAGTCCATTCGGGTGAACTGGGTCGGCAGGGTTGTGCGGTGTGCGGGGCGGCCGAGCCAGGGCGCACTGGACACAAGTCTCTGACCTGCGGTTTTAATGCCCGCAGGGCGAGCCGCCTTTTCCTCATGCAGGAGCTAGCGCGCGGGGAAGTCGTATTCCAGCACGTAAGCAGGGGCCGACTTGATCGTGTCGCAGACCTCGACGGGTCGACCGGCGGTGTCGTATGCCGTGCGTACGACCCGAAGAACCGGCAGTGAGGAGCCAAGCAGTAGAGCATCACGCTCTTCCTGACTAGGCATCCGTGCAGTGACCTCCTCGACGAAGTGATCGAGGATGTGCCCAAGATCTTCCAAGCGGGCATAGATCCCGCCTGGACCCGTGTCGCGTTCAGCTATGGGAGTGCCGTGAGCTATATCCGCAGGGATATAGGAGACGGCCGTTTCTACCGGAACTTCGTCCGCCAGGTACCGCCGTGACCGAACCACAACGAGCTCGTCAGAAGCGAGCCGCAGGCGTTCCTGGATCTCCGAGTCAGGGACACGCTCCTGGACCCGGATACGATCCACAGACGCCCGAGCACCTGCCTTCTCAGTCTCAGCCAGGAAGGCAGCCTTGCCGCGCTCCCGATGCCGTCGAGCGAATCGGTCAGAAGCAAGCCGTCGCACAGGGGCCTTGCGCTGCACAAACACGCCCTTGCCATGCTCTGCAACCACCAGACCTTCGTTGCGCAACTCCTGTATTGCTTGCCGCACGGTCATTCGGGCAACGGCGTAGTGTTCGATCAAGGTCGCTTCAGACGGAAGCTTCTCACCCGGAGCGAAGTGGCTGGAGGTGATCAACGAACGCAGATCATCAGCGATTTGCCTATAGGGAGGCCGATCGCTAGAACGATCGATAGATCCCAATCGCATGTACACCTCCAGACGTGCAGACGAGTGGTAGCGTACCCGATGCGTGACCTTGAGGGGAGGGAAGATGTCGGATACGGCCAAACACTCCGTTAGCGTCGCTGGGGTCGTTGTCGATGATTCGCAACGGGTCTTGTTGGTTCAACGTCGCGACAACGGACACTGGGAACCACCAGGCGGAGTACTTGAACTAAACGAAACCGTCGAAGACGGTGTACGCCGAGAGGTCGAAGAAGAAACCGGCGTTTCGGTAGAGGTTGCACGACTCACCGGGGTCTACAAGAACGTGAAGCGTGGGATCGTTGCGCTTGTCTTCCGCTGTAAACCAATCAGCGGCTCAGCGCGGCCAACAGAGGAGAGCTCAAACGTCGAATGGCTCGATTTGGCCGACGCCTTGTCACGAATGGACGAAGCGTATGCCGTACGGGTCTCCGACGCCTACCAAGACGTTCCTGCAATCCGCGCTCACGACGGCGTACAACTACTGACACGTTTGTGACTCGAACCCGTGCGTGGTCCTACAGGGGAAGACACAACGATCTGAACGTCACTGCTCTCGTGTTCAGAGTTTCTTTTCTTCATCAAGGGCGGCCCCTGCGGGGCCGCCTGCCTGCTGTTTCCCTGGCCGGGCCAGCGGGGCCGCAGGGGCCCGGCCGCAAGCGGCCACCCTGCGCCCCGCGTCCCGGCCGGACGGGAAGGCAGGCGGCCCCGCGCCGCAGAAGGGGCACGCTGAAGCGCAAAGAGATGTCCTCGCCGGACGGGCAGGCCAACAGGGTGAGGGTTCGAGCTCGAACGCTGCGGTTCGGTCGTGGCTGCTCTGCCCTCACCCCATCGACCTCCACAAGGGCTATCAGACCGCGTCAAGGGGGCAAGCTTCGGCCGCCACGTACCCGTTGGTATCGCAGGTTGCCCCCTTGACACGGCCTGATCGGGCTAACGCCAGGTCGACGGGGTGAGGGCAGAGGCCCTCCCTTGTAGGCAAAAGACAGCCAACCGGTCAGCAGAAAGTCAGCAAGAGCAGCGGTCGCGCCTGACATCGATCAGCACGAAACGGCACGTCGGCCGGACTCGGCGACACCAGGCGTCACAGCAAAACCCCAGGTCAGCGCTTGATCGCGTCTTTCGGGTCGAAGAGGTCGTGGGTTCAAATCCCGCCACCCCGACGCTGAGAGGTCTTGGCCGGAGTTTCCGGCCAAGACCTCTTCTCGTTTCCGGCTCAGCTCGCCGAGGCATCGCGGGGCGGGATGGCCGATTTCCGTTTGACCGGGCCGCCCGCGGCGACCATGAGCCATGAACCTTCGCATGCCCATCGAACCAGCCGTGCTCGACGAACTCCGCAAGATCGACTCGAGGTGCGGCGCTGACCGCCTGCCGGGTCCGCAGGGGGTAGCGAGCATCAGGCAGTATCGAGGCGTGAGCACCTACCCCGAGGCGAAGATCCCCGAGACGCTGTTCAACGATCCGGAGCGGGAGGCCCGCTGGCGAGCCCGGTTCAGCGCGCCGCGCGTGTCGCTACCGGACTGGGCTCGGGACGCGCCGCAACGCAGTCTGTACGTCTCGAACTCCAGCGGCACCTGGGAGATCTACGCCTGGGACCGCGACGCGGGCGAGCACCGTCAGGTCACCGACCGTCCACAGGGGACATTCCACGGCACGCTGTCGGCGGACGGCGGGCAGATCTGGTGGTTCGACGACACCGACGGCGACGAGTTCGGCAGCTGGGTGGTGGAACCCTTCGGTTCCGGCGAGGGCCGCCCGGGCCTGCCGGGCACCCACCCTGGATACCCGGCCGGGCTCGAACTCGGCGCGTCGGTGATCGGCATGGGGATGTCCACCGACGACGGGGTGACCGTGTGGGTAGCGCGCGACGACGGCCGCCCGGAGGTGCTCTACCAGCACGAGCAGGACGGTGGGCTGGCCGCCATGTCCTGGGACGAATCGATGGTGGTGATCTCGCACTCCGAGCACGGCGACAGCCGCCACCCCGCGCTGCGGGTGCTGCGCGTCGACGGCTCCGAGGTCTCCGCGAAGTGGGACGGTCCGGGCAAGGGCCTGGACGCGCTGGACTTCGCGCCGGTCACCGGCGATCCTCGGCTGCTGGTGCTGCACGAGCGGCGCGGCAAGGAGGAACTGCTGATCTGGGACGTCGTCGCGGACCGCGAGACCGAGATCAAGCTCGACCTGCCCGGTGAGGTCTCCGCCGACTGGTACCCGGACGGCAAGGCGCTGCTTATCGCGCACACGCACCACGCGCGAACCACGATGCACCGCTACGACCTCGCCGAGGACACCCTGACCGAGCTGGCGACGCCGCCGGGCACGGTGGCGGGCGCCTCCGTGCGCCCCGATCACGCGGTGGAGTACGTGTGGTCCTCGGCGGCGACTCCGTCGCTGGTGCGCACGGTTTCGCGGGACGGCGAGGACCGGGTGCTGCTGACGCCGCCCGGCGAGCGCGCGCCCGGTTCGGAGGCCGTCACCGACGTGTTCGTGGAGATCCCCTACGGGCCGAACGAGACGGTGCACGCGCTGGTGGCGCGCCCGGCCGACGCCGGAGCCGGGCCGTTGCCGACGGTGTTCAGCCTGCACGGCGGGCCGCACGCGGCCGACGAAGACCGGTTCTCCGCCTACCGGGCGGCCTGGCTGGACGCCGGGTTCGCCGTGGTGGAAATCAATTACCGGGGTTCGACCGGATACGGCTCGACGTGGCGGGACGCCATCGAGGGCCGACCGGGTCTGACCGAGCTGGCCGACGTCGCGCGCGTGCATGACTGGGCGATCGACGCCGGGCTGACCACGCCGACGCTCAGCATCGTCGCGGGCGCGTCCTGGGGTGGTTACTTGACGCTGCTGGCCCTGGGGACGCAGCCGGAGCGTTGGGCCGGCGGGGTCGCCGGAGTGCCGGTGGCCGACTACGTTTCGGCCTACGCCGACGAGATGGAACCGCTGCGGGCCTACGACCGGGCGTTGTTCGGCGGCTCGCCGGAGGACGTCCCGGAGGTGTACCGGGTGGCTTCGCCGATCACCTACGTGGACGAGGTGCGGGCGCCGGTGCTGGTGCTGGCCGGGGACAACGATCCGCGCTGCCCGATCCAGCAGATCCTGAACTACCTGGACCGGTTGGGGCAGCGGGAAATCCCGTTCGAGTTCTACCGCTACGACGCCGGGCACGGCTCGCTGGTGGTGTCGGAAACACTGCGCCAGATCGCGGCCGAGATCCACTTCGCGCGCCGCGCCGTTGGCCTCGGCTGAGGTGCGCGCGGTTCCGTTGTGAGACCGCAAATCCGGGTGCGGGCGGAGACGAGGCCGGGTGGCGGGCATCTGCGCCCGCCACCGGGTCACAGGGCTTCGGCGCGGACCACGTCCAGGTTGTGGAAGGTCGGCTCCTCGTCGCAGATCGCCCGCATCTTGCGGGAGACGGCATCGATTTCCGGCAACTGCGAGTTGCGCATCGCCTCTTCGTAGGAGGGGAACTCGACGAATTCGTAGTAGCTGCCCGGCTGCTCGTGGTCCTGGGCGAGCACCGCCCGCGTCGCGGTGCGCTTGCCGCCGGTGGCTTCCTCCCACTCGTCCAGCAGCCGGTCGAGCTCCGCCCGCTTCCCGGTCTTGAACTCGATGAGCTGCACGAAGCTCATGCCGTCCGCCGCGGCGGTCTCGTCCACCAGCAGATCCCGGATCTGGGCCCGCAGCTCCGGGGTGTCCTGATGCTGGTGCACCGACACCGCGTGTTCGGTGGCGGCCCGCAGCACTTCCTCTTCCTCACCGATGATGGTGAGCGAGCAGTTGATCTCGCTCGGGTACTTGCGGCAGTCCGCTATCTTCCTGGCCATAACGGTTCTCCTGTCTTCCGGATCGGATTGCGCAGCCACGCCAGTTCGCGTCTGTACTGGGGATCCGGGTGGGTGGCGACGCCCTGTACCAGCGGCGCGCGCACATGCGCGGACGGCCAGTACCAGTCGGCGCGGCGCACCACCAGCCCGGCCCGCTGCACCTGCGCCAGGACCTCGACGTTGAGGCGGCAGCGACGGCAGCCGTGCAGCATCTCCTGGGCGCGGTCCTGCGCCTGCCCGACGACGCCGGGCGCCCGGGTGTGCTCAAGGAACAGCAGTTGACCGACGGGCCGCAGCACCCGGCAGATCTCGACCAGCGCGGACTCCGGTTTCGCCGTGCTGCACAATGAGAATCGGCAGACCACCACGTCGAAGGCGCGGTCCGGGAACGGCAGGTTCGCCGGGTCGCCGTCGACGAAGTCCACGGACAGGTCGGGCCGCTCGCCGCGCAGCTCCGATTTCGCGTCGAGCATGGCGAGATAGCAGACGTGGCGGTAGGCCAGCAGGTCTTCGAGGCGGAACGCGCCGATGTCCAAGACCCGCCCGGCGGCTCGCTTCCCGGCCAGCACCCGGAAACGCTCAAGCATCTCCTCGGGTGGCAACACACCAGCGCGCTTGTAGTGGCACGTCACGGTCACGGCCGGGCGGACGGCGTGGACATCGTCCGACGTCATGGCCGAAGGATGCACACCCCCCGGCGTGCCCGCCAGGGGCTTCCGGCCCGAGGGCCGTCATTTCGCGAATGCCCGCGCTGGTGATCAAGGATGGTCCAGTTGGCATGCGGTGGCGCTTCAACGGCCGGTCGGGTCATGCTCCGCGAAGGCCGCGAGCGCGCGGGGGCACTAGATCGGGACCCACGGGCGTAGCTGCCGAACGGTCGGCGTCTCGTCGGGCCCGAACAGCTCGCCGGAGAAGCCTCGATGGGGCTGTTCCCGACGGTTTTGGACACTGGCCGGGGTGCGCCCGAGGGGAGCCGGGGGTTCGGACTTCCGCCCGTGCAGCTTCGCGTAGTGGCCGCCGCCCGCCAACAGTTGCCGGTGCGATCCCTGCTCGATGACCCGCCCGCCGGAAACCACGACGATCCGATCCGCCTCCGCCGCAAGGTCCAGATCATGGCTGATCAGGATGGTGGTGCGGGACCGGGCCAGACGGCGCAGCGGGTCGAGCACCCGGCGCGTTGAAGCGAAGTCCAGCCCGTTGGTGGGCTCGTCGAGCACCAGCACCGGCGCGCGACGCAGGATCGCCCGGGCGATCGCGATCCGCCGCCGTTGCCCACCGGACAGCAACGCCCCTCGCTCACCGAGGATCGTGTCGTAGCCCTCCGGCAGCCCGCGGATGAACTCGTCGGCGTCCGCTTCCCGCGCGGCTGCGACTATCTCGGCGCGAGTGGCGGTCGGTACGCCGAAGGCGATGTTGTCCGCGACCGTGCTGTGCAAGACCGCGACCTCTTGCGGTACGAGCGTGATCGTGTCGCGGAGGGTCTGCAGCGGGAGTTCGGAGAGGTTCACGTCGTCGACCACCAGCCGCCCAGCCGCCGGGTCGTAGAACCGCAGCAGCAGTTTGGTCAGCGTGGATTTGCCCGCCCCGCTGGGCCCGGTGATCATGACGAACTCGCCGGGCCGGACCTGCAGGTCGAAGTCCACCAGCGCCGCACGATCGGCACCCGGGTACCGGAATCCGACGCGCTCGAAGCGAATTCCCCGGTGCCGGTCGGCGGGCGGCTGCCTGCGGCCGTCGTCGGTCACGGCCGGTCGGTGATCCAGCATCTCGATCAACCGCTCCGCGGCGGCCCGCGCGGCGGTCACCGTCATGGTGATCTGCCCGAGGTTCTGCAGCGGCGGGTAGAGGTAGCCGAGGTATGCGGCGAACGCCATGAGCCCGCCGATCGTGATGCGCTGCGCCGAGATCTCCCAGATGCCGAGGCCAATCACCAGCAGGATACAAATGGTTTCGACCACGGTGACCAGCGGCGCGTACAGCACGGAGAGCCGCGCTTCGGCGAGCTTGGCGCGAAACCAGCGCAAGGACTGGGCGTGCAGCTTCGCGAGCTGCCGCTCCTGCTGGTTGTACGCCTGCACCAACTCGATGTTGGACAGCCCTTCCTCAACCACGGTGCTGATCGCCCCGTTGGCCGCCCGCTCCTCGGTCGAGACGGCCCTGAGCTGCTTCGAGAACTTCCTGGCGACCGCCCAGAAAACCGGGGCGAGCGCGAAGGAGAGCAGCGCCAGATCCCAACGCAGGTACAGCGCCGCGCCCGCGTACAGAATGACGCTCACCAGTACGGTGACCGTTTCGAGAATTCCCGAGACGACCAGCCTTTCGACCGCTTCGACATCCCCGGAAAAACGCGCTATCAAATCACCCGACTTGTGCCGGGCGAAAAAATGCGGTGGCATCTTCTGCACGTGTTCGAATACGTGCGCGCGGAGGCGGAGCAGGAACGTCTCCGCGATTTTCGCCGACAGGAATCCGCCGCAGAAGGAGGCGATGGCACCCATGACCGCGATGCCCAGCCAGGCCGCCGCGGGCGCCCAGAAAGCGGCGAGCTCACCGGTCACCAACGCATCATCGGTGAGCACCATGAACATCCAGATCGCCGCGGTGTCCATCAACGCGGACACCACTAGCAGGGTTCCGGCCAGCAACAACGCGGCCCGATTCCGGCGCAGGAACGGCCAGAACCGACGGAACAACTCGCGCACCCCCACAACGAACTCCCTACGGCCGACGGGAGAGCCGACGACGAGGGGCATCGCCGACCCTCCCGTTCAGTCACTTGTGCCGGGCCGGAACCGGCTGCGGCTTCGGGCGCTGCCGGGTCTGGTGCCGTGGCTTGCCTGGCACGGGATTCGAGAAACCCATCATTTCCTCCTCGTCGATGCGGAATTAGCTGGAATCACTGCCGCGGCGCGGGCGCGGGAATGCCCGGCTGCCGCAGACGCTCGCCCCGACGGCACCGATGGCCGTGCTGGTGCTTACCCGGAACAGGAATCGGGAAACCCATTTTTTCCTCCTGTTTGATCGATGTTCTTCCGTCGCCTTTCCGGCGGCGACACCAGCCAACCTAATCGGACCCGGCGCGCAATTTCGACGTGAGCTCCCGCAGAATTCGCTGGACGTTCCCTGAACGGTCGCGGGGCGCAGCGACGGAAATGAAATTCCCAGCACATTCGCAGGCGGTGCTGAGCTCTGGCCGAGCCTCAGTCGGTATCCCGTGCGGGCGGCGGGAGCACTTCACCGTGCAGGATCCACGTGTCGTCGCGGCGGACCCAGTGCAGCGGCGCGGGTTTCGGCGGCCAGGCCAGCAGGTGGCGGTCGGACAGCTCGTTCATCCTCCGCACGTAATCGACCAGCGCGTGCAGCGCGCGCGACCAACTCCAGGTCCGCATGTGGCCCTCACCTCAGTTCGAGGTCGTATCTCAGCTCGTCGGGCCGGTGCCCCCACTGCCGGACGGAATTCCGCTCGGTGCAAGGGAATCCGACCTCTAGGTATAGCCGGGCGGCGGCCTCCAGCGGGTCGGCCGTCCACAATTTCACCCGCTCGAACCCTCGGCGGCGCGCATGATCGAGCAGCGCGTGCAACAGCGTCCGGGCGAATGGACTGTTCGCGCCGGCTCCCAGATGATGAGATGACTTTGGGCATCGGAATATCTCGTTCCGCCGCGGTGTCGATCCCGGTTGTGAGCCACCTTTTCGAACCGATCAAGCTGCGCGACGTCGTCATCCGCAACCGCGCGTGGGTATCGCCGATGTGCCAGTACTCGGCGGTCGACGGCCTGCCCAACGACTGGCACCTGGTGCACCTCGGCCAGTTCGCCACCGGTGGCGCCGGGCTGATCATCAGCGAGGCGACCGCAGTGGTCCCGGAAGGCCGGATCAGCCCGCAGGACACCGGTCTGTGGAACGACGACCAGGTCGCGGCATGGCGACGCATCAACGACTTCCTCCACGAGCAGGGTGCCGCGACCGGTGTGCAGCTCGCGCATGCCGGGCGCAAAGCGTCGACGACGCCGCCCTGGGAAGGCGGCCAGGCGGTGCCGGCATCCGACGGCGGCTGGGACACGGTCAGCTCGACCGGCAACGCCTTCGGCAACCTGGCCGCGCCGCGTGCGTTGACCGAAACCGAGGTCGCCAAACTGCCCGAGCAGTTCGCCGCGGCCGCGCGGCGGGCCGAAGCCGCGGGCTTCGACGTCGTCGAGCTGCACTTCGCGCACGGCTACCTGGCGCACCAGTTCTACTCCCCGCTGGTCAACGACCGGACCGACCGCTACGGCGGCGACTTCGACAACCGGGTGCGGGCTCCGCTGGAGATCACCGAAGCGGTTCGCGCGGCGTGGCCCGCGGACCGGCCGCTGATCGCCCGCCTGTCCGCGACCGACTGGGTCGACGGCGGGTGGACCGGGGACGACTCGGTGCGGTTGGCGCGGCTGCTGGCCGAGCGCGGGGTGGATCTCGTGGACGCCTCCACCGGCGGCGCGGTGCCCAAGGCGGACATCCCGATCGGAGCCGGTTATCAGGTGCGATTCGCGCGGCGGATCCGCGCCGAGGCGGACCTGCCGACCGCGGCGGTCGGTCTGATCACTTCGCCGGAGCAGGCCGAGGAGATCGTCTCGTCCGGTTCGGCAGACGCGGTACTGCTCGGCCGGGAACTGCTGCGCGACCCGCATTGGCCGCTGCGCGCCGCCGACCGCCTGCACGCGGACAACATCTGGCCCAAGCAATACGAACGCGCCCGCCGGATCTGACCGCCACGGTCACCACAAGAACACCGCTGCGGTAACGGTTCGTGCCGGTGCGCGGATCAGAGTTGTTCCTTGCCGTTTCCAGACGGATCCCAGATCGAGGTAGGTACGGTCGAGCGCTACGTGGCGGCCCTAGGCGGACGCCTGCGGCTTGTGGCCGATTTCGACGACCACGACGTAACCTTCTCGATGAACGAGCTCGATCGCTGACGCCGACGCCCGCGCCGCAGGCTAAACCGACGAGTCAGCGCACCCCGTCCTGCTTACCGGACTGAGCTGTCGGGATCACGGGGGCCGCTGTCCCGTGGGAACGGCGGCCCCCGGATGGCGGCTCAGGCCGCCGCGAGTTGCGCCTGCCACATCCAGTGCGCCTTCTCCATCTCGCGGGAGATGCCGATCAGTAGGTCCTGCGAGACGAGGTCAGTCTTGTCGGTCTCGTCGATGCGGGCCCGGAGCCGACGGAGCAGCTCCGCCAGGGCCTGCACGACCGCCTCGATTACCTCGTGGTCGCTGCGCCAGTCCGGATCGAACTTCGGCAATCCGGAGCCTTCCGCAACGGTCGCGGCACGCCCGTCCGGCGAGATGCCGATGGCGGCAGCCCGCTCGGCAACGTCATCGGCGAAGCCGCGCGCTTTCGCGACCAGTTCGTCCAGCTGAAGGTGCACGTCGCGGAAGAAATTGCCGACGACGTTCCAGTGCGCCTGCTTGGCCATCAGGTGCAGGTCAATCAGGTCGAGCAGCGTGCCCTGCAGGATCTTGCCGGTGATCTCCCGGTCCTGATCGCCCAACGGGCTGCTGATCGGAGCCTTCTTCGAAGCCGTTTTCTGGGCCACGGTGCTACCTCCTCAACCGAGAGCAGATCCTTTCGACTTCCTGGGAAGTACCCGCGCGGGTCGAAGCACTACACATCGAACACGCACAGTGGTCGCGTCGGCCTCGGACGGGTCAGGCACGGTTGGCGAATTCGACGACCTGGTGACCGATGGTGCGCAGGACGTTGGCCACCTTCTCGTCGCCGCACTCGCCACGCGCCTCGAAATGCGTCTCGGCTGAGTTCACCGCACCACCCAGCGGTGTCGGCCAGCCGCGCAGGGCGTGCACCACGGAGCGAAGCGCCTGCAGCGTGGTGACCGTCGCCTGCCAGCCGTGGGCGATGCCGATGCAACCCACCGCCCGGCCGTCCAGGTAGGGACGTTCTTCCTCGCGCAGGTCCTCGACGTAGTCGAGGGCGTTCTTGATCAGCCCGGAGATCGTGCCGTGGTAGCCGGGTGAAGCGAGGATCACGCCGTCCGCGGTGCGCAGGGCGTCCACCAGTTCGAGCGCGGTGCCGGTGCGTTCGGTGAGATGCGGGTCGTAGAACGGCAGGGCCAGGCTGCTCCCGGTGATCGAGTGGACCTTGGCACCGGCTTCCCGCGCCCCGGCGAGCGCAGCGTGCAGCGCTCGCTCGGATTGCGAATCCGGTCGGACCGAACCGCCGATTCCCACCACGGTCACCGTCATGCACTGATCCTTTCACTCACACCCCGCGCTTGTCGCCTCTCGCGCGGCTGCCCGCCACGCTACGACTTCGAGTCCGCTGGAGGTCAAAGCCGCCCCGTCTGTCCCCCCGGCACGGCTACCTGCGGGTAACCTCAGCAGCACCTGTCGTCGTCCTGGGGAGGTCACGTCGATGTCGAATGTCCTCGAACTGGTGCAACCGATGCTGGGGGCCGCGGTCGTGCGCGGCGCTTTTGCGCTTCCTCGACCCATGCAGCGCCTCATCGCGGGGCGGCCGATCCGGCTGGACGACCAGGAGCTCGCGCTGGACGCCCAACTCGTGCTCAGGCTGCAACGACTCACCGGCCATGAGCCGCTGACGGCTGCCACGCCCGAGCTCGCCCGCACGGGGATGCGCCAAGCGACCAAGATCACCGCCGGCCCTCAGGTGCCCGGCGTGGTGGTCGCCCACCGGAGCATCCCGACCCCGGCGGGTGACCTGGCGGCGCGGCTGTACCGGCCGCGCGAGCTCACCGAGCCCGGGCCGCTGCTGGTCTTTTTCCACGGCGGCGGCTGGGTCATCGGCGACCTGGACAGCGCCGACGATCTGTGCCGATTCCTGGCCAAGCACGCCGGCATCCGGGTGCTGTCGGTGGATTACCGCCTCGCGCCGGAGTTCCCGTTCCCGGCCGCGCTGAACGACTGCATCGAGACCTACGTCTACGCCGTCGACAACGCCGACGAGCTCGGCACCAGTCGCGACACGATCGCGGTCGGCGGGGACAGCGCGGGCGGCAACCTGGCGGCCTCCGTCGCCCTGCACGCCACCCGGTCAGCGCTGCCGAGTCCGGTGTTCCAGCTGCTGATCTACCCCGCCGTGGACGCCACCACGTGTCGTCGGTCGCGGGAGTTGTTCGGCAACGGATTCCTGCTCACCGCGGTCGACATGGACTGGTTCCTGGACTGCTACGTGCCCGAGGTGGACGCTCGCCGCGACCCGCGCCTGTCGGTGCTGCTCACCGACGACCTCAGCGGGCTGCCGGCGGCGTACGTCATCACGGCCGGGTTTGACCCATTGCGCGACGAGGGCGAAGCCTACGCACAGCGGCTGGCGGAGGCCGGGGTGCCGGTGGTCAGCCGCCGGTTCCCGGACCTGATCCACGGCTTCGTCAACCTCCGGCCGATCGGCGGCCGGTTCCAGGAAGCGCTGTTCGAGATCGTCGGCACCCTCCGCGCCGGATTGGAACTCCAGAAAACCTCACCCACTGCCGGTCAGGAGTCCGGCCGCCGGAAGGCGCTCCAGCGGCCGTGAACACCAACGCCCGGCCGCTTCGGGCCTCTGTGGTCTTGGTCTCCTGCCATTCAGGACGATTCCGCGAACCGCTACTGGCCGAGGAGTTCACGCAGGCGGTTGAGGAGATCTTCTCGGTTTGCGCAGCCTAGGCGTTGCTTGATGCGGCTGATGTGGTGTTCCACCGTCTTGGCCGAAATGAACAGGCGCTTGCCGACCTGCTTGTAAGTCAGGCCGGCCAGCACCAGCTCGGCGACCTCTTTCTCGCGCTCGCTGAGCAGGTCGGTCTCCGCCGACATCGCGCCGCGCACCGCCCTCGGACGCGGTGGCTTGCCCTGCAAGGCGCGCGCGCATTCCAGCAGCGCGAGCATCGCGCGGCGGTCCGCCGTGCGGAGCGCCGCCTGCCCCGCCAGCCGCGCGCCGTCCCACGCGAGTCCGGCCGTGGTCAATGCCCGCGACGCCTGCTCCACCTCGTCCTGATCCACCTGACCATCGACGATCCGCAGCCACACGCGGGCGGCTTCGGCCATGGCCGCGGCCAACGGGTTGTGGTGCGCCAGGCCGCCCAGCTCCGCGGCTAGCTGCCGCGCAACGTCCAGCTCTTCCAGCACGATCGCGGCATGCAGACGTTTCCAGGTGAGCATCGATGTCCACAGTGGAGGATTGCCGAGCCGGTCCAGCAGCGCCCGCGCCTCCGCCAGGTAGGGCGCGAGCCAGTCTTGGTCTCGCAACCGCGCGGCGGCGACCAGGAGCTCTCCCAGCGGCAGCAACGCGAACAGGTCCACCGAATGCTCGGCGACGGCTTGCTTGGCCTGGCCGCGGGCGGCGGCGAGGGCGGCCATGTCGTTGTCGCGGCTGGCGATGCCCGCCTCGATCGCGGTCGCCAGCAAGCGGTCGCGGACCGCCGACTGGGTCGTCGCCGGCAGCTTCGCGCGGGCGGTCACCGTGTCGCCGCGCACCAGCGGCAACCACGCCGCCAGCAGCCGGTGCCGGTTGCGCAGCAGCGGACCACCGGTACCGGACTCGATCACGCGGTCCAGTGTGGACTGCGCGACGTCCAGCTCACCGCAGTGCAGCGCGACGAGAGCCGCGATCGATGCCGGGGTATCCGGCGCGAGTATGTGGCGCCCCACGGGTTCCGACAGGGAAGCCGCGCGCACCAATGTGGACAGTGCGGTCGCCGACGATCCGACGACCGATTCGCGAGCTCCGGCGGCGAGTTGTGCGGCGGCACCGGTCATTGACGTCGGCGGCCCTGCGTCGTCGGAGGAACGCAGCAGCTCGTCGGCGTCGCTCAACCGGCCGACACCGATCAGGCCGACCGCGGCGAATGCCCGGTCGCCGGGCCACCGCAGCCGCCCCACCGACCACCGGCACAGCTCCGCCGAACGCTCCAGCAGGCCGCGGTGCGCCAAGACGCTCGCCGCGACCTGCACGCCGAGCTCCTTGTCCGGCACGGCGTCGTCGACGATCACCTGATCGGCCAACCGCAGTGCTTCATCCAGCTCGCCTGCCACCGCAGCGGCGCGCGCCTGCCGCGCCGCCACCGACGCGGCGGGCGTTCCGGCCGACACCGCGGCCGCGAAAAGCCGCTGGGCCAGGTGCGGCGCGTCCCGCAGGGCTTCCTCCGCGGCCTTCTCGAACGCCGCAGCCAGGGTCGCCTCCGGCAACAGCGCGATGTCGGCCCCGAGTAGCGGGCTGACCAGCGGTAACACCGAACCGCCACGGGCCAGCTGGATCTCGACGAGGCGGCGGGTCACCCGCAGCCGCCGTTCCCACGGCGTCAGCCGCAGCGCTGCCGCCCGGACGATCGGCAGCAGCGCGTCGTCGGCACCGACCAATCCGCCCGCCCGAACCGCGAGCAGCGCGGAGCCGACCACTGCGGAGTCGAGGTCGAGCAGCGCCGCGAGCAGGTCGGGGTGCGGGGTCGCGCCGACCGCCATAGCCGTCACGCATTCCCAACCGGCTTCGCCGAGTTGGTCCAAATCGTGCTGGAACTCATCGAGCGCGCGCGTCGGTAACTCCGTCTTGCCCGGCTCGGCGGCGGCGAGTACCCGGTGCACGTATCGCGCGACGCCGCCGGTCTGCGCCCGCACCCAGTCGATCCACTCCGGCGATGCCGTTGCAGCGTGCGCCGCGATCTCGTCGCGCCCGAGCGGGGAAAGCAGCACCGGCGCGCCGAGCTCGCTGATCAGCTCCCCCAGCGCGGCAGGTCGCGGGCCCGGCCGGTAGGCGACGACCAACCGTGCTTCGGGCCGCCGCGCGATCTCCCGAAGCTCACCGAGCACGGACTCGGCCAGCCGGTGGGCGTCGTCGACGAGCACCGCACCTTCGCCGGCCCGGTCCAGGGAGTTCGCGCCGAACACCGGCACCCCGGCGTCGCGGTAGGCGCGCGCGAGCTGATCCAGCACTGCCGTCTTGCCGTAGCCGCCGGCGCCTTGGACCCCAGCGACGAGCCGCGCGGCCGGATCGGCGGTGATCGCCGACCGCAGCCCGGCCGCGTACCCGTCCGGCAGCAGGGCGGGACGGGAGGACGTCGAATGATTCACGCCTGGAGTCCTTGTCATCGGGGTCACTGGCGCATGTGTTGGAACGCGCTGAGCACGCTGCCGATCGACGCATTGGGCACGAAATAGGTGAGCAGCAGCCCGCCGATGATCAAGACGGCCGCAACCGACAGCTTAATGATCTTGAGCCGCCGCGCTCGATCCTCGTCCGGCGGCTCCAGCGGCATGGGCTCCACCTCGATCGGCGGGCGCGGTGCCGCCACCGGCTCGGCATCGAGGTCGAAGTCCTCGGGGCCGCCTTCGATGCGCATCAGCACGTTGGTCTCGGCCATCGAGCTCTGGTCGGTGTCGGTCGACACGACCTGCACGGCAGCCAGCGCCGCCCCGTTGGCCGCGGCCAGCTCGGGCGCCACGTCGACCTGCGGGGGTCGCTGCAATCGCTCGGCCACCAGCTGCTTCAGCAGCGGTGTGCGTGCGGTGCCGCCGGCCAGCACGACGGAGTCGAGATCGTCCGGCGACAACGTCGCCGATTGCACTGCCTGCAGGATCAGTTCCGGCACCCGCTCCAGGTGCGGCCGGGCGAGCTGCTCGTACCGCGAACGGGACAATGCGAAGTCGGTGCCCATTCCGGGCAGATCCACCCGCAGCCGCACGCCCGGCTGGTGCGAAAGGGCTTCCTTCGCCCGGACGCATTCCGCCCGCAGGTGCGCGAGAGCGGCCCGCTGGTTGAGATCGGCGAGGTCCAGCGCGTCCAGCCGGTCGCCGAACTCGGCGCGCACGGCGGCGAAGATCTCGTCGTCCAGATCCTGGCCGCTCGGGTGGTCGGCATTCAGCGGCGAGCCGACCACCTCGAACCCGGGCGCCCGCCGTCGCAGCACCGTCGCGTCGAAGCCGCTGCCGCCGACGTTGGCCACCACGATCGGCTCGTGCTCGGCAACGTGCTGCTTGGCCGCATAGTCCAGCGCGACGGCCATCGGTTCGGCCAGCAACGTGACGTCGGCCAGCCCTTGCTGGGCCAACGCCTGGTGGACGAGGTGGGTGCGGTGCGGCCCCCAGGTGGCGCTGTGCGCGATGGCGATGTGCTCGGCCGGGTGCCCCTGCTTGTGCGCGACCACGTCGGCCACCCACTCGATCATGGTCGCGACCAGCCGCTGCGCCGGAATGAACTCGCTACCCACCAGCAGCGGCAGGTCGTCGCCCAGCCGTCCGGTGAAGCCGCGCGCGACCCATTCGTGGTGAGTGATCTCCTGCCGCTGGGCGGCATCCCCAGCGACGAACGACCCGTCCTGCACCTTGCACAGCACCGTCGGCATCACCGGGCCGGCCGCCAGCGGGACCGGCGCGGCTGCCACCCACCGGCTGCCGTCTCGCCGGGCGATGGCGGCCGTGGTCGTCGTCGCGCCCAGATGAATGCCCAGGACGTAAGGCATGCAATCCCTTCGTGTCACGAACCGGCCACCAACGGGCGATGCCCGCGTTGGCACCGGGTGAACACAATTTAGCGTGTGCGTGATTACGCACAGGTTCCGGATGCCCTAACAGACCCCCCAACGAGCCACCTCCCTCTTCCCCTAATAGGGGCTTGGATAACTAGGAGTCGTTCCCGATGGCCGGGGGAGCCCGCTGCCTTTAACGTGATCAACATCGGAGTGAGGGACCGCGCGGCCTCGCTCGACACCCAGCCGAGTAACGCTGAGCATCGGGAGGACCAAACGATGGTGAACTCTCAGCACGCGACCGGTCGGGCCGAGTCCCCTACCTCCGACCCCGGGACGCACTCCGCCACTGGCCCGTCGGGCGAGCCGACGCTGTACGAGTTCCTCACGCGCCTCGTCAGCGACCCAGCCGCCCGATCGGCCTTCGATGCTGATCCGCAAGCCACGCTGGATCAGGCCGGACTCGGGGGCATGAGCGCGACAGACGTGCTGCAAGCCACGTCGCTGGTTCTCGACTACGCGCCGGTCGAGGTCGTAACGGAATACGACCGCTCGCTCCAGAGCAGCGTTGAGAATTTCGCTGCGAGCAGCCAGCACGTCGCGATCAACCAACTGCATCCCGCACATCCACTCGAGCAGGAAGAACAAAGCATGCTGAAGAACCCCGTCCCCGCCTCCTTCGGCAAGGACAGCGACGTCGACGCGCACCTGCCGGCCCCGGCCCCGGCTCCGTACCCCCCCAAGGGCGGCGACGTGAACGTCAACGTCGAGCACAACGAGACTGACTCGCACAACTTCGTTAGCGTCCACGACGTGGTCAGCGACAACAACATCGCCAACGGCATCGCCAACGGCAACATCATCGGCAACGTCGTCAATGTGGGCGACATCGCCTCCACCGCGGGCGACGTCACCTACGGCGGGGTCACCCAGGTCAACCAGACCGCTGGCGACTTCGTCGGCGTGGCCGCAGGCGCCCTTGTCAACAGCGACGCGAACCACCTCGTCGGCGATGTGGCCAGCGGCGACGCCTTGGGCATCGTGAACAACGCCCCGCTGATCGGCAAGGTCAACGTCACCGACGTGGCCCAGAACGTGGCCAGCGGCGACGTGACCTCGATCGTCGCCCACGCCCCGGTCGTGAACGACGTGGCAGCTGGCGACGCGGCCAGGACCGCGGGTGCCACGCCGACCGTCGGCGACGTGAACGTCGGCGACGTGACCGGTGTCGCGGGCGACGTCGTCCACGGCGACGTGACCGGTATCGCGGGCAACGTGATCGACCACACCGACGTGCTCGCCAAGGTCTCCGACGTGACCGGCGTCGACGGCGACGTGACCGGTATCGCGGGCAACGTCCCGGTCGCCGGCGTCGCCGGTGGCATTGCGGGCGACGACATCTCCCACGACCTGGCGGTCAACCACGTCACCTCCCACCTGCCGGTGGACCACGTCACCTCCCACCACGCGGCCTCCCACCTGCCGGTCGGGGGCGACGCCGTGGAGCACGTGGCAGGCGACGCCACCTCGGCGCTGCCGCTGGACGGCATGCTCTGAACGCAGTGAGCAACTGAATGCCGGGATCCGCCCTCGCGGATCCCGGCATTCTTCGCATTGCGCCCCGGCTTTGTGATCTTCAGGCACTCCGGGTGCGCGCCGAATCTGTGAGTTCAGTCGTTTGGGTTTCTCTCATCGCCGACGCACGCCACAATCGACGCCGTGATCGAGACGGCGTTGGTGGAACTGATCGATCGCGCGACTGCGGAATGTGCCGAGCAGCAGCGCGCCGATCTGCACGGGCGGCTGCGGCAAATCCGCACCCGCGTGCTCGACCCAACGCGGCTCGTGCTGGTCGTGGGCGAATCGAAGCAGGGCAAAAGCACCCTGGTCAACGCCATCGTGAACGCCCCGGTGTGTGCCTCCGGCGACGATGTCACCACCGTCGTGCCGACCCTCGTCCGGTACGCCGACGAGCCGACCGCCCTGCTCATCGAGCACGAACCGGCGCACGGGCCGACGGCGCTGGAGCGCCTGCCGGTGCCCATCGAGCAGGTCCGCGAACAGCTCGACCGCGCCCTCGCGCACGGCCGCCCGGTCACCCGCGGCGAGATCGGCATCCCGCGCGTCGTGTTGCAGAACGGTCTCGCGCTGATGGACACCCCGGGCGTCGGCAGCGTGTCCTCGTCGCTGACCGCGACCACGCTCGGCGTGGTCGCCGAGGCCGACGCGCTGCTGATGGTCTCCGACGCCACCCAAGAGCTCACCACCAACGAGCTGGCCTTCCTCAAGCAGGCCACCGCGCTGTGCCCGAACGTCGCGCTGGTGCTGCCGAAGATCGACCGGACCCCGCACTGGCGCAAGGTCCTGGAGGTCAACCGCAAGCACCTCGACAACGCCGGTATCTCCGCCAAGATCTTCCCGGTTTCGTCGAGCATCCGGATGCACGCGATGGAGGCCAAGAACACCAACCTCAACGTCGAATCCGGCTTCCCACCACTGCTCGAATTCCTCAAGACCGAGATGGCCGGCAAGCACGAGAACCTGACCCGCCGGTTGGTGGCGCACAACGTCTCCGAAGCGCTCACCCAGATCAACGACGCGCTGCGTGCCGAACTGGCGGCGCAGAACCCACGAACCGCCGCCGAGACCCTGGTGGAGCTGGAAACCGCGCAGCGCCGCGCCGAGGATCTCCGGCGCGTCTCCAGCCGCTGGCAAAAGACGCTCAACGACGGCATTTCCGAGCTGTTCGCCGACATCGAATTCGACTTCCGGGAACGCGGCTGGGCGGTGATGCACCAGGTCAGCGAGATCTTCGAGACGGCGGATCCGCTGGAGGTCTGGGACGAGTTCCGCGGCTGGCTGGCCGCCCGGCTCACCGACGCGATCGTCGAAAGCTTCGAGTGGCTGGAACTGCGCCAGGCTCGGCTCGCCGAGCAGATCGCCGGCCAGATGCTGGCCGAGCACGGCGGGTCCCTCCCCGCACTGGACCGGGTTCGCCCGCCCGACCCGCTGGACGATGTCCCCGAGCCGAGGCTGCCGCCCGGCTCCGAATACAAGCGCTTCGACCAGGCCCTCACCGGGTTACGCGGGTCCTACGGCGGGGTGCTGATGTTCGGCCTGATCACCACGATGGCGAACCTGCCGCTGATCAACGTGGTGTCGATCTCGGCGGGCGTGCTGCTGGGCACCAAGAGCCTCAAGGAAGAGAAGGACGTGCGGCTGCGCCGCCGCCAGGCCGAGGCCAAGAGCGCCGTCCAGCGCTACATCGAGCAGGTCATCTTCCACGTGAACAGGGACGCCAAGAACGCCATCCGCGACGTGCACCGGGCCCTGTACACGCACTACTCGCGGATCACCGAAGATGCCCAGATGGAGATCAGCCGGGCCATCCAGGAGATCAAGCGATCAGCCGAACGCAGCGCGGTCGACCGGGACCAGCGGGCCAGGGAGATCCGGCAGAAGCTGGAGGAGCTCGCGGTGCTGCGACGGCGGGCCACCATGCTGACCCAGAACCGGATCACCGCGGCATGAGCAACGACAGCCTGCTGGAACGCGCGCGTGCGCTGCTGATCCGCACCCTGACCTTCTACCGGGACGACGCGCGCACCTCGACCTGGCTGCGCGGCCGGCTGGAACGGCTCGACCAACCGCTGCGCATCGCCGTGAGCGGACGGGTCAAATCGGGCAAGTCCACGCTGATCAACGCGCTGGTCGGCGAGGAGCTCGCGCCCACCGACGCCGAGGAACGCACCCAGGTCAACACCTTCTACCAGTACGGGCCGGAACCGAAGATCCTGGTGCACACCCCGCACGGCGCGGTGCAGAAGGTACCGGTGACCACATTGGACGCCGGGACCATCCGCGACCTGCAGCACTGGCGGCCAGACGAGGTGGCCCGGCTGGTGATCGAATCGCCGACGCCGGGCCTGCAGGCCATCACCCTGATCGAAACCCCCGGTGTCGCGTCCGCGGCGGTGCAAGAGACCGGGCGGTCCGCGCTCGCGCAGATCTTGTCCGAGGCCGACGCGGTGCTGTACCTGACGCGGTACCCGCGGCAGACCGATTTGCAGTTCCTGCAGTCGGTCAACGAATTGCAGACGGCCCGCTGCGTGCCGATCAACACGATCGTGGCGTTCTCCCGGGCAGACGAAACCGGCAGCGGCGGCCCGGAAGCGCTGCAAGCCGCCCAGCGGATCGCCGAGCGCTACCGCACCGATCCCACGCTGCAGTCCTTCGCGCAGCACCTCGTCCCGGTGGTCGGGCTGCTCGGGCAGGCCGTCGCGACGATGACCGACGAGGAGTTCACCGCGCTCGGCAACCTGGCGCGGCTGTCCCAAAACGAACAGGACGCGCTGATGCTTTCGGCGGACCGGTTCATCAACAGCGGGATGGAATCGACGCCGGGGCCCGTCCGGCAGCGGCTGCTCGAACGCTTCGGGCACTTCGGCATCGAGCGCGCGGTGGCGCTACTACGCAGCGGCGTGACGGAGCCGCAAGAGCTGCGTACGGCGTTGCTCGACGAAAGCGGCCTGGCCCTGCTGCAAGAGACGGTGCACCAGCAGTTCGTTGAGCGGCAGGACGCATTGCGGGCGCGATCGGCGTTGCTGGCCGTCGATATGGTGCTGCGCGCCAACCCCCGGCCTGGGGTGCAGCAGTTGCGAGGTGAGTTCGAGCGGCTACTGGCCAACGCGCACGACTGGAACGAATTGCGGCTGCTGTCGGCGCTGGATTCCGGGCAGGTCCGGTTCGCCCGTCCGCTCCAGGCGGAGGCGAAGCGGCTGCTGGGCGGGTTCGGCAACGCGCCGTATGCGCGGCTCGGCCGGGACGAGGCGACCCTGGAAGTGGACTTGGCCGACGAGGCTGCCGCCGCGCTGTCGCGCTGGCGGGAACAGTCGGTGAACCCGCTGCACGACCGGACTCACCGCGAAGCGGTCCGAACGATCCTGCGCAGCTGCGAACGCCTGATCGTGCACCAGGTCCACAGTGCACACCGACCGCAAACCGCCCAACACCAGCAGTATCCCCAAAGTCCCCACCCGGCCCAAGGCTCATCCGGCGCGCACGCTCGCGGTTGACCCGCCGGATTCCGGCCGCGCCCTCGGCCTCGCACGCGACGCCGGAAGCCGGTGACGGCGGTTCGGCCGGAACTGGTCGGGCAAGGCGCGCTAAGCCAACGGCTTTTCGGCCAAGTGCATCATTGAAGCGTGCAACGGCCCAAGGCATCAGCCATGATCTGGCAGTTGTCGGCGTAGCACTGGGCGATCATGCCCGTCGCGGCGTCCCGGTCGATCCGTTCGGCCCGCAGCTCCCGCACCGCGTCCCACCAGATGCTGCGCCCGATCGCGAAGCCGATGAACCCGGCCTCGGCCGCGTCGCGCAACCACCGGGCCACCGTCTCCTGGCTCGCGTTCTTGCCGAGGACGACGGCGTCGACCGAGTGATCCACGCCGGCCCGGCACCGCCGCAGCACCTCGGCGAACCGTTCGGCATCGGGCATGCCTTCGAGCTTCCAGTAGTCCACCCGGGCACCGGTCTCCTTGATGTGGTCGATCGCGGTCAGCGTCAGTCCGGGCAGCAGTTCGCTGTCGAATCGTCCGGTCGAGCCGGCCTCGCTCAACTGCGCTTCGGTCGGTGGGACGATGATCTCGACCAAGAACGGCAACCCGCTCTGCCGCACCCTGTCCGGTGTGGACTTCAGATCGAGCAGTTGCTTGCGCGCGAGGTCGTCTGCCGCCGCCGGGTTGTACCGGACCAGCACCTTGGGCAGGTGCGGGCGGTGCGCGGCCAGGAGTTCGCCGCTGACCGAGCGCGGTTCCTCCTCGTAGACAGACGGTTGGGATTTCTCCAGCGCCACCGATAACCTGAGCCCGGCGCCCTTGATCCGGCCTGGGCTTTCACCGCCTAGTTCCTCGTCGACGAGAACGGCGGCCGCCGCCGGATCCACGTCGTGCTCCGACACGGCCCGGATCGCCCCGTCGACGATCAGTTCCTTGATCGCCACCAGCTCGTGGGTCTGCGTCCCGGTGAGGTCGGTCGTACCGAACACGGCCTGTTTCAGCCACAGCCGCTGGTCCATGGCCAGCATGTACCAGGGGGGTCATCGGGTATCTCCGTTCTTCGAGGAGTGAATCCGCACCAGCGGCTTGAGCTGATCACCGGAGCCGAACATCCGGTAGGTCTGTTCGAGGTCCGCGAAATCCGTTCGTACGCACAGCGTTCGCGCCAGGTCCTCGCCGATCGCGCGCAAGATCGTCCAGTTGGCCTCGACCTCGTGCAGCGGGAAGTAGAACGAGCGCACCATCGTCATGTCCGTGCGACGCCAACGAGGTCCCATCGGGAACGACAGGTCCGACGCACCCTCGCCGAGCAGCAGCAGGACGCCACCGGGTTCGACCAGTTCCCAGGCGAGGCGACGGCCCGCCTCAGACCCGGTGGCCTCGACCACCAGCGGATGATCGTTTCGCGGCACGTCCTCGGGCATCGGCTCGGCACCCAGTTCGGTTGCGGCGGCCAGGCGGGTCGCGGACAGATCGCTGGCCAGCAGGTACGGCACCGCGCGGGTGAGCCCGGCCACCTCGCTCAGCGACACCGTCGAGCACGTGCTCTCAGACCGCTCGTCGGCGACCGGGTCGAGGCTCACCATCAATCCGGTCGATCCCTTTTGCGGTAGGCGTGCGGCATGCGCTCCGGCCTGCCAGGCGTCCGCGCGGTCCCGAGCCGGTGCCAGCCACGACGCGGCTCGCCGACGAGCTCAAGGTCAGCCGCAGCCCGGTCCGCGACGCGGTACTCCGGCTGACGCAGGAACGGCTGGCCAGGGATGAGCCGCGGCGTGGTGGTAGCCCGCGTCGGCCCGGCGGAACTGGCGACGCTCTACGAGGTGCGCGAGGTGCTCGAAGGAC
Source organism: Saccharopolyspora phatthalungensis (assembly GCF_014203395.1). NCBI lineage: Bacteria > Bacillati > Actinomycetota > Actinomycetes > Pseudonocardiales > Pseudonocardiaceae > Saccharopolyspora > Saccharopolyspora phatthalungensis. Next base: position 1,771,533 of record NZ_JACHIW010000001.1, read on the forward strand.
TCGCCGCACGGCCGCCGTAGAGAACGCCGGCCGCCGGTTTGCACATTTCCCGGCTGCGGCTGGCCCTGCTGGAGTCGGCGGAGGAGGCGGCTCACCCGTGAGCGTTGGGGGTGTCATTGCGGTTGCGTGGTTTCGCGCAGCGACATGGGCGAAGGCCCTGGAAACCTGGGGCTCCTAGGGCCTTCGCTCGTGGTGGTTGCCGCGGTCAGTGCCGACTGGGGACCGCTTTCCGTGGAAACGGCCGTCGCGGTGTTCAGCCGCGAACCTTGTCGGCGATCTTGTCGCCAGTGGCCTTGTCGACGCTGCGCCAGTAGTCCAGCGCCTTGTCCAGGACCGGCTTGCTCACGCCGCCGGAAAGGTGGCCGGCCACGTTGTTGACGAACCGGGCCCGCTCCTCGTCGCTGAAGACGTTACGGACCATCGTCCCCGGCTGACCGAAGTCGTCGTCCTCGGAGTGCAGCCGGTACGCCGAGCGGATGACTTCCTGCTCGATGCCGGTCGCCGCCTCGTCGGTGCCGTCGGAGGCATCCGCGCGCGGGCCGCCGTAGGAGTTCGGCGCGTAGACCGGGTCCTGGCCCAAGCTGAACCGCATCTGGCCGTCCTTGGCGTAGCTGTTCACCGGCGCGATCGGACGGTTGACCGGCAGGTCCATGTAGTTGGTGCCGATCCGGTAGCGGTGCGCGTCCGGGTAGGAGAACAGCCGGCCCTGGAGCATCTTGTCCGGCGAGGCGCCGATGCCCGGCACCATGTTCGACGGCTCGAACGCGGCCTGCTCGATCTGCGCGAAGTAGTTCTCCGGGTTCCGGTTCAGCACGAACTTGCCGACCTTGATCAGCGGGTAGTCGCCGTGCGGCCACACCTTGGTCAGGTCGAACGGGTTGAACCGGTAGTCCGCGGCCTCCTCGAACGGCATGACCTGGACGTACAGCGTCCAGCTCGGGTGCTCGCCGTTCTTGATGGTGGTCCACAGGTCGCGGATGTGGTGGTCGGCGTCCCCACCCGCCAGCTGGTCCGCCTCGGCCTGGGTCAGGAACGCGTGGCCCTGGTCGGTCTTGAAGTGGTACTTGATCCAGAACTTCTCGCCCGCGCCGTTGACCCACAGGTAGGTGTGCGAACCGTAGAGGTTCATGTTGCGCCAGGTCTTCGGGATGCCGCGGTCACCCATCAGCCAGGTCACCTGGTGCGCCGACTCCGGGCACTGGGTCCAGAAGTCCCACTGCATGTCGTGGTCGCGCAGGTGGTTGTCGGCGCGGCGCTTCTGCGAGCGGATGAAGTCCGGGAACTTGATCGCGTCGCGGATGAAGAACACCGGGGTGTTGTTGCCGACGAGGTCGTAGTTGCCCTCGGTGGTGTAGAACTTGATCGCGGTACCGCGCGGGTCCCGCCAGGTGTCCGGCGAACCCAGCTCACCGGCGACCGAGGAGAACCGGATCAGCGTCTCGGTCTTCGTGCCCGGCTGGAACACTGCGGCCTTGGTGTACTGGCTCACGTCGTCGGTGACCTCGAAGAAACCGAACGCGCCGCCGCCCTTGGCATGGACCACGCGCTCCGGCACCCGCTCGCGGTTGAACTGGGCGTTCTTCTCGATCAGGTAGTGGTCCTGCAGCAGAACGGGGCCGTTCGGTCCGGCGGTCAGCGAGTGGTCGTCGCTGGCGACGGGAATACCGGCGTTGGTCGTCGTGTGTCGTGCCGAGCTCACGATCGTCCCTCCTCGTGGTGGTCGCTGAGATCCTCCGGCTCGGTTGCCGAGGACCGACAATCCGGGCAGTACCCCCAGAACACGACTTCCGCTTCGTCCACCGCGTAGCCCGCCGTGCACGACGGGGTCAGGCACGGGGCGGCGCCGTGGACGCAGTCGACGTCCTCGGTCCGGCCGCACCCGCGGCACACCAGGTGATGGTGGTTGTCGGCGGTCCGCGTCTCGAACCGGGCCGGGTGCCCGGCCGGCTCGATCCGCCGCAACAGCCCGGCATTGCTGCACGCGTGGAGCACGTCATAGACGGCCTGCGTGGAAACCGAACCGAGCCGCCGACGCACCGCGGTCGCCACCTGGTCGGCGGTCGCGTGCGGATGGTCGGCCAGCCACCGCAGGACCGCGAGTCGTGGTTTGGTGACCCGCAGACCGGCAGCTCGTAGCCGCTCGCGCGGATCGCCCGCGCTGGCAGCGTGGTTGCCGTTGGTCGCGCTGAGGGTCATGGCGACGCCCAGTATGCCACGGTTAGATTTGAATGAGTCAAGAAAACACCCGAGGGGGTGGTTACGAACCTCGTCCGGCCGATCGACGCTCGCCCCACCGCCTCACCGGGTTGCGCGGCCTCGGAACGGCGCAGGCATTGGGCTCAGAACTGCAGATCGCGCAGCGTGGCGTGCAGCCGATCGACCAGCGGTCGGCGGCGGGCCATCACCCGGGCCGCCGCCGGGTCCGGCGAGACCTTGCCGTCCGGGGTCACCAGCTCGGCGGCGCGTTCCAGGGAATCCAACTCGCCGAGCGCTCGCCACCCCAGCAGCACCGCGCCGAGCCCGGATCCGCCGCTGCCTTCGGCCAGCTCCAGGTCGAGGTCCAGCGCCGCCGCGATCGCGTCGGCCCACACCCGGCTCCGGAATCCACCGCCGGTGGCGCGCACCGCGCGCACCTCCGCCCCGGAATCCGTCACCGCATCGCGCACCAGCGCGAGTTGCTGTGCGACCCCCTCGACCACGGCGCGAGTCATCTCGGCGCGTCCGTGCGAGCGTCGCAGCCCCAGGAACGCACCCGTCAAACCTGGCGCCCACCACGGGGCCCGCTCGCCGAGCAGGTACGGCAGGGACATCAGCCCGTCCGCACCCGGCGGCACCGCTAACGCCTCGTCGAGCAGATCCGCGACGTCGACCCCGAACGCCTCCGAGGCCCACTGGCCGACCACGGCACCGTTGCTCACGGCACCGCCGATCACCCAGAGCCCGTCGCCCATCGCGTAGCTGAACGTCCGGCATCGGTCGTCGACGCCTGGCCGATCACGGGTCACCCGCAGCGCCCCGCTGGTACCTAACGACAACGCGGCGACACCGGGACTGACCGCCCCCACGCCGAGGTTGGCCAACGGACCGTCGCCGCCACCGAGCACGACCGGCAGCCCCTCCGGCAACCTGGCAGCCTTGGCCACCTGCCGTTTCAGCGGCAAAGTGTCGGTCGGCGCATGGATCTCCGGCAACTGATCGGCCCCGACGCCGGCGACCTCCAGGGCGGGCTCGTGCCACCGCAGCGTCGCCATGCCCTGTAGGCCGCTGCCCGAGCTCAACGAATACTCGGTGACGAACCCGTCCACGAAGGCGGCCACGACGAAGTCCTTGAGCGCGCACCACCGCACCACGCCCTCGGTCAGGTCGCCGCGACTTTCGTTTAGCCAAGCCAACTTCACCATGACCGACTGGGTGTGGACCGGAGTCCCGGTGGCCCGGTGCAGGCCCGCGGCGGTGTCCCAGTCGGATCGCAACCGCGCCGCGACCGCCGCCGCGCGGGTGTCGGCCCAGCTGAACGACGGGGTGGCCGGTTCACCGGCCGAGTCGAGGCCGACCAGGGTGTGCATCGAGGTGCTGAACGACAGCGCCGCGACCGGGTGGTCATGCTCGTCCGCCCAGGCCACGCATTCGGCCAGCGCCTCGATCGCCGCGTTGCGCACCTGGGAGGCGTCCTGCGTCGCCTCGCCGGGTTCATCGGTGCGCAGCGGGTATCCGCGCTCGGTCTGATGCAGCACGCGAGCATCGCTGCCCGCCGCGACGACCTTCGTCGCCGTGGTGCCGAGATCGATGCCGAGGATGACCGGGGCTTGACCCATGCCCCAAACCTATCCGCCGGACACCGTGGCCTTACTCGTCCGTGCCGCGTTGGTACCGACCACTCAACTGGGCGGGACGATGCGGGTGCCGAGTCGGTCCAGTTCGATCTTCAGATCGAAGGGCTCGTCGGTGAGGTAAGTCCCGGTTCCTTCGAACTCTATCTTGTAGGCGCGATCAACCAACCGATGAGCAGTCAACTCGAGCTTTGACCGAATGTCGAGGATCCAATAGAACGGAATCCCAGCGTCGGCATATTCGTGTCGTTTCACGAGGTTGTCCATCCGGCGCGAACCGGGCGACAGGACCTCCACAGCAATGGCCACATCCTGCGCATGGAACTTCGATGGCCGCTCTTGGACCCTGTCCAGTCCAACGACGATCACGTCGGGAATTCGCAGAGTAGGCGGCCACTTCTCGGCCATGACCACCTCCGCCTCAGGAACCGCTGCCCAGCCAGCAGGCAGCCTTCGATCAAGCTCGCTCGTGAGTCGGGCTATCACGAACTGATGGAACGGAGCGGCTTTCGGGGTCACTTGGAGGACGCCTTCCTGGAGCTCGTAGCGCCGCGAGTTGTCCTCGGGGAGTTGATCGAACTCCGCCAGGGTCAACAGGTGGTCGGGCCAGGTCATCACGGACATGCCTCCACTATCGGCCGAATCGAACGGGCATTTGAGCCTTCGGTTGATCAAACACGCGTTCGAGTGAAACGGGCGCCGCTCCGCCTCCATGAGCAACAATAAGGGCGCCTCCCCCCTGTGGCCAGGAGGAAGGCGCCCCGTCGGACCTCAGGTCACTTGGCGAGAGTTTCGGCGATCTCGTAGGTGTTCAGCGCCGCGCCCTTGCGGAGGTTGTCGCCGCAGACGAAGAAGTCCAGCGTGTTCGGGAAATCCAGCGCCTGCCGGACCCGGCCCACGTAGGTCGGGTCGGTACCGACCACCCCCGCCGGGGTCGGGAACACGCCCTTGTCGTGGTCGTCCCGCAGCACGACCGTCGGCTGCGCCTCGAACACCCGGTGCGCCTGCTCGACGGTCACCTCGCGCTCGAAGGTGGCGTGCACCGCCAGCGCGTGCGTCGTCACCACCGGCACCCGCACGCAGGTCGCGGACACCCTCAGATCCGGGATGCCGAGGATCTTGCGGGACTCGTTGCGGACCTTCAGCTCCTCCGAGGTCCAGCCGTCGTCCTTGCGCGAACCGGCCCACGGCACGACGTTGAGCGCCAGCGGCGCCTTGAACGGCGTCTCCTCCGGCAGCCCGGCGGCCGCCAGCGCCTCGGCGACGTCACCGGCTCGCGAGCCGACGCCCTTGCCCGCCACCGCGGCGATCTCCGCCTGCAGCCGGTCAATGCCTTCCTGCCCGGCGCCGGAAGCCGCCTGGTAGGACGAAACCACCAGTTCGCGAAGGCCGAAATCGTGGTGCAGCGCGCCCAGTGCCGCCATCATCGACAGCGTCGTGCAGTTGGGGTTCGCGATGATCCCCTTGGGCCGCTCGTGCACCTTGTCCGCGTTGACCTCCGGCACCACCAGCGGCACCTCGGGGTCCATCCGGAACGCACCCGAGTTGTCCACGGCGATCGCGCCACGCTCGGCGGCCACCGGCGCCCACTGCGCGGAGATCTCGTCCGGCACGTCGAACAGCGCGATGTCCACGCCGTCGAACGCCTCCGGCGCCAGCTCCACGACGGTGCGCTCCTGGCCGCGAACGGTGATCTTCTTGCCCGCGGACCGGGCCGAAGCGATCAGCCGGATCTCGCCCCACGGCACCGATTCGCGGTGGTTGATGATGTCGATCATGACGGTGCCGACCGCGCCGGTGGCACCCACGATTGCCAGCGTCGGCGCCTTCTTCTCTTGGGCCATCAGCGACCACTCCCCGCGTACACCACGGCCTCTTCGTCGCCACCGAGCTCGAACGCGTCGTGCAGGGCGCGCACCGCGTCGTCGAGCTGGGTGTCGCGGATCAGCACCGAGATCCGGATCTCCGAGGTGTTGATGATGTCGATGTTCACCCCGGCGTTGGACAGCGCCTCGCAGAACGTCGCGGTGACGCCCGGGTGCGAGCGCATCCCGGCGCCGACCAGCGAGACCTTGCCCACCTTGTCGTCGTAGACGACCTGCTCGAAGCCGACCTCTTCCTTGATCTTCTCCAGCTCGGTGACCGCCACCCCGCCGTTGCTGCGCGCCACCGTGAAGGTGATGTCAGTCAGCCCGGACGACGTGCTGGAGACGTTCTGCAGCACCATGTCGATGTCGATCTCGGCATCGGCGACCACGCGGAAGATCCGCCCCGCGACACCCGGGTTGTCGGGCACACCGCGCACGGTGACCTTCGCCTCCGACCGGTCGTGCGAGACGCCGGTGATCATCGCCTGTTCCACGGAAAGGTCCTCCACTGAGCCGGACACGATCGTTCCGGGCTTGGGTGTGTAAGAAGAGCGGACGTGCAGCGGCACGCCGTAGCGGCGGGCGTACTCGACGGCGCGCAGGTGCAGCACCTTGGCACCGGTCGCTGCCATTTCGAGCATTTCCTCGTAGGTGATGCGCTCAAGGTGCTTGGCAACCGGCACGATGCGCGGATCAGCCGTGTACACGCCGTCGACGTCGGTGTAGATCTCGCACACGTCGGCGTTCATCGCGGCCGCCACCGCGACCGCGGTGGTGTCCGAGCCGCCGCGCCCGAGCGTGGTGATGTCCTTGGTGTCCTGGGAGACGCCCTGGAAGCCGGCGACCAGCACGACTTGGCCCTGCTCCAGCGCCTCCTGCACCCGGCCGGGGCTGACGTCGATGATCCGGGCGTTCTGGTGCGCCGACGTGGTGATCACGCCGGCCTGCGAACCGGAGAACGAGCGGGCCTCGGCGCCGAGCGATTCGATCGCCATCGCGACCAGCGCGTTGGAGATCCGCTCCCCGGCGGTGAGCAGCATGTCAAGTTCGCGCTCCGGCGGGGCCGGGTTGACCTGTTTGGCGAGGTCGAGCAGCTCATCGGTGGTGTCGCCCATCGCCGAGCACACGACGACCACATCGTTGCCCGCCTTGCGGGTCTCCACGATGCGTTCGGCGACCCGTTTGATGCGATCAGCACTTTCGAGTGAGGAACCGCCGTACTTCTGGACGACGAGCGCCACGTGAAACAAACCTCCTCGACCGTGCGGTCGTCCCGGGCGCGGGTTGGACCCGCACTGACACCGAGTGGACGAAGGAGCACCCCGGCACACCGCATCGGCGGGCCGGAAAGCCCCGCGACCGGGTAGGAGGCAGCGTCGGCCAACCTGGCCGAAACGGCCTCTCACCAGGTCGCTCCGCTGCCGGATTAGCCTACCGAACCGATACCGCCCGACCCCAGTCCCGGCCGCCGCCACTACCCTGTTGGACGCGATTGTCGACAAGAGCGGAGGGCCGGGTTGTCCACCACTCCCGGAGCGATCGATCCGCCCCTGGGGAGCACCGGAAACATTGCCGCTACGCTGCGGAAACAACCTGTCTGGGGACTGCTGGACCGGGTGCGCCGGAGCTCGCCGCGGCGGCAGCGGCTGATCATCGCTTTCGGCCCGGCTGTGGTTTACCTCGCAATCCGGCTGGTCGGGCTGCTGGTGCTGGCGTGGTTGTCGGCCGCCAACCACGAGACGGTGATCGACAACCTGCGGGCCTGGGACGGGCAGTGGTACCTGGAAATCGCGGCGCACGGTTACAGCGGGGTCAACCCGAACATGGTCGACGGATTCGGGCACCGCTACCCAGAGACGCCGCTGGCGTTCTTCCCTGGCTATCCGCTGCTGATCATGGCGTTGTCCTGGATCCCCGGTGTCGGCGTCACCGGCGCGGCGATCACCGCGAGCCTGGCCTGCGGCGTCGTGGCCGCGTACGGGTTGGCTCGGCTGGGACGCCGCATCGGCGGCTCGGACGGCGTCGGGTTGCTGCTCGTCGTGCTGTTCGCCGCGGCCCCGATGTCCGTCGTGCTCTCAATGGCGTACTCCGAGGCATTGTTCTGCGCGTTGTCGATCTGGGCGTTGATCGGCGTCGTCGAGCGGAACTGGCTGCTGGCCGGGCTGTGTTGCGCTGGCGCGGGGCTGGTGCGCCCGACGGCCGCCGCGCTGATCGCGGTCGTCGGGCTGGCCGCGCTGATCGCCATCGTGCGCCGCCGGGAGACTTGGCGCCCGTGGCTGGCGCTCGTGCTCGCACCGGCCGGGATGCTGGGCTACATCGGCTGGGTCGGGCTGCGGACGAACGAGCTCACCGGGTACTTCGCACTCCAGCGGCGGGGCTGGTCGTCGGCGTTCGACGGCGGCCTGGCCACCGGGAAGTTCATGATCGAGGCGCTGACCACCGACACGTCCGTGCTGGAGGCGGTCACGGTGTGGATCGTGCTGGCCGCGGTGATGCTGCTGGTGCTCTGCCTCTGGCGGGGACTGCCGTGGCCGTTGGTCGCGTTCGCGGCCGCGGTCGTGGTGCTGGACCTGGGCTCGGATGGGCTGATGTACTCGAAGGTCCGCCTGATGTTGCCCGCGTTCCCGCTGCTGATCCCGGTGGCGATCGGGTTGGCGAACAGGCGGACGACGACGGCGGTGACCACCTCGGTGTTGCTGGTGTTCTTCGGCTCCTGGTTCGGCGCCTTCTCGCTGACCGCCTGGCAGTATGCGATCTGATGGAAGCCGATCTGATGGAAGCCGATCTGAGCGACATCGATCTGATGGACATCGGCGCGAGCGGCCGACAGACTCGCCAGTAGCGATCCAGGAGGTGCCCGTGACTGCCGAGGAATACGCGGTGGACGTGCCGGCGAGCAGGCCCGCGGAGACGTCGGTGCCGCTGCATCCGCTGCTGGCCGAGCGGTGGAGCCCACGCGCTTTGGACCCGAACGCGACGCTGTGCGATCGGCAGTTCACCGCGCTGTTCGAGGCGGCCAGGTGGGCGCCTTCCTGGGGCAACACCCAGCCCGCGCGTTACCTCGCCGGACGGCGCGGCGAGGCCACCTTCGACCGGATCCACGGCACGTTGTCGCGGGGCAACAAGGGGTGGACCAGCAACGCCTCAGCGCTGGCGATCGGGGTGGCGCTCGTGATCAACGAGGACGGCGAGCCGATGCCCTACGGCGAGTACGGGCTGGCGTTGGCGACCGAGAACCTGGTGCTGCAGGCCGTCGCGGAGGGCCTGCACGCGCACCAGATGGCCGGGTTCGACCGGGACGCCGCGCGCGCGGAGTTCGGCATCCCGGCCGAGTACGAACCGATCGTCGCGGTCGCGGTCGGCCGCCTCGGCACCCTGGACGGCATGCCGGAACGGCTGCGGGAGAAGGAACTTCGCCCGCGCACCCGCAAACCGCTGTCCGAGATGGTCTTCACCGAAACCTGGGGCGAACCGCTGTTCTGACCGCCCACAAAGCACTCAGGGCCCGGCGACATCGGCGTAGATCCGCTCCAACTCGCCCCGCAGTTCGGATGGCGATACCCGGGTGGTGCGAAGTTGACGGGTCATCGTGCGCATGGCCGACACCAGGCGTTGGGCTTCCTGGAGGTCTTGGGGGCCGTCGAGGACCGCCTTCTCGGTGGCCGCGTCGACCACCCGTTCCAGCACGATGATCGTTGGCCACCACCGTTCGGCCTGCGCCGCTGCCGTGGGGTCCATCAGCTGGTGCTGGAGGGCCGCTCGGAGGTCCGCAAGCTGCCGGTAGGTGCGGCGGCGCAGGGCCGAGCGGCCGTGGCGGACTCCGGCCAGCGACCTGGACACGTACTCCGAGACCGCATCCACCGCGTCGGCGAATCTGCTCGGCAGCGCCGGGCCACGGTTCAGCGGCCGCAGCAAGAAGCCGACGACAAGGACGATCGCGCAGCCGACGATCGTGTCGATGAGCCGGACCGTGGAGAGGAAGTGCTCGCTCTGGCTCATCTGCAACAGGACCAACGCCGTCACAACCGCGCTGAACAGGCCGTAGTGGCGACTGAGCGCGGTGGGCAGTTTGGCGGCTAGCGCGACGACGAACGGCAGCAGCCACCAGCCGGTCGGCACGAGCATGAGCAGCGCCAGCGCGATGAGCACGCCTATGACCGAGCCGAGCGCGCGCAGCACGGTGCGGGCAAAGACCGAGCCGGAGTTCGGTTTGAGCACCAACGCGACGGTCAGGGCGATCCAGTAAGGCTCGTCCAGGCCCGCGACCAGCCCGATTCCTTCCGCGAGCGCCAGGCACAGCACCATCCGGCACACCTGCGCCCAGGTGGATCGGCCGAACGAAAGCTGGAGGCGCTCGTGCTGTTCACCGGAAGGCTGGGGGAGTTCCGCGCGCCGGAACGCGGTGATCAGCTCGGCGATGCCTTGGTCGAGGGCGCGTACCAGTTGCGACTCGTCGGCGCCGGGCTGGTACGGCGGCGGGACATCACCGGTCCGCATGCAACGCGCCAACGTGCGCAGCGCTTCGCGAGCCCGGTCGGGCGGCTGCTTTCCTGCGTGCGCCAAGGAAACCGAGGCTTCGACGATCGGCGTGGCGAACGTGTAGACGAGGTAAAGGCGGTCGCGCACGCGGCTGCGCGCCATCGAACCGTCGCCCACGAGGACATCGTGCGCGTTGTCGAGCGCTTTCGTCAGGTTCTGCCGCGCGGTGATCGGAGATTCGCCGTCGAACATGCGCAGCGTGGCCTCGAAGATCGCCGCGACCGCGCCGCGGGCCGGGGCCGTGCCGTGAAACGGCCAGGTGGCGGCGACCATCGCGAGCAGCAGGAATTCACCCACGAAGAACCACCAGACTTGCGCGCCCAGCGATAACGACACCGACTTCTGCCCGGTCGCCACCACGCAGAACGTCAGCATGTGCGCGCCGCCGGACGACCACAGGTCACCCATCCTGCTGGACAGGACCGACGGCACCGAAACCGCGAGCACCACCGCCGCGGCCCACCACGGGCCCGCCGCGGCAGCCCCGGCCGCGAACCCGAGCGCGCCGAGGATCGCGGCCAGCCCCACCCGGCGCAGGCGGTAGCGGTACGAGCCGGTCAGGTCCGAGAAGCTGGCGCACAGCGCGCCGACCGAGGCGAGCACCGCCTCGTCCATCCGGCCGGTGAGCAGGCCGACGACTTGCGGGGCGCCGACCGCGACGCTGGCCGCGCACGCGCGCGTCCAGTCGGCCGGGATCGGCATCGGGCGCAGCATCCGCAGCAGCCAGGACGGCAGCAAAAGCCTGGGGAGCGCTTCGGTCGTCACACGCACATCCCTTTCGGTGACCGGGGACACGCGCTCCACGCCGAGCGGCATTGGGATCTGGACTCGATTGTCGCGTGGCGACCACCGTCGCACCCCCGAACGCCACCGGCGTCACACCTTGCGTTCGATCACATCCCGATCTCGTGCCCCAACATCGTCGTTCAGAGCTGCGATTCTCAGCACGTTCGAGGAGCGCGCCCTCCCGGGTTGCCGCCACGTATCGGCCACCGGAATGCGTTGGCAGCTAACGGAAAGTCGGGTGAAGACACACCGATTGCGCGAGCCGCAGACGGTTTCCGGCAGCCTGCCCCAACGCATCCAGAGTGGACCTTTAGGCGATGGCGCGGAGGATCTTGGCGGCCATCGACGTGGCGATCAGCCAGAACAGCGCCGCAATGCCGTAGTTGAGCAGTACCGCGAGCTTCGGGTCGTCCGGCGTGAATAAGTCCTGGAAACCCAGCGCCAGCGGATCCGCCCACTTCGCCATGAACCGGGTGATGCCGTTGTCCGGATTGGCGCCGCCGACGGTGAGTACCACGTGGATCGCGAGCAGCGCGGCACACGCCGTCCCACCCCACCGGACCGCGGTGATAAGCACGCCGACCACGCGGGCTCGCACCCGCCGCAGGTCAGCACGGCGCATGCCGCCCTCGTGCGCGCTTGTGCTGACGTCCTCCGTCACGATCTCCAGTGTGGCACGGTCGGTGCGGTCAGCCGAACACGCGAGCCAGCACCCCGCACAACAGCACCCAGAAGGCCGCTGCCAGGCCGTAGTCGAGGAGCACCTGCAACACCTCGCTTTTCGCGTGGACCAGGCCGGGGAAGAACAACACCAGCGGCTCGGCGGCCTGCGCCACCGACTGCGCCAGCCCGTTCTCCGCGGCGAAGCCGGTCAGCACGAACACGATATGCAGCACCAGCAGCACGGCGAGCAGGAAACCCGCGCCGTTGATCAGCGTCGCGACCCCGGACCGTCCAGTTTTCGCCGCCATCCGATCGATCCTTTCCTCGCGCCGGCCACTCACTCTGCCAGCCCGGACCGACCGAGTCAGCAACAGATCACCACGTGTTCCGTCCCACCATCTGGATGGGGTGCTTGCATTTCGGGTTGCCTTTGCGGTTAGCCTTGGCCCGTGGCTCGCGAGCTCCTGCTTCGCCGCCGCGACGGGGTCTCTTAGGCCGGCCCCTCGTCGCGGGGTTCGAACGCGCCGGTCGTCGGTACAAGCCCGATAACCGAGCAGGAGAATCACTCGCATGACCACCAACTCCCCCGATGCCCAGGCCCCGTTCGCCGGCAAGGTGCGCAAGCCGTCCCGGCCCGCGCCCGCCGATCAGCAACCGTGGAACACGCAGCTGGGCAGCGCCATGCCGTACCACCGCTATCGTCCGTTCCACGAACTGGTGGAGGACGTATCGCTGCCCGACCGGACCTGGCCGGACCAGCGGATCACCAGGGCCCCGCTGTGGTGCGCAGTCGACCTGCGCGACGGCAACCAGGCGTTGATCGACCCGATGTCGCCCGCCCGCAAGCGCCGCATGTTCGACCTGCTCGTGCAGATGGGCTTCAAGGAGATCGAGGTTGGCTTCCCGGCCGCCAGCCAGACCGACTTCGACTTCGTCCGGGAGATCATCGAAGATGACGCGATCCCCGATGACGTCCGCATCCAGGTGCTCACCCAGAGCCGCCCGGAGCTGATCGAGCGGACCTTCCAGTCGCTGGAGGGCGCGCCGCGAGCGATCGTGCACATCTACAACTCGACGTCGATCCTGCAGCGCCGCGTGGTGTTCCGGGAGGAGCGCGAGGGCATCAAGAAGATCGCCACGATGGCCGCCGAGATGACCCTGGAGCTGGCCGGCAAGTACTCCGACACGGACTTCCGCTTCCAGTACTCCCCGGAGTCCTACACCGGCACCGAGCTGTCCTACGCCGCCGAGGTGTGCGACGCGGTCACCGAGATCTGGCAGCCCAGCCCGCAGCGGCCGGTGATCTTGAACCTGCCGGCCACCGTCGAGATGGCTACCCCGAACGTCTACGCCGACTCCATCGAGTGGATGCACCGGAACCTGTCCCGGCGCGACTCGGTGATCCTGTCGCTGCACCCGCACAACGACCGCGGCACCGGGATCGCCGCCGCCGAGCTGGGCTACCAGGCCGGCGCGGACCGCATCGAGGGCTGCCTGTTCGGCAACGGCGAGCGCACCGGCAACGTCGACCTGGTCGCGCTGGGCATGAACCTGTTCAGCCAGGGCATCGACCCGCAGATCGACTTCTCCGACATCGACTACGTCAAGCGCACCGTCGAGCACTGCAACCAGCTGCCGGTGCCGGAGCGGCACCCGTGGGGCGGCGAGCTGGTCTACACCGCCTTCTCCGGCAGCCACCAGGACGCCATCAACAAGGGCCTGGACGCGCTGCGCGACGCGGCGAACCGGGCCGGGACGCCGGTGGACGAGTACCCGTGGGAGGTCCCGTACCTGCCGATCGACCCGAAGGACGTCGGCCGCTCCTACGAGGCCGTGATCCGGGTCAACTCGCAGTCCGGCAAGGGCGGCGTCGCCTACGTGATGAAGTCCGAGCACCAGCTGGACCTGCCGCGCAAGCTGCAGATCGAGTTCTCCAAGGTGGTGCAGGCGCACACCGACTCCGAGGGCGGCGAGGTCAGCCCGGCCGAGATGTGGACGGCGTTCTCCGGGGAGTACCTGGAGGCCACGACGCCGCTGAAGCTCGTCCGGCAGCGGGCCGCCGGGGAGAACGGCAACGAGACCATCACCGCGACCGTGGTCGTGGACGGCGAGGAGCAGGAGATTACCGGTGTCGGCAACGGCCCGGTCTCGGCCTTCGTCGACGCGCTGAGCAGCATCGGCTACGACGTGCGCGTCATGGACTACCACGAGCACGCGCTCACCGCTGGTGATGACGCGCGCGCCGCGGCCTACCTGGAGTGCGCGGTGGGCGACGAGATCTTCTGGGGCGCCGGTGTCGACACCTCGACGATCACCGCCATGTTGCGTGCGGTGGTTTCCGCGGTGAACCGCGCCAACCGCTGAGGGCGGACGCGAACGGCCCGTTCACTCGCCTACCGAGACGAACGGGCCGTTGCCGCGCGCCGGTTTCCATTGACATCGCAAGTCACCTCGAAAACCGGTTCCAGGGGTCAGCGCACTGGAGCGTCGGTTTCGGGCTCGGCCGACTCGGATTCGGCTTCCTCCGGCTGATCGGCTCCCTCCGGCTGATCGGCTTCGCCCGCCTCTTCGGCGCGCTCCGCCCGGCGGCGCACCACGTGCACGATCAGCCAGCCGAGGACGACCGTGACGAGCAGTGCCACCCACGAGAACCGGTGGAACCACTGCCCGGCCACCAGGCCGAAGACGTAGGACAGCGTCGTCACCGTGCCCGCCCAGGCGATGCCGCCTGTCGCGTTCGCCAGCAGGAACTTGCGGTATTTCATGCCGAGGATGCCCGCCAGCGGCCCGGCGAGGATGCGCAGCAGCGCCACGAACCGGCCGCCGAACACCGCCCACGCGCCCCAGCGGTCGAACGCCCGCTCGGCCTGCCGCACCGGGCGCGGCCCGAAGTGCTTCGGCATCTTGCGGCCAAGCCAGCCAAGCAGCGTGCGGCCGTAGCGCTTGCCGATCGCGTAGCCGATCGAATCGCCGGCGATCGCGCCGCTTGCGGCGATCGCGCCGAGCAGCACCGGGTTGACCACCCCCTGCGACGCCGCCACCCCGGCGCTGACGAGCATGATCTCACCGGGTAATGGGATGCCCACACTTTCCAACCCAATGATCAATCCGACCACCAGGTAGATCACCCCGGGTGGGATGGTGTCCAGCCACTCGATCATGAACGTCCGTTTCGGTCCGAGAACGCGTCGTGCGGTCGTCGGCTACGACCGGCCACCGGACAGGGTACGGATGTGTCCCGGGGTAGGCCGCGTTGACAACCGGACAACGGGTGCGCATCTGTGGCAAAGCGCAGCGGTTGATGTGACCGTATCCACACAATAGTCGTGACCGTGCACGGTCGTCCTAGCGACCACCGCGGCTCACGATGCCCTGGGGGGAGGGCATTTTGCGCATAATCGGCATCCGTAGCATTCCGGTCGCCGTGCCGTTCCAGAACGACGAACAATGGGCCTACGGCAGTCGCCGCGGCCTGGTCAGCGTGCTGATCGAGATCGACACCGACGAAGGGATCACCGGCCTCGGCGAGGCCCCGGCGTACCCGTCGGCCGACATCGTGCTCGCCGTGCTGCGTTCGATTGAGCGGTTCGCCATCGGCGAGGATCCGTTCCACACCGAGCGCATCGCGAAGCTGATCGACATCGTGAGCACCTGGCACCACGTGAGCACCACCAGTCCCGCGATGGCCGCCATCGACATGGCCTGCTGGGACATCATCGGCAAGGCCTGCGGCCAGCCGCTGGTCAACATCTTCGGCGGCCCGCTGCGCGAGGACGTCGAATACCTGCACTACGTGCCGCAGGGCACGCCCGAGTGGATGCGGGAACAGGCCGCGCGCGGCGCGGCGGCCGGATTCAAGACCTTCTACGTCAAGGTGGGCGCCACGGAACCGGCCACCGACGTCCAGCGCGTCGCCGCAATCCGCGACGGCATCGGCAGCGGGCCGTCACTGCGGGTAGACGCCAACGAATCGTGGTCACCGCCAACGGCGCTGCGGGCGCTGCGCTCGCTGGAGCCCTACGACATCGAGTTCGCCGAGCAACCCGTTCCCCGCCACAACGTGCCGGAGATGGCCCTGTTGCGCGCCCGCTCGGGGGTCCCGCTGCTGGCCGACGAGGCGTCGCGGACGCGATACGACCAGCTGGACGTGATCCGGCAGGGCGCGGCCGACGCGATCTCGGTGGACAACGTGCTCGACGGCAGCCTGCTGAACATGAAGCGCTCGGCCGGGATCTGCGAGGCCGCGGGCATCCCCGTGGTCAAGCAGAGCCTCGGCGAACTCGGTGTGGCGACTTATGCCGCGGCGCACCTGATCGCGGCCACGCCGGGTTTCCGCTGCGCCAACCAGTCCTACGGCCAACTGCTCTCCGATGACGTGGTCGAGGGCGGCCCGCTGCCCTACCGCGACGGGCGGCTGCGGGTGCCGGACGGTCCGGGCATCGGGGTCCTGCTGGACCGCGACCGGCTGGCCCGCTACGCCGAGCTATACCAGGTCGCGGGGCACGAATACGGTTTTGCCGCCCGCGCGGACGGCGCCCCGGAGCCACCCGAGCGGTGACCTACGCCACGATCTGTAGTGCACTGGTCCGATGAACAGCGTCCGGACCGGTGAACACACTCGACCAAAGACGGTACTGCGCGTTCCTCCAGGTCGGCACGATGGTGTTCGTCGCGGGACGCCAGGCGACGCCCCTGGGGAACACAGGGTCAGGGGGAGCGGTCGGATGACGGGGGAACACGTCGGGGCTCCGGCCACTCCCCCTCGATCCTTCTCGTTGGTCGTTCGAGCCGGGGCTCAGGCGGCAAACCCGGGGGCCTTACGGTGCGAGGTGTTCACGCAGGCGGGATCATTCGACGCCGCCGCGCACCGCACGAATCACCGCTGACTGCTCGTCGCGACGCCACCCGTTCGGTTTACCGGACTTGATGCGGGGCGGCGCAGAAGGTTCAGTCAGGCACCTAAAACGCACCAGTGTTGAGGTGGACATGTGGCCGACCGAGGACCCGACCGAGATGCTCCGCTGGCGAATCCCGTGCACGACACCGGGGTTTGCGGGCATCGTTACGGTGCTGGTGGTGGGCGATCGGGTCGCAGTGGTGCTGCCGCCTGGCGAGACGCTCATCTTCACCGCCGACGAAGCCGATGACCTCGCCGCGCTGCTCGACCAGGCCGCGGTCCACGCCTCGCGCGGCGCCTAGGAGGAACCGGAGGCGGCATCGTGGCCCTCATCGACACCGACCTGAGTTTCGATCCCCGCGACCCCTACTTCCCCACCCCCGGTGCCTCCGGGGTGGAATGGGCACTGCAGGTATTCACCACGGACAACGGCTACGGCATCGACGTCGATCGCGCGCACGTGCGCGAGGGCGACCGGGTGCACGTGCACGCCGACCGGTACGCCCGGCTCGGGCAGCAGCGGCCGGTCGAGGCCGGTGAGGTGGACGTCGAGGTAACCCGCAGGGTCGGCGCGCTGGAATGGTCGATAACGGTGCGCCACGACGAGCCCGTGAAGGCGGTGAAGTTGCTGCTCCGGGGCCTGCCGCCGGAGCAGCTCAGGGCCGGTTGGTGGACCCCGAACACCGGGCGCAGCTGGGCGCACGGCGTCAACGGCCAGCGGTTCCAGCTCGAATACCCCGGTCCGGACTGGGCGACGCCGTGGGTGGCCGCCGGCGACGAGCCCAACGGGTTGGTGCTCAGCGTTCGCGATCCGCTGGTGCGGCGCAAGATCCTGCACCTCCACCACCCCGCCTACGCGCCGGGTCCGATCGCCGAGCTGGTGCACGTCCCCTCCGCCTCGGCGCGCTCGACCACCTGCCAGGTGCCGTCGATCCGGCTGCGCCTGGGCGCCACCGAGCACAGCGCCGACGCGGACCTGGACGAGCACCTGTCCTTCGTGGAAGGTGCGCACAACCTGGTGCCGTGGTCGTCCCGCAAAGACGTGCCGGACTGGCTGCGCCAGACCGCACTGGTGGTGACGCTGCACGGCCAGCACTGGACTGGCTACGTGTTCAACACGTTCGCGCAGATGGCGGAGGCGTTGCGGTTCGTCGGGCAGCACATCGAACCGCACCGGGTGCTCGCCTACCTGCCGGGCTGGGAAGGCCGCTATTACCACGCCTATCCGCAGTACCGCCCCGGCGAAGATCTGGGCGGCGCCGAGGGTTTCGCCGCGCTAGCGCATACGGCGCGGCAGCTGGGCGTGCGGCTGATGCCGATGTTCGGCGGGCACGGCGCGAACGTGACGCAGTACCCGACGTGGGAAAAGTCGGTGTTGCGCAACGACACCAACCGCTACGTGGAACTGCTGAACCGGCCGGATTGGGACGGCGACCGGGTGGGCGAAGGCGATCAGGTCTTCCTCAACCCGGGCGAGCCGGAGTTCCGCGCCCACCTGGTGGAGTCGATCTCGGCGATGGCGCGGGACTTCGGCGTCGACGCGGCCTTCCTGGACACCTTGGGCTACTGGTTCAACGACCCGCGGTACGAGGTCATCGACGGTTACCGGCGACTGGCCGACGAACTGCGTCGCCGCCACCCCGGTCTGGTGCTCGCGACGGAGGGCTGGTGGGACGCGCTGTCCGCCATCTTCCCGCTCAGCCAGCACTGGAACGGCGCGGACCGGGACTTGCGCAAGCCCCGCGTGCTCGCGCGCTATGCGCGCACCACCGGCCATCTCGCGGAAGGAACCCCGGGACCGGGCAGCACTGGTGTGCACGAGAAGGGCTTCGTGCGGCGCAGGGACGATGTAGAACGCGAAGCCCACCTTCCGATCGTCGGCATCGTCGACGACACCCTGCCGGCCCACGCGGATGAGGTAGCGGCCATCTGCCGCTGGGCCCAGGACCACGCCCCCAAGTAGCCCGGACTCGCCGAACCCGCCCCGAACTTCCCAGGAACTGGGGAGCTTGCCGGGGCGCACAGGCTTCCGATTTTGCCTAAATTTGGGGAATTTGCCTGAATTCGGGACCCTTGCGGCGTGGTCAGCTGAGGGGGGAATTGCCGCGTTCGAAGTCGGGACTGCAGAGGTGCACGCCGTTGCCTTCGGGGCAGTCGTAGGTCACCAGGACTCCGCCGGACTCCAACACCAGGCGATCGGCGGTCTCCCGCTCCAGGATCGCTCGGTGCTCGCATGCGGAGCATCGCGGCGCGCTGCTGTACCTCACTCACTGCCTCCGTTCCACAGTCACCACCGGTCCCGTTGAACCTATGGGGTCGGGCCCCGGCCGCGGTGGACAACGCGCGATTTCAAGGGAAATCGACGGGTTGATTTCCCTTGAAGTCGCCGGCGGGGTGGGCTTCGTGCGGTTTCAGAAGGCCGTCGCGAATGTCCTCGGCGTAGTGGCACGCCACGCGATGCCCCGGTTTGAGCTCGCGCAGCTCGGGACGCTCCGTGTCGCACCGGGCCGGTTGCCGCCACGGGCATCGGGTGTGAAAACGGCATCCTGACGGCGGAGCGGCCGGCGACGGCAGGTCGCCGGAGAGCAGGATTTGCTCCCGCTCGTCCTCTACGGCCGGATCGGGCACCGGAACCGCCGAGAGCAACGCCTTCGAGTAAGGGTGCAGCGGTTCTTCGTACAGTTCGTCCGATGTGGACTCTTCCACGAGGCCGCCGAGGTACATCACCCCGACCCGGTCCGCGATGTGCCGCACCACCGCCAGGTCGTGCGCGATCACCAGGTAGGTCAACCCGAACTCGGACTGCAGGTCCTCCACCAGGTTCAGCACCTGGGCCTGCACCGATACGTCCAGCGCGGACACCGGTTCGTCGGCCACCACCAGGTCCGGCCCCACCGACAGCGCTCGGGCGATGCCGATGCGCTGCCGCTGCCCGCCGGAGAATTCGTGCGGGTACTTACGCAGCGACGTCGACGGCAGGCCCACGGCCGACAGCAACTCGCGCAGCCGAGTGTCGGTGGCCGCCCGGTCGGTGTCCATCCCGTGCGCTCGCATGCCCTCGACCAGCAGCGACCGCACGGACTGCCGGGGGTCCAAAGAGGACAGCGGGTCCTGGAAGACCATTTGCATCCGGCGGCGCATCCGGCGCAAGGGCTCGCCCTTCATCCCGGCGAGGTCGACCCCGTCGAAGAGCACCTTGCCCGCGGTGGGTTTCTCCAGCCGCAGCACGGCGCGTCCCAGCGTGGACTTGCCGCAACCGGATTCCCCGACCAGGCCGTAGGTTTCGCCGCGCTCGATCCGCAACGACACCCCGTCCACTGCGTACACATAGCCGACCGTGCGGTCCAGCACCATGCCGCGCTTGATCGGGAAGTGCACCGCGATCTGATCGATCTCGACCAGTACGTCACCAGTGGCCGAATTCGCCGCAGCTTCCGTGTTCTCCGGCGTTTCCGTCATGACCGCTCCACGAGGTCGTGCTGGCAAACCGGCCAGCTTGGCCATAGCGCGGGTCGTGAACGGCCGTACCGGTGCGATCCGAATTCTTCACGCACGCGCGAAGGGTCGCTCATGACGCCTCCATCGAAGTCGACATCGTCTCGCGCACTGGGTTGTGGCAGCGCAACAGCCGCGCCCCCGTGTCGATGCTCACGTCCGGGGTCTGCTGTTCGCAGACCTCCAACGCGTTCGGGCAGCGCGGGCAGAACGCGCACCCGGTGTCCCACGGGATGTTGTCGGTGATCGAGCCCTTGATCGGCGACAACCGTTGCCCGCGCGGCGAATCCAGCCGCGGGATCGACGCCAGCAGGCCCGCCGTGTAGGGATGTCGCGGGTGCGCGAACAACTCGTGCCGCAGCGCCCGTTCCACCACCCGGCCCGCGTACAGCACGTTCACCTCGTCGCACAGCCCTGCCACCACGCCCAGGTCGTGCGTGATCATGATCAGCGCGGTCTCGGTCTCGACGACCAGTTCCGCCAGCAGCCGCAGGATCTGCGCCTGGATCGTCACATCCAGCGCGGTGGTCGGCTCGTCGGCGATGAGCAGCCGCGGCTTGCAGGCCAGCGCCATCGCGATCAGCGCGCGCTGCCGCATGCCGCCGGAGAGCTGGTGCGGATACTCCTTCAGCCGCCGCCCCGGGTCCGGGATCCCCACCCGCCGCAGCAGGTCCTCCGCCGCCGGCATGGCGGCCTTGCGCGGCAGGCCGCGGTGCCGCTCGATGACCTCCGACACCTGCAAGCCGATCGGCACCACCGGGTTCAGCGACGTCAGCGGATCCTGGAACACCATGCTCAGGTCGCGGCCGCGGCGCTGGTCGAGGTCCCGCCGGGGCAGCCGGAGCAGATCGGTGCCGTCGAAGGTGACCGAGCCGGACACCTCCGCACCGGTGCTCGGCAGCAGGCCCATGATCGCCAGCGAGGTGACCGACTTGCCGCAGCCGGACTCGCCGACCAGACCGACGGTGCGGCCCGGCTCGACGTCGAAGGAGATGCCGTCCACGGCGGTCACCGGCGGCTCGCCCTTGCGCGCGAAGACCACCGAGAGGTCGCGAACTTCCAGCAGTGCCATGGGTTCCCTCCGTCAGCGCCGACGCTTCGGATCGAGCGCGTCCCGCAGCGATTCGCCGACCAGCGTGAACCCGAGCGCGACCAGGATGATGCAGCCAGCCGGCCAGAACGCCAGCTGCGGGTGCGAGTCGATGATGTTCTGCGCGCCGCCGAGCATCTGCCCCCATTCCGGCACCGAATCGTCGGCCGCGCCCAGCCCCAGGAAGGACAGCGCCGCCGCGTCGATGATCGCCACTGCCAGCACCAGCGTGGCCTGCACGATGACCGGCCCGAGCGCGTTCGGCAGCATGTGCCGGAACACGATCGCGCTCTCCTTCACCCCCAGCGCCCGCGCCGCCAGCACGTGGTCGCTGGCGCGTTGCGCCAGCATCGTGCCGCGCAGCAGCCGTCCGAAGACCGGCACCTGCACGATCGCCACCGCCAGGATCACGGTGAACTGCGTCTGCTGCGCGAACAACGCGCCGATCGACACCGCCAGCAGCAGGGACGGCACGGACAGCATCACGTCGGCGATCCGCATGACCACCGAGTCCACCCAACCGCCGAAGGCGCCGGCCAGGATGCCCAGCACCAGTCCGCCGCCGAGCCCGATCACGGTGGCCAGCACCGCGACCAGCAGCGTCTGCTGAGAGCCCAGCAGCAGCCGGGAGAACAGATCGCGGCCGTACTGGTCGCCGCCGAGCGGAAAACCCGGCTGCGGCGGGGGGATCGTGTTCTCCGCGCGGGAGACCTGCTGTTCCAGCAGGCGTTGCGCGCCATCGTGCGGAGCCAGGACCGGAGCTAGCAGCGCCAGCAGCACGAACGCGGCGATGATCAACGCGCCGACGACGAACACCGGGTTGCGCTTCAATCGCCGCCACGCCGACGCGGCCAGGCTCACCCCGGCGTCCGACGCGGTCCCCGCGAGTTCGTCGATCCGCTCCTTGCGCTGCGTTTTCAGCACCATGACCTCACCGTGTCCGCAGTCGTGGGTCGATCAACGCGTACGAGAGGTCGACGATCAGGTTGACCAGCACGTACACCATCGCGGAGGCCAGGATCACCACTTGAAGCACCGGAAAGTCCTTGCGCTGGAACCCGATCGCCACGGCCTGGCCGATCCCGGCGATGTTGAACACTCGCTCGGTCAGCACTGCCCCGGCGAGCAGCGCGCCGGTCTGCAGGCCGATCGTGGTCACCACCGGCAGCATCGCGTTGTGCAGGATGTGCCGACGCCGGATCACCATGCCCGCCAAGCCTTTCGCCCGCGCGGTGCGCACGTAGTCCTCGTCCATCACATCCAGCACCGCGGCCCGGGTGATCCGGAAGATCACCGCGAACGGGATGGTGGACAGCGCGATCGCCGGCAGAATCAGGTGCACGAACGAGTTCCACGCGGCGTCGAATTCACGGGTCAGGAGCCCGTCCAGGATGTAGAAGCCGGTCACCCGGGTCGCGTCCAGCCCGGTGTCCTGGCGACCGGAGGCGGGCAGCACGCCCAGCTCGATAGCGAACACGAACTTCAGCAGGAACGCCAGGAAGAACACCGGCACGGCAACACCGATCAGCGACCAGGTGATGCTCAGGTTGTCCAGCCAGCTGCCGCGTTTGCGGGCGGCCAAGTACCCGAGCGGGATGCCCACGACGACCGCCAGCAGCAGCGCCAGGATCGACAGCTCCAGCGTGGCCGGAAACCGGGTCAGGAATACCTCCAACGCCGGCGAACCGCGCTGCACGCCGGTCGACGTCCCGAAGTCGCCGGTGACCGCGCGTGCCAGGAAACGCCAGTACTGCACGAAGATCGGCTGGTCCAGGCCGAGATCGGCTTCCAGCCTGGCCCGTGCTTCGGGCGTGGCGCGGTCACCCAGCAGCGCCGAAACCGGACCGCCGGGCAACATCCGCAGCCAGGCGAACAGCAGCATCGACAGCACAACGACGACCAGCGCCAGCTGCGCGAGTCGCCGGATCGTATAGCGCAGCACGAAACCCCCGTTTGGTGGCCGGCGATTTCACTGAAAATCAGCGCGTCGATTTCCAGTGAAATCGCCGGCGTGGTCAATTCACTGCCCCGAGACGCTCACCGACGCGAACTCCTCGGCGTTCAACGGCGAGGGCTGCAGCCCGTGGACCTTCGAGCTGGTCACGATCGCCGGTGGCGAGTGCGACAGCGGCACCGCGGGCAGGTACTCCGACAGCAACTTCCGGTTGATGTCTTGGTACATCTGGTTGCGTTTGGTCTCGTCCGGCTCGCCGTCGGCGGCTCGCAGCTGGGCCGCCAGCTCTTCGCCCCACGGCGAAGCGGCGGTGTAGAAGCGGTTGGTCGGCGTGCCGAAGAAGATGCCGATGAAGTTGTCCGGCGAGTTGAAGTCACCGGTCCAGCCGAGCAGGAAGATGTCCGCCCTGGCGTTGTCCACGTCGTCGATGTAGCCGCCGTTCCACGGCTTGCTCACCGGGTTGACGGTGATACCGGCGTCGCGCAGGTCCTCGGCGAGGGCGTTGTAGATGCCCTGGGGGTCCGGCATGTAGGGCCGGGTGACCTCGGTCGGCCAGTAGAAGTTCACCGTCAGGTTCGACGCGCCCGCCTCGGCGAGCAGTTGCCGGGCCTTCGCCGGGTCGTGCGGGTACTGCTGGACGTCCTGGGCGTAGCCGTCCACCGTGTTCGGGTAGAACTGGGTGGCCACCTCGGCGCCTTCCGGCAGGTTGGCCTTGACCAGCGTCTCCCGGTCCACCGCATAGGCCAGCGCCTGCCGCACCTTCAGATTCCGCAGCGCCGGATTGTTCTTCTGCGTGATGCCCAGGTACATGATGTTGAACGGGTCGCGGACCTGGACGTTGTTCCCGGCGTCGCGCAGCGCCTTGAGGTCGGCGGCGTTCGGCAGGTCGTAGCCGTCGATGGCGCCGGATTCGAGCTCCTGCTTGCGGACCGTCTCATCCGGGATGATGCGGAAGATCAGCTCGTTGAGCTTGGCTTTCGTACCCCAGTACTGGTCGTTGCGGACCAGCTTGATGGTGCCGTTGCTCTCCTCGTAGGAGCCGAACTTGAACGGGCCGGTGCCGGTCGGATGGGCCTTGGCGTATTCCGGGTACACGAAGCTGTCGCCCTGCGCCTGCACGTTGTTCGCCTGGTACCGGTCCATCGCGGTCGGCGACTGCATGCTGAACGACGGCAGCGCGAGCAGGTCGGGGAACTTGGAGGTGGCGCGGGTCAGGTGCAGCACGGCGGTGGCCGCGTCCGGCGTCTCGCACGACTGGTACAGCGACGGGGTCTTGCCGTCGGCGAACCCGCCGAAGCTCCCGATCCAGTAGTAGGACAGCGCGTTGTTCTGACCGGCGCCGGTCTGGTTGAACATGCGCTGGAAGTTCTTGCACACCGCGTCGCCGTTGAAGTCGGTGTCGTCGTGGAACTTCACGCCCTGGCGGAGCTTGAAGGTCCAGGTCTTGCCGTCCGGGGTGTGCTCCCAGCTCTCGGCGAGCGCCGGTTCGACGTCGGCGGAACCCGGCTTGAATCCGACCAGGCCTTCCATGATCTGACGGGTGATCCGGAAGGTCTCGCCGTCGGATGCGTAGAACGGGTCGAACAGGTCGGGTGCACCGGCCGCGCCGAAGGTGAGTGTGCCGCCTGCACCGCCGCCCGCCTCGCGCTGCGATTGCGCACAGGCGGCGGCCAGCGAGGTGGTCGCGACGAGGGCGACGCCGGCGGCCACAACACGACGCCGCGTGCTCGGCGCGCGACGCGAAGCCGATGGAGCTCTACTCATGGAAGCACCTCGGTGTGTTTCAGGTCTCAGAGTTCCGTGAGACTAACTCGCGTTAGAAGTTCGATGGGGCACCTGAGGTTACGATCCCACTACTTAGGGATTCCTAAGATTAGGCCGATTTTTTCGGTCTTCACCCATCTGGGCGAGACTATTGGGCTATTCAGACGCCCCGGAAGAATGACCGGATAACCCGGGAAAACCGGTAAAAAGAATGTGGAAACAAACCTCTGCGGCGACCGGTTCTCACGACGAGTCCACCCGCGACGATGCCCGGAGACTTGACTCCGTGTGAACGACGTTTGACACCGCCGGATGAGAGTGGGCGCAGGTAATTGCGGGTGAGTGCTTCGGGGGCTTATTCCCCCGAAGCACTCACCGGGCCTGATCAGGCGAAAAGCGCAGCTACATCGCGCGGCGGCCGGAGAGCGCTCGGCCGAGCGTCAGCTCGTCGGCGAACTCCAGGTCGCCGCCCATCGGCAGGCCGGACGCCAGCCGGGTGACCGTCAGGCCCGGGAAGTCCCGCAGCATCCGCACCAGATAGGTCGCGGTCGCCTCGCCCTCGGTGTTCGGGTCGGTCGCGATGATCACCTCGGTGATCTCGTCCTGCCCGATCCGAGCCAGAAGCTCGCGCACCCGCAGCTGGTCCGGCCCGACCCCGGACAGCGGATCCAGCGCGCCGCCAAGCACGTGGTAGCGCCCCTTGAACTCGCGGGTGCGTTCGACCGCCAGCACGTCCTTGGGCTCCTCGACGACGCACACCAGCGTCGTGTCGCGCCGGGTATCCCGGCAGATGCGGCAGGTCGTCTCCTCCGAGACGTTGCCGCAGACCTCGCAGAACACCACGCCTTCCTTGACCTTCTGCAGGACTTCCTGCAACCGGGTCACGTCCGCGGGCTCGGCCGCGAGCAGGTGGAAGGCGATGCGCTGCGCGCTCTTCGGGCCGATGCCCGGCAACCTGCCGAGCTCATCGATCAAATCCTGAACCGGACCTTCGTACACTTATCGCTCGTTTCCAGGAATCCCCGCAGTTTCAACTGAAACTGCACTCCACATCGGCTGGTGCGCAGTTTCAATTGAGACCGCGATCACATGCCTGGGAGGCTGAGACCGCCGAGGTCCCCGCCGCCCAGCGCACCGGTGAGCGGGCCCATCTTCTGGGCCTGCAGCTCCTGCGCGGCGCGGTTAGCGTCGCGCACCGCCGCGACCACCAGGTCGGCCAGCGTCTCGGTGTCCTCCGGGTCGGCCGCCTTCGGGTCGATCGACAGCCCCTTCAACTCGCCCGCACCGCTGACGGTCGCGGTGACCAGTCCGCCACCGGCGCTCCCGGTGACCTCCGCGGCGGCGAGCTCCTGCTGCGCAGTCATCAGCTGCTGCTGCATCTTCTGCGCCTGTTCCATGATCTGCTGCATGTTCGGCTGCCCACCTGGCTGCACCGTGATCCTCCTCCGGCTGGCGCGTGCACGTACCCCGCAACGGTTACCCCACCAGCCTAGAGAATGCATGGCCTGGTCCGCCTGGCGGTGCGGGAGGCGGCGCCCCGCGCGCGAGCCGCACGCACGGTCCCGTGCCCCTGGGCGGCGCGCAGGAAGCATGACAGGGTGATCACATGGCGCTGGACATCGTGCGGTTACTGGAGCTGACCAGCTGGCGGGCCTTCGACGTCGCCGACACCGGCCAGGTGCTGGCCGGGTCCGACGAGTCCGGTTCGACCCAACTGGTCGAGCTCGCCGATGGCCGGCGGACCCCGCTTACGGCGCTTCCGGGCGCCGTCACCGGCCGCTACCTGCCCGGCGAACGGGCCGTGATCGTGCAGCACGACACCGACGGCGACGAGCGCGGCCAGCTCTCCTTGCTGCGCCTGGACAAACCACTGCTCCGTCCGGCGCAGCTGCGCGACTTGGAGCCGCTGGTCCGCGACCCGGACCAGGTGCACCGGCTGCTCGACGTGTTGCCGGGCCGGATCGTCTACTCGACCAACCGCCGCAACGGCATCGACTTCGACGTGGTGATCCGCAGCGCGGTCACCGGCGAGGAGCAGGTGGTTTACGACCGGGGCGGCATGGTGATGGAGGCGGCGGCCGCACCGGACAGCCACTACCTGGCGCTGACCGTGCCCGCCGACCGGCCGATGTCCGACCGGCTGATCGTGGTCAACACGCTGCCGATGACCGAGGCCGATCACGTGCTGCCGCTGACCCGCCGCGACGAGCCCGCCCGGCACTTCCAGATCGACTGGCTGCCCGACGATTCCGGGCTCATCGTCAGCACCGACGCCGACCGGGACCGCACCGGCATCGCGCGCATCGACCCGCGCACCGGTGCGCGGCGCTGGCTGGTGACCTCCGACGAGCACGACCTCACCGGCTGGCTCTCCCCGGACGGATCGACGCTGCTGGTGCAGGCCAACGAGGACGGCGCGAGTCGGCTGACACTGCACGACGCCGCCACCGGTCACCTGATGCGCGTGGTCCGGTTGCCCGCCGACGGCTGGTGCGCATTCCCGCTGCCCACCCCGGTCTGGTCACCGGACTCGCGATTCGTCGCGTTGTCGTTCAGCGCCCCGACGGTCCCCGGCGACGTGCTGCTGGTGGACGCCGCGACGGGGGAATACGAGTCGCTGACCGACTCCGCCGCGCAGCTCGACGGGCAGCGGCCGGTGGAGCCGACCGCGCACCGGGTGCCGACCCGCGATGACGAGCAGCTGCCGTGCGCCGTGTACTGCCCGGAGGCGGCCGATCCGGAGCTGGCCGGTTCGGCGGTGCTGATCATCCACGGCGGCCCGGAAAGCCAGGCGGTGCGGTCGTTCAACCCGATCGTCCAGGCGCTCGTCGCGCAAGGGCACACCGTGCTGGTGCCCAATGTGCGCGGCTCCACCGGATACGGGAAGCGCTGGTATTCCGCCGACGACGGGCGCAAGCGGCTGGAGTCGGTGGCCGATCTCGGCGACCTGCACGACTGGCTGCCGACGATCGGGCTGGACCGCAAGCGCGCGGCGCTGTGGGGCGGCTCCTACGGCGGGTACATGGTGCTCGCCGGGCTGGCGTTCCAGCCGGAGCGGTGGGCGGCCGGGGTCGACATCGTCGGGATCTCGTCGCTGGTCACGTTCCTGGAGAACACCGCCGCGTACCGGCGCGCGCACCGCGAGCGCGAGTACGGCTCGCTCGCCGCCGACGCCGGGTTCCTCCGCGAGGCGTCACCGCTGACCAGGGTCGCCGCGATCGCTGCACCGCTGTTCGTGCTGCACGGGGCGAACGACCCCCGGGTGCCGCTGTCCGAAGCCGAGCAGATCGCGGCGGCGGTCCGGGCCAAGGGCCTGGAGTGCGAGCTGCTGGTCTACGGCGACGAGGGCCACGGCCTGGCCAAGCGGACCAACCGCCTCGACGCCTACCCGCGAGCCCTCGCGTTCCTCGCCCGCCACCTCAGGTCGTGAGCGCCCAACCGGGCTGGGCCCTGGTCAGGTGTTCACGACGGCTTTTCAGTCGTCGATGCGGCGGGCGCCGAGCTCGCGCTCGAAGAGTTCCACTGCAGCTGCCTCCGGATCCGGCCCGGAGCGCACCGAAGCGTCCATTGGGGACGATTCGGCCAGCATCGCCTCCGGGTCTTCCTCGTCGTCGGTGACCGGCGGCTGCGGTTCCCGCGTCGCCTGCGGTTCCTGCGGCGGCTGCGGATCCCGCGACGGCTGCGGGGGCCTGGGCGGCTCCGGAGGCGGAATGTCGTCCGGTGGCGGCTCGTCGTCCGGCGGCTCGGGCGGCGGCGGAATGTCGTCCGGCTCCGGCGGGCGCGGCACCGAACCCTGGCGCGGGGACGCACTCGACTGCGGCCGTGGCGAGGTCCGGCCGTTGGCCGACTGGCCGGGCGGGTGGCCGTTGGCGGCCCGGGCGTTCGCGGACTGTTGGGGATTGGCCCCAGCGGACTCGCTCTGCTGGCTGGTCGAACGGCGCTGCGGCGGCTGCTTCGGGGCGGCCGGTCGAGTCGGCGGCGGCGGTGCCGCACCGGCCTCGACGCACTCGATGTCCCACTCGCCGCCGATCACCTCGCGCAGCGCCTCCCGGACGAAGTCCAGTCGTCGCTGCTGGGCGAGCTGCTTGACCAGCCCGGAGGTCGGCATCGACAGCACGAGCGCGCCGCCGTTGAGATCCTGCACCGTCGCGTTGAGCAGCAGCGCCTGCGTCGGCCGGTTCCGCTTCGCAACCGCCTGTAGGACTCCTGACCACACCTGCCGCACCGCAGCCGCGTCGAACCCGGCCTCCGCCGGCGCCGGGCTCGGCTCAGCCGCCTGCGGCACCGCCGGAGGCTGAGGCGGCCCCTGCTCAGCCGCCTGCGGGGGCGGCGCAGCTGCGGGTGCCGGCGGAGGCGTCGCCGGTGCGGGCGCTTGCGGGGGCGTCGCCGGGCGTGCAGGTTCCGCGCGCGGCGGCTCCGCCGCTTCCTGCGCGGCGCGCTCGTGCGGGCGCTGGAAGACGCGCTTGGGCCGCGCCTCGCTATCGGCCGCCGGGGCGGCGGGCTGCGCGGCGGCGGACGCAGCCGGCGCGCCCTCACCTGGCGCAATGGTCATTCGGCGCTCGACGCGCTCCAACCTTTGCAGCAAAGCGGTTTCCGAGTCGGATGCGGTCGGCAGCAGCATCCGCGCGCAGAGCAGTTCGAGCAGCAACCGGGGCGCAGTCGCGCCGCGCATCTCGGCAAGTCCGGTGTGGACGATCTCGGCGAACCGGGACAGCGTTGCCGCGCCCAGCTGTTCGGCCTGGCTCTGCATCTTGGTGAGCTCGTCACCGGCGGCCTCGACCAGTCCGCGCTCCGCAGCGTCCGGCACCGAGTGGAGCAGCACGAGGTCGCGCAGCCGGTCGAGCAGGTCGGATCCGAACCGGCGGGGATCGTGCCCGGCTTCCACGAGCCGGTCGACCGTGCTGTAAACGGCGGCACCGTCACCGGCCGCGAGCGCATCGACCATGTCGTCGATCAGCGCGATGTCGGTGACCCCGAGCAGCGCCATCGCGCGCTCGTAGGTGACGCCCTCGGCGTTCGCCCCGGCGAGCAGCTGGTCAAGCACGCTTAATGTGTCACGGGCGGAGCCGCCACCGGCGCGGATCACCAGCGGATACACCGCGGGCTCGACGCGCACGTCTTCGTCTCGGCAGATGCGTTCGATGAGTTCGCGCATCACGCCCGGCGGCATCAACCGGAACGGGTAGTGGTGGGTCCGAGACCGGATGGTGGTGAGCACCTTGTCCGGTTCGGTGGTGGCGAAGACGAAGATCAGGTGTTCGGGCGGTTCTTCGACGATCTTCAGCAGGGCGTTGAAGCCCTGCGTGGTGACCATGTGGGCCTCGTCGATGATGAAGATCCGGTACCGCGATTGGGCCGGCGCGAAAAACGCCCGGTCACGCAGCTCGCGAGTGTCGTCGACGCCACCGTGGCTGGCCGCGTCGAGTTCGACGACGTCGACGCTGCCGCCGCCTTCGGGCGCAAGCGCGACGCACGAATCGCATTCCCCGCACGGGTCGGCGGTCGGCCCCTGAGCACAGTTCAGCGAACGGGCGAGGATGCGGGCGCTGGAGGTCTTGCCGCAACCGCGCGGCCCGGAGAACAGGTACGCGTGGTTGATCCGACCGGAGGACAGCGCGGTCCGCAGCGGCTCTGTGACGTGGTCTTGCCCGACGACCTCAGCGAAGGTCGCCGGTCGGTACTTGCGGTAGAGGGCGAGCGCCACGGTCAAAACCCTACGCGGTCCGGCTGACAACTCGAACGGGGCCCGAAAAGCGCCCCAGACAATAAAGGGGACCCCGTGCACCCGCCAGAGCCCGCTTACCCTTGCTGCCTTCCGGCCCTGGGGGAGTTCACAGGATGGACGCCGCACGAGGTCCACGGTCAGTGTAACCCGACGCTGCGCGAGGCCGCGGAAGCGGCCCCCGATCATTGATCCGCCGGAAGGTTCTCCGCCATCCAGCGCAGCGCCGCCACGCGCCCGCCGAAGGCCCCGGCCCTGGTCAGGGGACCCCCTCCAGCGCCCGCCAGTGCTACGACAGCGTGGATTCGCTTGAGTACGACCAAGCCACGGACCACCCACAGACGGCACCCCGGTCAACCCGTGCACCAAGAAGGCCAGCGTGCACAGGATGAACACCGAACAATCAAGGTGATCATTCGGTCGGCGGCACCACGTGGCCGAAGCGGAGACCCCCACTGTCCGGGTCGCCGATTTCGCGCGGAAACGCCACGCGCCCTCGATACCCCGGCCAACGTTCCTGGACACTAGCCAGGTCGAATTGAAGCTGCGCAAAGCTCGTTCCAAGCCGAACCGCGCGAGTCCCAAATCCGACCGCCGGCATTCATTTTTACCGAGCAAACATCGGATGACCGCGAGCAAATCTCATTGCCATCGCACACCCTGCACCGTTGGACCGAGGCGAAACTCGGTCCAACGGTGCGGCCGCCAAGGAACCCGTGTCCGCTTGGACGATGCCCCCGGTCAATTTCGGGCTATTCAACGCCGCGTGACCGCCGCTCACGTTTCGCAAGCGATGCCGTCACCGTCCCGGTCCAATTTCGAGGAATAGCCGGGTTCTCCCCGGTGCAGCGGTGCCACGCCCGCCGCCCTGGCGGCCGAGCAGTTCGGGTAGTAAGCCGCCGCCGGGCGCTCCTCAACTTCAGGTGCAGGCTCCGGTTCCGGCTTCGGGGCCGGTTTAGGCTGCGCCCGCCGTGGTTCCGGCACTGGGCTCGGCTCCGGGCTTGGGGCCGATGCCGGGCTGGGGACCGGTGCCGGGCTTGGCGGCGGCGCCAGACGAATCGCGCCGAAGCACGGCGCTCCCCACACCCCTCGCTGTGCCACTCGCCCATCCGCCTCCGCACGCGCGAATTCGGCGATCAATTCGGCAGGCGCACCTTGCGCGGACAAACGCGCTTGCCCCTGTTCGAGAGCGAGAACCGAGTAGTTGGCGCCACCAGGAACGAATACCACCGCGGTCTGTTCTACCTGCGAGCCAGCCTCCGCCGCCGGGTCAAGCTGGATACGTACCGCCTTGCCCAGCAAGGCCTGTTCAGCGAACGCCTTGGCTTCGGCTCCCCAGCATTCGGGGTCCGCGCCCAGTACCGGGCTGCGAACGCCAGCGAGTCGCACCACCTGGGCCGCTTTACCCACGATCTGGACCTTGACCCGGTCCGCGTCGACGATCTCCGATACGACGGCATCCTGCACGAGCGGCGCGGGCGGCGTCTGCGATGCCGAAGGGGCCTGTGATACCGAGGACGGGACGTCGGTAACCACAGCGGGTTTCGCCTGGTTCGATTGCTCCTGCGGTGGGACGAGCGCGGCGAGGAGGAAAATCGTGATCAGCGAACTGAAAGCGCATGCCACCGTGATCAAAGGACCACGCGCTCCCCTTTGCGATACCTGCTGATAAGCGCCCCCGGCAGGCGGAACGGACCGACCGCGCCAATACCACCACAAGCCGATCGCCACCCACAGCGAGATCGGCCAAATGAACATCGCCAGGAGGCCGACCACGATCCAGGGCAAAATGCTGCGATCCCGCGCCTTCAGCTGCCACAGAACGATGCTCATGGCAACGGTCGCAGCCATTCCGATCAACATGATGACGGCCAACGCCATCCAGATCTCCCAGTTTTGTAGTTGTAGTCAAGCGCCTAATCGCGACCCATGAAAAATCCGTTACCAAAGGGACAAAAGTGGTCTGCGTCACATCAGGTGAGGCTGCGGGGTGCCGAATAGTGCCCGTCATCGACCGAAGCCAGCGCTGGACCACACCACTGCCTGTCGGAGCGAGATCGTCACGAGGCGGATGATCGACACGGGCCACCTAGCCGCCTATCCGCAGGCGCGAGCCCGAACAGCCACGCTCGGAATTTCAGCGCAGTCGAAGCTTGTCAAGGGCTCGTTGGTTGGTCTTGGCGCTGCTCCGCAGGACTGAGTTGAGGATGCCGTTGTAGACGAGGTCCCAAAGCGCTTGGTTAGCCTGGACCTCCCGGGTGTTGAGCGATAGCTCGGTGCCCTTCTTGTCGGTGAGCTCCAGGTCCCACGCCAGCCCGCCGCTGGTGCCCACAACCTTGACCTCAGTGAGCTCGTACAAGTCGACGTAGCCACCTTTGACCGCGAGCCAGTCCGCTCCTGCCGAAATTCCCCAGCGGTCGCAGAGAAGTTGCCAGCCAGCCCAGAGGGGCGCCACGCCAACCACGAGGGCCCAGAGCCAGGGCGTGTTCCACATCCAGTCAAAGCCCCAGTCCTTGAAGCAGAGGATGAGGAACCCAAGTCCGGACACGACAAAGCCCGAAATGATCGCTCCATCGATCGTGCCCTGGTACCACTCCAGCACCGGCCCTCGCCCGGCTGGGGCCTGCGGGTACCGCGCGAGCTTTGGTGACCTGCGAGGAAGTTCGCCGAACGCGGTGAACCTGGGCGCTTGGGGTGGGCGAGGCTCGCCGGTGCGGGAGTTGGGTTTCGGGGGGAGTGTCGCCGTCACGAGCAATCCTTAGCGTGTCATCTTCGGATTGATCTCTTCGAGCTTCTTACCAAGGTTGATCATTTCATCGCCGAGTTCATCGACCGTGAAACCGACTCCGACACCGACGATTCCGCCCGCGATCGCTCCTGGCGGTCCGCCGATCGCAGCACCGATGATCGCGCCGGAAACGAGGCTGGCCGTGCCGCTGGCGACCGCAATGGTCGGGTCCTTGCCCTGGCCAATGTCGTATCCAATACCCAAGCCGGTGGCGATGATTCCCAGGCCGGGAACAATCTTGCCGAAGCGCACGGAGCCCTTGAGGTACGGGTTGGCGGTCTTGACGCTCTTCGGGACGAGCTTGCGGTCCAAGCGCTCCAGTTGGTCCTGCACCCGCGGGGGGAAGCGGCCGATCACCCGTGAGGCGCGCGTAGCGACGGCTTGGTCCATCGCTTCCTTGGCGCGCAGCTCATTGGTGATCTGGATGGCGGCGGCCTTGCTGCGGTTGGCGATGCTCAGGTTCTGGCTGGTCGTGAGCTTGGCCGCGCGTTCGGCCTTGCTCATCGCATCTTCAGCGAGCCGACGGTACTTGCTCATGCGCACGGCCGTCGCGCCGATGACACCGCATGAGATGTCGGTGAGGGTGAGCGAGAGTTTCACCGGGTCCAGTACCCCAGATAGGAACCGCACGAGGATGTGCTGGGACTGCGATTCCTTGTCCCGTGCTTCCTTCACGATCTGGCTGGCCTGTGCGTAGGCCATTGCCTTGCGGTCGAACGCCGCCTGCGCTTGCACGGCTGCCGCGTGTTCTTGCTGCTCCGCTGGAGTTCCTTGGCGTCCCTCCGGGAGTGGCTTGGGGTCTGGTGGTGCGGGCCCGGGTTCTTCGATTGTGAAGCCATGGACCACCAGTCCGCCCAGGGCGGCTACGTCCTGGGCCCGTTGCATCATCGCCTTGACGGTGCGTAGGTCGTCGGCGTGGGTTTGCAGCTCGCGGCAGGTGTCTTGCAACGCCCGGACTTCGGTGTCAGCCATCTTGCCTACGGCGATCAACACGGCGCGGAACCCGTCGGCCGCAGCACCTTTCCAGCCTGCCTCGGACTCGGCGCTGGCAAGCTGGATTTGCCGTGCGGCTTCTTCGACGCCATCGGACTGCCGGTACGCCCAGTCGTAGACGGCGGTGAGACTGTCGGGATCTCCCTTGACTTCGGTGTCCAGCGACATCATTCATCCCCAGTCAACGTGGTTGCTCGGCCGCGAGTTCGCTGGCCTGCATCGCGACGGCGTGCTCGTAATCGGTATCGGCGTACACGGCTCGGCTTTCCGCAGTTGCGTCGCCGACGGCGCTTATGCCGCTGGACAAGTTGCCGAGTGCATCGATCAGCAGTGCCAGGGCTCCTTGCACCGCTCCGGTAATGACGCCGGCCTGCGGGTCCGGCGGCGCCGCGGCGTGGGCTTCAAGGTCGGCACTGGCGTTGCGGAGGCGGCTCGCGAGCGCGTCGAGCAACTCCGGATTCGCGTTCAGGTCCGCCATCTATTTCCCCTGTTGGAACCGTGTGCGACGGTCCTCGACCGGCAAAGCCGCGTCCCAAAGGACGACGTCCGCACCGCTGCGGCCTTTGATGTCGACGATTTGTTCGCCCTGCACGGCAACCCACGCCTGGCCGTCACCGCACCCGTCAACGAGTTCCTGCACCGACGTGAAGGCAAGTAGAGCCCGTTGCCCGTCGGCAGTGTCGCGCAGTTCCACGGTCACATCGGTGGCGCCTTTCGTGACGCGCTGGCATGGGATATACGCGGTCGCTGGAAGTTCCTCCTCGTCCATTGGTGCGACGTGCTCGGCGCGGATCACGGAGGGTGCCACGTCTACGTGTTCCCGCATCACGTCCTTTTCGCCGTATACCAAACTTTCCCCCTGATTCGGCGGCTTTCCAGTTCAGCACGGTACAGAGATGATCTTGCTTCGCTGCTCCCCTGACGCAAGATCACTCGAAAGGCGCAGACACGACAAGGGCCGGCGCGAAGCTCACCTCGGCCGCGCCGGCCTTTGCCCATTTCAGCGGGAACTGCTCAACCGTCGTTGTCGGTCTCCGGTTTCTCGTCGATGTCGTGTCCGACCGCGGTTGCAACGGGGTCGATGTCGACGGGTGTTGGGATCGGCGGTCCGGTCACCTTGTGTTGATCGTCGCGTGAGCTGGCCACGTGATCGGCAGGAACCGTTTGGGCATCGCCTTTTTCGCGGTCATAGCGTGATGCGAAAAAGCATCGGCGGCGCAGGAGGCTCGGGGGCGCGTGGCGCACCACGGGGTCGCAGCTGTGCACCGGCCTCGCACAACATGCGACGCACCGCCCCGAACGACCGCCCGGACTCCTCGGTGAGTTGCCGGATGCTGGCTCCCTGCTCGTACCGCGTTTTCAAGGTGCGGGCGAGGGTTTCCCGCTGTGCTCCTGCGATTCGGTTACCTCGCGAGATCTTCTGCGTTTCCATCAACTCCTTGGGGCAACACGGAAATTCGGGGTAGGCGACATGACGGCCTGTCTGACTGGACAAACAGAGGTCGAGGAGGTGCAGAGCATCGTGCTTTCCCCCGGTCGGCGACCCCAGCCCGGGCAGCGGGCTGGTCACGACCGATCCCGCGCGGAAGCGAGCGCGCTGAGCCGCTCACCGACAAGAACGTGCAACTCGGCCGGGCTGCGGCGCTCCAACACATACTCCAGATCGCGAGTTCCTTCCTCGGAGTTCCTGTGTCGTTGTCCAAGCTGCCCGTGCCATCCGCGCCTTCCATCCGATGCGCCCCCGTCACACAAGAACCCGCCTCTACCAGCGAACACCTCGCCCGGCAGAAGACCCCTGACCTCTCGTCGATCAACATACCCACAACGGAATTGATAGTTAGGAATTCCTGATTCAAAATCGCCCGGATGGGGTAGATGTTGAATGACAAGGCAAGGCCGCCCGGTGGAGGATGGCGGT
This sequence comes from Saccharopolyspora phatthalungensis, assembly GCF_014203395.1. NCBI lineage: Bacteria > Bacillati > Actinomycetota > Actinomycetes > Pseudonocardiales > Pseudonocardiaceae > Saccharopolyspora > Saccharopolyspora phatthalungensis. The sequence continues at coordinate 1,807,840 of NZ_JACHIW010000001.1, forward strand.
CATGGTCAACTCCGACGCCCTGAACCCTGCCGTCAGGCGAGTACAGCTTGGGATCATCCTTCGCCTACTGCGCGAACGCGCCGAGCTCAAGCCGAAGGACGTCGCGCCCAAACTCGGCTGGTACGTCGCGAAGGTGACCAAGCTCGAAAAGGGCGACGTGACGATCAGCCTTCCCGAGATTGACCGCCTCATCGAGCTCTACGGCGTCGAGGGCGAGGAAGCCGAGAAAGTTCGCCGACTCGGGTCCGAGGCACGCAAACGGGACCGACCGTCGCGCGTGCCCGATTGGGGACAGACATACGTCGCACTGGAGACCGCCGCAGCAGAGATCAAGGTTTACGACGGTGAGCTGATCCCTGGCATGCTTCAAACCGAGGATTACGCCCGGGCGGTCCTCTCACTCTCGGTCGCGAATACCGCAGACGAGATCGAGGCACGAGTAGCCGAGCGACTGCAGCGCGGCGAGCGCCTCCATACCAACGAACCGCCCTCGCTCTGGGTCGTGCTCGGGGAAGCTGCCCTGCACAGGGAAGTCGGTGGCCGAAACTTGCTCTGTGCTCAGCTTCAACACCTGGTTCGCATCGGCCGACTCCGGCACGTCACGATCCAAGTGCTGCCCTTCAGAAGCGGCGAGCACATCGCGCTCGGCACGTCGTTCACGTTGATCCACCTCGCGGACCCGGTAGCGACCTTCGCCTACCTCGAAGGACTCACGGATGCGGACTACCTCGACCGTCCCGGCCACACAGCCGTGTACCGCGAAGTGTTCGATAAGCTCCGTGTGACAGCACTCGGCGACCGAGAGTCGACGACGATGCTCAAACGGCGGATCGAGGAACTCACCTAGGAGGGCTACATGCGAGCCCCAGAGCTTGGGCCGGTCACTTGGCGCAAGTCCAGCCGCACCACCGGCAACAACAACTGCATCGAAGTTGCCAGGTTCGCCAACGCCGTACGGGACAGCAAGGATCCCTTGGGCACCGCATTCATGTTCGCCCCAGCGACCTGGTCTGCCTTCCTAGAGACCGTCAAGAGGGGCGAGCTCGACCACTGATGACCACCCCAGTCGCCCCGCCCGGTACCTGCCGGGCGGGGCGCTGTGCTTGATCTCGACTTCCGGCCGTCAGCCCAGGTCATGACCCGTATCCGCTGTTCGAAGGTCGCCCTGCTAGGCTTCCGCACGGAGGATTGGCCGAGCGGCCTAAGGCGCACGATTGGAAATCGTGTTGGGTTAATAGCCCTCACGGGTTCGAATCCCGTATCCTCCGCTGGTCAGAGACCCGGACGCGGACGCCGCGTTCGGGTCTCTTTCGTTTGCACCCGGGTCGAACGTCCCTGTCCGGCCGCGCTGGTGCGCCGCACTGTTGTTGCGATAGCGCACGTTATCCGGGGCGGAGTGGCACCGATGGGGATTACGATCGAGAAATTGCGGGAGCGGGTTCGGGGGCCGGTGATCAGCCAGCAGGACGAGGGATTCGAGCAGGCCCGCAGCGTTCACAACGCCATGATCGACCGCCGTCCGCACGCCATAGTGCAGTGCGTCAACGCCGGGGACGCCGTCGCGGCCGTCGATTACGCGCGGGAGAACGGGCTCGATCTCGCCGTGCGTGGCGGCGGGCACAGCGTGCCTGGGTTCGGTACCTGCGATGACGGAGTCGTGATCGACCTGAAGCCGATGCGCGGTGTGCGCGTCGCGCCGGGCGATCGCACCGCGCGGGCCGACGGCGGCGCGACCTGGGGAGACCTCAACGCCGCGACGTATGCGTTCGGCCTGGCGACCACCGGTGGCATCATCTCGACCACTGGCATCGGCGGGCTCACCCTCGGCGGCGGCATCGGTTACCTGTCGCGCGGCCACGGCCTGTCCTGCGACAACCTGATCTCGGCCGATGTCGTGACCGCCTCCGGTGAGCTGGTGGTCGCCGACGAGCGGCAGCACGAAGACCTGTTCTGGGCGCTGCGCGGTGGTGGCGGCAACTTCGGCGTGGTGACCTCGTTCGAGTACGAGCTCGCGCCGGTGCGCGATATCTACGGCGGCCTCATCTTCTTCGACCTGGACCAGGTCGCGAACGTGCTGCGGTCCTACCGCGAGATCATCGCCGACGCGCCCGAGGAGCTTTGCGCGTTTCCGGCTTTCCAGATCGCACCGCCGCTGCCGTTCATTCCGGAAAACCGGCACGGCGATACCTTGATCGCGATCGTCACTTGCTGGGCGGGTCCGCTCGATGCGGGCCCGGCCGCCCTCCAGCCGTTACGCGACATCGCCCCGATCGTCGCCGAGCACGTCGGCCCGATGCCGTACCCGCTGCTCAATACGATGTTCGATGTGCTCGTCCCGCCGGGTCTCCAGCACTACTGGAAGGCCAACTTCGTGGTCAAGCTGACCGACGAGATGATCGACGCGCACGTCGAATACGGCCCGAAGGTGCCGGTGGTGAACTCGACGGTGCACATCTACCCGATCGACGGCGCATGCCATCGGGTCGCGCCGGACGCCACGGCGTTCGCGTACCGGGACGCGAACTTCGCGACCGTGATCGCCGGGATGTGGCCCGACCCGGGGGCCAACAAGGCCAACATCGCCTGGGTGCGCGACTACTACTCCGCGATCGCGCCGCTGTCGGAGGAGGGCGGTTACGTCAACTTCATGGCCGGCGACGACCAGGACCGGATCAGGGCGAACTACAAGGGCAACTACGACCGCTTGGTCCAGGTGAAACGCGCGTACGACCCCGACAACCTCTTCCACCTGAACCAGAACATCCGGCCCTGACCGCGCCTTGGTGGCCGCAGCGACGGTCACCACCCGCGATGCCGTAGCCGCGTTAGCGTCGGAGGCGCGCGATTTGGGGGTCGTGGTCGCTGGCCTGGTCGGCGAACTCAGCGTTGGTGTGGACGATGTCGTAGTCGGCGGTGATCGCGGGGCTGACGAGGATGTGGTCCAGCTGCTGCGAATTGCCCTCGAAGACGTAGCTGTAGCGCTCGACCGGCGGCAGCTCCTCGGCGAGCGGCACCAGCGCGCCTCCGGCGGTAAGCGGCGCCAGGGCCGAGGAGAACCCGAAGTCGTTGAGGTCGCCGAGCACCACGACCCTGGCCCGACCGTCGATGGCCAGCACCTCGTCGACGAACCCGCGCACCGCCCGCGCCTGCTGCTCCCGCTGCTCCTCCGAGGTCCGCGCGGGCGGCTGGAACCGGCCGTGCAGCGGCTGGTCACCGCCCTTGGAGGCGAAGTGGTCGGCCACCACGACAACCGGTTTGCCGTGGAACAGGAACTCGCCCACCAACGGTTTTCGGCTTTCCCGCCACGCCGCGTTGGCCGGGTCGATGCGTCCCGGCGAGGCGCTCAACGCGACGCGCTCGCCGTCGGCCACCGGGTGCACGGGCGTGGTCGCACTCCCACCGGGTCGATCCACAAAGGACACTCGGGCCAGGTTGAAGAGGAACGCCACCCGGATGTTGCCGCCAGGCTGCCCGCCGTCGGCGTTGTTCTCCGGGTCGATCTGCCGCCAGAGGTAGCGCGGCCCGCCCGCCGCCACGATCGCGTCGGTGAACTCGCGCAAGGTTCGGTCCGCGGCTACCACGCCGTCGTCGGCCGGTCCGGTGTTGTCCTGAACCTCTTCCAGCGCAACGATGTCCGGCGCCGCGAGCCGGTCCACGACACCCTCGGCCAACCGGGCGAACTTGGCCGGGTCGCCTCCAACGGCGAGGTTCTCGACGTTGTACGTGGCGATCGCGAGCTCGTTGGCGCACTGCGGTCGCGTCGACTCCGGTTGCAGATCCCCCGCCACGTGCTCGCCGAGCCGCGTAGCAGCCAGCACATATCCGCCGAAGCGCGTGTAGTCCAGCGGGCCTTCTGTGCTGCCGCGCAACCTGTCGCCGACGTTCGCCGCCGGGAACGGCGCGACCGATAGGGACTCGACCTTGAGCCGCCCGGCGTTGGCGTAGCCGGTGTAGGTGGTGCCGCCTCGGCCGTTGGCGTTCTCATCCGGCTTGCTGGTGATCCACAGCGCCCGGAACGCGTCGGTCGGCCCGACGACCCGCGCGTTGTCGACCCTCAGCAACATCCCCTCGCGCGACTCGTAGTAGTCAAGCGCGAATCGCTGCGGTTCCAACTCCCGCTTGTCGATCGCGCCGTCCTGCGGGGCCAGTTCGGACGGGACCGTTTCCGGCCCGACCGCCTCGATGGGAACGCCGCCCTTGCCGGTGACCTGCCAGGTCGCCTCGACGAGTTCGGTGACGGACTGGTTCGGCGTGGTCTCCGGTGTTTCCCCTTCGGCGATCGGGTAGTACTCCGCGACCCGCCCGCCAACCGCGACCGCGTCGCCGATTGCCACCGCCGGGATCTGGTTACCGGTGGACACGAACAACCCTTCGCTGGTGCGCGGGTCAGCGTCGGGCTCGGCATCCTGGAACCAGAATCCGCGGGCCGGGCCGGAGCCGCGCACCCCGGTCACCACACCGGGCACCCCGGCCACCGGCCGGCCGACCAGCGGGGAGACCCGGGTGGCCCCCTGGATGTCGTGGATGCGGACTTGCTGCTGCGCGACGGCGGTCACCGTGTGCACCGCGGTCGACGGAATCGTCAGCAGCAGTCCGGTGGCCGTCAGCAACGACGTGATGCGCACTTCGGCTTCCCCTCGCCCGGCGACATGCTCCAGGGAAATTACCGAAGCCCTGCGACGAAAGGCACCTGATCACGTAAACCCGCCAGAACAAGCAAGAAAGCCGGTCACCGTGACCGAGAAAACCGCGCGCGTCGGTTGCGAACGGCATTACGAGAAACTCGGCATGGCGGCCGGGGCCGAGATGTATGCCGAGCGGAACGCGACCCGGCTCCGGCGACGTTTGGACTCCGTTGGATATGACTGCGCGGGTTGGATATGAATCCGCAGGTTAAATATGACTCCGGCAACCGCATGACAAAGGGCCGGTCCCCGCCCGTGACGGGGACCGGCCCTCACCTGCGGTAGCGGTGGGATTCGAACCCACGGAGGCTGTTAACCTCACACGCTTTCGAGGCGTGCTCCTTCGGCCGCTCGGACACGCTACCGCCAGCTAGCGTACCGGCCGCCCGATATCGCTTGGCACCGGGGGTCAACGCCAGGCGCGCATCATGTCCGCGAGGGTGGCCCTGGCCCGCGAGAGCCGACCGCGCACGGCCTGCTCGCCGACCCCGACCCGGTGGCCGATCTCGATGTAGGACAGCCCGTCGACCTCGGCGAGCAGCCAGACGTCGCGCTGCTGGGCCGGCAGGCCCGCGAGAGCGCGCCGTAACGCCAGCACCCCCGCCGCCGCCTCCGCGATCCGCTGCGGGTCGGCCGTCGTCACCGCCGCCCCGACCACGGGCCGGTGCTCGGGCACCACGCCGACCGGTTCGGTGCGGCGCGTCCGGCGCCGGCGCAGCACGATCAGGCAGTTCCGGCGTGCGACCTGGAACAACCAGGTCCGCAGGGCGGCCGGCTCGGCGAGCTCCCCGGAGCGCCGCCACACCGTGACTAGCACGTCCTGCACCACGTCCTCGGCTTCGGCCCGATCGCCGAGCATCCGCAGCGCCATGCCGAACACCCCGTCGGAGAAGCGGCGCGCCAGCAGTTCGAAGGCATCGACGTCGCCCGCCGCGATGCGCGTCGCCAGAACTGCATCGGTCGGCTCCACGTCACCCCCCGCAACGCGATGAGTCCGCCCCGCCGGATCGGGACGGATTCATCGTCACAGCAGGGCATGTCGTTCGCGGTGCGGACAGGCCGCCCGAATCGGTGGAATATGACAGCTTCGCCAGTGTGACCGTCTCACGTGCGGTGTTCGGCGAAGAAGCCCTCCAGCACCGCCGCGCACTCGTCGGCGAGCACGCCGCCGACCACCTCCGGCCGGTGGTTCAGCCGGCGATCTCGCACCACGTCCCAGAGCGAGCCCACCGCGCCGGTCCGGGGTTCCCACACCCCGAAGACCACTCGGGCCACTCTCGCCAGCACCAGGGCACCGGCGCACATCGTGCAGGGCTCCACCGTGACCGCGAGCGTGCAGCCCTCTAGGCGCCAGCCGTCGCCGTGCACCGCAGCCGCTGCGCGCAGCGCGAGGATCTCCGCGTGCGCCGTGGGGTCCTGCAGCTCCTCGCGCCGGTTGTGCGCTTGGGCGAGGATCCGCCCGTCCTGGTCGACCACGATCGCACCGATCGGAACATCCCCTGTGGACGGTGCCTCGGCGGCGGCTCGCAACGCGGCCCGCACCAACTCGGCATCCTCGGCGCGGGCACCGGATGTGCTCACTGGTCCAGCTTCTCCAGCACCTTCGCGAAGTTGTCCCCGAAGCCGCAGCGCTGGGCGATCATCTCCAGCTGCTCGTCGGGGTAGAGGTCGACCTCTTCGATGATCACGAGCAGCTCGCCCTCCGGCAGCCCGAGGTCGGACAGGATAGCGAGGTTGCCCTCCGGCCACACCTCTTCGTCGTCCTCATCCGGCGGGTCGATGCGCAGCAGGTCGAGGACGTCCGCCGCGATGTCGTAGTCCAGCGCCGCGGCGGCATCCGACAGCAGCAGGTCCACCCCGCCGGGCACTGGCCTGATCAGCACGAAGAACTCGTCGTCCACATTGCACATACCGAACACCGCGCCGGTGGAACGTAGCTCGCGCAACGCCGTGATCGAGGCGTCCAGGCCGGTCAGCACCGACTTGTCCATCGTGCTGCACCGCCACCGCCCGTCCTCCCGCACCACGGCGACGGCGAAGCCAGCGACCGGCTCCTGCACCGTCATGAGGACACCGTAGAGCGTACGAACGCCACCCGAAAGCACTATTGTGCGCGCGTCACCTTCCGGGCCTCGTTTGCCGCTCAACCGGGTGCGTGATCGCCGGCGAAAGTCGGGCAGGATGGACCGATGCGTGCCGTGTGCGTGATCGGACTGGGACTCATCGGGGGCTCTGTGCTGCGAGCCGCCGCCACTGCCGGACGCCCCGTCTGGGGGGCCACCGCATCGGAAGCGGACGCCGCCGAAGCGCGGGCGGAGGGCTTCGACGTAGTCGACGCCGAGTCGGCCTTGCGCCGAGCCGCCGAAGCGGACGCGCTCGTGGTCGTCGCGACGCCGTTGACCGCCGTGCGCGAGGTGCTTCGGCAGATCGCCGAGCACGCCCCCGACGCCTTGCTGACCGATGTGGTGAGCGTCAAGGATCCGGTCGACGCCGAGGTCCGCAGCCTGCTGCCCAGCGCCCGGTACGCCGGCGGCCACCCGATGGCCGGGGTGTCGAGTTCCGGCTGGTCGGCCGGCTCGGGCGAGCTCTTCGCCGGGGCGGCCTGGGCGGTGATCGTCGAGGAAAACACCACGCTGGAGGCGTGGCGGGAGGCCGCTCAGCTCGCGCTCGACTGCGGCGCCCAGGTGGTGCCCACCTCGGCATCCGCGCACGACTCCGCGGTCGCGCGGGTCTCGCACTTGCCGCACCTGTTCGCCGCGGTGCTCGCTGCGGTCGGCGCGGACGGCGGCCCGCTGTCGCTGTCGCTGGCTGCGGGCTCGTTCCGCGACGGCACCCGGGTCGCGGGCACCGCGCCGGAGCTGGTGCGGGCCATGACGGAAGGCAACCGGGTCGCGCTGCTGGACGCGGTCGACGACGCGCTCGGCCGGCTCGGCGCGGCGCGCGGGTCGCTCGCTTCTACCGGCGGACTAAAGTCCACAGTGGACTTTGGTCACGCGGCGCGGCGAGCGTTCGAAGACCTCGCGAGCAGCGAGCGCGCGAGCGCGACGGTGCAGCTCAACGCCACCGCGCTGGAACGACTGCGGGAGCTCGGCGAGCGCGGTGGACGCGTCCTCGCGCTTTCGGCGGAGACCGCCAGCGTGGAGCTGCCGGTGACGTGACCCGGGTCGACCTCAATGGGAAATCCACCCGTCGATTTCCATGAATCGGCATCTCACGGGGGCGGAGCGCGTGGCGGCCGCGCGCATAAAGAGAGGCCGCCCTGTGCGTAGAGGCGGCCTCTCCATGATCCGCTCCGACCACTGCCGAGCAGGGACGGCCCTCACCTGGTCCCGCTCGTCAGCGTAGGTCGGGCGGCGATGTTCGGTTGCGTAGAACACCCCGAATCCCATGGTGCGCCCTTCGGGGCCGCCGGAAAAGCCCTTCAGAAACTAGTCCCGCCGGAGCGGCGGCGCGCGCCGAGCTTCGCTCGGCAGAGGCATGGGGCGACGCCTTCGGGTGACCCATTGCTCACGGCTTTGGTGCGCGCTACCGTGGTCCATGACGGCGTGACCAATTTTCAAATCTGGTCATGTGGTCATCAGATGAGCCGGACCCGACCTTGGAGACGTCCCATGCCGCAGCCCACCGAACGCCCCGACCGCATCCTCGACGCGGCGGGCGAACTGATGATTCGGCTGGGGTACCGGAAGGTGACCATCGAGGACATCGCCAGGCAGGCCGGTATCGGCAAGGGCACCGTCTACCTGCACTGGCGCACCAAGGAACAGCTGTTCGAGTCGCTGTTCCTGCGCGAATCGGTGGCCATGATCACCGAGCTCGTCGACGGCGTGCGTCGCGATCCCGAGGAGGTCCGGCCACACCGGTTCATGCGGGCCTCGTTCCTGGCCACCCAGCGCAGGCCGCTGACGCGGGCGCTGGTCACCGGCGATGCGGAACTGCTCGGCAACCTCAAGCGGAGCACGGCGCGCAACCGCGGGCAGGAATTCACCGAACGGTACTTCGAACTGATCACCAAGTACGGCCTGGTGCGCGACGACGTGCCGGACCTGACCTTCTCGCTGAACGCCGTGGCCTCCGGGTTCTTCCTGGTGGACAAACTCAACCCAAACATGGCGGCCTTGGACGACCAGTCCAAGGCGGACGCGCTGGGGCGGACCCTGCGGCGCGCCTTCGAACCCGACCACGGTCCGGACCGCGCCTCCCTGACCGCCGCGGCGGCCGAGATCAGCTCGCTGTTCGACGAGATCAACACGAACTACCGGGAGTGGATCTACACCTCCGGGGCAAAGTCAGAGCGCACCTGATCGGTGGCGCTCGTCGTCATTCAGAAGGGGGAACACATGACAACCCTCGCCGACACCTGGGGAATCAACAAGGCGCAGTTCTGGCTGCGGGGCTTACGACCGGAACGAACGGTCGAGCACGATTCGGCGGCCGGATTCTGGAACGTCTACGGGTATCCCGAAGTCCTGGAGGTCCTCAGCGACCCCGCCACCTTCTCCTCGAACACCCAGCGGCTGGTGCCTGAGGCGGCCGGGTTCCAGGAGGGCAACCTGGTGAGGATGGACCCGCCGCAGCACCACAAGCTCCGCAAGCTGGTGAGCCACGCCTTCACGCCGAAGGTCGTCGCGAACCTGGAACCCCGGATCGCCGCGCTGACCGGCGAACTGCTCGACGCGGTCAACGACCGGACCGAACTGGTCGCGGACCTGGCCTATCCGCTGCCGGTCATCGTGATCGCGGAGCTGCTGGGCGTGCCCAGCAGCGACCGGGGCCTGTTCAAGCAGTGGGTGGACGCGATGTTCGCGAACTCCAACCGGTTCTCCCTCAAGGAGCGCTCGAAAGAGCAGGAAGAGTACCTGGCGAAAGCCATGGAGCAGGTGCGGCAGCTGACCGATTACCTGGGCGAGCACGTCCGGGAGCGGCGACGCGCTCCGCGCGAGGACCTGCTGGGCAAGCTCGTCGCGGCCGAAGTGGACGGCGCGCGGCTCACCGACGCCGAAGTGGTCAACTTCGGGATGGTGCTGCTGGTCGCCGGGCACATCACCACGACGATGCTGCTGGGCAACACGGTGCTGTGCCTGGACGCGCACCCGGAGCAGTTCGCGAAGGTGCGGGCGGACCGGTCGCTGGTGCCGGCGACGATCGAGGAGTCGCTGCGCTACTTCAGCCCGTTCGCGGCGCTGTCCCGGGTGACCAATCGGGAGGTCGAGCTCGCCGGAGCGCAGATCCCGGCCGACGAACTGCTGCTGCTGTGGATCGCGGCGGCCAACCGCGACCCCCGGCAGTTCACCGACCCGGACGTCTTCGACATCGAGCGGGACCCGAATCCGCAGATCGGGTTCGGGCGGGGCATCCACTTCTGTCTCGGCGCACCGCTGGCCCGGCTGGAGGGGCGGGTCGCGCTGAACATCCTGCTGGACCGGTTCCCGAACCTGCGGACCGACCCGGCTAACGGGCCGGAGTTCATGCCCAGCCCCAACATGACCGGCGTCCGCAAACTCCCGCTGCTGCTCTGAACCCGTGCACGCGGGGCCGCGAAATGGGGACCGCGGCTTCAGTCGAAACTGCGGTCCCCAGAGCAGGCCGCGGTGGGAACTTGGGTGGGGGCCCGGTGCCGGGGCGGGCGTCGGGGTTCGCCAGAACAGGACCAGGGCGAGCACGGCGACGGCGGCCGACACCGGGCCCAGCGCCGCCCAGCCCCACTCGGCCGCGACGGCTCCGCCGGTCAGCCCGCCGAAGCCCATGCCCAGGTACAGCGCCGACGAGTTGAAGGCGATCAGCACGCCCGCCCGGTCCGGGGTCAACGAGATCAGCCGGTGCTGGATGGCCGGCATGATGCCCCAGCCGCCGAGTCCCCAGAGGACCAGCATCGCCGCCGTGGTCGGCACCGAACCTCCGGCGACGGGCAGGAAAACCAGCCCTGCGGCGAGCACGAGCAGCGAACCGACGATGCCGATCGCGGAGCCGAAACGGTCCGTGATCCGCCCGACCACGGTGTTGCCCATCGCGCCCGCGACGCCGTAGACGAACAGCAGGACGCCGAGGGTGCCCGCGCCCGCGCCGGTCAACGACGACAGCATCGGCGAGGCGTACGTGTAGGCCGCGAAGTCCGCCAGCGAGCCGAGCATCGACACCGCCAGGACCCACAGCACAACCCGATTGCTCAGCACCGACACGCGTTCCCGGATCCGCATCGCGGGCGGCGCCGGGACCGGCGGCAGGGCCAGCAGAGCGATGGAGGCGAGCACACCGAGCGCCGCGACCGTCCAGAACAACCCCTGGTAGCCAACGGAATCCTCCAGCACAACACCCAGCGGCACGCCGATCACCGTCGCCAGAGTCAGCCCGCTAAGCACCATCGACACCGCGCGCCCGCGGCGATCCAGCGGCACCAGATCGGCGGCGATCACCACGGCGGTCGGGGTGAACAGGCTGGCGCCCAGCGCACCGAGCACCCGTGCCGCGGTCAGGATGGCGAAGTCCGGGGCCACCGCGGTGGCGATGTTGCCGACGACGAACAGGGCCAGCGACAGCCACAGCAATCGCCGGCGTTCCCAACTTCCGACCACAGTGGACAGGACTGGGGTGCTGATCGCGTAGGTCAGGGCGTGCACCGTGATCAGCTGGCCCGCGGTCGTAACGGGCACGTCGACGTGCCTGGCGATGGCCGGCAGCACGCCGGCGACCAGGTAGGAGCCGGTGTTGATGACGAAGGTGCCGACAGCGAGCACCAGGAGCCGCAAGGGCATTGGCTTCCTTCGAGGTCGCGGGTTGGGCAGGGCAGCACGAACCGCGCAAGGGCGGAGTTGAAGCGCCGGGAGGCGCTCGACGAACCGTTTTCCGCGACCACGTCAGGGCGTGACGAGGCCCATGCCGGACAACGGCGGTGCCGGATGTTCGATTGACAGCCGACCCGGCGACTGCGGACGGCCAAGAAGGCAGACCCGTTCTCGGTGTCGGCTGGAACAACGACCTCAGGCGGGCCGCACCCGGGATTTCGACCGCGCCCCCGCCGGTGTTACGCCGCGTGTCGCGACTCACGACCAACCGTGGTAAACGACTTGTACCGGCCGTAGGACTTGCGGGATTCTGCGCCGCATGAGCAATGCCACGGATACCTTCGCCGCCTGCTTGCGCGGGCTCGATGTCGCCGGCCGCGTCGTCGAGTTCGACACCGACCTGCCGACCGCCGCAGCGGCCGCCGAACAACTCGGCTGTGAGCTCGGCGCGATCGCTAACAGCCTGGTCTTCACCGCCGACGATGCGCCGCTGCTGATCGTCGCCAGCGGCGCGCACCGGGTGGACACCAGGCACGTCGCGAGACTGCTCGGGGCGCGCAAGATTCGGCGGGCCACCCCGGAGTTCGTGCTGGAGGTGACCGGGCAGCCGGTGGGCGGCGTCGGCCCGGTCGGGCATCCGCGGCCGATCCGGACCGTGGTGGATCGAATGCTGGCCGACTACCCGGAGGTCTGGGCCGGTGCGGGCAGCAAGCACGCGATGTTCCCGACCTCGTTCGAGGAACTGGTGCGCATCACGGGAGGACTGGCCGCAGCAGTCGAGAAGCCCTGACGTCCGCTTTCCCGCGATTCATACACCGCACCAACCGTTTCCCGCGCAATTGACTCGACCGCGGTCGCGGCGACTACGGCTTTCGACATCGCCCGGCCACCACGGCGGATCGAGCACTGCCAGGTCAGATCTACGGAGATTTCGCTCGCTGTCGAACGGCTTTCGCGATGAGCCGGTCGGCACACCTTGAGGTGAATGATCTCGATCTCGATCAGCGCGGAAAAGTGGCTGCCGGTAGACAGATGACGCAACACATTCCGGATCCCCCAGATCCGGGAGCCAACGTACTCTGATTGAAAGGAAGCACGATGCGTTCGCTTTCCCGCAGTGCCGTCGTGGGCGCGCTTGCGCTGCCGTTGGTTTTCGCCGGAGCTGGTATGGCCGCCGCCGCTGACGCCCCGTGGGGCTGGGACTGGATCACAGCCAGCAGCAGCCAAACCACCGAGACCACGACTGTGTCCTGGAGCCCCACCGTGGTCACCCAGGTCCACGACAACACGACCCACTTCATGAACTTCGGGATTGCTGGCTGACCTGTTTCGCCACGAGGCCCCGCCACCCCCGGCGGGGCCTCGTTTTTGCTTACGGCGCAAGCGAATCAGACGCTGGGGTCGAAGCGGCCGTCGATCGCGGTCCAGCCGCCCTCGACCAGTTGCAGGCTGCCGGTCACATACGACGCGGCGTCGGAGGCCAGGTACACCACGGCACCGGCGATCTCGTCGGCGTTGGCCCACCGCTTCAGCGCGGTCTTGTCCGCGTAAGCGGAATACCAGATATCGTCGGACTTGATCTGCTTGGTCAGCGGCGTCTCGAACGGGCCGGGCGCGATCGCGTTGACCCGTACGTTTTTCGGGCCCAGTTCCGCTGCCAACGCGCGGGAGAGCTGCACGACGCCGGCCTTGGTCGCGGCGTAAATACCCTGCCCGGGTTCGACCACCTCGGCGCGGAAGCTGGCGAAGGTGATGATGCTGCCCCGGCCGCGCTCGGCCATCCGTGCGCCGAAGTCCCGCACCAGCCGGTAGGTGCCCTTCAGATTGATGTCGACGACCCGGTCGAATTCCTCGTCGACGGTGTCGACCAGCCGCTTGCGAACGTTGATGCCGGGCGTGACGACCAGTACGTCGGCGTCCGCTTCGGTCTCCGCGAGCTGCCGGACCTGCGCGCCGTCCCGCACATCCAGCTCGCGCCAGCTCGCCTCGTGACCGAGCTGTCCGACCGCCTCCGCAGTCTCCTGGGCACCGAGCGGGTCCAGGTCCGCGACGACCACCTTCGCGCCGAATTCGGCCAGTCCCAGCGCGCTGGAGCGGCCCAGACCGCTCCCACCACCGACGACGACCGCCTTGCGTCCGTCGAGCTGGAAGAGATTCGCGAGCCGACTCGTCATGAACTTGCCTCCCGGGTGGTGATCGGTCCGCGCGCGGGTTGCCCGGCATGCCACACCGCGCACCCGCGGATTGGTCTGACCAACTGATCATTTACCAGGCGGGAGCACGACGGCAAGGGTGAAGCCGTCGTAGCCCTTCACTCCGACCGTTTGGATCGTGGTAGCCGCCGCACGCGGTTCAGATGCGAGCAATTCGTGGAGTCGGCGCACGCCCCGCACGGCCGGCTCGCTGCTGTGCTCATCGGCCACCTCGCCGCCGCGCACCACGTTGTCCACGATCACCAGCCCGCCCGGCCTGGTCAGCACCAGGGCCCAGCGGAAGTACTCCGGGATGTTCGCCTTGTCCGCGTCGATGAAGACCAGGTCGAAGGACTCTCCGACCAGTTCCGGCAGGGTGTCCAGGGCGAGGCCGAGACGCACCTCGGCGATGCCGTCCAGCCCCGCTCGGGCCAGGTTGCCGCGCGCGACCTCGGCGTGCTTCGGCTCGGCCTCCAGCGTGATCAGCCGACCGTCCGCCGGTAGGGCGCGGCCGAGCCAGATCGTGCTGTAGCCAGCGAGCGTGCCGACCTCCAGGACGCTGCGTGCCTGCACGGCACGGGCCAACAAGTTCAGCAACTTTCCTTGCAGGGCGGACACGTTGATGTGTGGCAGCCCGGCCTCGTCGCCGGCCCGCAGCGCGGCGGCCAGTACCGGATCTTCCGGCGCGAGCAGCCCGCCGAGGTAGTCGTCCACTGCGCTCCACTGCTGTTGTTCTGCCATGCCGACCTCCTCGTCTCCCTTCATTCCACCCGGCCGCGCCCAGCCGCGCAGCAGATCGGCGCTGAACCGTCGCCGGCGAGCCGGGCCGGTCCGATGTGGACGTCTGTCGCCAGTGGTACCCCAGACCACCGCGACGCCGGCCGACTCGGACATTTCACCGTCGGCGCAGATCACCTACGATCGGAACTGGGCGGTCGGGTGGCTCGCGGCCGAGACTGAGAAGACCCTTGCCGGATATGTCGTATTCAATTAGCGACGGCTGCTTCGCTGCCCCGGAAGGTGCCGCGATAGGCGCTCGGTGACACGCCGAGCGCTACCTGCAGATGCTGGCGCAGCGAGGCCGCGGTGCCGAAGCCCGCGTCCGCCGCGATGCGGTCGACCGGCAGATCGGTCTCCTCCAGCAACTGCCGGGCGCGCTCGATGCGCTGCTGGGTAAGCCACTGCACCGGCGAGATGCCCGTCTCGTCGCGGAACCGGCGGGTGAATGTCCGCACGCTCATCGACTCCCGCGCGGCCAACTCGCGCAGGGTCAGCGGCCGGTTCAGGTTCTCCAGCGCCCACGCCCGCGCCTGCGCGGTCGACGAGGACTGCGGTTCGGGGATCGGGCGCCGGACGAACTGGGCCTGGCCGCCGTCGCGGTGCGGCGGCACGACGGTCAGCCGCGCCACCTCGTTGGCGACCGCCGCGCCGTGGTCACAGCGGATCATGTGCAGGCACAGGTCGATCCCGGACGCCTCGCCGGCCGAGGTCAGCACGTCGCCGTCGTCGGTGTAGAGGACGTCGGGATCCAGCTGGACCGACGGGTACAGCCGCCGGAACTGGTCGCAGGAGTTCCAATGCGTCGTCGCCCGGCGTCCGTCGAGCAACCCGGCCGCGGCCAGCACGAAGGCACCGGTGCAGATCGAGGCGACGCGAGCGCCGGGAGGAATGCGGGCGAACGCGTCGGCCAAGGCATCGCCGAGACGGCCTGCGGTCTCGGTCTCGTCGCACTCATGCGAGGCGGGGACGATCACGGTGTCGGCCTCGGCGAGCGCTTCTGGGCCATGCGTGACGTGGATCGGGAAGTCCGCGTCGGTGCGCACCTCGCCAGGGACAAGCGTGCAGGTCACGACCTCGTACAGCGGCTTTCCGGCAGGCGAGCACGCCCGCCTGAACAGCTGGTGCACCAGCCCCAGCTCCATCGGCATCACACCGTGGCGGACCAACACCGCGACTCGACGAGGCATGGCCCGATTTTTGCACATGTTGGCCATCAGGCCACTCGTTCGGCTGGTTGCCGCGGCGCAGGGTCGAGGCATGACACTTGGCTCGGCAGCGAAAACGACGGCCGGAACCGCCGCGCGGACACGCATCCATCGCGCCTGGTGGGTCGCCGCGGTGTCCGCGCTGGCGATCATTGGCGCGGGTGCCTGCGCCACCACCGCCGGCCTGCTGGTCACTCCGCTGTACCACGAATTCGGCTGGTCCCGCGGGACCATCGGAGTCGCGGTCTCGGTAAACATGGCGCTCTACGGCTGACCGCGCCGTTCTCGGCGGCGCTGATGGACCGCTTCGGCGTCCGGCGGGTGGTCGTCGGCGCTCTGCTGCTGATCGCGTCGGGCGCCGGGTTGACCACGGTTCTGTCCGAATCCTGGCAGTTCGTGATCGGCTGGGGCATCCTCGTCGGGATCGGTTGCGGTGCACTGGCGATGGCCTTCGCGGCAATCGTGACGCACCGCTGGTTCGTCACCCGGCGCGGGCTCGTGACCGGGTTGCTGACCGCGGCGAGCGTTTTCGGCCAGTTCGCCTTCCTTCCCGTGCTGTCCTGGATCGTCGATCATTTCGAATGGCGCTCGGCGACCGTCACGTTGGCCGTGATCGCAGTGGGCACGGCACCACTGGTCTGGACGGTGTCGCGCGACCACCCCGCCGACGTCGCCTTGCGCCCGTACGGCGCGACCGAGTTCAAACCCAAGCCGGTACCGGCTCCGGACGCGGCGCGGCGCGCGCTGCGAGTGCTGTTCGCCGCCCTGCGGACCGGCCCGTTCTGGCTGCTGGCGGGCACTTTCGCGATCTGCGGGGCGTCCACCAACGGGATCATGTGGACCCACTTCACCCCGGCCGCGCAAGACCACGGCATGCCGACGACGGTGGCGGCTTCGCTGCTCGCGGTGATCGGGGTGGTCAACGTCGCCGGCACGATCGGCTCGGGCTGGCTGACCGACCGGTTCAGCCCACGCCTGCTGCTGGTCGGCTACTACCTGCTGCGCGGGACTTCACTCATGTTTTTGCCGGTACTGCTGGCGCCGACCGTGCGTCCCGCGATGCTCGTCTTCGTTGTCCTGTTCGGACTGATCGATGTGGCCACCGTGCCGCCGACGATCGCCCTGTGCCGCGAACTCCACGGCGAGGACGGCGCGATCGTCTTCGGTTGGGTGAGCGCCGCGCACCAGGTGGGTGCCGGGCTGGTCGCCTTCGCCGGTGGCGTGACGCGGGACCTGCTGGGCTCCTACGACGCGGTGTGGCTCGGCGCTGCCGCATTGTGCGCCGCAGCCGCCCTGATGGCGGCCGCGATCAGGGGCCGTCGTTGACTCGACGGCGGGCGCCGGGTCAGGCGGTGGTTTGGTCGACGTCCGGCGTGAACTGCGCGATCGCCGCGGCGACACCCTGGGCGATCTGGTCGCCGTCGGCCGTGCCCGAATCCTCGGTCGCGGCGGCCCACGCCTTGATGGCCAGCCGGGAGAACTGCTGCACCTCCGCGGTGTTCTTCCCGACAACCTGGTCGGCGACGGCTTCGCCCCGGAGATAGCTGTCCAGTCCGAGCAGGCCGATGTCCCAGCCGGGGCCGATAAGGAGCGCGCCCGCGCCGCTGCTGGTCGGCGCCAGCGGAACCGAGTGCATCATCTCGAACCCGGTCCGGCCACCCACCTCGGACAATCGCAGCTCCACCACACTGTCGTCCGCGCCGAACGTGGTCTTCAGCAAGCGCGGCGCCGTGCAACGCAGGATCTGGCCGCCGGCGTTGCCGGCGAACTGAAACCGGCCGCCTTCCCGCAGGTCACCGGCGATCGGCAGGAACCAGCGCCGCAACCGGTTGGGTTCGGTCAGGGCGCTCCAGACGTCCCTGATCGGGGCGGCGTAGTTCCGGCGCAGCAGCACGCTCACCCGTGCACAGCCGTCGATCGAATGCTGGCTGACCACGCGCTGCACGGAGGCGACCTGCTTGGCGATGTCGATCATTTGGTTTCCTCCCGTCCGGACCACCGCTGGTCATCATCCGGCCTCGGCCCGCCGCTCGCTCGCTCGCCGACAGCGGCAGAAGGTTGATTCGGCTCGACCGGAAGTCC
Source organism: Saccharopolyspora phatthalungensis (assembly GCF_014203395.1). NCBI lineage: Bacteria > Bacillati > Actinomycetota > Actinomycetes > Pseudonocardiales > Pseudonocardiaceae > Saccharopolyspora > Saccharopolyspora phatthalungensis. The sequence goes on from NZ_JACHIW010000001.1 coordinate 1,825,566, forward strand.
GCGCAAGAGAAGTCGTTGAAGCTTGATGTCGCTTGTTTTCCATTTCCTGACGACGCTTTTGCGTCCTCTGCTGGAACTCGTTGCCGATGTCGCCTGGTCCGGCGTCGTTTGGGCGGTGTTCGGCCGACCTCAGCTGATCGCCGCGCATCAGCCGTGGTCATGCCCGCCCCACCAATAAGCCAAATCGTCCCGGTCGGTCGGAATTTTTTTGGAGGTCGGCGCCTGGGGGCTGATGGCGTTGGTCCGCATTGCCGCGCAATAGCGGGGGCGATCGGCTAGAGCTTTTGGCGTGTTCGGAGAGTGATCAGTGGCCCACTGCCTTGGGTTTCGTGGCTTCTGCGCACATCCGGCTGTGTGTATGATGCGCGCGTGTTTGCTGCGCAACTCAAAGGTGCGTTCGTTGGCAAGCATGCACGCTTCGAGCTGCACACCGAGCAGGCGCCTGGGGCCATTGCCGCCGGTGAGCAGGAGACTTGGAGAATGCTGCGGGACTGCGCACGGACCTCACCAGCGTGCGCAGTAACGAAATACCTACTTCTGCCAACCAACCTGTGTTGGACCAGCGCGTGATCGATACGCTCGGTTCGCCGCTCACGTGCCACCAACTGGTGAGGGATGCTCATGCCCAGTCCTGATCTGCCGCCGTCGGCTGGCATTGACACCTCCACCCCGAGTATCGCTCGCGCTTACGATGCCGCTCTGGGCGGTAAGGACAACTTCGCGGTCGACCGCGAGGCGATGCAGGAGTTGGAGCGGATCGCGCCGGGGATGAAGCCGCTTGCGCGGGAGAACAGGGCTTTCCTCGGTCGGGTGTGCCGGTTCCTGGCGGCCGACATGGGCATCACGCAGTTTCTCGACTGCGGTTCCGGCCTGCCCACCGCCGACAACGTCCACCAGGTCGTGCAGCGGATCAATCCCGAGGCCCGGGTGGTCTACGTCGACAACGACCCCGTCGTCCTCGCCCACGGCCGGGCCCTGCTGGAGGAGAACGAACGGACCCGCTTCGCCGCAGCCGACATCTTCGAACCGCACGACCTGCTGAACAACGAGATCGTCCGGGCGCATATCGACTTCACGCAACCGCTCGCGCTCCTGCAGGTCGCCACGATGCACAGCTACGACGGGCCGCATCCGGACCAAGTCATGGCCGAGTACATCGATGCGCTGCCGTCGGGTTCCTTCCTCGGGTTCAGCCAGTTCTTCGACCCCGAGGACGAGTACCACGAACTGGCCAAGCACCTCCAGAAAGGGGCCAGGAGCAACGGGGTCAACATCGGCAACTTCCGCACTCGGGCACAGATCGAGCCGATGCTCGCAGGGCTGGAACTACTCGAACCCGGCCTGGTCTACACCACCGACTGGCGGCCCGACGGACCCCGGACGCGACCACGCCTCCCGGCCTACCACCTCCACGTCGGCGCACTGGGCCGCAAGCCCTAACCCCTCAGCCCTGACGAGGTGCCGAGCATGCCTAGCGCACCGACCGGTGTCGCACCACTGAGGCATGCATGGGCGAGTGGGCTCAGGGCTCAGTCCTCGCCGCGGTGCCGTCACGGACGGCTGTGGGGTCTTCCGTGCGGATCTGTTCGCGGAAGCGAGTGTCGTCGCGTTCGATGCGTTCGGCTTCGTCGACGACCCGATGCACGCTTGCGGCAGGGATGATCACCCCTCCGCTCCGGTCGGCATAGGCGTAGTCGCCGGGGGTCACGCACACGCCGCCGACCTCGACGGTGACGTTGGCGGCGAAGGGCATTACGGTGTCGCCGCCCCAATGGGTGGCTTCACCGCCGCACCACGTGGCGAAGTCATAGCTGGCGAGCTCGGCAAAATCCCGCAGCCGTCCGTCGGTGAGCACGCCGGCCAGGCCGTGGTCGTGCAGCCGGGACAGCTTCGTTCCGCCGCCGTGCGAGGCGTCGGGGTAGCCGCCGGCAGACAGCACGAGCACGGCGCCTGGTGGGGCGCCCTGTATGGCGCGGTAGAACAAGGCAGCGAGCCCGAGCTGACCATCGGGAAGGTCGTCGCGGTAGGGGATGAAGGCGATCGTGACGACCGGCCCGAACAGCATGCGGCTAGGGTCCGGGCTGGTGAGCGGGTACAGATGCGCCCGATGGTGGTAGATCCGGCCCATGGCGTCCACCAGAGACGCACAGCCGAGCTGCTCGACTCGGGTGCGCAGTTGTTCATTACCCATGTTGCTCGCCTCGATTCTTCCCGTCGTACGGGGTCAAATGCGGCACGCGAGGTCCTGCTTCGTCGGGGTACCCCCAGACCGGGCGAAGCAGGCGTCTATCCCTCCTTCTTTCCTCTGTCGGCCGTTCGTTGCCGTTGACCGATGGCCGTGTGGTGTCCAGACAGGTGTGCGCGCACCAAGTCGCGGATTTCCCCAGGGGTGCGGGCGTATCTCCATTCGCGGTCGAGGATGCCGGTTGCCACGATCATGGTCTCGCTTCTCCCTGGATCACTGTCGGTTTGGTAGCGCCAGGCTCCCAGATAATCCTCATCCGTCATTCGTCCACTGAGGAGTCTGCGATCGTGCCGCGCCGGGCACCCCGGGAAACGTCCGGGCACCCATTTCGCGCCCAAGGGACTGCAATGGGAGGTTGAGCCGACGCCAAGGCCAAGGCTGACGGCGCCGAAAAGCAGGAAACCCCCTGATAAAGGGGGTTTCCGACTGTCTCGACCAGACGCGCCCGAAGGGATTCGAACCCCTAACCTTCTGATCTCGTTTCCGTGATCATCGACACTTGCCGTCGTTTGCTACCTGCTGTGGCCTCGCCGATGGACGCCTCGCGGATCGCGTGGTTGCCGTTGGTTGACATGATCGATGGTCGATTATTGGCAATTTCTTTGCAATCCGGCTGCATCGTCGAGTGGCCCGGCACGCAGTGGCGTGTACATCGAGCCCCCAGCCTCTGTCGGTGATCTTGTCTACGCTGCCTGATCGTGGTGACCGCACGCATCTACGGCGAAATCGATGGACATCCCGAGGGACGAGAAGTAAACCACCTACGTCACCGCCGCGCGATATGTACGCAGGAACTCGTAAGCCGTACCGTTGGGTTATTTTCGACGGCCCTTAGCCGGGGTTGCAGCTTTGTTCTGCAAGTACTGCTCGAACTCAGGGATCGCCAGAAGTACGGCGAAATCTGGGTGCGTCGCAACTCGATGCCGAAGGGTTCCAAGGCGATTCTCGGCGCTCGCGTCGCGGGCCACACTGAGAGCGTGACCGACTACTCCGTTGATTCGCTGGGCAGCTTTCTGGTGATCTCCGGTAAAGTTGGCTACAGCCAAAGCTTGCCACAGTAGCCCCGTCGTCACCTGCTGAGGAACATTCGGTTCGGCTATTACCTCGACACCCTCAGCGAGCTGGAACCACTCAACTTCTTTTCCTTGATGCAGTGTGCGACCCCACGCCAGGGCGTTTCGCCGTAGATCCTTCTTTGACGCGACCGCGTCCAACCGTGTCCCGTGACTGGTCACGGGCCGGTCCAATCCTGGAACGAAGAACACATACCCGGGCAGCAGGACACGGTTTAATGCGAGCACGCCTGCCGCTGCGGATACCTCCGCTTGCTCGATCTCTGCGAGCGCCAAGCTTGGATCCACATATCGGTCTGCGAATCTATCTAGAAACCTGTCAGGCACCAGAAGATGCGATGCGAATCGATTTGCTTCGGCCTCCTGGTTTACGCCGAACGGACCGTGTGGTTGGCGATTGGACTCAGGTCCGGTATCACAACGGACAGTGTCGACATGCCAACCGATAACCACATGCCCGAGTTCGTGCGCGATCGTGAACCGCTGTCGTCGCCAAGCTTGTGTGGCGCCAACAAAGATCATCGGTCGCTCGCTGGACAGCACCGCGATGCCGTCGCAGTCATACGGCCAGTCGCAAACTTCGAAGTCGGCGAATTGCTCGGCCAGCTCTTGGACGTCGACCGGAGGGTGCAGATCGTAGCGATCGACCAACTCGGCTGCCAAAAGCTGCTCAGCAGTCATTCTGTTGCGGCAACCGTCCGGTCTGCTTTAGCCAGTGGAGGACCCCAGCTGCCTCAGCGTCATTGCCAGCACGTGCTGCGGCAGCCACTACCCCACCAAGTTCTGCGACCTCAGCCGACGGGCGGTTCATACGCTTTCCCGCGATTGCAAACCTCAGCGACTCGGGGCGTTCCACCCACAAGGCGTACTCGTCGTCCGTCAACCCTAAGTAGCTGGCTAGGGACTGAACGCGGCTGCACGGGGCGCCATCAGCGTCGTGCCAGGCGTCGACCCAGTCGTCAATGTCATCGAGCAACGCCTTACCGGCAAGGTGCGCTTCGACGAAGCTCGCTTGCTCAGACATCGATCTTCCTCCCTCGCACCGGGCCACTGATCATTTCACCTGACACAGCGTCCAAGACGCCTAGGTGCTTCCCTCGCTTGTTGTACACCTCGATGTGCCCATGCAGCGCGTCCCACTCGTAGTATCGGTCACCACGGCCGTTACGCCAGCGTTTTCGACCGTTAGTTGCACCGCATGAGTGCTGCGTGTCCAGGAAACAGGGCTGTGGTCGTGGTACCCCGGCCATCAACGAAGCTGCTCCTTGACCCGTAGGGGCGCAACCGGCGCCGCCTAACCAGAAGGAATCTATTGGAGCCCTCAACACGTACATGGGACGGGGTCAGAAGTCGCGCCGCAGTGCCGAAGTGCTCGATCAGGTCGTTCGCGCCGGCGATGGCCAAAAGTGGCAATAAAGTGGCAGCGGGGTCGCGGCGATAATCACACCGTGACCCCCCGGACAGCAGGAAACCCCCTGTTCAGGGGGTTTCCTGCTGTCTCGACCAGACGCGCGCCCGAAGGGATTCGAACCCCTAACCTTCTGATCCGTAGTCAGATGCTCTATCCGTTGAGCTACGGGCGCTTGTTCAGTTGTGCAGTCTCCACCTTGCGGTGGAGGCCACAGCGGAGGCTCCGGGATTTGAACCCGGGAGGGGGCGTAACCCCCAACCGCATTAGCAGTGCGGCGCCATAGACCAGACTAGGCGAAGCCTCCCGGTAACCCTCGCGGCCACCGGAGAAAAGATTACACAACCCGTCGACCGGCCGACACAGGGGGGTCGGTTTCGCGTCCGGGGAGGCCACCGCGGCGGTCTCCCCGGACCTCGATCATCTCGCTAGGTCGGCGCTGAGCTGCACGAACGGCTCCAGGGCCGCCGGGTTCTGCAGGGCGTCGCGGCTGACCGCGCGCTCTGGTGGGGTGCCGGCGAGGATCTTCTTCACCGGGACCTCCAGCTTCTTGCCATTGAGGGTGCGCGGCACCTCGTCGACGACGATGAACCGGTTCGGCACGTGTCGCGGGGAGAGCTCGGTGCGCAGTGCCGCCTTGAGCTTCGGCTGGACCTCCTCCAGGTCGATGCCCTCGGCCAGCACCAGGAAGCACAGCAGCTCTCCGTCGGTCTCGCCCGCGCCCGAGGTATCGATCACCAGCGAGTCGACGATCTCCTCAAACCCCTCCACGACCCGGTAGAACTCCGCGGTACCCATCCGGATGCCGCCGCGGTTGAGCGTCGAGTCGCTGCGGCCGTAGATCACCAGGGTGCCGCGGTCGGTGACGCGCACCCAGTCTCCGTGCCGCCAGACGCCGGGGAACGTGTCGAAGTACGCCTCGCGCAGCCGGGAGCCGTCCGGGTCGCTCCAGAAGAACACCGGCATCGTCGGCATCGGCTTGGTCAGCACCAGCTCGCCGACCTCCTCGTGCAGTTCCTTGCCGTACTCGTCGTAGGAGGCCGCCGCCGCGCCCAGCATCGGGCAGGAGATCTCCCCCAGCCACACCGGCACATCCGGCGCGGCGCCCACGAACGCGGTGCACAGGTCGGTGCCGCCGGAGACGCTGGCGATCTGCACGTCTTCGCCGACCGCGTCCGCCACCCAGCGGAAGCCGTCGGTGGTCAGCGGCGCTCCGGTCGAGCCGACAGTGCGCAGCGCGGACAGGTCGAGGTCGTCCTTGGGGCGCAACTCGTGCTTGAGGCAGCTCTGTATGAACGGCGCCGACGTGCCGAAGTAGTTGACCCGGTGGCGGGCCGCCAGCTCCCACAACGCCGACAGCGACGGGTAGCCCGGGTTACCGTCGAACAGCACCAGGGTCGTGCCGGTCAGCAGGCCGCCGACCAGGAAGTTCCACATCATCCAGCCGGTCGTGGTGAACCAGAAGAACCGGTTGCCCGGGCCAAGGTCACAGTGCAGGCCGATGATCTTGAGGTGTTCCAGGACCATGCCGCCGTGGCCGTGCACGATGCCCTTCGGCAGGCCAGTAGTGCCCGAGGAGTACAGCACCCACAGCGGGTGGTCGAACGGCACCGGGTCGAACTCCAGCGGTGCGCCGTGGTGCTGCGCCAGCAGGTCATCCCAGCCGATGGTCCCGGCCAGTTCCGCGCCCTCACCGAGGTAGTCGACCAGCACCGTGCCCGCCAGGCCCGGCATCTCCGCACGCAATTTGTCCACAGTGGACCTGATGTCGAAGTTGCGGCCGCCGTAGCAGTAGCCGTCGACCGCGATCAGCACCTTCGGCTCGATCTGCACGAAGCGGTCCGCGACCGCCCGCGCGCCGAAGTCCGGCGAACAAGACGACCAGGTCGCCCCGAGACTCGCCGCCGCCAGGAACGCCACGATTGTTTCGGGGCTGTTTGGCGCCAGTGCCGCGACCCGGTCACCGGCCCGCACTCCCAGCGCCGCGAGCCCCGCGCGAGCGGCAGCCACCCGCGCCCGCAGTTCGCCGTAGGTGATCTCTTCGCTGCGGCCGTCCTCCCGCTCGAAGATCACCGCCAGGTCGTCGTCCGCCTTGCCGTCGCCGTCGCGCAGCGCATGCTCGGCGTAGTTCAAGGTCGCCCCGGGGAACCACTGCGCTCCCGGCATCACCTCAGCGGCCAGCACCTGCTCGGCGCGGTCGTGGAAGCGGACGCCGAAGAACTCCGCCACCGCCGACCAGAACGCGCTCAGGTCCGACACCGACCACTGCCACAGCGCCCGGTAATCGGGCAGGTCGACGTCACGCTCGCGGCGCAACCAGTCACGAAACGCCGCCATCCGGCTGGCCGCCACGCGCTGCGGGTCGGGCTGCCACAACAGCTCGGGGATCTGCTCGGGGTGGGTGCTCGGTGTCATGCGCCCTTCCTAACCCAATAGCCCCTGGTTCAGCTAGCCTTCGGCGCCGGTGAGCTGCCGGTTCTGTGTCCCGGACCGATCATGAGGCGTGACCGGCCCGCGCCGAGTCGGCTCAACGCAGGTGGAGGTCGAGCCAGTTGCGGGCTCGCTGCCACGCTTCGGCCGCCGCATCCGCGTCGCGGTCGAAGCGGTGCCCTGCGCCGGGGTAGTGGACCACGTCGGTCGCCGTCGGCGCGGTGTCGGTGACCTCGCGGAGCTTCTCGACTTCGCCGGGCTCGATCTCCTCGTCGTCATCGCCGTAGAGCCCGAGCCACGGGCAGGCCAACTCGCCGGCGATCTCCACCAGCGGCGGCAACGCCGAGGACAGCGGGTCAAGAATGCCGCGACCGCCCACGCTGACCGCCGCCCCCACGGTGCGGCTGGCCGCCACCACCAACGCCGCCGTGCCACCCACGTCGAAGCCGATGATGCCCTGCCGGTCGGCGGGAACCCCATGGTCGGACAGCCAGAGGAAGGACGCGTCGGTGTCGGCCAGGATCGAGTCGCCGGACAGCCGCTGCACCTGGTCGTGCACGTGCTCCTCAGGGTGGTGGTCGTGGAACTCGTCGGTGCCGTCGCGGTGGTACAGGTGGGGCGCGACGGTGAGCCAGCCCTCCTCGGCGAGAAGGCCGCTCAACCGGCGGACCCGTTCCGTGACACCACGGGCCTCATGCAGGACGACGAGCCCGCCGCGCAAAACGGTGTCCGGTTCGGCGGCGGTGAGCCGGAGCTGGGTGCCATCGGTGAGCGCAAGCGTCTCGGTCCGGGTTTGGATCATGCCCAGCAGGTAATCACGTCGAGATGAACGCAAGGCAACGAGTTCAACCGGTCGGACGAGTGATTTCCACCGGTGATCACCATAATGAGGCATCGGATCATCGGCACACCCGTTTTCCGGGTGCGGTGGTGCTGATCCCGGCTTTGGGGGGTTAACGTCCAGATGACCCATCCGGAGCAAGGAGTCGTCCATGACCGTGCGCACCCGTGCCGACCTCGAACAGTTGCCCGCTTACGTCGCGGGTCGCACCATCCCCGGCTCGATCAAGCTGGCGAGCAACGAGGTTTCCGAAGGCCCGCTGCCGAGCGCGGTGGCGGCCATCAACCAGGCGGCCGGCGAGGTGCACCGCTACCCGGACATGGGCATCGGGCGGCTGACCGCCGCGCTGGCCGCGCGGCTGGAGGTGGCCCCGGAACGGATCGCCGTCGGCTGCGGTTCGGTCGCGCTGTGCGAGCAGTTGGTGCAGGCGACTTGCACCGCCGATGACGAGGTCATCTTCCCGTGGCGGTCGTTCGAGGCGTACCCGATCATCACGCAGGTCGTGGGCGCCAAGCAGGTGCGGGTCCCGCTGACCGCCGAACACGCTCTCGACCTGGAGGCGATGCTCGCCGCGATCACCCCGGCCACCCGGTTGATCTTCGTGTGCACGCCGAACAATCCGACCGGCACCCTACTGCGGCGGGCCGAGCTTGAGGCCTTCCTGGACCGGGTGCCCCAGGACGTGCTGGTGGTGCTCGACGAGGCGTACTTCGAGTTCGTCGTCGACCCGGATGGCCCCGACGGCGTCGAGATCGCGCGGAAACGCGACAACGTTGCCTCGATGCGGACTTTCTCTAAGGCGTACGGCCTCGCTGGGCTACGCGTGGGCTACGCCGTGGCACCGCCTAAGGTCGCCGAGGCGCTGCGGAAGGTGGCCATCCCGTTCAGCGTCAACGCGCTCGCCCAGGCCGCCGCGATCGCTTCGCTGGACGCACAGGACGAGTTGCAGAAGCGGTGCGCCAACGTGGTCGCCGAGCGGGAGCGGGTGCACCGGGAACTCGTGGCCGCCGGCTACCAGGTTCCCGAGACGCAGGCGAACTTCGTCTGGCTGCCGCTGGGCGAGCGCACCGGCGAGTTCAACGAGCACTGCTTGCAGAACCGGGTTGTGGTCCGCGCATTCGATGGGGACGGTGCGCGGGTCACGATCGGACAGCCCGAGGAGAACGACGCATTCCTTGCCGCCGCCCGTTCGTTCGGCCGAACGGCGCAGTGATCACCGATCGTGCATCGATCCGGGTCGTCCGCGATTTCAATGGAAATCAAGCAGTAATGGTGTCCGGCGAAGAGAGGGGGAGTACTTCGCCGGACACCACTACAGGGGGTGTGGCCGTTTGAGCCGAAACGACCACTTGGAGTGCGTAGTGATCTACGCAGCACCGAAATTTAGTGCCGATCAAGCACCGCTAGCCAGCCGTAACCCGAGCAGTACAACGTTCGGGTTACGCAAACCAGTCGGCCGGATGATCTCAGCCGGTGACCGCGTGGTGGCCGCGGACCGGGTCCGGGGTGGGCGCGGTCGGCAGCGGGTTGGCGGCCGACACGGCCTTGTCGGAGGTGGTCGGCGCGCCCGGCCCGCCGGGCACGTTGGGGCCACCAGGGCCACCGGGGCCACCGGGGCCGCACGGGTCGGACCCGCCGGCGGAGAACCAGCCAGGCATTTCCTCGCCGGGCTTGAACCAGCCGGGCTTGGACTGGGCAGCCCAACCGGGCTTGGACTCGCCGGCCTTGCACGGCTCGGTGGGCACGGTGGGGGTGGGCTTGTAACCGCCCCCCGGGTGGTCCACGATCGGCGCGTTGACGCAGGTGTTGGCCTGCGGGGACAGCACCGGCACCACGGCCCCGAGCACCGCGATGTTGTTTCCGCACAGCTGGATCGGCAGCACGCTCAGGTTGTTGTCGTTGCCGATGTTGATGCCATCGTTGTCAGCGCTGTCCGCGAAGGCCGGTGCGCCGCCAGCCAGAATTCCGGCGCCGGCGGCGAAAATCCCGGCGAGGCAAGCAGTTTTGCGCATTCGTCGAACTTCCTTTTCTGTCGTTCTTCGGGAATCTCCATCCGCGGCGATCACCGCAGGTGGACCAGGGTGCCCAACGGCAGGGTGGTCAGCAGCCGAAGTGCGTCGTTGGGCACCCGAACGCATCCGTCGCTGCTCGCCTGACCGAACACTGAGGGGTCGGGCCAGCCGTGCAGCGCGACCGTGCCGGGACCGCCGCCGTAGGTGCTGAACGTTTCCGAGTGCACGCCGAGCGGCAGGATGATCGGGCTGAACCGGGTCACGGTCTCCTCGATCGCCGCCATGATGAAGGTCCGGCCGCGCGGTGTCGGTGAATCCGGCGCTCCGACCCCGACGACCCACTCCCCGATCGCCGCGCCGTCCTTACGCACGCGGAGCCGGCGCGCGTCGATGTCGACGTCAACATCGTAGGGCGACCGGGCCCGCTCGACCTGGCCGTCGGTGCGCACCCAGCCGGACGCACCGTTGGGTCGCGACGGTAGCAGCACCTGCGCCCACCGTCCGCGTTCCGCGATCACCGGCACCCAGGTGGGGTTATCCAGCTGGGTGGCGGGGAGTCGTGCGAACACGGCGCCGTTGGGCGTCTCGTACACGGCGATGTCCTGCTTGACGTGCAGCACGACGCCGTCGGTTTCCGCGTTGGGCGCCGGATCCTGTGGCGCCTTGGGGAAATCGGCGAAGGTGGTCGCGGGGGCCTGCATGCCGAGGTCGGCGCGCGCCATCGCGTGCGCCGGATCGATCGACGGTGCGCTCGCGCAGCCGGTGAGGGCCAGGCAGAGCACGCCGAGCACGACGGCCGGCGCCGCACGGACTCGACGATCGGCCCGATCGGGGGGTCTGGTACCTGTTTTGCGTATCATGATCAGCTCCTGGCCCGTTGGCGTACCTGTTCTCGGCAGCGTCCGGCGAAGGCCGGGAAGCACCTGCGGCGGGCAGCCTGATCTGCGAGATCAGGTGCCGCAGGGACGCTAACCTGGGCATGGCGGCCACCGACGCGGACCAACCGGATCTCGATCACGGGCATCTACGGCCTGATCAGTACAAACAGCTCATCGCGACCACCGACTTCGGAGCGTTACACAAGGTCCTTCGCTCGATCGTGTGCGATCTTTACCTCTAACGAGCGACAGCGGGCTAACAGAACCGCGCCTACCCCACAGGCGAAAACCTTTTCACACCAATCGGAAGAACAATCAGGAGGGGTGAACGCACTCCAGGCAAACGGCTAGGTGCGCGCGAAAAGTCGTACTTTGACCGGATTTTAAGTCGACGAAGCCAATTCCCGTTGCAGCAGCAAGGTATCTATCCAACGGCCGAACTTGTGGCCCACGCTGTGCAGCCGACCGGCCTCCCGGAAGCCGCAAGCGCGGTGCAGCGCCGCCGAGGCATCATGACCGTCGTCGGCGATGACCGCGATCATCTGCCTCGCCCCGGCTCGCGCGCTATCGGCCATCAGGGTGGTGAGCAGCAGCCTGCCGAGACCTCGGCCGGTCCACCCCGGCGCGAGGTAGACGGTGTCCTCGACGGTGTACCGATAGGCGGGCTTGGGCCGCCACGGTGCGGCGTAGCCGAATCCGACGATCCGCGCCTCGACCTCGACGACCAGGAACGGCAGCCCCTGTTCCGCTAGTGTGTCGAGCTTTTGCCGCCAATGCGCCGCATCCGGCGGAACGGTCTCGAACGTGGCGGTGCTGCCGTTGACGTAGTGGGCGAAGATCTCGGCCACCGCGGCGAGGTCCCCGTCGGCGCCTCGCCGCACTTGTTCCGGCGCCATCGACCACTCCCTATTACGACGAGTACTGTCCGATATGGACTTTCCGAGCTCGCGGAGGCTGAAGCCCCATCTCGGAGTCCGCAACGTGCCTCCGCGACAGAAAGCCCACGACGGCGGCACGTTATGCGTGAGCCACCGAACCTGGGCCGGAATCCTCGGTGATTTCAAGGCGGGTCGTCCTGACCACTGATCGCCGAGTTCGGGTTGAGAGCGAGGGGCGCCCGTCATCAAGTTGCTTGGTTGAGGACGCCCCTCGCCTGGCGTGAATCAGTCCAGGGCTCGGCGGAGGAAGAACTTGATGCCGAGGGCTCCGAATACGATTGTGGCGATCAGCAGGGCTAGGACGCAGACCCAGGGCGGCATGTGCGGGACGTTCGGGAGCAGAGCTCCGCGCATGCCTTCGCTGACGTAGGTCAGCGGGTTGATCGCGCACAGGATCTGGAACCAGCGCAGGTGTTCCAGCTGCGCCCACGGGAACTGGGTCGCTCCGGTGAACATCAGCGGCGCCAGGATCACCGCGAACATGATGTTGATCCGGCGGGGCGGCACCGCCGCACCCACCGTCAGGCCCACCGCCGCACCAGACAGCGAGCCCAGGACCATGCACAGCAGGGCGAACGCCAAGCCGCCGAGATCCCAGTCGATCTCGCCGAGCATCCACATCCCCAGCGGCACCATCAGCACCGCCGCGAGCAGGCCCCGGAGCGCGCCGAACAACATTTTCTCCACCGCCACCCAGCTGATCGGCAGCGGCGCCAGCAGGCGATCCTCGATCTCCCGGGAGAACGAGAAGTCCAGCACCAGCGGGAACGACGTGTTCTGCAACGAAACCAGGAATGCGTTGAGCGCGATCATGCCGGGCAGCAGGATCTGCGCGTAGCCGGGCTGGGCGTAGCCGAGTTCGCTGAGCACCTTGCCGAAGATGAATAGCAGCGCCACCGGCTGCACCAGCACCTGCGCCAGGAAGCTCGGCAGCTCCCGACCGGTCACGAAGACGTCGCGGCCCAGCACCGCGGTGAACGCGCGGACAGGACTCATCGCAGTTCCCTCCCGGTCAGGTCGATGAAGACGTCTTCCAGCGTCGCCGACCCCAGTGACAAGTCGCTGACCGAAACTCGCTGCTCGTGCAGGGTTTGCGCGACCGGCCCGAGCAGTGCGGCGGGCTCGTCGCCCACGTACAGCCGCAACCGCAGCTCGGCCTCTGCATCCGGGTCCGTGCCGGTCGCGATCTGCTCGACCCGCTGCACGCCGCGCACATCGGATAACAGGTCGGCGACCTTGGCGGGGTCGTAGCCGTTGGGGCGCAGCGTGGCGTCCACCGTGCCGCTGCCCGGCAACGACTTGATCAGCGCCTCGGGGGTGTCCAGCGTCAGCAGCTTGCCGTGGTCGACGACGCCGACCCGGTCGGACAGCTTCTCTGCCTCGTCCATGTCGTGCGTGGTGAGCACGATCGTCACGCCCTCGGCGCGCAGCTCGTTGATCCGGTCGTGGACGAACAGCCTGGCCTGCGGGTCGAGCCCGGTCGACGGCTCGTCCAGGAAAAGCACGTCGGGCTTGTGGATCAGGGCACGTGCGATCATCAGCCGCTGCGACTGCCCGCCGGAAAGGGCGTCGACACGGGCCTTCGCCTTCTCCGCCAGGCCCATGCGGTCGAGCAGCTCGTCGGCCAACCGCTGCCGTTCGCCGCGCGAAATCCCGTGGTACGCGGCGTGCCAGATGAGGTTCTGCCGCGCGTTCAGGGAGCGGTCCAGGTTCACCCGCTGCGGCACGACCGCCACCTTGCTGCGCGCCGCGACCGGATCGGCCGCCACGTCGACCCCCGCGACGCGCGCCGACCCGCTGGTCAGCAGCACCCTGGTGGTCAGGATGCCGACGGTGGTGGTTTTGCCGGCGCCGTTCGGGCCGAGCAGCCCGAAGATCTCGCCGGTGGCCACCTGGAAGCTGAGCCCGTCCACCGCGTTCTTCTGGGCCTTGGGATATCGCTTGACCAGATCGGTCACTTCAACCGCAGTGGTCACATCCGCCTTCTTTCTCGTTCAATCCGCTCAGGACCGCGAGCAGGTACTTCCGGATCAGGGCCTCTTCCGCCGGACTGGCGTCCGGTTCGATCCGTCGGAACTCCTCGCGAACCCCCTGCCACGCGGCCTTCAGCGCCGCCCGGCCAGCCGGGGTGATGCGCAGTCGGACCACGCGCCGGTCGGTCGTGTCGCGCTGCCGGGTGAGCAGCTTGTCCGACTCCAGTGCGTCGATGACCGGAGTCAGCGTTGCCGGGCGCACCCAGCAGCGCTGGGCGACCTCGCGGTGCGTTTGGCCGTCCTGCTCGTCGATCGCGGTGAGCGCGATCATCGCGGTTCGGCTCAGGTCCGTGCTCCGTGCCACGGCCTGCTCCCAGTAGTGCGACAGCCGCCGACCGGTCAAACCGACCAGTCGACTCAACGGCATCCGCTGCGGATCTTGTTCCAGGAAGCCGGGCACGAGTCGATCGTACTCGCCATGAATGGTTAGGTGGCAAATTATTTTTGGGCCGGTTCAAAGTGGCGCCAGGACCGCTAACCGCCCGGTAACCTGGCGTAGTGACCGAGGTGACCGAGCAGCGAACCCAATGGCTGGACGACTGCGAGAGTGCATCCTGGCGCGCTTACATCGTCGGCAGCGCGCTGCTGGAGTACCGGCTCAACCGCGAACTGCAGCTCGCACATGGGCTCTCGATCGCGGACTACGAGATCCTCGTCCGCCTGTCCGAGCAGCCCGACCAGCAGATGAGGATGAGCGAACTCGCCAACGAGATCGCGCACTCCAAGAGCCGCATCTCACACCAGATCCGCCGCCTGGAATCGGCCAAGCTGGTGCGTCGGGACGAATGCCCCAGCGACGGCCGGGGCGTGCTCGCGGTGCTCACCGAGAAGGGACTGGCGAAGCTCCGCGAAGCCGCGCCCACGCACGTCGAGGGTGTCCGAGAGCACATGATCGACCTGCTGACCCCCGAGGAGCTGAAGGTGCTGGCAGGGGTTTTCGGCCGACTCACGACCCACCTGCGAAGCCTCGACTGACCCGACCGGCTGTAGGCCAATCTTCACCGGTTGGCTACGCTGCGGCGTGGAAGCGTGGCAGAGCGGCCGAATGCACTCGCCTTGAAAGCGAGCGTCGCGAGAGCGACCGGGGGTTCGAATCCCCCCGCTTCCGCTGCTATGACCAGGCAAAACAGGGCCCGCCGGGGATCTTTTTCGCCGGGCCCTGTCGCGGCTGGTCTCAATTCCCGTCTCAGTTGGCCTTCTTCCAGCGTTTCGGGGGCGACTCA
The DNA here is from genome assembly GCF_014203395.1 of Saccharopolyspora phatthalungensis. NCBI lineage: Bacteria > Bacillati > Actinomycetota > Actinomycetes > Pseudonocardiales > Pseudonocardiaceae > Saccharopolyspora > Saccharopolyspora phatthalungensis. The sequence goes on from NZ_JACHIW010000001.1 coordinate 1,840,647, forward strand.
TTCGGCGTCTCCGCCAGAGTCTCCCAACCTTGTCAGCGACCATGCCGAGCGCGTTCTCCGGTCACATGCTTGTACCGCTTGCCATCGCGGCGTCGGGCCCCGACCCATCACACGCTCGGCAACGCGTTGAGTCACTCCGCGCTCGAACAGCCCGGACCAAAAGAACATGCACGGTGAGCTGCGGGATTTGCAGGCGAACCAGGCTCGTCGTGAAAGAGCACCCGGATTGCCGACCTACTGGCGAGCCAGCGGCCTCGCCGAGGTACGAAAAACGTCACTCGCTGATACCGATTGTCAACACTGTTCCATCCCGGCCAGCCGACACCGCCCGGCCATCTGCCGTTCCGTTTCGGGCGACCTCGCGCCACTTTCGCCAGAACCGCTGCGCAGTGCGGAAATATGAGCCTAGCCTTTGCTCCCCGAGATCGGCATAGACGCTTTCCTCCAGCCCGCGAAACACTTCCAGGCGCCTGTTGCCCGGTAACGCCATCGAGTAACGGGTTCCTCGGGCGCTCAGACCACCCGGCATACTCAACCGCTCGGACGTGTCGACCTCAACGGTGTTGTCCAGCGGGAACCCCTCTTGGCCGTGATCATCCCGGTACCGCCTTGGCACGTGGTACTTGGCTGCTACCTCGCCGTCTCCGGCGAACGTCAACACCGAAGCGGCGAAGGTGCGAGCGAGCACCTGAGAGAACCAGCTACGGCTCGCTTGTGGAATAGTGACTACCTGGGGAATCTTTAGATCATCCGCCGAAAATTCAGGCGGTCTCCTGTCCACGTCTTCTGGCTCTCCCAATTCTGGCGACTTCGTGCCGATCAGTTCTAGGTCATCCTGCGCTGGAGTTCGAACACCGAAAAATTCAGGCGGCCCTTCGACGTCCTCGCCAAGCAATTCGTCTAACTCGTCCTCCGAACCCGACCACAGATCAGTTTCGCCGGGCGGGTCGACTACACAAACCTTTACCCCGGAGGTCAACAGGCGCGAAGCAACCATCAGCGAAGCGAGGTTGCGGCCACCGATCTCTACCGCCCGGACCTGTGTACAAGCTTTCGCCAGTTGCCGGATCGCCTGAGACTCGGCAGGAGAGTGTGTTCCTTTGCACTCCAGTACGACGATCTTGAGTCCCCAGCCGCCGCTTGGGCGGCCGATTAGGAAATAGTCTGGGCGACTCTGTGTACCGTCCAGTTGGTTTACGGCCCCGACTTCAGGAATTCCTCGCGCCAGGGCAAAATCCGCATCGACCGGGTGAAATTCCCAACCAGGGTATTGTTTTCGCAAGATTTCCTGTGCGACAACAAGGGCAAATCCGATGCCGAGATATTCAGACTGCGCAACCTTGTGATGGTAGACGACATCGTTCCCCAAGGGCGAAAGCGATAGACGACCCGCCTTTGTCTCCAATGCGGCGCAGTAGCGAAGTTGTGCCCAGTGGCGTGAAACGTGCGCAAATGGCGAGTTGCCGTCAAACGTCGTGGCCACGCCAACTTGCCGAAGCACCTCGACGGGAGCAACGCGCATTACCAGAGGAAGCGCAACCGGCACGACACACGGATCTTTCCGGAAGAAGTAGGCAGGGTTTTCTGTGGATTTCCGCCGAGCCTCGTTAAGTACCCTGTCGACCAGTAGCTGAGATGAGTCGAGTTCGATGGCTCCCTCTTGCCTCAAAAGGCGCAACACTTGCTCGATAGCCACGTGTTCCAGCCTCCGGACCGTTGATCATTTTCGCGGTGCAGACGTTACGTAAGCGTGCGACCCTGCAACAAGCCTTGATCAACAGTGCCACCCGTTCGGCTTCGAACCATCCGGCGTACAGCTAGCAGGGCAGCGGGAAAGTGTCCGAGCTACCCCCAAACCGGCTCTGGCCATGAACAGGACTCGGCAGGGGTGGTCTCCCGCCGGGCTCCGCTGTTGGTTGCCGGTGCCGCCGTTCGAGGTGGTTTCCGACCGGGTCTTTCGGTACTTCGTCGGATGTCGGCGCTGGGCAATTGTTGCGGTATGAGCAAGCCGAACTCCACCGGGCCGGATGGGCCGACCGACGCCGCGGTGGTGGGTGGCGCGGAACCCGGCATTCGGCCCGGACGGGGTCCCCTGGCGACCGCGTGCTTGTCCACGTTCGTCGTCAACGCGAACACCTCCGCGGTGAGCATCCTGATCCCGTCCATCAGCGCCGACCTCGGGACGCCCGTCGAGGTGCTGCAGTGGGCGGTCACCGGGTACCTCCTGGTCGGGGCCGCCGTGATCGTCACCTCCGGGGCGCTGGGCGACGTCTTCGGGCGGCGGCGGTTGTTCCTCGCGGGGCTTGCCCTGTTCGTGCTGTCTTGCGTGCTCATCGCGCTCGCCGGGACCGGGTTGCAGGTCGTGCTCGGTCGCCTGATTCAGGGCGCGGCCGGCGCAACGATCTTGGCCTGCGGGTTGAGCTTGCTGTCGGTGGCGTCCTCCGGTGCCGCACGGATGCGGGCGGTCGCCCTCTGGGGCGCCGCCGCAGCGGCCGGGGCCGCGGCCGGCCCGGTGCTCGGTGGTGTGCTCAACGAATTCACCGGCTGGCAAGGACTGTTCTGGATCGACGCGGCGATCGCCGTCGCGTGCATCGCGGTCACGATGGGCACGGTCCCGGAATCCCGCGACCCGGACCGCCCACGGAAGATCGATCTGGCGGGTACCGGCCTGGTCGCCGCCGCGCTCGTGCCGTTCGTGTTCGCCATGACCGAGGGATCGTCCTGGGGTTGGCTGTCGCCGCCCACCCTGCTGTGCCTGGTCCTGTCGGTACTGGCCGTGATCGGGTTCGTGCTGGTCGAACGGCGCGTGGCCGCCCCGCTGGTCGACCTCGCCCTGCTGCGCAACATGCTCCTCGTGGGTGCGACCGGCGCGATCCTGATCGGGGCCGGAGCGATCGCCGCGCTCAGCTTCCTGGTGAGCTTGTACTTCCAGGCACCGGAGACCCTCGGGATGACCAGCTTGCAAGCGGGTTTGGCGACGCTGCCGCTCGCTGCGGTGGTGGTTTTCATCGCGCCGCTGGTCGCCCCCTTGGCCCACTACTTCGGGACGCGTCCGGTCATCGTCGCGGGCTTCGTGATCCTGACCGCCGCATTCGTGGTCCTCGCCGGAGTCCGGCCTTCCTGGGGGTATGGCGCGTTCGTCCTTCCGCTGATCGGTGTCGCCGTGCGGCTGGCGCTTTCCAACAGTCCTTCATCGGCGGTCGCCACTGCCGCCGTGAAGCGCGAACAGGTGGGCGCCGCTTCCGGGATCTCGAATATGGCGCGCTACGTCGGCGGGGCGGTCATGACGGCCGTCGTCGCCGGGATCTACGCGAAGGTCGCCAGTAGGATGGAAACCGGCGGCGCGGCACTCGCGGACGCGCTCGCCGGCGGCCTGTCGCTAGCGTCGATCGCGCTTGCGGTCTTCTCCGCGTGTGGTGTCGTGCTCGCACTGCTGGTCGCCCGCCGGCCGGCCAAGCCGGGACTCGGCGATTACGCCACCGCCACGAGCGCGACGACTCACACCCTGCCCCTGAGTTGACCAACGACGTCAAGAGGTTGCGAAGGAGCCAGTTCTTTGCGCTGCGGCGAGTTTTACCTGAACTTGGAATCCGGCGGTCCCGGCCGTCCCCTGATCTAAGGAATGAGGTCGGTCCAGACGAGGTGGTGGTCCGAAGCGTCGTTGAGCCGGGCCAGTTCGTCGCCCGAGGCCGGCCAGAAGACCCCGGAGCGCAGCGGAATCAAGGGCGCCGACGGCAGGACGTAGTCGACGCGGATGTTGCCGGGCGCTTCGTCGGTGAAGTCTGCCGTGTCGAAGAACGGGTCGCCGAGCTGGTGTTCGTTGGCACCGCCCTGGGCCGCGCTCGCCTCGACCGCTCCAGCGCTGCCCGGCAGCGGATCGATAACGCGAGGCGCGTAAAGGATCTGGCGGGCGCCGTTGCTGTCGCCGTCGAGCGGATCCGAGTTCTGGTCGCCGGCGATCACGAACCGGGCCCCCGGCGCCAGACCGCCGGTTGTGCCCGCGTCGTCGTAGATGTAGTCGGCCCGGCTGGGGGTGACGTAGTCCGCCCAGAAGCGGATTTCGTCCTGGTTGCGCAGGCCGTTGCGGTCTTCGGAGCCATCGAAGCTCGGCGGCGTCGGGTGCGAGGTCAGGAAATGCACGGTCTTGTCGCCGACATGGATCGGCAGGTCCCAGTGCGACTTCGACGAGAGTCGCAGCGACCGCTGCTCTTCCGGCGAGTACCAGTCCGCGGGCCGCGGCGTCGCCGGGTCGTCTGGGAGTCGAGCGCCCGGCATGTCGATCCACCGGAACCGCTGGAATGTGCGGGCTTGGCCGATCGGGTACTTCGAGAGCACCGCCATGCCGTACTGGCCGGGGAACGCGCCGAAGCCGAAGGCGTCGCCACCGCCGCCGATCGTGCCGTCGTTGTCAAAGTCCATCCCGGACGGCACTCCGGTGTTCACCGGGCCGATGTAGACGTACGGGTAGTCGATCGGATCGGCGCCGCGCTGGCCCCGCGCCAGGTAGTTAGCGCGGAACGCATCGACCGCCGCGCCGCCTTCGACGTAGTCGAACTCGTTTAGCAGCAGGACATCCGGGCGGACCCGCTGCACGACCTCGGCCACCTTGCGGGCCTGCGGATCGTCCGGTTCGGACAGATCCGCGAGAAGTTTGCCCTGGGTGGCGCGGTTGAGCGACGCGTTGAACGTCGCGAAGCGAACCGGCTCGGCCGCGGTCGCGACGGGTACTACCAGCACGGCAGCGAGGACGGCGACGGCGAGGACGACACGTTTCACGACGCAGTCCTTTCGGCGGAAGCGCATCGGGGATGGCGGCCCGGGTTCGGGGCCGTGAGTCCTTGGGCTAGCTGCCCGAAGGACTCACGGCCATAGTGCACCGAAACTCGAAAAACGGCCGGTCAGGCGAGGTTGTGGCCGTGCGGGACCTTGGGCTCCGTCGGGGCGTGGTGCTGCGCCATCAGGGTGCCCTGCGCGGCCCGCAGCTGCGCGCGCTGAGCGCGGCTCTGCATCCCGTTCACCGCCTCGGTGCTCTGCGAATAGCCGCCGACGACCGTCGCGAGAGCCTTCGCGTTCCGCTCCAGCGCGACCCGGTCCACATTGGCTAGGTTGTCCTTCGCCGAGTGGTAGTTCGGATCGTAGGCGACGCCCGCGGTGCCGCCCCACTTCGCCGCCTGCGCCTCGGTCTTGAGCTTCTCGGCGCCGGTGTCCAGCCCGCCGGAGGGAATCCCGACCGCGATGAACTCACCGTAGTCCGAGCGGCCGTCGAAGTCGTTGCCTTCCACCTCGATGCCCTGCGCGGCCATCGCGGCGATGAAATCCCGCTCGATTTGCCCGGATCCCTGCGGTCCCGGCCCGGCGCCGACGCCGTCGGAGTCGTCGCCGTCGTAGGCGAAGTAGCCGGCGTTCGGCGAGGCGATCATGTCGAAGTTCAGGTACAGGGCGATGTCGAGCCGCTGCTCGAAGCTCAGGCTCTGCACGTACTTCGTCGACCCGACCAGGCCGGACTCTTCCGCGCCCCAGAACGCGAACCGCACCGCGTTGTTGACCTTGGGGCTGCCGCCCAGCTTCAGCGCGGTCTCCAACAGGCCCGCGCTGCCGGTGCCGTTGTCGTTGATGCCCGGACCTTCGGGGACACTGTCCAAGTGCGCACCAGCCATCACGACGTTGTCGGGGCGGCCAGTGCGGGTCTGCGCCACGATGTTGCGGGTGGTGACGGTCTCCAGCCGGGACTGGATGTCCAGCTTCACCTCGGCGCCGGCCTGCCCGGCGAGCGCCTCGCCGACCTGCTTGCTGACCCCGACGCTCGGGATCCGCGCGGCTCCCGGGTCGCCGAGCGTGCCGTTGAGCGGACCGTCCACGTTGTTGTAGATGATCGCGCCCACGGCGCCGCGCTCGCCCGCCACCTGCTGCTTCTGCGCGAAGGTGCACGAGCCGCGCCGGATCAGCACGACCTTCCCGGTGATGTCCGCGCCGTCGTAGTCGGCGGCTTCGCAACCCGGCGTGTCATCGACCGGGGCGACGGCCAATGGCGCGGTGATGCCGCCCTGCGGGGTGGCCCGGGAGTACTCCAGGACGCCGCCTTCGGTCGGCTGACCGGCCACCGTCAGGCTGAACGAATCGAGGTAGTAAGCCTGGTAGGTGAACTCTGGCGTGGTGACGTCGAAACCCGCACCGCGGAGCTTGCCGACCACGTAGTCGACGCTCGCCTCGTAGCCCGGTAGGCCGGATGCGCGGTTCCCGCCGTTCTGGTCGGCAATCCGCTGCAACGCGATCAGGTGCCGGTTCACGGCGTCGCCGTTGATACGCGAGCCGAGATCGGCCGGCGCCGCGGTGGCGGGCGTGACGGTGCACAACGCGGCCGCGCAGATTGCGGCGAGAGCCGCCGCCGAGCGCCTGGGTGTGATGGTTCGCAAACTCATCATGCTCCCCGCTTCGGGTGGAATTTGTGTTGCCTAGCCTTGAGAGGATCACGCAGCGAAGTCAAGTCCGCACGGAGAAGAGTTAAGAACCGGGAATTTTTCCCATTTTTCCCGCATTGTCTGAGTGTTCACGGGTTTTCGCACCACATGCCGGGAAGCGCGTCACGTGGGCGGGCGCGAACCGCGATGCACCGGACTACCGTCGGCAGGTATGTACGCGATCTCGATCCGCGAGCCGGGCGAACCGGACGTGCTGGAATGGACCGAACACCCCGATCCGCGACCGGGTCCGGGCGAGGTGCTCATCGACATCGTCGCCAGCGCGGTCAACCGCGCGGACCTGAGCCAACGGCAGGGCAACTACCCGCCGCCGAAGGGTGCCAGTGAGATTCCCGGATTGGAGTGCTCGGGAACCATCGCCGAACTCGGGGAGGGCGTGACGGGCTGGCAGGTCGGCGATGAGGTGTGCGCGCTGCTCGCGGGCGGCGGTTACGCCGAACGGGTTGCAGTGCCCGCCGCGCAGGTGCTGCCCAAGCCCGCCGGGGTGGACCTCGTCGATGCCGCCGGGGTGCCCGAGGTCGCCTGCACCGTGTGGTCCAACGTCGTGATGGAGGCCGGGCTCCGGAGTGGACAGTTGCTGCTGGTGCACGGTGGCGCTGGCGGCATCGGGACCTGCGCGATCCAGATCGGCAAGGCGCTCGGAGCGCGAGTAGCGACCACCGCCGGATCGGCCGAGAGCCGGCAGCTGTGCGCCGATTTGGGCGCGGACCCGGTCATCAGCTACCGGGACGAGGACTTCGTCGCGGTCGTCAAGGAGGCCGGCGGGGCGGACGTCATCCTCGACAACATGGGGGCGTCCTATTTGGACCGCAATCTGTCCGCCCTGGCCCCCGACGGGCATCTGGCGGTCATCGGCTTGCAGGGCGGCCGGAAGGCCGAGCTGGACATGGGGAAGATGCTGGTCAAGCGGCTGCACATGTCGGTGCTCGGACTTCGCGGGCGACCGGTCGAAGGGCCGAACGGCAAGGCGGCGATCGTCGCCGACGTGCGGGAGCGGCTGTGGCCGCTGATCGAGGCGGGCAAGGTGCGGCCGCTGGTGCACGCGCGGGTGCCGATGCGGGAGGCCGCACGTGCGCACGCGATGCTGGAGGCTGGCGACGTGCGCGGCAAGATCCTCCTCGTGCGCTGACCCGCGGCGGCGCTGTCCGCTGGCCCCCAGCGGCGATTTCCATGGGAATCGCAATCCCAACGCGCCCAGGCCGACGTCAAGCGAGTTCGGCGACGGCTCGGACGAGCTGGTCCACTTCGGAGGCATTGGTGTAGTGGGCCATGCCGACGCGGACCGCGCCGCCGACCTCGCCGACCCCGAGCACCGCGAACACACCGTGCGTGCCCGGGTCCGCAAAGGCGCACACCCCTCGCTCCGCGAGGTGCTCCACCGCCTCCACCGCCTTGACGCCGTTGACCGTGAACGCCATGGACGGCACGCGCCGCATCGCGTCGCCGATCACCATCACGTGCCGCATCTTCCGCAGCCCGTTGGTCAGGTTGGCCAGCAGCCCGGCCTGGTACGACTTCACCGAGCCCAGCGAGGTCAACAGGCGCTCCCGACGCGGCCCGACCGCCGCATCGTCCAGACCCGCCAGGTAGTCCACCGACGCAACCAGCCCGGCCAGCAACGGATAGGCGGGCGGGCCGAGCTCCAACCGCTCCGGTCCACGCGCGCCGGGCTCCAACGCCAACGACGGCAACTGGTCGAGCACCGCCGCGTTCTTGAACACCAGCGCACCCACCGGCGGCCCGCCCCAAGCCGAAGCATTTACCGCCACCACGTCCGCGCCCATCGCGGTGATGTCCAACGGCACGAAAGGCGCCGCGGACGAGGCGTCCACCACGACCAGCGCGCCGTGCTCAGCCGCAGCTTCCGCGGCCTGCCGCACATCCGGCCGGGTACCGACCGCACCGGACGCGGCGGTGATCGCGACGACCTTAGTTCGCGGGTTGACCAACTCCTGGTACTGCCAGGTCGGCAGCTCGCAGGTCTCGATGTCCACCTCGGCCCACCGCACCGTGCCGCCCGAGCGTTGCGCCGCGCGCTGCCACGGCGCGACGTTGGCCGGATGGTCCAGCCGGGAGACGACCACGTCGTCCCCGATCATCCAGCCGTCGCCCAGCGCATCGGCGAGCCGCTGCAAAAGCACGGCAGAGTTCGGACCGAGCACCACCCCGGCCGGGTTGGCACCCACCAGGTCAGCAATAGCGCGACGGGCGGCCTCCACGATCGCCTCGGCGCGCTGCGATGCGGGAAAGATCCCGCCCGGGCCGGATACCGGGGCCCGCAGCGCGGTAGACGCCGCAGTCGCCACTTGTTCGGGAACCTGCATGCCCGCCGGAGCGTCCAGGTGGACCCACCCGTCGCCCAGCGCGGGGAAGAGCCCGCGAACCGCCGCGACGTCGAACGCCATGGGGGACACGTTACGGACGAGGCAACTTGATCTCGCTGCCGGGTGGCAAATATCGCATCACTCGCGCCGCCCACCCGCTGCCCGCCCCATGGGCGAGGTGCACCCTGAATTCTTAGCACCGGCACCGACAGGCGAGGATGGAGACATGACCCACGATCCGAGTGAGGGCAGGCCGCAGGTGTTCGTCGTCGGCGAAGACGGCAAGCCGATCGGGGCCGCCATAAACGCCGACGAACAGCAGGAACGCGGCGAGGACATCAACGACCTGGTCGAGCAGCCGGCCAAGGTGATGCGCATCGGCACCATGATCAAACAGCTGTTGGAGGAGGTCCGGGCGGCGCCGCTGGACGAGGCCAGCCGCACCCGCCTCAAGGAGATCCACCAGTCCTCGATACGCGAGCTGGAGCAGGGCCTCGCCCCGGAGCTCATCGAGGAACTGGAGCGACTGTCGCTGCCGTTCGCCCAGGAGTCGACGCCGTCCGAGTCGGAGCTGCGGATCGCCCAGGCACAACTGGTCGGCTGGCTGGAGGGCCTGTTCCACGGCCTGCAGACGGCCCTGTTCGCCCAGCAGATGGCGGCCCGCGCGCAACTGGAGCAGATGCGCCGCGGCCTGCCGATGGGCAGCACGGGCGAGGGCGAAACCGGCCACGCCCGCGGCACCGGCCAATACCTGTAACAGACAGAAGGCAACACGGCCACGACGGACATTGTTTGACCCGATGACGCCATGTGCTGCCCTGGACTGAGCGACCTTGATCCAGGGCAGCACTAATCTTCGTCCGACCAGCTGACCGGATCAACTAAGTTAAAGACACCATGGCGAGGCAAGCGGCTCAGAACCAGCTAGCTGACCGCCGCATGGTAAAGGACATCCGTAGACGGAACCGTGTCACGCGAACTGATTAGATTACTCCGATTAGGTGATCTCAAATCAATCCCGTTACCGCCCCCCGACAGCGTGAAATAGTGAGCCGTGAAGTGACCGCTTCACCGGGGTTTCCGATTGCGACCCCGGCCTGGGGAAGATAACTGGGAGCGTTATGTCCAGGAAAATCGGCCTATTCGCCGCTATCGCCGCGACCACGGCGTGTCTGATCGCTCCGGCGTCCGCCGCCGCGGAAGGAGCCGCGTCGGCAGGGGAAACTGCGGCAATGCGGGAGTGTCTACCCCTCGCGGAATGGTAACGAGATAGCCGCAGATGGCTGGGTCAGCGGTGATGGTAGCTCGGTGATCAGGGTCAGCATCTGGAAGCAAGTTTCATGGGGATTCGACGACGAGGTCGTTGTAGGCGGGGGTGTCAATAACGGGGTTCCCGTCTGGGCCAAGGGAGCTTATCGAGGCCCCGGGCCCTACTACACCCGAGTTATTATCCCGGGAGTGCCAATCCTGCGTGAAAGCGGTTACGCCAATCTGTAAAAATACCGCGCGGATTGGCATGGATCCTAAGAGATATTAGACTCGGTAAATGCCTCACTAAGGGACTAGCAGGATGTGACTTTTCTCCGAATCCTGCCCGAGTCCAGGTGCGCGATCTGCTTGGACAGTGATCCGAGATCGTCAAACAAGGCGGGCCAGCTCGGTCAGGCCTGCCAGCAGGTAGGCACGGGCATGGCGATCACATGATCTAGACAACCTCTTGAGCACCATGCCCGTGCCCGTATCTACATGCAGTTGGGTCGGCCACGGGTTTTCAAACACGCGTTTGGGACACTGCTACGGGCCGATACCCCGAATGGGACAGGCTGCACCCCACATGCAGCATTCCTTGGCAGTAACGAACCTCACGGAGGCCGCGGATGACGCCCTCGGCCAGAGGGCAACGCGACGATCGGTACTCTGACGCACTGTGCAGTCCACGAGCACGGTAGACCGCCCCGAAGCCCCGGCCGAGACTTCGTCGCAGACCTGGCGAAAAGCCTTCAAGGACATCCGCGACGCCCTCGGGCAGCGCCAGCTGTGGGCGCACCTCGGCTGGCAGGACATCAAGCAGCGTTATCGACGTTCGGTAATCGGCCCCCTGTGGATCACCATCAGCATGGCCGTCACAGTCACCGCGCTCGGTTTGCTGTACTCGCAGCTGTTCAACCAACCGCTCGCTGTCCACCTCCCGTACCTGGCCGTCGGCTTCATCATCTGGGGCTTCATCGGGAACTGCATCAACGAGGGTTCCGAAGTCTTCATCTCGAACGAGGGCCTCATCAAGCAACTCCCTGCGCCGGTCACGATCCATGTGCTCCGGCTGCTGTGGCGTCAGGTGCTCTTCTTCGCGCACAACCTCGTCGTTTACTTCGTGCTGATGTTGGTCTTCCCGAAGCCCCTCACGCTGGTCTCGCTGCTCGCCATCCCGGCGTTCGCCGTCCTGGCGCTGAACGGCGCATGGGTGATCCTCGTCGTGGGCACGATCTCGACCCGCTTCCGTGACATCCCGCCGGTGACCCAGAGCGTCGTCCAGCTGATGTTCTTCATGACTCCGATCGTATGGAACTACGACGAGTTCAAGACGAGCCCGAACCCCGCGATCGCGGAACGCGCCCAACTGGCCGAGATCAACCCGTTCATGCACTACCTGGAGATCATCCGCCAGCCGATGCTCGGCACTCCTATCGTGTGGCACCACTGGTTGGTGGTCGGCGTGATCACCGTCGTGGGTTGGGTGTTGGCCCTGCTTGTCCTGCGCAACTACCGTTCCCGTGTTTCCTACTGGGTCTGAGTGAGGCCGAACAACTGTGGTCAGCATCGATGTCTGGAACGCAGCGGTCGACTTCCCGATCTTCGACGCGAAGTCCCGATCGCTGAAGAAAGCCGTACTGGGCAAGGCGGGCGGCAAGATCGGCACCGACAGCCGGGTGCCGATCATCGAGGCGCTGCACGACATCAACCTGTCCTTGCGGCACGGCGACCGAGTAGCCCTGGTCGGCCACAACGGCGCGGGCAAGTCCACGCTGTTGCGCCTGCTCAGCGGCATCTACGAGCCGACTCGGGGTAGTGCTCGGGTGGTTGGCAAGGTCGCGCCGGTTTTCGACCTCGGGGTCGGCATGGACCCGGAGATCTCCGGGTACGAGAACATCATCATCCGCGGCCTGTTCCTCGGCATGAACCGCAAGGAGATGGAGAAGCGGGTTGACGAGATCGCCGAGTTCACCGAGCTCGGCGACTACCTGGCGATGCCGCTGCGGACCTACTCGACCGGCATGCGGGTGCGGCTGGCGCTGGGCGTGGTGACCTCGATCGACCCGGAGATCCTGATCCTGGACGAGGGCATCGGCGCGGTGGACGCCGAGTTCCTGGAGAAGGCGCGGGACCGGCTCAACGACCTGGTCAAGCGATCCGGCATCCTGGTCTTCGCCTCGCATTCCGACGAATTCCTGATCGAGCTGTGCAGCACCGCCATCTGGATGGACAAGGGCGGGATGCGCGAGCAGGGTTCGCTGCGCGAGGTGCTGACCCACTACAAGGGGTATGACCCCTTCGAGCACCTGAGTGAGGAAACCCTGGCCCGGATCGGCGAATCCGCGGCCACGATCGGGAGCAAAGAAGGCTCATGAGCACCGACTCCGCACAGCAGCTGCCTGCCGGGTCCGTAGTCGCGGTGATCGTCACCAGGCACCGTCGCGAGCTGCTGGCCGAGTCCCTGAAGGTAATCGCGAGCCAAACCCGGCTGCCGGACCATCTGGTGGTGGTCGACAACGGCCCGGAGCAGCCCGCACAAGACGTGGTGGCCGACTGCCCGATCCCGTCGACCTACCTGGTTTCGCAGCGCAACCTGGGCGGTGCCGGCGGCTTCGCGCTCGGCATGCTGCACGCGCTGTCGCTGGGCGCGGAGTGGGTGTGGCTGGGCGATGACGACGGTCGTCCCGCCGACGAGCACGCCCTGGCGACGCTGCTGGAGGTCGCGAAGCAACGTCGGCTTGCGGCGGTGTCGCCTGTGGTGGTCAACATCGACACCCCGGACAAGCTGGCGTTCCCACTGCGCCGGGGCCTGACCTGGAAGCGCCGGGTCAGCGAGCTCGGCGAGGGCGACTTCCTGCCGGGCATCGCCTCGTTCTTCAACGGCGCGCTATTCCGCGCCTCGACGCTCGACGTGGTGGGCGTGCCGGACTACCGGCTGTTCTTCCGCGGCGATGAGGTCGAGGTGCACCGCCGGGTGGTCCGCTCCGGGCTGCCGTTCGGCACCACGCTGAGGACCCGGTTCCTGCACCCTGATGGTTCCGCGGAGTTCAAGCCGATGCTGGGCGGCCGGTTCCACGCCCAGGACCCCTCGGATTCGGTGAAGCGCTACTACACCTACCGCAACCGCGGGTATCTGCTGTCGCAGCCGGGAATGCGCAAAATCGGGGCGCTGGAGGTGCTCCGGTTCGGGCTGTACTTCGTGGGCCAGCGCCGCGACCCGAAAGCGTTCAAGGAATGGCTGCGATTGCTCCGCCAAGGTCAGCAGGAGAAGTTCTTCCGCCGCTGACGAATCGGTCACCGTACCGTCACGGAACACTGAGACGGTCCTTAGAGCAACCTGAGACCGCAGCTCACGGCGTTAGCCAGGGTGTTTCTTTGCACACCCGCCGAACGCCGCGAAAGCGCCCGGACCAGCAACTACTATTCTCCCACCCGTGCTCAGTGGCCAGGAAGAAAGCCGCCGAACGGATGATGCTTCGGCGCACCCCGAAATAGACCGCCGGCAACCGTCAGCCCTCCGGCTGAAGCTGTTCGCGTCGGTCCTCGGGCTACTCGGCACGGCGCTCGCGTTGGCCGTGCCGTTCCTTCCGGTCAACTACAACGTCACGACCCTGAAGTGGCCGACGGCCGAGGGCACCAAGTCGGTGTCGGCCCCCCTGGTCAGCTACTCGCCGGTCTGGTTAAACGCCGAAGTGCCGTGCGCGGCCGTGCGCAGCCTCGACGCGCGCACCACCGGCCCGGCCACGTTGCTGAGCACGAACCCGCCGTCGTCGGACTACGGCAATCTCACGGGCCTCGTGTTGCAGGTCGACAACAGCCACCTGACGATGCTGACCAAGGGGCAGCAGGTGGGCACGGTGCCGCTGCCGGCGGGCGACTGCTCGGTCTCGCTGCACGCCGACGCCTACGGCACCACGGCCAGCGTCGGCAACGAGTCGCTGGCGAACCTGCGCGGCGACCAGCGTCCCCAGCTGACCGGCATCTACTCCAGCCTGAAGGACGGCGTGGACGACGTGCGCGGCCTGTCGTTCGAGGCCCGCGTCGACAACCGCTACGAAAGCCATGCGACCACGCTCAAGGTCGCGGCGATGGTGCTCGCGGTGCTGGCCTTCATCGGCTCGGTGATCTGCCTGCGGCGGCTGGACGTGCGGGCCGGCCGGCGCCCGCCGAAGCTGGCTCCGGCCGGTTGGTGGAAGCCGACATTCCGGGACGTCTCGGTGATCGGCGCGCTGATCGTCTGGTGGGTCATCGGCGCGATGACCTCGGACGACGGCTACATCCTGACCATCGCGCGGGCCCGCGAGAGCTTCGGCTACATCAGCAACTACTTCCGCTGGTTCGGCGTTCCCGAGGCCCCGTTCGGCTGGTTCTACGAGCTGTATTCGCTGTGGGTGCAGGTGTCGACGTCGACGCCGTGGGTGCGGTTGCCCGCGCTGCTGATGGGCATCGTCAGCTGGTTACTGATCAGCCGCGAGGTGCTCCCCCGGCTCGGCCAGCAGGTGCGACGCAGCAACGCCGCGGGTTGGGCTGCGGCAGCGGTGTTCTTGGCGTTCTGGCTGCCCTACAACAACGGCCTGCGACCCGAGCCGGTCGTAGTGCTGTTCTCGCTGCTCGCGTTGTGCGCCGTGGAGCGGGCCGTGGCGACCGGGCGGCTGATGCCGGCCGCGCTGGGCTTGGTCGTCGCGGCGCTCTCGGTCGGAGCGAACCCGCACGGCATGGTGTCCGTGCTGCCGTTCGTGGCCGCGATGAAGCCGCTGTTCCGGCTGGTGCGCAAGCGGGCCCAGGAGTTCGGCTGGATACCGGTGCTGGCGCCGATCGCGGCTTCCGGATTCGTGATCCTGACCTTGGTGTTCGCCGACCAGACCTGGCAGTCGGTCATGGACGCGACCAAACTGCGCACCGAGATCGGCCCGAGCCAGAGCTGGTACGAGGAGCTCAGCCGCTACAACCTGCTGTTCAGCCAGACGCCGGATGGCTCGATGACCCGCCGCTTCCCGGTGCTGCTGGTGATGCTGTGCCTGGCGACCTGTGCGGTGGTGCTGCTTCGCCGCAGCCGGATCCGGGGGGCGGCACTCGGCCCGAGCCGGCGGCTGCTGGCGGTCACCGCGCTGTCGTTCGTGGTGCTGATCCTGACCCCCACCAAGTGGACCCACCACTTCGGTATTTTCGCCGCATTCGGCGGCGCGCTGGCGGCGCTGACCGCGCTGGCCACGAGCAGCACCGTGCTGCGGTCCAAGCGCAACCGCGCCGCGTTCTTCGCGATGCTCATGGTGATCCTGGCGTTCGCGGCGACCGGGCCGAACGCCTGGTGGTACGTCTCGGGTTGGGGCGTGCCTTGGTTCAACATGCCGCCGCAGATCAGCGGCCACAACCTGAGCACGATCTTCCTGGGAATCGCGGGCATCGCGCTCATCGTGGCGTTCATCGAGCACCTGCGCATCGACGAGAACAACCCGAAGGTCGTCGACGAGCGCTTCGGTCGTGATGAAAAGCGCAGCCGGGCGCTGCGGCTGGGCACCGCGCCGCTGTCGATCATCTGCGCCTTGCTGGTGCTGTTCGAACTGGCGAACTTCGGCAAGGTCATTCAGAAGCAGTGGGGCAGCTACAGCCTCGGCGCGGACAACATCAAGCAGATCGTCGGTTCCAGCTGCGGGCTGTCGGACTACGTCTACGTGGAGACCAACCCACAGGTCGGCATGCTGCGGGTATCCAGCGATCAGCCGAGCATGGCCGCGCCGTCCGAGGACAAGGACATCGGCGTCCCGCCGAAGCGGCTGGAAGGCAAGGAAGACTCCAACCAGTACCTGCGGGCCAAGATGGTCGGCTTCAACCGGCCCGGTTTGCCGCCCGGCGACGGTTCCGACCCGCAGGAACCGGACTGGAAGCCGCCGCACCAGTTCGGCAACGACAACGCGCCGGTCTGGGGCAGCTACGACCCGACCGGCACCGGCACCGGCGAGTTGCGGACCCAGTGGTACGACCTGCCGGAGCGGGCGAAGAACACCGAGGTGCCGGTGGTGCTCTCGCTGGCCGGTGCGGAACTGGGCGCGAACTCGGTGGCGTTGGAGTTCGGCCACGACACCGACAAGGGATTCCTGATCACCGAGCGCAGGTACGTGGTGCAGGGCGGCGGCCCGGCATGGCGGGACTTCCGGTTCACCCTCGGCGGAAAGTCCGAAGGCGCCACCAAGATGCGGGTGGTGGCCACCGACAACTCCCTGGGCCCGAACGGCTGGGTGGCAGTGAGCGCGCCGCGGGCGCCGCAGCTGGTGAACATGACCGACTTCGTCAAGGACCAGCCGACGTTCGTGGAATGGACCGCCGCGTTGGTGAACCCGTGCCTGCAGCTGCCGGGCGTGCACAACGGCATCGCCGAGATCCCGAAGTTCCGGGTGGCGGCCGGGGCCGAGGTGCGCGACATCGGGCAGGGCTGGTCGTCGCCGGACGCGGGCGGACCGTTCGGCTGGCTCAACGTGGCGACCAGCATGCGGGAGTTGCCGACGTACCTGAAGAACAACATCCACCGCGACTGGGGTTCGCTGTACGCGGTCGACCCGTACGAGCCGGACGCGCTGCCCGCGCAGGCGGCGATGGACGTGCACCAGGAGACGCACTGGGGCATGTGGACGCCGGGCCCGCTGTCGAAGACTGTCCAGCTGCCGGGCGATGTCCCGAGCAGCGACGACCGCAACGACGTCAAGGGCTTCGAACCCCCCGAGGAAGAAAACGATCAGTAAGGGCGCGACCCCGGGCCCAAGTTCAGGCAAAACCGGGAGCCCGCGTCCCTGGCCCGGGACCGGCACCCCGGGTTCGGGGTTTCCGGTTTTGGGGCGAATTCGGGGGTGGCGGGGTACGCCGAGAGCGAAAACCGCTGGTGGCGGGTGGTTGTGGGGTCCGCTTAGGGTGAAATCCGGTGTCCGGGGCGGCCGGATCGTGGTGCGCTGGACCGAGAAGTCCTTGCGGTACAAGGAACGCCTTGCCCCGGTGGACGTCGGGGCGCCTGCGATAGGGAGATCTGATGCCCGACACGCGACCCGGACTCGTGCTGCACCTCGCCGGAGTCAGCCAGCCGCTGCACATCGCGCTCGACCCGGCCGAGGCCGACGCGCTGCGCGACGTACTCGCCGACCTGATGGCCAACGGCCACACGAAGTCACTCACCACGGCCGACGGCAGCCGCTTCGCGGTGAACTTCGCGCACGTGGCCACGGCACACATCGAAATGACCCGCTCCGACGCCAACGCCTACGGAGCACCGGCCCGAGGCACCGGCTTCCGACGTTGACGCAGCCCCTGGGACCAGGGCGTTTTCGCGCGAAATCGCCCCAACGTCAACGCCCCGCTCGCGGCCTCGCGGTCGCGGCCCTCGGGATCAGTCGCGGAAGACGACCCACTTGAGCATCACGAAGTTGATCAGTGTGCCGAGACCCTGCGCGACGACCCAGCACACGGCGTAGCGGAACTGCTCGTTGAAGTCCGGCAGCGTCACGTACAGCAGCTGATTGGTGCCCACGTTGACGAAGAAGGTCACGCCGTAGACGGCGGCGAACGCGACCGCCTTCGCCTTGGCATTGCCGGTACTCGCGCCGCTGAAGGTGAACTTCCGGTTGATCAGGTAGGAAGCCGTGGTGCCGAGGATGAACGACACCGCTTTGGAGGTCCAGTTCGGCAATCCCAGCGAGAGCAGGATCGCGTACACCCCGGCGTCGATGATGGCGCAGCCGCCGCCGATGATGATGAAGCGGAACAGCTGGTTGAAGACGCCTAGGCGCTTCGTC
The DNA here is from genome assembly GCF_014203395.1 of Saccharopolyspora phatthalungensis. Lineage (NCBI taxonomy): Bacteria > Bacillati > Actinomycetota > Actinomycetes > Pseudonocardiales > Pseudonocardiaceae > Saccharopolyspora > Saccharopolyspora phatthalungensis. The sequence goes on from NZ_JACHIW010000001.1 coordinate 1,858,479, forward strand.
TCGGTCTCGGCTGCGGGATCGGCCACGGCCACTTGTTCACCTCGGGATCCGACGACAGGGCATTCCGACAACCGGGCAATCGGCACCTGGGCACCCGGCTAGACGCCGAAGACGCGGGAGATCGAACTCCGCAGACGTCCCACGCGAGTGTAGCGATGAGGCATCGCACACCGCCCGGGACCGGATGTACCCGGCCGTATCGGCCTCCACTGCGCGGATAGACTCGGCTGGGTGGGATCGGTAAAGGACGAGCTTCAGACGCTGACCGGCTGGGGGCGCACCGCGCCGACCAGGGCGCACGTCGTCAGCACCCCGGACGTCGAGGCGATCGCCAAGGCGGTCCGCGAGGCAGGTGATCGGGGCGTCATCGCCCGCGGCCTCGGCCGCAGCTACGGCGACCCGTCGCAGAACGCCGGCGGCACGGTCATCGACATGACCGCCCTCGACCGGGTGCACCAGATCGACGTGGACAACGCGACGGTTGTCGTGGACGCAGGCGTGTCGCTGGACACCCTGATGCGCCGACTGCTGCCGTACGGGTTGTGGATCCCGGTGCTGCCCGGCACCCGGCAGGTCACCATCGGTGGGGCGATCGGCTCGGACATCCACGGCAAAAACCACCACTCGCAGGGCTCGTTCGGTAGCCACGTGCTGTCGCTGGACCTGCTCACCGCCGACGGCGAGGTCCGCACGCTGACCCCGGACGGCGAGGGCGCCGAGCTGTTCTGGGCCACGGTCGGCGGCATGGGCCTGACCGGCATCATCGTCAACGCGACGATCAAGCTCAAGCGCGTCGAGACCGCGTACTTCCTGGTGGACAACGTCCAGACCAAGAACCTCGACGAGCTGATCGAGCATTTCACCGACGGCTCGGACGACAACTACGTCTACTCGGTCGCCTGGTTCGACTCGCTGGCCCGCGGCGAGAAGATGGGCCGCGCGCTGCTGACCCGCGGCAACTCGGCCCGGATCGAGGACCTGCCGAAGAAGCTGCGCAAGGACCCGCTGAAGTTCACCGCGCCGCAGCTGATGACGGCCCCGCCGATCTTCCCCAACGGCCTGGTCAACAAGTTCACCATCACCGCGTTCAACGAGGTCTGGTACCGCAAGGCGCCGACGAAGTTCGGCATGGTGCAGAACATCACCCAGTTCTTCCACCCGCTGGACCTGGTCGGCGAGTGGAACCGGGTCTATGGCTCGCACGGCTTCCTGCAGTACCAGTTCATGGTGCCGTTCGGGCAGGAGGCGATGTTCCGCCGCTCGATCGACAAGATCAGCTCGTCCGGCCACGTGTCGTTCCTGAACGTGCTCAAGACCTTCGGCGAGGGCAACAAGGCGCCGATGTCGTTCCCGCGCAAGGGCTGGACGCTGACGGTCGACATCCCGATCACCCCGGGCCTGGACCGGCTGTGCCAGGAGCTCGACGAGATGGTGCTGCACGCGGGTGGCCGGCTGTACCTGGCCAAGGAGTCCCGCACGACGGCCGAGATGATCGAACAGATGTACCCGCGGATCGGCGAGTGGCGCAAGATCCGCGCCGCGGTCGACCCGGCGGGCGTCTTCCGCTCCGACCTGGCCCGGAGGCTGAGCCTCTGATGACCACTGCCGTACGGACGCTGACCGGCTGGGGCCGGACCGCGCCGACGAAGGCGCGGGTGCTCAGCACCACGAACCTCGACGCGATCGCGGAGGCGGTCCGCACCGCCGACGGGCGCGGCGTCATCGCGCGTGGCCTGGGGCGCAGCTACGGTGACCCGTCGCAGAACGCGGGCGGCACGGTCATCGACATGACCCCGCTGAACCGCATCCACGCCATCGACCCGGAGGACGCGGTCGTCGACGTGGACGCCGGGGTGAGCCTGGACCAGCTGATGAAGGCCGCGCTGCCGCACGGCCTGTGGGTGCCGGTGTTGCCGGGCACCAGGCAGGTCACCGTGGGTGGCGCGATCGGCTGCGACATCCACGGCAAGAATCACCATTCGCATGGCAGCTTCGGCAACCACGTGCTGTCGCTGGACCTGCTCACCGCCGACGGCGAGGTCCGTGCGCTGACGCCGGAGGAGAACGCCGAGCTGTTCTGGGCGACCGTCGGCGGCGTGGGCCTGACCGGCATCGTGTTGCGCGCGAAGATCCGGATGAAGAAGACCGAGACCGCGTACTTCATCGTCGACAACGACCGCACGAACAGCCTCGACGAGACGATGGAGCTGTTCACCAACGGTTCGGACGACACCTACGACTACTCGATGGCGTGGCTGGACACGATCTCGACCGGCGCGAAGCTGGGCCGGGCCGGGTTCTCAAGAGGCTCGCTGGCGAGGCTGGACGAGCTGCCGCCGAACCTGCGGGCCGAGCCGCTGAAGTTCGATGCGCCGCAGTTGTTGAAGTTCCCCGACGTGTTCCCGAACGGACTGGCGAACAAGCTCACCTTCGGGGCGCTCAACGAGGTCGCGTACCGCAACTACCCGAGGCAGGCGCGCGGCAAGGTGCAGAACCTGACGCAGTTCTACCACCCGCTGGACCTGTTCGGGGAGTGGAACCGCGCCTACGGTTCGAAGGGGTTCCTGCAGTACCAGTTCTCGGTGCCCTTCGGTGGCGAGGAGACGCTGGCGCGGATCGTGCGCAAGACCGTCCACTCCGGACACCTGTCGTTCATCAACGTGCTCAAGCGGATGGGCGAGAGCAACCCGGCGCCGCTATCGTGGCCGCACCCGGGCTGGATGCTGAGCATGGATTTCCCGATCAAGGCCGGGTTGCACCGGTTCTGCGAGGAACTCGACGAGCTGGTGCTCGGCGCGGGCGGGCGGCTGTACTTCGCCAAGGACTCGCGCACCACGCCGGAGATGATCCGGCAGATGTATCCCAGGCTCGACGAATGGCGCAAGGTTCGTGCCACCGTCGACCCCGATGGCATTTTCCGTTCCGATCTGTCCCGAAGGTTGGCCCTGTGATTGACGCGGTTGGTAACCCCCAGTCCCTGCTCGTCCTCGGCGGGACCTCCGATATCGCACTGGCGACGGCCGAGAAGTACGCCGCCCAGCGTCCGCTGAGGATCGTGTTGGCGGCGCGCCCGTCGGAGCGGCTGGAAGCCGCGGCCGAGCGGCTGCGCAAGACCGGCAGCACCGTGGCGACGGTGCCGTTCGACGCGCGCAAGCCGGAGACGCACGCGGAGGCGGTCGACAAGGCGTTCGCCGACGGCGACATCGACGTCACGCTGGTGGCGTTCGGCATCCAGGGCGATAACGAGCAGGGCTGGACGGACGTCGAGGCCGCCCGCGAGGTCGCCGAGGTCAACTACGTCGCGCCGATGACGCTGGGCGTGCGGCTGGCCGAGAAGTTGCGCAAGCAGGGGCACGGGCACCTGGTCGCGATGTCGTCGCCGGCCGCCGAGCGGGCCCGGCGTTCGAACTTTGTGTACGGCTCGTCGAAGGCCGGGTTGGACGCCTTCTACACCGGCCTGACCTACGCACTCGGCGGTTCCGGCGTGAAGGTCACCGTGGTGCGCCCGAACTTCGTGCACACCAAGCTGACCGAGGGCATGAAGCCGGCGCCGATGGCGCAGACGCCGGAGCAGGTCGCCGACGTCATCGTGGATGCGGTCCGCAAGGGCAAGGAGCAGGTGTGGGCGCCCGCGCAAATGCGCTGGGTGATGACGGTGCTGCGGCACCTGCCGCGGGTCATCTTCCGTCGCCTGCCGTTCTGATCGTGGGCGATTTCAATGGAAACCGACGCGCCGGTTTCCATTGAAATCGCCGGATCAGGTACCCCACGGCACGATCCGTGATCTACTCGTGGACCCGGGCGGGCAACCTCCGTGCGTTGTCTGAAGTCCACAGGGTATGGGAGTCGTTGCGCCGGACTCGCGGCTCATAGGCAACCGCCGGCTCGCGGCGTTATCCGGATTGACGATCTTGCTGGGGCTGCTCGCGATGCTTGCTCCGGTGAAGGCCGATACGCCCGTGGTCACCTGGCCGCGGTCCGGCGATACGACGCCATCGACGGTGTTGCCGTTGTCGCCGTATCGGCCGTTGGACTTCGACGCCACGATCTCTTGCGAAACGCTCCGCACGAGCACGGCATCGGCCCTGCGCACCCACGCCCCGAACGCCCCCGGCCTGGAGGTGGCCGCGCGGGCAGGGCAAACTCGTTTCCTGGTCGACGGTAAGGAAATCCTCGCCGATCCCCTGCGCGCGAAGTGCGACTACCGAGTGTTGGCCGACGCCACCGGCATCCGCGTCTTCCGGGACGGCGCGTTGCTGGTGAACCGCCCGGATCTGTTGCCGCCGCAGGTCTCCGAGCTGTCCACCAGCGGCTCGGTCAACGGCCTCAAGGTTGTGCTGCACACCGACGCGCGCTATGAATCCTCTCCCACCGCCTGGAAGATCGCGCTCCTGCTGGCGCACGCCGCATGCTTGATCGCGCTGCTGGTGCTCGCGTGGCGCCGCTGGCGCGGGAGGCAGTCGATGCGGGGCCTGTCGATACCTCGTCCCGGCGCTGCCGACGCAGTCATGGTGCTGGTCGCCGCGGGGTGGGTGGTGCTCGGGCCGGTCAACATGGACGACGGCTGGTACCTGATGATGGCCCGCAACGCGGGCGAGACCGGCTACATCGGCAACTTCGTCTACATGTTCAACGCGACCGAGAACCCGTTCGTGCTGGGCCAATACCTGCTCCAGTGGTGGGGCGAGCTCGGTGGTTGGTCGCTGTGGTGGATGCGTTTGGTCCCGATGTTCTGCGGACTCGCGACGTGGGCCCTGCTGCGCATCGTGTTCGCGACGCTGCTCGGTCGTGCCGCGAAGATCCGCGCGGTGCCCTGGGCCCTGCTGGTCGCGCATCTGGTCTGGTTCCTGTCCTACGGCATGTCGCTGCGCCCGGAACCGGTGATCGTGGTCTGCGCGGCCGCAACCTTGCTCTTCGCCGAAGCCGCCTACTTGCGCCATTCGATCGGCGCGTTGGCGGTGGCGACGATGTTCGCGGCGTTGGCGATGACCGCTTCGCCGTCGGGGCTGGTCGCAGCCGCTCCCCTAGTGCTCAGCGTGCCGTGGCTGCTGCGGTGGCTGCGTCGGCAGCAGTGGTCGGGCCGCATCGCTGCGCTGTTGCTGGCGGTCGCTTCGGCGAGTGTCGTTGTACCGGTGGGTTTCGCCGACGCGACGCTGGGCGACGTGCTGGAGGCGACCGATATCCACCGCTGGTATTACCTGGCATTTCCTTGGTACGAGGAATTCCGGCACTACAACACGCTGCTGAACACGGCCGGTTGGGCACGTCGGCTGCCGGTGCTGTTGACGCTGGCGATCGTCGCCGTGGTCGCGTTGGCCAGCGGACGCGGCGGCATGGGCCGCGATCCGATCCGCCGCCTGCTGATCACCAGTGCGATCACGACGGCGGTGGCGCTGGTGCTGATCGCGTTCAGCCCGACGAAGTGGGTCAGCCATTTCCACGCGGTGGCCGCCGCGCCGACGGTGTTATTGGCGGCGGCGTTGTTACGCTCGCCGTTGCCGCGACGGGCCGGGCCGGTGGTCGTCGGCGCGAGCATGCTGCTGATCATCGGGGCGATCTCGTTGAGCTTCGCCGGGGACAACTGGTGGATTCCGTTCTCCGACGCCGGGCAGCGCTTCGGCGAACACCTCAATCTGGACGAGCAGACCAACAACCTCGAACCGCATTTCGGCCCGCTCTACCTGCGGAATCCGGCGCTGTGGATCGGCGTCGCGCTGGTCGCGTACTTGTGGGCGAAATGGCGTCGTCGGCACGGGAAGTTGGTTCGCCTAGGCCCGGACCGGGCGGTGTTGGGTGTCGCCTCGATCGGCTCGGTGCTGCTGCTGATCGCCTTGTTCTGCTACGCGCCGATAGGGCAGGCGCCCGGCTGGACGGTGGGACGCTCGGGTGTGCAAACCCTCTTCGGCGACGGCTGCGGCCTGGCCAGCGATGTGCAGGTGCAGTTGCCGTCCGGGCGCCTCGGTGCCCCGACCGCGCCGCAGCTCTCCGGCGATTTCCAGCCCGGCGAGGTGCTGCCGCCCGGACCTTGGCCGGAACCGACGACGATCTGGAACACCGACCGGCCGGACGGGACGACGCCGAACGTCGGTCGCCTCACCACCGGCTGGTATGCGCTGTCCGGTCCGGGCACTCACGTGACCGTGCCGGTGGCCGGTCTACTCGCAGGGCAGGAACTCCGGGTGGAGTTCGCGCGTCCTGGCGGCGTCGTTTCCCAGGAGTTACACCCCGAGCTGCGCAGGTCGACGTTGCGGGAATGGCAACAGCTCGCGGTCGCGATCCCGGCGGGCGCGCAGTCCGTCCGAGTCATCGCGGCCGACCAGGTGACCGGGGCGCAGTCGTGGTTGGCGGTCGCGGAACCGACGCTGACCGAAGCCCGCCCCATCACCGAACTCACTCGCGGCCAGCACGTGCTGGCCAACCACATCAACGCGCCGCTGTGGCCATGCGTCGACCAGGTCGGCATCCGCGACGGTGTCACCGACACCCCGACGGTGCGGCTCACCGAGTTCGAGACGATTCCGCCGGAATGGCTCGACAACATCAGCTACCTGGAGTGGGGCGGCGCGTGGGTGCAAACGACCAGGGAGTGGACGCAGACCCGGCTGGCCGCCGAACTCCCCGGCGGGCCGCCGCGTTTGACCTGGGGAAACGTGTTCGTGATCCGCTACCGACATCCGATGGGGCGCTACGACCTGACTGTCTCGCGGCAGACACGGTGGGGGTGGACGCGCCTGCCGACGCTGGCGGACAACGACTATCCGGAAATCAAGCGCAACTCGGGAATCCAGCAGCCCGGCGCAAGCAGCCGACACCGGTAGCGCCGAAGGTGGGAAATTTTCGGTCTGGATGCAACGTTCCCCGTCGCTGCGACGATCACTGTGGTGACGGGGGGCTTTTCAGCCCCTGGGTCCGGAATGCGACTTCCCGCTGCGCTGCGCGCAGAGGAAGCGCGGGTGCCCGGAGAAGTGGGGTTCATCGGGTACCCGTGTCCGTGGGTCCTCCACCTGCCCGCAATACCGGAGGACCCACGGAAGCGCGGGTGCCCCGGCCCCTCTGGTTTCCCGATTTTGCCTAAACTTGGGAAGTTCCGGCCCCGACCAGGGTGCCCGTCGGCAACGCCGACCCACCCCCTAGCCGCGCATGACATCCACAGGAGCGACCGGCGCGCCGGATTTTCCCGGAAATGCGCGAAGAAGTTCCGGAAACCGGGCAACCTCCCGCCCCGCTCGCGCGATTACGAGGTGACACGCGAAAGGGGTTGCTGTGAAAGCCAAACGGCTCTTGGGGGTCGCTGTCGCCACGGCAGCGGCTGTTTGCCTGACCACGGCCGCGCCGGCACTGGCGCAAACCGAAACGCCCAGCGGAGAACCGCTCACAACCGCATCGACTTCCGAATCTTCCCCGACAGAACCAATGCCGACGTCGGAGGAAACGGCAACGACATCGCAGGAACCAGCACCGAGCACGCCCGCACCAAGCACGCAGGCACCGGCATCGGAACCTGCCACATCGCAACCTGCCACGCCGACGGCGAGCGATGCCGATCTCGGCGGCGGCGCGATTCAGTATCGCTACGAGTCGATGTCCGCTGAGGAACGAGCGCAGGTCGGCACGCCCGCCGGGCCGGAGGTCTTCGTGGATGAAGGGCTGCGCTTTCAGAACTTCACCCACGCCCGGTTCTACTGGACGCCGGACACCGACGTGACGGTGGTCCGCGGGATGATCTACAGCCGTTTTGTGGAGCTCGGCGGGCACGACAAGCTCGGCGTGCCGATCACCGACGAGCTGGCCAGCAGCGGCGGCGGCCGGTACAGCGACTTCCGGACCCGCGACGGCGTGATCCACTCGGCGATCTACTGGTCGCCGCGCACCGGCGCGCACCTGGTCTCAGGTCGGATCCTGGAGCACTTCCGAGAACTCGGCGAGGACGCGCACTTCGGCTACCCGACGACCGACACGCGATACACGCCGGACAACTTCGGCGTGTACAACCACTTCGTCACGCCGGACTCTCAGCGCGAAAACGCCTCGATCTACTGGACTCAGCCGTCCGGCCCGAACGCGGTGCAGGGCGCGATTCGGGAGAAGTGGGCGGCGAGTGGTTGGGAACGCGGTCCGTTGGGCTACCCGACCACCGATGAGCTCACCGCGCCGGACGGCGTCGGGCGCTACAACCAGTTCAACGGCGACGGCGTGTTCCCCGCCGGAATCGTGTGGAGCCCGCAGACGGGCGCGCACTCGGTGCAGGGCGTGATCGCGCAGCGGTACATCGAGCAGAGCGGCCCGGGTGGCGTGCTCGGCTACCCGACCACCGATGAGTTGGGCACGCCGGACGGGCGGGGTCGGTTCAACCACTTCACCGGAACCGGCGGGGCATCGATCTACTGGACGCCGCGGACCGGCGCGCACGAGGTGTACGGCGGAATCCGCGTCCGCTGGTCGCAGCTGGGCTGGGAACGCTCCTACCTGGGGTACCCGGTGACGGGTGAGTACGGCACCGAACAGGGCCGGGCGAGCGAGTTCGAGCACGGCTTCGTCGAATGGCACCGCGACAACGGCGCGGTGGTCGACTTCCCGAAGCGCTAAGCGGAGGGGAGAAGGGACGGGTGTCCGGTGGAGCGGGGTCCACCGGACGCCCGTTTTCCTTGCCGGTACTTCACAATCTCGGCGGACACACGTCAATTGGCATTGGCGAGCGCACTGCTCCGTGCTCCAGGATCGCCACGGCCAGCCGGTGACAGAGCCGGTCGATGTTCCTGATGTGGTGGCGGCCCCGATCGGGGTCTTCGGTCGGCCACACGATGATTTCTGGCTCCGCAGCGATTTCCATTTGTCTGGTGGCGTTTTCGCGCAGTTGCCACACGCTGTAAGTGCCGGGCCCGGCGTGCGCGTGCTGGCCGGTTCCACCGCGCAGCGGCATGACGCCGAGTGCCGCCAGCACGACAAGAGCGGCCACGGATATCCAGAGGACCCAGAAGACGCCGATCATTTCGCCTCTCCCCGTTCTCGCGCGTCACGGAGTTCGCGCGCCTAGACCATGCAGGATTCGCAGGTCGGATGAAACCAGTCTACTTCGGACGGTTCGGTCAGCGTAATGGTGGCCCCGCAAACGGTCTCGCGGGTCTGACCAGCCCGAGGAAGCTCGGGAGGCCACAAGGCATGCCGCTGCCCACCATTGGGCCGCCAGTAAACAACGGGACCAGGAGAAGAAAGCCCGAACATCGTTGCCTCCCACATGGAAATGTGAAGGGAAATTGGGAAAGACGGCGGCCCGGTCAGGGGAGGGAGTCCGCGACTCACCCGGGCCGCCGTCAAGATCAACGATAGAGGGTGAGGTTTCTACCTCGCATTTACACAGTTGAGTGATCATGGTTGCGAACTGCCAAGAAACCACCGAAGAATTGCTACTTGAAAGGAAAATCTCGCCGAAAGGGCACCAATGCCTGCGACCAACCCGCCCGTCGCCCGTCTCCAACTCGGCCAACTACTGCGCAGGCTGCGCGAGGAGTCAGGCAAGACCCAGGACGCCGCAGCCAAGATCCTTGAATGTCAGAAGCCGCGCATCAGCAAGATCGAAACCGGCAAAGCCACGATCAGCGCGGGTGACGTCCGTCTGCTGATCGAGCTCTACGGGGCCGACGAGACCACCGGCGCGACGGTCACCGAACTTGCCCGCGAAGCACGCAAACGCACCACCGCCCGCATTCCGGACTGGGCCCAGCGCTACGTCGCGTTGGAGAGCATCGCGTCCTCAATACAGGTCTACGAGCCTGAGCTCATCCCTGGGCTCATTCAGACTGAGAACTACACGCGAGCGATCACTCAGGCGGCAGACCCGGAACGGAGCGGGGAGGAGGTCGATCGCCTGGTCGCGGCCCGCACCGAGCGCAAATCCCTGCTTCGAGGCAAGAGCCCGCTACACCTCTCGGCAGTGCTGAACGAGGCGGCACTCCGCCGCACCGTCGGCGGAGCCGAGGTCATGATCGAGCAGCTCAGGCACCTACGTGAGATCGCAGAGCTGCCGAACGTCACGCTCCAGTTGCTCCCCTTCACCGCAGGAGCGCACGTCGCGATGGGTTCATCGTTCTACATCCTCGAAATCCAGCGTCCGGCAAAGGCGACCGTGGTCTACCTCGAATCGCTGACCAGCGGCGACTACGTAGACAACGCTGCGCAGATCGAGCGATACGCGCTGGCATTCCAACAGCTCCAAGTTTCCTCTTCCAAGGAAACCGAAACTGCCACTACACTCGAAAGGATGATCAAAGACCTCAGGTAGCGAGGGAGTGGCGCGAAGTGCAGGACTACGACTTATGCCGGGCAGTGTGGCGCAAGTCCAGCCGTAGCAACGGAAACGGCGGAGCTTGCATCGAAGTCACATTGACAGGAGAGGTCGTGGGCGTCCGCGACAGCAAGAACCGCGATGGCGGCACCCTGCTCTTCGCGCCCGACCAGTGGCACACCTTCCTGCGCAACCTCGACAACGCATCTTGAAGATGGGCTGCGGTGCGCCCTAATCAACTTACGTGGCACGGCTGATTCCGCCACATTGTTGGCGTGTCGCGTAGCGACAAGGGGTACGCGGGATGGACATCGATGGCTTATCTCGCGTAACTTGGCAGAAGTCCAGCTACAGCAACGGCTCCGGCGGAGATTGCGTAGAAGTCGCGATGACACCGACGGCCGTCGGAGTCCATGGTGGAAGTGCACGTCACCGTGGATCTGCCCGGCCTGCACGCTGCGCCCACCGACCGAAGCCGCCGAATCGTTGCGCACTCCGTCGCCCGAACCCACGAACCGTCCCCCAGGTCGCATTGATCAACTCCGCCAGCCTGGCAGAGGCTCGGGCGATGTCGCTACCGACAACTGGGGCATGCGGGCCGATGACAGCCCGCGCGTCCTCAGCCAGTTTTCCCGTCACTCTTTGTAGAGCCAGGGACCACCCAATGTGACAACCTAGGGAGACACATGTCGGGTGGTCTTGATCGCCTGCCGCTCACCGCCTCGCAGACCACGGTTTGGCTGGCTCAGCAGGCAGACCCGGAGAATCCGATCCACGCCGCCGCCGAATGCCTGGACATCCAGGGCCCCGTCGACCTGCGGCTGCTCCAGATCGCGGTGCGCCGGGCGGTGGCGGACACCGATGCCTTCCGCGTTCGGTTCGAGGCCGATTCCGAGGGCCCCTGGCAGGTAATCGAGCAGCTGCGCGACTGGCCGCTGCCGGTAGTAGACCTGCGGGGTGCGCTGGACCCGTGGCCGGAGGCGTTGGCGCAGATGGAGGCGGACCTGCGTCGGCCAGCCGACCTCATGCGCACTCCCCTGTTCAACTTCGCCGTGTTCGTCCTGGCCGATGACCGGTCCCTGCTCTACGTCCGCGCGCACCACATCGTGATGGACGGCTTCGGGTTCGCCCTTTTCCTGAAGCGGGTCGGCGAAATTTACACGGCGATCGAACTGGGGCAGGACTGCCCGCCCAGCAGCCTGGGCTCGTTGCGCCACCTTATCGAGGACGATCTCCGGTACCGGAGTTCCGAGCGGTTCACGCGGGACCGCGAGTACTGGCTGGAGCAGTTGTCCCCGCTCCCCGCCGTCGCGACGCTTGCGGGCAAGAGCGGTCCGGTCGCCCACAGCTTCTTGCGCACGAGCGGCCAAGTGCCGCCCCCGCTCGCCGATCAACTGCACGGGCTGGCGCGGCGAGCTCGGTGCAGCCTGCCGACCGTGGCGATGGCAACGATGGCGCTCTACGTGCAGCGGGCAACCGATGCGCACGACGTGGTGCTTGAAGTGGTGGTGGCGGGTCGTCAGGGGTCGGTGGCACGAGCCGTGCCAGGCATGGTGACCAACGCACCGCCGCTGCGGGTCGAGGTGGATCCCGGGATGACCACCGGCGAGTTCCTGCGGCACACCGCGGCGCGGGCGCGCGGCCTCATGCAGCACCAGCGGTATCCGTCCGCGTACCTCGTCCACGACCTGGGAATCGCCGACAGCGGGCTGGTGACCGAACCACCGGCGATCAACATCATGGGATACACACCGAATCTGCACTTCGGGCGGCACCCGGTGAAGGTGCACAACCTGAGCAACGGAGCGGTCGAAGACCTCACGGTCAACGTGTACGACCGCTCGGACGGCTCGCTGCGGATCGACTTCAACGCCAACCCGAACTTGTACGGGGCCGAGGACAACGCAACGCACCACCGCGAGTTCACGAGCCTCCTTCACGCGCTTGCGGAGACCGACCCGGAGCAACCGGTTGCGGCGGTGCAGCCGAGCTCGCGCTCGGCCATTTTCAGTTGCGCCGATGCGTAGCGTGCAGGCATGGAGGATTTCGAGACCGCGATTTCGGCTTACTACCGCCTTGATCCCGAGCGCGATCGGCTCTCCACCTGGGGTTTGCTCGAAGCGCTTCGCACCACCGAGCTGCTGGAGCGGTACCTGCCGCCCGCCCCGGCGGTAGTCCACGACATCGGCGGTGCACGGGGCGCGTACGCGCTTCCGTTGGCGCGCAACGGTTATCAGGTGCACCTGATCGACGCATGGCCGCCGCACGTCGAGGCCGCCGCGGCGGCTTCGGAACAGCAGCCCGACGCGCCCCTGAGCTCCACGGGTGTCGGCGATGCCCGCGAGTTGCCCTTCGAGGACGACAGCGCGGATGCGGTACTGCTCTTCGGCCCGCTCTACCACCTGATCGAACGGGACGACCGAGTGCTCGCGCTGCGCGAGGCGCACCGCGTGCTCAGGCCGGGCGGAATCCTGCTCGCCGCAGCCGTTTCCCGGTATGCGTCCACCTTCGACGGTATCCGCAACGGTGACATCTCCGACCCCGAGTTCGACGCGATCGTGGCGGGCGACGTGCGCGACGGGGTGCACCGCAATGTCGATCCGGACAAGCACCCGAACTGGTTCACGCTGACCTTCTTCCACCGCCCCGCCGAACTCCACGACGAAGTGGCGGACGCCGGCTTCGACGACGTCCGGCTGCTGGCCATCGAAAGCGCCGGCGCCTACACGACCGACGCCGAGCGCCTGGCCGACGACACGTACCGCGAAGCGGTCCTCCGGGCCATCCGCCGCATCGAAGCGGTCCCCGAACTCCTCGGCACCAGCCCGCACATCATGGCCGTCGCCCGCACCCCGGCCCGCTGATTCGGCCGCCGGGCCGCCAGCGCCCACGGCCAGACCGGGAAGCCGGCCACAACGTTGCCGATACAAGGACAACCTGTGGGGCGCGTGGATCGTCAATCGGCTGGACGAATTCGGCGCACCCACACCAACGGTCGCGCGAGGCGTTCGCGAGGATGAACTGCGAAGGATTTTCGAACTCCGAGGAGCGCGGTGAAGTACAGGATCAGCCCGGCGCAACTCGACCTGCCGGCCGAGCCGCAGCCCGCCGCCGACGAACGCCCGAAGCGGTCCCGGCTAGGTCACTGGCTGGCGCACGTGGTGGCGTGCATCGTCGGCATCGTCGGCATCGCCTGCGCGCTCGCCCTGCCGTTCGCACCCGTCTGGGTAGACCGGACCGAAGTGCACTGGCCGGCCGCCGAATTGGGTGCCGAGTCCACGACCGCGCTCTTCGCCCCCTATCGGCCGGCCTCGTTCGACGCATTCGTGCCGTGCCCGGTGCTGCGCGCGGCGCTCGACCGGCCGCAACGGACCACGGTCCTGACCACCCTGCCGCCGGGCAGCGACCGCGAGGGCCTGATCCTGACCACCCGGCTCGGCAAACCGGAGCTCGTGCTCGGCCAGCACCAGGTGCCGCTGCCGCCCGGCGCCTGCGAACTGGCGATCCACGCGGACTCGGGGCAGTCGGTGGTGACCGCCGGCGGGCAGCCGCCGATCGTGCTGCCGGGCATCGCCGCGCCGGAGATCTTCACCTTCGCCACGGACCTCGAACCCCGGCAAGTGGCCGGGCTTTCGGTCACGGCCCGCACCTACTCGTGGTTCGACACCTCGCCGACCGATGTCAAGAGCACCCTGATCACCACGGTGCTGGCGCTCGCGGTCGTGTCGCTGGGGCTGCTGCTCGTCCACTCCCCGCCCGCGCTCGGCAGGATCCGGCTGTCGCCGCGACTCCTGCCGGTCGATGCCTCGGTCGCCGCGGTGCTGGCCGGTTGGCTGGTCATCGGTCCGCTCACGGACGACGACGGCTTCGCGATGATGACCATCCGCAACTACGAAGACGCCGGCGACATCGGCAACTACTACCGCTGGTTCAACGCTTCCGAGACACCATTCACGCTCGTCCAACACCTGATGCGCTGGGTGTCGCAGGAAAGCCTCGCGCCCGCTTGGCTGCGCCTGCCCAGCGTCCTCGCCGGGCTGCTGACCTGGATCATCGTCAGCCGCGGCATCGTCGCGCCGCTGTGCAAGGACACCCGGCGCCTGCCGCTGCACCTGCTCACCGCGGTGTTCTTCCTGGCCTGCTGGCTGCCGTTCGGGCTGGGCATCCGGCCGGAACCGTTCGTCGCGCTGGGCACGTCCGCGCTGGTCGCGGCGTTGCTGAAGATGACCCGGACGCGGCTACCGCATTTCTGGCTCGGCGTCGCCGCGTTTCTCACCGGTCTTACGGTGGCCGTCACGCCCACCGGCGTCAGCGCGCTCGTCACCGTGCTCGTGTTCGCGCCGCGCATCGGCCGGGTGCTGGTGCAACACGGCGTACTGCCCCGTTGGATCAGCGTGCCCACGCGGGTCGTACTGGTCGGATGCCTGGGTACGGTCGGGCTGGTGGCGATGTTCGCCGACTCCACCCTCAACGGCGTCCGGCAGGCCACCGCCATCCACAACGAGTTCGGGCCGAGCCTGGGCTGGTACCAGGAGATCGAGCGGTACACGAGCCTGCTCAGCACGATCATCTGGGGCGCCTCCGGCAAACGCATGGCCGTGTTCCTCGTCATCACCGCGGTGCTCATCACGGGGGCGTGCGCGATGCGGCAGGTGCACCGGTGGACCGGGCTGGTCGACCTGCCGGTGCTGCTCGGCTCCGTCGTCGCGGTCCTGGTCGCGTTGTGGCTGACGCCGTCGAAGTGGACGCACCACTTCGGGGCGCTCGCCGGGGTCGGTTCGGCGCTGCTCGTGGTGCTGGTCGTGCTGCTGGGCCGGGTCGGCAGACTCGGCCACGCGAAGCGGGAATCGCGGCTGATCGGCGTGTTCGGCGGGATCGCCGCGTCGGTGGCGGCGGCTTTGGCGTTCATGGGGCCGAACGTGTGGCCGATGCAGTCCGACCTCGCGATGCCGTGGTCCGACACGCCCGTGGAGCCCGGTCTGCCGCTGGACAGCCCGGCGCTGTGGCTCGTCACCGGCGCGACGGTTGGGGCGCTCACCTTCGGCTTCGTCCGGATCCGGGCGTTGATGTCGCACCGTGACCTGACCGGTCTCGTGTGGACGGTCATGCCGGCGTCGGTGCTCGGGTTGGCGGCGCTGGCGTCGGTGCTGGTGCTGGTCGGGTCGTTCATCGCCGCGCCGCAGATCATGGGCGACCGCTTCTCCATCGCGCGGATGAACTGGCAGAGCATTCGGGCCAGCAGTTGCGGGCTGGAGGACGAGGTCGAGACGCTGCCGATCGCCGAGCGGCTGTCGCCGGTGGACGGGTCCACCGAACTAGACGGCTTCACCTCGGGTGGCACGCCGCCGCAGGAACCCGACCTGCGCACGGAAAACCCGGGCGAGCCGTTGCATGCCGAGAAGCCCGATGACCCGAAAGCCCCGGAAGGGGAGGTGGCGTCGACCTCGGCGAGCCAGTTCGCCTGGACCAGCACGACGGGCGGACCGCAGACGACCGGTTCGCTGACCTCCGGCTGGTTCGGCCTGCCGCGGCTGACCGGGAACCAGACGCTGTCGGTGTGGGTCTCCGGTCGGCCCGAGCAGGGCAACTCGCTGGCCCTGGAATTCGGTGCCTCGTTGCCGCGGCAGGTGCGTCCACTGGAAACGCACGAACTGCGCGATGCGGCGCCGACTGATCTGCCGTTCGACGACCCGCGCCACGGCCGACCGATTGATTGGCGCAACTTCCGCGATTGGCGGCTGCTCACCGTCGATGCCGCACAGATCCCGGCCGGTGCCGACCGGGTGCGGGTGCTCGCCGAGGATCGCACCAGCGACGAGCAAGGGTGGCTGACCGTCAGCGGCCCGGCGGTGCGCGACGTGGTGCCGCTGCGCCAGGCGCTCGACGAGCGCGAACCGGTGCTGATCGACTGGCAGATGAGCTTCGTGTTCCCCTGCCGGTTCGGATATCCGCAGGTTTCGCACGGCGTCGCGACCAGCCCCCGGATGCTGATCTCGCCGCCCGAGGGCGAAGGCTCGATGACGTTCGGGACCGACATGGGCGGCGTGTTCGCCGGGGTGCCGATGCAGTCCCAGCGGTTCGAGTTGCCGAGCCGGCTGCGCGACGCACCCGGCAACACCTGGGGTCACCTCTACTCGGTGCGCTACGCGATCGAACGCGACGACTACACCACGACACGGCACCGCGAACGCATCGGCGGCGCCGACGGCGACCCCGCCTACCCCTTCAAGGAGCACTGACCGGCAATTTTCACCCGGTCACGCGGGCGGCGGTGCGGGTGGAACGGCACGGCTCCAACCCCGCCGCCCATTCAGGCGCTGCGGGATCCGCTGAGTTGGCTAAGACTGGAATGCGCCGCACGCCAGCCGAACTGACCAGGGGGAACGTCGGTGCCGCACGGGATCGGACAGACCTCAGCCGGACTGGACGATCCGACCGCCGCCGACGACTCCCGCGCCGAGCCGACACGTCGAGCGTCCGCCGCCATCCGCATCGCCGGAGTCGTCGTCGGGGTGCTGGCCGTGTTGGCCGCGATCGCCATTCCGCTCGCCCCGGTGATCACCCAGCGGGTCGAGGTGAGCTGGCCGCAGGGCGGGCGGCTGCCGGAGAGCACGCTGGCGTTCTTGGTCCCCTACAAGCCGACCGAGGTCCACGTCCGCGTGCCGTGCCCGGTGGTGCGGGCCGGGCAACAACGCGGCAACCCGACGACGCTGGTGGCCAGCAGACTCCCCGGCCAGCCCACCAAGGGCTTTGCCGTCGCCACCGCCAACGACCACGCGATCGCCCTGGTCGCAGGCCGCGAGGCGCTGCGCGCGCCGATCGCCGAGGGCTGCGACGTCGCGATCGACGCCAACGCCACCGGCAGCCGCGCCCGGATCGGCGACCGGGTGGTCGAACTGCCCGGCGAGCGGATCCGGGACATCGTCGCCTTCGCCACCGACCTGCCCCCGCAGCAGGCCGACGGCCTCCGGGTGCACGTCACCACCGCGAACTGGTTCGAGAACTCCCCGACCGGCACCAAGAAACTCCTCATCGCGGCCCAGATCCTGCTGGTCGTACTGGCTTTCGCGGTGTTGTTCGCGCACGGCTTGCGCCGACGGGGTTCGCCGCCCAGCGGTCGCGGCAGCGCGCTGCGCTACCTCGTCGATCTCGCGGTGGTCGTGGTCCTCGGCGGCTGGTGGGTGCTGGGGCCGACCACGCCGGATGACTCGTTTGCGGCGACGATGATCCGCAACGGCCTGCACACCGGCGACGTCAGCAACTACTACCGCTGGGAAAACGCCTCCGAGACGCCCTTCGCGCTGGCCCAGCACCTCCTGGAGCCGGTGGCCGCGTGGACCTTCACCCCGCTCGCCATGCGGATTCCCAGCGTGCTCGCCGGCTTGCTGACCTGGTTCGTGCTCAGCCGCGGCATCCTCGGCGCGGTGCTGCCGGAACACGGCCGACGCGGCGCGGTCCGGGGGCTCGCCGCGGTCAGTTTCCTTGCCTGGTGGTTGCCCTTCGGACTGGGCATCCGCCCAGAACCCTTCGTGGCGCTGGGGCTGGCGGCGGTGTTCGCATGCGTGCTGCAAGCGGTCCGGCGCGGCCAGGTCTGGTGGCTGGGCCTGGCGGCGCTCGCGGCCGGGCTCTCGGTGGCGGTGAATCCGATGGGCATCACCGCGATTGCGCCGTTCGTGGCGCTGGCCCCGCAGCTCCGGCGGCTGCTCAGCGTGCCGGTCGCCGCGCTGCTGGCGGGCATCGCGGCGACCGGGATCGTGACGATGTTCGCCGACCAATCCCTGTTCGGCGCCCGGAAAGCCACCGAATTGCACGCCTTCTACGGCCCCGACGTGCCGTGGTTCCAGGAGATCGTGCGCTACCAGAACCTGCTGGGCTTCGACCTGCAAGGCGACCTGGCGCGACGCGCGCCGATCCTGCTGACGCTGGTGGTGGCCGGCTACGGCGGACTGCTTTTGCTCCGCGGTGCGGGTCGGCTGCCCGGCCTGCGCCTGGCGCACGTGCCGCCGGTCTGCCTGCTGATCAGCGTTGTCCTGATGGCCCTGACTCCATCCAAGTGGACGCACTATTTCGGCGCACTGGTGGGGGTCGGAGCCGCTACGCTGACCGCAGGTGTGGTGCTGATCGCGATCGGTGCTCGGCGGCTCTCGCGTGATCGGGTCGTTCCGGTGGCCGGATTGCTGTGCACCGCGCTAGCCGTGTTCGCAGCGGCGCTGACATTCGCTGGAAAGAACAATTGGTTCCTGCATTCGCGGTACGGGGTGCCTTGGGGAGAACAGCCGGTACGGCCGCTGAACAACCCGGCGTGGTGGTGGTTTCCGGTGGGGGTCCTGCTGGCGGTATCCGTCCTATCTGGACGCAAGCGACGGGACCGAACCCGGCGGATGCTGATCCGGTCTCCCGCCGTGATCAGCGCAGGAGCAGTGGGGGTGACGGTGGCGCTCGTGCTCTACTCGTTCATCGTCGCGCCGATCCGGCAGACCGGTGACTACTCCATCGGAGCGCAGAACCTCGCCGCCCTCGCCGACGGCGGCTGCGGGATCGCGGACCATGTGGTCGCCACTCCCGATGTCCCCGGCGGCGCCCTGACCACCCGGGATCGCGCCGAGAGCGTCGGCTTCACCGCCGGAACCGGGTATTCTCCGGGCTTCGGTCCGCCGGCGGGCGTCCGGGAGCTGTGGGGCAGCCTCGACGGCGGGCCGATCAACACCGGCGAGCTGACCACCGGCTGGTACCCGCTGCCGCCGCTGGCCGCGAACCAGGAACTGGCCGTCGCGGTGGCCGGGCGCAGCGGCGACGGCAACCGGGTCGCGCTGGAATTCGCCTCGCCCACCGGCATCGTCGGCGAACGTGTCCTCGACGACACCTGGCTGGACCCCGACGAGCGCGTCGACTACCCGACCGACCACGTCGTCGAGGACCGGCCGCAGGATCATCCCGCATGGCGCGACCTGTACGTTTCCGCCCAGGAGGTCCCGGTTGGCGCCGACCGGGTGCGGCTGCGGGCGGCCGACGGCACCACCGATCCGGCCGGTTGGGTCGCGGTGGCCGCGCCACGCGTTCGCGACGTCATCCCGCTCGCCGAGTACCTGCGCGGGAAAGCCCCGATCCTGTTGGATTGGTCGATGACCTGGAGCCTGCCGTGCGTTCAGGACCTGCCGCGGGTGGCCGGCGGGCTGGTGGAACCGCCGGCCTACCTGGTCAATCCGCCCGACGACATGGGATTCGCCGGGTTCGCCGCGTACGCGCGCGGCATCGGCGGGACCTTCGCCGGAGTGCGGGAAATCGGCGCCGAGAGAGAAGTCCCTACGCGACTGCTCGGGGCCGAAAAGACCCCCGATTACGCCGAATGGGGACATCTGATCGCGATGGATTACCCGCTTCCAGGCAACGACCTGGACGCGCGGAGCGTTCCAGTTTCACGGTGGGGCTGGCGAGGGGAGTGACCATGGCCGACACGATGCGGCACCGGGACCCGGTTCCGGTGCCGCAACAGCAGCGGACCGACGAGGGCTCGCCGCCGCTGATCTCCTACGTGCTTCCGGTCTACAACGAGGTGGACGGCATCCGCCCCTTCCACGACGAACTCACCGCGACCACGGCCACCCGCCCCGAATTCGACTACGAGTTCATCTACGTCAACGACGGCTCCGCCGACGGATCGCTGGGCATCCTGCTGGACCTCGCCAAGAACGACCAGCGGGTGCGGGTGGTGGACTTCGCCCGCAACTTCGGCCACCAGATCGCCATCACCGCCGGGCTGGACCACGCCCGGGGCGACGCGGTGATCGTGATGGACACCGATCTGCAGGACCCGCCGCGGGTCAGTCTGGAGATGATCGACGCCTGGCTGGCCGGCGCGGAGATCGTGTCCGCCCGGCGGCGCACCCGACGCGACACCCCGTTCAAGCGCGCCACCGCGCACACCTACTACCGGGTACTGCGGCGCTGCGCCGAGGTCGACATCCCAGTGGACACCGGCGACTTCCGGCTGCTCAACCGGCGTGCCGCCGAGGAATTGCGGGGCTTCCGGGAACGCAGCCGGTTCATCCGCGGCATGATCGCGTCAATGGGGTTCGAGCAGCACGAGGTGCTCTTCGACCGGGACGAGCGGCTGGCCGGCGAGACCAAGTACCCGATGCGCAAGATGCTGCGGCTGGCCGCCGACGGGGTCACCAGCTTCTCCACGGTGCCGCTCAAGCTGATCACCCGAATGGGGTTCATTAGCTTAGGTTTGGCGATGCTCGGCATCCTCTACGCGGTGACGCTCCGGCTTTTCTTCCCCGAGATCACCGTCTCCGGGTGGACCATGTTGATGGTCGCGATGCTGTTCCTCGGCGGGCTGCAGATGCTGTCGCTGGGGGTCATCGGCAGCTACGTCGGCCGGATCTACCACGAGGTGCAACAACGCCCCCTGTACATCGTGCGGAATGTGATCTCGCATGACAAAGACTGAGTCGCTCGCCTCCCGCGACCGGCTGATCAGCCGGTCGCTGCTGCGCTACGCGGTGATCGGTGCGAGCGGTGTGGTGCTGGACTACCTGCTGTTCGTGCTGCTGTTCAACGCGATCGGACTGCACGAGCAGCTCGCGAACGCGATCAGCACGACGGCCGGGATCACCAACAACTTCGTGCTCAACACGCTGTTCAACTTCCGCAAGCGGGACCGGATCCTGGTGCGGTTCCTGCGCTTCTACGCCGTCGGCGTGACCGGGATCGGGCTGACCTTCGTGCTGCTACAGGGTTTCTCCGGGTGGTTAGGCATCGACCCGAACCTGGTCAAGGCCGGTTCGCTGCCGGTCGTACTGCTCTTCCAATACACGATCAACAAGAAGTGGAGCTTCGGATGAGACTGGTGATCCGATGAGGTTGGGCATCGTCGGAGCCGGCGCAACCGGGCTGACCGCGGCGTTCGACGCGGTCAAGGCCGGACACGACGTCACGGTGTTGGAGGCGTCCGCGGAGCCGGGCGGGCTGGCGGCGTCGATCGAGGTCGGCGGCACGCCGCTGGAACGCTTCTACCACCACAGTTTCCGGACCGACCAGGCGATGATCGGGCTGGTCGAAGAACTCGGACTCGGGCACCTGCTGCGGTTCCACCGGCCCAGCACGGGCATATACCTGGACGGGCAGCTCTACGACTTCGGCACGCCACAAGAGATGCTGCGGTTCCCGAAGTTCTCGCTGCTGGACCGGTTCCGCTTCGGGGCGTCCTCGGCGCTGCTGAAAGCGGTCCGAAATGGACAGCGGTTCAACTCCGTACCGGCGCTGGAGTGGATGCGCCGCTGGGCCGGGCCCCGGGTCACCGAGACGATCTGGGAGCCCCTGCTGACCGGCAAGTTCGGCGCACACGCCGAGCAGATCTCGATGGCCTGGCTGTGGGCGCGGATCCACTACCGCACCTTCGAACTGGGGTATGTGCACGGCGGGTTCGAGCAGGTGTACCGGGCGCTGCTCGATGCGGTCGAAGAACGCGGCGGGAAGGTCGAATTCAGCAAGCCGGTGGAGACGATCCGCCAGCCCGGCGCCACGGTGCTGGTGGGGGCCGCAGACGGCAGCAGCTACGAGTTCGACCGGCTGATCGTGACCGTTGCGCAACCGGTGTTCGCCAAGGCGGCCGGGATCGAGACCAACCACGTGCTGTGGCGGAACCAGTATCTCGGCGCGACATGCTTCATCCTGGAGTGCGACCGCAGCGTCATCCCGCACTACTGGCTCAACATCAACGACACCGCGTTTCCCTTCCTGGCCGTCGTCGAGCACACCAACATGATCGACCGCGGCGAGTACGGCGGGCGGCACATCGTCTACGTCGGCAACTACGTGCCGCGCGAAGACTGGCGGTTCACCACCGAACCCGCCGAATTGCTGGATCTCTACGTACCCTGGCTGCGCAAGCTCAACCCGGAATTCGACCGGTCCTGGATCCTCGACTGGCACTTCTCCAAGGCGGGCTTCGCCCAGCCGATCGTGACGCCGCAGTACCGGAATCTGATTCCCGGCCACCGCACGACGATGCCCGGCGTCACCCTGGCCACGATGTCCCAGATCTACCCGCAGGACCGGGGCCAGTCCTACGCCATCGCGATGGCCCACGAGGTGACCCACCGACTCGGCCTCGACCGCCAGTAACGAAGGCCCGGCGCAAAACTCCCCAGTTCAAGGAAACGGCGGGCAGTTCTGCTGGGACTGCCCGCCGCCGGCTTGCGTCAGGCCTTGTTGAGGCCCGGCTTGCCGTCTTCGATCACGAAGGACGCAAGGGTCTCCACCAGGGTTCCGCCCAGTAGCACCTGACGCCCTGCGGATGATCATGGAATGAACAAGCCTTGCCTCACCGCGACAACAACGCCGCCGGGTCGACGGTAAGTGCGACCGGCGACTCCACATCCACCGCGGCCGCGCTTTCGGTGACAAGAACGTAATGCCCGTTCTTGAGCACGTACGCGGCCAGACTGGTCGGCTTTTCGAGATCCACGATCCAGTAGTTGGGGATTCCGGCCTCGGCGTACTCGGCGAACTTCAAGACCCGATCGGTCCGCCCCGAACCCGGCGAAACCACCTCGACCGCCAGCTCCAGCTCCGACGCCCGGAAGCGCGCCGGATTCTTGCTGGCCAGTTCGACCGGCACGACCACAAGATCAGGAATCCGTACGGTTGCCAGGTACTCGAACAGCACAACCTCGACCTCGGGCAACGCAACGAGCGATTTCGGCAGCTGCGCGCGCAGTTGGTAACCGAGTTCCATCAGGGCCCACTGATGGTAGGACACCGGCCGAGGACTCACGTGAAGGGTCCCTTCGACTAGTTCAACGCGATGGCTGTTGTCCTCTGGAAGAGCGGCCCAGTCTTCCAAGGACAGTAGGTGGTCCGGCCACGCCACAGCGCTCATCGCGCCCTCCTCCTCAGGCCAGGTACCTGTACTCGGTCATTGTGCCGTACTCACCCGGTGGTGTCGCTGGTCATCGGGTTGCGGCGCACGCACAGCAGCGCCCCCGACCGGGTTTCGGCCGGGGGCGCTGCTGGTTCGGTCCTTACAGGTAGAACGCCAGGAAGAGACAGCCCGCGAGGACCGCGCCGAGGACCATCAGGACCTTGTCCTTCAAAACCACTTCCTCCGGCTCACCCGCCACTCCCTTGTCGATGTCCACCGCGTACCGCAGGATCGCGATCACCATCGGGATGATCGAGATCAGGCCCCACCGGGACGCCTCGTCCTCCTGGATGGCGTACGCCCACAGCGCGTAGCACATGATCGTGATCGCCGCCGCGATCGCCCACACGAATCGCAGGTACGACGGCGAGTACGCCTTCAGCGACTTGCGGATCTTCGCGCCGGTCTCCAGCGCCAGCTTGACCTCGGCGTAGCGCTTGCCCGCCACCATGAACAGCGAACCGAACGCCACGATCAGGTAGAACCACTGCGTGATGACCAAGTTCGCGGCGGCACCACCGGCGATGGCGCGCAGCAGGAAGCCGGACGCCACGATGCACAGGTCGATCACCGGCTGGTGCTTCAGGCCGAAGCAATAACCCAGCTGGACCAGGATGTAGACCGCCATCACCACAAGCAGCGGCGTGCTGGTCAGGCCCGAGATCAGCAGCGAGCCACCGAGCAGCAGCACGCACACCACGTAGGCGATCGGCACCGGGATCAGGCCCGCCGCGATCGGCCGGTTCCGCTTCGTGGGGTGCTGCCGGTCCGCCTCGACGTCGATCGCATCGTTGACGAAGTAGATGCCGGACGCGGCCATCGAGAACACGATGAACGCGACGACCGCATGCCCCAGGACGACCGGGTTCAGGATCTGGCCCGCCGCGAACGGCACGGCCAGCACCAGGACGTTCTTCACCCACTGCTTCGGGCGCAGCTCCTTGACCAGACCGGAGACCAGGCCCGCCGTGGTGCCCGCCTTCGCGGTCACCTTCGCGTGGTAGGCGTCCGAGGACTTGTCCTTGATGTCGTCGGACTTCGCCGCCACCGGCTCCAGTACTTCGTCACCGAACTCGGCGCCGATGGTGCCTTCCGCGTCCGCCTCGACCTCGACCCGCTTGGCCCGAGCGATCTGTTCTTCCGGCTCCGCGACCGCGTCGGAGTCGCCGGAGCTCGCCAGCACCGCGTCGCCGACGTGGGCACCGTTGCTGTCCGCCGCGTCGGCCTCGGCCGAGGCATCGGGTTTGCCGGTGTCGACCTCGGTTTCGTTCTTGTCAGCCACGGTTCCTCCGCCGTCTCATGAATCGCCGCACGCCCCACGCCACGGCACCGCCGAGCGCCGAACCGGCGACCACATCGCTCGGATAATGAACCCCCAGGACAAGCCGGCTGACCATCATCGGCGGCACCAGCGCCGGGGTCAGCTTCTTGCCCGCCAACCCGCCGTAGAGCACGGCGGCGGCCGTCGTGGACGTCGCGTGCGAGGACGGGAAGCTCAACTTGCTCGGCGTGCCCACCAGCACCTGCACCTCGGGGTCGGACGGCCGACGCCGCCGGACCACCCGCTTGACCGCGATCGACGCCGCGTGCGCGGCGGCGACCCCGGCGGCGGCGGTCAGCCACTCGCCGCGGCGGTTGCGGTCCACCAGCGCGCCGACCGCGCCGATGGCCAGCCAGCCGCCGGCGTGCTCGCCGAACAGCGACATCGCCCGCGCCGTCTTGATCGCGGCGGGTTTCGCCAGGACGCCCTGCACCTTGCGCAGCGCGACGGTTTCGGGGGTGACCGCCGCCGGTGCTTCCTCGGCGGGGGCGGCGACCGGTTCTTCGGGGGCGGTCGCCGTCGTCAGCTCTGCCACATCGTCTCCGGGTGAATCGGGATCACTTCTGGTCGAAGACCTGTTTCCAGGACTCCGCACTGGTCAATTCGGGCAGCGCCGCGCGGTAGGCCTCCCGCAACCGGGCCCATTCCTGACCCAGTCGCTTGTAGTTCGCCAGCGCACGCATGCCGAGCCGGCGGAACTCCTCCGGGTTGCGACGCCGGAACGCGACCCCGCTGCCGTCGGCATTCGACACGGTGGCGCTGTCCAGGTTGCCCAGCAGGAACCAGCGGGCGCTGGCGGCCGGCACGTTCAGCTGGGGCCGGTCCGAGGCCGACTTCGTCGGCTCCTTGAGATTGTGCAGCAGTGCCTTCGACGCGCGAGCCGCGATCACCGCGGGGTTCACCGGCGGCTTGAGCAGTCCCTCGGCCATGATCGGGTCCGCCGACGGCGGCGGGAACTCGCGGGCCGAGGGCAGCGTCTTGGCGTCGTCGTAATGCTTGCGCAGCTCGCGGACCTCCGGCAGGGCCGTGCGCAGGCTCTCGAACAGTCCCTCCGGGCCCGCCATGAAGTCCTCGATCGCCTTCTGCTGCACCGAGACCGTGGAGTACTCCATCGACAGCAGGTGCCGCAGGGTGAGCTTGAGGCCCTGCTTGACGATGTTGGCCTTGACTTCTTCCGGGCTGTGCAACGCGGCCAGGATCAGCCGGTTGCGGGTGTGGAAGTACGCGGTCCAGTCGGTGGCGTCGTTCTTGTCGGTCCACGGCATGTGCCAGATCGCCGCGCCCGGCAGCGTCACCGTCGGGAACCCGTGTCCGCCCGCGCGCAGGGAGTACTCGGAGTCGTCGTGCTTGATGAACAGCGGCAGCGGCAGGCCGGTGCGCTCGATGACCTCGCGCGGGAACAGGCACATCCACCAGCCGTTGTAGGTGGAGTGGATGCGCTGGTGCAGCTTGGTCGTCTTACGCAGCGGCTTCTTGGCGAAGTCGTGGTCGGTGACCGCGCCGGGCGCCGCCCGCCAGACGCCCTGGCCGAGGTCAACGACCTCGCCCATGGTGTGCAGCCGCGAGCGGGCCTGCAGGTTGAGCATCTGGCCGCCGACGATCACCGGCTGCGCGGCGGCACGGGCGAACGCGTTCGCCCGCAGCACGCCGTCCGGCTCCAGCGCGATGTCGTCGTCGATGACCATGACCTGGTCGGCGTCCGAGTTGTAGATGCCCTCGTACATCACGCGGGTGAAGCCGCCGGAACCACCGAGGTTTTCCTGCTCGATGACCTGGAGCTTGTCGCCGATCCGCCGGGCGGCCTCGGCGAAGCCGTCGGTTTCGCGGATCTTCTGCGGTCCCTGGTCGGCCACCACGACCCGCTCCACGACGTCCATCACCTGCGGGTCCTCGCCCAGCGTCTGGAGCGCGAGCACGCAGTCGGCGGGCCGGATCGTAGTGGTGCCGACCAGCACCTTCTGCTTGGGCAGCGGCACGTCGGTGGTCCAGGCCGCCTCGTCGATCTCCAACGCGATGTCGTTGGTGAACAGGTCGAACCAGATCCAGCCGCCGTCCTCGAACGGCGTCAGCGACACCCGGAACTCCAGCGACGTCCAGTCCGCGCTGGCCACCGGGGTGCCCTGCAAGTGGACGCTGTCTCCGTTGGCCTTCGAACGGTAGACGTCGAGCCGACCGGCCCCCTTGACCTTCAGCCGCAGCACGACCTCGTCGACCTTGGTCCAACGCTTCCAGTAGCCGGCCGGGAAGGCGTTGAAGTAGGAGGCGAGGGAGATCTTGTTGTGCGCGGGCACCAGCAAGCGGCGCCGCGACACGACGGTCGCGGCGCTGTTCAGCGCCGCGGGCTCGTCGATGTACAGCGGGCGCACGTCCAGCGGATCCTCGCCACGCGGGAACACGACCCGCTGCAGCACCTGCTCGGACGCCACGTCGGCGGTCCCGGCGCGCACCGACGTCACGTCGCTGAGCTTGCTTTCACCCGCGGCGGCGGCACGGTCCTCTCGGGGGGTCCGGTCGGTCACGTCAGTCCTCCAGCGAGCCGTCCAGCGAACGACCCTCGGTGAAGTAAGGGGCGATCTTGTTGTCGAACATGCTCAGCGCCGAGCCGATGGCCATGTGCATGTCCAGGTACTTGTAGGTCCCGAGCCGACCGCCGAAGACGACCTTGCGCTCCTTGGCCTCCTTCTTGGCCAGTTCGCGGTAGGCCTCCAGCTTCCGCCGGTCCTCCGGGGTGTTGATCGGGTAGTACGGCTCGTCACCGCTCTCCGCGGCCCGCGAGTACTCGCGGACGACGACCGTCTTGTCCTTCGGGTAGTAGTCCCGCTCCGGGTGGAAGTGCCGGAACTCGTGGATCCGGGTGTACCGGACCTCCTCGTCGGCGTAGTTCATCACCGAGGTGCCCTGGAAGTCGCCGGTGGGCACGACCTCGGTCTCGAAGTCCAGGGTGCGCCAGCCCAGCTCACCCTCGACGAAGTCGAAGTAGCGGTCCAGCGGACCGGTGTAGACCACCGGAACGTCGGCGGGCAGCTCACCGCGCACGTCGAAGAAGTCGGTGTTCAGCCGGATCTCGATGTTCGGGTGGTCGGCCATCTTCCGCAGCCAGGCCGTGTAACCGTCGACCGGCAGGCCCTCGTAGGTGTCGTTGAAGTACCGGTTGTTGAAGTTGTAGCGGACCGGCAGCCGGGTGATAATCCCCGCAGGCAACTTCTGCGGGTCGGTCTGCCACTGCTTGGCCGTGTAGCCACGGAACAACGCCTCATACAGCGGGCGCCCCACCAAGGAAATGCCCTTCTCCTCAGCGTTGTCCGCGTCTCCCTCGATCTCGGAGGCGTGCTCGGCAACCCACTGGCGGGCCTGCTCCGGGCTCAAATAGCGATCCGCGAACTGGCTCATGGTGGCGAGGTTCGGCGGCATCGAGTAAACCTGCCCCTGGTACAGGGTGAACACGCGGTGCTGATACTCGGTGAACTCGGTGAACTGGTTCACGTAGTCCCACACCCGTTTGTTCGAGGTATGGAACAGGTGGGCACCGTAGCGATGCACCTCGATACCTGTCTCGGGCTCCGCCTCCGAGTAGGCGTTGCCGCCGATGTGGTCACGTCGGTCCAGCACCAGCACCCGTTTGTCCAGCTGGGTGGCGGCGCGCTCTGCGATCGTGAGGCCGAAAAATCCGGAACCAACAACGATCAGGTCATAGCCTGCGAAGCTCACAGTCGTCGAGGGTAGCGGGGGCAAGCGACCGGATCGAAACCGCGTTGACGTTCTCCGCTACGCATGGCTACGAAGAGTGTCGATATCGCCGCAGCCCGCCGCCTCACGAGGCTTGACTAGGCGTGTGCTCACCACGAAGGGTGATTCGTGAGTTACCTTTTGCATCCGTTGACGATTGTTATTACCCGTCAGGCGACCCGGTCGGCGAGTCGTGCTTTGGGTAGCATCGCGCCCGGCGTCGGCGCGCCCCACTCTCGCCGCCGGCCGATGTCCGGCGCGGGTGCGGGCGCCGGATTCTGAGAGCGGTGAGCATCGGCTTGGTAAGCGCGCGTGGTGGGCGGTTCCTGCTGATCGCGGCGATCATTATCGAGATCCTCGCGATCTGGTTCGTGCACTGGATCGACACCCGCGGCTACCTGGACACCGAGATCTACCGGCTCGGTGCCCGCGCGTGGCTGAAGGGTTACCCGGTGTACGGCGACGACCTGACGCCGGAGACCCCGGACTACGCGACGCTGCCGTTCATCTACCCGCCCTTCGCCGCGCTGCTGTTCATCCCGCTGACCTGGTTGTCGGTCGGCGGCGCCGTGGTGCTGGTGGCGGTGCTGTCGCACGTCGCGATCCTCGTCACGGCCTACTCGCTGGCCCGGTCGTCGAGCTATCTCGCGCCGCACGCTGGGCAGGTGACCGTGGCCACCGCCTTGCTGATGCCGTGGTTCACGCTGATCGAACCGGCCCGCGAGACGATCAACTACGGGCAGATCAACCTGGTGCTGATGGCGCTGGTCGCGGCCGACTGCCTGCTGCCGCGCACCAGGTGGCCGCGCGGGCTGCTGGTGGGCATCGCGGCGGCGATCAAGCTGACGCCGCTCGGGTTCCTGCTGTTGTTCCTGCTGCGCCGGGACTTTCGGGCGATGGCCGTGACCGGCCTGACCTTCGCCGCCACCGTGGTGATCGGGCTGGTCGCGGCGCCGCGCGACTCGGCGGACTGGTGGCTGGACAAGATGCTGTCCACGGGCGACTCCTTCGGCACCGTCTACGCCGGGAACCTCACGTTGCGCAGCCTGCTGGCGAAACAGGAGCTGACCGGGTTCGCGCTGAACTCGCTGTGGCTGGCCGGTTCGGCGCTGCTGCTCGTCCTGGCGGTGCTCGGCATGCGGTACGCGCTGCGGGTGGCCGACGTGCCGCTGGCGCTGATGATCAACGCCGTGCTGGTGCTGCTGGTGTCGCCGATCTCCTGGTCGCACCACTGGGTGTGGGCCGGGCCGACGCTGGCGCTGCTGTTCGCCATGTCGTTGCGGCATCGTTGGTACGGCGTGTTGTTGAGCGTTGGGTTGGGCGCGCTCACGGTGCTCGTCGGTCCGCAGTGGTACCTGCCCAACACCGACGACCGCGAGCTGGACTGGACGTTCTCGCAACAGGTCGTCGGCAACGCCTACACGCTGCTCGGCATCGGTTTCCTGATCGCCGTGGCCGTCGCCTACTTCCGCCTCATCCGCCGATTTCCGGCCACGGTGTCCACAGGGGACGCCGACGCCTTGCGTCACCCGTCCAGAGCAGTTGAACCGGCGGCTGATCCGGACCCACCGCATACTCGCCTTTCGTAACCGGCCCCGATCCAGGTGCCGCCGCGCGCGGAAACGAGGTACCGCCAATGCGTCTTCGGCTCAGTGTTGCGATCGCGCTGTTGCTCACCGCGACGGCTTTGCCCGCTGCCAGTGCGGCGGTTTCCCCCGAAACGACAAGCACTCGAATCGCGTTGCGCGACACGCCGCAAGACCGGGACTTCACCCGAGAAGCGCGCTCCGACAGCGCTTTTGAGCTGGTCGGCATCACCTGGCGCGGGCCCGCCCCGGACAGCATCCAGGTGCGCACCCGAAACGCCGCCGGCTGGGGGGAATGGACGGAGCTGGAAGCGATCGACTCGGCGCAGGGCAGCGAACCGCTGTGGACCGGGCGAACCTACATCGCCCAGGTGCGGGCGTTCAGAGCCGGCGCGGACGTGACCGGTGACCTGGACCTCGTCGCGATCAACCCGGGCAGCGCGCCCGCCACGCCACCCCGATCGAGCATTCCCGGCGCACCACCGGTCGTCGGGCGCGCGCAATGGGGCGCCGACGAAAACCTGATGACCTGGCCGCCGGAGCCCACCGAAACCAGGGCGATCACGGTGCACCACACCGCCGGGACCAACGACTACAACTGCCGTCGGTCGGCGGACATCGTGCGGGCGATCTACCGCTACCACGCCGTCGAGCTGAAGTGGGGCGACATCGGCTATCACGCGCTGGTCGACAAGTGCGGCACGATTTTCGAGGGGCGGGCCGGCGGGCTGCGCAACGACGTCATCGGCGGCCACGCGCGGGGCTTCAACCACAACACATTCGGCGTTGCGATGATGGGCAACTACGACCGCGTCCTGCCTTCCCGCGCCACGATCGAGTCGGTCGCGGAGACCAGCGCATGGAAGCTGGGCACCCGCGGCGTGCCCGTAGATGGGCACGCCCAGCTGATCGCGGGTCCGGCGAACAACTCGCACTTCCCGGCCGACACGCCGGTGCGGTTGCCGACGATCTTCGGCCACCGGGACGTCAGCAAGACGCTCTGCCCCGGCCAACGCGGCTACGAACAGCTCGCCGCGATCCGCGCCCGGGCGGCCACCCTCCAACGCGCCCACCAGCCGTGACGCGCTGGCGTCAGGCTCACCACCAGCGGTCCAGGACGTGGGCTACACCGTCGTCGGCGTTGGTGATCGTCACCTCGTCGGCGGCGGCGAGCGCCGCGCGGTGGGCGTTGCGCATCGCTACCCCGTGGCCCGCCCACTCCAGCATCGAAACGTCGTTGGGCATGTCGCCGAAGGCGATCACGTCCGCCCGGTCCACGCCCAACTGCTCGGCCACCGCCGCCAGCCCGGTCGCCTTGTCCACCCCCGGCGCGGAAAGCTCGATCAGCCCGGAGCCGGTCGAGTAGGTCAACTGGAGCTGCGAACCGAGCACCTCGGCGACCACCGCCGCCATCTCCGCGCTGGTCATGTGGTCGTGCAGGACCAGCAGCTTGACCGCCGGCTTGCCGGTCAGCTCGTCGGTGCCGGCCACCCGGATGTCCGAATTCGGCCACACGCGGCGGAAATCGACCTCGGCGAGGAACTGTTCGTGCGGCCGGTCCCGCGCCCCGTCGGTGGTCCGCTCCACGGCGAACGCGCAGCCCGGCAATTCGTGCCGTAGCTCGCGCGCCACGTCGTGCAACAGCACGGGATCGATCACGTGGCTGTGCAGCACCCGGTCGGCGGCCGCGTCGTAGAGCACCGCACCGTTCGCGCACACCGCCACGCCGGCCACGCCCAGACCCTCGACCACCATCGGCATCCAGCGCGGTGGACGCCCGGTGACCAGGACGAACGGCGTACCCGAGGCCACCACCCGCTGCACCGTCCGCGCGGTGCGCCGGCTCACCCGCTCCATCGGGTCGAGCAGGGTGCCGTCCACGTCCGATGCCACCAGGCCAGGTTTGCGCACCTCGTCATCCTGCCTCGTGCCGACCGTCCCGCCGACGCGATCCCTGCCACGTCTGGCCGTCACCCGATCGGGTCGATAAGCGCGGGGTCGGACCAGTACGGTCAACAGCGTGCGCGTTGGGATCGTGATACTGCCCGAATACCGATGGTGGGCCGCCGAGCCGCTGTGGCGAATGGCCGAGGAGTACGGCTTCGCCCACGCCTGGACCTACGACCATCTGGGTTGGCGGTCCCTGGTGGACAAGCCCTGGTTCGATGCGATCCCGACGCTGACGGCGGCCGCCGCGGTCACCTCGACGATCCGGCTGGGCACGCTGGTCGCGTCGCCGAACTTCCGGCATCCGGCGCATTTCGCGCGCGAACTGACCGCGCTCGACGACATCTCCGACGGACGGATCACGGTCGGCGTCGGTGCCGGCGGCATCGGATTCGACACGCAAGTCCTGGGTTACGCCGAACTGTCGCCCAGGCAGCGGGTCGACCGGTTCACCGAGTTCGTCGAGCTGCTCGACCAGATCCTCACCCGCGACGGCACCGAGTACTCCGGCCGGTACTACTCGGCGGTCCATGCGCACCGGGCACCCGGCTGCGTTCAGTTGCCCCGGCTACCTTTCGTCGTCGCCGCCAACGGGCCCCGGTCGATGCGGCTGGCGGTCCAGTACGGTCAGGGCTGGGTGACCACCGGGCACCAGGCCGAGGACCTGGAGGCATGGTGGCGATCGGTCGCCGAATTGTCGCTGCGCTTCGCCGACGTGCTCGCCGAGCAGGGCCGCGACCCTGCGACGGTCGACAAGTACCTGCAGGTGGACGCGGCACCGGTCTATTCGATGTCCAGTGTGGACAACTTCCGGGACGTGGTGGGCCGGGCCGCGGAGCTCGGCTTCACCGACGTGATCACGCATTGGCCCCGGGCCGAGGAGCCCTACGCGGGTAAGGAAGCCACCGTCGAGGAGATCGCCTCCGAGGTCCTCCCGGAACTGTGATCGACCGGTTCGGGATGCACAGCACCGCGCATCGGGAACGATCAAGCCGTACCGAGGTCACCGCGGGGCGATGCCGGCAGCGTCGCCCCGACTGCCAGCAGCTCGGCAGGTTCTTCGCCTAACGCCGAGAGCCGGTGCGGCACCCGGGCGCTGAAGCTCACGCTGTCCCCGGCGCTCAAGGTCGTCGCCCCCTGGTCGAACTCGACGTGCAGCTGCCCGCTGAGCACGTACAGCCAGTCATGCCCCTCGTGCTGAACCGGTCGCACGCCGTCGCCGGTCGGCGAAATCCGGTAGCGGGCGGCATAGAGGCCGGGAACCACGGCGCGCGGGGTCAGCACCTGCAGCGCCATCCCCTCGGTGTCGACCGTCGGTACCTCGTTGCCGCGCAACACCGTCACGGCCGGCCCAGGCTTGGTGTCGGTGAGTAGTTCCGACAGCTCAACGTCCAGCGCTGTGGCCAGTCGGGCCAATACGGCCAAGGACGGCGTCGTGTCACCGTGTTCCACGTTCACCAGGTGCGTGACGTCGAGCGCGGCCTGCTCGGCCAACTCGGCCTGGTCCAGTCCGCGCGCGCCCCGCAACCGGCGAATCCGATCGCCGAGACCGGCCAGTGCGAGGGCCTGCTCATCGCCAGGTGCTTCCGACACGCTCCCACCATAAATCCGGTGTCGAGCCCTCGCCGCGAGCACAGGTGTGCCCGCCGGATCCGCCGGGTAGGCCCGCTGCAGGAGGTGGTGACGATGTCGGCGAAGAACATCGTGCAATACCTGCTGGACGAGGCGGGCACCACCCACGCCGAGCAGGCCGGGATCTCGTTGACGAACAAACCCGCCCCGCTGTACCGGTTGCTGGTGCTGGCCGTGTTGATGTCCACCCGGATCAAGGCGGAGCTCGCGGTCTCGGCCGCGCGCGAGCTCGCCGAGTTCGGGACGCCGCAGAAGATGTGCGACGCGACCTGGCAGCAGCGGGTCGAAGCGCTCGATCGCGGGCACTACGTGCGGTACGACGAAAGCACTTCCACGGCGCTCGGCAAGGGCGCGCGGGCGCTGCTCGACGAGTACCACGGCGACCTCCGGCGGTTGCGGGCGAAGGCCGACGGGGACATCGACGTGCTGCGGGACAAACTCACCGCGCTGCCCCGGCTCGGCCCGGCCGGCGCGGACATCTTCTGCCGCGAGGTTCAGTTGGTCTGGCCCGAACTCCGCCCGTTCTTCGACAAGAAGGCGTTGGCGGGAGCGGAGAAGCTCGGCCTGCCCACCGCCCCGCACCGGCTCGCGGACCTCGTCGAGGGTCCCGACCTCGCCCGGCTGGCTGCCGCCCTGGTCCGCGCCACCCTCGACCGGGGCCTCGCCGCCGAAATCACCAAGGCCGCCTGAACCGCCTCGGCGGGTTCCGCCTCGTCAGGTCGCCGCCCGGGAGCACTTCGAGGTGCCGCGAACCGCTCCCGGGCGTTCACCCGGTGAACGTCACTTGGGTTCGAGGACTTCCCGGCCGCCGAGGAACGGGCGCAACGCCTCCGGCACCCGCACCGAGCCGTCCGGCTGCTGGTGGTTCTCCAGGATCGCGACGATCCAGCGGGTAGTGGCCAGCGTGCCGTTGAGCGTGGCCGCGGTTTGCGGGCGCCCATCCTCGTCGCGGTAGCGGATGTTCAACCGCCGGGCCTGGAACGTGGTGCAGTTTGACGTCGAGGTCAGCTCGCGATAGGTCTGCTGGCTCGGCACCCACGCCTCGCAGTCGAACTTGCGGGCCGCGCTCGCGCCGAGATCCCCGGCCGCCGTGTCGATCACCCGGTAGGGCACCTCGATCTTGGCGAGCATCTCCTCTTCCCAGCCCAGCAGCCGCTGGTGCTCGTCGCGTGCCTCGTCATCCCGGCAGTAGACGAACATCTCAAGCTTGTTGAACTGGTGCACCCGGATGATGCCGCGGGTGTCCTTGCCGTAAGAACCGGCTTCCCGGCGGAAGCACGTCGACCAGCCCGCGTAGCGCAGCGGCCCCGCCGAGAAGTCCACGATCTCGCCGGCGTGGTAGCCGGCCAGCGGAACCTCTGAGGTGCCGACCAGGTAGAGGTCGTCATCCTCCAGCCGGTACACCTCGGTGGCGTGCGCGCCGAGGAATCCGGTGCCGTCCATGATCTCCGGGCGGACCAGCACCGGCGGCACGACGAGGGTGAAACCGGCGGCGGTGGCCTGGGCGGCGGCCATGTTCAGCAGCGCCAGCTCCAGCTGCGCGCCGACGCCGGTCAGGAAGTAGAAGCGGGCACCGGAAACCTTCGCGCCGCGCTCCATGTCGAAGGCGCCGAGCGCGATGCCCAGTTCCAAGTGGTCCTTGATCTCAAAGTCGAACTCCGGCGGGACCCCGACGTGCTTGAGCACGGCGTAGTCGTCCTCGCCGCCCGGCGGCACGTCGGGCTCGACGATGTTGGAGACGGCCTTCTGCGACCGCAGCAGCTCGTCCTCGGCCGCCGACTGCTCCGCCTCGGCGTCCTTGACCTGCGCGGCGAGCTCCTTTGCCTGGGTCAGCAGGGCTTCCCGCTCCTCGCCCTTGGCCTTGCCGACCTGCTTGCCGAGTTGCTTGTGCTCCGCGCGCAGGTTGTCCGCCCGGGACACCGCGGACCTGCGACGCTCGGCGGCGGACAGCAGCGCGTCCACCAGGGACGCGTCTTCTCCTCGCGCGCGCTGCGAAGCGCGCACCGCTTCCGGATCATCGCGTAGCGTCTTCAGGTCGATCACAGCTGGTCAGCGTAGCTCGCGCCATCGACGTGCCCACCCGCAGGGTGGGCCAGCGGCCCCTCAGGAGATGGCGGGGATGCGGTGCGGGACGAAGGCAGCGCCGTCGTCGGTGATCAGGCCCGCCGTCTCGCGGATGCCGAGGCCCGCCGAGGAATCGCCGACCACCCAGGCACCGAGCGCCGGGCGCATGCCATCGAATTCGGGCAGCGGGTCAAACGCCTGGTAGACGTAGCCCTCCTCGCCGTACACGCCGCCGGTCTCGGTCTCCCAACCCGGGGCGACGATCGCGATGTTGTTGCCCTCCCGCCCCAACCGGGGCTTGCGCACGTACTCGGTGAGCAGGCCGGGCTGGTCGAGGAACGTCGGCAGCAGATTCGGGTGCCCGGGATGCATCTCCCACAGGACCGCCAGCAGCGCCTTGTTGGACAGCAGCATCTTCCACAGCGGTTCGACCCATTGCGTGGCCGGCAGGGTCTTGACGGCGTGCTTGCCGAAGTCGTCGTCGACCATCCACTCCCAGGGATAGATCTTGACCACCGAGTTCATCGGCGCTTCTTCCAGATCGACGAAGCGCTCCAGCAGGCCGTCCCAGCCGATCTCCTCGATGGGTAGGCCGACGGTGTCCAGCCCCGCCTCCGCCGCCGTCTCCTGCAGGTAGGCCGCGGTGAGGTTGTCCTCGCCGGTGACGTCCGCGGACGACCAGGTGAAGTGCACCTCGTTGGTGGCCAGCTGCTCGCTGATCTCGCCCCAGCGCGCGACGAGCTGCTCGTGGATGGAATTCCACTGGTCGTCGCCCTCGTGGCACTCGGTCAGCCAGTGCCACTGCACGACCGCCGCCTCCAGCAGCGAGGTCGGGGTGTCGGCGTTGTACTCCAGCAGCTTCGCCGGGCCGCTGCCGTCGTAGCGCAGGTCGAACCGGCCGTACAGGTGCGGGTCGTGCCGCCTCCAGGATTCGGCGATGTGCGGCCAGACCCACTCCGCGATGCCGAAGTCCTTGTAGCGCTCGGTGGTGACGACGTGATCGACGGCGTCCAGGCACATCGATTGCAGCAACTCGACGTCGGCCTCCAGCGACAGCACCTCGTCGAGGCTGAACTCGTAGTGCACGCCCTCATCCCAGTAGGGCCGCGCCGTGCCATCCGCCGCACGCGCGGGCGTGCCGAAGACGAGCCCGAGCTCCTCGACCTTGGCCTGCCAGTCCGGTCGTCGCGCTGAAGTCCTGCGCCGCACTCGTCAGCTCCCGCCGCTGCCGCTCTTGCTGTTGATGCCGAACCCACCGCGCTGGATGGTGGAGCCGGTCTTGCTCTTGATCGTCGAGTCGGACGGCTTGGCGAAGGTCGACCCCGTCGCCGGCGAACCGACCGCAGGCGCCGGTGAGCCCGGCGCGGTGTAGGCGTAGCGGTACTGGGGCACCGGGGGGCCGCCGAGGAACAGCGGCATGAAGACGAAACCGCTGCCGTGGTCGATGTATCCGCCGTGCGACCTGACGTAGTTCTCGTCGCAGTTCTGGTCGTTCGCCGCGACCGGTTGGCCGCCCTGATCGGACGCGCAATACTGCGTGACCGCGTTGGCCTCGTTGCTGATCTCTGACGCGCTGTACATCGCGGCGACCAGCGCGACGACGCCGACTGTCGCGCCGCCGCCGATCATGATGCGGCGCCGCTTCTGCGTCTTGCGCGCTGCGGCTTCGAGCTCGGCCTGGTGCTGTTCGTCGCGGCGCTTCTCGGCGGCGATGCGGGCGCGCTGCTCCGCTAGGGTCGGCTCCCGCGGCGTCGTGTGCTCGGGATCCTGGTACCGGATCCGGCCGCGGCCCTCCTCTGCCGCCGGTTCGGGCTGCGTCGGTTGGGCTGCTTGCTCCGGGGTGCCTTGCGGGGTCCCCTCGTCCCGCTGCGGCCGGTCGTCGTGTGCCACTGGCTTGCCATCTTCCGTCATTGCCCCACTCCCGGACGCAACAGTACCTACCAGGGCGACGTGCCCGGCAACGAATCGGTTCCGAAGTCCGTCGAGGGCACCGCGCAAAGCCGTTCCCGGCGAGGCATCATGTGATCGATGGCAGCGCCCTTACCACCTCCCAGCCCACGCCGGGGCAAGCCCAACACCCGGCTCGTGATGATTTCGGCTGCCATCGGCGCCCTGCTGATCCTGGTGATCAGCGCAGCGCTGAACTGGCCGACCGGCGGCGAGTCCGGGGTCGGCGGGCCCGGCCGGATCGGTTCGGCCCCGGCGCCGAAGGTGGTGTTCGAGGCCGCCGCGGGCGACTGCCTGAACTGGACCGAACCCGACGCCGCCGACATCAGCAAGGTCACCTGTGCCGAACCGCACCTCTTCGAGGTCACCGGCACCGCGGATCTGCGCGGCGAGTTCGGCGACAAGGCACCGTTCCCGAACACCGGGCAGTGGCAGCAGGTCAAGCAGCA
The DNA here is from genome assembly GCF_014203395.1 of Saccharopolyspora phatthalungensis. NCBI lineage: Bacteria > Bacillati > Actinomycetota > Actinomycetes > Pseudonocardiales > Pseudonocardiaceae > Saccharopolyspora > Saccharopolyspora phatthalungensis. Next base: position 1,896,361 of record NZ_JACHIW010000001.1, read on the forward strand.
ACGCTGCATCGACGTGTCGAAGCAATTCCTGTCCGGCCGGTTCGATCCGCACGGCCGGTTCAGCGTGGGCGCGTTCACCCCGAGCGAGGAGGGCTGGGCCAACAGCGACCGGACGCTGCACTGCGGGCTCCAGCAGCCGGGACCGTCCGGCAAGCTTTACCCGATCACCGGCAACGCCGCCCGGATGGACCAGTCCAATGTCTACCCGGTCGGCCGCTGCCTGGGCATCAACGGCACGGCGGTGTGGGACCCGGTGGACTGCGCCCGGCCGCACGCGGTGGAGATCACCGGCCTGGTCAACCTCGGCGAGCAGTTCCCCGGCGGCTATCCGGCGGAAGGCGATCAGGATGGTTTCCTGGCGACCAGGTGCGCCGAACTGACCGCGGCATACGCCGGTGGCCCGACCACCGCCAAGGACAAGGGCCTGGTCACCTACTGGGACACGCTGGCGCAGGAGAGCTGGGACGCCGGTTCGCTGCAGGTCAACTGCAAGGTCAGCGCTCAGCTTCCGGACGGCAGCGGGCTCGCGCCCGTGACGGGCAGTGTCAAGGGGGAGGTGCAGATCGGCAGGGCGCCCGCGCCGCAGAACACCGTCCCGATCGAGCCGGGCGTGCCCGCGACCGAACCCCGCTGACGCCGGGTGCGGTAGAACGGGTTTATGCCGGTGGAGATGTCCCGTGCCCGGTTCGAGGAGCTCGTGGCCGACGCCCTCGATCTGCTGCCCGCTGAGTTCGCGGCCGCGATGAACAACGTGGTGGTGCTGGTCGAGGACACCAATCCGGAGGACCCGTCGCTGCTCGGGTTGTACGAGGGAATCGCGTTGACCGAGCGGGACAGCACCTACAGCGGGGTGCTACCCGACCGCATCACGATCTACCGCGAGCCGCTGCTGGACATGTGCGCGGACGAAGCCGAGGTGGTCGACGAAGTGGCCGTGACCGTGGTGCACGAGATCGCCCACCACTTCGGCATCGACGACGAGAAGCTGCACGCCCTGGGCTGGGGCTGACAGCGATTTCAATAATGGAAATCGCCGCAGGGCGCCGGGTCAGGCCGCGTCGAGGCCGTCCCAGGACAGGTAGCGCCAGCCGGTCCGGGCGTCGGGGTCGGCTTCCAGGACGATGACGCCCGTGTTCGGCAGGTACGTCGAGTTGCCCTCGGCGCCCTCGATGTTCGTGGCCAACGCACTCGCCGCGAGCCGCAGCATCGCACCGTGGCTGACCAGCGCAACCGCGCCGCCGCCGGACCCGTCGATGGCGGTGCTCGCCCCGGCGAGGAAGCGGGTTAGCGCCTCGTGGCCGGTTTCACCGCCGGGCATCGGAACGTCAAGCCGCCCGGCGTGCCAGTTCGCGTAGACGTCATCGAAGGTCTCCAGCGCCTCCGGGTCACCCCGGCCTTCCAGCTCCCCGACGTAGATCTCGTGTGTGCCCTCGACGACCTCGACTCGCAACCGGTGCCGCTGCGCCAAGGGCTGCGCCGTCTGCTGCGCACGCAGTGCGCGGCTCGCGTGCACCGAGACGATCTTCTCGCCGGCCAGCCGCTCGGCCAGCCGCGCCGCCTGCAACTCGCCCAGCTCGGTCAGACCCGGGCCCGGCGGGAGGGTGTCGAGCACCTGCCGCACGTTGGCCGAGGTCTGCCCGTGACGGGCCAGGATCAGGCGCATTCCGGTGGGCGCCGCCAGCGCGAACTCGGTCACGCCAACCGCCCCGCGCGGAGGTCTTCGAGCCAATTCGCCGAGGTCTGGAACGCCTGCTCCGAGGCAGATGGGCGCACGCTGGCCGGCGACCGGTCCGCCTTCGGGTAGGACCCGAGGAACCGGACGCTGCTGCAGCGGCGGCGCAACGCGGTCAACGCGTCGCCGATCCGGGCGTCCGCGACGTGCCCGTCGAAGTCGAGGAAGAACCGGTACTCGCCGAACCGGTCCTTGATGGGCCGGGACTCGATGCGGCTGAGATTGATGCCGCGCAGCGCGAGTTCGGCCAGCATCTCGACCAGCGAGCCGACCTCGTCGCTGATCACCGCGCACAGCGAGGTCCGGTCCGCGCCGGTCGGCTCCGGCAGCACCCCGGGGCGGCGGACCAGCAGGAACCGGGTGACCGCATCGGGCACGTCGGCGATGCCGCCGACGAGCCGCACCAGCGAGGGGTAGTGGTCGAGCGCCACCGAAGCCGATATCGCCGCGTCGAACTCACCGGCCGCGACTTCGGCGGCGGCCGCCGCCGTCGAACTGGTCGCGCGGGTGCGGGCCCCCGGCATGTTCTCGGACAACCAGCTACGGACCTGCGCAAGAGCGTGCGGGTGACTCGCCACGGTGCCGATCTCGGACAGCGCGACACCGGGCCGGGCCAGCAGGTCGAACTGCACCGGCAGCACGGCCTCCTGCACCGCCACCAGCGGTTCAGCGGTGGTCAACGCGTCCAACGTGGCCGGTACCGAGCCTTCGACGGAGTTCTCCACCGGCACCCCAGCGGCCAGCACTTCACCGGCGCGCACCGCGGCCAGGGCCAGCGGGACGGTCTCGTAGGGCACTAGGTCGGCGTCGAAATCCTCGGTCAGCAGCCGGGTGGCCTGCTCGGTGAATGTGCCCGGCGGGCCGAGATACGCGATTTGTGGCACCCGATAAGACTAAGAGGGGACGCAGCCGGCTTGCGTCGTGGTGTCGCTGGCGCATCTAGTCGGCCTCGCGGAGAAACCTGCGAACCCGGGGTTCGGGCTACTGCGGCGACAAGCGGCTGGCGCCATCGGCTGGCACGGATGCGCCGGATGAGGCGGGTGGCGCCTCCCGTATTGGGCGGTTTCCGGGTCCGAAGGCGGGGCGTTTCGGCGCGGCGGATGCCGCCGATAAGAGGAAGGTGTGACCTACCCAATGCCACCGCGCCGCACATTCCTGCGATGCTGTGGGGTGTGACCGCAGATTCGGGGCGCTCAGTGGATGGAGCGGAGCCGGAGCTGCAGCTCGTCCTATGCGCAGTGGACGAGCCGCTGGCCGCCGCCTGGCAGGAGATCGCCGACAGCCGAGCCGGCCTATCCGTACATCAGGGGTCGGTGCTGGACTTGGCGGTCGACGCGGTGGTGAGCCCGGCGAACTCCTACGGCTGGATGCGCGGCGGCATCGACGCCGTGTACGCCCGCACCTTCCCCGAGGTGGAGGAGCAGGTGCGCAGCGCGGTGCTCGCCTACCACGGCGGCGAGCTGCCGGTCGGCGAAGCGCTGCTGGTGCCCACCGGCTCCCCGAACCCGACCTGGTTGATCAGCGCACCCACCATGCGGGAACCGGGTGAGCGGCTGCCGACCGACACGGTGCACCCCTACCTCGCGGCGCGGGCCGTGCTGCGGCTCTGGTCGAGCGGGATCTTGGAGAACGGCGCGCCGGTTCACCACGTGGTCCGGTCCGTCGCGATGCCCGGCCTGGGCACCGGCGTCGGTGGCGTGTCGCCGAAGCTGTGCGCGCGGCAGGTCGCCGCGGCCTGGGACGAGGTGTTCGCGCGGGTCGACCAGCTCTGACCAGGATCTGCACGCACAGCACTAGCCAGTCTCGATCTTGGCCAGGCCGCTGGTCGTCTTGTTGACCTCGCGCACGCCGAACCCGAAGCACGCCGCCGTCGTAGTCGGCCTCGACCTGGTCGGCAGCGACGCCCTCGTTCCCGAAATGTTTGAGTCCTTCCGGCTCAAGAAGGGATGATCAAGCGGAGCGGGATCGAAGTGAGTACCGTCGGGCCCATCGGCCACCACCGAGGAGGTCCCCTGATGCTTATTCGCCGTTTGGCCCGGCCGATGCTCGCCGCGATCTTCATCTACGGCGGCATCGGGGCATTGCGCGATACGCCGAGCCACGCCAAGGCCGCCGCCCCGCTGCTGGAGAAGGCGACGGGACCGGTGAAGGACTCGCTGCCGGAGCAGCTCCCGACCGACCCGGAAACCCTGGTGCGCATTGATGGCGCGGTGAAGGTCGGCGCCGGGACGCTGCTCGCGCTCGGCAAGTGCCCCCGGCTGGCCGCGCTCCTGCTCGCCGGGAGCATCGTGCCCACCACGCTGGCCGCGCACGCGTTCTGGACGATCGACAACCCCCAGGAACGTGCCAACCAGCAGGCTCACTTCATCAAGAACATCAGCCTCCTCGGCGGGCTGCTGATCACCGCGGTCGACACCGCCGGCAAGCCGTCCGTCGGTTACCGGGCCAAGCGCCGCGCACGCAAGGTCGCCGCGCAGACCCAGCAGACCGTCGGCGTGGTCAAGGGCGCGGCGAAGGTCAAGAGATAACCCGCATTCTCCGCCGTCGGGCGACCCCTAGCGCATCCGCCGCCGGGCATGTACGTAGCGTGGTGGTCGTGCCAGTGAGGGTGCTGCTAGTCGATGATCATGAGGTGGTCCGGCGCGGTCTTCGCGACCTGTTGGACACCGAGGAAGACGTAGTGATCGTGGCGGAGGCCGGTGGCGTCGGTGAGGCGCTGGTGCGTGCGCAGGCGACCGGGCCCGACGTCGCGGTCATCGACATGCGGCTGCCCGACGGCGACGGCCTGGAGCTGTGCCGCCAGTTGCGCGCCCTGCCGCAGCCGCCGTACTGCCTGGTGCTCACGGCCTTCGACGACGAGAGCGCGCTGGTCGGCGCGATCAACGCCGGCGCCTCCGGCTACCTGTTGAAGCAGGTGCGCGGGCAGGACCTGGTCAACGCCGTGCGCGAGGTCGCCGCCGGGCGGTCGCTGCTGGATCCGATCACCACCGGGCGGGTGCTGGCGCGGCTGCGCCAGTCCACCTGCCCGGAGCCGGACGAACTCGCCGCCCTGACCGAGCGGGAGCGCAAGGTGCTGGAGCTGATCGGCGAGGGCCTGACGAACCGGCAGATCGCCGAGCGGCTGTTCCTGGCGGAGAAGACGGTGAAGAACTACGTGACGTCGGTGCTGGCCAAGCTCGGCATGGAGCGGCGCACCCAGGCCGCCGCCTGGGTCGCCCGCCGCCAGAGCCAGGCCTGACTTCGCCGCGATTCATGGGCGTTCGCCGGGCGGCTGCCGGTTCTGATCCGGTTGCCACGGCAGCAGGGCCCGAAACGCGGCAGCGGGCGAACGACTCAGGCGGGGCTCGCGGACAGCGGGACTTCCCAGGCGACCGTGGTGCCGCTGTCCGGCGACGAGGTGATCGAGCAGCGGCCGCCCGCCGCGACTGCGCGTTCTTCGAGGTTTCGCAGGCCGCGTTTGCTCACGTCGCGGGGAATTCCGCAGCCGTCGTCCACGACCTGTAGCAACAGCCCGGAAGCCGAGCGCCGCACCCGCACCAACACGGTCTGCGCCCCGGCGTGCCGGACCACATTGGACAGTGCTTCGCGGAGCGCGGCGCGGGCGTGATCGGCCACCGCCACCGGCACGTCGCTCAAGTCGCCGTCGATCTCCAGCCTCGGCGGCCGTCCCAGCAGCTCCCCGGCGATCTGCACCTCGGAGCGCATCGAGTCGTCGAGCGCGGGCGCCTGCGCCGGGGTTTCCGGATCCGCGGAGCGAAGCGTGCGGGCGGTCGCGCGGACCTCGGCGATCGCCTGGTCGATCTGCTCCATCGTCTCGGCCAGCCGGGCCGCGTCGGCGGTGTCGAGTCGACCGGACAGCCGCCGCTCCAAGACCTCCAACTGCACACCGGTGGCATAGAGCCGCTGCACGATCACGTCGTGGAGGTCGCGTGCGATGCGCTCCCGCTCCTGATAGACCGCGATGCGCTGGCGCGCCGTGGAGCCCTCCGCGAGCACCAGCGCGAGGCCGGCCTGCGCCGCGAACGACGTCAGCACGTCCACTGCGACCCGGGTGAAAATGCTGGCGCCTCGCCGCCGGTAGACGGCCAGCGCGCCGAGCCGGCGCTCCCGGGTGCCGAACGGCGCGACCGCGAACGGGCCGTACACCCGCAGCGAAGCGGGTACGTACGGAGCCGTCAGCGGGTCGTCGATCAGGTCGTCGACGACTACGGGCACGCCGCTGCGCGCGACTCGCGCGGCAGCCGAACGCGAGGACAGGACCGTGCCGACCGGGTCGGCCAGCGGGCCGGTCGCGGTGGGCGCGCCGTAGGCGGCCTCGACGGTGAGGCGGCCGTCGTCGGCTCGGACAGTGACGACGCCGAGGTCGGCCTCGGCGAGTTCGGCGGCGCGGCGGACGACCAGCGGGAGGACGGCCTCCGGGTCCTCAGCGGACAGCGCCAACCGGGTTATCTCGGTGGACGCCGCGAGCATGCGCCTGGCGAGGGTGGAATCCATGACATACACGAGGCTATAGCTCCAGCGGACGTGAAGTCGGGTCCGGACGACGCAGGTCACAGCGCCCTCGACGGCGTTCCGGCAACGAGCGCCGCAAGCCTTGCCGGAAACCACGCGCCATGAAGCCGCCGATCTTGCCTGAACCGATCATGCTCGGCGGCGCTGGGCGGCCGTCGCCAGCGACCAGCACGCCTCGCTGGTCAGAATCTGGCGCGCCTTCGCGGGCCGCGGTCGGATTCTCGCGTCGATAGATCACATCAACCTCCCGGGCCGGAGCATCAGGGTTCTGGTTTGCCCGAAACCGGGATTTTTGTCCGGTGTTTGAAAAACGGGAAACCCGCGATCTTGCGCGGCGTTCATCGGTGGGCACCGGCGTGTCGGGAGTCGCGGACGACCGTGATCTCGCCGCACTCGACGCGAAGGACGATGTCCGCGTGCTCGGTCTCCGTCCAGCGGTGTGTCACGTGGATGACCGTGCGGTCTCGCAACGCGTGGCGGAGCCGGACGAGCAGATCCTCCGCGGTCGGCACGTCGAGGTGCGCCGTCGGTTCGTCGAGCAGCACCAGCTCCGCGTCCTCGGCCAGCAACGCTCGCGCCAGCGCGAGGCGCTGCGCTTCACCACCTGACAACGCGGTGCCGCCACTCCCGACCACCGCGTCCAGACGCCCGTCCCAATCCGGCAAACCCGCCAGCGCGAGCGCCTCGACCAGCTCCCGATCAGTGGCCTTCGGAGCCGCCAGCCGCAGGTTCTCCCGGACGGTCGTCGACACCAACTGCGGCTCCTGCGGGCACCAAGCGACCCGCTGCGGCATCCGCACCTCGCCGCGCTCGGCACGCAGGAACCCGAGCAACAGCGCCAAAAGCGTCGACTTCCCGCCACCCGACGGCCCGACCACCGCTACATGTGCCCCGACCGGCACCCGCAAATCCGCGCCCCGCAATGCCAATCCCGCCGCCCCGGGCCACCTGACGTCAACCCCGACCAGCTCAACGTCCCTGCCAACCTCAACGTCGGCCGCACCGCCCTCCGGCGCCGCAGCCCGCCGACGTTCACCGCCGCCGACGGCCAGCAGCGGCGCCAGACGCGCTTGCGCTGCGCGCAGCGAACGCCATTGCTGCGCCGCTGGAGGCAGCAGCGCAACGGCTTCCGCCGCCGCCAGCGGCACCAGCCCGAGCAGCGGGGCCAGCTCCGGCGCCAAGCTGCCTTCGGCTACCGCCGACGCCCCGAACCAAACTCCGCCGAGCACCGCGACCCCGACAAGCAGCGTATTCACTGCCGTTGCAGCGCCCGCGCCAAAGGCGGCGCGGCGTGCGCGGGCCGCCAGGTGTTCGTCGGCAGCGGCGAGCTCGGCACGGCGCTCGGTGTGCGCGCCGAAGGCAAGCAGTTCCGCCGAGCCGTCCAGCAGCGCGAGGACGCGGGCCGCGATGAGGCGCCGTCCCTCGGCCACGGCAGTGGTCGCGCGGCGCTCCGCCGCGAGCGCCGCGAGCGGGCTGGCGACGAACGCGGCGAGCAGCGCGGCTGCCAGAACCGCGCCCGCTTCGGGAAGCACCAGCGTTTGGAGCACCACGGCCCCGAGCACGACGATCGCCGCGACCAGCGGCGGGAGGATCACGCGCGGCTCCAGGTCGCGGACCGCGTCGACATCGTCGACGAGGCGAGCAACCCCCTCGCCCCGGCGCAGCCCGGCCGTGCGCACCGGCCCGAGTCGCACGAGGGCATCCCATAGCTGGCGCCGGAGGCGGCCCGAGAGCCGGAAGGCGGCGTCATGCGTGACGATCCGCTCGACGTAGCGGAGGGCCGCGCGCGAGAGTGCGAAGGTGCGCACGCCCACGACGGCGACCGACAGCGTGAGGATCAGCGGCTGTTGCGAAGCCCGGGCGATCAGCCAGGCCGAGGTCGCGGTCAGCGCGAGGCCGGAGAGCAGCGAGAGCGCTCCGAGGCCGACGCCGAGGAGCGTTCGCGGCGTGATCAGGTCGCGAATGCGCCCGGGAATCGCGGGTAAGTCGGGCGCAGCGGCCGGGACGGCCGCGAGCGCCGGCTCCGGTTCGGCCGCGACCGCTTCGGGCCGGTGGCTGGCGAGTACGACGGTCGCGCCCCCGGCGGCGGCGCGGCGGATGGCCGCGTTGACCTGGTGGGCCGTCGCCGGGTCCAGATGGGCGGTGGGCTCGTCGAGCAGCAGGATCGTCGCGTCGCCGTGCAGCCGCAGCAGTGCGCGGGCCACCGCCACCCGCTGTCGCTCCCCTGTGGACAGTCCATCGATGCGGTGGTCACGCAGATGCGCGGCAGCCGCTTCGGACAGCGCTTCGTCGATGTGAGCCGTCAGATCCGGCTGGTCGGCGGTGGCCACTTCGAGCTCGTCGGCGACCGTGCCTCCGGTGAAGGTGGGACGCTGCGGAACCCACGCGATGCGCCGCCGCCATTCGGTCGGGTCGAGCTCGGCGACATCCACGTCGCCGCAGGTGATCGCGCCGCTTTCCGGGGCGGCGAAGCCGAGGAGCACCGACATCGTCGTCGACTTCCCGCTGCCGCTCGGACCGATTCCGTCGAAGCCCTCCAACCGCACGATCTCGCCGGGCCGCGCGACGAAGCTCAACCCGTCCGGCGCGAACCCGTCCCGCCGCCGCACCCGCAGCGCAGCCACTCGCAAAGTAGCCGCGCCGTCGCGGGAAACGGCCGGTTCACGCCGGTAGGCGAGGTCAACGGGCCGCCTCTGAGTGTCCGGCGGAAACGGGCCGTCGCCCTCACCGGCGGGAGCGCTCACGAGCTCGTCGACTCGGCGGACGGCTTCCACGCCGTCCTCGCTGGCGTGGTGGGCGGCTCCGGCCGCGCGCAGCGGCAGGTAGCACTCCGGGGCCAGCACCAGAATCAGCAGTCCGGTGGCCAGATCGAGGTCGCCGGAGACCAGTCGCAGGCCGATGCCGACGGCCACCATCGCCACCGACAGCGACGAAAGCAGCTCCAGGACCAGCGCGGAGAGGAAGGCGACGCGCAGGGTCGCGATCGTGGTGCGCCGGTGCGCGTCGCTGACCCGGCGGACGACCTCGCCCTGCGCCCGTGCCCGCCCGAAGGCCGTCAACACCGGAAGCGCCCGGATCAGCTCCAGCAGCCGACCGGATAGGCGCTGCACCGCGTCGGCTGCGCGCGAGGTGCGCTGCTCGGTGTATTTGCCGACCAGCCACGCGAACAGCGGGATCAGCGGCACCGTGATCACGATGACCAGCGCGGAAACCCAGTCGGAGAACAGAATCCAGGCACCGACCAGCGGCGGCACGACCGCGGCGGTCACCAGCGCGGGCAGGTATTTGGTGAAGTAGGCGTCGAGCGAATCGAGTCCCTTGGTGGCCAGCGCGGTCAGCTCCGCCGGTCCGCGACGGTGGATCCACTCCGGGCCCTGCCGCATCGCCGAATCCAGCAGCAGGCCGCGCAGCTCCTCCTTCGCGCCCGCCGCCGCCCGCGCGGACACCGTTTCGGTCGCCCAGCCCAGCACCGCCCGCGCCACCACCGCACCCGCTAGCACGACGAGGTAGTGGCCGATCTCCACCGGCGCCGCGCCTCGGGTCACCACCGCCGCGAGCGCGTTGCCCAACGCCCATGCCTGCACGATCAGCGCGATCGCGGTGCCGAGGGAAAGCAGCCCGGCCACGATGAGCGCACGCCGGGCCGCCCCGGATAGGCGGGGCAGCGCCCCCAGCGGACCCATCACTCACTCCTTGTCAAACCGCAGTTGTTTCGCCCGGTGGCGGCCCGTGAACGCGTCGGGGCGCACCTCAACGTGCTCACGACAGCGTGCTGGGCACGTGGGCCGGGGGGATGTGCTTGGTGCCGATGCGTTTGCGGAACACCCAGTAGGTCCAGCCCTGGTAGATCAGCACCGCCGGGGTGCCGAAGGCGGCGACCCAGGTCATCACCGTCAGCGTGTACGGGCTGGACGCCGTGTTGGCGATCGACAGCGACCACGCGGGGTCCAAAGTGGACGGAATGACGTTTGGCCACAGCGCGCCGAACAGGGTCACCGCCACGCCCGCCAACGCCACACCTTGCAGCGCAAATGCCTGGCCGTCCCGCCACCGGTACAGCCGAGCGAGTCCGGCCAACGCCGCGACCAGCGCGATCATCAGCGGCACCCAGGTCCAGGTCTCGCCCTCCCGGAACTGCGCGATGAACACCAACGCGATCACCGGCAGCAGCAGCGGCACCCCCGCGCGCAGCGCGAACCGCCGCGCCCCGTCCCGGATCTCGCCTTCGGTCTTGAGCGCCAGGAACACCGCGCCGTGCAGCAGCGAGAACCCGCACACCGCGAGCGCGCCGATCACGTTCGGCAGCGTGAAGATCGTCCACCAACCGCCGACCCGGTCCCCGTGGGCGTCCAGCGGCAGCCCGAAGACGCTCGCGGACAGCACGAGTCCGACGATCAGCGGGGAGATCCACGAGGCGAGCACGATCACCGTGTCCCAGGTGCGCCGCCAGCGGGCGGTGTCCACCTTGCCGCGGTACTCGAACGCCACGCCGCGCCCGATCAGCGCCAGCAACAACACCAGGAACGGCAGGTAGGCCGTGCTGAACAGGGAGGCGTACCAGCCCGGGAAGGCGGCGAAGGTGGCGCCGCCCGCGACGATCAACCAAACCTCGTTGCCGTCCCAGACCGGGCCGATCGTGTTGATCAACACCCGCCGCTCCTCGTTGCGGCGGCCCAGCACCGGCAGCAGCATGCCGACGCCGAAGTCGAAGCCCTCCAGGAACAGGTAACCCAGCCACAGCAGGGCGATCACGCAAAACCAGAAGGTGGGCAGATCCATCGCAGGTGCAGCCTCTCAGTATGCGAAGGACAGGGCTTCGTCGGATTCCTGCTCGCCCTCGGGCGGCGTCGGCGGCATCACCCCGGCGAAACCACCGCGCACGTAGCGGACGATCAGGAAGACCTCCACGACCGCGAGCACCCCGTACAGCGCGGTCAGGGCGATCACCGAGGTCAACATCTCGCCGGGGTGCACCCCCGCCGACACCGCCGACGCGGTGTACATCCACACGCCGTCGACACCGGACGGAGTGGGGTTGGGCACGACCACGAACGGCTGGCGGCCCATCTCGGTGAACACCCAACCGGCGACGTTGCCGAGGAACGGCAGCGCGATGCTCAGCACCGCCAGCGGCACCCAGGCGCGCCCCTCCGGGAACTTCCGCTTGCGAGTCAGCCACAACACGACCACGGCGCCGAGCGCGGCCAGCGCGCCGAAGCCGATCATGAACCGGAAGCCCCAGTAGGTCACCGGCAGGTTCGGCACGTAGTTGATCGGCTGGCCCGCGAACACGCCCAACCGCGGGTCGTCTGGGTAGTTCGTGCCGTACTTGGCCTGATACTCCGGGATCAGCGCCGTCACGCCCCTGACCTCGCTGTGGAAGTCGCCTTCGGCGAGGTAGGACAGGATGTAGGGCACCGTGAAGCTCTTGACGCTCTCGCAATCGGGTCGGCGGACGTCGCCGATCGCGAAGATCGAGAAGCTGGCGGGCGCCTCGCTGTGGCACAGCGCCTCCGCGGAGGCCATCTTCATCGGCTGCTGCTGGAACATCAGCTTGCCCTGCACGTCACCGGAGACCGCCAGCCCGGCAAACGCGATCACCGCGACCCACGCGCCCAACCGAATCGAAGCGTGCCAAGCACGGCGGTCCTCGTCGTCCGGGTCGGACTTGCGGTGGTGCCGGGCGATCTGCCACGCGGCGATGCCGATCAGGAACGAACCCGCGACAGCGAAGCAGCCGAACACGGTGTGCGGGAACGCGGCGAGCACGGTGTTGTTGCTCAGCACCGCCCAGATCGAGGTCAGCCTGGGCCGGCCTGCGACGAGCTCGATACCGACGGGGTGCTGCATCCACGAGTTGGCGGCCAGGATGAAGTACGCGGACAGCACGGTCGCCAGCGAGAAGGCCCAGGCGCAGGCCAGGTGCACGCCCTTGGACAGTCGGTCCCAACCAAAAATCCACAGGCCGAGGAAGGTGGACTCGACGAAGAACGCGAGAAGGCCCTCCATCGCCAGGGGCGCGCCGAAGACGTCGCCGACGAACCGCGAATAGGAACTCCAGGCCATCCCGAACTGGAATTCCTGCACGAGGCCGGTGACCACGCCCATGGCGAAGTTGATCAGCAGCAGTTTGCCCCAGAACTTGGTCATCTTCAGGTACCGCTGTTTGCCGGTGCGATACCAAGCGGTCTGCATTCCGGCGACCAGCACCGCCAGCCCGATGGTCAACGGAACCATCAGGAAGTGGTAGACGGTGGTAATGCCGAACTGCCAGCGGGCGATGTCGAGCAGATCCACGGCTCCACATTGCCGTTCTCGTGTCAGAATGCGCAGAGGCAAGGGCCCTATCTCACCCGGTCGAGGGTCCTAGACCCGGGCGGGACCTTGGTCCTGGTCACTCAGAGCAAGCGTTGCCGCCGCATCGATTACTTGTACCAAGCGATCCGGTGAAGCGAAAGACTTCAACGCGAAGAAACCCCGCCGACTCGGGCACCGCCTCGGACGCCGGCGATCAGCGCAGGGCTTCGGCGACCGCCTCCGCCGCCTCCAACACCTGCGGCCCGATCTCGTCCGGCACCAGCGGCTGGAGCGCCACCACGCCGACGCTGGCGCGCAACCCCGGGACCCCGCGCACCGGCGCGGCGACCCCGAACGCACCCGACTGCAGGTCGCCGCTGCTGGCGATCCAAGGCGGCCCACCCGGCGGGAGATCCACGGCGCGACCGGCCGCGCCGCGTTGGACCGGATGCCGGGTGCCGACCCGGTACGACACGTGGTAGCTGGTCCACGACGGCTCGACGACCGCCACGGCCTGCGCCTCGCTGCCATCGGCCACGGTCAGGTGCACCGTCGCACCGACCTTCTCCGCCAACGCCCGCAATGCGGGCAGCGATGCGACGCGCAGCTGCGGCAATACTCGTCCGGCCAGCCAAAGCACGCCGAGACCGAGCCGCACCTTCGACCCCTCCCGACGGACCAGGCCACGGCTTTGCAACGGCCCGAGCAGCCGGTACACCGCCGCCCGACTGACCCCGACGGTCGCCGCCAGTTCGCTGATGGAGGGCGCCTCGCCTTCCGCGTCCGCCACGGCCTGCAGCAGGTTGAGCCCGCGTTCCAGCGTCAGCGAGCTCTCCTTGGTGGCCGGTTGGACGACGTCTCGCGGCAGGCCCATCGGAGCGCGAATCGGCTCGGGGCTGGGTTGAGCCATCGCGTCACCTCCGAGCCGCAGCCAGCACCGTGCCGGTCACCTCGCCGAGTCCGATCACCGAGCCGTCGGGTCCCGGCGCCCTGCCACCCAGTGTCACCCGGTCGCCGTCCTGGAGGAAGGTTCGCTGCTCGCCGTCTTCCAACGTGATCGGTTCCGCTCCGCCCCAGGTCAGTTCGAGCAGGCAGCCGCGCTGGTCGCGATCCGGGCCGGACACGGTGCCGGAGGCGAACAGGTCCCCGGAGCGCACCGGTGCCCCGTTCACGGTCATGTGCGCCAACTGCTGCGCGGGCGACCAGGTCATCTGCGCGAACTGCGGCCGGGACAGCACTGTCTCGTTGCAGCGCACCTCCAGCCGCAGGTCCAGCCCCCACGGCTCGTTCTCGACGAGGTAGGGCTGCAACGCGTGCTCCGGCTCCGGCGGCCGGACCCGGGCCTGTTCGAACGCCGCCAGCGGGGTGATCCATCCGGCAACCGAGGTGGCGAACGACTTGGCCAGGAACGGACCCAGCGGCTTGGACTCCCAGACCTGGATGTCGCGCGCCGACCAGTCGTTGACCAGCGCCACCCCGAACACGTGCTCAGCGAAGTCGGAAGTGGGCACCTGGGCGGCCGGTTCGCCCCCGCAGACGAAACCGACCTCCGCCTCGAAGTCCAGCCGCCGGGTCGGGCCGAACGCGGGCCGCAGGTCACCGGCGGCCTTGCGCTGCCCGCTCGGGCGGTGGATATCGGTGCCGGAGACGTAAACGGTGCCAGCCCGGCCGTGGTAGGCGATCGGCAGGTGCGCCCAGTTCTCCGGCAGCGGCGCGGCCGCGCGGCGGAAGATGCGCGCGACGTTCTCCGCGTGGTGCCGCGACGAGAAGAAGTCGACGTAGTCCGCGACGGTGAACGGCAGCACCAGGGTGTGCCAGTCGGTGCGCACCAGCTGCGCACCGACGGGCGCCTGGTCGGCCGCGACGAGTTCGGTGAGCCGCTCCCGCAGTTCGTGCCAGCGGGTTCGGCCCGCCGCCAGCAGCGGGTCGAGGGAATCACCGGCGACCAGCCCGGCGAGTCGAGGACCGAGCGCCCCGGCGATACCGCGCAACGGCAGCGCATGCCGCCCGACCCGCACCGCGACGACCGGGCCACCGCCGGTCACCAGCACCCCGTAGGGCAGCGTCTGCGGGCCGAACGGCTTGTCCGGGGCGAACTCGGGATCCTCGATCCAGGTCAAAGCAGCCCCAATCCCTCAAGTTCGGCGGCCGGGTCCTGCACCGAGCGCGAGCCGTAGGAGGCGAAGACATCACGCACCGCCTTGGCCGCGTCGTCGGACAGGGAGCGCGCCTCCCGAGCCAACTCGGCGCCGTCGGTGCTGGCCAGCGCCGCCCGCACATCCTTGCCGGACAGCGAGCGCGCGGTCGCGACAAGGAGGTTGAGGAAACCGTGATGGGTGAACCCGGTCTCCGGGTCGGCGCCGCGCACCGCCGTGTGCAGCCCGGTGGTGGCCTTGAACGGGACGTCGAGGGTTCCGGCCACCGCGAGGAAGTCGGTGACCACATCGATGGACGGCACCGATTCGGCGGTCTGCCCGCCGCAGCGCAGCTTCGGCCAGCAACCGTGCTCGGCGACCCGCCGGATGCCGTCCAGCCAGCCGTTGCCGCCGCGACGCGGCTCGACCACCCGGATGATGTCCTCCGGCACGAACTCGGACACTCGCTCCAGCCAGATGTCGTCGACGTCCGATGGCGCGGGCATCTCGACCATCCGCAGCGCCAGCAGCTCCTGCCGCCCCTCGATGATCGACAGGGCCTTGGGCACGCCCCCCAGTCCGGTGTCGCACACCAGCGAGAGCGGCACCGGCGTGGCCGGCTTGACCTTCGCCAGTTCGGTGATCAGTTCGGCCAACCGGGACGCCTGGCACAGCATCGGCCCCAGCAGCCCCGGGTACGCGCCGCCGCGCGCGTCGAGGTGGTCGGCCACCGCCTGCGGGACGGCCGCTGGCCCCGGCGGGAACAGCGCGGCGTCGTCAACCAGTCGGGCGAACAGGGGCGGAATGCCGCGCGGACCGGGCGCGCGAAGCTCAACAGCGCTTGACACGGCTGACACGCTAATGCCGTATCGACCAGTGAACAAAGGTGCCCGATAAACGGACGGTGGCCCGGGTCATCAGCGCCTCCCTCGCCAGGTTTGGGCATCATCATCCACCTGACTCCGGAGGGGCTCGCACTGCCCCTTCGCGCACTATTCCGGTTGGCTCCCCGTGACGCCGTTCCAACTGGTACTAAAGGAGGTACGCAAATCGGCCGACGGGCAGCTCGCCGCCCGGAAACCCCCTAGCCGCGATCCACCCGGAAGATGACTTTCCCGGACCGCGCATCTAAGTTAGGCTTGCCTAAGTTGGAGGTGAGCAGTGGGCGAGACGACCACCCGCCGGCCCGCGACGCCGAGCCCCGCGGAACGAGCCAGGAGCATCGCCAAGCGCGGTGGCCGCGCGGCGCTCCTGCCGTCCAGCGAGGCTTCGGCGCGCATCGCGCCGTTGCTGCACCACGTGCACTCCGATGGCACCGCCACCCTGCTGCTCGCCGATGAACACCCGCTGATCGCCGCCGCCTGGCAGGCTCCGCGCACCGAACTCGCCGCCGTGCTGGAGCTCGCGGACCCGACGCCGGTCCGGCTGCGCGAGCCCGTGCGCGGGCTGCTGTGGCTGACCGGTTGGGTGCGGCTGCTCGACGGCGCGGCGGCCCGCGCCGAGGTGCTCTCGGTCGCCAAGGAGAAGCCGGACCCCCGCCTGCTGGACGCCGGGCACGGCGCGAGCGTGCTGCGGTTGGAGTCGGCGTCGCTGGTGCTGGCCGACGCGGAGGGCACCGGTTCGGTGGATCCGGCGGAATTCCAGGCCGCCGCGCCGGATCCGTTCTGCATGCAGGAGGACGCCTGGCTGCGCCACCTGGAGCTGTCGCACCGCGACGTCGTCGGACTGCTGGCCCGGCACCTGCCGGAGCAGCTGCGCGGCGGGCACATCCGCCCGCTTGGGCTGGACAAGTACGGCCTGCGGCTGCGGGTCGAGTCCGCCGACGGTGATCACGACGTGCGGCTGGCGTTCTCCCGCCCGGCCAGCACCACCGAACACCTCGGCGCGGAGCTTCGCCGCCTCGTGGGCTGCCCCTTCCTCGCCCAGCAACGCTCCGCCTAGCTAGAGAGTGTTCAATTTGCCTAGCGGTGCCGGGAGGTTGCCGTTCCCGGCATCGCCAGACCGCGAACGGCCGACCGCCGGGCTCACCGATCCGGGTACGGTTCGTCGCGTGAGCACCCTGCGCGCATGGCTGACCCCGGCCCGGCCCGGCGACCCCGTGAAGATCACGGACCCAACGGAACGCCGGGCGATCACCATCGAGTTGATCATCGTGCTCACCGTGACGCTCGGCCTGTCCGGGTTGCAGAGCCTGCTGGCCCTGCTGGACTCCCTGATGCGCCCGGAACCGCTGGCCGATCAGCACGTCGCGATCAACGCCCCGCAGGCCCAGCTGGGGCTGCTGGACATGCTGGCGCAGCTGACGAACGTGCTGCGGCTGTGCGCCTGGGGCGGTTTGGGGGCGTTCCTGCTGTGGCGCGGCGGGATCGCACTGTGGCGGGTCGGCCTGGACTGCTCCCGCCCCGGCCGGGACTTCGTCGACGGGCTGGGGCTCGCCGCCCTGATCGGCATCCCCGGCCTGGGCCTGTACCTCATCGCGCACGCCCTGGGGCTGAGCCTGACCGTCCAACCGTCCACACTGGACTCCACATGGTGGCGGGCACCGGTACTGACGCTGGCCGCGTTCGGCAACTCGTTCGCGGAAGAGGTCCTCGTCGTGGCCTACCTGCTGACCCGGCTGCGGCAGCTGGGCTGGTCGGAGAACCGGGCGCTGTGGCTGTCGGCGGTGCTACGCGGCAGCTACCACCTGTATCAGGGCTTCGGCGGGTTCGTCGGCAACGTCGTGATGGGCCTGGTCTACGGGCGCGCCTGGCAGCGCACCAACCGGCTGTGGCCGCTGATTATCGGTCACGCGCTGATCGACGTGGTGGCCTTCGTCGGCTACGCCGCGCTTCGCGGTCGCGTCGGCTGGCTGCCATGAGACGCAAGGATTCGCACCCAAAAAGACGCGGATCCGTTTAACAGTCGAGCTAAATCATCGCTGACGAACGACGCTTCAATTCGTCGCGACTAGGCTACACGTCGTGACCGAACCACACGTGCAGAGCGAGGTCGGCCCGTTGCACGCGGTGCTGCTGCATCGACCGGGCACGGAGCTGAAGCGGCTCACGCCGCGCAACAGCGACCAGCTTCTGTTCGACGCGATCCCCTGGGTCGATCGCGCGAAGGAGGAGCACGACGCGTTCGCCGAAGTGCTCCGCAACCGGGGCGTCGAGGTGTTGCTGCTCCGCGACCTGCTCACCGCGGCCCTGCACGACGCGCGTGCTCGGGCGGCGGCGGTGCTCGCGGGCGTCGATGACCGCAAGCTGGGCACGGACATCGCCGACACGCTACGCTCCCATCTGTCCAGTGTGGACAATGTCGCGCTGGCCGAGATCCTGATCGCGGGCATGACGTTCGAGGAACTGCCCGCCGCGGAGGGCCAGTCCCTGGTGCGCCAGATGCACCCCCCGCACGACTTCGCCATCGACCCGTTGCCGAACCTGCTGTTCACCCGCGACTCGTCGGTGTGGGTCCGCGACCGGGTCGCGATCGCGGCCCTCGCGATGCCCGCACGCCGCCGCGAATCCGCCCTGACCGACCTCGTCTACGCCTACCACCCGCGGTTCTCGCACTCCTCTCGTGCCTACGGCGCGCACTCCGCGCCCGTCGAAGGAGGCGACGTGCTGCTACTCGCGCCCGGCGTGGTGGCCATCGGCGTCGGCGAACGCACCACCCCGGCGGGCGCGGAGTCGTTCGCCCGCTCGATGTTCGCCGACGACCTGGCGCACACCGTGCTGGCCGTGCCGATCGAGCAGGCCCGGGCATCGATGCACCTGGACACGGTGTGCACGATGGTCGACCGCGACGCGGTGGTGATGTACCCGGCGATCCAGCATTCGCTGCAGGCATACGCCCTGCGCCCGCTGGACGGCGAGCTGAAGGTGTCCGGCCCGGCGCCGTTCCTGACCGCCGCGGCGGAGGCGATGGACATCGACCACCTGCGCGTGATCGACACCGGCCTGGACCCGGTGACCGCGGAACGCGAGCAGTGGGAGGACGGCAACAACACGCTCGCGGTGGCGCCCGGCGTCGTGGTCGCCTACGAGCGCAATGCGGAGACCAACGCCCGGCTGGAGGACGCCGGGATCGAGGTGCTTCGGATCAGCGGCTCCGAACTCGGGTCCGGACGAGGCGGCCCCCGCTGCATGTCCTGCCCCATCACCCGAGCCCCGCTGCGGCCGTGAAAACCCGATACCGCTAAGCCGCCGCAACTCGTGGGACAACGCCGTTCCGGATGACGAAGCTACTTCCTGCGATTTCCCGGCGAACGGTTTCCAACCACGCGGGCAGGCGGAAATATGCGGACGCCTGTCCGGGCGGGCGAGCCACCCGAATCGGTCCGTCACCCGGAAAGGGGGGTACGAAATGGTGACGCCGTGAGGAACGCCCACCCCCTCGGCTACCACAAAGGCCACCACCAGGCAAAATGGCATAGGTTTGGCTTGGCTTAATTAATTGAGGATTGCCTCATCTAAAACCGTCAAACCTGAGGGGAAGCATACCATTCTTAGGCTTGCCTGAAATGTATCTGGACTGATTCCAGAGTATATTGAGGGCATGGCTGTCACCGCGAAGAAACTTCATCACAAGGAATCCAAGTTCGAGCACCTGCTGCAGGAGCAGGTGCGAAATGAATTCACTGCCTCGCAACAGTACGTCGCGGTCGCGGTCTGGTTCGACAACGAGGACCTGCCGCGATTGGCCGCGTATTTCTACCGCCAGGCGCTGGAGGAGCGCAACCACGCGATGATGATCGTCCAGTACCTGATGGACAACAACATCAAGCCGGTCATCCCGGCCATTGAGCAGGTACGCAACGACTTCACCGAGACCCGCGAGCTCGTGGCGCTCGCCCTGGAGCAGGAGCGCGAGGTCACCCGCGAGATCGAGACGCTGGCGAAGACCGCCCGCGAAGAGGGCGACTACCTCGGCGAGCAGTTCATGCAGTGGTTCCTGAGGGAACAGGTCGAGGAGGTCGCCTCGATGTCGACGCTGCTGAACGTGGTCGACCGGTCCAAGGGCAACCTATTCGACGTGGAGAACTACCTGGCCCGCGAGTCGATCGACGACGACAACGTCGACGCAACGGCCCCCAGGACCGCCGGCGGCGCGCTCTGAGCGTCACTCCTCGGCCCGAGCTTCCGGCAGGAACGGCGAAGGAGTTCCGACCCAGGTGACCAGGAGCTGGTCGCGAGGCCGGGTGCAGGCGACGTAGAACAGGCAGCGCTCGCGCTGCCTGACGTCGTCCTGCTCCTCCGGCGCGCTCTGGCCAAGCACGAAGTCGTTGGGCACGGTGCGCTCGTCAACGGCGACAACCGCTACCCGGCGGTACTCGACTCCCTTGGCGCGATTCATGGTGGCCACCTGCACGGCGTCGCGTCGAGTCGAAGCATCACCGTCCTCGACGATCACAGCGGGGATGTCGGATTCCCGCAACGCTCGCGCGAACCTGTCCCGGACTGTTCGGGTCCGGGCCAGTACGGCGATTTCTCCCGGCTCACCGGGCTCTGCCCGCCACTCAGCGATCTGCTGCACGATGAAACGCTGCTCCTCGGTGTCGTTGCGGAAGCCGCGACGGACCGGAAACCACCCCCTCAGCAACGATCGGTACCGTTCAACCGAGTCGGGTTCCTCGTCGAGGTCCAGGAATTTCTCGTCTCCCAGGATCCCCGTGGCGAACTTCAGCACCTCGCTGGTGGTCCGGTAATTCAAGGTCAGCTTCCGCGACCGGCCTCGGGTTTCGATCCCGTAACGGCTCAGCACGACCCGGTCGCCGTAAATCCGCTGGTGCGCGTCCTCGCAGATGAAAAGGTCATCCGGACCCACCGGAACCACGCCTCGCAACAGCCGCCAATGCGCCGGACTGAGGTCCTGCGCCTCGTCGACCACCACGTGGTCGTAGCGGTGGGTGTCCAGCGTCCGCTGATCGGCCACGATCTCGGCGGCTTCGACAACGGTCTTGCCGAAGGTCGTCTTGTCGTCCAATGACAGCTGGCGTTCGAATTCCTCCACCGCCGACCAGATGCGAGCGCGCTGCAACCGGTTCAGCCGGACCCGGCGTCCGGGTCGGGAAACCTTGAGGTACTCGTCGCGGTTTCGAACACCATGTCCCAGGATGACCTGGACGTATTCACGGCTGAGGAAATCCGGGGTCAGCAGCTGCCGATCCGCCTCGTTCAGATCCACCCGGTCGAGAACCCGCTGCCAATAGTGGCGCTCGTCGTTGCCGCGCAGCGTCGTACGGCGATCTTTGGCGCGCAACAGAACCTCGCTGGCAAGTTGGTCGACACCACGCACGTCGATTCGGGCGAGCACCTCTGGCTCGGCCAACTGGGCAAGTTGCCGCTTCAGCTCTTCCGCCAGATTGCGGGTAAAGGTCGTCACCAGCACCCGCACGTCCGACCGCCTCGCAAGAAACACCGCCCGGTGCATGCCGACGATAGTCTTGCCGGTGCCCGCACCGCCGGTGATGCGGAAAGATCCTTTCCAGCCAGGGTGATAAGCGACCGACCGCTGCTCGGGGTGCAGGAACACCCGCCATGCCTCGAAGTCGCCTTCCAGGATGCGGCGCATGTGTTCGTCGTCGGAGAAGACCACGAAGTCCATTTGGGAGCCGGGCCGCCGCAGTGATTCACGCAGTTGCTCGGCATCGGGCTCACCGCGTCCGAATTCGTGCGCCGTCCCGCGGTCGGTCTCGGAGCCGAGGGCGGTGTAGGTCCGCCGCACATCCTCCAGGGACGCGCCGAAGGCCAGGTCTAGCAGCGCGCTGCCCTGCCATGACGGCGCATCAACGCAGATTCGCTGCAACTCGTCGTCGTCACGCACCTCGACCGCGCGGTGGGCGATCCGCTCGGTGATGCCGAGCGCGATGAGCTCCCCCGGTTGGAATGGCAACCGCAGCGGTTCGGACTCAACAGTGGACGGCGCGGCGGCTGGCGGTTCGGCGACCGGTGCGGCATCGGCGCTCTTGAGCACCTCGAAAACCCCGTTCATGGGGTTGACCTGCATCTTCAGCGTGGACGCGTACTGGTAGGCGAGATCGTGCGGTTTGATCGCCACGAGCACATAGGTGGCCTCATCAAGGGTGCCTGCGGCGAACAACACGGCACGGAAGTTGTCGTTTACGCGGGCCACACGTACTCGCCGGTCGATCGCGCCTTGCGGGATCTTCAGGTTCAGTCCGCTGCTGTCCGCACTTGAACTGAGCTTGCGCAGCAGATCCCAGGCGTTCTTTTTTAACGAGCCATCCAACTTGAGGTCCGCCTGGAAGTCCTTGTGCATGACGACCGTCGCCATTAACGCGCGCCTCCCGATACCTGTTGGAGTTCCTGGATGATCTTCTCGACGTCGGCTGGAACCACCCGCCAACCGTCTTCGCGGAGCTGTGCTATCCGATCGGCGGATTCCTCGACGAGCACGGCGACTTTCTCCTGCGGCCAGGACAGGTCGATCTGCCACGCCCCGTCCGGGCTTTCGTCACCCGGCAGCGGTGGGGCGACGTCCCGGGTCGCCAACGCGACCAGGAGTTCCTGCAGCTCGGCTTCCGCAACCTCGATGACGAGCCGCCACTCCGCGTTGAAGCGCGGCTCGGCTGCTGCCGTGCCTGGAATTTCGTCCGGTTCGAGCTGCTTGCTGGTCGTCGCGGTGGCGAATCGCGGTAGCTCCAGTCCCAGTCCGAGGAACTGCAGGACGTTGCCGACGGCGAGCCAATCTCGCCAGGAAGCGGCATGCGCGGACGAGCCGGCCTTGTCCGCCGCGTCGTTGAGCACCAGCAGGATCGCGAGCTCTTTTGTCTTCGCTACCGGGAGGACGACCACTCCGGCGCCGTTCGCAGTTTCGGTCAGCACAACCGGCTGCGTCCCGCTCGGCGGCGGAGCTGGCGCACCCCGACCATGCTCGACGACGATCCGCGGCAGGTCCGCCCTGTCTGCGGTTGTCATACCTGCCTTGCCAGCACTCGCCGCCAAGCCACCGGCGACTGCCTGCGCGACATTGCGCCAATGGCCCCGGTCCGAGTTGACGAGGTATGCGGTGAGCAAGGTCATCGCGTCGCCGACGATGTTGCGCGCGGCGATGCTCCCCAGGCCCGAAGTGCGATTCGCGCTGGCCACGACCTGTTCCCGTTGGCCGGTGGTGAGGAACGGCAGCGGGTTCGGCTTGGCCCCGGCCAGAACCCGCTCGAAATCCTCCATGTCCTGGTGGGTGACCCCCCAGACGACATATCCACGTTCCCGGAGGATGGCACGCTTTCGTGCGTCGGCGGTCGTCACGCTGTGCTCCGCGCTGGCGTGGAACCTAACGCTGTCGCAGAACACGGCGATGCGCGGCGCGGAGAAGTCCACCGGGGAGATAACAAAATCCGGCTTGACCACGTTATCGATGTTCACCTGGGGCTCGGCAATCCAGTTCCGGCGGCCGTCCCGCGCGTCCACCGCGAACCTGAGGCTGTCCCCATTGGTGCCCGCGCTGAGCTGCGGGCGCAGCTTGTGCTGCCGGGCCCACCGGTGCAGCTGAGCCCGGAAACGCCGTTCAATGTGGGTTTCGTCGATCGTCGTGCTGATCTGGTGCACGCCGGTGCCTTCGACCGGATCCCAGTGCTCAAGCACATCGTTGATGATGCCGAGCGCCCGGTCGCGGGAAAGCAGTTCCACATCGTCGACATGGCCCACGGACAACAGGCAGCGGTGGCAGGCCAAGTGGGGGGTGTCGACACAAGTGCAGTTCTCCAGGGTCTCCTTAGCCTTTTCCAGCAGCTCCAACAGCTTCGCCGGGTCGGTGAACTGGGTCAGATAGCCAGTGCCACCTGGAACCTGGTCGTGCAACACCACCATCTGCCGACGCCCTTGGCTACCGGACTCGACGCTGCAGAAGGCGTCCAGGTGATCCGGGGTTCCACCAAGCACGCCGCGCAAGCCCAGCTTGAGCGCGGCGGTGAAGGACACCAGCTGCGCGTCATCGGCAAAGACGATCGGCGGGACGAGTATCCGCAACGCTTCGGTCTGCAGCTCGTGCATCAGCGCGACGTTCGCCCACATCGCCGGGTCCGGTTTCCGGCGCTGCGGACACCAGCCACGGTGGCGGACGTCGTTCTGGTCTTTGCCCTGCGCCGGCGGAACAACGCCGCAGCCGGTGCACACCTGGAACCTCGGAGCCGAATACTCCGCACCGGCGATGCGCATTCCCGCACCGCCCCGGTCGAGCAGCCCGAGGTTGAACCATCTGATCCTGATCTTGCGGCAGAACTCGGCGCCGAAGGGGTACTCACGCAACTGCCACGCATCGCGGATGTCCTCCGGAGCGACATCGGCGCTGGTGGCGATCTCGAACGCGGTCCGCTTGCGTTCCTCGTCCTCGTCGCCGAAACGCGATTCATCGAGGGCCGCGAAGGCCGAAACGCGGCGGAACGCGACCACATCGAGCCGCTGCCCGGAGTCCGCTGCGTGATCACTGTGACACCGGAGGCATGCCCGCGGGGCGTCATCCGGATCGGACCAGCCGCAGGCGGGGCAGCAACGCCACCGCTGGATCAAGCTGTTGTGCACGCTGCCCACATCGACCGCGTCGATGCGCACCGCTCGCCTGCTGGCGTAGAAAGTCGCACCAGGAGCAAGTTCCCCCAGCGCGGTCCGACTACCGCGCTCGTACCGGCAGTCCTCGATCTCTGCCTTCGTGGTTTCCTCGTCGACCCACCATAGGCTCACATCAAGCCGGGTTCGGTCGTCAAGCAGCGTGTAGTTCGGCAGCAGGCCCAATGACTCCAGCGCGCCAACCCAGTCATTGCCTTCGTAGACGTCCCGACGCAGCCGCTGCGCGGCCTTGCGTTCGCCGGTGACCCGTTGGAAGTCGGTTTGCGCTTCGTCATCCAGCAAATCACGCTTGGCCTGCAGTTTCTCGGCAACTGCGTTGAGGTCCGCGATCCGGCTGTTGAGCTCGTTCAGCTCACGCGCCCAGCGCATTACGCCGGTTTGCACCATGCGATCGATGCCGGGCACCTCGCCGGACTCGGCCGCACCTGCCCAGTCACGCAGCGCGGCAGCGGTCCCGTCCGTGACGCGGTCACCGAGTGTTTCGAGGAACTCTGTCACGTAGGTCTCGGCGTTGACCCGCGCGTCATCGAGCAACCGGCGCAGCCATCGGCCTTGGGCCAGGCCGTCTTTGAGCAGGTCCGGCACGTTTTTCGGCTGTGCCCACTTCGTGCGGGAACGTGCCGCGGAGCGGTCGATCAGGGAGGCGAGGTACTGGCGACGCAGGATCTCCTCGGCATCGAGGTAGCAGGCCGGTGGGACGACTTCGCCGGCGATCATGTCCAGCGGTTTCCCGAAGTGGCGCAGCTCCGCCTGGCGAGCGGGCAGGATAGCCACGACGAAAGCGTTGCCGCTGCGCCGCCCGGCCCGCCCGACTCGCTGCAGGTAGCCGGCCGTGGTGCGAGGCAAGGACGTAAGCCCGACGGCGCCGAGGTCACCGATGTCGATTCCCAGTTCCAGGGTCGGAGTGCAGACCAGCACGTTCGGCGCGTTCGGTTCAGTGCTGTCCTTGAATTCGCGCTCGACCTCGGTTCGCTCGTCTCTGCTCAGCAGGGCTGTGTGCTCGCGGGAGACAATTCGCCGGACCCGTTCGGAGTTGTAGAGCGCGCGGTAATAGTTGGCGGTCTCGGCATGCCGGTGCAGCCGCCCACCGCACCCTTTGCGCAGACACGGGGCATCGGCGAAGTCGTCGGCGATGTCGGGGTGGACTGGCGTTCGCGTCTGGCACACGTGACAGCGCAGCATGCTGCGCCCGGCGGCGAGATCGGCCAGGCCGGTGCGGTCCAGCCAGATCCGGTCCGGCGGAATCAGGTATACGGCGGCACCGTTCTTGGTCGTTCTTTGTTGCAGGATTCCTTCGTCCGCGAGCATCCGGAACAGGGCGTGGACGAGGCTGGGCGCATCCGCTTCGGGCACGCCCAGGCACCGGTGGGTCCACCAGGTGAACCAGGTGCGCGGTGCGATGATGCTGTCGAACTGCTCCGACCGCGCCGCGTCGGTGGGAAACGCCGGTGCCGGACGGCCCTTGTGGAATGCCGGCATACCGGTCCGCCGGTCCCGGCCACCCCAGATCTGCCACCGATTGCCGTCTGCATGGATGTAGCGCTCCAGGAACTTGTGCCCGATGGCGCCCTGGGTGCGGATCCGTTCGAGGATGCCGCGCGCCCACGCCAACTCTTGCGCGGCGAAGTCCGTTTCCAGTTCAAGGCCGGCCGGTCGGTGCTCCGCGACCACCTGACTCACCCGGGTCTTGAACCTCTTTTTGTTGTCGGTGTCGACGAGAACGCTAATCGTGCCGGTGAGTTCCATCGTGCGGCCGGTTCGGGAATTGAGGCCGAACTCCAAGTGTGCCGCGAAGTCCATCCGAGCTTCGACCCGGGCGGTGTTGCGTACTCGCTTCTCGGTCCAGAAACTCTTGAATCCCTGCAACTCCGTGGTGCTGGGGGGCAGCAGCGCGTAGCGGGCGGCCCGATTACCGGGCCCGGCGGCATCGCTCATCAGATTCGTGACGACTTGGTCCAGCCGCACCCCATCGTTGCGGATCGCGCGGTGTAGCGCGGACCTCAGGTTGAAGGCGTAGGCACGAGCCTCGATGAATCCGGCGCGATGTGCCGCATCCTGCACGCTGTCGGTGAAGAGCAGCGTTTTCTTCTCCTGCTCGGGAATGCCGGCGTGCCCGAACAGGTGGCTCAGCGCAACCGACGCCAAGGTCGACACTCGGGAACCGAGAAACCGGATGCCGTCGGTCTTCTGGCACGACGGGCATCTGCCGTCCGCTGCCGCTTTCAGGTCGGTTGGGTCGGTGGTGAGGACCGGCACGCATTCCTCGTGGTGGTCCGGCCGTTTCCACAGCACTTCCAAGGTCACCGGGTCGAGCCAGGCGACCTTCTCCGGCGTTGCGTCCGCCTCGCCTGCGGCGTGCAAGAACGCCCGGAAGCGGTCGCTATTCGCCAGGGATAGCTTCCACGCCTTCTTCACCCGGTCGTCCAACTGGTTGCTGGCTGCGCCGGCAAGCGCTGCTCCCCAACCGCCCCGGCCGCAGTGCCGGCAGAACACCGCCGCCAGAAACCGGTCTATGTCGGCACCGGGGTTGTCGTCGTACCACCGAAAGGCCGCAACGTTATCGACTAAGCGGATCAGGTGTGTCACCTCACGGACCCACAGCTGCGTTTCAACCTGCAGCAAGGCCTGGTCACCGTTCCCGGTCCGGGCATGCGAGAGCAGCGCAACGAAGGCTGACAAGGCCTTCCGTGCGCTGTCGGCCTCGCCGCTGTCGAGTGCGCTCACCCAGGTCGGTGCGACCGCACTCAAGCTGCGGGTCGCATCGTCCAACGCCGTCGTTTCAGCGGCGACCGCCACCACGTCTGCGGTCAGCGGGTGGTGTTTGAGTGCGGCGCTCAGCTCGATGGGATCAAGTTCGTCTTCCGTGCCGAGTTCGAAGAACGCCGCGGTCGCCGCTTGGACCAGTTGTTCGTACCCGACCTCCCGGTTGTCCGGGATCAGCTCGTCGATCTCTGAGAGCAGCGGGATGCGACCAGTCGGCACGGTTTCCGATTCAGGAACCGTGCCGATCCATTCCGCGGCGGTCAACCGGTTCTCGCGAACAAGCGCCGACTCGGTAAATGAACAGCCGAAGATGGTCTCGGCGAAGTTCAACAGTTCCGCGGCGCGCGAGCCGTCGCCAAGTGTCGCCGAAGTCGCTACCGGTGCCACCGATCCGAGCGGCCGGCCGTCTCGCCTGATGCCGAGCGCCATGCCGAGCCGTCGCAGCAGCAGAGCCACATCGGTGCCCTGCGCCCCGTCGTAGGTGTGGAACTCGTCGAGCACCAGGTACTGCAAGCTTTCCGCAGCACCGTCCCACAGTCCGATGTCGTCCTGGCGCAGCAGCAACCGGTCCAGCATCTTGTAGTTGGTCAGCAGGATGTCCGGCGGGTTGGACCGCAGTGAGCCCCGGTTTTCGATGATGTGGTCCGGCCCCATGAAGCGGTGCTGACCGGAGTCGCCGGTGAACAGGCCAGCAGTGATCTCGCCGTAGTGCTCGGGGTGCTGCGCCGCCATGCGGGCGATGCGGGCGGCCTGGTCGTTGGCCAGCGCGTTCATCGGGTAGAGGATCAGCGCCTTGATTCCCGATTGGCCCGCCGCGCGCTGCCGACGGCAGTGATCGAGCACCGGGAACAGGAACGACTCCGTCTTACCCGAGCCGGTGCCGGTGGTGACGATCGTCGGCTCGGGCTGATGGTCTTTGCTGGTCAGCCGCGCGAACGCCGCCGCCTGGTGCCGATAGGGCTGGAAGCCGTCCGGGACGAAGTCGAGATGGTCCTGCCAGCCCTCGCCCGCCAACCGGAACGGCAGTCGCAACCGCAGGAACGGGCCGGAGAAGATGCTGGTTTCCGGGTTGTTGAGGAATCGCTCCAGGCTCTTGCGGGCGTCGTCATCGGCGAGTTCGAAGGTGGTGGCGAGGTAGGAGATCAGTCGCTCCTGGAGTTCCTCGGCCAGGAAGGAGGGCAGCATGCGCGAGCCCCGGTTTCAGGCAGCTTCGGGGTGTTGCGGGCGCTTTCCTCGTGCTGTCCTGCCGGATTCGTCGAGCACCGTGTAAACCTCCCCCATCCTTCGATCGGCCCCTTGCACGATCGAGCGAATCTTGACAACTCGTTAGTGCGCTGTCGTCTCTCTCCGTACTTTACTGATGATCAAGAGTAACGGGGGTAGGTTCCGTTTTGCGGCATGCCATGAGCTTCACCAAGATCGAAGACCGGCCGTTTTCCGCTGGTCGGGTGGACCACACCGACGGCTTGCTGCGGGTAGCCGTCCAGCAATGCCGGCACCGCCAGCGACTGGACACGGCCGCCCCCGCGATGAGCCGTCCGCTAGACCGGCTGTCAGCGCCCACTTGTACCGAAACCATTGACATCAAAGGGAAAACCTGATGTCAATGAAAGACGTCCTAGCAAGCCTCGACCTCGCACGCGACAAGATCATCGCAGGGCGAGAACACCTCGCCGCTGCCGGAGACTGCCTCGACGAAGCCGGACGGCCTCATGGCCTCGGTCAACTCCTGGAATCCCGCGACGAAGAAGCCCAGCAAGCCATAGCCAACACTGATCACACCGCGAACGAAATCGTCCGTGCCCATCAGACGCTCAACCAGATCAACGACCTGATCACCGGCTACCGGCGATCTGTCGCCGGCGATTCGCCTGGTCCTGCACCACCACCATCCAAGTCTGAATCAGCCGCACCGCTGCCTCCGACTCGGCCCGCCGTCGGCACACCCGAATGAGTCGAGCAGGAAGGGAAGAAGATCGACTCGACCAACCTGCACGTCACCACCGGCATCGCCTATGACGCCGACGGCAAAGAGCTGACGCGCTGCGAAAGCGGCTATGACGCCGAACGCGATCAGGTTCAACGCGAGCTGGACGACAACAGTCAGTTCCCAAAACCTCCGGGCTGGCGACCGGGCAGCGGATTCGATACCGCGACGCATGCCGAGCCGAAGCTGGCGCTATGGATGTGCCAAAACGGGATCGAGCACGTCACCGTCCTGATCAACAAGGACAAGGTGTGCCCTAAACCAAACGGCTGCGAGGTCTCAGTGCGCTGCATCCTGCCGCAGGGATACTCGATGACCATCATCTCGACGGTCACCGGACTAAAGTGGTCGTTGAAGGGGGTTCGGAAGCCATGATCTTGACCGCGCAACTGCCCAACCGCTTCGAACATGCGCACACGACCGAGGATGTCGAACTCTTCATCAGCAGGGCGTTGAATGAACTGGCCCCGGGAAATCCGTGGGTCGACATGGACTGCGGAGAGGTGGCTTCCTTTCACTTCGCGCCGCATCCGATCACCGACGACATGTTCGACGAGCCACCGTTCGACGCAGGCATCACCGCCACGATGATGGTGATGGCGAACCGGAACACAGGCTACGGCGCATTGCGGTGGAATCACTGGAACCATCTGATCAACCCGAGCCTGCCCGCCGACCCACGCGTGGTGTTCGACCCCTACGTGCCGACCTGGGTCCGGCCGGAACACGTGCTGACGCTCGACCTCGTGGAGCAAGCACTGCGCGAGTTCATTGACAACGAGGGAGCACAGCCGACGTGCGTCGAGTGGGTCCGCATCGATAATCCGAGCCATGTGGGCTTGATGACAGACCGGTACCGAGCGCTGATCCGAGGATGTGCGCAGCCCCGCTGTCCGTGAGAGGCGTTGCGGGCGACCTGAGCGCCCCGGATACGGTGCAGTCCCCGGCCACTCGTTCGATCGAGCGGATCTTGGCAACTCGTTAGTGTGCTGTGGTCTCTCTCCGTACCTTACTGGCGATCAAGAGTAATGGGGGAAGGTTCCGTTTTGCGGCATGCCATGAGTTTCACCAAGATCGGTGAGCGGCTGTTTTCCGCTGGTCGAATGGACCGCGTCGGCGAGTTGCTGCGGGTAGCCGTCCAGCAATGCCGGAACGGCCAGCAACTGGGCGACAGCGAGATCAACGACGCTCTGGTGCTGGATCGCTGGCAGCTGAGCACGCTTCGCGTGACCGGGTTTCGCGGGGTGGTCAAGCCGTTCGTCTGGCACGTTCCGGGACCGGGCAATGTCGTGCTGGTGCATGCCGAGAACGGGGCCGGGAAATCGAGTCTGTCCGATGCGCTTCGAGTGGCGTTGCACGGCGGTATCGAGCACTGCCCGTCATTCGTGCATGACGATCTCCGCAAGCAGGAACCGCTGAATCACGGTGTCACGAGCGCCGCAGTGGACGTAGAACTGCTCGGCGACCGCGCGCATCGGTTGTGGCTCAACTGGCGACTGCGGCCCGCATCGGACACGGACACGCCGCCGGTGGAGCGATGCACCGCCAGCTGGAGCATGCCGGGGACAACCGAATCCGAACTGCACGTCCTCGGTTCGCGCTGGGCCGAGACGGTTGCCGCGCACCGGCCGGTGATCAGCTACGACGAGCTGAACTACCATTTGCGCGACGCGGCGCGGCTGAGCAGGTTCTGCACCGAAGCGCTTGCGTTGGGGCCCAACTGGTCAAGCTTGCACGAATACATCTCCAAGCGGTTGGAAATCGCATCGCACGCCGCAGAGCGTTGGGCCGAACTGCGTCGCAACGTCGCCGCCGAGCTCGCCGCGCTGGATGCCGAACTGACCGAGCAGCATCCGCTCGTGGAGCCACCCAAGCCGGTAGCGCTACCCGACTTGGAGACAGACGCTGGAAGCTGGTTCGCGCGTGTCTTCGGTAACGCGGTCACCAACGACGTTCTCGCCCCAGTGCGCCCCGACCTCCGGTCCAGGCTTAACGAGGCGTTCGCCGACACGACCGATGCCGTGGCCAGCTATCGCCGGGTGCGAAACGCCAGTCCGCTCAGCGAAGCACCAGGTGAAACGATCGCCGGGATCCGTCAGCTGCTGGCCACCACCGAAGGCGGGCAGGACTGTTGCCCGGTATGCGCCACGGCGGCCGGTTGGTCCGGTGGCTCCCACCGAAAGGCACGGGACCTGCAGGCGGTCGACGAGGAATTCGCCCTGGTCAGCCACCGGATGACCGAGCTCGCCCGGCTTCTCGGCGGAGAAGTGCGGCTGGCCTTGGAGGCGGCGCAGCAGCTTCCGGAAATCGGCGCAGAGGCAACCGAACTCGCGCATCTCGTGCGCCCGTTGCGGGGACGGCACGAATTGCGCGGCGAGCAAGACGAGGCGTGGCCGCTGCTGCTCAAGCTGCTTGCCAGTGGTTCCTTCGAGGGCCGTGTGCGGCGGGTGCTCGATGTGCTGATCAGTGCTGCGGACGTGCCGCACTACTGGCACCGGAGCCGGGCTCGCATCTGCCGGCAGTTGGCGGACTTCCGCTCCGACCAGGGCGATGTCGCGAACAGCGCCGGATCCTGGCGGGCGGCATTGGCCAGGCTGACCGATGTCTACGAGCAGGTTCGGGATGACCGGGTGCGCTCATTGGAGGCGGAAATCGAGGCGGTTCTGCGGGATTTCCTGGACGGCACCGGTTTCACCGGTTTGCAGGTGTCGATCACGGGCGCGCTGGGCGATCCGGAACGGGCGGAGTTGTCGCTTCGGTTCGGTCATCGGGTGCTCTCGGCCGGGGCGCTGTCGGCCGGGCAGTTCAACGCGTTGATGCTGTCGGTGCTTTTGGGCAGCAACGCCGCCGGCCCGTTTCGCTTTCTCGTCTTGGACGACCCGGTGCACGCGCTGGACGAGACCAGGATCCAGGTGTTGTGCCGTCATTTGACGAGGCTGGCCGAGCAGGATCGGCAGGTCGTGGTCTTCACCCACAGCGAGCGGTTGATCAGTGAGCTGGCGGACACGATTCCGACCGCGACGAAGATGGCGCTCGCCCGGGACGGCAACGATCAACATGTGCTCAACGACGTGACCCACCCGTGGCAGGCGTTGCTCGACCAAGCCCGGGATCTCACGTCTGGGCAGGTTCTCACGGAGCTGACGGTGGCGACGTTGTCGCTTGGCTTCTGCCGTCAGGCACTGGACGCAGTGGCCGTCGAGGTGGCACGTGAGTGGGCTCGACGGCACCCCGGCCCCCACCCGGTTCTCGAAAGGATTCGTCGCTCCGGCCCCACCCGGACCACGCTGCGAAGCTTGCAGGAGTTGATCGGCCGGGACCATCCCGGCAGCAAGGTGATCCAGAGCCTGCTGGACGGCGGCGAACTGGCGCATTTCAATGCTGCCGGGCACGGAAATGTCGAAGACCTGCACGAGCTTTCAACCAACGAAGTGCGACACAAGGTCAAGTACACCGAACAGTTCTGCGCCGATCTTGTCGAGGCGGTGCTCGGATGAGCGATGGAGCGTTGGCGACCATGTGGGCGGAGCTGTCGTCCAGTTCGCTGAATCCGATCCTGACCAAGCACGCCCTGGTCTTGCTGCTGCGCATCCGAATCGAAGCCGCGGCTAGGGATGTGCCGGGCCGGACGAATCCCGGCACCGGCCACATCCAGACGCGCCTGTGGGCGCTCGCGACGGCCGCGCCACCGGACGAGCAGCCCGCAGCGCTTGTCACGGTCCGCCGTGCCCGGCACATCTACACGGCCACCAGCGACTACCTACATGCCCGGCGAGCTGCGGTCCCTACCGAATCCGAGCTCGAAAGCTGGCGTGGCACCGTCGAAGAACTCGAACGCCTGGCGGTCTTGGCTCGAAGCTAGCCGGTGACGGCCGACGTATTCCTCTGTCGGCCAGTCGATGGGTTCAGGCGGTTGGCGAGCGGGTGGCTCGGGATGCCGGGTTTCGGCGGCATTCCCGTCGACGAGCTGCCACACCAGCACCGCTCCCGGACCGGCGTTGGCATGCTGGCCATGCCCTCCGCGCAACGGCAGTAGTGCGGTGATCGCGAATACGACCGCAACAGCGCCAAGGAAAGCCAGCACGTTGCCCGGCGTCTGAACCACGGCGAGAACCGGTGTCATCACTGCGCACCCGCCTTCCCCGCAGCGGCCTCTCGTGCTGCTGCCTTTCGTGCTGCTGCCTCTCGTGCTGCTGCGTCGCGGCGGGCTCGGGCCTCGTCCCAACAGGCCATGCAGGTCGGTGCGAACCAGTCCACCGCAGACGTTTTGACGATGGCCACCGCCGTGCCGCACAGGGTCTCCCGCTCCTGCCCGGGATACGGCGGTTCAACCGGCGACAACCCATGCCGCACACCGTCAACCGGGCGCCAGTACGCGACCACGCTTGTTGACCGGAAGATGTCGTACATCATCACTTCTCCTTGTTGCCGAAAGGAAAGCGGTGGCTCCGGCGAGTCGGGGAGGGAAGAAGCACCGGAGCCACCACAGACGGCAACGGACTGTATTGCTACCGTTACCGACAGACATCACGCTAGCGACTTTCGCAGCTATATAGCCAGCCTGTAAACCCAAAGGTGTGATCAGAAGGAGTCCGAACATGCCGCCAAACTCCCCGACAGTTGCCAACTGGGCGCTGGGACGCCGTCTTCGGGAAATACGCGAGGAAGCCGGGCTGGCCAGCGGCGCGGCATCCAAACTCATCGGCGTGACCTCGGCATACCTGTCCGAGGCAGAACACGGCAAGAAGACACTCGCCTTGGAGAAGCTGGACACGCTCATGGCGGAATACGGCATCGAGGATGCTGAGGCTCAGGAACTTCGCGCGCTGCGGGAGCAAGCGGTCCAGCGTGGCTGGTGGGCCAAGTACTCCGGCATCTTCAGCAATGACCTGCTGCGCTTCTTTGGCTTCGAGCACGGTGCGGAAGCAGTGCACGCCTACGACAGCGGCGTCATCAATGGCCTCCTACAGACCGAGGACTACGCCCAAGCGATCAGCGAGGCAAGCACCGGAAATCTCCGGTTGGCCGAAGTTGATCGCAGGGTCTCCTGCCGGATGACCAGACAGCTGAGGCTTACCGGCGAAGACCCACTCCGATTCAACGTCGTTATGTCGGAAGCCGTGCTGCGCCAAGAAATCGGCGGGCCGGATGTACTCAAGGCTCAACTTGAGCACATCCTCGCTCTCATCGACAAGCATCCCGACACCCTGGACGTGCGCATCGTTCCGTTCTCGGCCAGC
This sequence comes from Saccharopolyspora phatthalungensis, assembly GCF_014203395.1. Lineage (NCBI taxonomy): Bacteria > Bacillati > Actinomycetota > Actinomycetes > Pseudonocardiales > Pseudonocardiaceae > Saccharopolyspora > Saccharopolyspora phatthalungensis. The sequence continues at coordinate 1,930,596 of NZ_JACHIW010000001.1, forward strand.
GGACACGAGGCGATGGGCGGTTCCGCCTTCTACCTCATGACTTTCCCGAACGGCAGGCTCCCCACCGTGCTCTGGCAAGAGACCGTGACGTCAACCCACCTGATCATCGATCCCATCATGGTCCGGGAGTACGCCATCGCCCACACCGCCGCTACCCAAGCAGCGCTCAACCGCGAAGAGTCCCGCACACTCATCAAGAAGGTCTCGACAGAGCTGCCGCGATAACTACAGTTGGAACATGAGCACTTTCCATGCCTCGACGCACTTGAGTAAAGCGAGCTGGCGAAAGTCCCGTCGTAGCGCCAGCAACACCCACTGCGTTGAGGTCGCGGTAACGACGGGAGCGGTCGGCATCCGGGACACGAAGGACCGCGACGGCGGCACCCTCGTGTTCACGCCCACGCAGTGGACGTCGTTTACCGCGAGCCTGAAGCAGCGCTGAGGGGTCGTGCATGGTTGTGGTTGCCATAACGACCACAACCACGCACAACCACCTTGTCACGTCCGGGTGCGGAGGCGTTCGGTGAAGGCCTCGTGGGCGCGGGTCATGTCTTTCTCGCGGTCGACGCCGGTGAAGGGGAGGACGTAGCGGCCGAGGTCGGCTTTGGCGCCGTGCTTGGCGTATTCCTTGACGACGTCCTTGGGCACCTGGCGGCCGTTGGCATCGAACCGCATCTCCCGCTCGTACTTGCGCAGCACCCCGAACTGAGTCCGGTAGATCGTGCACAACTCCTCGGCTGTGATGTCCAACATGATCGCCGCCAAAGCATCGATCTCAACCAACGCCTGCCGCCGGTCAAAATCCACCCGCAACGGCGTACCCATCTCCCACTCCCGCCGCACATCCCCCAGTGTCGGCCGATCGTCCCGATCGTGCGTCCAGAAGTCCTCCCGCCACCGGTCGTCGAACAACTCCTGCCAAAACGGCTCGTAGTACCGAGTAAGGCAGTTCAGCCGGAGGGCACGCAGGATCAGCTCTGGCTCAAGCGGGTGGTTCCGCACGTGCGGGAGCCTGCGTATAATTGAATTCTTGAGCTCCGTCGCCCCGGAAACTTTAATTAAAAAATCCCCCGCTAGGGACGCCCAAAAAGCGGCCGCGCATGCGAGATCTATCTTTCCCGCCGTCATCGCCAACACTGTGTTCACATGCGTAGGCCCAGGCGGAACCAACGCAGCGTGAAGAGTCCTTACTGTAGACGAGTCCGCCATACGCCGCCATACAATACGCCAGGATTCATTCGACGGCTTCCCATCCCAATGCGGATAGCCCACCAGGTACTCATTCAGTGGCTTCGCGCGCTGGTAGCTCGTGCGCGGCAACGCCCACTCCCCGGCCGCTTCCAGATCCCATTCCTCGTAATCTTTAGCATTCCGCATCGATGGTCGCGGCTGCCTCGCCAACGGATTAGCAACGGAAAAATGCGGCCCTTGGAGAATGACATCTTCAGGTCGCTCCACAACATCGGACCGCCGAACAAAGTAACCGTCCTTCCGCTGCGTTGTCTCATTCCATCCAGGCGTCCAATAAAACTTCGTGCTACCGAAACGAGAAGCAGCAGCCAGTTTCAACAGCACAGCTTGGCTCTCCGTGTTAACCGGCCGCACCATCCGAGCTTCATCTGCAGGCGTCCCCGGCTCGTCGATCAACGCAGACCAACCGGCGAGAACAGTCCGGTCCACCTCCACTATTCGACCTCGATGCGGACGCACATCCCATTCATCATCTTCGTCTTTAATTCCAGGCTCCGGACCGGACCCATCGTGTTCTAGCGACCTATCGATCGTGTCGGGATAATAGAGCGAAAACATACTCTTAAACGCAACCGGACGCTCCGCGCCATATACATGGACACCAAATTCGCGCGTGTTAAGAATCTCAAAAAGGCGCCTCTCGTTTCGAAATTGCCAATGCCGCCGCAATCGGCGATAGACAACCCGCCTAAATTCGCCAGCTCGAGCCTCGGTGAAATGACTTTCGGGATGAATGAGGCCAACAATACCCGAAGAGCGCATCGACCTCCACGCTCTTTCCATGAAACACCGATACAGATCTGGACGCAGCCCCATCAAAACCGAACGGTCAACACCACTTCCAAGGTGCTCTAGAATGCCGGCATTCGAAGAACGTTCAACTAGATAATCGCCAGCATGGCTCGAATCCAACAAATCACCTCGGCGATCGTCTTTAATCGTCACATCGGCTTTCTCGTTGAATGTGAACCAGGGATCCTTTTCCGCCAGAATCGTGTCGTCTTCCCAGTCGGGCCGCACCCAGGGCGGGTTCCCCACCTGGAGATCGAAGCCGCCAGCCGCAAACACCGGGGCGAAGTCTAGTTCCCAGTGGAAGAAGCCTTCCTTGTCCGCGATCCGTTCGCATTCTCTCAGCCAGGGCTGCCAGGCGAGGGCTTCGTGGACGTCGCGCATGTTGTGCCAGTCGCGCTGCTCGGCTTCCGCCTCGTCGAGGCCCGCCCAGTCGGCCCCGTCGAAGAAGGTTTGCTGACCGTGCTTTTCGGCGACAGTGACGCGGCCCGCTTGGCCCAGCAATGCTTCCAGGCCGTCAAGCCAGTCTTCCCAGTCCGGGGGTTCGCAGTCGGCTGTCGTCGGCCAGAACCACAAGGCGCACCAAGCGTCCATTGCGCGGCGTAATCGGCGGTAGGAGTTGTTCTCGTCCGCCAGGAACTCTTCGACCTGCTCGCGGGTCACTCCGTTCGACCGCCGCGCGAGCTCCGGTGCTTCCCACACATCCGCCTGGCGGCTGATCTTCTTCTCGGCGATCTCCAGCCGTTGTGCGGCCAGCGACCACAGCGCCTCCACCCGGCGGGCTAACGCGTGTAATCTCATGCGCTGCTTCGCGTTCGGCGCCTTGCGGACCGCGCTGCGCCAGTTCTTGAGCGTCGCCGTCTGATCTGGCACCAACTCCTTGGCTTCCTTGGTGTCGGCGACCGCGCCCCAGCCCTTGGCCGGGAGCAGGAAGTGGTGCACCTTGCCGTTGCCGAGCGCACCCAGCGGCACGTCACCGTTGATCGGCAGGTCTGTCGGCACCACGTCGAGCCACTTGAACGACTTCTTCGGCGGCACGTCGTACACCGCGCGCCGACCGCCGATCAGCGAGTTGCCCCGCCGCAAGTGCAGACCGAACCACGGCGCCTTCAACCCGGCGTGCATGGCGTTAAGCCACAACGACACCTCCGCCAGCTCGACTGCGGTGCCGTTGAGGTCCACGCCATAGCACTGGTGCAGGCTCAAATACGCCTTGACTCGCTGCAGTTCCAGCGCATACCGCTCCGGCTCGATCACCTTGTCGAGCTCTTCTTGACGGCGCTTGAGGTACTCCTCGGCGAGCTGATTCACCGCCTCGATCAGGAACGCTCCCGAGCCCAGCGCGGGCTCGCACACCGTGTATTCCAGGATTCGCTGGGCCGGAGTGCGCTGGCCGTCCTGATCCAGCAGCTCGGCGAGCGAATGTTTCACCACGCAGCGCGTCAGCACCTCCGGCGTGTAGTACGAGGCGCTGCGCTGCCGCTCTCGCCCGGACAACCGGTAGACGAACGTTCCCTTCCGGTGCAGCCGCCGACGCGGCTCTCCGGTCTCCGGATCTTCGTCCCTGACGAACACCTCACCCGGGAGTTCCTGCGCTTGCTTGGCGTTCACCACCCAGGTGCCCTTGCTCGGGTCGCCGCCCTTGGCTACCTCGTAGAGGTCCTCCTCCGCCAGGAAACCGGTGTAGGACATCAGGCCCTCGTACACCGCACCAAGCTGGTTGATGCCCAGCTGCGCGTACGAAACGAACCCGGCGTCCCGGCCCTTCGTCGGCTTGGACAAAAGCAACTTCCGCAGCACCGTTTGCAGGCATTGGTTGCCCAGGCCAACACCGCTGACCCGTAGCTCACTGCGCTCGGAATCCCAGTTGTCGTCCACATTGGAGGGAGCGTCGATCAGCGAAATGGCGCCTTCGGCGAACAGGTCCGCCCGCAGCGCCTCGAACGGCAACCCGTCGTCCTCGGCCTCGTGCCCCTGGTCGACCAGCTGGAACAGCTTGTGCAGCGACTCGTAGAGGTGGGTGCCGTCCAGCGAACGCCGCTCGGTCAGCTCGACCAGGGCCAGATCGCGCAGCCGGTCCAGGCCGTAGCCCTCGGCGTACTCCGGTGCCTTCGCCGGCACGATCTCCAACTCCGGCCGTGCCTCGGCATACAGCAGGAACAAGATCCGGTACAGGAACCGCAACGCCTGCTTCTGCAGCATCAGCGGCAGATCGCTTAGGCCGTCGACCGGCAGCCCGGCGCGGCGGCGACGCACCACGATCTCGTTGGCCACCAGCTCGACCGACTCGCGCACGCCCTCGCGCAGATCCTTCGACACCCCAACGGCGTGCTTGACCGAATCCTCCAGCACCGCGTCCAGGCCGCAAGACCCGTCCTCGCGCGGAAGCAAGCCATCGGAACCGACCAGCGCGGCAATCGTCTCCAGCTCACCGGCCGACCGGGTGTCCTTGCGTTCGGCCGCCGTGGCCAGGTCAACCGCCAGCCACCGCCCCTCCGGCCAGCGCTCCCGGTCGGTCAGCAACAACCAGCCGCCGGCCTGCACCAACACCAGTCTCGGCGGCTCCTCCGCCAGGAACAGCGCGGAAATCACCTTGCTCAGGCCCGGCTCCGGCTTGCCGTCGATAGTCGCCGGGACCAGCAACCGCCCCAGGCCCTCGACCGTCTCCAGGTTCCAGTCGAGAATGTCCTCCACGGTCCGTGCATCCATCGCCTGCAGGATGGCCAGGTGCAGGCCCGACGCGGTACGGTGCGCGATCCCGTCGACCTCGACCGCCGCCCCGAGCCGGACCACCTTGATCTGCTCGGGCTCCGCATCCAGCAGCAGCGCCTGCCTGGCCTGGAGGTAGAACTCACGCAAGACTTTCTCGTCGGGCCGTTCCCGAGCCGACGCCAACAGCCTCGCCGCGGTTCCGGCGAACCCGGTCAGCCCGCTGCGAGGCGTTGCGACCTTGGCTTCCTCACGTTCCGCCCAATACTTGCGCAACGCCTTGACCCGCGTCGGGAACTGCTCCGACAGGTAATGCTCGGAGACGAAATCCCCGGTCACCACCACCGAATCGAACGCGCTCACCGAACGCCCTCCTGCACGTCCTGCCGGGGCGCGATGACCGCAAGCACGCGCACCCCCGGTTTGCCCACGGCGCGCAGCGACTCCAACGACGTCTTCGCGCCCCGCACGACCGCATCGATCTGCTTCAACATCCGCGTTCGCGGCCCCGCGTCTCGGCCTTCCGCGATCCGCCTGCTGTCGGCCTCCCACCGCTCCAGACGTGCTTCGGCCTCCCACACCGGAGCGGCGAGTTGCCTGCCCTGTTCCACCAGAATCCGTTGCAGGTGGGCGCGCATCGCGGCGACGCCCTTGGGTACCAACCACTGCCAGTCGCTCGGATCGAGGTCGTAACCTGCGTTGATGCCGCCATCCCGAATGCCGGCATCTTCCAGGATCTCCAGCGCATCCGAACTGCCGATAGGCCCGGATCGCGGGTCGTCATCGACGAACCCGAACGCCCAGTTCGTGCAGCTCACCACCTGGCCGCGGGCATTGGTCAAAGTGCCCTGCACGAGAACTGTCGGCAGCTCGACATCCCCGACGACCAGCGGCACCTGGTTGCGCTCGAATCGGGCGAGAGCCCGGTCGCATGCCCAATCAAGCACCGGATGCAGCGGGCCGAGGAAATGCGCTTCCGGCCACAGCGTGCCGGACTCCTTGTGATCCCTCGCCCGCTTCAGCGAATCCTCGGCGCTCGGCTTGTCAGTCGCCAACACCAGGCGCTCAGTAACCTTGCGTTCGGTCCGGTAAGACTGCGGCAATGCCCGGAAACGTCGCTTCAGGTCCGGTGGTGGGGTCAGCCGAACCCAGCTGCCGTCATCGCTCTCCTCCCAAGCCACGCCGCCCCTGCCGACCGGCTCGGCCGGGTTGGGATACACCTCCCGGAGAGCTTCCCGGAGAAAGTCGAGATCGGTGCGGAACAGGTTGTGCCCGTCGTCGACCTCTACATCGTCCGGGGCTCGCTGATCTCCCTGCGCCATCAGCTGGTGGAAGAAATCCCATTCATCGACGTCGTCGGAGAGGTCCGGCACCACCTCCTCGATGTCACGCCCCTTCGCCAGAGCCTCCGCGACCGCCTGCTCTTCCTTGGTGACGCTGTGCAGGTTCAGCAAGGTGGCGGCATCGCCCAACGCCTGGTGCGCGGCATGCTCTTTGTCTAGGAGCTTGGTCAACACCCGCACATCACCGGTAAAGCGATCATTGGTCGAAGTCAGGGCGAGCGCGGTGATCTGTGGCGGGTACTTCTGGCCGTACCGGTCGATCCGGCCGTTGCGCTGCTCGATGCGGATCAGGCTCCACGGAATGTCCACGTGTACGAGGTTGTGGCAGTGGGCGTGCAGGTTGACGCCCTCACTCGCGACATCGCCCGCGACCAGGACCCGCACCGGAGAGTCCGCGAGCTTGAACTGCTCCACAACCGCTTGCTGCTTGTCGTCCGGCAAACCGCCGTGCAACATGGCAAAGGCCTCGACCGGCATGCGCAAGGCATTCGGCAGTTCCTGCAACAGCCAGCGCAGCGTCGCCAACCGCTCGCTGAACAGCACGACCCTGGTTTCCGACTTCGAGCCGACACCGATCTTGCCGAGGTAGCCGACCAACTCGGTCAATTTCGACTCGCCCGTCGCCTGCGCCTCCGCCGCGAGCTTGCCCAAGGTGTCCAAAGAGGACAGTTCGGCTTCGGTTCGTTTCTTGCTTTGCCTGCGATTCGCGATAGTCTCACGCAACGCTGCGGTCGAAGAAAGCGCGGCTTTCGCCAACGTCCAGGGGAACAACGTGTTGTTGGTCCCCTCCAGCGGAGAACGCCCCGGCTCGGGATACAGCCAGCTGTCCGTCAGCTCGTTAATGATCTTTTCCTCCGCGGAGTTGGCCGGAATGGCCAGCACCTTCGGCTCCGGACGCTCCGCCCAGTCCTTGCCGACTTCGTCAGCCACATCGGCGGAGTGCCGATGCCGCCGTACGAACAGGTGCGCGATGTCTTCGACCTGATAATCGCTTCGATCGCTGATCGCGGTGGCATCCAGCAAGCTCACCAGCTCGGCGAACGATTCCGGTTTGCCGTTGTGCGGCGTGGCCGAGGCGAGCACAAGTGCATCGGTCCGCGGTGCCAGCACCCGCGCCAGCTCATTATTCAGGGTGCCGGTGTTGGTCAGGTTATGCGATTCGTCGATCACCACCGCATCCCAGTGGTGCTTCTCCAGATGCGCCCGGTACTGCCCGGATTTCAGCGTGTCGACCGAGACGATCACCTTGCGGTAGTAGGTGAACGGATTGCGGCTGGCCGGCAATTCCTGCCGGACGCGTTTGATTCCATCCGAATCCAGCCGCACCAGTGGAATCGCGAACCTGGTCCACAGCTCGTGCTGCATCTGCTCCAGGACGTGGCGTGGCGTCACGACCAGGATCCGTTCCGCGCGGCCTCGCCGCGCGAGCTCGGCCAGCAACATGCCGATTTCAAGCGTTTTTCCGAGCCCGACGGCGTCCGCTATCAGGATCCGGGTCCGCAGATTCGTCCGGGACAACGCCTGGGCCACGGCACGGCGCTGGTATCCGAGCTCATCCAGCAACATCCGGTGGGAAACGATCAAACGCTCGTCGTGCAACGGTACCGCCGTCTTCCGCAGCACCGCTTCCAGCCACAGTCGCGTGCGCCGAAATTGCGGCGAGTCATCCGGCACCACCTCGGCTTTCTCCGGCACCAGTGGGCGGAGCTGATCCAAGTCGGTCAGAAACGTCGCATCGGTGTCTCGCACCAGCTCCGACACTCCGGTGCAGGACACCGCCCACGCGCTATTCTTCAATCGTTCCGCCGACCGGACGATCCACGCCTCGTCACGGACTTCCACGATCGTTCCCGGCGCAAAGCCATCCACCTGTTCGTCGGCCAAACCATGCCCCCTAGCCCGCTGCATTCCGCCGATCACATAGGCATTCGATCACATGGTGCATCGTGCCGGATAAGGCTTCGTTTCACGGTCACTTTCACGGCTTTCAAAGAAAGCGAGCGGTGCGTGAAGTGCGGCTGCCTGATACCTGATCACGGGCCGGGGGCGTTGGGTTCGGTGGCCGCCGGGGTCTGGGACGAGGTCGGGTCCGGCTCGGACGTCTGCGGCGCCGAGGTCGTTGGGGCCGGCTTGGACGTGCTCGTTCTCAGCAGGATCGACGGCGGGGGGCTCGTGCGGGTCGGCAGGTCCGTCGTGTTCGGCTGCACCGGCGCCTGACCCGGCGGCTGCTGCCCCGGCGGGGGAGCCGGAGGGTTCTGCGTGGGTTGCGGCGGCGAAGTCGAGGCCGGGTTCGGAACCTGTTGCACCACGGGTGGCACGGCGGGTTGCACCGGCGGATCCGACTCGTGGCTGACCAGCACCACCCCGCCACCCACCAGCAAGGACGCTGCGAGTGCTCCGCCGGTCGCCGCGAGCATGCCGATGCGCTGCCGGCGGCGACGCGCGCTGGCGACCAGCGCCCACTCCGCCCCGGTGCGCACCGGGATGTCCAGGCGGTCGTCTCGGAGGATCCGCTGTAGCTCGTCCTCCAGGTCCATCACACGTCACCTCCCTCCGCTAGGGGCCCGAGTCGCTTGCGCAACGTCGCCAACGCCTTGCTGGCCTGGCTCTTCACCGTTCCGCAGCTGACCCCCAGGGTGTCGGCGATCTCGAGTTCGGAAAGTCCCTCGTAGTAACGCAGCACGACCACCGCGCGTTGCCTTGGCGGGAGCGATTTCAGCGCGACCCACACCGGCTCGTGTTCCAGGCGATCCTTCTGGACGGCGGCGGGGACGTCCGGGAAGTCGGCGAGCAGCGTTTCCCGGCGCGCCCGCCGCCAACGGCTCACGTGCGTGTTCGCCATCGCCTTGCGCACGTAGGCGCTGGGGTCATCGCAGTTCCGGCTGATCTTCGCCCAGCGCGCGCCGACCTTCTCCAGCACGGTCTGCACCAGGTCCGCAGCGTCGTGTGGATTGCCGGTCAGGGCATGGCCGTAGCGGATCAGCCCGGGTAGCGCTACCCGGACGAACTCCGCGAAGTCATCTTCTGTCGCCGCCATGTCCCCCCGACGCGCCCGCCCGTGGTAGACGCCGGACGCCTCGGCGGCGGTCGGCACTGCGGGCAGGTGCGCGGTCACCCCTCCACCTCCTCAACGTCAAATATCGCCGTGGAGGTACACGCCGCTACGCATTGATCGGTTGCCTAACTAGGACATTGATCACTCGTTCGGCGCAATGAACCCGTCGGGTTCGGGAAACGGCGTCGTGCGGCCCGGTGCACCGCTAATGCACCCCGCCGAAGCCGTTTCCCGAGCGGCATTCCCAAGCGGCTGTTCGCCGACACCTAATGTCCACTATGGACACGATGGCGAGGCCTGCCGCGACGGATCGGAAGTGGTGTTGTCAGCGGATGGTGATCTGGCGACCGCGGAGGCCATCACGGGCCCGCCGCTCCGCGGCGTTCAGCGGCTCGGTGTCCAGCGAGCCGAGGGCCTCGGCCAGCCGACGCCCGAGCTCCGCGGCGGGTTCGTCCCACTCGCGCGCGTGCTTCTCGCGGTCGAGGTCCCACACCGGCACCAACAGGCCGTGCGCGCGGAACGACCCCGCGTACCTGCTGTCCTCGCCGAGCGCGAGCTCGCCCCGGGCCGACAGCCGCGCGAGCGCTGCGAGCAGCTGTTCCTCCGGCTCCGGGCGCACCCACCGCAGGTGGGCCTTCTCCCCGGCGTCGACCCAGTAGGCGGATTCCACACCTTCGGCGGTCAGCCGTTCAGTCGGCATGATCGCCGCGTTGGCCCGCTCCAGGGACAACGCCACCTCTCCGGTCGGCTCCACGTCTTCGGGCAGCCACCAGGAAAAGTCCTTGTGCAGCTCGACATCCAGCGGCGCGACCGGGTCGAGGAGGTCCTGCAAGCGGGGCGGGACGGCGCCGACCTCGGCCGTCTCCGGGCCCACCACCGACAGCGTTTCACCGAGCTCGGCGGAGCGCACCCAATCCACGGCACGCGCCAGATCTCGGCTGATATCACCGGAATGAGTCTGCACCTGGAGCCCGATGAAGGCCTTGTCGTCGTTGCGCCGCAATGCGGCGGCGGCCATCGGCAGCACGGTCGCGAGCGTGACCTCGCCGCCGTCGCGCAACGGCAGCTTGGCCGTCGCCGACGGAACGAACTCGCGCAGCGCCACCAGCTCGCACTCCGCGGCCAAACCCTCGAAGGGCCTGGTCACGATCACGTTGGCGGCACCTCCGGCGGCACCGTGGCAGGCCTTGTAGCGCTTCCCGGAACCGCACGGGCAGGGCTGGCGCGGTTTGATCCCGATGTCCGCCTGAGGCTTGGGTGCGGTTCGCTTCGACACTGCAGATCCCCTCGCTTTCGGTCACTTCGTCGTGACGCTACCGAACTGCGCGGGTCTCGATTGAGCCAGGTGGAAGCGGGTGGATGCGGGTGCGTTGGTGGCCATGAAGCGCACTCCGGCTCGGCGGCACAGCTCGACGTCGGCGACCTCGTCGACGGTCCAGCAGTAAGTGTCGCGCCCGAGTGCCGCGGCGCGCTCAACGAATCCCGGGTCCTCGCGCAGCAAGCGGATGTCCGGCCCGGCGAGGTCCGCCCACGGCGGCAGCACCCCGGTCCGCCACGAACCGCGGAAGCGCTTGAACAGCTGGACCGTCGGCACCCCGGGCGCTGCCTCGCGGAACCGGCGCACCGCCGACTGGGAGAAAGACATCATCAGCACCGGTGAGCTCTCCGGATCGGCGGGCCCCGCCATGCCGTACCGGGCCAGCAGCGCGACCAGTTTGTGCTCCACCAGCCCGCCGTAGCGGACCGGGTGCTTGGTCTCGACGAATAGCCGAACCGGCCGCGAGTGGTCCCGGACCATGCCGAGCAGTTCGTCAAGCGTCAGCACGCCGCGCTCGCGCGCGCCCGCCGGGCCGCGAACCAACTCGTCCGCGGACCCTGGCAGTTCGTGTCGCCAGCCGGTGAAATCCACCTCCGCCATCGCCGCGACGGTGAGCTCGCTGACCACGCCGCGAGCGTTGGAAGTCCGGTCGATGCGCCGGTCGTGCACGCACACCAGGTGGCCGTCCCGGCTGACCCGGATATCGCATTCGAGGGCATCGGCGCCCTGTTCGAGGGCCAGTTCGTAAGCACCGCGGGTGTGCTCGGCGTGGTGTGCCGAGGCGCCTCGGTGCGCAACAACGTCGGGGGTCGGTTGCCGCACGGCGCCCATTATGGAGGCGACCTCGATCCACTTCCGGCGTTTGTGACACACCGCAACCACGCCGTGCTGGTGAGCGGTCAACACCGCCCCGCGTCCGCCGCGGCCACTGAAGCCATCGGCACCCGGTTTCACCAGGTCACGAGCTCGTTCGTGGTCCGGCACGCGGCAAAATCCAACAGCCCCGGGAAGGACCGGCCGCGCGAATGGTCGTCCGGGCGAGGGCATCGGATGGCCGGCCTGGGCGCCGTTAGCGGGGGGCGGTGGTCGGTCGAGCGGCCCGCGGCGGTGGCGGAGCGGCATGGACGGCGCGGACCCTGAGGTGTTTGAGCTCGGTCGGATCCAGCGGGGCGAGCAGCCGCATCAGGTACTTGATCACCATGACCGTCTGCACCGCGAGGACGGTGACCAGGGCATTGTTGAGCGCGTGCAGCACGACGCCGTCGGCCAGGGCTTGGACGCTGCCGCGTAATCCCCAGCCGAAGACGAGCCACCCGAGCAGCAGGGTCGCCCCCCACACCGCCCACCACAGTCGGACGCGCAGGGTCGGGAACGGTCGTACCCCCCGCTTCCGCGCCCCCTCCGCGACGAGCACGGAATGCTCCAGTTCGGCCAGCACCGAGCCCGGTACGAACAGGTTCAGCCCAGGAACCAGGACGCCGACGACGACCTGCCAGTCCGGCCGGGCGTTACGCACGCCGATGCGCGCAGCAGCCGCAGCGCGCGCCCGCAGCCCCCACACCACGACCAAGACGCCACAGAGCACGCCCAGCACCCAGAGGATCATGCCGGTCGTGCTGACCAGGGCATCGGAGATGGCTAGCGGCGTGCGCGGCAATGCGTGACTGCGGCTGATCAGCAGCAGGACGTAGCGCCAGCCCTCCGCGAAGGTTGCCAGGGCCGCCACCACCGCAGTGATCCACAGCGTCGCCACCGCGGTTCCCGCGGTGGATTCCGCCCGCGCCATCGGATCCGCGTGCGCCCGCAGCGGCAGCGCCAGCGGCCACCGCCATGCAAGCAGCGGGAACCCCCAGCGCGGCACGGCCGGATAGGCCGGCGGGCCGGTGTAGCGGCGCGGTCGGCGCGGCGGGCGGATCCGTCGCGGGCCGCCCGGTGGAGTGGCGATCCACTCCATGGGCGACCCGGGGCCGGGAGGTCGGGCGGTCACAGCACGTACGGCTCGCCGTCGGCGTCTTCGGAGACCAGCGGTCGGCCGATGGACGACCAGCCGTTCATGCCGCGTTCGACGTTGACCGCATCCCAGCCGTTGGCGTTGAGGTACGCGGTGACCTTCGCCGACCGACCACCGGACCGGCAGACGACGTAGACCTGATCGGCCTCCGGGATCTCGTCGAGCCGCTGCACGAGCTCGCTCATCGGGATGTGCACGGCCTCGGGCGCGTGCCCGGCCTGCCACTCGTTAGCCTCGCGCACGTCGAGCAACACGCTGCCCTCGGGCAGCTGCGCGGGCAGTTCCTCCGGCTGCACGCCGGGCACCTGATGACCGGGGACTGGGGTAGTCACACCCCGATGCTGCCACGCCTCGCGTGGTGTCGGCGTGAGACCCGAACGACCTAGACGCCGACCAGGGATTACGCGAGATCGGCCGTTGGTTGCTCATGCTTTCGGTGGGAGATCAACGTTTCGAGACCACCACGTGACAGAATGCACTTGTTCGATCCAGTTCCGTTCGCGGAAAATCCACCCGACCGAAAGGAAGCCGTGTCTCGTCGAGCCATTCTCCGCTGGCCTAACGGCAGCGACTGGGGGCATCTCGCGACCGTCCCCGACGACGGCGGGCTGCCGCGGTTCGCGGGGTTCGTGCGGATGACCGATCAGCGCGTGCAACACCTGCTGGCCCGCACCACGGCCCGCCCTGCCGACGGCGACATGTGGGAAATTCACTTCACGTTCGCCGAGTGCGAGCTGATCGCCGCGTGAGAGCCGGTTGCCAAGCGGCGCAGCCACGCATTCTCGCCTGGACGGTCCCGACACCGCGTGCCGGACTCGCATGAGTCGGGGATCCGGCGCATCGCAGGCCGTGAACAGCAAGGTGCCCCGCCCGGCTGGTGGCCGGACGGGGCACCCGCCTTCGGGAAGGAGCAATTCAGTGCGTGATCGCCTTCTCCGAACCGGCACCGGTCAGCGACCGGACCTCCATCTCGGCGTACTTCTGGGCGTTGAGCGGCTCCTTGCTCAGCACGGTCCCGAGGTAGCCGAGCAGGAAGGACACCGGGATCGACACCAGGCCCGGGTTTTTCAGCGGGAACAGCGCGAAGTCCAGCGACGGGAACATCGATTCCTCGCCACCGGAAACGGCGGGCGAGAACACGATCAGCACGATGGTGACCGCCAGACCGCCGTAGATGCTCCACAGCGCGCCGTTGGTGTTGAACCGCTTCCAGAACAACGAGTACAGCAGCGTCGGCAGGTTCGCCGAGGCGGCCACCGCGAAGGCCAGCGCCACCAGGAACGCCACGTTCTGGCCGTTGGCCGCGATGCCGCCCAGGATCGACACGACACCAATGACCACCGCGGTGATCCGGGCGACCCGGACCTCCTGCGCCTTGTCGTCGACCGAGCCTTTCTTGAGCACGTTGGCGTAAATGTCGTGCGCGAACGAGGCGGACGCGGTGATGGTCAGCCCGGCGACGACCGCCAGGATCGTCGCGAACGCCACCGCGGAGATGAAGCCGAGCAGCAGCGGGCCGCCGAGTTCCAGCGCCAGCAGCGGCGCGGCCGAGTTCACCCCGCCCGGCGCCTTCTTGATCACCTCGGACCCGACCAGCGAACCGGCACCGTAGCCCAGCACCAGCGTGAACAGGTAGAACAGGCCGATCAGCCAGATCGCCCAGACCACCGAGCGGCGGGCCTCCTTGGCGGTGGGCACGGTGTAGAAGCGCATCAACACGTGCGGCAGACCCGCGGTACCGAGCACCAGCGCGATGCCGAGCGAAACGAAGTCCAGCTGGCTGGTCCCGGTCTTGCCGTACTGGGCGCCGGGATTGAGCAGCTTCTCGCCACCGACGTCGGCGGCCGCGCCGAGCAGCCCGGAGAGGTTGAAGCCGTAGAGGCCGAGCACCCACACCGTCATCACGAAGGCACCGGCGATCAGCAGCGCCGCCTTGATGATCTGCACCCAGGTGGTGCCGCGCATGCCACCGACCAGCACGTACAGGATCATCAGCGCGCCGACGACGGCGATCACCGCGGCCTGCCCGGCCTTGCTGGTGATGCCCAGCAGCAGTGCGACCAGGCCACCGGCGCCGGCCATCTGCGCGAGCAGGTAGAAGAACGTCACGGCCAGGGTGGACAGCGACGCGGCGGTGCGCACCGGACGTTCCTTCATCCGGAAGCTCAGCACGTCGCCCATCGTGTACCTGCCGGTGTTCCGCAACAGCTCGGCGACCAGCAGCAGCGCCACCAGCCAGGCGACCAAGAAGCCGATGGAGTACAGGAAACCGTCGTAGCCGTAGACCGCGATGGCCCCCGCGATGCCGAGGAACGAGGCCGCCGACAGGTAGTCACCGGCGATCGCGACGCCGTTCTGCGGGCCGGTGAACGCGTGGCCGGCCGCGTAGTAGTCGGAAGCGGTCTTGGTGTTGCGGCTGGCCCGGAAGACGATGATCAGGGTGACCACGACGAACAGCGCGAAGATGCCGATGTTCAGCATCGCGTTGTCGGAGGTGTCGCTCTGGGCCAGTGGGGACAGTGCAGCGATCACTTCTGGCCTCCCGCGACCTCGTCCTGCGTGTCCTGCTCAGCGGTCTCGGCGGCACCGTCCTTGACGCCCGTGCCCTTGGCGGCGTCGTCCTTGACTTCTGCGTCCTTGTCGACCGGGCTCTTCTCGGCAACCTCGTCCGCGCGGTCGTCGGCGGCGGGTGCCTTCTCGGTCACGCCCGTCGCGGTCGCACCCTTCTCGACGGTGCACCTGATCTCCTCGGCGACCTGGTCGAGGTTCCGGTTGGCGTACCGCACGTACCAGGTTGTGATGGCGAACGTGGACACGAACTGCAGCAGGCCTAACACGAGGCCGATGTTGATGTTGCCGACCAGTTTGATGCTCATGAAACCGTGCGCGTAGTCGGCGAGCAGCACGTAGACGAGGTACCAGGCCAGGAATAACGCCGAGACCGGGAAGACGAAGTTGCGCAGCTTGCGTCGCAGGACGGTGAATTCGGGGCTGCTTTGGGCAGCGGCCCAGGTTTCGGCGTCAATACCGGACCCGGACCCGAGTTGGTCCGTGGCGCTCACGATGGCCCTCCCGACGAAGAAAGGCTCCGTCCCGGGTGCCGCCGGTGCGGGAGCCTGCTGATCAGTTCGACGCGGGAACGCTACGTAGTTCGACCACGGCTGTGAAGACCCGTTGGGAGTACACCAGCTAACGATCGAGTGAAGCTGACCCAGTCCAACGGAGCAACTAGCCAAAATTCTTCGCTCTTTCGACGTATTAGTTCGCGATTGAGCCGAAAATTTGAACACTAAAAGTAGTCAAAATGCGGATGAAAATCCACCCGAAGAGCGCAAAGTCGTGATCGTGATCACTGTCAGCGGTGATGGCGCCCCTTGGTCGGCGCCTGCTCCGCGGCACCCGCGCCGAGCCGACCGTCGAAGAAACCGAGCCGGTCCGGCGCGTGCAGACGCAACATCACCCGGCCGACCCCGTCCGGGACCCGCGCCCGGGTCGCCCGGCTGACCAGATAGGTGACCGCGAACGCGATCGGCACCGTGACCAGCGCCGGTTGCCTGGCCAGCGTCGTCCACCAGCCGACCGAATCCCCCGCGAACTGAGTCAGCGCCACCGCGATCAGCACCAGGCTCCCGCCGGCCACCATGCCGCAGGCGGCCCCGGCCGCGGTCAGCCCACGCCACCAGATCCCGAGCACCAGCATCGGGCAGAACGTCGAAGCGGCCATCGCGAACGCCAACCCGACGCTGCGCGCGATGTCGTGGTTGTCCTCAGGCAGCGCCAACAACGTCGGAGCAAGGCAGGCCAGCGCGGCGACCAGCCGGAAATCGAGCTTCAGGCCGCGCCACGCGACCCGCGACGACAGCACCGAGGCCAGGCTCATCACCAGGCCCGACGAGGCCGACAAGAACGCCGAGAACGCCCCCGCCGCGGTGATCGCCGCGAGCAGCCCGCCCGCCCAATTACCCAGCATCGCTTGCGGTAGCAGCAAAACCGCCGCATCGGCCTCGCCGGTGACCAGCAGCTGCGGCACGTACAGCCGGGACAGCAGCCCGAAGATCGTCGGGAAAAGGTAGAAGGCGCCGAGCATCACGAGCACGTAGAGCGTGGTGCGGCGCGCGCCGGTCCCGCTCGGGTTGGTGTAAAAGCGAGCCAGCACGTGCGGCAGCCCCATCGTGCCCAGGAAGGTCGCGATGAACACCGAATACGTTTCGAACAGGCCGCGAAACCCCTCGTTCTGCGGCCGCAACCAATCGGCGTTGTTCGGGTCTGCCCCCGAGACGACCGGAGTCGCCGCGCCCGCCGGGAACCGCAACTCGGTGCCCGCCGCCATCGAATACTCGCCGGGCTGCAGGTAGAGGGTGTCGGCGCCGTCGGCCAGCCACACCGGCTCGCGCACCTGCAGCCGCACGTCGGTGTCGAGGTGCACGGTCGTGTCCCGCTGGAAGACCGGCGGTAGCGGTTCATCGAGCGCCTGATGCTGCGGCTCGGTCAGGAACACCAAGAACAGCACGAACGCGGGCAACGTGATCGCGAACAGCTTCGCCCAGTACTGGAAACCCTGCACCAGCGTTACGGCCCGCAACGCGCCGGTCAACACGCTGGTCAGCACGATCATCGCGACGGCGCAAACCCCCACCCAGTAAGGAACTCCGACGATCGCCGCCAGGGCCAGCCCGGCGGCCTGCAACTGCGGCACCAGGTAGAGCCAGCCGATCACCACCACCAGCACGGTGCATAGCGCCCGCAAGTGCAGCGAATCCAGCCGCGCCTCGGCGAAATCCGGCAACGTGTATGCGCCGGAGCGGCGCATCGGCGCGGCGACGAACAGCATCAACGCCAGGTATCCGGCGGTGAAGCCGATCGGGTACCACAGCGCGTCGGCGCCGTCCTTGAGCACCAGGCCCGCGACGCCCAGGAACGACGCGGCCGACAGGTACTCACCGGAGATCGCCACGGCATTGCGCTCTTCGGGCACCAGCTGCCGCGCGGCGGAGAGGTCTGAAGTGGTGCGCGCCGACCGGGAACCCCAGATTCCGATGCCGAGGGTCGCCGCGACGATCAGCACTATGCCTAACAGGGACCAAGAACTCGAAACCATCGCACCGCGCCGCCCCAGGTGTGTGGACATTCGTAGTCGATCATCACTGCTCCACCATGTGGATGAAATCCCGCTCGTGCCGCTCCGCGCTCCGAGTGCACAGATATCCGATCAGCACCAGGAACGGGTAGGCCAGCCCGCCAAGCAGCACCCACGGCAACCGGAGGCCCAGCACCTCCACGGCGCCGGTCCAAGGCACGGCCCAGAAAAGCACCGGCAGCCCCAGCAGCACGACCGCCACGACCCCGGTCAGCACCAGCGCGCTGCGCAGCTGCACCTTCATCAGGTGGCGGACCAGCACTTCACCGACGCTGGTCTGCTCCTCCAACTCCATGATGGTGCGGGCGATCTGGCGGGTGCGGCGGTCGGCGAGCACCACGCGCTTGCGCCGCCGCCGGGGTGTGCCATCTCCCGACCGCGCGCGGATGTCGAAGCCGTGGTCCGGGCTCATCCCGGCGAACCGCGGTTCACTGCTGCCCCCAGCTCTGCCGCGGCGCCCGGACCAGCCGGTCCTTCAGCTCGCGGGTGTGCCGTCGGCTGACCGGCAGTTCCTTGGGCGGCCCGCCGCCGAGCACCACCGAGTAGCCGGACGACGACATGCGCAGCTCGGTGACCAGCGGCAGCGACACCAGGAAAGACCGGTGGATCCGCAAGAAACCGGCCTCGGCCCAGCGCTCTTCCAGCTGGGCCAGCGGAATCCGCACCAGGTGCGAATCGTCGGCCGTGTGCAGCCTCGCGTAGTCGCCCTGTGCCTCCACCCAGCGCACGTCCTTGCGCGGAATCATCCTGGTGGTGCCGGCGAGTTCGACGGGGATGACCTCGTCGTCGTCGGCCGCCGGGGCCTCCAGCGCGCGAGGTCCCTTGGCCGCCTGGGCCTTGTTCTTCTCGATGGTGCGCAGCGCGCGATCGACGCGTTCGGAGTTGGCGGGCTTCATGATGTAGTCCAGCGCGCCGACCTCGAAGGCTTCCAGCGCGTTCTCCTCGTGCCCGGTGATGAACACCAGGGCCGGTGGATTGCGAAACGCGGTGAGCACCCGGGCCAACTCCATCCCGCTGAGTCCGGGCATCGACACATCCGCGAAAACGGCATCCACAATGGACTCTTCCTGGTCGCGGTTGCCGATCAGCTCGGGATCGTCACTGCGCAGCAGGCGCAACGCCTCGGCCGCGTCGAACGCCGTCAGCACCCGCCCGACCCGCGGGTTATTGCCGAGCAGGTATTTCATCTCGTCCAGCCCGGCCATCTCGTCGTCGACGGCCAGAACGACAAGACCCGTTGAATTCACTCGTGTACTCACTGCAACGCCATATCCTGCCGCGCCCACGGCGCACTGTCCATGATCGAGTGTCGGCTCACACACTGGCGCGGACTTGCACCGCCCCAAACCGACAAGTGAGGTCAGTCACGCCTGCCAACCAAACTAGTTGTTCACGGAGCGCGAAGGAACCCAGGGGGTATGCGCCCTGGATTTTGGCTCAGCGACACCGGTTTTCGCCCGAACAGACGATCAGTTGCGGCCGAATGAGTGATGTCTTTCAGTGGCCATTTTAACGCATTGTGATCATGACGATTACCCTACGTTCGCTACCGGATCCAGCCGCGCACCACGGGTCTTCCGCGGTTTCAATTGAAACCGCGGAAAATCGCCCTGCGGCGGTCAGAGACCGAAGCGGTTCCACATGGCGCGGTGTTCCAGGGCCTCAACAGCGGACAGCACGGTGTCCGCACCACCGCGGCCGAACCGGACCGACGACGCCATGCCCAGGCGGGCCAGCAGCGGCTTGCGCGGCTCCACTGTCAGCAGGTGCGCGTCCGGGAACCTCTCCTTGACGATGTCCCGCAGCGTGCCCAAACCGTCGACCAGCCCAAGCTCCGCCGCCTTCGCCCCGGTCCACACCTCGCCGGAGAACAGGTCCTCGCCCGAATCGCTCAGCTTGCCACCACGGCGCTTGCGCACCCAGTCCCGGAACTGCTCGTGCAGCTCGTCCTGCAGGCCGCGCAGCCACTGCACGTCCTCATCCTTCTCCGGGCGGAACGGATCGAGCCGGACCTTGTGCGTACCGGCGGCGTGCACCCGGCGCTCCACGCCGAGCTTCTCCAACAACCCGGTCAGCCCGAAGCTCGCGCTGACCACGCCGACGGAGCCGACCATCGACGTCGGATGCGCGTAGACCTCGTCGGCCGCGCAGGCCAACCAGTAGCCGCCGGAAGCCGCGACGTCCTCGCAGAACGCCAGCACCGGCACCTTCTTCTCCTCGGCCAAGCCCCGGATCCGGTCGGCCACCAGCGCCGACTGGGTCGCCGCCCCGCCCGGCGAGTTGATCGACAGCACCACGGCGCTGAGCCGGTCATGCCCGAACGCGCGGGTCAGCGCGGATTCCACGGTCTGCAGCGAAATCGTCGGCCGGCTCATCGGCGACGGCGTCGGCGTGATGACGCCGTGCAGCTTCACCACCGCGACAACCGGTCCACGCTCGGCGCGCTCGGCGAGCTTGCCCGGCAGCTTCGAGGACAACTTCCCGGTCAACATGTCGGTGAACTTCTGCGGCGCCTTTTCGTCCATACCTCGACGTTACCGGCTCAAGTGAGGCCCGGCCGCCAACCCGACGTTCGACTCGTCGATCGACTGCGGCGGAACCGGTCGCACGCCCGGCGCGAACTTCGGCACCCGCATGATGACCTTCATGCCCGCGCCCTTCTCGGTCTCCACGACCAGGCCGTAGTCGTTGCCGAAGGTGGCCCGCATCCGGTTGTTGATGTTGCCGAGCCCGACGTGCGCGCCGGTCAGGTGCGCGTTGGTCAGTTCCGCGTCGAGCAACTCCGGATCCATCCCGATGCCGTCGTCGTCCACGCTGATCAACGCCTCGGTGCCGTTGTCCTTGGCGATCACCGACACGGTGCCGCCGCCGGGCTTGTTCGCCAGCCCGTGCCGGACGGCGTTTTCCACGAGTGGTTGCAGCGCCAGGAACGGCACCACCACCGGCAGCACCTCCGGGGCGATCCTGAGCTGCACGTTCAGCCGGTCGGGACCGAAGCGGGCGCTCTCCAGCGTGAGGTAGCGGTCGATGTTGCGGATCTCGTCGGCCAGCGTCGTGTAGAGGCCGGTGGTGCGGAACGAGTAGCGAGTGAAGTCGGCGAACTCCTGCAGCAGGTCCCGCGCGTGCTCCGGATCGGTGCGGATCAGCGACCCGATGGTGTTCAGCGCGTTGTAGATGAAATGCGGCGAGATCTGCGCCCGCAGCGCGCGCACCTCGGCCTTGGCCAGCCGCTCCTTGGACTCCTGCAGTTCGGCCAGTTCCAGCTGGGTCGACACATGATTGGCCACCTCGGCAGCCCCGCGCAGCAGCCGCTTGCGGTCGCCGCCGGCGATGACGGCTAACGCGCCGCGGTTCTCGCCCTCGACCTCCAGCGGCACCACCACGGCGTGCCGCATCGGACAGGGCCGCTGATCGCAGGTCACGTCGCCGTGGTCGAGGAACTCGCGCTTGCCGGTGCGCAGCACCTGCTCGATCTTGATCCGCAGGTCCGCGTAGTGGTGGTTGGCCTCGCCATCCCAGCTCAACAGGGTGCCGTCGGCGTCGACGATCCCGACGGCGACGCAGGCCAGCAGCTCCCGCAAGTGCGGTGCGGTCTTGTCCGCGGATTCCTGGGTCATCCCCGCCCGCAGGTAGGGGGCCGCGCTGGTCACCCGGTGCAACGCCGCCAACGTGGCGTCCTCCACTGAGGCGCTCACCCGGCGCGCCCGGCACAGCAGCACGAACATACCGAGCACGGCGAGTGCGGCGAGCGTGGTCAGGACCGTCCGCTCAGTCAACATCTCGGGCACAACATCAATCTTCACGGCCACCACGGATGGAATCAAGACGGCTACGCTCAGTGCGCTGGTTCCGTCGATAAGCGGTACCTTGCTCTTCCATTCAGCGGGAACAAGTGGTTCAACCAGCGGCTATGGCCTGTGCACAACCGCCCAAGATGTCCACAGCCTGTGGACAACTACTTCAGCAGCCGCGACATCCGGCGGTCCGCCAACACTTTGCCGCCGGTCTGGCAGGTCGGGCAATACTGCATCGACCGGTCCGCGAACGAGACCTCCCGCACGGCGTCACCGCACACCGGGCACGGCAATCCGGCGCGTCCGTGCACCCGCATCCCCGAGCGTTTCTCCGCCTTCAGCCGCGCCGCGTCCTGCTTGAGCGAGCGCTGCACGGCATCACGCAAGATCTCCTGCATGCTGCCCCGCAACCGCTCGATCGCGGCGGCGTCGAGTTTGCCCGCGGTCGCGAAGGGCGACAGCTTCGCGGCGTGCAAGATCTCATCGGAATAAGCGTTGCCGATCCCGGCCAGCGCGGACTGCTCGGTGAGCAGCGTCTTGATCCGCTCGGTGCGCCCCGCCAAGACCGCGGTCAACCCGTCGACGTCCAAGCTCAACGCATCCGGTCCCAACTTCGCGATCCCCGGCACCTCCTCGGGCGCGGCGACGACCCAGGCCGCCAGCTTCTTCTGGGTGCCTGCCTCGGTCAGATCGAAACCCGCGCCGCCCAGATGCACCCGCAGCGCGATCGGCCCCCTGCCGGGCTTCGGCGGCGTCGGCGACAAGTTGTCCGACCAGCGCAACCAACCAGCCCGCGCCAAATGGAAGACCAGGTGCAGCCCATCGCAAACCAGATCGAGGTACTTGCCGTGCCGCACCGCACCGGTGACCGCACGACCATGCAGCTCCGTCCACGGCGGACTGGCTGTCTTCAACACGCTCATCGACGCGACATCAATGCGCGCGACGGACCGGCCCACGGCGTTGTCGCGGAGGTGCTGGGCCAACGCCTCCACCTCGGGAAGTTCCGGCACCGGTCCAGTGTGCCGCACCGCGAACGACCTGTGTGCCTTCCGAGTGACCAGCGCAACCCGAAAGCCGCACGACTACTCCACGGGCTGCAAGCCGCCGTTCATGTCCGGCTCCGCGTACAGCTCGATGTGCCGCGACACCAAGGACATCTCCTGGCGCACGTCAACGAAACCGCGAACCACGCCCACCCAGGTCTCCGGCGGGTTCTCATCGTGATCCCCCGGCGTCGCGGCCGTGATCGTCCACGGCCGCCGCAACACCCAGCGGACCGGGAAGAACAACACGGCCACAACCAGCAGCAAGATCAACCAGCCCGGCACGATCACCTCGGGCGGCGTCCACACTACGAACATCACGACCAGGAACAAGAACACCGCCCCCATCAGGACGGCCGGCGCCGAGCCCCCGTTCACGTCGTGTTCGAACTCGTCCGCAGCGATCGGGTTGGACCACTCCAGACTCGCCTTGATGGTCCACTCCCGGCCGTCGGAACCCCGCACCACCCGGTTCATCGTCGCCTCCCCGCCCACCCGGGCTGGTCGCTCCGGAACATCGTCTCGCCACTCGAATGCCGTCGGTCACCGAGCGTGAAGCAACGGTACCGCGTGCGTCATGGGCCCGACGGGTGATAGTCGTCCCCAAAACCGGGCCCATTGTCGATCACAAGCGGCGTTCCGGCCAACCCCGAACGGGCGACCCGTCAAGCGCGGCGCAAACACCCCGCAGCCCGCCGCACCGGCAGATCGGCCGCCTGCCGGTATGCCTCCCGCAACCCGCGACGCGCACGGTGCGCCAACACCGCCGTCGCGTTCGGGGTGAGACCCAGCTGACCGGCGAGGCTGGCCGGCCGATGCCCCTCCACCTCGGTCCGCCACAAAACCTCACGCCAACGCGCAGGCAACCGGTGAAACGCGCGGGCCAACAACTCCCGCTCGGCCTGCACGAACTGGTGATCGCGCTGCCGAGGCGCGTACTCCCCCAGCTCATCGGCATTCATCAACTCGTCCCGGCGCGCCGCCGACCACTCCCCCAACACCCGACGCACCACCGTCAACAGGTAGGTGCGAATCACATCCCGAGGCCCGTGACCGGCCCGGACCGCGCGCAATGTGCGCAAGAACACCTCGGCGACCACATCATCGACGTCAATCCCCTGCCGCGGCATGCTCAACGCGAACCGCCGCACCGCGGGCGCATGCCGCCGGTACAGATCGCCATAAGCGAGATCATCACCGGCCCGCAACCGCTCCAGCAGCACCTGATCATCCGCAACGACGTCCCGACCCGTCCCCATGTGGACTCCCCCCAACGCCGACCGCGGCGAATACCGCACGACCGGCGCAATCGCTACCGTGGACCCCCGGACCACGGTGTCACCAGACACAACCCGGAGGTCGCAGTGGATCTCGACGAAGCCCGCGAAGTGATCGGCAGCCAACACCGTGCCGTGCTCAGCACGCTCCGCGCCGACGGCACCCCCCAGATGACACCGGTGCTGACCACCACGGACAGCTCCGGACACGTCACTGTCAGCACTGTTGCTGGCTCCGCCAAAGTGCGCAACCTGCGCCGCGACCCGCGCGCCTGGCTCTGTGTCCTACCCGACCAATTCTTCGGCCGCTGGATCCAAGTCGAAGGCACCGTCGAAATCGTCGAACTCCCCGCCGCCCTACCCCTCCTCGAGGAGTACTACCGCAGCATCTCCGGCGAACACGAAGACTGGGCCGCCTACCGCAAGTCCATGCAGGAAGAACACCGCGTCCTCCTGCGCCTCACGCCGACCCGCGCGGTCGACGCCCCAACCCGATAGAGACCCCCGCCGAACGGAGTTGAAACGATGCGTTAAAGTAGTCCCCAACAGCCCAGCAGGGCACTGAAGATGCGGATGTAGCGCAGCTGGTAGCGCATCACCTTGCCAAGGTGAGGGTCGCGGGTTCGAGTCCCGTCATCCGCTCGGGGACAGGGGACCTGTGTCTGCTTCGCAGACCTGGTCCCCTTGCCATTTCATTGGGGGGATCGAATCCCCCCAAACCCCCCTACGGTGCGGTGGTTGCCTTTCGTTGGCTCCTTACGATGGGGAACGTTCCCGGCCTGCTCAGCGACCAGCAACCCACACCACAGCCCCATCACCATCACAGCCCCATCACCACAGCTGATATCAGGGCCTCGACACCGTGGCGTTAGGTTTCCAGGCGGAAGCCTATTTTCAGCGTTACCTGGTAATGGGCCAGTTCATTGTCTTCTACGTGGCCCCTTACGTTCGTCACCTCGAACCAGTCCACGTTCCGCAGGGTTTGGGACGCTCGGTTCACCGCTCTTCTTATCGCGTCGTCCACTCCTACTTTCGAGGATCCCACTACTTCGGTTACGCGGTATACGTGGTCTGCCATGAAGTTGATGGTTGGGGGGCTGGGGGGTGATCGCAAGACGATGTTGTGGTGGGTCGGCGGCCTGGCGGCCGTCCTGCGGTGATGGTGTTAGTGGTCGGCCTTCGGCCGTGAGGTGAGGAGAGGTGGGGTGTTGGTCGGCCTTCGGCCGTGAGGTGAGGAGAGGTGGGGTGTTGGTCGGCCTTCGGCCGTGAGGTGAGGAGAGGTGGGGTGTTGGTCGGCCTTCGGCCGTTTGCGCTCGCTTGGCTGCCAGACGTACAATAATCTGTACGCAAGGAGGTGTCCGGTGAAGACAATGAGCTACTCGGAATCGCGGGCGAAGTACGCCGAGACCCTGGACTCGGTGGTCAACGATCGCGAAGAGATCGTGATCACCCGCGCAGGGCACGAGCCTGTCGTCATGGTGTCCCTTGACGACTACCAGTCCCTCAAGGAGACCGCCTACCTGCTGCGCAGCCCCGAGAACGCACGGCGTCTGATCACCGCCATCGAGCGGCTGGAATCCGGTGGTGGCACGCACCACGAGCTCGCCGAATGAAACTGATCTGGGATGAGCTCGCCTGGGCCGACTACGTCTGGTGGCAAACCGAAGACCGCAAAGTCCTCAAGCGCGTCAACACGCTCATCGAGGACATCGCCCGCAACGGCAACGAAGGCATCGGCAAGCCAGAGGCCCTGAAGCACGGGTTTCAGGGCTACTGGTCACGTCGAATCACCGACGAACACCGCTTGGTCTACAAGATCGCGGGTGACGAAATAAGAATTGCAACCTGCCGCTACCACTACGAGAAATAGTAGGCCCGGCGTCACGCACCCACCCGAGTCGAAGAGATCAGACCTCGTCCCCAAGCGGTCCCAAACCGGTAGGGCAAGCACCACCGGACTGGTCACTGAGCTGGACACCGGTGCCACCTAGGCCGCAGTAGCCGTTCGGGTTCTTGGCTTCGGACAGGTATTGCTGGTGGTAGGTCTCCGCGTAGTAGAAGTTCTGGAGGGGAGCTATTTCCGTGGTGATCGTGCCCAGGCCCGCTGCCGTCAGGGCCTTTTGGAACGCTTCCGCGCTGGCTTCGGCTTCGGCTCGTTGTTCGTCGTCCGCGTAGTAGATCGCCGAGCGGTACTGGGTGCCGATGTCGTTGCCCTGGCGCATGCCCTGGGTCGGGTCGTGGTTTTCCCAGAAGACCTTTAGGACCTGCTGGTAGCTGATCGCGGCCGGGTCGAAGACCACGAGGACCGCCTCGGTGTGGCCGGTCAGGCCGGAGCACACCTCTTCGTATGTCGGGTTCGGGGTGAAGCCGCCCGCGTAGCCCACCGCCGTCGACCACACGCCGCCGGTGCGCCAGAAGGTCCGCTCCGCTCCCCAAAAGCAGCCCATGCCGACCACCGCAGTGGCGTAGCCCGCCGGGAACGGCGGCACGATCCGGCGGTCCGGGAACACCGCGTGCCACTCCGCCACCGGAAGCGGGGTGGCACGGCCCGGCAGTGCCTCGGCCGGGTCGATCAGGCTGGTCTTGTCACCGAAAAGCGCCATGCACCCGAGGGTACGCGGCGGTCACGGATGGTCCGGCGCTTCCGGATACGGCGGGACCGGACGGGTCTCCTCCGCCGGCGTCGGCGGTGGCTCGGGGCGGGCGTGCCGACCAGGGGAGAGGCGGCCGGGAGGTCGGGACGACGGAGCCCGCCCGCCGTCCAAGTCGCCGGACAACCGCTTGGCCAGCACCGACTCCTCCGGCGGCGGAGCTGGCGGACGGACCGGCGGCGGGTCGGCCGGGGAACGGGTTCGCCCGTACTCCCGACCGAGCGGCTGCTGGGTGCCGTTCATCGGAAGCCCGTCGAGCCGGGTGCCGTTGTGGCCGTCTTGCCCGTTCGGTCTGGGCCCGCCGTCCACGTCGGCGCGGTTGGATCGGTTGCCGCCGTCCGGCGGGGGGCCGTTCGGCGAAGCACCTGTGCGCGGGGCGTTGTGCACCGGTGTGCCGTCCGGTGCAATCCAGGAGCGTCGCGCACCGCTGCGTGAAGCACCGATGCCACGGGGCGGAGTGCCCGTGCGAGGCGTGGGGCCTGCTGGGATGTCGGCACGCACCGGCGGGCGGGGTTGTGCGGGGCGGGGTTGTGCGGGGCGGGTCTGTTCGGCCGGGCTCGGATTCGGGTGGGCCGGTGTCAGCTTGGTCGACGGTTCCGGCGGGACTTTTCCGTTCCGGCTGGGAAGGGACCTCGGCAGCGCGCGAGGCGGCGACGGTACGCCGACCGCTGCCCCGTCGAACTCGTCCGGCTCATCAAGACGCTCTTCCGGCCAATCAAGCTCGTTCGGCTCGTCCTCGTCGGTCGGATCCAGGTCGTCAAAATCGTCCGGTGTCTCGGAATCGTCGATTTCGTTGAAGTCGTCGGCCGGTTCCCGTTCCCTCTTCCTCGGTTCCGGGCTGACGTAGTGCCGCAGTCTCATCGTCGGCTCTTCGATGAACGTCCACGACAGCGTGCCGAAGACGTAGGCCAGCGGAGCCGCGCAGATCAGCATCAGCCATTGGTTGGCGATCCCGGCCATCGCCAGCAACTGCTGGATCGGGAAGCCCCACACGTACACGCCGTAACTGCCGTTGACCCACACGCCCGGCACCGTCAGCCGGGACGGCCAGAAATGCCCGGCCACCACCACGGCGTAGCTGACCGCGAAGGCCATCCAGAACGACGCGGTGATGCTGTTGGGCATCAGCGCCAGCACCACGAGCCCGGCACCGGCCGCCAGCGGCGACAGCGGGATCCGGTACAGGTTCAGCACAACACCGAAGGCGAAGGCGACCAGGAACGCCACCAGCGACTCGATCGGCACGCTGAGGAACGAACCCGCCGACTCCGGACCGGGCAGTTGCTCCAGGTGCCGATCCCACGCGATGAGCCCGATCAGGGCGACGACCATCAGCCAGCGGTAACGGTGCTTCCCGCCGCCGAGCAACAGCAGCACATAGAGACCGCCGTAGGCAAGCAGCTCCATCGGCAGCGTCCACAGCGATCCATTCACCGCATTCGGCCAGGGGTTGTGCACGAACACACCGGGCAGTTCGTGTTTGAGGGTGAGCATCCCGGCGTTGTTGACGATGTAGCCCCAGGTGCCGTGGGCGGCGAAGTAGTCGCCGACGGACAGGGTCGTGATCATCGGACCGACGACCAGCGCCATGACGAACGAGACCGTGAGCATGGGCGGCCACAACCGCAAGACGCGTTTGGCCGCGAACCGCACCGGATGCGGGTCTCGAACCCAACTTTCCGTGATCTGGAAGCCGCTCATCGCGAAGAAACCCATGAGGACGCCCTCGTCGGGCTGCAGCGGCCACTCCGGCGGAAACAGTTCGCCCGTGCCGACCAACGGCGAACTGTGCCCGTAGATGACCAGCACGGCGCCGATCATGCGGATCCAGGCGAACCCGTGATGTGGCTCGGCGAACCACTCCGGGCGGGTGTGGACGACCCGCGCGTCATCCACCCAGATCACCCCATCAAGTCATGTCCCCGACCGGAGAAGTCAACGCTGCGTAGCCTAACTCGGGTCTCGATGGTTGTGGTCCTTTTACCTTCTGGTGGCCCAGTCCGACCAGACCGCGAGTCGGATCGTTATCCGGCCGGTGCACCCCGGACCCGGTTGCGGGTGCCAGAATGGCGGTCGATCGCAAGTGGGGGCGTTCGAGGAAAAATCCGGAAAGGGCGCATCGGTGACCTGGCAAGACGAGTTGCAGAATCTCGACGCCGAACTCGCGGCAGGGCGAATTTCCGCCGAGGAGTACCGCCAGCGGCGAGACGCCGTGCTCGGCCGGGCCCAGGACGGGCAGAATGGGCCTTCGTCCGGCGGTTTCCCGCAGCAGCAGCCGCACGCAGGCACGCCATCAGGCGGTTTCCCGCAGCAGCAACCACAGCAACAGGCCAACCCGTTCCCGCCGGCGTTCAGCTGGGGAGATGCCGCCGCCCAAGGCGCGCAGCAGCAATCACAGCAAGGCGGTGTGCCGGAGGAAGCCACGCAGGTCGTGCCGAACCCGCTCGCCGGCGCGCAGCAGCGGGGTGACTCGGAGAGCACCCAGGTGGTCAACCTCAACCAGCCGCCGCAGTGGGGACCACAACAGTCGCAGTGGGGACCGCAGCAGGGTTGGGGCGCTGTCGAAAGCAGCGGCACGCCGTGGGGCGACGACCTGCCGGGTACACCGGAGCACGGCGACGCGTCGTGGATGCGGCAGGGCCCCGAGGTGTTCGAGACGGCGGGCAAACCGGGCAAGGGCAAGCTGATCGCGGGACTGTCCATCGGCGGCGTGCTGCTGATCGGCTTGATCATCGCCGGGATCTTCTACTTCACCTCCGGCGGTAGCACGCCCGCCGAGCAGACCGCAGCGCCCGCGCCGCCGCCCCCGGTGCGGACCAAGCAGCTGCCCGCGCCGCCGCCGGCGCACCCGAATCCCCCGGCCAGCTCGCAGGAAGTGCTGGTCCCCGTTTCCGGCCCGGCCCACCCCTGGACCGGCGCGCTGGACCTGGCGAGCCTGCAAGGCGCCAAGGCCGGTCTGCTGCAGCCGAAGGCGGTGCTCGACACCGCGGTCCAGAGCGGGCTGATCGACGGCTGGTTCAACGGCACCGAGGGCGCCACCCCGAAGACGACGCTGCTAACGCTGCAACTGCCCAATCCGAACGCCGCCAAGAGCGTGGTGGACCAGTACCTGGCCGCCCAGCAGGGCCTGTCCACTGTGGATGGGCTGTCGTACCAGGGAGTCAAGGTTGTCAACACCGGCGGCACGTTCCGCACCGCCTATGTGGCGCACAACTGGGCGGTCATCATCGACGTCAGCGGCGCGTCGGACCAGAAGGAGGCGGCCCGGCAGGCGTTCAAGTCGGTGCTTGACCAGCAGCTCAACCACACGCCGCCGACGGTCCGCGACTGATCCATCCCTGCGATTTCAATGGAAACCGGAGCGCCTAGGGTTTCGGGTTTTTTGGGGTGGTGGTCGGTGTGGCGGCGTGACTTGAGGTGATCATGAAAGGAGCATCGGCGGTTCCTACCACGTCTCCGAGAAGAGAGTGCCGCCGATGCTCCAGCCCGTGACCTTACCTGCCTCGCTGGCCGTTGTGGTGGAGGCGTTCCGGGGCTGTTTCACCGCTCCGTCGTTTCAGACCTTCACCATGCTGGTGGCGGGGTTGATCACGCAGACCGGGCGTGGCACGGTGTGCGGGATGCTCACCGCGGCCGGGATGGCCGGGCGGCGTCACCATGACTGGGCGCACCGGTTTTTCGCCGAGGCCCGCTGGTCGGCCGACCGGCTGGGGCTGACGCTGGCCGCCCTGCTCGTCGACCGGCTGCTGGATACCGATGCGGTGATCGAGATAGCGGTGGACGACACGCTGTTTCGCCGGTCGGGCCGCAAGATCCACGCTGCCGCCTGGCATCACGACCCCACCAGTCCCAGCCCGGTCAAGACCACCGGCTGGGGGCATTGCTGGGTCGTGGCCGGCCTTGTCCTGCACCCCTCATGGAGCCGCAGGCCGGTGTGCCTGCCCGTGCTGGCGCGGCTGTGGCGCCCGGGCGGGACGCCGAAACCGCAGCAGGCTCGTGAGTTGATCGAGCTACTCGCCGCCCGGTTACCCGGGCGCCGGTTTCATGTCGTCGCTGACGCTTTCTACGGCACCCGCCACTGGCGCGGGCTGCCCGCACACCTGAGCTTGACCACCCGGCCGAGATCGAACGCGGCCCTGCACGAGATCCACGAACCCCTCCCGGGTGTGGTCGGCCGGCCCCGCTACAAAGGCCCCAAGACCACCCTCGCCGAGATCGCCGAACACCAGCACTGGCGCACGGTCACGGTGACCCGCTACGGCCGCACCGAGACCACCCGCCTGCTGGAACACCGCTGCCTGTGGCCGCACATCCTGCTGCGCCAGCACGCGCGCGTCATCCTCGTCCACGACGGCCGGCCCCGCCGCGACGGACGCGCCTGGGACCTGGCATTGATCACCACCGACCTCGACACCCCCGCCGAGCAGATCATCGAACGCTACGCAGCCCGCTGGGCCATCGAAGTCACCTTCCACCAAGCCAAACACGACCTCGGTGCCGGTCAGGCCCGCAACCGCACCCCCCACGCCGTGGAACGCACCGTGCCCTTCGGACTCGTCTGCTACAGCCTGGTCTACCTCTGGTACGCCCTAGCAGGACACGACCCCACCGACGTCACCGACCGGCGCCGCACCGCACCCTGGTACACCACCAAAACCGAACCCTCCTACCAAGACATGCTCATCAAACTCCGACGAGTCCTCATCGCCGAACAATTTCGACCCACACCACCCCGACCACCAACCCCACAAGAAACCCTCCAAGTCCACCACGCCTGGGCAACAGCCACCGCATAACCCCGAAACCCCAGGGAGCGCCGGTTTCCATTGAAATCGCGCAGCAGTGAACTCGCGCGTCAGGCCTCGTAGTCGGTAGTGGCGAGGAGTTCGCCGAGGGCCGCCCGGGAGACGTCCGGGCCGAACTGGGCGGCGATGCCCGCCTTGCCCGCCTCGGACAGCCGCCGCCAGTCGTCGTCATCGGTGAGCAGCCGGACAGTCGCCTCGGCAAGCCCCGCCGCGTCATCGGCGACCAGCACCTCTTGGCCGTCCGTCAGGTGCATGCCCTCGATCGCCACCGCCGTGCCGACCACCGGCACCCCCAGGCTGAGGCTTTCGCCGACCTTGCCCTTGACCCCGGCACCGAAGCGCAACGGCGCGAGCGTGACGCGGCTCATGGCATATCTCGGCCCCAGGTCCGCGACCCAGCCGTGCACCTGCACGCCGGGCCCGGCCAGCGCCCGCACCTCGTCGGTCGGGTTGCTGCCGACGATGTGCAGCACCGCGTCCGGGCATTTCTCCCGCACCAGCGGCATAATCTCGCGCGCCGCCCAACGCGCGGCGTCGACGTTCGGCGGGTGGTCAAAGCTGCCGACGAACAACGCGTCCTGCCGTCCGTCCGGCTTCGCCGGGCTCCAGTCGACCTCGTGCACATTGGACAGCACCCGCACGTCGGCGTCCGGGACCAGCTCGCGAAGCAACGCCTGTTCGGTCTCGGACACCACCAGCGTCACGTCGCAGGAGCGGGTCAGCCCGAGCTCCATCTGCCGCGACGCGAAAGCCTTGCGCCGCAGCGCTTCCGCTCGCGCCGCCTCGCCCTGTTCCGCGGCGAGCTCGGCCTGCCGCTCCAGCCGGAGGAAGTGCACGTCAACGGTGTCGTAGGCGATCACGGCCTGCGGCGCGCAGGTGCGCAGCTCCTCGACCAGGCTCCAGGCGACCTGCGGTCGGGATAACAGGGCCAGCGAGATCTCCGAGCCCGCCTCGTGCAGGAACGCCTGTTGCAGTTCGGGTTCGGGCAGGACCGTGACGCCGCGCTGTTGCAGTTCGGTGGTGTAGGGCTCCAGGCGCGCGTGGTTGCCGGGGAAGAACACCACCCGGCAGCCGAGCTGGACGAATTGCTCCAGCACCCGGCGAATCCGCACCGACCCGGAGTCGAAGTCCGGACGCGGCACCTGGTAGTCCTTGACCAGCACGATCGGTCCGTGGTGGCCGCGGGTGCCGCGTTGCCGGGCTAGCCAGAGGTTGCGCGGCGAGGCTTCCGGCAGGTGTTCGGCGGCCAGCGTCTCGGCCCACTTCGCCACAAACACCTGGCGGTTGAGCTCCTGGTGCTTCTTCACGCCGGTGCTTAGGTCGGTGCCGTTGGACACGCCTTCGTGGTGCACGACGACCGCCTTCGGCTGCACCACGGTCCGGTAACCGGCCGCGCGCACCGCGAACGCCAGGTCGGTGTCTTCGTAGTAGGCGGGTGCGTAGCGGGTGTCGAAGCCGCCGACCTGCCGGAACACGTTCGTACGCACCAGGATCGCCGCGCCGGAGCAGTAGTCGACATCGCGCACGACGTTGAACTCGGAGCCGGCCGGCTCGGTGTTGCGGCCGTAATTCCAGCCGTGGCCGTCGGACCACACGATGCCGCCGCACTCTTGCAGCCGACCGTCCGGGTAGACCAGCTTGGCCCCGACCAGCCCGATGCGTTCGTCGGCGCGGATCGTGTCCATCAGGATGTCCAGCCAGGACTCGGTGACCTCGGCGTCGTTGTTCAGGAAGAAGAGGTACTCACCGCGCGCGTTCTCGGCACCCAGGTTGCAGGCGCCGATAAACCCGAGGTTTCGTTCGGCGCGCACCAGCCGGACGCCCTCGCAGGCGGCGAGCTTCTCGGCGCTGTCGTCCGGAGAGGCGTCGTCGACGACGATCACCTCGAACGGCACGGACACCACATGTCCGCCGAGGAACCGCAGGCACTGGCGGGTGTAGGGCCACTTGCCGTGCACCGGCACGATCACGCTGACCAGCGGCTTGTCGCTGTACGGCACCGGCAGCGGCCCGGTCTCGACCACCTCGCCGATCTCCGGCACGCCGGGCTTACGCCCGAGCATGATCTCGTAGGCATCGCGGCGCGCAGTCCCGCGCGGCGCTACGCGCTCGACGACCTTGCGGTACTTCGTCACCGCGCGCTGCACCAGCGCGGAGTTCTGCGCGGACAGCTCCGCGTTCGCCGCGCCGAGCTCGGCCGCCTGCCGCTCGGCGTCCGCTACGCGTCCTTCGAGCCTCGCGACGGTGTCGCGCAACCACTCGATGCGTGCCGCGTCGCGCTCGCCGCTCTGCTCGTGTTCGCGCAGCTCGCCGCCGATGCGGTCGAGCTCTGCTCTCAGCTTCGCCTGCTCGCGAACGCCCTGTTGGGCGTGCTTCTCTTCCTGCTTGCGCAGCTCCTCCAGCCGCGTGATCACGTTCTTGAGTTCTTCGGATTCGGCTCGGCTGCGCTGGTAGAGCTCGTTGAGCTTCGCGACGTCGGCGACCGCTGCGTCGCGTTGCTCGATGATCGGCGTGACATCGCTCCCGCGGCAGGCGAGGGTGAGATTCGCGTCGGTCAGCACCGCGGCGGCGGGAAGTTTCGGCAGGTGCTTGTCCGAGGCGACGCCCAGCAGGTACGTGTGCGGCACGCCCTGCCGGACCGACCATTCGCCGTCGCGCTCTTCGATGGTTTGCAGGCGGACGCCCTCGATCGCGGTGTCCGGGTCGCCGGGGTCGGCGGGGGTGAGCAGCGAACCGACGGTGACGTTCTGCTTCAGCACGGCCACGTGCCGGAACGCGCCCTCCAGCAACGTTTCGTACTGCTTCGCCGTGAGTTCCTTGACGTGGTACGGGTTGTCGTTGCCGTGCTCATGCGAATAGACCGCCGTGTCCGGGGTGCTGCTCAGGAACAGTCCACCTTGGACGAGCCGGGACTTGACCAGGCGCAGCACGGCGTCGTGGTCCTCGACGTGTTCGATCGCCTCAAAGCAGACGATCACGTCGAAGGGCTTGGCGTCGGCGAGCAGTTCGGCGTCGATGATCGACCCGATGTGGAAGCTGACGTCACGGCTGCCGTAGTTGTGCTGGGCGTGCTCGACCGTCGCGGGGTCGATATCCACCCCGACCACTTCGGCACCCTCGGCGGCCAGCAGCGCCGCGCCGTAGCCCTCGCCGCAGGCGAGGTCGAGCACCCGCTTGCCGCGCACGAAACGGGCCGCCAGGGCGTAGCGGTGGTAGTGCTCGTAGATGACCTGCACGTCATCGGTCCACGGCACGCAGCGCTCGCCGGTCCAGTCGATCAGCCGCTTGTCCATCCGGTTCCTCACCGCGTACGGAAAATCCCACAGCAGGCTAGCGTCCACGTACGGGTGATTGTGGGGAGCCGTCGAAATCATGCGCGGCCAGTCAGGTGGTGATGGCGAAGGGCAGGCCGCCGGTCAGCGGGACGCGGTCCGGAATCGCCCGTTAAGGTGGTTCGCGTGAACTCGCATTGGCACCGCGTTCTGCCGCCCCCGTCCCGCTGACGGGCGGCGAACCTCCGAACACCCCGACGGCGGCCGGTTTCCGGTGAAACCGCCGCCCGCGCCCCTTGACCTGCGGTTTCAGTTGCAACTGCCGGTGGTACCGGGGTGACGTGCGCGCGCCCGTTCGCCGAGTCCTGACGGTCCGCGGACGGAAGAGTTCACCTTGTCTGATCAATTGCTAACCAAGCCCGCCCGGTTCGCCACCGGGCCGCTACCCGTACTGCTCGCGGCGGTCTTGTGGGGCACCACCGGAACCGCCGCCAGCTTCGCCCCGGCCGAGGCCGGTCCGCTGTCGATCGGGGCCGCCACGATGGGCATCGGCGGCCTGCTGCTGGTCGCCATGGCCGGCCGCTCCGCGTTGGACGTGTGGCGGTCCGGCCGGACCGAACTGCTGCTCGTGGGTGCCGCGGCGGTGGCGGTGTATCCGCTGGCGTTCTACTCGTCGATGGCGTTGGCCGGGGTCGCCATCGGCACCGTTGTCACGCTCGGCTCGGCGCCGGTGTTCGCCGCGATCTTGGAACGCGTCGTCGACGGCGTTCGGCTGGACCGCCGGTGGGCGGTGGCAGCGGCAGTGTCGGTGATCGGCCTCCTGCTGATCACCGGCGGCGGTGACACCGGAGTCGGCTCCCAGGCCGTGTTGGGCGCGTTGCTCGGCTTGCTCGGCGGAGCCGCGTACGTCGTCTACTCGTGGGCCGCCGGGCGGATGATGCGTGGCGGTCACGGATCCCGATCGGTGATGGGCGCGATGTTCGGCGCTGGAGCGCTCGCGTTGCTGCCGGTGCTCGCGTTCACCGGTGGCCCGCTGCTGGGCTCGTTGTCCGGGCTGCTGATCGCCGGCTACCTGGCGGTGATCCCGATGGGCCTGGCGTATGTGTTGTTCGGCGCCGGCCTGCGCCGGACGTCCGCCAGCGTGGCGACAACGCTGAGCCTGCTGGAACCGGTGGTGGCGGCACTGCTGAGCGTCCTCGTCGTCGGGGAACGACTGGGCGTGGTCGCTTGGTGTGGCGTCGGGCTGATCGGTGTCGGATTGGTGCTGGTCAGCATCCGCCGCTGACAACTTGTGCACAGCTGTGGATAACTTTCTCCACAGCTGTGCACAACGACGTCTATCAACAGACGTTTCAGCAGTTCGTAAGCCTGTTGATGGAGTTATACACAGGCGTGTGGACAACTGGAGGCGGGGCTGCGCCGCCCCGTGGCGGGCTCCCGATTTCAGGCAAAACCGGCTCGTCCGGATTTCAAATATTTGCCGGTGGCGCCTCAGCGGCGGCGCAGCCTGGACGCCGCCTGTCAGCGGAAAGGCTGCCGGTAACCGGGGTTCGGCCGACGCCACGCCAGGACAGGCCCGCGCGACGCAACACGTCCGGGTCGAGGTGGTTGCGG
Organism: Saccharopolyspora phatthalungensis; assembly: GCF_014203395.1. NCBI lineage: Bacteria > Bacillati > Actinomycetota > Actinomycetes > Pseudonocardiales > Pseudonocardiaceae > Saccharopolyspora > Saccharopolyspora phatthalungensis. The sequence continues at coordinate 1,966,668 of NZ_JACHIW010000001.1, forward strand.
GTGTCGACGACCACCGGGCCGCGCAGCGCGTCGGCCAGCCGGTTCCAGTCCAGCGTCCGGAACTCCTGCCATTCCGTCAGCAGCACCAGCGCCGCGGCTTCCTTCGCCGCTTGGTACGGGTCGTCCACCAGGGCGACCTCCGGCGGCAGCTCCGGCTCGTCGCCGCGCAGGCCCGGGTCGTAGGCGACCAGTTCCGCGCCGCGCGCCGCCAGCAGCCGCGCCACCTCCAGCGCGGGCGAATCGCGCAGGTCATCGGTGCCTGCCTTGAACGTCAGGCCCAGTAGCCCGAGCCGCACCCCGTCGAGCGAACCGCCGCATGCCTCGACGACCTTGGCCACCATCCGCTCGCGCTGCCGCGCGTTGGACGAAATCGCGGCCTGCAACAGCGGGAAGTCGAACTCTACGGCCCCCGCGACCTGCAGCAACGCCGCAGTATCCTTCGGCAGGCACGAACCGCCCCAGCCCGGCCCCGGCTGCAGGAACGACTGCCCGATCCGGCGGTCGTAGCCCATCCCCTCGGTGACGTCGGTGATGTCCGCGCCCAGCCGCTCGCAGAGCTCGGCGATCGCGTTGACGTAAGAAAGCTTGGTCGCCAGGAAGCAGTTCGCCGCGTACTTCACCATCTCGGCGCTCGCCGCGTCGGTGAGCACGGTCGGTGCACCGAGTCGCGCGTACAGGGCGGCCACCCGCTCGGCGGCGTCCTGGCTGTCCGAGCCGACCACGATCCGGTCCGGGTTCAGGAAGTCGTGCACCGCGGATCCCTCGCGCAGGAACTCCGGGTTGCTTACCACCGCGACGTCGTCGCGTCCGACCAACTCGTGTAATCGCGCCGACGTGCCCACAGGCACCGTCGATTTCGTGACCAGCACGCACCCCGCGGGCAGCAGCTCGCGCACCTCGTGCGCCACCGCCTCCACCGCGGCCAGATCGGCCTTCCCACCGGAGCCCATCGGCGTCGGCACGCACAGGAAGACGACCTCGGCATCGGCGACCGCGCCGGCCGAGCCGACCACGAACTCCAGCCGACCGGCCGCAATGCCCTCCTGCACCAGCTCACCTAGGCCGGGTTCGTGAATCCGCACCTCACCCTGGGAAAGTTGCTCGACCTTCGCGGCATTGACGTCGCTGCACACCACCCGGTGCCCCAACGACGCCAGGCACGCCCCGGTCGTCAATCCAACGTATCCGGTGCCAACTACGACGATCCGACGGGCGAACACAGTCCCCACACCCCTTCATTCGCACGACCGCTCGGCCGCATCCCCCATCCGGCATCGTGACACATCGCCCGCACAGTGGAACCTGCTTCGCCAAACGTTCATGTGCCGTATGTCCTGCGTGACGCGCCCGCGACCTGCCGTTTAGGCTCACCAGACGTGGAACAGCGACGCCTAGGCGAATCTGGTTTGGTGGTAAGCGCGGTCGGCCTCGGTTGCAACAACCTCGGCCGCCCCGGGACGGCCACCGAGTCCCTGTCCGGCGCGCAAGCAGTGGTGGACGCCGCGCTCGACGCCGGAATTACCTTCTTCGACGTGGCCGACGTGTACGGCTCGCCGCGCGGGCGCAGCGAAGAACTGCTAGGGCAGGCGCTTTCCGGCCGCCGCGACCACGCGATCATCGCCACCAAATTCGGCATGGACATGCAGGGCAACAACGGCCCGGACTTCACCGCGCGCGGCTCCCGCCGCTATGTGCGGCGGGCCGTCGAGTCATCGCTGCGCCGGCTGGGCACCGACTGGATCGACCTGTACCAGCTGCACCGCCCGGACCGGTTGACGCCGATGGAGGAAACCCTCTCGGTGCTCGACGACCTGGTGCGCGAGGGCAAGATCCGCTACCTCGGGCACTGCAACCTCGCGGGCTGGGAACTCGCCGACGCGTCCTGGACGGCGGCATCGTCCGGGCTGACCACGCCCGTGTCCGCACAGAACCACTATTCGCTGCTGGCACGGGAGGCCGAACGCGAGGTCGTCCCGGCCTGCAAGCGGTTCGGCGTCGGGATCATCCCGTACTTCCCGCTGGCCAACGGACTGCTCACCGGCAAGTACCGGCAGGACCAGGAACCGCCCGCGGGCAGCCGATTGGCGAACCGGAACCAGATGCTGGCCGACGCCCCGTGGGAACGCATCGAGCAACTGCGCACCTTCGCCGAGCAGGGCGGCATCCCGATGACGTCGGTGGCTGTCGGCTGGCTGGCGGCGCAGGAGGTCGTCGGCTCGGTGATCACCGGAGCCACCACGCCGGAGCAGGTCCGGGCGAACGCCTTGGCGGGTGAATGGCGCCCGACGCAGGCCAACCTGGACGCCATCGACGCGATCTGCCCGCCCCTCCAGCGCTAGCCGTTGGCGCGATTCCGCGCGAAATCGCACTTCCGCTGAGGGCCGCCCGGGGGTGACCACGGTCGGTGATGGCGCTTTCGCTCGGACGCACAACAGATTGGCACCGGTGGCCGAAGCGCGAGACCGGTTGCGCGGACCACGCTTTTCGCATGGAGCTGATCGGGATCGCCGCACTGTTCGCCGGCCTCGCGCTGCTGGCCGCGCTGCCGCTGGTGGTGCTGCTGGCGCTCGTTGAGATTGCCTCCCAACGACGGGTGCACCGCCATCAATGACCGCCGGTTCGCCACCTGTCCTTTCCGCGTCCGATGCTGGGCAAGGCCGTTGCCAGGTGTTAGACATGCCGTGACACCAGCAACAGACGCAAAGGAAAGAGCAGATGCTGATCACCGACACCGCGGCGATCGTCACCGGCGGGGCTTCCGGCCTTGGCGCGGCCACGGCGCGAGCACTCGCCTCGCGCGGCGCGCAGGTGTTCGCGGTAGACCTATCGGACGCGGTGGCCAATGCACCGATCGTTGACGGGGTCACTTTCACCGCCGCCGACGTCACCGACGCCGACCAAGTGCAGACCGCGGTCGAGCAGGCCGCCGGCGCCGGCACCCCGCTGCGGATCGTGGTGAACTGTGCGGGCATCGGCCCGTCCGCGCGGATCGTCGGGCGACAGGGTCCGCACGACTTCGACCTGTTCCGCAAGGTCATCGAGATCAACCTGATCGGCACCTTCAACGTGCTCCGGCTGGCCGCGGCGGCGATCGGCCAGACCGAGCCGGACCAGCAGGGCCAGCGCGGCGTGGTGATCAACACCGCCTCCGTCGCCGCCTTCGACGGGCAGATCGGCCAAGCCGCGTATGCGGCGTCCAAGGGTGGCGTGGCCAGCCTGACGCTGCCCGCCGCACGCGACCTATCCTCCACCGGCATCCGGGTGATGACCATCGCGCCGGGCATCGTGGACACCCCGATGCTGGCGACGGTCAGCGAGGAGTTCCGCGCCGGCCTGGCCGAGGGCGTGCCGTTCCCGAAGCGGCTCGGCACCCCGGAGGACTTCGCGCAGCTGGCGTTGAACATCGTCGAGCACGACTACCTCAACGGCGAGGTCATCCGGATGGATGGCGCGCTGCGGATGAATTACCCCCGCTAGAGTAGTACCCCTGAACGAGCAAAGCCCCGGATAGCATCGGTCCGGGGTTTTTCTTGTGCAGCAAGGCTTTTCACACCGCAAGAGCAAGAAGAGCTAGAACTCTGGCGTGCCGGGAAACCGATGCCGGAGGGGTACAACTCTGCTTGGCATGAGCCTGTCAGGGGCTACATCGCGGGCGGTACGTCGATCGGTCGTGTCCGGGTGGTTCAGCGACCCTTCACCGAGTACCAGCGGCATCAGTTCGCCTGGTCAATTCCTGGCAACATCGAAGCCGGGGAAGACATCCGGATTCTCGACCTGACAGAGCTTGAGCTTGATCTACCATCTCATGACTTCTGGCTCTTCGATGACGAAATCGTAGTTGATCTCAACTTCAGCCCGGACGGTACGCTGATCAACCTAGACCAGCGGGAGAACCCTGATCTGTTGATGTACCGAAAGTGGCGAGACACGGCACTTGCTCACGCAGTGCCATTCAATGAGTTCAATGCTCGAACCTGACAGCGAGCGTTTGGACCGGGAGAAATTTTCCCAGCCGCTCACTCGACGGCCCTTTCCATTACGAGATTCAGGAAATTACTCGATGTTTGCCGGCCGCAACCCAACGCATTTAGCTCTCGGGAAAGTTCCAAATTCCGTTGACCATGACGAAACCAAGCTTGCTCGGTTCGCTACACCTTGACCGATTGCGGTATTTGTCGAACGCGGTCACTCCTACGAACGTTCGGTGACACCCGGAGCAGTGGCATCGGCTAACGCCAGTCCAACGGGATGAGCAACCATCGGCCTAGATCAAGATCAGTGGCCCACCCGATGATCTCGTGTCCGTTGGCGTCCGCCCAACGTTCGATGTTGAGCTTCTGACGCTCCGGCGACGACGTGACATCCTCAAGCCCCCGAAACCGGCTGAGCCGGATACGTCCTAACACCCTCACCGCTACACCCTCCCTGATCAGGCAGTTTACGAGGGTAAAACCTCCGGATGGATGGCGCCCTGCGAATGGCGCCGCGGTAACCCGGAAACCGTGGTTCTACAGGAACTTCCGGGTGGGGGCACCCGTAACCCGGTTATTCGGACGGGTGCCCGCGCCTGGTTGGCGGCCTTCCGGCATCCATCGACCCGATGGTTCGCGAGCGGAAAATAACGCCCTTGCGCGGGAAGGACGGTTAACCACCCGACATCGCGCTCCTTGGAGTCCCGGACGCCACTCGAGTCCGGCAGGAGGTCGGGGTCCACGCGGCTACCACCGCTGGCGAGCACCCCTGTCCGGCTCACCGTCCCGGCACGGGCGACGCGGAACGTCCCCCGGGCATCAAAGGTCGGCGGCGTAGGGAATCTCGTTGGCCTCTCCGGAGGTCATCCAGCGGCGAATCGTCCAGGTCGCGCGCACGTCGTCCTCGTTGTAGCGCAGGATCCGGTCGCGCTGGGACAGCACCGGCACGCCGCCGCCCAGGCCCACCGCGTCGCGGTACCAGCGCATCGAGTTCTCACCGCTGGCCTCGGCATCCCGCCAGGCGAACCCGGCGCTCGGCGCGATCACCTTCAGGCCCTTGCCGTTCGGGCACAGGAACTGCTCCCGCACCGAGGCGAACAGGTCGACCCACTCCGCCGACCTGATGAACTCGCGTACCTCTGCCACCGAAGGCACCCCGGGCTTGCCGGCGAACCGCTCGGCCGAAGCGAGCATCCAGCGGTTCTCCGCGAGCTCGTTGTAGCAGTAGGCGCGGAAGCTCAGACCGCGCTCGTACGCGCGGCGGCGCACCGAGCCGAACCACGTCCAGAACTCCGCGAAGGACCGCGCCTCGTCGTCGGACGGCAGCGGCTCCCAGCTCACGAACGCCCGGTAACCGGGCTCCTCGTCGATGTCGGCATCGGAGAGCCAGCACCCCCACAGGTAGGCCCCGGCGTCGGCGTAGCTCTCCATGTCCACGTCGACTTCGACGTCCGCGCGCGGCACCGCCAGGTCGCGGACCCGCCGCACCAGGGGCAGGTTCCGCAGCCACGCCTTGGCGAGCAGGATCGCGTCGGTGTTGCCGACCCCGGTCAGCGGCAGTGACTCCGCCTCCGCCAGCGGCACTGCGGCCAAGTCATCCACTGTCGACACTTCGATACCGCGTAGCGCCACGGCGTCCTCACCGCGCACCACCAGGCTGACGTCGCGGTTCTCCCGCAGCTGAAGTTCGCAGGTCGGCCACCACGGGCAGCCCTTGCACTCGGTGATCCGGGAAGGCAGCGCCAGCGGCTCGGCCCCCTCGGCCGCCGCCGAGGCCACTGCCAACCGGTCGGCGAACCGGGCCTCGTACTCGGCGAGCGCGGTCCGGCCGCCGGGCCAGTTCGGCACGTCCAGGTCGTGCCAGAGCACCGCGTCCGCCTCGACGCCGATCACGCCGCCGACGTTTGTCGCCGCACCCATCCCGCACGCCTGCAGCTGCCGCACCGCGTGCGCCAGGCGGAGCTGGTCGCGTGGTTGCGCCCGCACCTTGCGGGTCTGGTCGTTCCGGGCCGCCTCCGGCACGGGCCGGTCCATCGGCGACACGCGGGCGCCGCTACCCGGATCAGTGATCTTGTGCCGCACCACCAGGACCGGTACGTAACCGTCCCCGCTTCGCACCAGCAGGTCGACCGAGCCACGCCGGCCGCCGGGTTCGTCGGCGGGCAGCTGAGCGTACGAGATGTAGCGCGTGCCGGCACGCATCGCCGCCAGCGTCAGCTCCTCGCGGCTGTCCACGGCGACGCGCGGGATCTCCGTCCAGTCCTCGCCGAGCACCCTGTTCAGCCACTTCGCGACGGTTCTGCGGTGCTCCGCGGCGTCGGCGATCCGTTGTTCGATACCCAGGTCCAGCGGTGCCTGCGGTTGATCTCGCATCGAAGGGTCGTGCTCAAGATGCACGCGTCGACGACAACGAGTCACGACGCCGGCGTCGAGTAGCACCTTTTCCGTCACGTGTGAAGCGTATGCCGTCGCTCCGACAGACGCGCCCATCACCCCGGTGACGCGCGTCGGATCCGACTACGCACCGTGCACGACCGGGCCGCGCTCGATGTCGTGCCGCACCGCATCCGGACTTAAGGTGATCGCAGCGAAACCGCCGGACAGCGGAGGTGTGGGCCTCGGTGAAAAAACGCACTACCGGGCGCAGGATCCCGGAGAAGGGCACCGCGGACTTCCGCAAGGCGGTCAAGCGGGCAAAGAAGGCGGACAAGAAGGTCGCCAAGGCCATCGAGAAGGGCGAGCACGGGCGCATCACACCCGGCAACGCCAAGAAAATCATCGGGGTGGCCAAGGTCGTCGGGCCGGTGCTCCTGCCCTTCGCGCTGCGGGCGGCGTCGGCCGCGCGCGAGCGCTACGAGCGGATGCGCGCGCGGCGGCTCGGGGTGCCCGTGGACGATCTGGGCAAGTTCACCGGCAGGGGCGCGGCGCTGCACGCCCGGATCGCCGGTGACACCGACGCCTTGCACGATCTGCGGGCGCAGTCGGCGACCAGCGAGGAGTCGAGCCTCGCCGCGGAGCAGTACGCGGAGCGGACCGGGGCCCGGCTTGAGCAGCTGACCAGCGCGGTACGGGCCGCGGAGCGGATGCCAACGCAGCGGCGAAAGTCGACGCACCGAGCGGTCAACGCGGAACTCGGCCAGATCGAAGACGACCTGCTCACCCACTTCGGCGTTACCAAGACCGGCAGGCTGACCCACAAGCGCAAGCCGTGATCGCCCAGCAAGCGGCGGCGTTCGCGCAGGTCCGCCAGATCGCGCCTTGGCCAAGATCAGCGCTGGCGCCCCATTCATAGCTCGGCTTCGCCAAGCTAGTTCAACTCTTCTCCAGAACCGCGGCATATACCGCAACGACTTCCTATGCGCTGGGTTCATCCGGGCAGACGAAAAAGCACTGCCCATGCACCGCCGCAACTCGCACGGGATTCGAGGGCACCCGTGACGCCATGGGTCACGGGTGCCCCTATGCTGCTCCGGCTAGGTCAGCGGGCGGCTTGGCCCCCGGGGAGCTTTACCAGGCCCTGTCGGACCATCCAGTCGCGGGCCACGTCGGCCGGGTCGCGACCGTCGACGTCCACCTGGGCGTTGAGCTTCACCAGCTCCTCGTTCGTCAGCTTCGCCGACACCGGCTCGAAGACGCTGGTGATCTGCGGGTACCGCTTGAGCAGCTCGGCGCGGGTGGTGATGCCGATGTTGTACCGCGGGAAGAACTGGTGGTCATCGGCCAGCAGCTTCAGGTTCAACGCCTGGATCCGCCCGTCGGTGGTGAACACCTCGCCGAAGGTACAGGTGCCGCTCGCGGTCGCCTGGTAGATGCTGCCCTCGGTCAGCGTCTTCACCTTCGACTTGTCCGCGGTGAAGCCGTATTCCTTCTCCACCCCGGGCAGGCCGTCGTTGCGGTTGGCGAATTCGGTGTCCACGCAGAAGCTGGCGTCCTCCGGGTGCTCGGCGACGATCCGCGGGATGTCGGAGAGCTTCTGCACGCCCAACCGCCGCGCCGCGTCCTGGTTGACCGCGAACGCGTAGGTGTTGTCCACGTGGTAGTCGATCGCCGTCCAGGCGATCCCGTTGCGTTCGAGGTCCAGCTTCCGGACGGCCTCGAACTGCGCTTGGGCGTTCGGGATCGGATCGGTGTTGCCGTTGTAGCTGATCCAGGACGTCCCGGTGTAGTCCCACAGGATGTCGATCTGGTCGCTCTTCAGCGCGTGACGTGCGGTGGAGGAACCAACGATGCTGCTGAGGTCCCGGACGTTGGCCCCGGCCGCGGACAGCGCGAACTCGGCGATGTAGCCCAGCACCAGCTGCTCGGTGAAGGCCTTGGACCCGACCGTGATCGTGACGCCCTCCAGCTCGGGAACCCGCTGGATGGTGCCGGACGCCACGGCCAGCGGCACCGACCCGCCGGAGCTCAGCCCGCACCCGGACAGCAGCACACCGGTCATCGTCAGGGCGGTCAGCTTGAACGCGCCACGGCGCGACATTCGCAGAGTCATCGCAACCCCCTCGGCGACAAGTACGTCTCAGCCAGCGCGCCAAGCCAGTCGACCAGCAGAGCGAGCGCCATCGCCAGCACCGCGCCGACGATCATGACGGTCCAGTCGTTGAGCTTGTATCCGGTGTCGATCATCTCGCCGAGCCCGCCCGCGCCGACGAACAGCGCCAGCGTCGCGGTTCCGACGGCCAGCACCAGGGCGGTACGCAACCCGGCCAGGATGTAGGGCACCGCCAGCGGCAGCTCGATGCGCGCCAGCACGCCTGTCGCCGACATGCCGATCCCGCGCCCCGCGTCGATCAGTGACGGATCGACCTGTTGCAGCCCGACGATGGTGTTGCGCAGCACCGGGAGCAGCGCGTAGAAGGCAATCGGCAGCACCGCGATCCAGAACCCGGTCGAACCCCCGGTGAGCAGGAAGAACAACACCAGCAGTCCCACCGAGGGCGCGGCCTGGCCGACGTTGGCGATGCCGACGACCACCGGAACGACCTTGCGCGCCCAGCCGCGGCTGAGCAGCACGCCCAGCGGCACCGCTATCGCGATCACGATCACTGCCACCGCGAAGCTGAGCAGGAAGTGCGTCCAGGTCAGGCTCAGGATGTTGGTCGAGTTGATGCTGCGCGCGGTCACCTCGTCGGTGTCCTGGATGAACGCCCAGCCCAGCACCCCGGCGACCAGCACCACGACCGCGATCGGCTGCGCCAACAACCGCAGCCGCTCCGCCGTGCGCGACCCGGAGTCCGATGCGAACTGGCTGCTCATGACCGGTCCCCGGTCGGCTCGTCGTCGGCGTGCTCCTCGCGCAGCGCCTTGATGGTGTTCATCACCGTGTCGATGTCGACCACGCCGACATACTCGCCGCGCGACCCGGTGACCGCCGCGACGCCGTCGTCGTCGGTGAGGATCGCTTCCAGCGCGTCCTGCAGCGTTGACGCCAGCGAGACGCTGTCCTCCACCGGCCGCCCGGCCCGCTCCAATGTGGACACCGCGCCGGCTTCGCGGGCGGTCGCCCAGCGCAGCGGGCGGTTTCGCCGGTCGAGCACCAAGCCGATCGCGCCCCGGCGGGAGCCCAACCGTTCCTTCAGCACCGTCGGCGACTCGTCAACGGTCGCGGTGGGCACCTGGCCCACCTCGATCTCGCGGACCCGCCGCAGGTTGAGCTGCTTGAGCGCGGCACCGGCGCCGACGAAGCCGGCCACGGTGTCGTCGGCCGGGTTGGCCAGGATGGCCTCCGGCGTGTCGTACTGCAGAATCTTGGAGCGCTCACCGAGCACCGCGATCCGGTCGCCGAGCTTGACCGCCTCGTCGAAGTCGTGCGTCACGAACACGATCGTTTTGCCCAGGTCTGCTTGCAGGCGCATCAGTTCGTCCTGCAGCACACCGCGGGTGATCGGGTCCACGGCGCCGAAAGGCTCGTCCATCAGCAGCACCGGCGGGTTGGCGGCCAGCGCCCGCGCCACGCCGACGCGCTGCTGCTGACCACCGGAGAGCTGCCGCGGGTAGCGGTCGCGGTACTCGGCCGGGTCCAGGTTGACCAGGTCGAGCATTTCGTCGACCCGTTCGCCGATCCGCTTCTTGTCCCAGCCGACCAGGCCGGGCACCATGCCGACGTTCTCGCCGACGGTCATGTGCGGGAACAGGCCCGCCTGCTGGATCGAATAGCCGATCTCGCGCCGCAGCTTGTCCGGGTCGAGGCCGAGCACGTCCTGCCCGCCAATGGTGATCTTGCCGGCGGTGGGCTCGATCAACCGGTTGATCATCCGCATGGTGGTGGTCTTGCCGCTGCCGGAGGGCCCGACCAGCACCACCGTCTCACCGGCCGGAATGGTCATGGACACCGATTCCACTGCGGGCAGCTTCTGACCGGGGTAGCGCTTGGAGACCTCCGTCAGGCAGATCTCGACGCCGTGCCCGCCCGTCGGGGTGTTCTTGTCGTCAGCCACGAATACCTCTCGAAGTCGTCAACCGCCCGAACAGCACGAAGACGGCGTCCAGCAACAGCGCCAGGATGATCACGCCGACGGTGCCGGCGACGGCCATGTTCAGCGCGTTGGCGCCGCCCAGCTGGCCCAGGCCGCTGAAGATCAGGTTGCCCAGGCCGGGGCCCTTGGCGTAAGCGGCGATGGCGGCGATGCCCATCAGCATCTGAGTGCTCACCCGCATGCCCGCGAGGATCGCGGGCCAGGCCAGCCGCAGCTCGACGCGGGTCAGCACGCCGAACCGGCTCATGCCGATGCCCCGGGCCGCGTCCAAGATCGGTTGGTCGACCGTGGACAGCCCGACGATGGTGTTGCGGATGATCGGCAGCAGCGCATAGAGCACCAGGGTCACCACCGACGGCGCCACACCAAGCCCCAGCACCGGGATGAGCAGGCCAAACAGGGCGAACGAGGGGACCGTCAGGATTGCGCTGGAGAGTGCCGTGGCGATCGCCGCCCCGGCGGGGCTGCGGTAGACCGCAACCCCGACGAGGACGCCGACGATCGTTGCCAGCACGATGCACTGCACCACCATGCTGACGTGCTGGAAGGAGTTCACCAGCAGCGATTGCCACCTGGATGCGACGTATTCCAGGAAACCCACTCGTTACTCTCTTCCACCGGCCGCTGTGGTGGCGGTGACTTCCTCGGTGCCCTCCGCGGGCGTGGTCACCAGCTGGAAGTCGCCGTCATGCTCCTCGGTGCCGAGGATGACGGCCTGCTCCAGGACTTCGGCGCCCTTGGCGTCGCGCAGCGTCATCGGATCGCTGCGCAGGTCCTTGAGCATGGCCACGCACATGAGCACCATGACGATGGCGAACGGGAGCGCCCCGATGAAGGTCAGGTTCTGGATGCCCTCCAGCGCCTTCTCCTCATCGCCGCCACCGCTGCCGATCACCAGCATGATCGCGGCCACCGCACCGGTCGCGGCACCCCAGAAGATCACCACCCACTTGCTCGGTTCGATGGAACCGCGCTGGGACAGCGTGCCCATCACCACGGACGCGGCGTCGGCCCCGGAGACGAAGAAGATCGCCACCAGGATCATCACCAGCACCGAGGTGATCAGCGTCAACGGCATGTGCTCCAGCACCGAGAAGGTCTGCGCCTCCGCGGAACCGTCGCCATAGACGTTGTTGCCCGCCTTCTGGCTGTCGATCGAGGCTCCGCCGAAGATCGCGAACCAGACCAGGCTGACCACGCTGGGCACCAGCAGCACGCCGGCCACGAACTGCCGGATCGTGCGGCCGCGGCTGATGCGGGCGATGAACATGCCGACGAACGGCGTCCACGAGATCCACCACGCCCAGTAGAAAACCGTCCAGCTCGCCAGCCAGTCCTGCATCTCCTGGCCGCCGGTGGCTCCGGCGCGCGAGGACATCTCGCCGAACTCGCTGAGGTAGGACCCCACCGCGGTGGGCAGCAGGTCGAGGATGAACACCGTCGGGCCCACGACGAACACGAAGACCGCCAGGACGGCCGCCAGCACCATGTTGATGTTGGACAGCCACTGGATGCCCTTGGCCACTCCCGACACCGCGGAAAGGATGAAGCACACCGTCAGCACCGCGATGATCGCCACCAGGATGGTGCTGCCGGCCTCGCCGATCCAGCCGGCGGCCTGCATGCCGCTGCGGATCTGCAGGGTGCCGATCCCCAGCGAGGCGGCGGACCCGAACAGCGTCGCGAACAGCGCGAGGATGTCGATCAGCTTGCCGATCGGCCCCTCCGCATTGCGCTTGCCGATCAGCGGCAGGAATACGCCGCTGATCGTCTGGCGGCGGCCGCGGCGGAAGCTGCTGTAGGCGATCGCCAGACCCGCCACGGCGTAGATCGCCCACGGGTGCAGCGTCCAGTGGAACAGCGAGGTCGCCATCGCCGTCTTGATGGCCTCTTCGCTCTCACCGGGGACGGTGCCCGGCGGCGGCGAGACGAAGTGGCTCAGCGGCTCGCTGACGCCGAAGAACATCAGCCCGATGCCCATACCGGCGCTGAACATCATGGCGATCCAGGACACCGTCCGGAACTCCGGCTGCTCGCCGTCCTTGCCGAGCGGGATCCGGCCGTACTTGCTGAAGGCCAGGTACAGGGCGAAGATGACGAAACCAGTGGCCGCTAGTACGAAGCCCCACCCAGTGTTCGTGAGCAGCCAGGTCAGCGCCGCCGACGAGGCAGAGCTGAGCGAGTCGGTGGCCAGTCCGCCCCAGACCACCACGGCGAACATGATGGCCGCGGTGACACCAAAGACTACCCAATCCGTTCGCGGCTTTCCGAGGAACTCGGGACTGCCTGGCAGTTCTGTTGAATGGTGGCCCTCAATGGGGTCACCACTTCGTTCTGTTTCGGTCGACACAGGTTTCGGCGTCGACTTTCGGCGACGCCCCCTCCTCTCCGTCGTCAGTTACGACGATCTGGAACTAATAGAGCCCGGCTTGCGTGCAGGTGACAGCTCCGGACCGTCTGCAACCCGTAAACCGTGTCCCAATCGGGTGAACAAGGCAAGCTCACCTGCAGTCAGCGTGGCCGAACCGACACCTAGACTTGGCTGCCATGACGGCCAGACTCGCACCTACGCAGGGCGCACTACGCGTCCTGCGCGGTGCCGGTCTGGCCACCACGTCGGCGTCACTGTCCGTAGCAGCGCACGCGGCTGCGGGCGGGTCGTTACCCGATCTGGGCACGACCGTCGTGATCACCGTCTTGCTGTCCGGTGCCGGCGTGGCCCTCGCCGATCGCAAGCGCGGGTCATGGAGCATTCTAGGGGCACTGGCGATCAGCCAGCTGGCACTTCACGTATTTCTCCAGCTTGTTGCCTCTCACCAGGACGGGGCCGGGCACCCCGGGATGCCGTTCTCCTCGTCGGCGATGACCCTCGGGCACGCAGCGGTGGTGCTGCTGACCGGGCTGGTAATGAGCCGCGCAGAGCGAGCACTCTTCGTAGTCGCCCGTCTGCTCGGGTTGCTCCTTCCTCGCAGGTCGAGGCCGTTACCCGTAGTAACAACGCCGCGGACGGTATGGATTCTCACGGTCACGGTGCGCAGTCTCGCGCAACTGATCTATCAACGGATTCATGCCCGCCGCGGGCCGCCGAAATCTCTTCTCGCCAACTCCGATCAAGTGGACTACGCCACCTGAACGTTGCCTTTTCGTACCTTCGGCGCATGCGCGCGCGCGAGAATAGAACACGGGAGATTTCGAGTAAACATGTCAACAAAACGATTCGCGGTTCGATCCGCGGCACTCACGGCCGCCTGCGGGATCGTCGCGTTGTTGAGCACGGCGACGGCCTCGGCGCACGTAACCGCACAGCCCGGTGAGGCCGCCAAGGGCGGTTACGCCAAGGTCGCCTTCCGGGTGCCGAACGAGCGCCCCAACGCCGGGACCGTCCAGATCAAGGTGACCTTCCCGGAGCAGTACCCGCTGAGCTCGGTTCGCACCAAGCCGATGCCCGGCTGGACCGCCCAGGTGGAGAAGGTCCAGATCGCCCCGGTCGAGGTGGCCGGTGCGCAGGTCACCGAGGCCGTCCGCAGCATCACCTGGAGCGCGCAACCGGGCACCCGGCTCGGCCCGAACGAGTTCAACGAGTTCGAGGCCACCATCGGTGCCCTGCCGACCAACACCGACCAGCTGGTGATGCCCACCACGCAGACCTATGACAACGGCGAGGTCGTGTCCTGGGACGCGCCGCCACCGGCCGAGGGCGCGGCGGAGCCCGAACACCCCGCGCCATCGTTGAAGCTGGTCGACGAGGCCGAGGGCGAGCACTCGCATGGCGGTGCCATGCAAGGTCAGCAGCACGAAGAGCAGGCCGCATCGTCGGCGACCGGTGACGACACGGCCCGCTGGCTGGGTGGCGCCGGACTCGTGGTCGGCGCGCTCGGCCTCGGTGTCGGAGCGGGTGCCCTGGCGCGCAGCCGGAAGGCGCAATCCGGGGCCAGGAAGGGCGACTCGTGAAGCGTCTGATGGCGATCTCACTGCTGGCGCTGGCCGCGTTGTTCGGCGGCGCGGGCACCGCGCTGGCGCACAACGTGCTCGTCGGCAGCGATCCCGCGGACGGCGCGCAGCTGGCCGCCGGGCCCCGTGAGGTCAGGTTGACCTTCGACCAGCCGGTTCGGTCCGGCGAGGGGTACAACACGGTCAACGTGGTGGGCCCGGGCGGGACGTACTGGACCGATGGGCAGGTGCGGATCGAGGGCAACTCGGTCGTCGCGCCGGTCCGCGAACTCGGTCCGGCCGGGGTCTACACGATCGGCTACCGGGTGCTGTCCAACGACGGCCACCCGGTGCCGGGCAAGGTCACCTTCACGCTGACCACGGCGGGCAACGGCACGCCGGCCCCGGCCCCGCAGACCACCGACCAGGCGGGACAGCAGGCCGAGTCCGAGGAGCCGGGCGGCATGCCGGTCTGGCCGTGGATCGCGGGCGCGGTGGTCCTGGTCGTTCTAGGTCTGGTCCTGGCCCTCCGGCTGGGCAAGCCGAAGAGCTGAGGTCCGGCAGTGGTGGTGGTCGCGGTGCCGACCACCACCACTGCCCGCGGGGTTGGTGCCGATTTCGCGCGAAAACGCCACCAGCTCCGCGGGGACCGTCAATTTCTCGCGCGAAATCGCCCCATTACTTGTTCCGGACTCGGATGCGATCCAGAACGGACCGGTCGAGGTCGTCGCGTGCGGTCGCGGCGGGGAGCATGAACCAGGGTTGTCGTACGCCGTTGGGCGCCGGGAGGTCCGGGGCGTAGACAGGCAGGAAACCCTGGTGGACCAGGGAAATCGCGTAGTCGACCGAGACTTCGTGCTGGTCGTTCAGCGCGGCCGTGCCGTGCCAGGGCAGTACCCCCGAGCCGCCGATCGGGATGAAGCGGAGGCGGCCGTGCTCGGGTCGGATCGACAGGCTCATCCGCACCCGGTCCCGCTGCCACAGGGCCTGGTAGTTCAGCTCGTGGTCGACGTGCTTGTTGGCCAGGTAGGTGATCGTTTCCCGCCAGGCCGCGGCGAGCAGGTCGGCGCGGGCGGTACGGACCGGGGCGGGCACGGCGGTGTCGGTGAGCTCGTACGGATCCGCGTACAGCTGCTGTGACCAGGCGAACGGATCGCCGCCCTGGTATGGCACGTCGACCGAGTGCAGAACCGATCGGAACATCTCGACGAATCGCGGCTGGCCGGGCTCCCTCGGGTCGCGCTCGGCCGCCTCCGCGAGGACCGCCAACGGATCGCGGCGCACGTCCAACCCGGCGAACGCGGCGGCGTACCGGTCCCGATGCTTGGCCAGCAGCTCCGGCCGCTGCGCCCGATCACCGCAGTCCGGATGCGCATCGGCGGCGGCATCGATGTCGACGACTGTCACCACCCGATGCGCCCCGGTCCGCTCCAGCAGCTGCCCGAACAACCGGTGGTAGTCCGCGCAGCGGCGCTCATCCCGGACCCGGAAGTGGGCGGGATCGGCGAGCGCGAGCACCTGGATCCCAGGCGGGTAGACCTGTTCCACGGCCGCCGCCAGCTGCCGGATCCGGGCCAGCACCGCGACCTCCGCGAGGTCCGGCGCGCCGCCCAGCGCTTTGAGCCGCGAACCGTTCTGCTTCACCGGCGGCCCCAACAGCACGAACTGAATGCGCGCGCCGGCGGCGATCGCGGCGACCATGTCCGCTTCCGCGGCTTCCGGCGGATAAGCCGATCTCGCCGCGCCGAACTGCTTGGCCATCAGCACTTTCCACACCGCTCGCGCGAGAACCACCGGTTCTGCCGGGCAAGACAGCCGTTCCCGCACCCCGCTTCCCAAGCTCCGGCCGGCCTGAACCGCCGCCGTGCACAGGGCTTCGATGATCCGGGTCTGCTGCTCGGCGGTCAGCTGCACGCCGAGATCCCAGATCGTCGGTCGCGTGCTGAACTCTCCGACCGGAAGTTCCGCGATCGACGTCGCATGCGAGAGCCGGGGTTTCGCCCGTTGCTGCCGGGTGGCGTGGCCGCGCCCCAGCGGCGTCGGATGTGGCAGGAACTCGAACGTGGCGATGCCGGGGCCGATGCGGGGTTCGGTGCTGAAGCCGGTCGGCCGAACCGCGACCACCGCCGCGTCCGGGAACGCCGCCCGCAGCGCGGCCCGATTGCTTCGCAGGTCGTCGAAGGCCGCGACCACCTGCCAGTCTGCCCGGCACAGCACCGTGACCTTGTGTCTGCCCACGTCGGCATGCTCGGGTGCGGCATGCAGGTCCAGGTGGCCGAGCCCGTGCCGGACGAGGAGCTCGCGGGTGGCCTGCCGCATCCGCGGACGGCGACCGGTCACCCAGACCACGCTGCCGCCGGCATGCTCGATGGCGCGGACGAAGCGGACCAGGCCCGGTGCCGGCTCATCAGTCAGCAGCGCATCGTGGCTCCAGGACAGGGTTTTGCGGAATTCCGCGTGCAAACCATCCCAGTCCAGATCCGGATGCTCGTCGCGCAATCGGTTGCGGGCGAGGAAATGCGGCCATCCCGCCGGATACAGGCCGGGGAGCACGGCCAACCGATCCGCCGCGATCAGCGTCCCGATACCGTGCGCCCGGCCGAGTTCGGCCAGCGCCGCGCGCACCCGTCGCCGGGGCAGCAGTGCGCAGTAGTCCAGGTCCAGCGCGACCACCGGTCGCGGCAGGCTCCGATCACGGCGACGGCGCGCGCTCAGCTCCTTTACTTGCCGCAACACCTCGCTGATGATTTCGTGCTGGCCGGCCGGAACGCTGTGCACGTGGTGCCGCCACGGGTGATCGCCGGCGAGCAGCGCAGCGGTGTCGGCCGCGAGGTATCGGAGTTCGTGCGCGGCGACCCTCTCGATCGCGGTCAGCACGTTGACCCGATCGAGCGCCGAAACCTGCGCGAATGCCGCCGCCAACACCGCCAACTGGCGGTGCAGCCGGGAAATCGACTCGGCCACCGAGCCGCCCGCCGCGTCCGCGGCCACCACCCCCGTCGGCACGACCCTGCCGGTCGCGGCGAACTCGGGGGCCACTTCGACGGCGAACCCATCGGTCGGCCGGAAGCCTTCGACGAGCAGCCCGCGCGTGGTGACCACGATCGGCCGGACCACGAATTCGACCAGGTAGTCCAGTTCCGGCCAGCCGGACGGGCGACCGTCGAGCAGCCGCCGCAACCTGCCGCCGGTGAACTCCCCCAACGGCACGGCCAAACGCTGGTTTCCCGGCGAGTCCCCGGGTGCTCCGCAGTACAGCGCAAGCAGATCGTCCCGCGCGATCAAACCTCGTACGTTGCTGGAAATCGACGCTCCTGCCGACGCGACCGGTCCCTGCTCGCACCACCGGCGAAACGGTCCTCCGAGAAGTGCTTTTCGTTGACAGCGGAGCTTAGTTGCTGGTCCGCGGCGATCGCTTCCGGCGTCTACGTGGGCGACGTGCCAGCGCGGCACGCGCCCCTCCGCCCGGTAACACCGTGGTGGACGATCGTCGCGCGAGCCGATGAATTCACCTGGGCCGAACTCATCGGCCACCGGCACCCGAAGTCCCGGCTCGATCAGCCGCAACGCGAGTGAATCGCTACCGTGACGCGAAAAAACCCGTCCCGTCGCCGAAAGGTCATTCGCCGTCGCCGAGTTGCACCGATGAGACGTATTCGGCGTCCGCCAACCGGCCCAAAGTCACTGCGCCGCGAAGTTCCAACTCCTGCCGAGAAATCCAGCCCGCAGCGAAATGACGGTAGGACTGCGCGAGCAGCACCAGCTCGGCCAGCTGATCGGCGCAGCGCCGTCGCAGTTCGACCGGCAGCTGCGGCAGCAAACCGACCTGGGAATTCACCACCTCGTCGAGCACCTGCGCGCAACGCAGCGCCCGCGCGCGCCGCCAGCCCGGGATCAGCTTCGTCGGCGTCCACTTCGCGATCCTCATCGATAGCCCATCCAGTAGCCATGCAACCGATGCACCAATGCGCACATCTGGTTTACCCGGACGGACCGCGGCCGTCACTGGGCATAATCGAAAAAAGTCGTGTCCGGCGCAAGTCCGCCCGAATGGACGCACCCTCTTGGCCGATTCAGGTTCTCATCTTCGCGACGGCGCGATCATTGCGGCCCGCCGCGCCGCCGCTGGCCAACGGCGTCAGCTGTACGGGGCCCATTGGGTCACCAGATCTCCGTCGCGGATCGTTCGCAGCCGGCGATGCAGCTGGTCGCGAACCCCCGGATTGCTCCGCAGGATGGGCAGCACACCGGTGGTGATCTTGAGTTCGCGTAGCTGGCGCAGCACCGGAAAGCCTTCCCACGCGGTGATGTCGAAGCCGTAAGCGCGGGCCAGATCGTCGTGCCAATCAGGTGGGTGCCCCATCCGCAGGCGCCCCACCGCGATCGGCGTCAGGTCCCATTCCGGCGGGCCGATGCACAGCGAATCGAGGTCGCACAGCAGCGGCCCATCGGCGCCGCCGATCACGTTGCCCAGGTGCGCGTCGGCGTGGATGATGCTCTGCGGCAGCGGGAATCGCAGCGATTTCAGCCGTTCTTCGAGGTAGTCGCACCGCTGCTCAAGGAAGTCGTGGTCGGCCGGATCGATGTCCACCGCGTCGGCCAGTCGGCGCCGGATGTCGGCCATCGGCTGCCAGTCCAGGAACGTCGGGGACACCGGCATGGAATGCATCCGGCGCAGCAGTTCGCCGAGGTCGCAGCCGCTGGGCACGGGGCCGATCTCCGGCACGTGCTGCCACAGCGTCGCGAAGTGTTCACCGACCTGAACCGGCTGTTCCAGGCCGGGCAGCAGGCGCACGGCGGGCACGCCGTGGCAGGCCAGCCAGCGCGCGGCTTCGACGGCGTTGAAAGCGCGGTAGGTGAAAGACGGGGAAAGCACGATGCGGACCACGACAGGGTGCTCTTGCAGCAAGAAAACCCCGTTGTTGACGAATCGGATCAGGCGCGCGCCTCGCGGATCCAGGCCGACGGCCACGCAGATTTCGGTCAGTGCGGACTCCAGCTCCGGCGGGATGCACGGGCCCTCTGCCACCTGGTATGTCTTCATGCTCATGTTCTCAAACGGCGGGCGAACCGGACGAACCGGTTGGCGAGCCTCAGCCCTGGCGGAACCGCCGGACTTCCTCGAACAGGTCGCGAACATCGGAATTCATCCGGTGTTTGCCCGCCTCGATTTCCAACGGCTTGAGCCGGTCGGCGACTCGCGCGGATTTGACCAGGTCGCCGAACTGCAGCGCCCGCCGGCCGACCTTGATGCCTTCCTGCAGGTCACCGGCCCGGAAGTGGTTGGTCGCCTGCAGACTCAGCCCGAACACGTGGGTCCGCTGCATGTCCGCGCCGTATGCCTCGTTGCACTTGATGGTCTCGGCGACCGCGATCGAGGCGTGCCGCTTCGGATCGAAGTTGGCCAGCGCGTCATGTGCCGAACCGATCATCCCGTGCAGGTCGTTCTCGTTGAAAAACCGCACCCAGTCCGGCGCCTCGTCGGCCTTGGCTCGGGCGAACTCGTCCTTGGTCCGGCCCACCATCTTCTGCACCTGGTCGGGCTTGTTCAGCATGCCGTAGGCCCACGCTTCGTTGGCGCACAGCACCGCGACGGTCAGCGCCGAACCCGACTCCTGCGCGGCGATCTGGCCCAGCTGGAACAGCTTCAGCGCCTCGTTGGGCTCCTGGTAGTGCAGGTAGACCCGGCCCATCCGGTAGAGCACGCTGGCCACCAGGCCGTCGTCGTTGGCCTGCTTGGCGAACTCCAGCGCCTTGCCGAAGTGACCGCGCGCCGGGTCGAGCAAACCGATGTCGAAGGAGGTCCAACCGGCCAGGCTGTGCATGTCCGCCAAGGCGACGAACAGTTGCTTGCGCACGGGATCCGCCGCGCTGGACTCGAGCAGTTGCTGCGCCCAGGACAGCTGGGCGACCACGGCGTCGCGGCAGGTCCCGCCCCCGTAGCGGTAGTCGAGGTCGCGCAGCGCCTTGGTGGCGGCCTGAATCTGCTGCACATCGGTCATGCCGATGCGCGCCGGGGCGGGTGTCTGGGCGCTGGTCGGCACCCAGTTGTTGTCCCCCTCGCCGAACACGGCCGCACCCATGGTCACGGCCGCGGCATGGGACAAGAACTTCCGACGCTTCACCGACTCGTCCTCCTCAGCATTGGGGGCGTTGGCCGCCTTGGCGACCCGCATGGCGGTAGCCCCGTCGTATGCGAGGCCCATGTAGCCCCGCGGAATTCCCAGCCCGTCGGCGATCCGGGCCAGCACGTCATAGGCCATGACCTGCCGCCCCTTGAGAATCTCGGACACCTCGGACTGCGACTGCCCCGTCGAGGCCGCTATCTGGCGCTGCGAGACGCCGTGCCGGCGCAGTTGCCGGTAGATCTCGCTGACGTCCCGTCGGGCCAGCGCATCCCGCATTTCCCGATCGTTCCAAACGTCGGGTGTAACGGGAGAGCCGCCAGAACCGATGATGTTCATCTAGACCCCCTGACGCTCTGCACGGGCGTTGGTCGCAGAGTAAGGGCACTGCGGCAACCCGGTGAAGTGCGTATCGGTAGAGGTGATCGGCGGGGGTGAAGTCCGCCGACCGCTCGTCGTTGCCGTCGGCCCGGTTATCGCCTACCTCTAGGCGAAGTGGCCCGACTCGTTCCAATCTAGTCAGCACAGGCAAACCGAGCACGAACGGGAACGGTGACGCGAGATGCGGGCAGCACAGGATGGCGACGGCCGTTCGGCCGAATTCGCCCCCGTACCCGCGGACCGTCGCCGGTGGTGGCGAGTGGACTGCCGAGACGTAGCGAACTCGCGACGCTTCCTGGACGTGCTGGTCAACCGGGACAGGGTGGTGCTCGTCGGACCGCCCGGCCACTCCGCAGCGCTATCGGCCCACGGCCTCGGCCAGTTGTCGGCCGCGCTGCGGGATGCCGCTGTGCAGGCGAGAAAGTGACGGTGACGTTTCGGTGGATGAGATCCTGGGGCAGGTGCTGCGCAAGGCGGTACGGGAGCGGCTCGACTTGTTGAGCGAGCTCGCGAACCGCGCCGACGCCCCTTCCCTGCTCTCCGTGGCGCGTTCCGAACTCCCCCGACTCACCGAGGGGTGGCGGACGCTGCTCACCGCGCACGACGCCGACGAAAAGGGCAACTGCCCGGAGTGCTCCGGCCGTTGGCGCCCGCAGAAAGCACCGTGCTCGGTGTGGCGCTCGGCCTATGAGCATCTGGTGGCAGGGGCCCTGGCACCCCGTCCCGCACGGCACCTGCGCCCGGCGCACGCACTGCGCCCGGCCGCGCCGGTGCCGTAAAGCCGGCGGACTCGGACCCGGACAGCACGACCTCCTCCCCGACCCGGGTTCCCGAGCAGCCGCCTGGTGGCGGCCGATGAGCGACCAGTCGTGACTCCCCGACCTCGACCAACGGTCATCGGCCGCCGCCCCAGAACTGCACAGCGGACCGCCCGGTTCTTCCGGCGCGGCAACCAGATTTCCGCGGGCCGGTGCCGACGCACTCCCCTCCCCCGACCGGTACCGGTCCGCGGACTCCAACCACTCCGGTACAGCCGTTTCCCCGGACGGCCCCGGAGTCTGGAAAGGCCCTGGAGCTCGCTTCCTCGACCGAGCCCAGGGCCTTTCTTACTTGCTCCTCAATGATTTCCCGCGCAGCGGCCCCTCGGCTGCCTTCTCGGCCGCGCCAATTCCCGGGCGGTGGAATGAGAAAGCGTCGCTTGCCGAAGCCCAGCGTCGGCTGGTATCGACTCCTGCCTTGTGCGGCAAGGCTTTCCGAATCGCTGGTTGGAGCTACTTGCGGCGGAGGCGGGCCCGGGCGGCGAAGTCCGGGTCCAGCCGGATACCCGGCGGAGTGCTCGCAACCCGCTGGGCCGGCACGGCGGCGCCGGCCGGTCCGGTGAGGTGGGTGCGTTGCGCGGGCACCATCAACCACGGCTGGCGGGGGCCGAGCAGCGGCGAATACACCGGCACGAAACCCTGGTCGAGCAGCGAGATGGCGAAATCCACCGCCACGTTGCCGCGGGCGTCGAGCACCCCGGTGCCCTGCCAGGGCAGCAGGCCGGAGCCGCCGAGGTAGGTGAACCCGAGGCAGCCCTCGCGGACCGCGCTGAGGGTCAGCCGCACCCGGTTCGGGAACATCCGCTCGTAGCCGAACTCCTCGTCGACCTGCATAGTCGCCAGGTAGCGGACCACCGCGTGCCAGGCGCGACGCAGCACCGCGCAGCGCGCCTGCCGCACCTTGGCCGACACGCTCCGGTCGGCCAGGTTGTAGATGTCGGCATAGACCACAGTGGACCATTCCAGCCGGTCCGTGCCGGGCGGCACCACGACCGGCACCGAATACACCAACGACATCAGGATTTCCCGGAACAGCCCGATGATCTGGGGCCGGAACCCGGTCATGGTGGCAGTGTGCAGGTGCACGCGTTCCAAGGTCCGCAGCGGGTTGTCGGTGATGTCGAAGCGCGACAGCGACTCGGCGAGCATTTGGCGATAGCGGCCGATCAGAGCGATGCGCTCCTTCGGTAGGCCCGGCCCCAGCCGCTGCTCGGCGACGGTGTCGATGTCCGCCACGGTGGTCCGGTCGCCGATGCCGACCAGGTCGACGTACTCGCGCAGCTTCTTCTGGTAGGCCTCGGTGATCGCGTGCGGCCGACTGCGGAAGTGCCGGCCGTCGGTGAGGATGTTGAAGTGCAGGCCGGGCGGATACACCGCGCTGACGGCCCGCTGGAGTTCCCGCAGTCGCGCCATCCCGCCGAATTCGGCGAAGTCGGGTAGCGGCCCGGCCGCCTTCAACCGGTTCAGACACTGCTTGACCGGGAAGCCGAGCAACACCACCTCGACGGGCTCGCCCCGGCGCACGAAAGGTCCGGCGTCCCGCCGCAGGTCGGCCGGTTGATAGTGGGACCGCGAACCCTTGATGAACTGCTTGCGGGTGAACACGTGGTGCATTGCCGCCAAGACCTGCTCCGGAGCGCTGCGGTCGTCGATACCGAACTTCGCGGCCGCGCCGCGCCCGGTCCGGGCCGCCGCCCGGTCCACGTCGGCCAGCACGGAGTGCAGGATGGCGCGCGACTCCTGCTCGGTCAGGTGCACGGCCCAGTGCTGTGCCAAGCGGTTCTTGCGCAGCGCGCCGATCTGCAGTTCCTCCAGCGAATGCGTGTTGGACAGCCGCGGGCCGATGCGCGCCGCGGGTCGCGGCGTGGTTTCGAAGGTGGCGATCACGGCCTCGGCATCGACGACTGGTTGGTCCGGGGGGCGTTCGGTGGCCAGGCCGGGGACCTCGACGGCGATCGCAAGCGCCTCGCCGAACTCCTTGGTCATCGCGATCCGGTTGGCCGGCTCGTCGTCGAAGACCGCGACGACGTCGAGCTCGCCGAGCTCGCGGAGTTTCGCCACCTTCAGCTCGGAGCGCGGGCGGCCACCGTCTTCGGGTAGGCACACCAGCGTCGCGTCCGGCACCCCGGCGGCGGCGAGTACCTCCTCGGTGGGCTCCCGGAACCGCTCACGGTGTCCGCTGCAAAACACCACCCGCCCGCCGGCGTCGCGCACGTCCCAGACGAACCGGGCCAGCCCGGCGTTCACGCTGTCGGTGCGAAGTTTCTCCCTCGGGCGGGCCAGGAAAGCGCGTACGAAGTCGGCGTGCACCTCGTTCCAGTCCACCGTGGGGTAGCGCTTGCCGAGGCCGCTGAGCTCGACGAAGTTGCGCCAGGCACCGGTGGAGTGGGTCGGCAGCACCGGCAGGGCGCCGGGCCCGGCCAGTTCGAGGATGCCCTCCGGCGCACCCGGTCGCGGCCCCGAGACCGCGCGCGCGGCGTCTAAAACCCGTTGCAGCGGCACGAGTCCGCACAGGCCGAGATCGATGATGACGGCCGGCTGTGGCAGTCGGCCGTCCCAGCGGCGCCGACGGGTTCGTTGCTGCACCCGGTCCAGCACCGATTTCAACACCGCGTCCTGGGATTCCGGCACGGTGTGGGCGTAGTACCGCAGCGGTTGTTCACCGGAGAGCAGTTCGGCGGTGTGCGGCGCCAGGTAGCGCAGTTCCTCGGCAATCACCCGGTCGACGGCTCGCCGCACCCGGCTTTCCCGCTGCCCGGCATCGAGCTGGCTGAAGGCGGCGCTCAGTTCGTCGAGAGTCGCGACCAGGGCGCGCACGCCGGTCGCGACCTCGGCGCGGGTCGGCTCGTGGCTCACCCGCAGGTAGTCGGTGAGCACGATCCGGCCGGTGGCCTGCAGTTCCGGCGAGAGCTCGAAGGCGACACCGGTCTCGTCCAGGGCGAACAGCCCGATCCGGTGCGCGTCGAGGGCCAGCCGGAAGGCCCGCAGCAGCGGGCGGACGAAGCGCTCCAGGAAATACTCGAGCTGATCCTCCCGCCGCTCGAAGCGGTTGTCGAGCACCACCCGCAGCAGTCCTGGTGCACCATCGTTGCCCGGGTGCAGCAGCGTGGACAGGTCGGCGGCGATGGTGCCGCCGGGGTGCGTCGGGTGCGCCGGCGCGGGCTCGGTGATTCGGGTCAGGGCGGCCGAACCGGTGGCGGTGTCGACCACGGCGGCCGGCACCGGCAGGGTTGCGCAGTGCATCCGCAGGTCCGGATCAGACTCCACAATGGACGACAGCCGTTCCCAGCCGCGGAGCTGGCGCAGCGCGCGCTCGCGGGGACCGGTGGCCTGCAACTGTACGGTGCGCTCCGGTCCGCTGACGGTGATCTGCTCCGCGGGGAACGGCACGCTTCGGTTCGGGCCGGTCACTGCGGCGAGGCAGTCCTCGGCAAGTTGCCGCTGGGCCGAGGTCAGCAGGTCGAGACGATCGGCGGGCAGCGGCACCGATCCGCCGGCGCCGCGGTCGGCGGTCAGGGACCGGGTCAGGCGGTGCAGCCAGGCAGGATCGAACACCCGGCGCGTGCGCCGCAACCGGATCAGGGCTCGGTAGAGATCGGACCAGTTCGGCTCGCCGCCCAGCGGTAGTCCGGCACCGGCACCGGCGCCGCTGAGCCGCAGCGTGCCGTGCGCGGACCGCTCCACCCATAGCCCGTAGCCGCCGTCGGAGAGCAGTGCGTTCGCTGCCGGAATGGTCAACGGCTGCCACCACCCGGGCGCGGGGCCCGGTTCATCCGCCGCGGCCTCGCGGAGCGGGCCCGACGGGGCGGGGAGCGCCGAGGTCAGCCGCGCGGTCACGCGGCGGTGCGCGTCGCGCGCGAAGCCGAAAAGACATGGGTACCGGCGGCACTGGTACCGCGGCACCTGGCGCTGCGCCCGGTCGGTGTCCGCCGGGAAAACACCGCACGCGGCGTGGCGGGAAAACGAGGTGCAGCCGGGCAGTGACCCACGATGACCCTTCTGTCACGGAGAATGACAACGAACTCACACTAGATAGCGACCTGTGCGCTGACAACATGACTCACTGCATATACCAGCGTGTAACGGCGGGTGGATCCGCAGGTCAAAGCCACCGCGCCGAACGGGTCGATGGGCGGACATCCCCGCGCGGTCAAGCCGTGCCCCCGTAATTCACCCGATCGACTGATACCGTCCACGGCATGTCCGTAGCGCACGACCGCCCACGGGCCGGGAAACTATGGACATCACCGAAATCGAGGGCAATCCTCACAACCCGCCGGTGAACCAGACCGCCGAGTCGAACGCTCGGCACCATCTCCCCCAGGGCTCCCCTGAAAGAGGATCACGGTCGTGGTCGGCAAGATGGTCAGCGAACATGATCAAGGAGTCGCCTTGCCTGCCGAAGTAGCCCCGCTGCGGCGAAAGCCGGTCCAGCAGCGCAGCGCACAACGTGTGGAGAAGATGCTCTCGGCCTGCGCCGAGCTGATCGACGAGGTGGGCTATGACGGTTTAACAACCACCCTCATCGCCGAACGAGCCGGTGTCGCGGTCGGTTCGCTGTACCAGTTCTTTCCGGACAAGCGCGCCGTGGTGCAGGAACTAACGCTGCGCAACCTGGACCGCTTCGTGCGCACCGTGTCCGTCCGGTTCGACCAGCTGGAGCTGGAGCACTGGTGGGATGCGGTGGACGCCGTCTTCGACGTCTACCTGACGATGCACCGGGAAGTCCCGGCATTCAGCCGACTGCACTTCGGCGACGTGGTCGACCTGCGGCTGCTGGATCCGAGCAAGGACAACAATGCGGTGATCGCGGAGAAGCTCACCGGCCTGATCGCCGAGGAGTTCGAGCTCGACCCGACGGAACTGCTGCTGCCGCTGGCGGTCGCGGTCGAGGCGGCGGACGCGGTGCTGCACTTGGCGTTCCGACGCGACCCCGCCGGCGAGCCGACGCTCGTCGCGGAAGCCAAGGAACTGGTGCGCGGCTACCTGTCCAACCGGATGCCCGGCGGTCAGCCGAAGGATCTGCCCTCACCCCGGTAGGTGGGCACGGTGGCGGCCAGCCGATCGGCCGCCACCAGGTGGTAGTGGGCGAACCGCTCGGCCAGCTCGCCAGCCTTGGCGTGCCGGAACCAAACCCGGTCGCCGAGCCGGAGCCGCCGGGCCGCCTCCCCGACGACGGGTGTCTGAACCTCGCCGGCACCCTCGGTCGCGAGCAGCCGGATTCCGCTCGGCGAGCAAGGCGCGGGCACCCGGTCGGCGCCGATCGGCCCGGAGGCGGGGTACCCACCGCTGAACACCGTCGCGATGCGCGCGGCGGGGCGGTGCACGACCGGTAGTGCGAACAGAACTGCCGGTCGTGGCCGAAAGGCTTGGTAGCAGTCGAACAGCGTCGGGCCGATCAGCCCGGAACCGGCGGCGACCTCGGTGACGGCTGGTTCAGCGGCGGTGCGCTCCAGGCTGCCGGTGCCTCCGCCGTTGACGTACTCCAGCGGAGCCAGCGCCCGCACCGCCCGCACCACGGCGGCCCGGCGCTCGGCCAGTTCCGCTGCCGACCGCTGCTGCATCCAACGCAGCGCGGCGGCCTTCAGCGGCTGTCCGCCCGGCGCGTCGCCCAGCCCGGCGATCTGGCCTTCGTAGGCCATCAGCCCGACGAGGTGAAAGCCCTTGCGGCGCAGCACCAATTGGGTCAGCCGACGCGCCTGCGTGACGGTGTGCACCGGCGACCGGCGGGGGCCGACGTGCAGGCCGGGCAGCGGCCGCCAGGACGCGTCGACCTCGATGCAAAGCCGGATGTCGTGCCGGGCGGAGCCGGCGGTGGCGCCGAGTGCGGCGTCGATCAGATCGAGGTGTTCGACGGAGTCGACCATCACCGCGATCGATGCCGCCGCGGCCGGGTTGGCCGCGAGTTCGCGCAGCGCCGCGCGATCGGCGGTGGGGTAGGCGACCAGGACGTCGTCGCTCAGGCCCGCACGGTGCAGCCAGAGCGCTTCGGCCAGGCTGTAGCACATCAGCCCGGCGAAACCGGGGGTGCGCAGCACCCGTTCCAGCAGGTAGCGGCAACGCACCGATTTGGTGGCGACTCGAATCGGTCGCCCGCCGGCCCGACGCGCGAGATCGGCCGCGTTGTGGTCGAACGCGTCGAGATCGACCACCGCGAACGGCGGGTCGAGCTCGCTGGTGATCTCGTCGTACCTGCGCACGCCGTTCACCGTAGGCCGAAGACCCTTATTATGTGAATAAGATTCACTTAATAGGTTCTCCTCGTGACACCCGAAGGAGTGCCAACGATGCAGCGTTGGACCAACTGGGCACGCACCGTTACCGCTGCCCCCGGCTCCGTGGTGGCACCGCGCGACACCACAGAAGCGGCGGAGGCGATCCGCGCCGCAGCACGCCGTGGCGGTACCGTCCGGCCGCTGGGCGCCGGACACTCGTTTTCTGGCATCGGCTCGCCGAACACCGGCTGCGCGCTGGACCTCTCGCACTGGTCCGGGATCGTGCAGGCCACCCCGGACGATGGCCTGGTCAAGGTGCGCGCCGGCACGCCCCTGCACCAGCTCAACGCCGAACTCGACGGCCTCGGCCTGGCGTTGGCGAACCTGGGTGACATCGACCGGCAGACCATCGCCGGGGCGATCGCCACCGGCACTCACGGCACCGGAGCCGGGCTCGGCGGCCTCGCGACCCAGATCGAGGAGCTGGAACTGCTGCTCGCGGACGGCACCGAGAAGCGCTGCTCCGCCACGGAGAATCCGGAGCTGTTCGCTGCCGCCCGGGTCGGCCTCGGCGCGCTCGGGGTGATCACGACCGTGACGCTGCGTTGCGTTCCGGCGTTCGCCTTGGCCGCCGACGAGCGGCCAGCCCGGCTTGATGACGTGCTGGACGGCTTCGACGAGCTCGCCGCCGACAACGACCACATCGAGTTCTACTGGTTTCCGCATGCCTCGAAAACGCTGGTCAAGCGGAACAACCGGCTCCCGGCCGGGGAATCACCGCGCCCGCTGCACCCGCTCCGGCACTTCCTCGAGTACACGGTGCTGGAGAACCGGCTGTTCGGCGCGGTATGCCGACTCGGACGCGCGGTCCCGGCGTCGGTGCGACCGCTTAACCGGTTCTGCGCCTCGACCTGGTCAACGCGTTCCTACAGCGACCGCTCTTACCGGGTCTTCACGACGCGGCGCGACGTCCGGTTCGTCGAATGCGAGTACGCCGTGCCGCGGGAAGCGCTGCGCGACGTGCTCGACGAGCTGCGGATCGCGGTCGGACGCCTCGCCGACCCGGTGATGTTCCCGGTGGAGGTGCGGGTGGCGGCGGCCGACGATGTGTGGCTGTCCACCGCCTACCGCCGCCCGTCGGCCTACATCGCGGTTCACCAGTTCCAGCGGATGCCGTACCGGCGCTGGTTCGACACCTTCGAGGACATCGTCGGCGCGGTCGGCGGGCGACCGCACTGGGGCAAAGTGCACCGGCTCGACGCCTCAGCCCTGCACGAGCTCTACCCGCGCTTCGACGACTTCCGCCGGGTGCGCGCCGAGGTCGACCCCGGCGGGGTCTTCCGCAACCCGTACCTCGACCGCGTCCTCGGCCCTGTGGATAACTCGGTCGATTTCAAGTGGAAATCGACGCGCTGAATTCCCTTGAAATCGACGCCGGTCAACGGAGCGCCGTGCGGACGGCTTCGGGGAGCGGGGTCTCGCCGTTGACGACCTCCAAGGCACGCCGGGCGGCACCGAGCTCCGGCAGCAGGGCCAGCAGCACCGCCGCGACGTCGGCGCGGGTGACCTCTGCCCGGGGAACCGACTCGGCGAGCTTGACGCGACCGGTGGGTGGGTCGTCGGTCAGCAGCCCGGGGCGCAGGATCGTCCAGTCCATCGCACGCCGCCGCAGGTCTTGCTCCGCCTCCCGCTTGGCATTGAGGTACGCGCCGAACACCGGGTCCACATCGGGCGGATTCGGCCGCGTCGTCCCCATCGAACTCACCTGCAGGATCCGACGAATTCCGGCCCGCTCGCACGCATCCGCCAACAACACCGAGGCACCTCGGTCCACAGTGTCCTTCCGCGACGCGCCGCTGCCGGGCCCGGCCCCGGCGGCGAACACCGCGGCATCCACATCGGACAGCTGGAGGGCGAGCGAGTCGGCATCGATCTGCTCCAGGTCGGCCAGTTGCGGCTCGACCCCGTCGGCACGGAGGTCCGCGGCGTGTTCCGGTTTGCGGATCAGGCCGAGCACGGTATCGCCGCGCTCGACGAGCATCCTCCCCAGGTGTCGCGCGATCTTGCCGTGGGCACCCGCAATCACGATTCGCATGCCCTCCAACGTAGGACACCCGGCGACGCCCGGCCGGTCGCGCAGAACCTGTGGACAACTGCCCGCTTCCTGTGGATAACCCCGCCCAATGGTCGTGAGTGCGCAGCCGGCAGGTGCGCCCGGTCACGCACTCACGACCTGTTCCCCAGGGGCCGGCTCGTGATCAACTGCGGGACGGGGCGGGGGCCTCGGTCGCGAGCAGCTGCTGGTAGATGACCTCGTTCACCCAGCGGGACACGGCGGTGTGCTCCACCGGCGGGGCGTCGTCGAAACACCGCCCGCTCAGCTCCACCTGCACGTCGTCGCCGTCCGCGCTGAGCACCGCGATGCCGAACTGGCGGGCGCGGATCAGGCAGGTCGAGGTGAAGTCGGGGGCCACCGCGACGTTGCGCGGCACCACGATCGCGGCGCTGGCGAACCGGGAGAACGGCACCGCGGCGGTCAGCGCGCTGCGCCAGTGGCGAGCCGGGGCGAGCACGCCGGTGACCCGGGCCGCGGGCGGCGGGACCCGCCCGTCCATCTCGGGCCACACCCAGGTGGCGATCTCGGCCCGGTCCAGCACCGGTCCGCTGCCGAAGCACAACCGTTCGGCGTGCGCCTCGGAGAGCAGCTCGGCGGTCGCGATGATCTGCCGCCCGAGCAATTTCACGGGCGGCAGCACGCTGCCCGACCAATTCAACGTGTCCACCGCCTGCTGGGCGAGCCGGCCCATGGAGGCGGCGAGCCCCAGCGGGGCCCGAAGCTGCGTGGTCGAGCAGGCTCGGAGCTCCTCTTCGGTCCAGGCACGTCCCGGCATTCCGGTCACGGCGTTCCGCCTCCCTCATGCGCTGCGCTTGCACTCCGCGGCCACCGACAGTGGGGCCACTGTCGACTAAAACAGCTCGGAGTGGGTTTTGTGCTGCTCAACAGGGGTCGGTGCGACCGGCGGCGGGCTTCGGTCGGTGACTGGTCGACGAATGACATCAGGACTTCAGTCCAGCGATGCGGCCATTCAGGTGACGCCGGTGCGGCACTCAGCGGGATAACAGGTCGAGGTTGATGCGATCTTGCTCGACGAGCCGCTGGCGGATCCCCTCCGCGGCCGGCAGCAGCGGCTTGACGAGCTTCGAAACTTCGTCGCGAACACTGTGCGCCACTACTCCGAGTGCCGCGACGGCTACGCCGTTGGCGTCTTGCACCGGGACCGCAACCGAGCAGTTCCCGAGCGTCATCTCCTCATTGGCCTGAGCGAAGCCGCGGTTGCGCACGCCCTGCAGTTCGCGGCCGAGCCGACCGGGTTCGGTGATGGTGTAGGGCGTGTACCGGCAGAGCCCGCGCTCGCAGTACTGGTGCACGACCACAGTCGGCGCGTGCGCTAAGAGCACCTTCCCGACGCCGGTCGAGTGCAGCGGCAGCCGTCCGCCGCTGCGCGAGATGACCGGCACGGCGCGCGGCGTGGTGAGCTTCTCGACGTACACCACGGACATTCCGTCACGCACCGCGAGGTGGACGTTGTCGTGGGTGCTGCAGCACAACTCCTGCATGAACGGCAGAGCGATCTCGCGAAGCCGGCTGTTCACCGGGGCCAGCAGCCCGATCTCCCACAACCGCAAACCGATCGCGTAACGGCCTTCGCCGTCGCGTTCGAGAGCGCCCCACATCTCCAACTCGCGGACCAGCCGGTGCGCGGTGGCCAGCGGGATCTCGGCGCGGCGGGCGATGGCGGTCAGGGTGAGCCGGACGTGGTCGATGTCGAAGGCGGTGAGGACGCTGAGCGCCCGAGCCGTGACCGACCGACCAGGATCCCGGCTGTTACCCGCCATCGTTTCCTCCCGTGCACGCGGCCCGAGACCGCGGGATCCCGATCGCCCGGCAGGAACGGGAGCTGGAATCCGTCCATGCCGCCTCCAGTGTTCACCCGAACGACGTCCAAGCCCAGCACAGTCGGCGGCTGCCGCCAAGACCAAGGCACCAAACGCCGGAATCGGGGGTCAGTCGAGTCCGAGCAGCTCATTGAACGCCTCGGCCTGCTCGACGTTGGCCAGGTGGGCAGCGTGCGGCAGCACCACCAACCGGGCGTTGTCGCCGATGCCGGAAACGATCGCTTCCGAGTGTTCCGGGGGCGTCGCGGGATCCTCGGCACCGGCAACGACCAGCGTCGGGGCAGCGATGGCGGACAGGTCGGCTCGCAGATCAACGCTCCCGATCAGCTCTTCGCACCATGCGTACGCTTCGTCATCGGTGCTGGCGATCATGGCGGCGTAAACCGCCGTTTCGGCGTGCCACTCGCGGAAATAGGGCGTGAACCAGCGTTCGATGGTCGGCGAAACCAGCTCGTTGGTCCCGTGCTCCCGGGCGATGGCGGCCCGGGCGAGTTCCCGCTGCTCCTGCCCCAGCCAGGCGGAGGTGCCGCAAACCGTGAGTCCGTCGATGCGCGCACCCGCGTGCGCACCCAACCACAGCCCGATCATCCCGCCGAGCGAGGAACCCATGAACGAAGCCCGCGGAACCTCCAGGTGGTCCAGCAGCGCGAGCACGTCCTCAGCGAGCCCTGCCAAGGTGTAGGGACCGGGCTCAACCGGCGACTCGCCGTGTCCGCGCTGGTTGTACCGGATCACGCGATACGCACTGTTGAGCACGTCGAGCTGCGGATCCCACATCCCCCAGGTGCATCCGAGCGCGTTGCCCAGCACCAAGACCGGAGCGTCGGGATGCCCGGACTCCCGCCACTCCAGACCGAGTTGTTCCCACCGAGTCAAATGCCCCTCACAGCCCGAGAAGCGCCCGCAGGTGCGCGTACTTCCGAGTGAGCCGCTCCCTCGTCGCTTCGTCCAGCACGGCCAACCGCGCCGGGTCGGCATTGTGCGCCAGGTCTGCCTCTTTCACCAGCAAAGCCCCGGGCGTCCGCAGGATCCGAGTCGCGTAATCCGCCGGAGTCTCGCCGGCCCGCTTGGTCACGGCCAGCACGATGTCTTTGGTTTCGGCTGCCAGCGGCGCGGTCTGCAGCCACTCCTCCGAAACCGCCCCGTCCTCAACGGCATCGTGCAACCACGCAGCTGCGACCTGAGCTTCGCTGCCGCCGCGAGCCACTACCCCAGCGGCAACAGCGGCCAAGTGCTCGACGTAAGGTCGCCCAGCCTTGTCGACTTGCCCACCGTGGACCCGAGCGGCAACGGCCGCAACCTCGTCGAGCCCCAGCACTCGCACCGTCACGACCGAACCGTAACAACCCAACACCACAGTCCGTCCCGGGAAAAGGTCCGCGAACCGCCGCCACCACCCGTGAGCACTTCGGGGCGGTGCCCGAAGTGCTCACGGCCGTCGCTGGGTGCGATCAGCTCGGTTTAACGGCCACGAACTGGCCGACGGTGAAGACGCCCGCGCCGCGGGCGGCGTCCAGGGCGCGTTTGCCGTCGTGGAACAGATCGCCCTCCTCGCCTTCGTAGGTCAGCCAGCCCTGGGCGTCGTTTGAGGGCGTGCTGCCCCAGCACTCGACCCCGGCCCACATGTCTTCGGCGACCTTCACTTCGAATCCGGCCTTCTCGATCATCTTCCGGTAGCTCTCGACGGTGCCGTGCCACGGGATCGAGATGAACCTTTCCACGGGCTCCATCCACCGCTTGATCTGCTCGTCGGTCTGGTTCTCTCCGAAAGGCCGCTGCAGCCAGTCGATCCCGATCAGATGGCCACCCGGCTTCACCAGCCGGTACGCGGAGTCGAAGAACCGCTGCTTGTCGGGGAGGTGCACGACGGACTCGTAGAAGGTGACCAGGTCGAACGACCCGTCGGGCCAAGCCCCCAGGGTCTGGTACTCCTCGTCGCCAATGGTGTGGAAGAACACCTGGTCGGCCATTCCGCGCTCGTGCGCGTGCGCCCGGGCGCGCCCCGATAGCCATTCGTTGTTGGAGATGCCAATGAACGTGGCCTGGGAAACGGCGGCCATGTGAATGGTGGACCCGCCAACGCCGGACCCGAAGTCAAGCGCCCGGCCACCGGGCTGGATCCCGCTGGCCCGAACCAACTCCTCG
Source organism: Saccharopolyspora phatthalungensis (assembly GCF_014203395.1). Classification (NCBI taxonomy): domain Bacteria; kingdom Bacillati; phylum Actinomycetota; class Actinomycetes; order Pseudonocardiales; family Pseudonocardiaceae; genus Saccharopolyspora; species Saccharopolyspora phatthalungensis. The sequence continues at coordinate 2,000,683 of NZ_JACHIW010000001.1, forward strand.
GCCAGCTCGAGCCCGGCCTCGACCGGCGAGAGCCCCCGCTCCTCGGCGTCACTCTTCCCGTGGTGCCAGACGTCTTCCATCAAGCTGGCGTAAGCCGGGCCCGCCACGTCGTAGAACCGCCGAACCTGCTGCTCAACACTTCCCATGCCAACATCGCCTCTCGCCCGGGAATGGCTCACGGCCAAAAGATCATCACAGCGCCCCCGACAGGGGCAAGCAAACGTGTGTCGAACGGCCGATGAGCCCAGGCCGATAGGCCGCCCGGCCGCCAAGCTGATCCGCTGATGGCGCTCAGGTGAATCTCCCCAGACCTGCTCATTGAAATTCCCCACCCGGCGTGGCTCCGCCGAGACGGGCGGGGCCCCTTCGACGCTGGCGGTCTCTGACCACTCGCCAGTTCGAAGGGACCCCACGTCTCCATGCTCACACGGGAGGAAGACATCGACGCACACGCCCTGTTCGCCCGGGGTTGGACGATCTCGGCGATCGCCCGCCACCTGGGCAGGGACCGTAAGACCATCCGCGCCTATCTCTCCGGCGTTCGCCAGGCAGGCGCTCTCTCCGGCGTTCGCCAGGCAGGCGCTCGTGCCCGCAGCACGCCTGATCTGTTCGAGCCGTTCGCCGCCTACTGTGCGGCGCGGCTGACCGAGGCCCCTCATCTGTGGGCCACCACCCTGTACGACGAGCTGCTCGAACTGGGCTACGGCTCGTCGTATCCGACGCTGACACGCCAGTTGCGCGAGCGTGGCCTGCGCCCGCCGTGCGAGCCGTGCCGACCGGCCAAGGACCGGGCGGTGGCGGTGATCGAGCACCCGCCCGGGGATGAGACCCAGTGGGACTGGCTCGACCTGCCCGACCCGCCCGCGCACTGGGGCTGGGGTAAGACAGCGCATCTGCTGGTCGGGGCGCTGTCGCACTCGGGCCGGTGGCGTGGGGTGTTGTGCGCGAGCACCGATCAGCCGCACCTGATCGACGGCCTGGACCGCATCACCCGGGCACTGGGCGGGTGCACCCACGCGTGGCGGTTCGACCGGATGGCCACCGTGATCAACCCCGAGTCGGGTCGGGTACAGGCCTCGTTCGCGGCGGTGGCCAAGCACTACGGTGTCGCGGTCCGGGCCTGCCCGCCCCGGCGGGGGAACCGTAAGGGTGTGGTGGAGAAGGCCAATCACGTTGCGGCGCAACGGTTCTGGCGCACCCTGCCCGACGATGTCACACCCGAGCAGGCCCAGCAGCGGCTCGATGCCTGGTGCGCCACGCGGGGCGACACCCGGCTACGCGCCACCACCGACGGCAAAGCCACAGTGGCCGCCCTCGCGCACGACGAGCCGCTGCGACCACCTCCAGCGGCCCCGTTCCCCGCCACCCTGACGGTGTCCCGGGTCGCCTCGGCGCAGGCGCTGGTGTCCTTCCGTGGCAACCGCTACAGCGTGGCCCCTGAACTCGCCGGCGCCACCGTCACCGTCTCCCATCGGCTGGGCACCAGCCACCTCGATATCGCTACCGAGTCCGCGACGGTGATCGCCCGCCACACCCTGGCACCCGAGGGCGCCGGGGCGATGGTCCGCGACCACGGCCACGTGACCGCGCTCGAACACGCCGCGATAACCGCCACCACCGCTCGGCCACACCGCGGCAAACAACGCATCCCACCCGGCCCGCACGCGCGAGCGGCCGCACAGGCCCTGCGCGGACAGCAGCCCAGCGGTACCACCACCGGCGGTGAGGTGGTCATCGACCTCGCCCGCTATGCCCAAGCAGCCGCCGCCCGCCGCACCCTGCCCCCGGCCGGCCCGGCCCTCCAGCAGTGACACCCAACCGGAGAGGAAACCCAGTGACAACAACAGCAACAGGGGCGTGGGCTCGTGGGGCGAGGTCCTCGGCGATACCACCGTCGCCGCCGCCCTACTCGACCGGCTCCTACACCGCTCGGTCGTCCTCAGCCTCGAGGGCGACTCCTACCGGCTTCGCGACCACCACGCCCGCGCCGACACACTCCGACAAACCACCACCGGCACCCGCCAACCGCTACGCTAACCACCACCCCCAAGTGGGGAATTTCAGTGAGCAACTCTGGCCAAGATCAATAAGCGGCATCACCGCTGAACAACCGCGCGAACCACCCAAACCGCAACAACCTGTTCGCTATCCGCAGAAGTAAACGCAACAACAACCCAAACTCAACGACCCAACAACCCAAGGGCCACAAACCCGCGAACCGACAACCACACGCCGAAGGCGCCAATCCCCAGACCAACCCCAAACCACACGCCGAAGGCGCCAATCCCCAGACCAACCCCAAACCACACGCCGAAGGCGCCAACCCTCAGACCAACCCCAAACCACACGCCGAAGGCGACCTTCACCACACCCGAACCACCCACACGGCCAGCAGCCCTAACGATCAAGCCCACCGGAACCAAGGAGATAACTCACAAATCCAAGAACGATCGGAAAAAGTGGGAGAACGCGAGAAACGCCACGCTCCGACACGGCTCGTCGGCCCGAAGAACAAGGAAAGCCGGGAAGCGCGCACGAGACGAAGGAGGTGGCTGGTCGAAGACCAGGCCGGGAACACCCCAGAAAGTAAGGAGCTCCGCCAGAAGCAACCACCGCACCCTGGGACCTGCGGGGGTCGCCGCAAGGCAAACACGAGAAAGGTCCCCCTCCGAAGGAGGTGGCTGGTCGAAGACCAGGCCGGGAACACCCCAGAAAGCAAGGAGCTCCGCCAGAAGCAACCACCGCACCGTGGGGGCCTGCGGGGGCTCGGCCCCCGCAAAGGAAATACGAGAAAGGTCCCCCGGCGAAGCATGAGCCGGGGGACCGTCGAGTGGGCGAGGAGGGAGTTGAACCCTCACGTCCTTTCGGACACACGGACCTGAACCGTGCGCGTCTGCCATTCCGCCACTCGCCCGTGGCTGGCTGGAAGCCTATCCTGCTCACTTCCGGCCCTCGGCACCGGGGCGCTTTCGCGTCCGCTGCCCTGTTGGCGGAAGCAGATTAGCACGGGCTGACGAGGGGGTTCCGTGGGGGGGTTGGGCTAGTTCGGAACTGGGCGGTGTCTTGACCCGTTGGCCCAGATACGATGGGCGCCAGGAGTCGTACGCGTGGAGGGATTTTGCCGTGGGCCTCGTGCAGCGCTTTGAGCGCCGACTCGAAGGCATCGTCGGTAACGGCTTTGCGCGCGTTTTCGGCGGAAAGGTCATTCCCCAGGAGGTGGCCCAGGCTCTGCAGCGGGAAGCCGAGCTGCAGGTCCGGGAGCTTGCGGGGGGACGGCTGCTCGCTTGTAACCATTACATTGTGCAACTGAGCCCGTCCGATCACGATCGGCTTACCGGAGATGAGGCCCGGGTGACCGACCTCCTCGCCGACTGCGTTCAGGAGCATCTCACCGAGCAGGGGTGGGACACATATGGTGACGTCGTAGTCTCCCTGGAGCGCTCTGAGACGCTGCACACGGGACAGTTTCGAATCAGCTCGACCGTCGACCCCGACGTGACTCGACGGCCGGCACAACCGCGTACCGCAGGAGACCGACCCATGAGCCAGCCACCAGGCCACTACCCCCAGGGAGATCCGTACAACCAGCAGGGGCAGTACGGCTACGACCAGGGTTACGGCCAAGGCCAAGACCCCAACTATGGCTACGGTCAGCAGCCCGGCTATGACCAGGGCGGCTACGGCCAGCCGCAACCCGGTTACGACCAGGGTTATGGCCAGCCGCCGCAGCAGCAGGGTTACGACCAGGGTTACGGCCAGCCGCAGCAGCAGGGCTATGGCCAGCCGCAGCAGGGCTACGACCAGGGCTATGGCCAGCCCGCCGGTTACGACCAGGGTTACGGCCAGCCCCAGCAGGGTTACGACCAGGGTTACGGCCAGCCCCAGCAGGGTTACGACCAGGGTTACGGCCAGCCGCAGCAGCCCGGTTACGACCAGGGCGGCTACGGGCAGCCCCAGCAGGGTTACGACCAGGGTTACGGCCAGCCCGCCGGCTACGACCAGGGCTATGCGCAGCCCGGCTACGACCAGGGTTACGGCCAGCCAGGTGGGGCCTACCCGCAGTCCGGTGGGTTCCCGGACCAGGGCTATCCCCAGCAGCCCGGTGGCGCCTACCCGCAGAGCGCGCCCGGCGGTTACCCGGCGGGCGGCCCGCGTGCGCAACTCACCGCGACGCTGCACCTCGACGACGGTTCGAACCGCTCGTACACGCTGCAGCACGGCTCGAACATCATCGGCCGCGGCCAGGAAGGGCAGTTCCGGCTGCCCGACACCGGGGTGTCTCGCAAGCACATCGAGATCACGTGGGATGGCCAGAGCGCGATGCTGGCCGATCTCGGTTCGACGAATGGCACCACGGTGAATGGCACGCCGGTGCAGACTTGGCAGTTGGCAGACGGCGACGTGATCAGGGTGGGCCACTCCTCGCTGATCTTCCGCGCTCAGCAGGCCTGAGCTGGCGGGAAACCGCGTCCGGACAGAGTAGGAGCGTTCACAACAAGTGCCAGAGCTGGTGATTCAGCTGACCAGAGCAGGGTTTCTCGCCCTGCTCTGGTTGTTCGTGCTGGCTGCGCTTCGCGTGGTTCGCTCGGATCTTTATTCGGCGTCCGGGATGCGGGTCCCGATGCCAGGTGCGAGTCGGCTCCCGGGCAAGAAGGCCCGGGGCAAGAGCAAGGTGCCCCGCCAGATGGTGGTGACGCATGGCGCTCTCGCCGGCACGCGCATCTCCCTGGACGGCCGGCCGATCATGATCGGCCGTGCCGACGACTCCACGTTGGTCCTCGACGACGACTACGCGTCGACACGACACGCGAGATTGTCGCTGCGAGGCTCCGATTGGTACGTGGAGGATCTAGGCTCCACTAACGGCACATACCTCGATCGGGCGAAGGTCACGGGACCGACCAAGGTCCCGCTCGGAGTTCCGATCAGAATCGGCAAGACGGTGATCGAGCTGCGCTCATGACCCTCGTCCTTCATTACGCAGCCCGCAGCGACCGCGGCCTGGTGCGCTCCAACAACCAGGACTCGGTCTATGCCGGCCCACGACTACTCGCCCTCGCGGACGGCATGGGTGGCCATGCCGCCGGGGAGGTCGCCAGCAAGGTCGTCATCGCGGCGTTGGCGCCGCTGGACGACGACGAGCCCAGCGACGACCTGCTGGGTCAGCTCCGCGCCGCGGTGTTGACCGGCAACGGTGCGATCGCCGAGCTGGTGGCCAACGATCCGGACCTGGAGGGGATGGGCACCACGCTCACCGCTGTGCTGTTCGCGGGCAGCAGGCTGGGCTTGGTGCACATCGGCGACTCCCGGGCCTATCTGGTCCGCGACGGCGAGCTGACCCAGATAACCCACGACGACACCTTCGTGCAGTCGCTGATCGACGAAGGCCGGATCACCGAGGAGGAGGCCGCCAACCACCCGCAGCGCTCGCTGCTGCTGCACGCGTTGACCGGCCACGAGGTGGAACCGAGCCTGGCGATCCGCGAGGCCCGCGCCGGCGACCGGTACCTGCTGTGCTCGGACGGTCTGACCGGACCGGTTAGCACCGAGACGATGGCCGAGGCGTTGCGGATCCCGGACCCGCAGCAGTGCGCGGACCGGATGATCGAGCTCGCTCTCAAGGGCGGCGGTCCGGACAATGTGACTGTGATCATCGCCGACGTCGTCGACGTCGAGTTCGGCGACGACGCCCCGATTGTCGGGGGCGCGGCGGGAAATGGCGATGAGCATCCGCAACCTGATTCGTCGGCGGCGCGCGCTTCCGCGGTGACCATGCCGCGGCCGCAGCCGCAGCGTTTCGAGCCCACCTCACCTCCCCCGGACAGGCCGCGCAAGCGCCGCTGGCTGCGTTCGCTGTTGGTGACGTGCGGCGTGCTCATCGTGTTGGCCGGAGTTGCGCTGGTTGGGCGTTGGTGGGTGCTCAACCAGTACTACATCGGCGCGAACAGCGCCGATGAGGTGGTGATCTTCCAGGGCGTGCAGGGCAGTGTGCTGGGTGTCTCGTTGAACTGGCAGGTCGAGACGTCCTGCCCGATGGATTCGGCTACGGACTGCACCCCGATCAAGTTGTCCGATCTGCAGGAAGCGCAGCGGCCGGACGTCCGCAACGGCATCACCGAGGTCAATGGGCTGCAGGATGCCCGCGATGCGATGCGGCGGCTCCGGATGACTGCGCTGCTGCCGGAATGCCAGAAGCCCCAGCCGACGCAGCTGCCGCCGGTGACCACGCCGACTCCTTCCCCGTCCGCGGGGCAGCAGCCGCCGCCGGAGTCGCCGTCGGATGCCACGCCGCTGCAGACGGAGGAGCAGAAGCCGGGCGTGACCTGCCGGATGGTGAGTTGATGGCACAGCCGGTCGCTACGTCCGGAGCTACCAGCGGGGCCCCCCGAGTCGCCACTCGGCGGGGCACCGAACTGTTCATGCTGGTCTGTTCCGCGTTCATCGTCACATTCGCGCTCGTCTTGGTGGAGCTCGCGCAGGAGCAGACGGTCACCCGGGAGCTCTTCTACTACGGGTTCGCGTTCCTCGCGCTCTACGGCGCGGCGCACTTCGGCGTGCGCCGGTGGGCGCCTTACGCCGACCCGTTGATCCTGCCGCTGGTATCGCTGATCAACGGGATGGGCCTGGTGATGCTGCACCGGCTCGACTTGGCGCCGGTGGTCGGCGCCCCGTTCACCGGCAAGCAGATCATCTTCACCACGGCCGGTGTCGTGCTGTTCATCCTGGTGCTGGTGTTAGTCAAGGATCACCGGACGCTGGCGCAGTACGGCTACACCTGCGGCTTCGTCGGGCTGGCGCTGCTGGCGCTGCCCGGTCTGCTGCCCTCCAGCATCTCCGAGGCCAACGGCGCGAAGCTGTGGATCAACCTGGGCTTCCTGTCCATCCAGCCCGGCGAGTTCGCCAAGATCTTGCTGCTGGTCTTCTTCGCCTCCTTCCTGGTGTCCAAGCGTGAGCTGTTCACCACGGCGGGCAAGCGGTTCCTCGGGGTGGACTGGCCGCGCCCGAGGGACCTGATGCCGGTGATCGTCGCCTGGTTCCTGTCGATCGGCATCGTCGTGCTGGAGAAGGACCTGGGCACCTCGCTGCTGTTCTTCGGCATCGTGCTGGTGATGATCTACATCGCCACCGAGCGGGCGGTGTGGGTGTTTCTGGGCATGGCCATGTTCGGGCTCGGCTGTGTCGTGGCGTTCAACCTGTTCGCGCACGTCCAGGCGCGGGTGAACACGTGGTTGGATCCGTTGGCCGAGGGAGCGCAGAACGACCAGCTCCGCACCGGCCTGTTCGGCATGGCCAACGGCGGGATCGGCGGCTCCGGGCTGGGTTCGGGCATGCCGAACCTGACCTCGTGGGCGGTCAGCGACTTCATCATCTCCGCGATCGGTGAGGAAATCGGCCTGGTCGGGCTGATGGCCCTGCTGATGGTGTACCTGCTGTTGATGATGCGCGGCCTGCGCAGCGCTCTGGCGGTGCGCGACTCGTTCGGCAAGCTGTTCGCGGGCGGTTTGTCGTTCACGATCGCGCTGCAGTTGTTCGTGGTCGCCGGCGGTGTCACCGGGTTGATCCCGATGACCGGTCTGACGGCCCCGTTCCTGGCCGCCGGTGGTTCCTCGATGCTGGCCAACTACGTGCTGGTCGCGCTGCTGCTGCGGATCTCGGATGCCGCACGTCGTCCGCAGGCACCCGCGAAGCCGAAGCCGAAGCAGGCTCCGATCGCGGAAGCACATACCGAGTTGGTGGAGCGTCCCCGATGAACAAGCCGCTGCGCCGGGTGGCGCTGGCGATGATGGTGATGGTCGTGCTGCTGATGGGCAACGCGACCTACGTCCAGGTGATCCAGGCCGACGAGCTCCGGGAGCACCCGCTCAACAAGCGGACGATGTACGAGGAGTTCGCCCGGGAGCGCGGGCAGATCATCGCGGGCGGGCAGTCGCTGGCGAGTTCGGTCCCCAACAACCACGACCGGTACAAGTATCTGCGCACGTACCCGAACGGTCCGTTGTACGCGCCGGTGACCGGGTTCTACTCGTTCTTCTACGGCTCCAACGGGATCGAACGCGCCCAGGACAAGATCCTCAACGGCACCGACGACAGCATGGCCTTTGACCGGCTGTCCGACATGATCACCGGCAAGGCGCCGCGCGGTGGCAGCGTGGAGCTGACCATCAACCCGGCGATGCAGCAGGTCGCCTACGACCAGCTGACCAGCAAGGGGTTCCAGGGTTCGGTGGTGGCGCTGAACCCGTCGACCGGCGAAATCCTGTCCATGGTCAACGCGCCGTCGTACGACCCGAACCCGCTGGCCGCCGTCGATAACAACGCGGTGGCCGAGCAGTGGAACAAGCTGAACAACGACCCGCACCAGCCCATGGCCAACCGGGCGGTTTCGGAGATCTACCCACCGGGTTCGACGTTCAAGTTGATCACTGCAGCCGCAGCGCTGGAGAGCGGCTACACGCCGAGCAGCAAGGTGCAGGACGCCCCGTTCATCACGTTGCCCAACAGCAGAACCCCGCTGCCGAACTACGGCGGCAAGCAGTGCGCGGGCAACACCCTGACCGATGCGCTGGCGCATTCGTGCAACACGGCGTTCGCCGAGATCGCCGGGAAGCTCGGCGTGGACAAGATGCGGCAGACCGCCGCCGCGTTCGGCTTCGGCCAGGATCTGCAGATCCCGATGACCGTCGCCAAGTCGGACCTGGGTGCCATGTCCGACGCCGCGTCGCTGTACCAGAGCGGCATCGGGCAGCGCGACGTGCGGGTCACCCCGATGCAGAACGCGATGATGGCCGCGGCGATCGCCAACGGCGGCAAGCTGATGAAGCCGCAGCTGGTCAAGGCGACCCGCGCCCCGGACATGGCGGAGCTGGACACCTTCCGGCCGGAGGAGATGAACCAGGCCGTTTCCCCGGAGATCGCGCAGATGATCCGCGACATGATGATCCAGTCGGAGAAGAACACCAAGGGTGAGGGCAAGATCTCCGGCGTCGAGATCGCCTCCAAGACGGGTACCGCCCAGCACGGCGACGTGAAAGACCAGCCGCACGGTTGGTACGTCGCGTTCGCCCCGGCGGAGCACCCGACCATCGCGGTCGCCGTGATCGTCGAGAACGGCGGCGACGAGGGCGCGGAGGCCACCGGCGGCTCGATCGCCGCGCCGATCGGTCGGGCGGTCATCCGGGCCGGTCTGCAGGGAGGTGGCTGATCCGTGCTGACCTCCGGCCAGTTACTCGCCGACCGGTACCGGCTTGGCCACCGCATTGCCGTCGGTGGGATGGGCGAGGTGTGGCAGGCGGTGGACGTCCGGCTGGACCGGACCGTGGCCATCAAGGTGCTCAAGGCGGAGCTGTGCGGTGACGCGGAGTTCCTGCACCGGTTTCGCACGGAGGCCCGGACCACCGCGTCGCTGAACCACCCGGGGATCGCCGCGGTGCACGACTACGGTGAGACCGCCTCCATCCCGGATGGGCCGGAGGATACCGCGTACCTGGTGATGGAACTGGTCGAAGGTGAGCCGTTGGCCGCGATCCTGGCCCGCGAGGGCCGGATCAACACCGACCACACGCTCGACATGCTGGAGCAGGCCGGTCGCGCTTTGCAGGCCGCGCACGAGCGGGGCCTGGTGCACCGCGACGTCAAGCCCGGCAACATCCTGATCACCCCCGAGGGCAAGGTGAAGCTGACCGACTTCGGTATCGCGAAGGCCGCCGATGCCGCGCCGGTGACCCGCTCGGGAATGGTGATGGGCACGGCCCACTACATCGCGCCGGAGCAGGCGTTAGGCAACGACGCGACGCCATCCAGCGACGTGTACTCGCTCGCCGTGGTCGGCTACGAGTGCTTGATGGGGCATCGCCCGTTCCTGTCCGAGAACGCGGTGACGGTCGCGATGATGCACATCCGGGAGATCGCGCCGCCACTGCCGCCCGACGTGCCGCCCGGCGTGCGGGCGCTGGTCGAGGCGACGCTGGTGAAGGACCCGCGGCGTCGCTACGCCGACGGCGGCGAGTTCGCCAACGCCGTCGGTGCGGTGCGCGCGGGCAAGCCGCTGCCCGCCCCCTCTTCGCTGGTCGTGCCGCAGCATCGGCATCAGCTGAACGTCAGCGTGCCGAATACCGGCGTGCACCAGATGCCCGCGCAGCTGCCGCCGATGGGCAACACGTTTCCACCGGGGCTGATCCCGCCGCAGGCGCCGGCCCCTCAGCTGCCGCCACCTGCGACACCCGCACCCCGTACCAACAAGATCGTCGTCTGGGTGCTCGTGGCGGTGCTCGCGGTAGCCTTGCTGATCGCTGTCGGATTGGCCGCCTACTCGGTGGTCAATTGGGGCCAGGGGTCGGTCGGATCCGGCCATGTGACAACGCACCACCTGGATCCGGCGGCGGCCTTAGGCCGGACTTCGCTTCGGCGCGCGCCCGTGATCGGGGCGGACTTGGCGGGTTGGCCGGACACCGTAGTCGGGGGAACACCGCACGTCGCCCTGCTGGCGCCGACCGAAAGGGGCGAAACAGCATGATGGGACGATCGTTGACAAGGATCGGAACGGCGCTTCGATGAGTTCACCTCGACTTCTGTCCAACCGCTACGAGCTCGGTGAGACTCTCGGCTACGGCGGTATGTCCGAGGTGCACCGCGGCCGCGACACCCGCCTGAGCCGGGACGTGGCGGTAAAGATCCTGCGCGCCGACCTCGCCCGCGACCCCACGTTCCAGCTGCGGTTCCGCCGCGAGGCGCAGAACGCCGCAGCGTTGAACCACCCGGCGATCGTGGCGGTCTACGACACCGGCGAGACCGAGTCCGAGAACGGGCCGCTGCCGTACATCGTGATGGAGTACGTCGACGGCAGGACGCTGCGGGACATCGTCAAGACCGAGGGGCCGCTGGCGCCGCGCCGGGCGATGGAGGTCATGGCCGATGCGTCGGCGGCGCTGGACTTCAGCCACCGGCATGGCATCGTGCACCGGGACGTCAAGCCGGCCAACATCATGATCACCCGCTCCGGCGCGGTGAAGGTGATGGACTTCGGCATCGCTCGCGCGCTGGCCGACGGACAAGCCGCGGTGACGCAGACCGCGGCGGTGATAGGAACCGCCCAATACCTGTCACCGGAGCAGGCTCGCGGCGAGGCGGTGGACGCGCGAAGCGACGTCTACGCCTCCGGCTGCGTGCTGTTCGAGTTGCTCACCGGGGAACCGCCGTTCACCGGTGATTCGCCGGTCGCGGTCGCCTACCAGCACGTTCGGGAGGAGCCGCGCAAGCCCTCCGACGTCAACCCGACGACGCCCGCCTCGCTGGACGCCGTGGTGCTCAAGGCGTTGAGCAAGAACCCGGCCAACCGTTACCAGTCGGCCGCGGAGATGCGGGCCGACCTGGTGCGGGTGCTCTCCGGGCAGCGCCCCAAGGCCCCGATGATCATGTCGGAGGACGAGCGGACGGCGATGCTCACCCAGACGTCGGCGACCGAGATGCTGCCGCCGGGGCGGCACCGCTCGGTCGACCGGGACCCGGACGAGATCGACCCCCGACAGGAACGCAAGCGCCGCAAGCACTGGATGGTCGCCCTGGTCACCGCGGCCTGCGTGGCGGTCTTCGCGCTCGCGGCGTGGCTGGTCACAAGCATGGTCAACAGCGAGCCGGAGGGGCAACCGGTACCGAACCTCATGGGCATGAACCGGGCGGCGGCGCTGGCCCAGGCCAGCAGCGAGCAGTGGAACGTCGTCTCGAAGCTGTGCCCGTCGTCGGTAGAGGACGTCGACAGAGTCGTCAGGCAGACCCCGCCGTGGCCGGCTCAGCTCGTCAAGGAACGCCAGAAGCTGGAACTGTGCTTCGGCACCGGCCCGGCCAGCGTGCCGGTGCCCGACCTGTCCGGGTTGACCATCAACGAGGCCTCGCAACGGCTGGAAGAGGCCGGGCTCAAGCTGGGGCTGACGCCGGATTACAAGGAGACCAGCGACCCCAAGTCCGTCGGCAAGGTCATGGACTGGGACAAGAAGGGCGAGACCGTCACCCAGGGCACCACGATCTCCGTCGTGATCGGCAAGGAGATCACCACGGTCGAGGTCCGGGACGTGCGCAACATGCCCTACGACACGGCGAAGGCATACCTGGAGGGCGCCGGGTTCAAGGTCAGCAAGGTGGACCGCGACTCCGACCAGCCGCAGGGCACCGTGATCGACCAGAACCCGGCGGGCGGGAGCAAGGCACGGCCGGGCTCCGAGGTGTCCCTGGTGGTGTCCAACGGCCAGCAGCTGACGATGCCGCCCCTGACGAGAATGTCGCCGAGCCAGGCCGAGCAGGCATTGCGGTCCCGCGGCTGGGACGGCGAGATCATCGAGACCAAGCAGTCGACCACGGACCAAACGCTGGACAACAAGGTGGTCGGCACGTCGCCGGGCGCGGGTCAGAAGATGGCCAAGAACCAGCCGGTGACGCTGTACGTCGGCGAATACGACAGCAGCCCACCCACCAGTTCCCCGCCTAATGGCGGCATCATCCCGCCGTTCGGCTGATCGGCCGCAAACGGCTCGAAGGGCAGCCCGGACCGATCGGTCCGGGATGCCCTTCGGCTATTCGCGTCAGCGCCGGGCGGCCGCAGCGACCTGGCGCATGCCGCGTTCGAGCTCCGCGACCACGGACTCGTCCACCGGGTGCCCGGCCGAGGCCATCCAATTCGCCAGCATCCGGTGGCCGCCGTCGGTGAGCACCGATTCGGGGTGGAACTGAACACTCTCCACCGGAAGTTCCCGGTGCCGCATGCCCATCACGATGCCGGACGCGGTTCGCGCGGTGATCTCGAAATCGTCCGGGATGGTGTCGGCGCGGACGATCAGCGAGTGGTAGCGCGTCGCGATGAACGGCTCCGCGAGACCGGCGAACACTCCGGCTCCGGAATGGTGAATTTCGCTGACCTTGCCGTGCAGCAGTTCCGGCGCCCGCTCGACGACCCCGCCCCAGACCGCGCCAACGGCCTGGTGCCCGAGGCACACTCCGAACACCGGCCTGCGCTCCGCGGCGCAGCGTTCAATGAGCTCCATCGTGCGCCCGGCGCGGTCCGGCGTACCCGGACCGGGGCTGATCAGGACACCATCGGCGGAGGCCATGTCGGCGGCGGCGACGACGTCGTTTCGGCGCACGACGCAATTCGCGCCCAGTTGCGCCAGATACTGTACGAGGTTGTAGACGAAGCTGTCGTAGTTGTCGACGACGAGTACGCGCACGCCGACAGCGTACGCGGTAGGCATTCCGGTTTCACCGGTCTGTTCACAACGGACTGTTCACAACGGGCGCCCGATCGAGGAAGTGATCAACAACTACCGGAAAGTCCGCGACACCGTGCGCAATCGTGCGGACGACGATTCGGCGACAGCGCGAGGACCGCCCGGGATGAAGCCGCCGTGCTCCGGTCCGGTCACGGCTTGGACCACGGAGTCGATCAACGCTGTGATTACGTTAACGTGGTAACTGGAATAACGAGTCGCGCCGCCGGAAGCCGCGCACCCGGACACCGGGCCGGAATCCGAGGCGCGGCGACCGCCCGAGCAAGCGGCGCACGATGCCGCACCACCTGGCGAGGACACCATGCCGAAGTCCAAGGTCCGCAAGAAGGACTCCCCCACCCCGGTGGCCGATCGCCGCACGCCGGTGAAGGCGAAGGCGGTCGGCCCATCGCACCCGATCTACGTCATCGTGATGTTGGGGATGATGCTGATCGGGCTGGTCTGGCTGGTGGTGAACTACCTGGCTGGCGAGAAGATCCCGTTCATGACCGATCTGGGCGGGTGGAATTTCGCCGTCGGCTTCTCGTTCATGATCATCGGCCTGTTGATGACGATGCGCTGGCGCTGATCACGACCCGCTTCGGCAAGGCAGCGGATCGTGGTCGAGGTCCGAAGGGATTAATCCCTTCGGGCCTCATTCGTCTAGTCGGCCCCTTGACTACGAGTCAGCGAAGAACAGCGGTGTAACTCATCCCCAATGGGGATAACCCCTGTGGATAACTCATCGGCGGCAGGTGGATAACGGTGGAGGCGGGTGGATCTCGGCAGTGGGCGACGCCGCTTGGGCTGGTCGCCTGCGGCTGGGTGCTCGCCGTCGCAGCGGCGGTGTGGTGGCTGGTCGCCGAGTCGGCGACGGACCGACTGTTCATCGGCGTGCTCGTGGTGGCGCTGGCCGCCACCGCCGCGCACGGCAGCATCTGCCGACCGCGGCTGCGCGCGGACCGCGAAGGCGTCACCGTCCGGGGCTTGCGGGGCCCGCAGCACTGGTCCTGGCCGGCGGTGGCGGTGCGGGTCCGCCAGGACCGCCGGTTCGGCCGCACCGTGCAGACGCTCGAACTCGATGCCGACCCGGAGCTGGTCGTGCTGACCAGGCTTGACCTGGGTGCGGACCCACAGGTAGTCGCGGACGAACTCCACGCGCTGCGCGGCTGAGCGGTCAGGCCCCCAACTGCTGGCAGCGGGTATCCGCGCCGGATCCGATGCAGACTATGTTGCCCAACTGCAGGTCACGCATGACCAGCATCGCGATCAGGACCACCAGCAGCCCGGCAAGCGCGCCCGCCTGGATCAGCGCTTGCCGATTACGGGGCGCGTAGACCAGCGCACCGGTCGCGAGCACGCCGATGACGAGCCCGCCGAGGTGCCCGAGCAGCGAGATGCCCGGGATCAGCACGCTGGCGGCGATGTTGAGCGCGATCACCACCAGTACCGGCCGCAGGCTCACCTTCAGCCGGAGCGCGGCTATCGCGATGCCGCCCATCAGGCCGTACACCGCGCCGGACGCGCCAGCCACCGACTTGAGCTCGGCACCGAACATAAACACGGCGGTGCTGCCGCCGAGCAGGGACAGCATGTACACCGCGCCGAATCGGAGCCGCCCCAGCACGAGCTCCAGGTCCCGGCCGATCACCCACAGGGCGATCATGTTCATCAGCAGGTGGATCAGGCCGATGTGCAGGAACCCGGAGCTGATCAGTCGCCACCACTGCCCGGCGGCGACCAGGATCGGCCAGAGCGCGAAGTCATCGAACAGCGCGGCCGTGTAGTTCAAACCGATGCTGCCAGCCTGCACCGCGGTGAGCACGAAGACCACCACGTTGATCGCGACCAGCACGGGCACCAGGATCGGCTTGCTGGACAGCCGCGCTCCGGCGACCGTCACCGGTCGCCGCGCGGCACGTTGCCCCTGCGCGACGCAGTCGACGCACTGCTGGCCGACGGAGGCGTCGCGAAGGCACTCCGGGCACGCCGGCCGCTCACACCGGGTGCAGCGCAGCCCGGTGGGGCGGTTCGGGTGCCGGACGCAGGTCGGCAGCTGCGGCGGCGCCCCGTCCGCCCCAGGCTGCGATCCGGGCGGAACAGTCACGTCAGGACCTGCTCTTCACTTCGTCGGCTGAGTCAGCCGCGTTCGATCGAAACCTTCTCGATGACGATGTCAGTGAGCGGCCGGTCGGCCTTGCCGGTCGGCGTCTGCGCGATCGAGTCGACCTTGTCGCGCGACGCCTGGTCGGCGACCTCACCGAAGATCGAGTGCTTGTAGTTCAGCCAGTCCGTGGCACCGACGGTGATGAAGAACTGCGAGCCGTTGGTGTTCGGTCCGGCGTTCGCCATCGCCAGCAGGTAGGGCTTGCTGAACTGCAGCTCGGGGTGGAACTCGTCACCGAACTGGTAGCCGGGGCCACCGCGCCCGGTTCCGGTCGGATCCCCGGTCTGGATCATGAAACCTGCGATGACCCGGTGGAAGATCACCCCATCGTAGAACGGCCCGGAGCGCTCACCCTTGGCGTTGGGTTCGGTGTACTCCTTGGTTCCTTCGGCGAGGCCCACGAAATTGGCCACGGTCTTGGGCGCCTTGTCGGGGAACAGGTTGATCCGAATGTCGCCCTGCGAAGTGTGCAGGGTCGCGGTCACCTTCGTCCCAACGAGCGATCCGTTGTCTTCAGCCACCAGACCATCCTGCCATCGAAGAGGCCGAACGCGGTGTCTGGGTGCAGTATGGGGGCTGATCGCCGCCTGCCGGGCGGTGTCAACGCCGGGGGCGTGGGCAGATGAAATCGACCGGCGAACGTCGGGCTGAGGAGGGCACACGATGGACGAGGTGAAGGCGATGGCCCGAGCTGGCGAAAGCGTGGGCAAGGCGGTCGGGACGGGCATCAAGTCCGCCCGCCACGGCGCTAAACGCGCCGGCGAGGTCGGCGTGGCGCTGTCCAGGCAGGCTGCGGTCCGCGCCGAGCAGGAGCTCGCCAGTCGCGGCTATTCCACAGAGGAGCTGCAGGAACTTCTCGCGCAGCGGGCCACCGGGATGTCCCGCAAGGAGCTCGCCAAACGCGGCCGCAAGGCGCGCAAGCAGTGGGATAAGAAGACCGCGAAGTCTCGCAAACAGCTGGCCAAGAACACTCTCGCGGCCCGCAAGGAACTGGCCGCGCGCATCGACCCGGGCAAGCCGAAGCAGCGGCGCAAATGGCCGTGGATGCTCCTTGCGCTGATCGGCCTGGTTGCGGCCGCGGCGGCGGTGTTCTCCCGCCGCCCCGAGGAACTGCCGATCGCGGAGGCGGACAACGAGTTCACCCGGCGCGACACCCAAGCCCGCCACCGCGCGGACCGCCCAGACACGGCGACCCAGTCCGAGAGCCGGCCGAACGTCGCCCGAGAGCAATCCCGCTGACCCCGTGAACCAATGGGAGGCCGGAGCGCTGGCCCGGCCTCCCATTTCTCGGAGTGGTTTAGATCACATCCGATGGGATCGGTTCTATGGTCACGATGCAGGGATGAGCGAACCGACCAGCTTCGATCTGCAAGCTTCGACGCGCGTGTCCGCGACCCCGGACGAGGTGTACCGGATCGCCAGCGACATCACGCGGATGGGCGAATGGAGCCCGGAGTGCACCGGCGGCGAGTGGGCCACCGGCGAGCCGGGCACCGTCGGCGCCACCGTCAAGGGCCGCAATCGGTTCCGCGACGACACCTGGACGACCGAGTGCGAGGTCACGGCGGCCGAGCCGGGCCGCCGGTTCGCCTGGGCGGTGCCGACCCACTCGCCGACGCCGGACAACTCGGTGTGGTCGTTCGAGTTCGAACCCGATGGTGCCGGCTGCACGCTGACCCAGCGCTTCCGGATGCGGCAACCCCCTACCCCGCTTCTTTCGATCAGGGATCGCCTGCCCGCCGAGCGGGCCGCCACCTTCCTGGATTTTCGCCGGTCGCGACTGCAGCAGGCGATGCAACAGACGGTCGAGGCGATCAAAGACGCCGCGGAACGCTGATGTCAACCAGGGTTGACATCAGCCAACTTGTCAACCTAGGTTGACGTCATGGCAGAAGCGACGGAACTCGCCTCCGCGGCGAGCAGCCGCGACCCACGGATCGGCCTGCGGGCCGTGGCGGCGCTGCGAAAGCTGCTCGAACAGTTGGAAGCCGTACAGATCCGCAATGCGCGCAACCAGGGCTGGTCGTGGCAGGAGATAGCCGGGGAACTCGGCGTGTCCAGGCAGGCCGTGCACAAGAAACACGGGAGGTCGTGATCATGTTCGACTCACGAAGAGGCCCCGAAGCCCACGACAGTGAGCCCCGCTGGGACACAACGACACGGCAAGCTTGATCGATCCTGGAGCGTCCCTGCGTGATCTCCGGATCAACGAGACCGGCTGGCCGGGCGGTATTTCCGCCCGGCCAGCCGTTTCTCTACGTAACCCGCGCAGGGTCAGTACATCGTGTTGGGATTGGCAGAGGTCGCCGGGATGGGCTGGACGACGCTCCAGTGCTCTAGCAGCTTGCCGTCACGGACCCGGAAAATGTCGCCGGACACCGATCCCTTGGCATCGGGGAAGTCCAGCAGGTGGGCGAACAAGAAGACCAGGTCTCCTTGGGCGACAGCAAATTTCACATCGGCCCGGTATCCGGGGTGCGCGGCATACATGTCCTGCATGAACTGTTGCAGAGCAGGGGAACCGTTCGGCACACCCGGCCAGTGCTGGAAGTAGGTGTTGTCACCGATGTAATGGTCGAGTGCCGCAAGACGCAGGTTGTCATCGCGCTCGTTGATCGCCTCATCGAAGAGGCCGACAGCCGCTTGCTTGCTGTTCGCGTCCGTGGACAGCGGCAACGGAAAGTCCACCCTGGGCGAGCTGAGCGTGGAGAACATGTCGTTGCCGATGTTCGACGGCGGCAGCACATCCTGGCTGGCCCCCCACTGCTCGGCGATCCTTCCGTGGCTGAGCCGGAAGAGGTCCATCTTGGCAAGCCCTAGTTCGCCGGGCCGTGGGACGAAGTTGTTGTGGACGATGACGAGGTCACCTTCGACGATGACCCTTTTCACGTCAAAACGCAGCTGCGGGAACTTCGCCCGCAAATCGGCCTGGTACTTCCGGAAGGCCGCACTGCCGTTGGCCACTTCGGGATTATGTTGGATGAGATCAGGCCGCATGGCCCGGTTGACGAATTGAAGCCTGCCCTCGTTCAGCGCGTCGTAGAGCGCGAGGACGACCCCCTTGTTCGCGGCCTCATCTGGCGTTTCCAACTGCCATTGCGACGCGGGCCAGTGCTGCTGCGGTGCGGCGACAGCGAGTGGCGTGATACCGGCGGCTATGGCAATGGCTGTGACGAACGCAGTAAACCCAAGTAATAGCCTTCGGGATCCATATTTTTTGGGCATAGGTTTCTCGTTCCCTGCAACTCAGATTGAGCCGCGCTTAAAAGGAAGCGGCCCAGGGACTGGTCGTTCATGTGTCTATCGCACTTATTCAGGGGTCGATTCGTTTCCAGGCCATCGGTGTGCCCGCCCCTTCCGGGCACGCGTCGTGGACGGACTGTAGTTAGACCCAGAGTGAGAACGGTCAATCGTCGCAGGTGGACGGTCGACCGACGCGCAGTGGGGTACCGATTCGCGGGAAAGGCGGCTGATCAGGCAGCGATTCAGCCCAGCCATAGACTGGTATCGAAGCGCACATATCCGCACACTCCGACACTGCTCAGTGGCGACAAGGTTGCTTTTTCGATAGAAGCTCTAATCTCTGTTCGGATAAGCCGTGATATCTAGCACGTATAGTCTTAATGACCCTTAGGACACTCAGCAAGATGCGGGACCATGCCGTTATCGTTCCGAGACCTTATGCTTGAAGCGCTGGTCAGCGCGCCACAACATTGGTCAGACACCGGTACGCGATTCATCGCGTACCGGGTCGCGGGAGTAGCAGGCCGCTGACGTTATCGACGGTCTTGACCTGCCCCAGACCCGTTCGCTGTGCCGAATTCAATGCCGGTCGCCGAGTTAGTACGGGAGATGCTTCCGGTTGCCGGCATGCTGCCTATCAGATCGTGACGGTTGCATAGTTCCCAGTGGGGGTCAAGACTGCCGACGCCCATTCGCCGTGGTCACGTGGGGCCATTGCCCGGATTTACCCTATTACATTGCCCAATTTACCCTATTGCGAGTCGTCGTCAGACGAACGGCGAAGAACCGGCCGAGGAGGTCAACCTCCCGCGCGTTGTAGTGCCGGAACACCGGTCCTCTCCCACTATCAGGTTGCCGACCTCGCCGATGCCCGCGGTATGGACGGTCCGGAGTCCTGCTCCTGGCCGACACCGGCCTGCGCTGGGGTGAGATGGCCGCACCGCGCGTTCACCGCACCGACCTCGACCGGCGCGTCGCGTACTGGTCGCGGAGTCGGTGACGGAGGCCAGCGGACGGCTGCACTGCACCGGGTGGTGTGCTTCGGGTTCCGAGCTTCCGGCGGGCAGTGTCCGATCGTGCCGTAGCCGAAGATTGGACCAGTCGAATTCCATCGCGCGCGCTGCGCCACACTGCGGCTTCACCGGCCATCGCCCCGGGGGCGTGAAATCGTCCAGCAGGGGTTGGGCCACAAGCCGGCGGCAATGGCTCTCGATTAGTAAGGACACCCTATTCCGAGACCGGTTGCACGAAATTGTCGCCCGAAATGATTCGCCGGTAGGTGCCCCGAATGGGCTTAGCACATGATCATGAAAAAAGACCAGGCGCTTCGACCTGGTCTTTACGGTGGAGACGAGGGGAATCGAACCCCTAACCCCCGCCTTGCAAAGGCGGTGCTCTGCCAATTGAGCTACGTCCCCGGCTATTGCGTCACCACTCAGGTCCGCTGACCGGTGACGCTCGCGATGACGACCGGCTTCGCGAGCCGGTTCAAGCGCCCAGAGAAACGATCAGGCCTCTGCGGTGGCTTCGCGCCACAGGTCGGCCTCGGCCTTAGCGGCCCGGTTACGCCGGATGACGAACAGCACGACCCCAGCAACTGCGGCGAGTGCGAGCAGCTTCTTCACTTCCGGTCGCCTCCTAGCGTGGCGTGCAGCCCGAGACTTCCTCGGATCTGGAAAAGATTGACCAGTGGGCCTAGAAGGACTTGAACCTTCGACCTCTTCGTTATCAGCGAAGCGCTCTAACCGCCTGAGCTATAGGCCCTTGGTGTACTTCAAACACTACAGGATGCCTTTCGGAACCCGGAACGGGGGTCCCCGTTGCGGATGAGCCGGACGTGGCGATCCCGGTCCGGCACCGGAATCGCCACGTCAGCGGCTCACTCCCGCTCGGAAAGGGTGACCTCGATGCCGCCGGCGAAGTCGGCGGCCACGTTGTAGATGAACGCGGCCACCGTCGCCAGCGCGGTCACCAGCACGATGTTGATCGCGCCGATGATCGAGGCGACCCCGAACACCCGGCCCGCGCTGATCAGCGGTGCGCTGGCCGCGTTGTCGGGCTGAGTCAGCTCGGTGAAGGTGCCGTTGAGCTGGTCCCACACCCCCATGCCGTCGAGCACGCCGTACAGCACAGCGACCGCGATCATCCACACGAAGAACAGGGCCACGCTCAGCACCAGCGCGAGCTTCAGCACCGACCACGGGTCCAGCCGCTTCACCTGCAGGCTGGCTCGCCGCGGGCCCCGGCTCGGTCGCCGCGCCGAAGTCGCCGTTTGTGCGGCGCGGGTGCCAATGGCGTCGCCGGTGAACGACACCGTCGTCCGAGCGGCCTGTGGCACCTTGGTACGCACCGTTTGCTGGTCCTGCATCTGCTTCGGGATGTTCTGCGTGTCATCGGCGTCCGAGCCGGGGGCGGCGGCAGTCGCCGGTGTCCCGGTCGAGCTCTGCTCGGTCGTCGCCGATGCTCGTTGCCAGGGCGGCGGCGTCTCGGTGCCGTGCAGTGCTTCCCCGCTTCCTCCGGTGGCGGGCTGCTCCGGGGCGGAGCCGGATTCGGTGCCGGCGGTCCCGGCACTTTCGTCGACTGTCTGGGTGCTGACCGAAGCCCGGTCCGCATCCTGCTGCGGGTCGGACTGCTCCGGCTTCTCGGAAGGTGTCACGAGCGATCCTTCGATGATCGTCGGTGGCGGTGTTCGGCGTGGTCTTCCACGGTTTTACTTCTGCTGCTCCGGCCCCGCAGCGTCGGGGTCGGCGGCCTCGTCGGCGTTGCGCGCGATCGCCACCAGCGTGGACCCCTCGTCCAGGTTCATCAGACGAACCCCCTTCGTCTGCCTGCCGGCCTTGCGCACCTCCTTGGCGGTGGTCCGGATGACCCCACCGGTCGAGGTGATCGCGTAGAGCTCGTCATCGATCTCGACGATGAGCGCCCCTACCAGCCTGCCACGCTTGTTGTCGTACTGGAGAGTCAGCACGCCCTTTCCACCACGGCCCTGCACCGGGTAGTCATCGATCGGGGTGCGCTTGGCGTAGCCGCCATCGGTCGCGACCAGCACGTACCGGTCGATCCGGACCACGCCCATCGCCAGCAGTTCGTCACCGTCGTTGAACCGCATGCCCAGCACGCCCGAGGTGGCCCGGCCCATGGGCCGCAACGCTTCGTCAGTGGCGTGGAACCGGATCGACTGGCCCTCGGCGGACACCAGCAGCAGGTCGTCATCGGCGGAACACAGCACCGCCCCGACCAACTCGTCGCTGTCCTTCAGGTTGATCCCGATGAGACCACCCGATCGGTTGGAATCGAAGTCGGTCAGGCGGGACTTCTTGACCAACCCGTTGCGGGTGGCCAACACCAGGTACGGCGCCGCGGTGTAATCCTTGATCTGCATGACCTGCGCGATCTGCTCGTCCGGCTGGAACGCGAGCAGGTTCGCCACATGCTGACCGCGCGCGGTGCGGTTGGCCTCCGGCAGTTCGTAGGCCTTCGCCCGGTAGACGCGGCCCTTGTTGGTGAAGAACAGGATCCAGTCGTGCGTTGAGCACACGAAGAAGTGCGACACGATGTCGTCCTGCTTCAGCTGCGCGCCCTGCACGCCCTTGCCGCCGCGTTTCTGCGCACGGTACAGGTCGGTGCGGGTCCGCTTGGCGTAGCCGGTGCGGGTGATCGTGACGACCACATCCTCGTCGGCGATGAGGTCTTCCATGGAGACCTCGCCCTCGAACGGGACGATCTTGGTGCGCCGGTCGTCGCCGTACTTGTCGACGATCTCCATCAGCTCGTCGCGGATGATCTGCCGCTGCCGCTCCGGCTTGGCGAGGATGTCCTTGAGGTCCTCGATCTCCCGCTCGATCTCGGCCAACTGGTCGACGATCTTCTGCCGCTCCAGGGCGGCCAGCCGGCGCAGCTGCATCTCCAGGATCGCATTGGCCTGGATCTCGTCGACCTCGAGCAGCTCGATCAGCCCGGTGCGCGCGTCGTCCACCGTGGGCGAGCGCCGAATCAGCGCGATGACCTCGTCGAGCATGTCCAGCGCCTTGACCAGACCGCGCAGGATGTGGGCGCGTTCCTCGGCCTTGCGCAACCGGTACTTGGTCCGCCGGACGATGACCTCGACCTGGTGCTTGACGTAGTACCGGATCACCTGGTCCAGCCGCAGGGTGCGGGGCACCCCGTCGACCAGCGCCAGCATGTTCACGCCGAAGGTCGTCTGCAGCTGGGTGTGCTTGTAGAGATTGTTCAGCACCACCTTCGGAATCGCGTCGCGCTTGAGCGTGACCACGATCCGCATGCCTCGACGGCTGTTGGATTCGTCCGCGATGTCCGAGATACCGGTGAGCTTGCCCTCCCGGTGCATCGTGGCGATGTTCTCGATCAGGTTGTCCGGGTTGACCTGGTAGGGCAGTTCGGTAACGACCAGCGTGGTGCGGCCCTTGTTGTCCTCTTCGATGGTGACGACGGCCCGCATCCTGATGGAGCCGCGCCCGGTGCGGTAGGCGTCCGCGATCGCGTTCGTGCCGAGGATGAGCGCCTGGGTTGGGAAGTCCGGGCCCTTGATCCGCGCCATCAGCGCTT
This sequence comes from Saccharopolyspora phatthalungensis, assembly GCF_014203395.1. Lineage (NCBI taxonomy): Bacteria > Bacillati > Actinomycetota > Actinomycetes > Pseudonocardiales > Pseudonocardiaceae > Saccharopolyspora > Saccharopolyspora phatthalungensis. The sequence continues at coordinate 2,023,912 of NZ_JACHIW010000001.1, forward strand.
CGAGCAACTGCTCGTCGTCGGCGTCCGGGTTCTCCAGCGCCCAGACGACGCCGTCGGCTACCTCGCGCAGGTTGTGCGGCGGGATGTTGGTGGCCATCCCGACCGCGATCCCGCCACCGCCGTTGACCAGCAGGTTCGGGAACCGCGACGGCAGCACCGTGGGTTCCTGGGTGCGCCCGTCATAGTTGTCGGCGAAGTCGACGGTGTCCTCTTCGATGTCGGCGAGCATGTGCATCGCCAACGGGTCCAGCCGGGACTCGGTGTATCGCATGGCCGCCGCCGGGTCGTTGCCGGGCGAACCGAAGTTGCCCTGGCCGTCGATCAGCGGGTGGCGCATCGACCACGGCTGGGCCAGCCGGACCAGCGTGTCGTAGATCGCCGAGTCGCCGTGCGGGTGGTAGTTGCCCATCACGTCACCGACCACGCGGGAGCACTTCACGTAGCCGCGGTCCGGCCGGAAGCCGGAGTCGTACATCGCGTACAGCACGCGGCGGTGCACCGGCTTGAGGCCGTCCCGCACGTCGGGCAGCGCGCGCGCCACGATGACGCTCATCGCGTAGTTGATGTAGGAGTTCTGCATCTCCTGCTGGATGTCGACCGGTTCGATCCGGCCATGTTCCGGCGGCAGGATTTCCGTCACAGTAGAGATTCCTTTCAGGCGGATTAGCGTGTTCCGGCGCCGCCATAACGCGGGCAAACGTTCCCTCGAACCTCTCCCGTTCCATTACAGACGAGGCACTGCTGCGGCCTTGACACGGCGATCAATCCCCTCGGCGACTGCATATGAGCTCGTCAGACGTCGAGAAGGCCCGCGTCCTTGGCGTTGCGCGTGATGAACGAGCGCCGGGCTTCGACGTCCTCGCCCATCAGCACGCTGAACAGCTCGTCCGCGGTAGCCGCGTCGTCCAGCGAGACCTGTAGCAACAGCCGGGTCTCCGGGTTCATCGTGGTGTCCCACAGCTCGTCGGCGTTCATCTCGCCGAGACCCTTGTAGCGCTGGATGCCGTCGTCCTTGGGCAGCTTGCGGCCCGCGGCCGCGCCCTGCTCCAGCAGCGCGTCGCGCTCGCGGTCGCTGTAGGCGTACTCCGGCTCCGAACGCGGCCACTTGATCTTGTACAGCGGTGGCTGCGCGAGGAACACGTGGCCGTTCTCGATCAGCGGTCGCATGAACCGGAACAGCAGGGTCAGCAGCAGGGTGCGGATGTGCTGGCCGTCGACGTCGGCGTCGGCCATCAGCACGACCTTGTGGTAGCGCAGCTTCGACAGGTCGAACTCGTCGTGGATGCCGGTGCCCAGCGCGGTGATGATCGCCTGGACCTCGTTGTTCTTGAGGACCTTGTCGATCCGCGACTTCTCCACGTTGATGATCTTGCCGCGCAGCGGCAGGATCGCCTGGAACCGCGACTCGCGGCCTTCCTTCGCGGAGCCTCCCGCGGAGTCGCCCTCCACGACGTAGAGCTCGCATTCCTCCGGGTTGTTGGACTGGCAGTCCTTCAGCTTGCCCGGCAGGCCGCCGATGTCCATCGCGCTCTTGCGCCGCACCAGCTCCTTGGCCTTGCGCGCGGCCATCCGCGCCTGCGCCGAGGACACCGCCTTGTTGACGATCACCTTGGCCTCGGCTGGGTTGCGCTCGAACCAGTCGGTGAGCCACTCAAACGCGGTGGTCTGCACGAACGACTTGACCTCGGTGTTGCCCAGCTTGGTCTTGGTCTGGCCCTCGAACTGCGGCTCGCGGACCTTCACGGAGACGATCGCGGCCAAGCCCTCGCGGACGTCGTCGCCGGTGAGGCTGCCGTCCTTCTCCTTGAGCAGCTTCTTGTCCTTGGCGTAGGCGTTGACCACGCGGGTCAGCGCCGACCGGAAGCCTTCCTCGTGGGTACCGCCCTCATGCGTGTTGATGGTGTTCGCGAAGGTATAGACCGACTGGTTGTAGCCGGAGTTCCACTGCATCGCGATCTCCAGCTCGGAGCCCTTCCCGGCCGCGCTGAAGGAGACCACCTTCTTGTGGATCGGCTCCTTGGTGGCGTTGATGTGCCGGACGAAGTCCTCCAGGCCGCCCGGGTAGTGGAAGGTGCGCTCGGTGGCGCGCGCGGCGCTGCCGCTCGCGTCCTCACCGGCCTCGTCCTCCTCGGCGGCGCGCTCGTCGCGGAGCACGATCGTCAGACCCTTGTTCAGGAACGCCATCTCCTGCAGGCGGCGGGACACCGTCTCGGCGTTGTACCTGGTGGTCTCGAAGATCGTCGGGTCGGCCCAGAAAGTGATGCAGGTGCCGGACTTGTCGGTGCGCTCGCCGCGCTCGACGTCGGCGACCGGTTTGGAGTCCTCGTAGCGCTGCCGCCAGATGTAGCCGTCGCGGTAGATCTCCGCCTCCAAGGACATGGACAGCGCGTTGACCACCGACACACCCACGCCGTGCAGACCGCCGGAGACCGCATATGAGTCGCCGCCGAACTTGCCGCCCGCGTGCAGCACGGTCAGCACGACCTCCAGAGTCGGTTTCTTTTCCACCGGGTGCATGTCGACTGGGATGCCGCGGCCATCGTCGACGACGCGCACGCCGCCGTCGGCGAGCAGGGTGACCTCGACCTTGGATGCGTACCCGGCCATCGCCTCGTCGACGGAGTTGTCCACAACCTCCCACACCAGATGGTGCAGACCACGTTCTCCGGTCGAGCCGATGTACATGCCCGGACGCTTGCGGACGGCCTCAAGGCCCTCAAGAACGGTGATGGATGAAGCGTTGTAATCGCTCTTCTTCGGTGCCACGGGCCTCGATTTCTCCTTGAGCCGATTATGCTGTCAGGGTGATCGGTTGGTGCCGGCTCGAACACCCGCGCACCGCACCGCAGACCACTTCGGGGCGACTCGTCTGTCGGCGCCGCACCCAGATATGAGCCGACGCTCCGCGCCGCGACGATGCGATGGCGGTCGAAGGCGTCGGCCACACCCTCCACCGATTCTACTTGTCCCCTGCAGCAGAAGTAGGGCAAGGACACCCCTGACTTGCTCACAGAGCCGATAACTCGAATCGAGGCACCATCCGAGAGCCGTAAGTGGCCGTCGAGGGATCTCTGTGGCGATCGGCCGCCTGCGGGCCGCACTGTGGGCCAACCCACAGTTCTCCTCCCGGGGCGGCGCGGCCGATCGGCCCATGCACACCGGGCCAGCCGCGCAACGACGGGCTCGGTCCGGATCCTCGCACGACGGCCGCTTGCTGGATTACCTGCGCTAACGAGTTGACGACAGGGACCGCGCCGCGCCGGCCACTAGCCGTAGGTGTCACGTGGGCCGCGCCCGGGAACATGCCGGGGGCCGTGTCGCCAACTGGGCGCGGCCGGTCCCTGCACCTTGATGCGGCGCACCACATCGCGTCCGACACCGTCGCTGATCCGCTTCAGAATCTGGCGTTGCAACAGGCGCAACTGCGTGGCCCACGCGGTGGACTGGGCCTGGACGGTGAGCTCGCCGTCCTTCAACGCCACCGGCTTGGTGTGCTCGGCGACGTCGCCGCCGACCAGCGCCGCCCACTTGGCGAAGACCTGGCCACCGGAGAGGTGCTCGGTCCAGCCGCGCTCCTTGGCGATCCGGGCGGCCAGCCGCCCCAGCGGCTGCGGGTCGCGGTCGTCCGGACCGGGGCCGGACCACCCCCGGCGGCGGCGCGGACGGACACCGACACCTTTCTTCTTGGCATCGCGGCGGCGGGCCGCGGACTGCTCGCGCGCGGCCTGCAGGGCGGCACGGGCGAGGTCCGGACCGGACAGCGCGGCGCCATCGGAACCGACCGGGTGCACCGGACCGGCGGTGCTGCGCCCTGCTGATGCCGTCGGGTTATCCACACCATCCACAGAGTTATCCCCAGATGTGGGTAGTTCGGTGAGATTCCCCGCCCCGTCGATCACTCTGGGTATACTCGATCGCTGCGAACGGTCACGGGACACGTCGCACCTCGCCTTCGCGGACGTCGAAACGGACGCCGGTGAGTTCCGCCGGAACGTCCTCCGGCACCGCCGCGGTCACCAGCACCTGCTCGGCGCCGGCGACCAGATCGGCCAGCCGGGCCCGGCGGCGGCGGTCGAGCTCGGCGAAGACGTCGTCCAGGATCAACACCGGCTCGGCGCCATCTTCGGTGAGCAGGTGGTAGGAAGCCAGCCGCAACGCCAGCACGAACGACCACGATTCGCCGTGGCTGGCGTAGCCCTTCGCGGGCAGCCCGCCGAGCAGCAGCTCCAGGTCGTCGCGGTGCGGTCCGACCAGGGACACGCCGCGGTCGATCTCCTGCGACCGGACCCGTTCCAGCTCGGTGAGCATGGCCGATTCCAGGTCGGCCACGTCGGCGGCCTTGCCCAACGGCACGCCGTACCCCTCGGGCAGCGACTCGCTGAGACTGCTGCGGTAGCGGACCTCAGCCACCCGACCGGACGGCGCGGTCGCCTCGTCGGTGGCCGCGACGTTGGCATATGCGCTGGTCACGTGCGGGGTGATGGCGGCGACCAGGTCGAGTCGACCGGCCAGCAGCTCGGCGCCGTACCGGGCCAAGTGGCCGTCCCAGACCTCTAGTGTCCGCAGGTCCGCCGAGCCGCCGCCCTTGCGTGCCGCGCCCGCGGACTTCAGCAGGGCGCTTCGTTGCTTGAGCACACGGTCGTAGTCGGCGCGGACACCGGCGTATCGAGGTGACCGCGCGACCAGCAGGTCGTCGAGAAACCGGCGGCGCTCGCCCGGATCGCCGCGGACGATCGCGAGGTCTTCCGGGGCGAACAGGACAGTGCGCAGGATGCCCAGCACGTCGCGCGGTTTGGCGGCGGCGCCACGGTTGATCCGCGCGCGGTTGGCCTTGCCGGGCGTGATCTCCAGCTCGACCAGCAGCTCACGTCCGCTATTGACGACCGCGGCCCGCACGACAGCGCGCAGCGCGCCGTCGCGGACCAGCGGCGCATCGGTGGCGACGCGGTGCGAGCCGAGCGTCGCGACGTATCCGATCGCCTCGACCAGGTTCGTCTTGCCCTGTCCGTTGGCCCCGACCAGCACCGTGACCCCCGGCTCCAGAGCCAGGTCGACGTGCGGCCACGACCGGAAGTCGGTCACTTGCAGATGGCGGACGTACACGGCGGTCCAACTTAGTCGTCGATCCCCCCGGCCCCGCGCTGCTCACCACAACACGAGGTCGGTCGGCTACTGAAGAAACGGCCAGCTCGCCTCGCTCGAAGAGGTCAGCGGTGGCGTTCGCTCCACGAGTCGGGTGCCGAGCCGATCGAGGTGAGCGGGCTGTTCGCGCCGATAGACGAGGCGATGCGGCCGCTGGCTCACGCTCGGCGACTTGTCGACAGATCGCCATCGCGACCTGTGGACACTGCGGTCGGTAGGTCTATTTGTCGACAAATCGACCTACCGACCGCGGCGCGGGTCAGTCCTCGGTCGCTGCTACGGCGTGGCCACCGAACTGGTTGCGCAGCGCCGCGACCGCCTTCATGGCCGGGGAGTCCTCCTGACGCGAGGCGAACCGGGCGAACAGCGAAGCGGTGATGACCGGGGTGGGCACGGCGTTCTTGATCGACTCCTCCACGGTCCAGCGCCCCTCGCCGGAGTCGTTGACGTAACCGCGCAGCTCGGCTAATCCCGGGTCCTCGTCTAACGCGCGGACCAGCAGGTCCAGCAGCCAGGAGCGGACCACGGTGCCCCGGCTCCACGCCTTGATCGTCTCCGGCACATTGGTGACCACGTCCGAGGCGGACAGCAGTTCGAAGCCCTCCGCGTAGGCCTGCATCAGGCCGTACTCGATGCCGTTGTGAACCATCTTCGCGTAATGCCCGGCGCCGACCGGACCAGCGTGCGCGAAGCTTTCTTCGCGCGGACCCTCCGGACGCAGCGCGTCGAAGATCGGCATGGCGCGCTCGATGTCCTCGGGGTCGCCGCCGGCCATCAGGCCGTAACCGTTCTGGGCACCCCACACGCCGCCGGAAACCCCGACATCGACGTACTTGATGCCGCGCTCGGCAAGCAGGGCGGAGTTGGCCTGGTCATCGGTGAACTTCGAGTTGCCGCCCTCGATCACCAGGTCGCCGTCCGCCAGCAGTCCGGCGAGCTCCTCGACGGTCTGCCGGGTCGGGTCGCCGTGCGGCACCATGATCCAGACGATTCGCGGGCCGGCCAGCTTCCGCACCAGCTCCGCGATGGAAGCGACGTCGCTGACGTCCGGGTTGCGGTCGTAACCGACGACGTCGTGACCGGCGGCACGCAGCCGTTCACGCATGTTGAAACCCATTCGGCCGAGACCGACAAGTCCAAGTTGCACCGGATCTCCCTCTGCGAGCTGTGTTTCGACTGGTTGGTCGGCGCGCATGGCCGGCCGCGGGGCTGGACCTCACCAGCTGAATCGATCCGACCGGAGCCTATCGACCGACATCGGAGGCTCCGGCCGGGCGTGCGCCGGATGTGACTCAGATCAGCCCGGGAGGCGGACAGGCATCAGGAGGTAGAGGTAGCCCTCCGTTACTGCTCCATCCTCCCCGACCGGCTTGACCAGTGCGGGGCGGTTGGCGGTGGTGAACTGCAGCTGGGCCCGTTCGGTCTTCATCGCGCCAAGGCCGTCGAGCAGGTAGGCCGGATTGAAGGCGATGGTCAGCGGCTCGCCGACCAGCTCGACCGCGAGCTCCTCTTCGGCGCTGCCCTCGTCGTCACCGCCGGCGGTCAGCCGCAGCACCCGATCGGAGAACTCCAGCCGAACCTGGGTGCCACGCTCGGCGACCAGCGACACGCGCTTGATCGCCTCTACCAGCGGTGCGACGTCGACGTTCGCGGTCACCGCACTCTCGGCGGGCAGCAGCTGGCGGTACTTCGGGAACTCCGCGTCCAGCAGCCTGGTGGTGGTGCGGCGCGCGGTCCCGGACAACCCGAGCAAACCGTCGCCGGATGCCAGCGAGATCTCCACCTTGCTGCCACCGGTGCCCAGCGTCTTCGCCGAGTCGGCGAGGGTCTTGGCCGGGACGAGCACCGAGGTGTCGGTGATCGACGTACCCGGTTCCCAGGTGATCTCGCGCATCGCGAGGCGGAACCGGTCGGTGGCGACCATGGTCAGCTTGTCCGCGTTGATCTCCATCCGGATGCCGGTGAGCATCGGCAGCGTGTCGTCCTTGCCGGCCGCCACCGCGACCTGGCCGACGGCCTCGCTGAACAGATCGCCGGGCACCGAACCGGCGTGTTCCGGCATCGCGGGCAGTTCCGGGTAGTCCTCGACCGGCATGGTCGGCAGGCTGAACCGGGAGCTGCCGCAGGTGATGGTGACGCGGGAGCCGTCGACGGTGATTTCCACCGGACGGGCCGGGAGCGCCTTGGTGATGTCGGCCAGCAGCCGCCCGGAAACCAGCGTGCGTCCGCTGGCATCGATCGAGGCGTCGGTGGTGACCTGCGCCGAGACCTCGTAGTCGAACCCGGAGATGGTCAGCGCCTCCCCGGAGCTCGCGTCGAGCAGCACCCCGCCCAGCACCGGAACCGGTGGCCGCGACGGCAGGCTGCGCGCGACCCAGGCGACGGCGTCGGCGAGACCGTCACGTTCCACGCGGATCTTCATGGGTGTCCTTTCGGTTCCAGCCGTGGCTCGGCTGCCGGAGAACTGTGTCGAGCTGGAGCGAAGCAGCTCATCGGGTCGGTGTGCTTCGTGCCCACGCAGCGAGGGCGAAGCGATCCCCCACGAGCGCCGTGCACGCGAAGTCAGACCCGAGCCCGAAGTTCACGGGCGACCTTCGCGGGAGTTCCACCGTAGAGCGTGCGACGTGATCGCCGCATCCGGGTCCGAGCACTCGGTGAGGCCGTCCAGGGGGCCGCGGCCGAGTTATCCACTTATCCACCGAGCCTTCTTCTCTTTTTCTTTTTTCTTCAAAGAGAAGAAATGACCGCAGTAGTAGTAAGGGCTGTGAGTTGTGGGGACAAGTGTCGTTTGGGCTGGTCGGATGGCGTGGCTGGGTGTGGATGAACACGGGAAGTAACCGGGGACTACGACAACCGGGTGGTGGACAACTTTTGCTTCCCCTCGGTTCATCCACAGCTACCCCGAGTTGTCCACAGTTCCATCCACAGTTGTTGGCCCAGTTGTACCCAACCCCTGTTGGTTTTCGGCCTCTCCACCGATCAGGTTGTGGGCAAAGCTGTGGGAGCGTTGTGATCAACTCGGCCTCACCATGTGGGCAGCTTCCCCCAGCTTGTGCACAGCTTGTGGATGGTTTGGGGAAAACTCCAGGTCAGCCCTGGGGATAGCGAATCTGTGGACAACTCACCCGGCGGCAGACTTTTTTGCCGATGGGGTGAGGCGAAGACCACCCCGGCCCGCAGAAAAGTTCGGCGCCCCAACACCCGTCCGCGACAGCGGAGCGCGCTTGATCAACCTCGGAACGTGGTGGTTTGCTGTCCCGGCGGGTCCCGCGGGAGCTCGATGCGCCCAGAACCCGGGCTTGTGGAGGCCGCCGTGGAAGCCCGAAGTTTTCTGCTGAGGGCGGCTGATCCGACCCGGCTGGTCCAACAGAAAGATCCCGGCGCGCTTGACGGTACCCAGGGGCGCCGCGCGCGAAGCGGGGCAACATTCCTGCCGCCCGGCAATCGGTGACCGCCGCTCCCGGCCCGGTGACGCGTCGCCGGACCGATGGCCTACGACGTTCGGCGACGCGCCTTTCTGTTGTCCTGGGTGCCTCACGCCGGGGCGGGGCGGCAGAAAGATCCGCCGCGCTCGCCGTAGGGGATCACACCAGGCGTGCCGCGTTAGGGCCACAGCGGGCTTCTATGCGCGCGGGCCTTCTGGCCACGGGCATTTGCGAAGCAGGGATAGCCCAACGCGCGCAACGTCAGGCGGAACTACCTGGGAATCCTCGAAAGATCAGCGCGACTGCTGCTTGATGCGAGCGGTCAGCTCCTGGACGTGCTCGTAGATGCGCCGCCGCTCGGCCATCTCCTTGCGGATCTTCTTGTCCGCGTACATCACCGTGGTGTGGTCGCGGCCGCCGAAGTACTGGCCGATCTTGGGCAGCGACGAGTCGGTCAGCTCGCGGCACAGGTACATCGCGATCTGCCGGGCCTGCGCCAATGCCTTGGTCTTGCCCGGCCCGCACAGGTCGTCGATGGTCACACCGAAGTAGTCCGCGGTCACCGCCATGATCGTCGGCGGGGTGATCTCCGGGGTCTGCGAGTCCGGGATCAGGTCGCGCAGCACGATCTCGGCCAGCTGCAGGTCCACCGGCTGGCGGTTCAGCGACGCGAACGCGGTGACCCGGATCAGGGCCCCCTCCAGTTCGCGGATGTTGCGTTCGATCCGGGAGGCGATGAACTCCAGCACGTCGGCCGGCGCGTTCATCCGGTCCTGCGCGGCTTTCTTGCGCAGAATCGCGATCCGGGTCTCCAGCTCCGGCGGCTGGATGTCGGTGATCAGGCCCCACTCGAACCGGGTGCGCAGCCGGTCCTCCAGGGTGCGCAGCCCCTTCGGCGGCCGGTCCGAGGACACCACGATCTGCTTGTTCGAGTTGTGCAGCGTGTTGAAGGTGTGGAAGAACTCCTCCTGGGTTCCTTCCTTTCCTTCCAAGAACTGGATGTCGTCCACCAGCAGCACGTCAACGTCGCGGTACCGGCGCTGAAACGCCACCTGCCGGTCGTCGCGCAGCGAGTTGATGAAGTCGTTGGTGAATTCCTCGGTGGACACGTAGCGGACCCGCATCCCGGGGAACAAGCGCTGCGCGTAGTGCCCGACCGCATGCAACAGGTGCGTCTTGCCGAGCCCGGACTCACCCCAGATGAACAGCGGGTTGTAGGCGCGGGCCGGAGCTTCGGCCGCTGCGACGGCGGCGGCGTGCGCGAACCGGTTCGAGGAACCGATGACGAATGTGTCGAAGGTGTACTTCGCGTTCAGCCGCGTCTGCGAGGTCGGCGGCGCGTTCTTCGGCGCCGTGAACGGCTGGCCCTGCTGCGGCTCGCCCGGTTGACCGGCCCGGCCGAAGGTCGGCCAGATCTCGCTGCCGGTTTCCTGGCTCTCCGCCTCGGGCCCGGCCGTTTCCGGCTCGCCCTCGGCCTCGCCGTCACCCTCCAACGGCTGCGGCATCTCGCCGTTCGGCCACTTGAAATCGGCCGTCGGGAATTCGATCTCGGGGGAAGAATCCGGCGGGGCGTGCCGACCCTCGTTGGTGGGCACCGGCCCGATGATGGAGCCGCTGTGCGAGGTCTGCCCGAACGCCTCGGCCGCACGGCCGAAGCCCGGCACCGAGATGTACGTAGGAGACGGCTGATCGGCACCGGCCGCGGAGCCGCGCCCCGACCAGGATTCGGCCGGAGCGGGCGCTGCGACGGGTCGGGTCGGTGCGGGAACCGCAGTGTCCACCTTCACCGCCAACGACACGGCGCGGCCGAGCCGACGGGACAACGCGTCGGTGATCGGGTCGCGCAGCGCGCGCTCAATGGCTTCCTTGGCGAAATCGCTGGGCGCGGCGAGCAATGCGGTACCGTCCAGCAGCCCGATCGGCCGGGTCACCCGCATCCAAGCGCGTTGTTGAGGTGAGAGCGTGCCGGAGGACAGCTCCTGCACCACCTCTTCCCAAACTCGACCGAGATCGGCTTGGTGGTCGGACACCGCCTTGCTCCCCTCCCCTCGCTCGCGCAGCCCCCGGTGCGGTCCCGGGGCCTGGCTCCCACGGTGCTCGGGTGCGGGCGGTGTCACGGGACGGTGGGGCCATACTCTGGCGGGCACCGATCCACGCAGGTGTCCACAGAGTTGTCCACAACTTGTGTATGAAGGTACGGCAGGCCGCTTCGGTGATCCCCCCTGGGGCCGTTGTACCGCTGCGATCGAGGTCAGGGTCCCTGCCGAGGCCGGTGCTCCCACCCACCGGCTGCGTATCGCAGGGGGGCACGCTAACAAGGCCGGGCCACGCTCACAAGCAACATCCCGGAGATGCCGGGAAGATCGTGATGTGGCAGCCTTGACGGCGAGTCGGCGACCCCGGTTGTGCGTCCCCTGTTGCCACTGCGTACTCTCGTATAGTCCCCCGCTTCCTGAGCGGGCACGTCGCTGCGCCGATATTCCGGCGCCGTGCACCGCTCGGTGTCGCCGGTGGCCGCACGGATGGCGACTGCGACTCACGAAACAGGGACACCTTGACCGAACCGTGGTTCACCGTGGCCATCGGTGCCTGTAGTAACCGGGAGATCCGACCGTGAGCAAGGGCAAGCGCACTTTCCAGCCGAACAACCGCCGCCGTGCCAGGAAGCACGGGTTCCGGCTGCGCATGCGCACTCGGGCCGGCCGAGCCATCGTGGCCACGCGCCGTCGCCGGGGTCGCGCGCAGCTGACTGCCTGATCGCGCCCGGCCGTGCTTCCCGCGGCAGCCCGGCTGACCAAGAGCCAGGACTTCCGCCTGGTGGTCCGGCGTGGTCGCCGGGCCGGGCGGCCCCGGTTGGTGGTCCACGTGCTGCGTCCGGACCAGGCCCGGGGCCCCGGCCCGAACCGCACCGGCGCGGCCTTGCCGGAAGCCGACGCGAATACGGCACCCACCCGGAAATCGGATGTCTCGACCCGGGTGGGTTTTGTCGTAAGCAAGGCCGTGGGCACGGCCGTGGTTCGGCACCGGGTCGCCCGCCGCCTCCGACACCTGATGCGCGACCGCCTACCGGCGTTGCCCGCTGGCACACTGGTGGTTGTCCGCGCCCTGCCCCCGGCAGCAGGAGCGTCCAGCCGCGAACTCGGTGCGGACCTCGATGCGGGGCTGCGCAAGCTCCGCATCCTCGATCCCGATGTTCCGGCGACGGGTTCCAGATGATGGCTCCGGACGAACGGCACGATGACAGGCTCCGCGCCCCCGCTCGGCGCCCGAGCCCGCTTGCGTGGGTGCTGCTCGGTCCGGTGCACGTTTACCGCAAGGTGATCTCCCCGCTGCTACTGCCGACGTGTCGCTTCTACCCGAGTTGCAGCGCGTACGCGGTCGAGGCGCTCACGGTGCACGGCCTGTTCCGCGGTGGCTGGTTGACCCTGCGCAGGCTGTTGCGCTGCGGCCCCTGGCACCCTGGAGGTCTGGACCCGGTTCCGCCGCCCCGCGAGCGGTTCGCGTCGAGCGACCCCGTTGGTGCCCGTAAACCCGAGAAACCTGCCGAGGAGTAGCACGCGTGCTGGATTTCATCTACTACCCGGTGTCGGCCATTCTTTGGTTCTGGCACAAGGTGTTCGGCTTCGTGCTCGATCCGGCCAGCGGCTACGCCTGGGCACTGGCGGTCATGTTCCTCGTCTTCACGCTGCGTGCGCTGCTGTTCAAGCCGTTCGTGCACCAGGTGCGGTCGATGAAGAAGATGCAGGAGTTCGCGCCGCAGATCCGCGAGTTGCAGGCCAAGTACGGCGACGACCGGCAGAAGCTGGCCACGGAGATGCAGAAGCTGCAGGCCGAGCAGGGCTTCAATCCGATCAGCGGGTGCCTGCCGATGCTGGTGCAGATCCCGGTGTTCATCGGCCTCTTCCACGTGCTCAACGGGTTCAAGCCGGGCGCGCCGTCCAACTTCATCTTCAACGCCGATGACGTCGCCTCGTTCGTGGCCGCCGACCTGTTCGGCGCGAAGCTGTCGAACACCATCAGCCAGTCCCCCGAGGTGCTCGCCACGTTCGGCACCGACCGGCTGGAAATGATGCTGGTCGGCGTGCCGCTGATGATCGCCGCCGCGATCGCCACGCACTTCACCGCGCGCCACTCGGTGCAGCGGCAGACGGCCGACGCGGCGGCGAACCCGCAGGCCGCGGTGATGAACCGGATGACGCTGTGGATCTTCCCGATGTTCGCGATCATCGGCGGCCCGTTCCTGCCGCTGGCCATCCTGCTCTACTGGCTGGCCAACAACTTCTGGACGCTGGGTCAGCAGCGAGTGGTGTACCGGCGGATTGACCGCGAGGAGGCTGCGCTGGCTGGCGCGCCCGCGGTCGTCGAATCCACTGTCGTGGAGGCCGACACCATCCGGGCGGCGGACCCGGCGGCCAAGGACGAACCCGGTGAGATCCCCGGGGTGATCGAAGACCGTTCTCGCGACACGGGCAAGCCGGGCGAGTCCCGCTGAGTTCGTCGCGAACCCTGGAGAGGAGACACCTAGTGTCCGAAACCATGCAGGAGTCGAGCCCGTCCTCGGCCGAGCCCCAGACCGACACCGCTGAAGCCGCCGCGACGTCGGTCGAGGCCGCGGCCGAGGCATCGAACACCGAGGCCCTCCTGGTGCAGGAGGGCGACATCGCGGGTGATTACCTGGAGCGACTGCTCGACCTGCTGGACTACGACGGGGACATCGACCTCGACGTGGAAGCCGGCCGGGCGGTGGTGAGCATCGACGGCGGCGACGATCTGGAGAAGCTGGTCGGCGGGCGCGGCCAGGTGCTGGAGGCGCTGCAGGAGCTGACCCGGCTCGCGGTGCAGCAGGAGACCGGCGTCCGCAGTCGGCTGATGCTGGACGTTGCGGGCTGGCGGGCCGGTCGTCGTCGGGAGCTGACAGAGCTCGGGCGTTCGACGGCCGAGGGCGTGCTGGAGACCGGTAAGGAGGCGCGGCTGCGCCCGATGACGCCGTTCGAACGGAAGATCATCCATGACGCGGTTGCGGCCGTGGACGGCGTGCACAGCGAGAGCGAAGGCGAAGAGCCGAACCGCAAGGTCGTCGTCTTCAAGAGCTAACCCCCTACCCCACCGGTGCCCCCGCGGTCTTCGGGCCGACGGGGGCACCGCTGTATTCGGGCTGCGTTTTCATGTTGAAACACATGCAGCGGGCGAATGGACGCCCGGCCCGTTCCGAGGGTCGGCAATCGCTTCCGAATCGGACGCTGCCGATTTCCCCGTTCACCCGGCCGGATCGCTTCAACGTCCAGGTGCGGTTTCACGTGAAACATGGGTTGCCGTTCGACTGCGGACCGCGATCCGGCAGGCTTAGGTGAACACACCTGGTTCCACGTGAAACATCGACACGGGGTGAATGCTTTGACCGAAGGTGCGCCGTCGGTGGCGCGGGTCGTATTCGGTGAGCGATTGGCGTTAGCGGAACGCTTCGTCGAGTTGCTCCGGGAGCACGGAATCCAGCGCGGCCTGGTCGGCCCGCGTGAACTGGACCGGCTCTGGGAAAGACATTTGCTGAACTCTGCGGTTATCGCGGAGTTGCTGCCACCGAATTGCCGGGTGTTGGACGTAGGCTCTGGGGCAGGGTTGCCGGGTGTCCCGTTGGCGATCGCCCGCCCGGATCTCAACCTGACCCTGTTGGAGCCGATGGCTCGACGGGTGACGTGGTTGCAGGAAGTCATCACCGAGTTGGCGCTCACCGTCGAGGTGGTGCGTGGACGTGCCGAGGAGGGCCCGGTGCGCGAACGGCTGGCCGATCAGGACTCCGTGACAGCACGCGCCGTGGCACCGATGGAACGGCTCGCGAAGTGGTGCCTCCCACTGCTGCGGCCGGGCGGCCGGCTGCTCGCCATGAAGGGCGAGAGCGCGGCGGAAGAACTCGACCGGGATGCGGCGGCGATCGCTGCGGCCGGTGGAGGCGGCGGCGAAGTGGTGTCGTGCGGCGTCGGTGTGCTTGAGGTGCCGACGACCGTTGTCGTGGTGGAGCGGGTCGCGGCGGCCCGAAATGCGTCCGGTCGGCGTCGTGACGATGCACGTCGAACGAGAAAGGATCGTGGACGGTGAATCCGGAGTCAAACGGAGCGGGTCGAGTTTCACGTGAAACGAAGGGGCGTGCGATGGGCGGTTTGCGGTTCCCGTCCGCGCCGGGCGGTGGCGACTCGGCGGCGAACTTCGGCAGGGACGACATCGGCTGGACTCCGATCATGGAGGAGGCCCAGCGGGCGACGCGGGTCCTGCACCCGGATGCCCTGGAACTCCCCCGCCCCACCCACCGGCGGATCATCACCGTCGCCAATCAGAAGGGCGGCGTCGGCAAGACGACGAGCACGGTGAACCTCGCGGCGGGTCTCGCGCTGCACGGGCTCAACGTGCTGGTGATCGACCTGGACCCGCAGGGCAACGCGAGCACCGCGCTGGGCGTAGAGCACCGCTCCGGCGTCCCGTCGGTGTACGAGGTGCTGCTGGGCGAGATCGGCATCGCGGATGCCGCGGCGCAGAGTACCCAGTCGAAGAACCTGTGGTGCGTGCCGGCGACGATCGACCTGGCGGGCTCGGAGATCGAGCTCGTCACGATGGTGGCGCGGGAAGGCCGGTTGAAGGAGGCGCTTAACTCCGAGGCGGTGGACCAGCTCGCGCCCGACTACGTCTTCATCGACTGCCCGCCATCGCTGGGCCTGCTCACCGTGAACGCGTTGGTCGCCGCCCATGAGGTCCTGATCCCGATCCAGTGCGAGTACTACGCGCTGGAGGGCCTCGGCCAGCTACTGCGCAACATCGAGCTGGTGCAGGCGCACCTGAACCCGGCCCTTTGGGTGTCGACGATTTTGCTGACCATGTACGACGGCCGGACCAAGTTGGCGGATCAGGTCACCGCCGAGGTGCGCGGGCACTTCGGCGACCTGGCGCTGCGCACCGTGATCCCGCGGAGCGTGAAGATCTCCGAGGCGCCCGGCTTCGGCCAGACGGTGCTGACGTACGACCCGGGCTCGCGCGGCTCGATGAGTTACCTGGACGCCGCTCGGGAGATCGCCGAACGAGGTGCCGAGAGGAAGACAGCATGACCGAGCGTCGAGGTGGCCTTGGGCGCGGCATCGCCGCGCTGATCCCCAGCGGTCCCCCAGCGGGGGCCGATGGCGCCGCGCTGCGCAGCCCGGTGCTCCGCGGCTCGAAGCCCGCCGAGCCCGTGGAGCCCGTGGGGGAGCCGGTTTCACGTGAAACCGGCGGGACCGTGGCCGGTGCGGTGTACCGCGAGATCGCCATCTCCTCGATCACGCCCAACCCGAAGCAACCGCGTCAGGTCTTCGACGAGGAGGCGCTGCACGAGCTGCAGCACTCCATCCGCGAGTTCGGCCTGATGCAGCCCATCGTGGTGCGCGAGCTGGAGACCGACCATTTCGAGCTGATCATGGGAGAGCGCCGGTGGCGCGCCTCCCAGCTGGCCGGGCTGGAGTTCATCCCGGCGATCGTCCGCAAGACGCAGGACGACGAGCTGCTCCGGGATGCGTTGCTGGAGAACATCCACCGGGTGCAACTCAACCCGCTCGAAGAGGCGTCTGCCTACCAGCAGCTGCTGGAGGAGTTCGGCGTGACGCACGACGAGCTAGCCGACCGGATCGGTCGCAGCCGTCCGGTCATCACCAACACCATCCGGCTGTTGCGACTGCCGATGCCGGTGCAGCGGCGGGTGGCGGCCGGCGTGCTCTCGGCCGGGCACGCCCGGGCGCTGCTCGGCCTGGACGACGCCGGGACCCAGGAGGAGCTTGCCAAGCGGATCGTCGCGGAGGGCATGTCGGTCCGGGCGACGGAGGAGGCGGTGACTCTCCAGAAGTCGAATGGCCCGGTGAAGGAGAAGACCGCGGCGAAGAAGCCGATCCAGGCCCCCGGCTTCGATCGGTTGGCCGATCGGCTGTCGAACCACTTCGACACGACCGTCAAGGTGGAGCGAGGTCGGCGGAAGGGCCGGATCGTCGTCGAGTTCGGGTCGATCGACGATCTTGAGCGACTCGCGGAGTTGATCTTGGGTGATCAGGCACGTGAAATCAACGAGCGATGACACCGAAGTCTTTCGTCACGGTGACGATGACGATCTGTAGTTGAATTGCTCCAGATGGTGATCGAAGGGCCGGGTCTGGCCGTCCATTTGCGACCCCCAAACAAGAGGGCCGGTCTCGTTGGAGACCGGCCCGCTGTTTCACGTGAAACAGCGGATCATCGCGACCGCGAGATCGCGCGCTCGATGAGCGTCGCGAAGACCTCCCCCAGGGACCGGCCCGCGGCCTCGACTGCCATCGGTAGCAACGAGGTCTCGGTCAGTCCGGGCGATACGTTGACTTCCAGGAAGTGTGGAATCCCGTTCCGGTCGATGATCGCGTCCGTGCGCGAGGCGTCCCGCAGTCCGAGCAGCCGGTGCGCGGCGACCGCCAATTCGCCCGCGGCGGCGGCCGCTTCCGGCGAGACCTCGGCGGGAGCCCGGTAACTCGTGAGCCCCGCAGTGTAGCGAGCGGCGTAGTCGTAGAAGCCGCCCGTCGGCTCGATCTGCACCGCAGGCAGCGCCTCCGGACCCTCGGGGCCATCGATGACGGTGATCGCTACTTCCGTCCCCTCGACGAACTGCTCGACGAGTACCGCGTCCCCGTAGGACAGCGCGCCCACCATCGCCGACGGGAGCTCGGAGGCGCCGCGCACCACATGCGCGCCCAGCGCCGACCCGCCTTGGTCCGGCTTGAGCATCAACGGCAGCCCGAGCTTGGCCACGAGCGCATCCAGCACGGCCTGCGCGCCGAGTTCGCGAAAGGTGGCGTGGGGCAGCGCCACCCAGTCCGGGGTGGCCAGTCCGGCGCGCGCCAGCTCCGCCTTCGCGGTCGGCTTGTCCCAGGCCCGGCGGCAGGCGTGCGGGCCGGTGCCGACGTACGGAACTCCGACCATGTCCAGCACGGCCTGCACCGCCCCGTTCTCCCCTTCCCCGCCGTGCAGGGCGACCACGACCGCGTCCGGCCGCTCCTGCTCGATGCGGGACAGCAGCCGGGCGTCGGCATCCCACTCCGCGACGGTCACGCCGACAGAGCGCAGTGCGGCGGACAATCGACGCCCCGAGCGCAATGACACCTCGCGCTCGTGCGAAAGTCCGCCGGCGAGCACGGCAACCCAGCGATCAGACACTCAGCACACCCCTGGAAAGTAGTAGTCCACTGTGCCCAGGAGAATCCCTGGTGCACAGTGGACTGTTCGGATTTCGGGCCCCGGATTCGGTGAAAAACTCTACGCGGTGTCAGGTGAAGGAGCCTGCGGGCCCGACACGCTGCGCTGCGGCACGGTGCCGAAGGTGCGGACCAGCTCCATCTCCTCGGTCAGCGTGTTCGCCAGCCGCCGCACGCCCTCGCGGATCCGCTCCGGCGTCGGGTAGCAGAACGACAGCCGCATCTGCCGGCTGCCGAACCCATCGCGATAGAACCCGGTGCCCGAGACGTACGCGACGCGCTGGGTCACCGCTCGCGGCAGCATCGCCTTGGTGTCCACGCCTTCCGGCACGGTCAGCCAGACGAAGAAGCCACCGTCGGGCCGCGTCCACGTGCAACCGGGCGGCATGTACTGCTCTAGCGCGCCGAGCATCGCGTCGCGGCGCTCCCGGTACTGCTCCTGGAAGATCTTGATCTGCCCCTGCCAGTCGTGCGTGCTCAGGTAGCGGGACACGATCATCTGGTTCAGCGTGGGTGGGCACAGCGTCGCCGATTCGGCGGTCAGCACCAGTTTCTCCCGGATCGCGTGCGGCGCCAGCACCCAGCCGACGCGCAGGCCGGAGGCGAAGGTCTTGGAGAACGAGCCGAGGTAGACCACGTTTTCCGCGTCCATGCTGCGCAGCGCGGGATGCGGCCTGCCGTCGAAGCCGAGCAGGCCGTACGGGTTGTCCTCCACCACGAGGATGCCGTGCTGAGCGCAGATCTCCAGGATCTCGGCGCGCCGTGGCAGGGCCAGCGTGATGCCGCCCGGGTTGTGGAAATTCGGGATGGTGTAGAGGAACTTGATCCGCTTGCCCTGCGCCGTCACGTCCGCGATGGCTTGGCGCAGCGCACCGGGCTGCAGACCGTCCTCGTCCATCGCGACGTGTACGACCTCGGCCTGGTACGCGCCGAACGAGCCGAGCGCACCGACGTAGGACGGGCCCTCGGCGAGGATGACGTCTCCCGGGTCGCAGAAGATGCGGGTGACCATGTCCAGGGCCATCTGGGAGCCCGCGGTGACCATCACGTCATCCGGGTGGGCGGAGATCCCCTCCAGCGCCATGACCTCGCAGATCTGCTCGCGCAGCTCCGGCATCCCGTGCGCGGAGCCGTAC
Source organism: Saccharopolyspora phatthalungensis (assembly GCF_014203395.1). NCBI lineage: Bacteria > Bacillati > Actinomycetota > Actinomycetes > Pseudonocardiales > Pseudonocardiaceae > Saccharopolyspora > Saccharopolyspora phatthalungensis. The sequence continues at coordinate 2,042,842 of NZ_JACHIW010000001.1, forward strand.
TGCAAGGCGACCTGGCCGTCGACCGAGATCAGCCGGGCGACCTCGGCGGCCAGCGAGTCCAGCGGCAGCGCGGCGAGGTTCGGCATGCCGCCGGCCAGCGAGACCACCTCGGGGCGGCTGGCGACGGCGAAGAGAGCTCGGATCTCGGAGGCGGTCATCCCTGCGGTCCGCTCGGCGTAGTGCGCCCGGTACGCATCCAGGTTGCGTGCGGGCTTGTCGAGCGGGCTCGGGCGTTCCGGCATGGCCGGCTGGCTTCCTTGATCCGACATATCGCGCTCCGGTTTCGGTTGTGCGCTGCTCGTCCCCTCCCTCCGGGCGGGGACGATCGGGTGATTCTATCGGTCCTATCGCCGCGACCCACCCCACATGTAACGAGTACCTCGCGAGGAATGCGCGCGGACCGGTTCGCCCGGCGAGGGTTCAGACGCTTTCTCGCGGTGCGATCGCACGTCAGAACACCGCCGGTGCACCACGCCGCAATCTGCTCGTGAGAAGACGACTGAAACCCCGTAACCATGCGAGTTGAATGCCCACAACCGGTCGGGGCGGTAACCCATCTCACCCCATCGGGTCGCGCTCGGCGAGCGCAAGCGCTTCCGGTGTCGGGCCGCTGCGGCTTATCCTGACCACATCCCCGCGCTGTGTGCGCGGGTTCGTGCGGGTTTCCAGGAGGTCAGGTGTCGCGACGCGTCGTCGGCGTCACGCTGGACAACCTCGACCACCTGCCCCAGCGGTGCCGCCGATGTGTCTTCTGGGAGCTGGCGCCGAATGTCCGGGAGCAGGCCGAGGAGTTCGGCGAGACCGAACTGGAGAAGGAAGCCTGGGTCTCCAGCGTGCTGCTGGAGTGGGGCTCCTGCGGCCGCATCATCTACGTCGACGGCGTCCCGGCGGGGTATGCCATGTATGCGCCGCCCGCAGCCGTGCCACGGTCTAACTCCTTCCCCACCGCCCCGGTGAGTGCGGACGCCGTGCTGCTGACGGCGTTGCGCGTGGTGCCCGAGTTCGAGAACGGCGGCCTGGGCCGGGTGCTGGTGCAGAACGTCGCGAAGGACCTGACCCGGCGCGGGGTAAAGGCCGTGGAGGCGTTCGGCGATCTGGAGGGGTCCGCCGCGCGCTGCGTGATCCCGGCCGGATTCTTGCAGCAGGTCGGGTTCAAGACGGTCCGCCAGCATCCGAAGTGGCCGCGGATGCGGCTTGAGCTGCGCACCGCGATCTCCTGGAAGGAAGACGTGGAGGCGGCGCTGGAACGGCTGCTGAGCTCGGTGACGATCAAGACGGCCGAACCGGTCGTCGGGGGCGCCTGAGGGGTCATCGAAGGCGATTTCACTGGAAATCGATGTGCCGACTTCCAGTGAAATCGCCGGTTAGGCACCTTCCGCCCGGGCGAGTTCGTGGCGCAGCAGGTCGTCGAAGGTGAAGGTGCCCGTCGGCTGATCGTCTTTGCCCAACAGGTAAAGCCGCTTGACCGCGACCAGCAGGCCCTCGGCGACGACGTCCCGGAAGGCCGGGTCCAGCAGTCGGCTGCGGTCCCCGGCGTTACTCAGGTAGCCGATCTCCATCCGGACGGCGGGCATCCGGGTCAGCCGCAGCACGTCCCAGGTCTTGGGGTGGGTGCGGCAGTCCCGCAAGCCCGTCCGGGCGACGATCTCGCGCTGCAGGAAGCCCGCCAGCGCCTCGCCCACGGTGGAGGTGGTGCCGTTGCCGGTGCCGAAGTGGAAACTCGCCACGCCCTCCGCCAGCGGCGAGGGATTGGCGTCGATGTGCAGCGACAGGAACATGTCTGCGCCGGCCTCGTTGGCGAACCCGGCCCGGTCGGCATCCGGCGGGCAGGAGTTGGGCCCGTGGGTGATCAATGCTTCCATTCCAGTGGCGACCATCCGGCCTTCCAGCCGGCGGGCCAGGTCCCAGGTCAGGTCGGCCTCGTGCACGTTGCCGACGGACGCCCCGCGGTCGGCGCCGCCGTGTCCCGGATCGATCACGATTCGCTTGCCGCGCAGCCGAGGCCCCGCGCGTCGCACCTTCTCCTGCTCGCGAAGGAACACCGGCCGACCGCCGCGGACCTTCGGCGCGAGTTGCTTGAGCGCCCGCAACGTGCCCGGCCCGCAGATGCCGTCGGCGTTCAGCCCGTAGTCCCGCTGGAAGCTGCGCAGGGCCTGCTCGGTCTCCTGGCCGAAGATGCCGTCCGGGCGGCCCGCGTCATAGCCCAGCTCCAGCAGCCGCTCCTGCAACGCGAAGACGTCATCGCCGCTGACCGGCTTCGATACCAGGAACGCCAACGAACGGTCGCCGAGCCGCCAGCGCGCGTCCGTCAGCGCCCGGTAGGTCGCCGGGCCGACGACGCCGTCGGTGATCAGCCCGCGTTGTTGTTGGAAGACCCGAACCGCCTGTTCCACCGCTTCGTCGAAGATCGCCGGGCCCGTCCGGCCGTTGGCCGGTAGCAGACCCAATGCCGCAAGCGTGTTCTTGATCTCGGCAACGGCCGGACCGACGTCACCGCGGTGGAGCAGCTGCATGCACTCCTCGCTCGATTCAGGCGCCGGTTTGGCACCGACGCGAAGGATAGTCGGGGAGGCCCCGGTCTCGTTCTACGTGCCGGGCCCGGATGGCGGACCCGTCGGGTCATTGTGCCTTGTGTACCGGGACCCGGCGCTGCGGCCCACGGCCACCGCGCTGGACGTGCGACAACGGTCCGTGGGTGGCTGATCTCCTCGGGTGCGAAAAAACGGTCCCGCCGTCACTGTGTTATCGACATGACGGCGGGACCGCGTTATTCGGTTGCGTCAGATGGAGTCCGATTTCACAAATAATCGGAGAGGTCCGACTCCAGCGCGGCCTTCGGCTTGGCACCGACGATCTGCTTGACCGGCTGGCCCTTGTCGAACAGCAGCATGGTCGGGATGGACATCACCTGATAGTCGCGCTGCAGGCTGGGGTTCGAGTCGATGTCCAGCTTGGCGACGGTGATCTTGTCCTTGTACTCGTCGGCGATCTGCTCGAGCACCGGGGCGACCATCTTGCATGGGCCGCACCAGGTGGCCCAGAAGTCGACCAGGACCGGCTTGTCGCTGTCCAGGACCTTTTCCTTGAACGTCTTCTCGTCCACGACCACCGTGTTGGTGTCGGCCATGTTCCTCTCCCTCTCTTAGATGCTGCTGAAGTCAGTGCGTCGTGCCGGGCCCGTAGCCGCCGCCGACGAGTTCGGTGGCCTTCTCGGCCGTCGGCGAGTCATGCTCGGCGAGCCAGCGCTCGGCGTCGATGGCGGCGGCGCAACCGGAGCCGGCGGCGGTGACCGCCTGCCGGTAGATGTGGTCCACCAGGTCGCCGGCGGCGAACACACCGGGCACGCCGGTGTGCGTGGTCGGCTGCCGGACCTGCACATAGCCCGCGTCGTCCACGGTGACCTGCTCCCGCACCAGTTCGCTGCGCGGGTCGTGGCCGATCGCGACGAACATGCCGGTCACGTCCAGCTCGGAGGTCTCGCCGGTGACCGTGTCGCTTAGCTTCAGGCCGCTGACGGTGGTATCGCCGACGACCTCGGTGACCGTCTTGTTGGTCAGCCACTTGATCTTCTCGTTGGCCCGCGCGCGCTCCAGCATGATCTTGGAGGCCCGGAACTCCTCGCGGCGGTGGATGATCGTCACCGACCGGGCGAAGCGGGTCAGGAAGGTGGCCTCCTCCATCGCCGAGTCACCGCCGCCGATGACCGCGATGTCCTGGTCGCGGAAGAAGAACCCGTCGCAGGTGGCGCAGGCGGACACGCCGCGCCCAAGCAGCCGCTCCTCGCCGGGCACGCCGAGGTAGCGGGCGGCGGCGCCCATGGCCAGGACGATGGCTTTGGCGCGGTACTCCACGCCGTTGGCCAGCACCGTCTTGACGTCGCCGGTCAGATCGAGGCGCTCGACGTCCTCGGCCCGCAGTTCGGCGCCGAAGCGTTCCGCCTGGGATCGCATCTGCTCCATCAGGTCGGGGCCCATGATCCCGTCCCGGAAGCCCGGGTAGTTCTCCACCTCGGTGGTGGTCATCAACGCGCCACCGAACTGGGTGCCCTCGAAGATCAGTGGTTCGAGCTCCGCTCGCGCGGCGTACACCGCTGCGGTGTACCCGGCTGGGCCAGAGCCCACGATGATCACGTTGCGGACGTCGCCAGTCACCGCGCCCCTTCCGTTGTAGCGTCCCCGTCGCGCTCGGCGCGCGACCGTATCCGGCTTAACGCGATCCTATTCGGGTCTGTTCCCGATCACGCCAGACGCCGTGCGCCAGGGCACAGCGGAGCCGACTCCCGTCCCAAGGACCGAGAGCCGGCGCAGCTTTGGCACGGCCGGTTGCGGGATCCGCACCCGGCGGCGTGGCGGTTGGGTGTCAGCCGCCGAACGTGGCGTCCGAGATCTTGGCGGGGTTGCCCGGGCCGCACTCGGGGCCGACCGCTAAGAGGCGGAACTTGCCGAGGCCGCCGCCCGGCAGGATCAGCAGCTGGGCCGGTTGTCCGTCGAGCGTTATCGCCCGCGCCCCGAGCGGTTTTCCGCCGTTGACGCCGTTGGCCTGCAAACAGCCGATGAGCCGCTTCGGGTCCGCCAGCGCGCCGTTGTACTGCTCGGAGTTGATGATCTCGGCGAACTGTTCGCCGCTCAGCGTGACCCGGTCGCCCTGCAACGCCAGCGGCGCGGGTGAGGCGGTCGTCGCGTTTGGGTGCGCCTGGTGGCTGCTCGGTTCCATGTCCCCCGGCATGATCGAGAACACCACTGCCGCGGCTGCGGCCGCCACCCCGACCAGGCCGGTGCCCACCGTGATCCGCCGTCGGCGGCGCTGCTTGGCCGCTGTGAAGTCGATTACCTGGCCACCCTGCTCGGCAGCCGGAGCCGGGCGGGCGGGCTCGACCGGCGGTGCGGCACTTCCCTGCTGCTCGGCCCAGGCCCGAACCTCGTTCTCCAGTGCGGCATCGATGCGGGCCGAAACGTCGTCGGGGATCGTCAGCGGCGGAAGCGCCGCCAGATCCGAACTGGTGGCGTCCAACGCCGCCAGGATCTCCCTGGCCTCCGGGTCATCCTGGACCTGGACGCGCAGTTGATCGGCGGTCTGCTGGTCCAGCACTCCAGCGTGGAGATCGGCCAGCAAGTCCAAGGACCACGGTGGCCCCTGCGGCGCCCCCGTGCGCCGGTGTTCACCACTCATCGTCCCTCCCGTTGACGCATGGCCATCGCGTCATCTCGGACGTTCGCATCTGCACTTGGGTTCCGCAGGTGTCCTAGAAGTTTGGCGAGTTTGGCCCGACCGCGTGCGCATCGGCTCTTCACGGTTCCCTCGGCGACACCCAAGATCGCCGCGGTCTCCGCTACGGAGTATCCCTCCACGTCTACCAGCACGATCGCCGACCGTTGATCTTCGGGGAGTTCGGCGAGCGCGTCCTGGACGGCCATCTTGGTGTCCTGTTCATCGATGGCATCGCGGGACACCGCCGGTTCGGTGGGGCCGGTCTCCGGTAGCGGTACGGTCGGCCGGGCCTGGCGGCGGCGGATGCGGTCCAGGCAGGCGTTCACCACGATCCGGTGCAGCCAGGTGGTGACCTGGGATTCGGCGCGGAACGACGAGGCGTTGCGGAAAGCCGAGATCATGGCGTCCTGAAGCGCATCCGCGGCATCTTCGTGGTCGCGCACGGTCCGCAGCGCCACCGCCCACAGCCGATCCCGATGTCGGCGGAAGAGCTCGGAGAACGCGTGCGGATCTCCGTTGGTATGCGCCGCGATGAGTTCGGCGTCCGAGCTGACGGGGACAGACACGGAACAGCACTTTACTGATCGTGAGAACCGGCACATCCGCCACACTGACGAGTGGCGGATCTGCCGTGGTCAACCATCCGCCGCAGGTGACTCCGCGACCGGTTGTCTCCCGCTTGCCGCGAATCGATCTCGGATCGCGCCGGTCGCCGCGTGGTGACTACTGCCCTACGGGTTGCCGTCAGCCAGCGGTGCCGTTGACGGTGATCTCGTTGATCTGTGCGGCGAATCCGCCGTCCTGGGGGATCAGCCGTTTGATCACGACCAGGATCTGCTGCATCGGGGAGTCCGCGTTCAACTTGATCGCGGTGTCACCGTTGCCGAGCGTCGCCGCCCCTAGCAGGGTGCCGCCATCCGCGCTGGGCGCCCCGCTGACCGTGCGGACCTCGACGACAGTGCCGACGCTCGCCGAGTTGATCACGAGTTCCCGAGGCACCGCGGGGTGATCGAAGTTCAGCACGGCACCGGTGCCGTTGCTGATCCCGCCGGGGCCGAGCTGCTGGTTGTAGCGGGAGGTCCCCCATTCCGTGGTGGGGTTGCCATCGACGAGAAAGCGAATCCTGTTCGGGTTGTCCGCCGAGCCGTTGCCGCTGAACTGCGTCGCGCCGGTCACCGGCACCTTGATCAGCGCCGCCGGCGGCTGCTGCTCGCTGGGCTGACCGCCCGGCCGGTTTCCGGACTCGCCGATGATCTGGCCGGTACCGCTGTCGCGGTTGGACTCGGTGAACATGCCGATCAGGCCGACCGCGATCCAGCCGACCACCAGCAGCGTGGCCACCGCGAGTACGCCGAGGCTGATCAGCAGCTTCTTGCGCTTGGCCCGGTCCGGCTTGGGGTCCTCGCGACGCCAGACTTCGTTGCTCTCGGTAGCCTGCGTGTTCTGCGTCACCGAACCGGTGGTTTCGAAGGTCGCATGCTGTTCCAGCACGCGGAGCACGGCGGCACCGGTGCGGACCCCGCCGGTGGTGCCGGTGGAATCCGGGTTGCCCAGCGCCCGCACCGCGACCGTGGACAGCTCCAGCGGCACGGTCGGTCGCAGGGTGCGCGGCGCGATCAGGTTGCCGTCGGGGCCGGTCGGCGCGGCGGGCAGGCTCTCGGGCGCGTCGCCGAGCGCCCACCTGCCGGTGAGCAGCAGGTACAGCGCGGCACCCAGGCCGCGAACGTCGTCGCTGGAGGTGGCCCGAGCCATCGGGCCGGGGAAGGCCATCCGGATCTCGCCGTCCGGGGTGACCCGGATCCGCTGCGGGTGATCGGCGCCGAGCACCAGCCCGGCATGGTGCGCCGCCTCGACCGCGGCGGCGAGCGGCTGCAGCAGCCGGGCCGCGGTGCCAGGCGGCAGCGGGCCCTCGGCGACCAGATCGAGCAGATCGGTGCCGTGGGTCCATTCGGCGATCACGAGGCCTAGCACGCCATTGGGATCGCTGGAGGATTGCGTAACGACGTCGAGCACCCGCGCGACGCCGACGTGGTTGAAGGTGCTGGCGTGCATCGCGCGTTCCAGGGTGCGCCGCGCGTTGGACGCAGCTTCGGAGTCCGAGCGGTCGCCAATCAAGATCGTCAGCGCGACGTCCCGGCCCAGCACACCGTCCTTGGCCCGCCACAACTGGACGTTGCAGCGGTTGTCCGAACCAGCCTGGGAAAGCAGCCGATACCGGCCGTGGTCCAGAACCCGACCAGGAGTCAGCGCCTGCTCGGCCGAACCCTCGTCGCCGGACTCGTTGCGTTCCGCTGCGATCTGCTCGGTGGGTTTGCTGGTCACCTTCCCTCTCCCGCTCCTTCCGGTCCGCCAGGGGTTGCGTGCCACCCCTCTCCCCCCACGGAAGGAGACTTAATCACGAGGGTACGTGACGGAGGGGTCAGCGACGACGCAGCAAACCGGTGAGCCGTCCGATCGCCGGCTGCAATTCCGCAACGCGCAGCACCGACATCAGTCCGAAGATCGCCGCGAAACCGATCACGCTGCCCACGCTCAACTGTAGCCATCCCGTTCCGGCACCGGCGCTTCCGGGCACCAGTGCGTCCACGCCCAGCGCGGTAACCCACGCGAGAAACCCGCCGAGCAGCGAAGCCGTCAAGGTTTTTGCCAGTGTGACAAGGAAACGGCGGCTGCCGAGTGGGCCGAGCCGGTGCCGCAGCCAGGCTTCGCCGACCAGCCAACCGATCACGAAGCAGAAAGAGTTGACGAACGTCAGGCCGAATACCACGTGCTCTGGTGCGAGGAACGCGGGAACCACGAAGGCCATCAGCACCTTGGCGAGGGTCATCACCACCATGATCAGCGTTGGGGTGCGGGCGTCGTTCAAGGCGTTGAACGTCCGCATCTGCATCATGGTCAGCGCGTAGGGCAGCACACCAAAGGCCGACAGGGCCAGCGCGAGACCGAGTATGGTGGCCTGCCCGGAAAGCCCGGACTTCAGCGCGAACAACGCCATCGCCAGCGGTACGCCGAGCGCGGTCATGATCGCACTGACCGGCAGCAAGGTCACAGTGGACAGTCGGTTGCCCAGCGAAAGATCGGCGATCACCTTGGGATGATCGCCGTCCGCGGCGGCGGCGCTCATCCGCGGCAGGATCGCGGTCATGATCGAGAAACCGATCACACCGTAGGGCAACTGGAGCAGCATCCACACGTAGGTGTAAGTGGACAGGGCACCGGCGTCGGAGCCGGTCGCCACCCGGGTCAGCGCGGTCAGCCCGACCTGGCTGATCGCGACGTAGCCGAGCATCCAGAGCGCGAGCCCGCCGAACTCGGAAAGCCGCGAGTCCCAGCCCCACCGCCAACGGAAGCGGAATCCGGTCCTGCGCAGCGCGGGCAATTGAATGAACGCTTGGCAGACCACACCGAGGGTGACGCCGATGCCCAGAACGAGCACGTGCCCGTCCGTCATCGAGACCGGCGACAGCGAGATCCTGCCCGGTAGCAGCCAGAAGACGCCGATGGTGGCGATCACCACCAGGTTGTTGACCACCGGTGCCCAAGCCGGGGGGCTGAAGATCTGCTTGGCCTGCAAGATCGCGCCGATCAGCGCGCTGAGGCCGTAGAAGAAGATCTGCGGCAGCAGCAGGTACGCGAACGCGTTGACCAGCGACATGTTCGAGGCGTCGGACTCGGTGACGAGGATCCAGGTCAGGATCGGCGTGCAGACCAGCGCCAGCAGCGTGCCGAGCCCCAGGACCACGCTTGCGATCGTCATCAGCTGCTGGACGAACCGCTCGCCGCCATCGGCGTCGGACTTCTGGGCGCGCACCAGAACCGGCACCACGATGCTGGTCAGAACGCCGCCGATGAGCAGTTCGAAGATCATGTTCGGCAGCGTGTTGGCCACGTTGAACGAGTCGTTCTCGACGCCGAAGGTGAGCACCACGGCCAGCATCAGCTTCCACAGGAAGCCGGTGATCCGGCTGGTCAGGGTGGCCACGGCCATCGATCCGCTGGCCTTGAGCAGCGACGGCTTGCCCGGCGAGACCGGGCGGATCACCTGGGTCTGCTCGGTGGCCTGCTCGACGGCTTGGCCCATACCGGGCTCCGGCGGCACCGCGGGGATCGGCTGGGTCTCCGCGACGTGCCAGCCGCGCGGCATGCTCGGGGCCTGGGACATGGCGCCGGGCCGGCGAATCGGCATGGTCGGGCGCGTCTCGGGTGGCGGCGCGGGCCTGGGCGGCCCGGGGTTACCGCCGATCCGCCCGGTATCCCTGTCTCGGTTCACTGGCTCAAATCCTTCGCCCGTCGGCACACCGAGTGCATCGCCCGGTCCTGTCGGTCAGTCCAGGTCCACACCTACGAGTGATGGCATGACCCCGCTCAGGATCTCAGTTCCGGTTCCGATCACCGTCAGTGGTGGCGATCTGGGTGTTTTCGGGCGTGCTGTCCTGCGGCGCTCCGTTCGTACCGGTCGGTTCGGTCGAGCCGGTCGATTCCGCTGGGTGAGCCGGGTCTGTCGAGTCAGTCGGAGCGGCCGAGTCAGCAGGGTCGGAAGGATCGGCTGTGGCGCACGGCGCGGCCGGGCCGGACCAGCGAGCCGCCGATTCCGCGGCCCGGCGACGCCTGGCGCGCGCCCGCTTGACGATCCGCAGCGCCGACATCAGCACCAGCAGCGCCGCCGCGATCGCGGTCAGGATCGGGATCAGGGCGCCGTAGTTGGTGGACTCGATCTGCAGCCGCTTGGTGGGCCCGAGCTGGGTGCCCGCCTGCGTGGTCGTGCTCACGTCGATGGTGAACTTCCCGGCGCGCTGCGCCGAGGTCTGCAGGTAGAACACCCGCCGCCCGTTGGCCGGGATGGAGACCGGACCGCCGAACTCGTGCCGGATCTCGACGCCGGGCACCCGCGGGATGTGGAACACGATCTTCACCGTGATCGGCAGGTCGTTGACCACCGTCAGGGGGATCGGGCTGCTGCCCGAATCCAACCGCGTGACCTGGCCGGCGAACTCCTCGACGCGGACCTGCCCGAGTACCTCGCCGATCACGCCGGTCGCCCGGTTCACCCACTGCCGGGCGGCGTCGGGGTGCCCGCGCCACGCGCTCGAAGCCCCGCGCAGCAAACCGCTGCGCAGCGGCGTGGTGACGTCGCTGGGCGGCACGGGGCTGGACCGTTCCTCCGACGAAGACCGGTACAGGTCGCCGACCTTGAAGTTCTGCTCGGCGAGTTGGTCGATCACGGGTTGCGGGATCTCCGCCGAACCGGCGTCCACCGGGTATCTGAGGTCGGCTTCCGGCAGCGTCTTCGGGTTCGGGTCGGGCAGGGCCGTGGGCCGGATGAAACCGGCGTCGCTCAACTGCTGCATGCCGTCGAGCAGGCCGCGTAGATCGTCGCCGCGGAGGTTCCAGCGGCGCGGCGGCATCAGCACCGAGGTGGCGTTCGGCACCGCACCCTGCGTCGCCCGGAAGGTCAGCGCGCCGAGCGCGTTCTGCGCGGACAAGGCGCCGTTTTGCGGCGGAGAGAGCGCGGTGACCTTCATCTCGGTGTCGTGCAGCGGGTCGAGCGCGCTGGTCAGCAGCGGGTCGATCGGCAGGGCGGCCAACTGCTGACCGCGCACCCGGACCGGGGACAGTGAACCGGCGGGGAGGTCCAGCGCTCGGGGCTCCAACAGCGCGAGACCGGGCAGCTTGCCGATCGCCGCGTTGTCCAGCGCCCCCTCGATCGGCCAGAGCACGTTGCGGGGCTCGACGCCCAGGATGTCGCGGACGAGGGCGGTGCCGTCCAGCGCGCCGTTGACCAGGTCCGGCAGCCCGGCCCGGCCCAGCGCCACGATGTCGGCGTCGGCATAGGGCAGCGCGATCACGCAGCGCCCCGCGGTGGCCTCGCGGAGCTTGCTCAGCCACAGGTCGGCAGCGCGGGCGCCGATTCCTTCGGTCAGCGAACCGTTGGGCTGGCGCACCAGGTAGCCGCGTTGCATGGCTCTGACGGTGACCAGCAGGTCCGGGTCGACGGCGAAGCACAGCGCGCTGCCCAGCGGCGAACCCGGCGCGGCCCGGTCGGTTACCGCTTGCACCAGGTCGTAGAGCCGGCCGCCGGGCGCGAGCGAGGTGGACAGCTGGTCGTCGGCCAGCACCGCGCGCATGCGCCCGATGGCCTCCCGCTCCAGGTGTGGGTAGTCCACGATCGGCACCAGCATGCTGATCGGGGTTGGCTGTGCGGGCCGGACCGGCGCACCGCCCGGTGGGCCGAGCACTGGCAGCAGGAACTGGGCTTCGGCGATGCGCGCCCGGCCGCCGCCGGTCGGCGCTCCGTTGATGTTGACCAACAGCGGGTACACACCGGGTTGGCTGAGCTGCAGCGAATTCGCGCCGGTCAACGGAATGCGCAGCTCGACCGGGATCTGCTGGCCGGGCGCGATCCGGTCGGCGACCGCGGCGAAGGCGGGTTCGGTGACGGTGGCCGTGTCGTCGTGCAGTGCGCGCTGGACGGCCGGTTCGGTGGTGGTCGCGTTGCCGCGCTGGATGCGGGCCTCGATGTCGTTGATCTGGCGATCGCTGGTGTTGGTCAACCGACCGGTGACGACGACTTCGCCCGGAGATCCGCCGGTGACCGCCGGCGGGGTGATCTTGATCACGTCCAAGTGGGCTGGGGTCTCGCCCTGCGCGGCCGCCCGGGGCGCCGGGACCAGCGGGACCACCGCGAACAACACCGCCGCGACCAGCGCGGCAAGCAGAACCTTCACCCCGGCTCCGTTTCGCTACCTCGCACCGGCCGGGCCGCGAGCCGCTCGCCCGGGCCGTCCGGTTCGTCGCCGCGCAGGCTCAGCGCGCGGCGCACCAGCCGACGCTCGTCGGCGTAGGCCAGTACCTCGTCCAGTTCACCAAGCGGCACCCACGCCACCTCGGTGACCTCCACGTCTTCGTCGGAAAGCTGTCCGCCCACCGCATCCAGCAGGAAGTGGTGCACGGTCTTGTGTATGCGCCGGCTGCCCGCGACGAACCAGTAGTCGATCGTGCCGATCGGGGCCACCACCCGGCCGATGATGCCGGTCTCCTCGGCGACCTCGCGCACCGCGGTCTGCTCCGCGGTTTCGCCCGCCTCGATGTGCCCCTTCGGCAGCGACCACAGCAGGCGTCCCTTGCGGTCCAGCCTTCCGATGATCGCAGCGAGGCTTTCGACGCCGTCGACCACCAGCCCGCCGGCCGAGGTCTCGTCGACGGTTCGCAGCCTGCGCCGCCGGCGCCGGTTCCGACGCCCCGGCTGGGCACCGCCGGAGCGGCCGGGCGACGGGGGCATGCCGCCGATGGTAGTGCGATCAGCTGTTTTAGGGGGGAGCTGGTCGTTTTGCGCAGCGCCGCTGGTGGCGGGGCTCACGGGCGTCGGAGAATGGCGTGGCGTGCCTGTGCGGGGCACGGAAAAGGTGTCGGCGGGTGCCCGGATGACCCGGCGTGCGCAGGTCGGCTTTTCGCGTCGATCACCGACCCCACGCCCCAAGAGGGACGGCCTGAGCAGGCGATACCCTGATACATCGTGTCCCCTTCACAGCACAACGACTTCGTAACGTCCGCCGAGCAGCTGCAGTCTCGGGAGCGCAGAGCGCAGCGCAACGCCGTCGTGGAGTTGGTGAAGATCGCCCCGGTCGCCGAGGAGCTTTCCCAGCGCTTCGCCGCGGCGGGCCACCGGCTGTACCTGGTCGGCGGCAGCGTGCGGGACGCGCTGCTGGGGCGGTTGGGCACGGACCTGGACTTCACCACCGACGCCCGTCCGGAGCAGGTCCGCGATCTGCTGACCGGCTGGGCGGAGACGATCTGGGACACCGGGATCCAGTTCGGCACGCTCGGCGCGTACCGGCACGGCACGACGGTCGAGATCACCACGTTCCGTGCGGACACCTACGACCGCGTGGGCCGCAATCCGGACGTCGCCTTCGGCGACACCATCGAAGGCGACCTGGTGCGCCGCGATTTCACGGTGAACGCCATGGCCATCGAGCTGCCGAGCCGGTCGTTCATCGACCTGCACGGCGGAATGGCGGACCTGGTAAACCGTCGGCTGGACACCCCGGCCGCGCCGGAGGACTCCTTCGCCGACGATCCGCTGCGGATGCTGCGGGCCGCCCGCTTCGTCTCCCAGCTCGGCTTCACCGCCGCCGACCGGGTGGTGGAAGCGATGACCGACATGGCCACCGAAATCGCCCGGATCACCGCGGAGCGGGTGCAGGTCGAGCTGTCCAAGCTGCTGTGCGGCGAGTTCCCGCGCAGCGGCATCGAGCTGTTGGTGGAGACCGGGTTGGCCGACCACGTGCTGCCCGAGGTGCCGGCCATGAAGCTGGAGATCGACGAGCACCACCAGCACAAGGACGTCTACCGGCACTCGTTGACCGTGCTGGACCAGGCGATCGACCTGGAGCGCTCCGCCGATCCGGCGGGCGAGCCGGACCTGGTGCTGCGGCTGGCGGCGCTGCTGCACGACATCGGCAAGCCGGCCACCCGGCGGTTCGAGTCGGGCGGCGGGGTGAGCTTCCACCACCACGAGGTGGTCGGCGCGAAGATGGTGCGCAAGCGGCTGCGCGCGCTGCGATACCCCAAGGACGTCATCGGCCAGGTCGCCGACCTGGTCTTCCTGCACCTGCGGTTCCACGGCTACAGCGACGGCCAGTGGACCGATTCGGCGGTCCGCCGCTACGTCAACGACGCCGGTCCGTTACTGCCCCGGCTGCACAAGCTGGTGCGGGCGGACTGCACGACCCGCAACAAGCGCAAGGCGGCGGCGTTGCAGCGGGCCTACGACGATCTTGAAGAGCGCATCGCGCGGATCGCGGAGGCGGAGGACCTGGCGAAGGTCCGGCCGGACCTGGACGGCAACGAGATCATGCGGTTGCTCGGCGTCGAGCCGGGACCGGTCGTGGGCCAGGCCTGGAAGCACCTGAAAGAGCTACGCCTGGACCGCGGCCCGATGTCCCATGACGAAGCGGTCGAGGAGCTCTTCCGCTGGGCCCGGGAGCAGGGCATCGACATCTCCTGATCCGGTGCGGGCCAACGGGCGCCGGGTGCCAGGTGGCGCGCTACTCATGTCGTTTCCCCAGCTCAAGGTGTCATTAATAATAATGAGAAGAAATACTTGTTGTGATCGCTGAGTGTTGTCTCGTCGTTGGTGCCCTTGACGGCTCAGTTCCGGACGTTTGCCGGACTTGGTTTGGTTGGTGTGGGTTCGTGCATGGGTAACCAGTGAGATCATGCGATGGTGGGATCAGACGCGGACGTGGAACCGGGGACGCTGCTCGTCGCCGCCCCACAACTGCTGGACCGGAACTTCCGGCGGACGGTCGTTTACGTCATTCACCACCGCGCCGAGGGCACCCTGGGCGTCGTGCTGAACCGGCCGAGCGAGGTGGCGGTGCACGACGTGCTGCCGAAGTGGGGCCCGCACGCCAGCGAACCGCAGTCGCTGTTCGTCGGCGGCCCGGTGGAACAGCGCACGGCGATCTGCCTGGCCGCGCTGCGCGCGGGCGAGGACGTCGGCAGGATCGCCGGCATGGTCGGCGTCCGCGGCCCGGTCGGGCTGGTCGACCTCGACGGTGACCCCGAGGAACTGGTGCCCCGAGCGCGCGGCCTCCGCTTCTTCGCCGGCTATGCCGGCTGGGAGCCCGGCCAGCTCGCCGGCGAAATCGAGCGCGGTGACTGGGTCGTGGTGCCGGCCTTGCCGGACGACGTCATCGCCGACCCCGGCGCCGAGCTCTGGGGGCGGGTCCTGCGCCGCCAGGGGCCACCGCTCGCCTTCCTCGCCACGCATCCCGGCGACGTCAAGCTCAACTAGCTCCGCCGAGCCCCAGCTGTGGATGATGCGGCGAGTTATCCCCAAATTTGGGAGTTGTCCACAGAGTTGTGAACAACTGCCTGTGGATAACTCAGCGTCAGCCGTCGCGGCGGATAGAGACCGCACCAGGCGGTGGCGATCAGCACGAGTGCCTGGCCGGGGAACTCCTCGGCGACGCTGTCGCGGAAGCGGTGCACCAGCATGCCGGTTGCGGTGCCAAGGAGACGTCCGGGCGCGAGGAGTTACCGCGCAAGATCAGTTCTGCCGGGGCACGCCGCAGCAGCCGCCCGCGCAGCCACCGCATCCGGCGGCGGGCGCCGGTGCCGGCATCGCCTCGGCGGCCCGATTGCCGACCACTCCGCCGACCGTCATCAGCGCGAACGCGCCGATCAGCCCGAACCCCGCGACCATCACGACGCTGAAGGTGGCGGCCAGCATCGGCAGCGAAGCGCCGGCGAGCACCGCGATCGCGCCGCCGGCCAGCATCGCGGGACCGGCCACCCGGTTGGCGAGCTCGAACGCGTCCTCGCTGCGCATGGCGGCGGGGGTGCGGACACCGACGTAACGGTTGCGGGGCAGCTGGCCCCGGATTCCCCGGAAACCCAGGAGCAGCAGCGCCGCCCCGCCGAGAACCAAGATCGTGCAGAGGATCACCTGAACAGCGAGCACTCGAACAGCGTAAGGCTCCATCTGGGCGCTACCTGTCGGACACCCTCGTCCGGTGTGCTGTCCCACATGTCGAAGACATCTGTCCCGAGCGGACTCCTGGCGATCGCGTTGGCGGTCGCGCTGCCGATGGCGGTCGCCGCGCCCGCCACGGCGGCCCCCGAGAAGGTAGCGCTGGTGAGCGAAACGACATTGCCGCACGCCATGCAGTTCAACGGCACCACGGTCGGCGGGCTGTCCGGTGTGGACTACGACCCGCGGACCGGTAAATGGGTGCTGATCAGCGATGATCGCTCAGAGCGGCAACCGGCCCGGATCTACACCGCCGAGCTGACCGACGGCGCGTTGCGGCTGACCGGCACGGCGCCGCTGCTGCGTCCGGACGGCACGACATACCCGAAGGGCAGCGTGGACCCCGAGGACGTCCGGTGGGATCCGTGGACTCGCGGCGTCTGGTGGACCAGCGAGGGCGATCGCGGCGCGCAGCCGATCGACCCGTCGATCCGCAGCGCCACCGCCGACGGCGCGTTCGCCTCGGAGCTGCCGCTGCCGGAAAACCTGCGGATCCTTCCGGAGACCGGGCCGAAGCAGAACGAGGTGCTGGAAGGTCTGACCTTCGCCGCTGGCGGCAGCAGGGTCGTCACGGCGGTCGAAGGCCCGCTGATGCAGGACGGAGAGTCGCCGACCGCCGGGCAAGGCGCGCTGTCCCGGATCACCGTGCAGTCCCGGTCCGGCCGGGTGCTCGGGCAGTATGCCTACCCGCTGGACAAGGTGTTCGCCGAGTCGCCGACCGGTGGGTCCGCCAACAACGGGGTGTCCGCGCTGTTGGCGGACCGGAACGGCTACCTGGTGATGGAGCGTGCGTTCGTCAGCGGTGTCGGCAACTCGGTTCGGATCTACCGGATCGACACCCGCGGCGCGACCGACGTGCAGGACGTCCCGTCGTTGCTGGGCGCGCACGTGCGACCGGTGCACAAGGAACTCCTGGTCGACCTCGCCGACCTCGGCCTGAGCAAGATTGACAACGTCGAGGGCATGACCTGGGGGCCGCGGCTGCCGAACGG
Source organism: Saccharopolyspora phatthalungensis (assembly GCF_014203395.1). Taxonomy (NCBI): domain Bacteria; kingdom Bacillati; phylum Actinomycetota; class Actinomycetes; order Pseudonocardiales; family Pseudonocardiaceae; genus Saccharopolyspora; species Saccharopolyspora phatthalungensis. The sequence goes on from NZ_JACHIW010000001.1 coordinate 2,059,579, forward strand.
GCGGCGCAGCCTGGTGCTTGTCAGCGACGACAACTTCTCCCCCGCCCAGACCACGCAGATAATCACTCTTGCCGTGAAGTGATCTAGGTTACCCTGGAGTCGTGAGCATGCAGCTGCTTCTTGCGAGGCCGCGTTGAACGTCCGGTAGCGACGCTTCGACGCGGCAACCCCTCATGCCCAAGTGGGCCTGGGGGGTTTTCCATTTTCAGCAGGCGGCACACTAAGGGCGCATGACCCGCGCGCTCGGGCGAGAAGGCAGGGAAGGACGCGACACGATGAGTGGCCAGGCAGAGGGCTCGACGACCGGGGGGACCGAAGAGGTCCCGCAGTTCCGCTACACCGCGGACACGGCGGCCGAGATCGAGCAGCGTTGGCAGCGCCGTTGGGAGGAGCGCGGCACCTTCCACGCGCCCAACCCGGCCGGTTCACTCAAGGGCGATGTCCCGGCGGACAAGCTGTTCGTGCAGGACATGTTCCCGTACCCGTCCGGTTCCGGGCTGCACGTCGGGCACCCGCTGGGCTATATCGGCACCGACGTCTACGCCCGCTACCACCGGATGCTGGGCCGCAACGTCCTGCACACCATGGGCTTCGACTCCTTCGGCCTGCCAGCCGAGCAGTACGCGGTGCAGACCGGGACGCACCCGCGCACCACCACCGAGGCCAACATCGAGCGGTTCCTGGGGCAGATCCGCCGCCTGGGCCTGGGCCACGACGAGCGCCGCCGGATCGCCACCACCGACGTCGAGTTCTACCGCTGGACGCAGTGGATCTTCCTGCAGATCTTCAATGCCTGGTACGACACCGAGGCCAACGGCGGCAAGGGCCGCGCCCGGCCGATCAGCGAGCTGGTGGAGCAGTTCGTCACCGGCGAGCGCGCCACCCCGGACGGTCGCCCGTGGGCCGAGCTGACCCGCGCCGAGCACGCGGAGATCATCGACTCCTACCGGCTGGCGTACCTGTCCGAGGCGCCGGTGAACTGGGCGCCCGGACTGGGCACCGTGGTCGCCAACGAGGAGGTCACCGCCGACGGCCTGACCGAGCGCGGCAACTTCCCGGTGTTCCGCCGCAACCTGAAGCAGTGGATGATGCGGATCACCGCCTACGCCGACCGGCTGGTCGACGACCTGGACCGGCTGGACTGGCCGGACAAGGTCAAGACCATGCAGCGGAACTGGATCGGCCGCTCGCAGGGCGCGAACGTGGTATTCCCGCTGGACGGTTCGGCCCACCACATCGAGGTCTTCACCACCCGCCCGGACACCCTGTTCGGCGTGACTTACATGGTCCTGGCGCCGGAGCACCCGCTGGTCGACGAGCTGACCGCCACGGAATGGCCCGCCAAGGTCGACGACCGCTGGACCGGCGGCGCGGCCACACCCGCCGAGGCCGTCGCGCAGTACCGGCGCGCGGCGTCGATGAAGTCGGACCTGGACCGCCAGGAGAACAAGGAGAAGACCGGCGTCTTCACCGGCGCCTGGGCGACCAACCCGGTCAACGGCGCGCAAATCCCGGTGTTCATCGCCGACTACGTGCTGATGGGCTACGGCACCGGCGCGATCATGGCGGTGCCCGGGGAGGACGCCCGCGACTTCGAGTTCGCCGAGGTCTTCGGCCTGCCGATCGTGCGCACTGTGCAGCCGTCGGAGGGCTTCGAGGGCGGCGCCTACACCGGCGAGGGGCCGCGGATCAACTCCGCGAACCCGGAGGTCGGGCTGGACCTGAACGGGTTGGGGCTAGCGGACGCGAAGAAGACGGTCACCGCCTGGCTGGAGGACCATGGCCACGGCCGCGGCACCGTCCAGTACAAGCTGCGTGACTGGCTGTTCGCGCGGCAACGCTACTGGGGCGAGCCGTTCCCGGTCGTCTATGGCGAGGACGGCGTGCCGCTGGGGCTGCCGGGGGACCAGCTGCCGGTCGAACTGCCCGAGGTCGAGGACTACTCGCCGCGGACCTTCGAACCGGAGGACGCCGACAGCAGGCCGGAGCCGCCGCTGGCCAAGGCCACCGACTGGGCCGAGGTGGAACTGGACCTGGGCGACGGGCTGAAGCGCTACCACCGGGACACCAATGTGATGCCGCAGTGGGCCGGTTCCTGCTGGTACCAGCTGCGCTACATCGACCCGGACAACTCCGAGCGGTTCGTCGAGCCGGCCAATGAGCGCTACTGGATGGGCAAGCACCCGGAGCTGCACGGCGCGAACGACCCGGGCGGCGTGGACCTGTATGTCGGCGGCGTGGAGCACGCGGTGCTGCACCTGCTGTATTCCCGGTTCTGGCACAAGGTGCTGCACGACCTGGGGTACCTGGAGTCGGAGGAGCCGTACCGGCGGCTGTACAACCAGGGCTACATCCAGGCGTACGCCTTCACCGACTCGCGCGGTGTGTACGTCCCGGCCGACGAGGTGGAGGAACGCGACGGCAAGTTCTTCCACAACAGCGAGGAAGTCAACCGCGAGTACGGGAAGATGGGCAAGAGCCTGAAGAACTCCGTGTCGCCGGACGAGATGGCCGACGCCTACGGCGTGGACACGCTGCGGCTCTACGAGATGTCGATGGGTCCGCTGGACGCGTCGCGGCCGTGGGTGACCAAGGACGTGGTGGGCTCGCACCGGTTCTTGCAGCGGTTGTGGCGCAACGTCGTCGACGAGCACACCGGAGAGCTGCGGATCACCGATGAGCAGCCGGACGTCGAGATGCTGCGGGCGCTGCACAAGACCATCGCCGGGGTCCGGGAGGACTACGCGGAGCTGCGGTTCAACACCGCGGTGGCGAAGCTGATCGAGTTCAACAACCGGATCACCAAGACCTACTCGTCGGCGGCGGGTACCCCGCGGTCGGTGGTGGAGCCGCTGGTGCTGATGGTCTCGCCGCTGACGCCGCATCTGGCCGAGGAGCTGTGGGCCCGGCTGGGGCACGAGGAAAGCCTGGCGCACGGCTCGTTCCCGGTGGCCGACGAGCAGTACCTGGTCGAGGACACCCTGGAGTACCCGATCCAGGTCAACGGCAAGGTGCGGTCCCGGGTCGTGGTGCCGGCCTCGGCCGACCAGGACGCGGTCAAGGCCTCCGCGCTGGCGGACGAGAAGATCGTTGCCGCGCTGGACGGTAAGGACCCGCGCAAGGTCATCGTCGTCCCTGGCCGCCTGGTCAACGTCGTCGCCTGAGCCGACGCCGGTCTCTCCGGTGTCGATTTCCATGGAAATCGACGGGGGCTAGAGGCCGAGGGCCGTGGTGAACCGCGCCATACCGGTCGCCGCGCCTCGGGGGTGCGGTTTCAATGGGCACCGTGATCCCCGAGGGGTGGCGAGCTAGCTCACCTAGCGTTGTTACTAGCCGGTAACTACGCTCGGGGCTGCTGATACCGACAAGTGGAGGCCGCGATGGGAAGCTCCGGATTCGACGCTGGCGAACTCTCGGCCCTGCTGGACGGGCGTTGGGCCGACATCCGGAAGCAGGTCCGCGACGCCCTCGACGGCGTCCAGCTCCCGCCGGGGGACGGCCTCGACACCGAAAGCCACCGCGCGCAGACCCTTGAACAGCTGCACCTGCTGGTCAAATCCGGTATCACCGACCTCGGCTTCCCGGTCGCCTACGGCGGCCGCGGGGACACCGGCGGTTCGGTGGTCTCGCTGGAGATGCTGCCCGGAAACCTGTCGCTGATGGTCAAGGCGGGTGTCCAATGGGGACTGTTCGGCGGCGCGGTCGTCGCGCTGGGCACCGAGCGCCACCACGAGCGCTACCTGCGCGACATCATGCGCCTGGACCTGCCGGGCTGCTTCGCGATGACCGAGACCGGCCACGGCTCGGACGTCCAGCACCTGCGCACAACCGCCACCTACGACCCGGCGACGCAAGAGTTCGTGGTGCACACGCCGCACGGGTCGGCGCGCAAGGATTACATCGGCAACGCCGCCCGGGACGGCCGGCTGGCGGTGGTATTCGCCCAGCTGATCACCGATGGCAAGAGCCACGGCGTGCACGCGCTGCTGGTGCCGATCCGGGACGAGAACGGGAAGATCTTGCCGGGCGTGCGGATCGAGGACTGCGGCCGCAAGGCCGGGCTCAACGGCGTCGACAACGGCCGGATCACGTTCGACCAGGTGCGGGTGCCGCGCGAGTCGCTGCTCAACCGCTATGGCGACGTTGACCCGGACGGCGCCTATCGCAGCCCGATCACCAGCCAGAGCAAGCGGTTCTTCACCATGCTCGGCACCCTGATCCGCGGCCGGATCTCGGTGGCCGGCACCGCGGGCGGTGCGACCAAGCTGGCGCTGGAGATCGCGCTGCGCTACGGCGACGCCCGCCGCCAGTTCGGACGCCCCGGTGCCGGCGAGGCGACCGTGGTGCTGGATTACCTCGCGCACCAGCGGAAACTGCTGCCCGCGCTGGCGAAGACGTTCGCTCTGCACTTCGCGCAGGAGGAGCTGGTGTCGACCCTGCACGACGCCCCGGGCGGCGAACGCGAACAGCGCGAGCTGGAATCCCGCGCCGCGGGCCTGAAGGCGATCACGACCTGGCACGCGACCCAGACCATCCAGACCTGCCGTGAGGCATGTGGCGGCGCGGGCTATCTGGCGGAAAACCAGCTGGCCCTGCTCAAGGCGGACACCGACGTCTTCACCACGTTCGAGGGCGACAACACGGTGCTGCTACAGCTGGTCGCCAAGGGCCTGCTGACGAACTACAAGGACCAGTTCGACGACCTCGGCACGCTGGGCATGGCCAAGTTCATCGCCGACCAGTTCGTGGGCGCGGTGATCGAGCGGACCGCGACGCGTAACCTGGTGCAGCGGATCATCGACGGCTCGGGCAAGGACGACATCCTCGACCGGGGCTGGCAGCTGAAGCTGTTCGACGACCGCGAGCGGCACGTGCTCGATGGCCTCGGTCGCCGCCTGCGCAAATCCAACCGCGACAACGCCTTCGAGGTCTTCAACAACGCGCAGGACCACGTGCTGCGCGCCGCCCGGGTGCACGTCGACCGCATCGTGCTGGAGGCTTTCGTCGCGGCGATCGATCGCTGCCGCGACCGGCGAACCACCGAGCTGCTGAACAAGCTCTGCGATCTCTACGTGCTGGCCAACATTGAGGCGGACCGCGGCTGGTTCCTGGAGCACGAGCGGATCACGCCGCGTCGGTCGAAGGCGATCATCGAGGCGATTAACGTGCTGTGCGGCCAGATCCGCCCGCACGCGGTGGACCTGGTGGCGGCCTTCGGCCTTCCGCGTCAGTGGCTGACTGCCCCGATCGCCACCGGAGCGCAAGCCCAACGCCAGGAGGCGCAACGCACCCACGAGGCTTCGGCGGAATGATTCAACGGCACGCCAGTTGCTCTGTCATCGGGTAGTGACCGCCCTTCGTCCGGCTCGTACTGCGTTCAACCGTGCATCAGCTTCTCTCCGGCGACACCAGGGGAATGGACTCGCCCGGCCGCTGCGCAAGCTTGCGGTTCGTGCTGTCGACGCACGTGGTTTCCTCGAAACGAGTGGAACCGATCGGCTCGCAGTGCGTCACACCTTGCGTACGACCGATGCCGAGACGTTGAGAGGCCATGATGCACACCCTGCTCCGGAAAGCCGCGATCACCGTGCTCAGCGGTGCTTTTCTAGTGGGAACCGCCGCGACCAGCGTGGCGGCGGTGCCCGAGGAAGGCGCCGCCGACTGGAAAATCCAGTGCGAGTCGAGCGCCAGCGGCAAGGATGGCGCGTTCTACAGGGGCCCCTCCGCCTCCTACGTCTACGACCGGGCTTTCGGTAAGGGCCCGGCGGTCCCGGGCCTGGACAAGTACACCCCGCAGGGCATTTCGCCTTGGTACAACTGGGATGGCAGCGGCAACGACCTGCTGCTTGTGACCTCCTACGGCGCGAAGGGCCAGGACGCCCGCATCGTCGGCATCGACCCGAAGAGCGGCAAGCACGTCGGCACGGTCGGCATCGCCGAGTCGCACGTCGGCGGCATCACGGTCAGCAAGGGCTGGGCGTTCGTGCAGGGCAGGGACTCGGGCAAGTGGGACACGATCCGCAAGTACAAGCTGTCCGACCTCAAGGACGCGATGAAGAAGAGCGGCGTCCCGTACCTGAATCAGGACGGCAAGGCACGCCGGGTGTATGCGGCGTCGTTCGTGTCGAGCTATGGCGACACCTTGTACGCGGGCAAATTCAACGATGGCGGCCGCGGCAAGATGTACTCGTACAAGATCAATGACGACGGCTCGCTGACCACGCAGCACGCCTACGAGGTGCCCACCAAGACGCAGGGCCTGATGGTCACCAGGGACAAGTTCATCTTCAGCACGTCCTACGGCCGCACCAAGCGCAGCAACATCTTCGTGGTAGACAAGGGCGCGACGGACATCGACAAGCCGTCCACCAAGTGCTTCCGCGCCCCGAGCATGGCCGAGGGCATCACGGAGTACAACGGCGCCGCCTACCTGGTCTTCGAGTCGGGTTCCTACAAGTACCGCGACGCCCGCAACGTGATCGAGAACCTGCACAAGGGCAACATCTCCGCCATCACCAACTTCTGATCAAAAGCCGATCAAGCAGCGGCCCGCACACCGGCGGACCGCTGCTTTTTCGTCTGCCGCTGCTGCGAGGCGACGACAGCCCGGACCGCCACGCCGAGCGCGGTGTTTCTGCTGGCCAGGAAGTGCAGTCAACGTGGTGCGTGAGGAGATCGCGGTGCTGGCTACATCGTGATCGAGGTGACGAAGGCGGCCCACTGCCCGGTTCGGAAGATCAGGATGCCGCCTTGTCGATTTTTGGTATCTCGAACGGCGACAACGTCGCGCATCAGCGCCACTTCGACGCACGCCTGAGAGTTCGTGGTGTGGCTCGACGTGAACCACGCTGCACTATGAAGCTGTTCTTCTAAGCCTGACACCCGGTCAGATTAACTCTTTAGGGTATCGCGGATAAGGTCGACAGTGTCTTGTCGACCAAGTGCGAACGTGCTCGCCTCCTCGAAGGAAGCGCTGTACTGAGCCACACGTGCCTGGTCATCGATGAGATCCATCGCAACGGCTGTCTCCAGCCATGCGAGTCGCGGCAGGCGAGGGCTTGGAAAGGTCAGCACGTGGAAAGTTGAGCTGCCCATCGCGCCATAACTTCCAGCCGTGAATGGGATGACCCGAAGATCGAGGTTGTCTGGATACTTGTCGATCAAGTCGAGTAGATGGCGGAGTTGTTCCTCCAGGACTGCGGTCCCGCCTACTTGTTGGCGCAGCGCGGCTTCACCCATGAGGATCGACGCTCGCAGTGGGTCCGCTCCCTGTATGCGGTGCTTACGGCGCATTCGTACTTCGACGCGACGTTCCACTTCGGACATCCGAAGGTTCGCTCCGTCGCCTCGATGGATAGCGCGCGCATAGCTCTCGGTCTGGAGAAGGCCGGAGACCAGGATGTTCTCGTAGCTTCGCACCTCTTCGGCTCCGTGCTCGTATCCGAAGAACCGGAGTAGCTCTGCCGGGTAGATGCCGCCGTAACGTGCCCACCAGCCGCGACCCTCGCAAGTCTTGCGTAGGGCAACGAGCTCTTCCTGGTCTTCGGGTGGCAGCTCATACACGGCGGTCAGTTGGCGGAGCTTGTCTTCAGCGATCGTGCGCCGACCGTGCTCGATGTTGCTCATGTAGTTCTGCGTGATTCCAAGGGCTTTGGCGGCATCAGAACCCGTCAGCCCAAGGTTCTCGCGAGCCTCTTTCAGGCGTTGCCCAAGTTCCCAGGCGGCGAGCGTTGGAGAGGCGGGTGCCATCAGAATCCCTTCGTTCAGGGCAATACGCGGGCTTTTGTCACATCTAGCACAGAGCACAGCACACTACTGAGTGATAGATCAAGAAGTATTTCTTCTGTAACTTCTTGTCTAGGCGGCGGTGCCAGATCGCCTTCCCCTCCCCGTCGATCGGACCGCCGCCGTCTTTCCCTTTCTCTTTGGAGGTGTTCTTGGTGCTGCTTCCCGATTTGCAGCCGCAGCGGCTTGTTTTTTCCTGGCGGCCTTTCGAAGGTTCCCGGCACGGGTTGGAGCCGACCGAGCCGCCGTTGCCCGGGCAGGAGCGCTCGACCTTGTGCGGCCGAACGATCAGCGTCGATCGGGCAACCGAGGTCGACTGGCGCGCGGCCACTTGCGAAGTCTGCTGGTCCGAAGCCAAAGCCCGCCGCGATGCGGCGGGCTGATCTGTCCAGAGTGGACTGGGTCGAACTGCACGACACTACGCGGAGGTTGGACATGGACGTGGTGCTGGGATTCATCAACTCGCCGATGGGCGCGCCGAGCGCGATCGGTGTGCTCGCCGTTGGCGTCGCGTTCGTCGCGGTTTTCCCGCTGCGCGGCGGGAACGGCCAGCACGCGGGCGCAGGACCGGGTGCGGTCAGCGTCTGGCAGATACGCGACGCCACGCAGTCGGCGGCCACGCGACATCCGGCAGAAACGCGCGAGCGGGACACCTTCGACGACATGACGGCCGAACAGTGCCGCGCTTACCTGGCCGATCGCCACCGCCGCATGCTCGTCGCCGAACCGCCGCCTTATGTCGGCAAGCACCGCCTCGCGATTGAAGACCTAGTCGACGAAATCTACCCCAAGGTGGCCGTGGCGCTGGCTCCCGCGGCCCTCGCGCACCAAGTATGGCCCGACGGGATCCGGGTTTCCGCACCGATCCGGACGAAGTCGCTCAGGCCAAGCCGATCTCGTGGGTGAGCTCGTGGAGTATCGAGTCGAAGAGCAGGTCGGCGTGCTGGAGATCGAACGGGAAGCGGCCGAAGACCTCCAGCGCCACGTAGCCGTACAGGCGCACCCACCAGCGCAGCAGGAAGTACACCGCGTCCGGGCGCAGTGCCTCCTGCGGCACCTCGATGCCCTCGGCGGAGAACGCCGCCGCCAACGCCTCCCGGTTCGCGGGCAGGTCCGGCAGCTCGAACGGCGGTCCCGCCTGGGAGTCGATCTTCAGTGCCCCCTCGATCAGCAGCGGCCCGACGATTCCCAGGAAGACCCCGGCGAACTGGTCGGCCTGCCACGTCCCCGCCTCGCCCTGCGGGACGGCGAAGACCAGCGCGAACTCCTCCGGGTGCGTCAGCGCCCAGCGCCGGAACGCCCGGCAAACCCCAAAGATCTTTTCCAGGAAGTCCTCGCCCACCGGTTCCAGCGCCGCATGCAGCTCGCTCGCCAGGTCGGCGCAGATGTCGTCGCGCAACTGCCGGAGTAGATCTTCGCGGGACTCGTAGTACCGGTACAACGCCGGCGCCGTGATGCCGAGCTCCCGGGCGATCGCGCGCAGCGTCACCGCCTCGCGTCCGTGCTCGACGAGCAGCGTCCGCGCGTGCTGCCGGATCTCCGCTTCGGTGGCCGCGCGAAGCCGCTCGCGCCGAGTCACCTCGGTCATGTGCCACTCCTGTGTGTGCTGGACGACCCTGCCCTTCCGATCGGCCGCTCGTGAGTGTGGCCCATCCGGCCCTCCGATCGGGTGTGCGCGGCCGGCCCCGTCGCCGCGGCGACGCCCAGTGAACGGCATTTACGCAGTTGACGGCGTTCACCTCACGGTAACCGGCGCGGGCTCCGGTCACCAGCAGTCGGCCACCAGAAAGGGGCGCGCTCCCGGATCTCCGAGTCGCAGTGTCGGACAGTCCATAGTGGATTCTCGGTGGACGCCGAGTGCGAACGCGAACTAAGAACCGCGCGGTGACCTGCACATTGCGGTGTGGGAATAAACTCACCCCGCTCCGTGTGCCGCTGCACCGGCTAGGTTCACCGAAGATGCCTACGACTCAGGAGGCAAGATGACCGCCGTCGTCCAGGAAGTCGTCGTCTACACCCGGCCCGGCTGCCCGTTCTGCACCTCGCTGCGAGCCGGGTTGCGGCGCCAGGGGCTGGCCTTCACTGAGGTGAACATCTGGGAGGACCCGGCGGCGGCAGCAGTGGTGCGCTCCATCGCCGATGGCAACGAGACGGTGCCGACCGTGGTCGTCGGCGACTGGCAGGCGGTCAACCCCTCGGCGGGCAGTGTGCTTTCCGCGGTCGGCGAGCACGCGCCGCACCTGCTTCCGGAGCGGCAGCCAGGCCCGGTCGAAGGTGCGTTGAATGCTTTGGGGCTGCGCAAGGTCCGCGACTGATCGTGCCGGGCCAGCGGCCCGATTTCCGCGACCGACGGCGCTCTCACTGGGGGCCGACCGTACGGGGGGCGTTACGGCCGGCCCACAGCAGGTTGTGATCGTCAGCTGCGCGATACCGGCGAACAACAACCCACTTAGTTTGACGTCCGGCTACGCCGAAAAGATCCACAGTCGACCCGAAGTTAGCTCGAACGGTGGATTCCATTTGGGCGATCCTCCACTGTGGCTTCCGCCACACGATTGTTGCCGCTCACAAACCAATCCGGCCGAATTCCGGTCGTCTCGTGCGCGTGCGCGAACGGCCCGTTCGCCGCTGTTCTGAAGGCGAACGGGCCGTTGGCGTGCTACCCGGTGCGGCCTGGGTGGCGTGGGCTGGGAATCACTCCGAAGACGGGGCAGTCCCGGCCGAAGCGGCCGGGGACTGCGCTGGGCGAGCTTGACTGGTGTCGACGGGCTCGCCCGGGATCGGATCGGTCCCGCCGAGCAGTACGCCCGTCGGTGGCGGCAGTCTGTCCGATGCGGTCCCGGGGGTCGGGTCCGCATCGCTCGTCCCGTCATCGGATGCGGCGGGCAGTTGGCTGGCGAAAAGGTTCACGACGGCGGCCAGCGGCTCGGCGAACCAGTCGAGGCGCTGGTTTGCGTCGGGGATCAGGGTGCTCGTTGCCATGCCCACAGCCTGCTGTTTCCGGGTTCCGGCCGGATCCGTACGGCTACTCAGGTGTTACTCATCGGTAGTCGAGTCGCTGCGACATTTGGGGGAGGTAAGAACCACTGTCGTCACCGGGTGTGTTCACGTTGGCCCTGGTAGCCGGGCCGAACGGGGTACTCATGCCTACGATCGCCCCACGGGCCGATTGAGGAGGGTATGGTCTAGACAATGTCGCGCTTGACTGGTGTCGGAGTCAGCTCCGGCCGCGCTTCGGGACCGGTTGTCCGGGTCGCCGACTCCTTGCCCGAACCGCCCGTCACCCCCGCGCCCGCCGACCCGACCGCCGAAGCGGCGCGCATCCGGCCGGCCGCCGATGCCGTGGCCGACCGGCTGTTCCAGCGGGCCGGCCGAGTTGAGGGCGACGCGAAAGCGGTCTTGGAGACGACCGCCGCGATGGCGATCGACCCGGCGCTGATCTCGCAGGCCGAACAACTCGTCACCGGCCGCTCATTGCCCGCGCCGCGCGCGGTGCACGAGGCCGCCAACGGCTTCGCGGACGCGCTGCGGGAAGCCGGAGATTACCTGGCCGAACGCGCCCGGGACGTGCAGGACGTCCGGGACCGGATCATCGCCGAGCTGTCCGGAGTGACACCGCCCGGCATCCCCGAATTCGAGCGGCCGAGCGTCCTTATAGCCCGCGACCTCGCGCCCGCCGACACCGCCGACCTCGACCCGGATCTGGTGCTCGCGCTGGTCACCGAGGAAGGCGGTCCGACCAGCCACACCGCGATCTTGGCGCGGGCACTGGGCATTCCGGCCGTGGTCGCGGTCCGCGGGCTGCTCGCGGTGCCGGACCTGGTCGGCGCGGTCGTGGACGGCGACCGCGGTTCGGTCGAAACCTCCGGCCAGGCGGTGGCCGTCCAGGTCGCGGAACGAGCCGGGGTCGGCGAATGGAACGGCGTCGGTGCCACCGCGGACGGCGTGCCGGTCAAGGTCGTCGCGAACGTCGGATCGGCCGCCGACGCGCGTGCCGCCGTCGCGGCCGACGCCCAGGGAGTCGGCCTGTTCCGCACCGAGTTCTGCTATCTCGGGGCCGATGACGAGCCGGCTATTGAGACGCAGCGGACCGCGTACCACGAGGTGATCGCGCCGTTCGCGGGCAAGCCCGTCATCGTCCGCACGCTCGACGCCGGTGCGGACAAGCCGCTGCCCTTCCTCGGCATGGGGGTGGAGCCGAACCCGGCGCTCGGCGTGCGCGGTCTGCGGGTGGCCTTCGACCGGCCCGACGTGCTGGAACGGCAGCTGGAGGCGATCGTCGGTGCCACGGCAGATTCCGCCGCCGAGGTGTCCGTGATGGCTCCGATGGTCGCCACCGTCGACGAAGCCGCCTGGTTCGCCGACCGGGTGCGGGCCGCGGGACTGCCGCGCGCCGGAGTGATGATCGAGGTCCCGGCCGCCGCGTTGAGCGCGGCGGAAATCCTCGACGCCGTCGACTTCGTCAGCATAGGCACCAACGACCTCGCCCAGTACGTCTTCGCCGCGGACCGGATGGCGGGCGCACTCGCCCAGCTCAACGACCCCTGGCAGCCTGCGTTGCTGCGGCTGATCGCCAAGGTCGGCGACGCGGGACGGGAGCTCGACAAGCCCGTCGGCGTGTGCGGCGAGGCGGCGTCCGACCCGCTGCTGGCCGGCGTCCTCGCCGGGCTCGGCGTGACCAGCCTGTCGATGGCTGCCGGCGCTGTCCCGGCGGTCGGCGCCGCGCTCGCTAAGCACCCGTTCGCGACCTTCCGGCAAGCTGCCGACGCGGCGCTGTCCGCACCGACCCCGTCCAGGGCCCGCGAAGCGGTCCGCGCCGCCCTCGACTGAATCCTCCGGTTGCCTTGGACACCGCCGATTTCGCGCGAAATCGCCTCGAACAATTCACACTTTGTGGGGGTTAAGCCCGGGATCGGGCGAGGACCGGGCGCACCAGGTCTCGCAGGTGCGGCGACGGCTCGATGCCGAGCTCGCGGTCCAGCAGCCGCTCGTAGCGCTGGTAGTGGCGGACCGCCTGCGCCGGATTGGCCTGCTGCAGCAGCACCTTGACCACCGCGCAGTGCGCCGTCTCCCGGAACGGCTCCACCTGGGTCGCGGCCTGCGCGATCTCCAACGCCGTCGCCAGATGCCGGGACTGCACCAGCCGTTCCGCGGCCATCTCCAGCGCATGCACCTGCAACTGCTGCAGGCGCTCGCGTTCCGTCAGCACCCAGTCGTCGTACCAGCCGGGCAGGAGCGGGGCGTGCCGCGCCAAGTCGCGGCCAATCTCCGCGCAGTCCGCGGGCGATTCGGTTGGGTCCTGGCGCAAAAGGTAGCGACCGGCGGCGACCAGGCCATCGACGTCCAGTGACACCAGCGGCGCGAGTTCAAGCTCGTGCGAGGTGCTGATCACCGCGCCCTGCGCACGCTGGCGCACCCGCCACAGCGTGGTCCGAAGATTCGCCAGCGCGCTCTGGTCGTCACTCTCCGGCCACAAAACACCGGCCACGTAGTCACGTTGCGTGCGTCCGCGCAGCGCCAGGAAGGCGAGCAGCCGTTGCCCATTGCTGGACATCGGCACGCCATCGCCCCCCGCGTGCAGGTCCCACCCGCCGAGCAGCGACAGCCGGAATTGCTGATCGGGCTGCGCCGGGGTCCGTGCACGTCGGCGTGTCATCGGACGCACTGTTCCACCGGTCATAGTTCCCCCCTCGACAGGCCTGCCACAGGGCTTCAGGGGGGCGACACGGCTTGCCGTCCCTTCCCCAGAAACCCGGAGCACCGGCGGGGACGCCGGAAGCAGGTCCCACATCCGTGCCTATCGGGGGTGCTCCGGTCGGTTGTTACGGCACTACTCACCGTGATTTTCGGTTCTGAACTGGCTGCGATACGTATGTGGGGCTCCCACACCCCCCGTGGGAGCCCCATGAAGGAGCACAACTCAGGCGCGCACAGCACGATGGCGTCCGCGTGTGCTCCGTGGCTTGCGTTGGGCGATGCGCCGGGAGATCCGTCGGCCGACCCGCACCACGAACGCGGTCGCGCCTACCCACGGCAGCAAAAGGATGATCATCGCGACCACTGCCAGCAGCGCGGTCCAGAAATGCCCCTGCCCGACACCGTTCGCCAGCATCGTCCAGTAGTCCTGTCCTCTGGTGAACACCCGGGACAGGTAGACCGGGAGCCGCCAGAGCAGCAAACCCACCGCGACCAACAACGTGGGCACCACGATCAACACCCAGGCGGCGACGATGATCCGCACCCGCGGCCGCAGCCCGGTGTAAGCGTTGGGCTGGCCGCCGTCGCCCCGGCGCCCGGTGAGGCGTCGCAGGAACGGGGCGACCTGTGAGAACAGGTTCGGCACCCCGACCAGGTCGCCAAGGATGTAGTAGCCGTCCATGCGCAGCAGAGGCAACATCTGCTGCAGCATCTGGATATGGCTGAGCGCGATGAAGACCAACAGTGGTTGGAAATGCGTCAAATCGTAGATCCCGGCCATGGCCAGAATGAAAATGGCGTTGAAGTAGACGCCGCCCAGGTCGGTGCGTAGTCTGCCCCGCCGGTCCAGCCGGTATGCGTCGGTGACGTTCGTGTAGAAGCAGGGAATGATCAGCATGATGCCGACGCCTATCGCGCCTGGCTTCGCCCCGCCATAGTGGCATCCCGCGGCGTGGCCGACCTCGTGGAACAACGTGCTGGCCAACACCAGGCCCATCAGCAGCAGCACATGCGCCGGTTCGCCCACGGACTGCTGGAATGCCGCATCGATGTAACCGGAGCCGATCAGCCACGCATCGAACGCGAGCAACCCACACAGCACAAGAATTACGATCACGGGTGCGTACAACGGCGCGAGAATCGCCGCCGCCACGCGCACCACCCGAGCAGGCGCGAACACGCCGTGCATGGCCAAGGACAGCAGCGGATCCGCCTTCGGTGGCTCGGCGATCGGCTCCGACAGAGTGGCGACGCCGAGCGGATGCAGTTTCTCGTTGATGAGGAATGCCGCGCCGACGGCGGACACTTCCTTACCAGTCGCCTGCGACACTCGCGCAGCCACCTCGGCCAGCTGCCGGGTGCCGTCGATCGCGGCCGCGAGCTGGTACAGCAACGGTGACACCAACACCATCTGACCGTCGCCGCGGGAGATCAGGTAACGCGGTTCATCAAAGCCGCTGCCCTCGTATTCCCCGCACAACGACACTCCGTCGGCCAGTCGCGCAACCGCCTGCTCGTCGGTCTCTTCGACGCAGTCGGTCTGAGTGACTTCTGACATGGCTTCCTCCTGCGAACCCGGTCAAGTGCGGGTAGATGCACTGGGTTGAGCGCTGTGGCGAGCAGGTGAGCCTGGCCGGGAGCGAGCGCTTCGCTCCCGGCCAGGCGGGACCGTCAGAACTGGTTGATGACCTGAGCGGCCGTGGCCTGCGAACCGAAGAGCGCCACAGCCGTGTTGACCGCCACGATTGTGTTGATGTCAGGGAACAAGTTGCAGCAGCCCCCCAGGGCTTCGCGCTGCGGGAGCAGTTCTGCGGACTGGCTAGAAAAATCAAGAACGTCCATGTTGCATCTCCTCGTGTTGGAGCCCGGCCGCCCACCGCGCGCAGCAGCAGTGGGCGGCCGGGGGTGTTAGCGACTGACCTGGGTGATGACCTGTGCGGCCGTGGCCTGCGAACCGAAGAGCGCCACAGCGGTGTTCTTCGCCACGACGGTGTTGATGTCAGGGCCGAAGAACCAGCAAGCTTCGCGCTCGGGCAGTACCTCAGCGAACTCGTACGAAAACTCCATGATCTGCTCCTGTTCGCATCAACGGAATTTCGACTGCGGCTTCGCGCCGCTGGAAACGAGTACGCCAGAGGTCCGTCACCGCCCCGTCACCACTCCGTCACGCGGTGTCGTGGTGCGCCGGGTGACGCCCTTGGTCACAGTGGGTAATGCCCTGCGTGCCCTGGGGAAACACCATCCGGTTGAAAGCCGTTGTCGGTGAATCGGGTGAACCTGGAAAATCCTGTACAGACCGCTGTCACCCAATGAAAAAGGCCCCTGCGCCCAGACCGGGCGCACGGGCCTTGACCAGCCTTTTCAATTGTCCTGGCAGCGCCGTGGCCGCTTGGCCGGGTGTCCGGCCCGCCGGTACCCACATCGCCGCGCGAACCCGGTGCGGACCGGGCGGTTCAGGCTTCTTCGGCGTCGGCTTCCTGGTCCAGGCCGTGTTCGATGGCGTAGCGAGCGAGTTCGACCCGGTTGTGAAGCTGCAGCTTGCGCAGCGTCGACTGGACGTGGTTCTCCACCGTGCGGTGCGAGATCACCAGCTTCTTCGCGATCTGCCGGGCGGTCATCCCCTTGGCGACCAGCCGCAGCACCTCGGTCTCCCGGTCGGTCAGCTGCGGCGCCTGCGAATCCGAATCCGGGGTGATCGCCATCCGCCGGTACTCCCCGAGCACCAGCCCGGCCAGCCCGGCGGTGAACACCGCGTCGCCGACGGCGGTACGCCGCACCGCGTCCACCAGTTCCTCGACCGATGCCGACTTGACCAGGTAACCGGAGGCCCCGGCCTTGACCGCCTCCAGCACGTCGCTGTGCTCCCCGCTGGCGGACAGCACCAGCACCCGCGTGCCGGGGATCTCCTGGGTGATCTGCAGGGTGGCGTTGACCCCGGAGGTGTCGCCCAGGTTGAGGTCCATCAGCACCACGTCGGGCTTGACGGTCCGCGCGATGCGCAGCGCGGACGCGGCGT
The DNA here is from genome assembly GCF_014203395.1 of Saccharopolyspora phatthalungensis. Lineage (NCBI taxonomy): Bacteria > Bacillati > Actinomycetota > Actinomycetes > Pseudonocardiales > Pseudonocardiaceae > Saccharopolyspora > Saccharopolyspora phatthalungensis. Next base: position 2,076,077 of record NZ_JACHIW010000001.1, read on the forward strand.
CGCTCGCGGTGGCCCGCACCTCGAAGCCGCGCTCCGTCAGGTCGCGGGCGACTCCGTCGCGCCACATCGGGTGGTCGTCGACGACCATCACGGTGACGGGCGGCTCGCTCATCGTTTTCCTCCTCTGCGGCGCTTGGCCGGGGGCGCCCCTGGACGGGGCACCCGGATCTCCCACTCCGTTCCCTCGCCGGGCGTGGTGTCCAGCATGATCGTGCCACCCATGTTCTCCACGCGACCCCGAATCGACTTGGCCACGCCCAACCGGCCTTCGGCGGCCGCTTCCTCCAGTCGGCCGTCGGGGATGCCCGGTCCGTCGTCGCGAACGCTGAGCACGACCGCGTCCGGCAGTTCTTCCAACAGCACCCATGCCTGGGCGGCCGTGCCGGCGTGCTGCTCGACGTTCGCCAGGGCTTCCCGAGCCACCGCGAACAGGTCGGTGCTCAGGGGTTCCGGCAACCGCACCGGATTGCCCGGGGTTGACACGTGAATCCGGCCGGTGCGCAGCACCTGCAACCGCGCGGCGAGGTCGGTCTCACCGTTTGCGGTGGTCTCCTGCGGCGTGGTGGCGACCAGCGCACGCAGCGCGATCTCTTGCTCCCCGGCGAGTTTCGCCAGCTCGGAGGCTTCGCCACCGAGTTCCGCGCCGCGTCGCCGCACCCGCGCGAGCACCTGCAGCACGCTGTCGTGGATGTTGCGCGCCAGCCGCTCCCGCTCCGCGGTCGCGGCCTCCGCGCGCAGGGCGCGAGCGAGCCGATCGGTGGACTTGCGCGCGGTGTCCGAGGCCAGGCCGATCACCAGGCCGGTGCCGACCAGCAGCAGGGTGTCGAGCGACATCGCCGAATCGCTGTAGCCGCGGATCAGGTAGTTGTTGGCGGCGGTGATGATCCCGGTCGACAGCCCGCCGAGCATGCCCCACTGGGACGCGGCGGCGGTGACCATCGTCGGGTGCCAGACCGTCACCACTGACGGATCGTTGCTCAACATCTGATCATCGGAGAGGATGAACTCGTTGCTGAGGAATAGCGTGGTCACCACCACACAGTCGATCAGCACCATGCGGTTGGTGCGTCCGGCACGGGACCAGTAGCGCCAGACGGTGAACACCGTCCACAGGCCCATCGAGACGATGACCACCAACGCCAACCACGGCCGGCGGTAGTCGTCGAACTGGACGATCACCCAGAAACACGCGTACAGGAACGTCACCACGCGGAACACGTTGTGCCCGCGCCACAACGGCGAACGACCGTCGGCCACTTGAGGTTGACGTGACAGCTGTTGCGGACTGCCCACATTCGCTCCTTCCCAGCGGACCATCCTGCCGTACGCCAGGCGTTGGCAGCGGGAACCGGATCGCGCACGCTGCGTGTCTGGGATCACGACCAGCGACGACGCGAATTGCCCGGGTGGCGTGCATCGGCGTGGCGGGCCGCTGTGCGAGGCTCGTCGAGGGAGGTGATCGGCTTGGTGGGCGGTTGGCCGCTCTGGCGACTTCGTCCGGCGGCGATGGCCTACGTGCTCGCGGTCCAGGCGGTGGCGCTCGGGATGGTGGCGGGGGTGTTCGTCACGAGCCGCTCACCGCTGTCGCACGAGCTGCTGACCTTCACGATGCTGGCGGTCACCGCCGGGACGGTCATCGTGATCACCTCGGTGTCGATCAAGGCGCAGCGGCAACTCCGGCGGAACCCGTGGACCCTGCACATCGCCTACCTGGCCACCGGAATCCTGACGTTGCCGCCGAACCTGCTGGTGCTCCTGCTGCTCGGGCCGACCCTGCACGGGGTGCTGGACGGTCGTCCGGAGCTGCACCGCTGGCTGTTCACCACGGCGGCGACCACGATCGCCACGCTGTCCGCGCGCTCGGTCATCGGCTGGGAGGAACCCCAGTGGGGGCCGGTGCTGTTCGTGGTGGCCGGTGCCGTTCTGCTGCTGACGCGGGCCAGCCTGGTCGCGTTAGGCATCTGGCTGCGCAACCCCGCGGCGGCGCGGGAGGACGTGGTGGGCGAGCCGATCGACGTGCTGCTAGGCATCGTCTCCGCGAGCCTGGGCGGGCTACTGGCGGTTGCGGTAAGCACGGAGCCGAGCAGCGCGTTGCTGGCCGGCCCACCGCTGGTGCTGCTGGACCTGGCCAGCCAGCTGCCGCAGTGGCGGCGATCCGCGCAGCGGGACGGCAAGACGGGCCTGGCCAACGCGGTGCACTGGGAGCGGTTGGCGCGTAACGAGCTCCACCGGGCGCAGGCCCGTGTCCAACCCGTGTCGCTGCTGTTGCTGGACCTGGACCACTTCAAGCGGGTCAACGACGAGATCGGGCACCTGGCGGGCGACGCCGTGCTCGCGGCCATCGCGACGATGTTACGCGGCAGCTTGCGGCGCACAGACGTGGTCGGCCGCTTCGGCGGCGAGGAGTTCGTGGTGCTGCTGCCCGGCACGGGGGCCGATGCCGCGTGCGCCGTCGCCGATCAGGTCCGGGCCGCGACCGCCGCGCTGTCCGTGCCCGCCCGCGACACCCAGGGCCGCCACCGCGAGCTCAACGACCTGACGGTCAGCATCGGCGTGGCCAGCACGTCCCGCTTCGGCTACGACCTCACGGACCTGCTGGTGGCCGCCGACGCCGCCCTGCTCGCGGCGAAATCCGGCGGCCGGAACGCGGTCGCCCTCGCCTGAGCGCTTCCGCGTGACGGGCGCCCACCGCCGAACGGCTCGGCCGCGGGTGCCGCTCACGCCTCGTTGTTCGCGGACGAGTTGGTGGGTGCCTTCTCGTCGGGAGTTTCGTCGGGCGGGGGTTCGGACTCTTCGTGCTCGGTCGGTTCCGGGGGTTCTTCCGGTTCCTCCTCGGCGACCAGGGAACGGATCGCCGAGTTGAGCACCGCCACCAGCGGGACCGCCAGCAGCGCGCCGATGATGCCGGAGACCACGAGCCCGATGCTGATCGCCAGCACCACGCCCAGCGCGTGGATCTGCACGGCCCGCCCCAGGATCAGCGGTTGCAGCACGTTGCCCTCGATCTGCTGTACCGCCAGCACGATGCCGACCACGATCAGCGCGACGATCCAGCCCTTGGTCACCAGCGCCACCAGCACGGCGACCGCGCCGGAGGCCACCGCGCCGACGATCGGCACGAAGCCGCCCAGGAAGACCAGCGCCGCCAGCGGTATCGCCAACGGCACCCCGAGGATCGCCAACCCCAGGCCGATGCCGAGCGCGTCGACCACCGCGACGAGCGCGGTCGCGCGCACGAAGCCGACCAGCGAGGCGAAGCCCCGGCAGCCGGCCACGTCGACCCGGTGCCGCACGTGCTTCGGCGCCAGCCTGGTCACGAACAGCCATACCCGGCGGCCGTCGTACAGGAAGTAGATCAGCGTGAACAGCGCCAGCACCAACCCGGTCAGGAAGTTGCCGAAGGTGCCCGCGGTGGACAACGCGCCGCTGGTCAACGCCGCCTGATTGGCCGCCAACCACTGCTGGGCCTGGTTGAGGTACTGCCCGATCTGTTGCTCGTTGATGTGCAGCGGGCCCAGCGCCAGCCAGCCCTTGAGCGTGTTGAGGCTGGCGAGGACCTGGCTCTGCAGATCCGGGAAACCTTCGACGAAAGCGTTGATGACGAAGGTGAGCACACCGCCGACGATCGCGAGCCCGCCGATCAGCACCAGGGCGGTGGCCAGTGAGCGCGGCACGCCGTGCCGAGCCAACGAGGCCACGGCCGGGGCCAGCAGCGCGGCCAGCAGTAGCGCGATGGCTACCGGGATCACGACCACGTAGACCCGGCCGAGGGCCAACCCGAGCACGTACAGAGCGCCGAGGATCACCAGCGCTCGCCAGCTCACCGCGGCCGAAACGCGCAGCACGCGCGGAATCGACGCCGCCGCGTCGTCCCGCGTGGTGATCTTGAAGTCGTTCACCCTGTCACCGTAGCGCCGACCACGGATGCCAGGGGCGAAATGACCACTGCGCGCAATCGGACTGGATCACCGGTAACACGATGTGGCGAAGCTGTCGCGCTGCGCTTACGGAAGCGGCGATTGCTCTGAAAGAGTGCGCCACGGCGAGGAAGACGAGCTCCAGTGGGGAGTCGCCGCAAGCCGAGGAGGTTCTGGCACCGAGATGTCCCGCCGCGACCGCAGGATGGGAGCCGCCCGACCGTGGCGGCTGCTGCGCCGTGCGCTGGTCGTGGCGGGCGCGACGGTCGCCGGAACCTCCACGGCTTGGCTCGTCGGCGGCGGACTTCCGGCGGACGCCGCGAACCTGCGCCCGGCCGCAGTGGCAGACGCGCCGACCGGCGAGTCGACGACGCCGCCCGCCACGGTGGGGTCAAAACTGTCTACAGTGGACGTTACTGCCGTTGGTCGGCCTGGTCCGGCGGAGTTCTCGCTGGGGCCGCTGGATCCGGGCAAGTTGGTCCGGTCCGGTCCGACGGATCGGCTGCTCGCAACGGCACGACCGGTGACCGGCGCGCTGCAGGATTCCACCACCCAGGTGCGCGACGTCGCGGACGACGCGGTGACGGCCACCGGAGACCAGGCGGGCACGCTCACCAAATCAGTCGACAATGGACTGGGTGGGCTCAGGACGTCGCTGCTGTCCGAGGAAACCGGACCGCAGCCGGACATCTCGTCGATCGAAACGCCGACGCCGACGCGGGGCGCTGCACCCGCCGTCCCGCAGTCGTCGCAGCTGGCCGAGCATCAAGGCTCCGCCGAGCGAACCACGCCGGTCACCGAGCGGCGGTCGCCGGAGCCCGGCGATTCCCCCGGAAAACCCGTCGGGTCAAGACCTTTCACCTTGCCCGCACCACCGGCCGCGCCCGGTTTCGGCGGAACCACCGACGGGCAGCAGCACAACAACAACGCGGTCGGCTGGTACTTCGCCGAACCGGATCGCACTCCCGCCTTCGCCGATTCGCCGACCCGCGACACCGCCCGCGCGCTGAGCAGCGCGCCCGAACCGCAGCCGGGCACCACGCCCGACTAGCCCTCGCGCGGCGTTCCATCGGCGACAGATGTCGTTGCCGGTGAAAGGAAATCCCGCCGCAAACGCGAGCCCTATCGCAGTTCCCGAAGGCCCGCCGTCGCATCGACGATCAATTTCCGATGACGGTGTGGCGCCCATCGTTGATTTTTCTCCCCCTAGCGGAGAAACCTGGTGAAGGAGAGATCCATGCAAACTTGGGCGAAGCGCGGTGTGCAGGCCGCGCTGGTCACTGGTGGCATGTTGGCCGTTGGCACAGGGGTCGCATCCGCCGGCGAGACCTGCCCGGACCACCCGACCACGCCGCGAGGCGGGTCGGTGATTCCCCCCGTCCTTGATGAGCTCGGAGACGATACGGTGCCTGCCGATCGGTGCTTCGCGGGTGAGTTGTTCCCCGAGGGCCCCGGAACGCGGTACAACGCCCCGCTGGTGGAGCCGCGATCCAGCCACGCGGTCACGGCGCTGACCGGCACCTTGGACCCGGTGCACGACCTGCTGCCGGCCGTCGAGAACGAGATGACGCGGGAGATCCCGGCGTTCCGCGACGCGCAGTGGATCACCCCGCCGAAGACCGCGCCGCTACACCTGGCCGGCTGGGTCGCCGACCCCGCCGCCGCCCGGCCGCTGGACACCGTGCCGGGGATGCCGCCGTCCGGCGGGGCCCGCCCGGTAACCCCCGCGGAGGGCTTCCACCGCTCGCTGAGCTGGGCCGGCCCCATTGGCGAGGTGATCCGGGGAGGTGCCAACACCCTCGACAAGGGTGCATTTCGATCGGGTCCGGTCCTGGATGTCCCTGCAGACCTCATGATCCCGCACGGCGAGCCGGCCTACGTCGACGGTTTCGGGCAGACCGACGGCATCGTCGAGCTGTGGGAGGACGCGCTGTCGCGCGGCCACGGGGGGCTGGTGACGCCGGACCTGGCGGACCTCACCTCCCCGGAGCTACCCGGCTTCCGCAGCGACATGCACACGGTGCCGCACGACGTGCTGGTCGACGCGCTGTCCGAGGTCGCCGCCGAGCCCACTCCCCGTGCGGACTTCGTGCCGCTGCACGTGCCGGGTGACCATCAGGAGAAGGCCAACGAGGTCCCGGACCTCGGCGGTCTCACCCTGATCGAGCTGTCCAAGACGCCGGGCACCGTGCAGCGCAGCGAATCCCCCGGCTTCGGGGCACCGCTGCCGGGGATCGGCGAGCTCAACGCGCTCGGCGGCGGACAGACCTCGGGGCCGTCGGTGAGCCGGATCACCGCCGCGCTGGAGGACACCGCGCCGCGCAGCGTGCCTCAGACGTTCACCAACACGCCGCTGCAGTCTGACGTCGCGGTCAAGGTGATGGACACGGCGGACGCGGTGCTGCCCCCGGAGCAGGTGGTCACCCAGAACCCGTTCCGGCCGACGCCCGCGCCGCGGGCCGCTGGCGTGGCGCTGCCGGTGCTCGGCGGCGGTGTACCGGACATCACGGCCGCGCAGGGCCAGACGCTGCCGATGCCGGGCGTGACCGCGGACGGCGTGCGGCGCACCCTGGAGGACGCGGACACGGTCGTCCTCCCCCGCATCTGACCTAAACCCGGAACCGGGGCGAGCGCCGCGCTCGCCCCGGTTTTTTCATGCGCTGTTCTGGCTTTCCGCGGCCGCGGGCCGCGCACCTCGAATGCCTTATTCCCGGCCGCTCGCCGACTCGATCGTGAGTCGGCGCCCGGTGCGGCTACAGGACTTGCGCGAGCGGAGCCTGCGGGGCCGGGTCGCTGGTCGCGAACTTGGCCGCGCGGCGGGAAAACCACCAGAGGATCGCGTTGTAGAGCAGGAACGCGAGTCCGAAGTAGACGTAGGCGTTGCCGATCAGCTGCTCGAAGAAGTTCCAGCGCAGCTCCAGGCCATGGCCCTGGGGCATCTTCCAGTGCGGGCCGACCATGAAGAACCCGGCCGTCAGCGCGCTCGCCAGCAGCAGCCCCCACTTCCGCCGGACGTAGGCCGCACCGAGCAGCAGCACCAGCCCCGGGATCGCCCAAACCCAGTGGTGTGACCAGGAGATCGGCGATACCAGCAGCCCGAGTATCCCGTTGATCGTCACCGCGATGGGCAGATCCCGTTGCCGGATCGCGTGCACCATGCCCAGCACCGCCAACACCACCACGAGCACCGCCAGCAGCACGAACACCACCGTTAGGCTTGGCGTCGACATCTTGCTCAGCAGCGAACGCAGCGACTGGTTGCCCGCGTAGGTCGACGCGTCGCCGGTGAACTTGGGACCGAACGAGACGTTGCTGCTAGCCAGCATCTCGTGCAGCCAGAACCGCCGGGCGTTGTCGAAGGTCAGCGCGAAGCCCAGCAGCGCGGTGCCCAGGAAACTCAGCAACGCGGTCACGATCGTGCGGACGTCCCGGCGCAGCAGCGGCAGCAGCAGGAACACCAGCGGCGTGAGCTTGATCCCGGCGGCGAGGCCGATCAGCAGACCGCGCGGGTACGGCAGCTTCTTCGGGCCGTCCACCCGCCACAGGCAATCCACCGTGACGAGCGCCATCAGCACGATGTTGATCTGCGCGTAAGTGATCGTCTCCAGCACCGGCTCGCTGATCGTGGCCAGCGGCAGCACCGCCGCCGCCACCAGCAGCACCTTGTCCCGGTGCGCGTGCAGGAAGGTCGAGGCGCCTAGCACCACGTACAGCGTGGTGAATAACGCGACGTGGCTGACCAGCATGATCACCGCGGTCGAGCCGGCCTTCGGGATCAATGCCAGTGGCGCGAACAGGATCGCCGCGAACGGCGGATAGATGAACGGCAGCCGCAGCCCGGACTCGGTGGCCGGGAGGCCGTGATAGAGGTCGTGGCCGGCTAAGAGCGCCCGCGCGCCGAGCCGGTAGACCTCGCCGTCGATATGGTCGTGCGTGTTGACGGTGGAGACCATTATTACCGCGATCAGCTCCGCTGCCGCGATCACGGCCAGCAGTGATCGGTATTCGCGTAACCGCTCCCGCGGCGGCAGTAAACCTGCGGTCCCGTGCACCGGTATGCCCCGTCCTCTCGCCTGCAGCACCTCGGCCAGCGTAGAGATCCGGTCGGTCGGCGGGGTCGCCGTGGGGCGACTTTTGGGACCGCTACCACCGTGGCGGAATTTCACCCGGTCGAATCATCAAGTTCCGGCCACGGGTGTGATCCAGGCGCAACTACAGCGGGGACACCTGACGCACTGTTATGTGCGCAGCGTGAATTCCACCACTACGGGTGGTCGTCGTGCCCTTGAATTCCGCCCTGTCCGGAGGGGAGGCTCAAACGGACTGCTCCGTTCGTTGGTGAGGAGGGGGGTCGAATGAGTGTCCTTGAGGTGACCGCACCAGGCCAGTTGGCACCGGTCTGGGACGAGCTCATCAGCGGACTGACAGTCGGCGTGCTGCTGACCGACGGACGGGGCCAGGTGCTGGCCACCAACGACGTCGCCGCCGAGTTGATGCAGCTGGACAAGGCCGATCTGCTCACCGGCGTCCGGCCGGTCGGCTGGCAGGTGCGCGATGACACCGGCGCCCCGATGCCGGACTGGGCCGACTTGGCCGGCCAGGTACTGCGGGCCGGTTCACCGCTTTCCATCCCGATGGTGATCGCCCGCAGCGGCCAGCCGCTGAGCCGTATCTGGGCGGACTACCACGCGGTGCAGGTGCAGGGCCGCAGCCGGGTGCTGATCCTGCTGCAGTCGGTGCACACAGACGTATCGCACAGCCGCGGCCTGCTCGACCCGCTAACCGGGTTGCCCGGCCGGGTTCTGCTGCTGGACCGGCTCGAACAGTCGCTGGTCCGCGCCCGCAGCCGCGGCACACTGTCCACTTTGGTGCTCATCGACGTGCAGCAGTTGGCGGATTTCAACGCCGAACACGGCTTCGACCGCGGTGACGACCTGCTAACCACGCTGGCCTGTCGGCTCCGGGAGGGGCTCAGCGACGAGCACACCGTGGCCCGCTACGGCGGCGACGAGTTCGCGGTGGTCGCCGAGCACCCGAGCGGCGCTGGTGAGGAGATCGCCGAGCAGGCACGGGAAGTGGCGGGCTGGCCGGTGCGCATCGGCCGCAAGCGCGTTCAGCCCGGATTGCGGGTGTCCTGGGTGACCACCGATGGCCAGGCCTCGGTGCACTCGGTTCTCGCCCGGGCCGAGCAGCAGCTCCAACTCTGGAAGAGGGTGTCGCGTGGGGCCTGAACAGACCCCGGCAGCAAGGGGCACCCGCGCGGCAACGGGTGCCCCTTCTCCTGCGGCGATTTCCATGGAAATCGCCGATCACGGAGCCCTCAGCGGTCGGCCTCGCCGGCGATGAAGTCCTCGACGGCCTGGTAGGCGGCGGAATCGGAGTACTGCTCCGGCGGCGACTTCATGAAGTACGACGAAGCGGACAAGATCGGCCCGCCGATGCCGCGATCCTTGGCGATCTTCGCGGCCCGGATGGCGTCGATGATGATCCCCGCCGAGTTCGGCGAGTCCCACACCTCCAGCTTGTACTCCAGGTTCAGCGGCACATCGCCGAACGCGCGGCCCTCCAACCGGATGTAGGCCCACTTGCGGTCGTCCAGCCACGGCACGTAGTCCGACGGCCCGATGTGCACGTTGCGCTTGCCTAGATCGCGGTCCACCTGCGAGGTCACCGACTGCGTCTTGGAGGTCTTCTTCGACTCCAGCCGCTCCAGTTCCTTCATGTTCAGGAAGTCCATGTTGCCGCCGACGTTGAGCTGCATCGTGCGGTCCAGGTGCACGCCGCGGTCCTCGAACAGCTTGGCCAGCACCCGGTGCGTGATGGTCGCCCCGACCTGGGACTTGATGTCGTCACCGACGATCGGCACGCCGGCGTCGGTGAACTTCTGCGCCCACTCCGGGTCCGAGGCGATGAACACCGGCAGCGCGTTGACGAACGCCACCCCGGCATCCAGCGCGCACTGCGCGTAGAACTTGTCCGCTTCCTCCGAGCCCACCGGCAGGTACGACACCAGCACGTCGACCTCGGCGTCCTGGAGCGCCCGCACGACATCCACCGGCTGATCGTCGGACTCCTCGATGGTCTCCCGGTAGAAGCGGCCGAGACCGTCGTAGGTGTGGCCGCGCTGCACGGTGACGCCCAGCGGCGGCACGTCGGCGATCTTGATGGTGTTGTTCTCGCTGGCCACGATCGCCTCGGAGAGGTCTCGGCCGACCTTCTTCGCGTCGACGTCGAAGGCCGCGACGAACTTCACGTCGCGCACGTGGTAGTCGCCGAAGGCGACATGCATCAGGCCGGGAACCCGGCTCTTGGGATCGGCGTCGGCGTAGTAATGAACGCCCTGCACCAGCGACGCCGCGCAGTTCCCGACGCCGACGATCGCCACTCGCACCGCTCGACCGGGACGATCTCCGCCCATGGCAGGGCCCTCCTTCTTGGTCATCTGTCGTGTCCTTGCAGTTCTTGCCCGCCGACACTGGGTCGGCTCGGCGCCGCAGCAGCCTGCTCGGCGCGTTCGTGTTCGATGATTTCGTCGAGCCAGCGAACCTCATGCTCGCTGTGGTCCAGCCGGAGCCGGTGCAGTTCGCGGGTGTATCGGTCGAACCGGTCCCCAGAGCGCGCCAATGCACTACGCAGGCTGTCCCGACGCTCCTCGACGCGACGTCGACGTCCTTCCAGGATCCGCAGCCGGACCTCGGCCGGGGTGCGGGCGAAGAACGCCATGTGCACGCCGAAGGCGTTATCGTCGCAAGCCTGCGGGCCGCAGTCGCCGACCAGTTCGACGAACCGATGCTGTCCGGTGGCTGTGATCCGGTACACGCGCCGCGCTCGACGACCCCAACCACGCGAGCCGGAGGCGTCGGGCTCCTCCTCGATCAACCCGGCGCGCAGCAGCCTGCGCAACGTTGGGTACAAAGTTCCACAAGACAACGCGCGGAAGGCGCCGAGCGTGTCGTGCAACCGTTTCCGCAGCTCGTAGCCGTGCATCGGGGCCTCATGCAGAAGCCCGAGCACGGCGAGTTCGAGCATCTGCACCTCCTCCGCCCGAGTCCCGACGCCCGATATCGACACGTAAATACACCGGCGACGCTGCGGCGAAGCAGCCCACCTCGCGGATTATATCGCGCCGATATATCGGGCGACACGATCGACAGGGTCCCGAGGTGGCCGTCGTCACTGCTGGTGGCGGTCGGTGGCGGCGCCTGCCCTGAACGGCGCATGGAGGAGCCGTGGTCGACACGTACCCTGTGGTCGTGCGGACCCAACGGCAAGTGGTCGACTATGCGTTGCAGCGCCGAGCGCTGCTCGCGCAAGTCCACGCTGGCCGGGTCGGGGTGATGGAGGTCTGCGACGCCGATCCGTACCTGCTGCGGGCGGCGAAATTCCATGGTGAGCCGAGCGGGGTGACCTGCCCGGTGTGTCGGAAGGAACCGTTGACCCTGGTGTCCTGGGTTTTCGGTGATGCCCTCAAGCAAGCGTCCGGATCGGCGCGGGCCCCCGAGGAACTCGACCGGATGGCGGCCATGTTCGAGGAGTTCAACGTCTACGTCGTAGAGGTATGCCGCACATGTAACTGGAACCACCTGGTGCAGTCGTATGTTCTCGGAACCGGCGGTTTGAACAACGGCCGTTCCCGCCGCAAGACTGCTGCGGAGTGAAATAAGTCGTGCTCCCGACACGGCTGCGCCCGGTGCGGCGCATCCCCGACGTGAACGCATCACATGGCGTCCGATGACGCCTGTCCTGGAGGCCCACTCGTGAACGACGAGCGTGACGACCCCACCCGAGGGCGCCACTCCCGGCATCCGCGCCCCGACGGTCGAGGCACGCCACCCCCGCCCCCGAGACCGGGGCCGCGTCCCGGCGACCAGGCACGGCCTCCGCAGCGCCCGGTGCCGGGTCCGCCATCGGGCCCACCGGGTGCGGGTGGTCCGGCGTGGCCAAGCGAAGAAACGCGGCCAGGTGGTCCCGCCCCCCGGTCGGCGCCGCCGCCCCCGCAGCGGGCGGCAGGCGGGGACCGCAGCTCGGAAGAGACGCAGCAGAACCCCCCGGTGCCGCCGCCGGGCCAGCCCATGAAGTGGCCGGACACGGAGCGCCCGCAGGAGCAGACCGGCGCGTGGATGCCGTCGTTCGACGACGATGACGACGACTCGGGCCTGGGCAAGCGGCTCGGCGGCGACTCCGGCGAACCCGAGAACAGCGGCGGGCGCAAACTCGACCTGCCCACCTCGTATTCCCCAGCGCCGCCGCCCCCGAACGGCGGACGGCAGGCGCCGCCACCGCCGCCGGGTGCGCAGCAGACCAGGCAGGTGCCGCCGCCGGGACCACCGCCCGGACGGCCGCCGCAGCCACCGCGTGGCGAGCAGCCGACCGAGACCATCCCGCAGACTCCGGCGGAGGACCGCAGCGGCGATCGCCGCCGGACGGGCGGCGCTGCCGCCGCAGGCGCGGCCGGTGCCGCTGCGGGCGGAATCGCCGGGGCTGCCGCAGGCGCCGGGATGGCGGCCGCGGCCGGTGCCGGAGCCGCGAAGGGGGCGACCGGCGGCGGGGGAGCCCCCGAGCCACACCTGCTCACGCACCAGGAGCAGGGGACCTATAACTACTACGCCGACGGCTACGACGACGATCCGTATCGCGGGTACGACGACGGGCGCGGCGACGAGTTCTACGGGAATGACCGCAATGGCAACGATCGCAACGACCGGTACCTCGACGACGACTTCGACGCCGATCCGGATGACTTCTCCGACGCGGACGACGAAATGAGTGCCGCCCGAGCAAAGCGCAGCCGGATCTGGCGGCGGGTGCGCCGGGCCTGCTACGTCGCCGCGGCGCTGGCCATCCTGCTACCGACCGCGGTGTTCATCTACGGCTACTTCGCCTGGGACGTGCCGGATGAGGCCAAGGTGATGAGCGCGGCCCGGCCGATCGAGTTGCAGTACGCCAACGGCGCACCGATGGGCCGCATCGAGGTGGACGGCTCGCGGGAGGTCCTGCACAACATCAACGAGGTGTCGGTGCCGATGCGCAACGCCACCATCTCGGCCGAGGACGCCACGTTCCGCACGAACCCCGGCTTCGACTTCATGGGCATCGTGCGGTCGGCCTACTACCTGGTGAGCGGCTCCGGCGTCGGCGGTGGCTCCACGATCACCCAGCAGTTCATCAAGATGGACCAGGGGCTGAAGAAGGACCCGACGTACATCCGCAAGATCAAGGAAGTCGTGCTGGCGTACAAGATGACGAACCAGCAGAGCAAGGACGACATCCTGCTCGCCTACATGAACACTGCGGACTACGGGCGCGGTGCCAACGGCATCAGCGCCGCCGCGCGGGCGTACTTCGACAAGAAGCCGAGCGAGCTCAACGACGCCGAAGCGGCCGTGCTGGCCGGCGTGGTCCAGAGCCCTTACGGCGGCAACGACCCCGGCCAGAACCCCGAGAAGGGCAAGAAGCGCTGGGAGTACGTCGTCGGGCAGATGGAGCAGAACGGCTTCCTGAAGCCGGGTGAGCGGCAGACCCTGACCTTGCCGCCCACCCGGCCCCGCACGGAGTGGAAGACCAACAGCAGGCTCTCCCCCGCCCAGGACGCCATCTGGCAGGGGGTGCGCAAAGAACTGGAGGCCCAGGGCCTGCCCGAGAGCGAGCTGTCCCTCGGCGGCTACACGATCAAGACCACCATCGACCCGGACGCGCAACAGAAGGCCGAGCAGGCCGTGAAGGACGTGATGGGCTCCCAGCCCGAAACGCTGCGCACGTCGCTGGTCGCGGTCGACCCCAACAGTGGCGGGATCCAGGCGTACTACGGTTCCCAAACCCAGATCGGCGACCTCGACTGGGCCAGCACGCCGCAGGAGCCGGGTTCGTCGTTCAAACCGTTCGTGACGGTCGCCGGGCTGGAGAAGGGCAAGGGCATCGGCGAGTTCTACGACGGCTCGGGACAGCAGGTGATCGCCGGTACCGAGTTCGACAACGCTCCCGGGGTGAAGTGCGATGTTCCGACCCACTGCGGCGTCCGCGAGGCGATGACCAAGTCCGTCAACACGGTGTTCGTCAACATGGCCGCCCAATTCGGGCCGGCGAAGGTGGCCGAGGCCGCACACCAGGCGGGCATTCCGGACTCGACGAAGCTGCAAAGCCCCAACGGCGCCGTCGAGGCCGGTATCGCGCTGGGCATGTACCCGGTGCTCCCGGCGGACATGGCCGCCTCGTACGGTTCGTTCGTCAACGGCGGCCAGAAAGCGCCGGCGCACTTCGTGCAGCAGGCCGTCAGCCCCGATGCCGGCGTGTTCAAGCTCAAGACGCCCGAGCCGGCCCCGGCGTTCGGCGACCAGACGACGAGCCGCAACGTCGCCTACAACGTCTCGCAGGCGATGCTGGACGTCGCCAAGCATTCGAAGGCCGAGCTCAGCGGCAACCGACCGGTGGTGTCCAAGACCGGTACCCACCAGTGGGGCTCCACCACGAAGAACCGGAACGCCTGGATGATTGGCGCCACGCCGCAAATCTCCACGGCGGTGGCCATGATGAACGACGACGGTGGCCCGAAGCCGCTGGAGGATGCGAACGGCCAGAGCTTCTACGGCGGTGGCCTGCCCGCCAAGGTCTGGCAGAAGTTCATGAACTCCTACCTCCAGGGCAAGAAGGTCGTCCAACTGCCCAACGGCGACAAGATCGGGCAGTTCGAGGACGTCCCGCCGCCGCCTCCGCCGACATCCTCGGCCCCGCCCCCCACGTCGGCGCCGCCGACATCGACGCAGAGCGAGACCAGCGCCCCGGAACCGACCAGCACCAGCAAGGAGAAGCCGAACCAGGACTGCGGTGGCATCTTCGGGCCGCCGTGCGACCCGACTGGCGGCGGCGACAGCTCCGGCAACGGCTCCGGCAACGGTTCGCCCAACATGGCGCCAACCCGGACCAGGCAGCAAGGCTGGTAAGCACCGGCGAAACCGCGAAGGGGCACCCGCGAAAGTTGAACTGCTCCCCGGGAGTTGGACTGAGAAATTCAGTTCCGATCTCCGGGGAGCAGTTGCATGCGTAGGGACAGTTCGTTGACCGTGGAGCAGCGTGCTGCGGCGATAGAGTTGTTCGGTGATGGTTGGGCGAGGAAGGCGGTCGCGACCAGGCTTGGGGCCTCGGTCTGGGCGGTCGGTGAGTTGTATGACCGGTGGCGGCTTCGTGGGGGTGCGGCACTGGTGAGTAAGCCGACCAAGCGTGCGTTCTCCTTCGAGTTCAAACTCAAGGCGGTGCAGCGGTTCCTCGCTGGTGAGACCAAGTTCGATCTGGCTCGTGAGTTCGATCTGTCCTCGCCGAAGCTGATCGAGACGTGGGCGCGGATCTACCGCAACGAGGGCGAGGAGGGGCTGCGCCCGAAACGCCGAGGCCGTCCACCCAGGCCCGCTGAGGCGGGCTCGGGCGGGGAAAGCGAGCTCCAGGCACTGCGCCGGGAGAACGAGCGGCTACGGGCGGAGAACGCCTACCTGGGAAAATTGCGTGCCCTGAGGACGCGGGAACAGCGGCGAAAGTAGCCGCTGTGATCGCCCTCAGGGCCGGCCATCGCCTCGAAGTGCTGCTTGAGGTCGCCGGGCTGGCCCGGTCGACGTTTTCTATCACCAGGCCCGCCTGGACCGGCCCGATCCCCACGCCGAGCTCAAGACCGCGATCACCACGACCTTCGAGGAAAACAGGCGCCGGGGACATCGCGTCGTGCACCGCGAACTCGTGCGCACCGGGTGGCGGGTCGCGAAGAAGACCGTGCTCAAGCTGATGCGTGAACTGGGTCTGGCCTGCCCGATCCGCCGGCGGCGGCGCTATGTCTCCTACCAGGGCGAGGTCGGCAAGGTCGCTGACAACATCCTGGACAGGCAGTTCACCGCCACCGCCCCGAACCAGAAGTGGGTCACCGACGTCACCGAGTTCCGCATCAACGACCGCAAGGTCTACTTCTCGCCGGTGATGGACCTGTTCGACCGGCAGATCATCTCCTACGCGCTCAGCAACTCACCCAACCTGGAGCTGACCAACTCATCCCTGCAGGACGCGCTGGCGACCTTGGAAGAGGGACAGGCGCCGTTGGTGCACTCCGACCAGGGATTTCAGTATCAGCACCGGTCCTGGCGAGGCTTGTTGACCAAGGCCGGTGCGAGGCAGTCGATGTCACGGAAGGCCAACTCCCTCTTAACCGGCTAATGGTTGTGTTTGTCCAGGTCAGCGACACGCTGCGGTAGTGGTACTTGCCGGTTGGCTGCGTTCATGGCTGGTACGTCTGTTCCTTTGGGTATCGAGGCCGGTCTTCGGCTTGAGGAACGGGACGGTGGCTGGGCGTTGGCCGGGCCGGCCGCGTCGCGGTTCGGGTTGGTGGATGAGTACCTGGCGTATTTGGCCGATCGGAACTATTCACCGAAGACCGTGCGTGCCTATGGATACGACGTGTTGGCGTTCTGCCGGTGGCTCGTCGTTGAGGAGCAGCCGTTGCCGGAGGTGACCACGGAGGTGTTGTTGCGGTTCTTGCGTGCCTGCCGGGAGGCTACGGTTGCGGGCAGGCCGGGGCCGAACGTGGTCACGTTGTCGGGCCGTCGGATGGATCAGTATGCCCCCACGACGATCAATCGGCGGTTGGCGGCGATCTCGGGTTTGTTCGCGTTCGCCGCGATGCGGGATCCGGACGTGAAAAACCCAGTCCCCAGAGGCAAGGAGGCCCGCTGGCTGGTAGCGGGTGAGCGCAGCGGGATGCTCGCGCACACCGTCCGTCGGCCGAAAACCCGTTCGTCGCTTCGGCTCCGGGAGCCTCGTCGTCTGCCCACGGCGCTGTCGCAGTCGGATGCGGCGGAGCTTCTGGCGAGTTTTCATGCGTGGCGGGACCGGGCGATCGCGGGCTTGATGCTGTATTGCGGGCTGCGTTCCGCCGAGGTGCTGGGCCTGGACGTCGTCGACGCCGATATCGGCGGCCGATGGCTGCGGGTGGTCGGTAAGGGCCAGCGGGAACGCCGGGTCCCGCTGGATGCCGACGTCGCTTCGGTGATCCAGGTGTATTTGCTGGCCGAGCGGCCCGAATCCGCAAGCGCCCGTCTGTTTCTCGTGGCCAAGGGGCCGAACCGGGGCCAGCCGTTGACTGCGGCCGGGTTGCGCACGATCTTCCGCTATCACCGTGGGCTTACCGGCGTCGTCGGCGGGCATCCTCACGCGCTGCGACACACCTTCGGCACCGCCCTGGCCGAAGCGGGGGTCGATCTCGCGGTGATGCAAGCGTTGCTCGGACACGCTCATGTCGACACCACCGCCCGTTACATCCATTTGGCTCCGGCGCATGTGAAAGCAGAATTCGATGCCGCTCGCGATCGCATCCGCTCCCAGTGATGATCTGCACGCCGCCTACTTGGACTACCTGCGGCGGACCGGACGCGGAAACACCGCCTACACGGGGGCGGCTCGGGTGTTCTTCCAGCGCTGGCCAGACCCCGGGCAGTGGGCGGTGCAGCCTTTGGAGACCCGCTTGTCGGCGGGAAGCTCGACCCGGCCGATCATCACGTTCCTGATGCTGCATCGGGTGCTGCAACCGGGCTATGACTATCTGCTGGAACGCAAGCTTTCCAGCATCTGGAGGGAGGTCAAGGATTCACCGCTGGGTCCGGATCTCGATCGGTTCATGACCGCGGCCGCCGAGCTCGGGTTCACCGAACGGGTCCGGTTCGCCACCGGTTCCCAAGTTCCGGTCCGGCTGCTGATCCAGACTGGACGGTCGCTGGATCTGCTCACCATGGCCGATCTGGACGAATTCCGGGCTGCGTGCCAGGAGCGGGAGACGCGAACTGGCAAGGGGCACAGGCACTATCTGGCGTCGGTCAGCAATGCCCAACGGGTGCTGTTTTACTTGGGAATCGTCGATGAACTGCCACGCTCGGGCGGGCCGGTCCCGTTCGCCGACCGGCTCGCCGACCTGCGGCCGCCGATCCGCGAGACGATGATCGCCTATCTGGAACGCAAGCGGGCGACCTGTCAGCCCAAAACGGTGTCGGCCTTCGCGACCCGGCTCAAGCACTTCGGGGTCTTCCTGGCCGAGGTCGATCCCGGACTCGGCTCCATCGCCGAGCTGGATCGCCGCAAGCACATCGAGCCCTACCTGAGGTCGCTGGTCGACGCGGTCAACCCGAAAAACGATCAGCCGATCACCGTCGCGGACCGATCCCGGCGAGTGCTCGCGCTGATGGGATTCCTGACCGATATCACCGAGTGGGACTGGCCCGACGCGCCACCCCGCAAGCTGATATTCCGCGACGATGTCCCCAAACTCCCGCACACGCTGCCCCGCTACCTGCCCCTCGACGTCGACCGCCGACTCACCGCAGTGCTGACCGAACACCCCGGCAACGAACTCGCCGCAGCCGCCCTGCGACTGCAACGCAGCTGCGGACTGCGGATCGGGGAACTGCTCGACCTCGAGCTCGACTGCGTCCACGAAGTCCCCGACCACGGCAGCTGGCTGAAAATCCCGCTCGGCAAACTGGAGACCGAGCGCATGATCCCCATCGATGACGACATCCTCGACCTAATCGACCACATCACCGCCATCCGCTCCCACGGACGGCCGATGCCGCACCCTCGCTACCGGCGCCGGGCCCAGTTCCTGTTCACCCACCACGGCCGACGCCTCTCCCAAAGCGCGGTCCGTCACGAACTCGACCGCGCCGCCCAGTCCGCGGGACTCGACCACCTCACCCCGCACCAGCTCCGCCACACCTACGCCACCGCCCTGGTCAACGCCGGCGTCTCACTCCAAGCACTGATGGCGCTACTTGGCCACGTCTCCGCCGAGATGAGCCTGCGCTACGGTCGGCTGTTCGACACCACCGTCCGAGCCGAATACGAACGAGCCCTCGACCTCGCCAAACAACAGGCCCGCACCCCCACCACCGGCACGATCAGCCTGCCACTGGCCGACATCACCGGCGGAGCCGACTGGAAGAACACCCCATTGCTCAAATCCCGTCTGGCCGGCGGGTTCTGCCTCCGCGCACCCGCCCAAGGCGCCTGCGCCTACGCCAACATCTGCGAGCATTGCCCCAGCTTCCACACCGAACCCAGCTCGCTGCCCATCCTGGCCGCCCAACGCGTCGACGCCGAAGCACTCGCCCGCGACGCCGAACAACGAGGCTGGATCGCCGAAGCCCAACGCCACCAACGACTCATCGCCCGACTCGACATTCTGATCAACGAGGCCCAAGCCGGATGACCACCACCAGCACCCTGGGCCGCGTCGAACGCGCCTGCGTCCAGCTCCACCACGACGGCCACGCCGTCACCTTCACCGCCGTCGCCGCCCACACCGGGCTGGGCCGCACCACCCTCTACCGCAACCCAACCCTGCGCGCCGTCATCGAGGAACACCGATCTCGATCCGCCACCAGCGGCACCCTCACCAGCCTCACCGACGAGATCACCACCCTCCGCGCCGCCCTCGACGCCCTCGCCACCCGAGTACGCCGCCACGAAGAACAACTCCGACGCCTCACAGCTCGAAACGACTGAAAGCGTTAACCGGCCAACAACCGGAAACCACGATCATTAGCCGGATAATGTCACGACAACGCCGTCATCGAGAGCTTTTTCGGTCATCTCAAGGAAGAGATGTTCCACCACACCCGATACCTCAGCGTCGAGGCGTTCACGACCGCGCTGGATGACTACATCACCTGGTTCAACACCGGCCGTGGTCACACACACTGCGAGGGTCTGAGCCCGGTGCAATACCGGACCCAGACCCTCGCCGCCTAGACTCTCAATTACCGAGTCCAACCCCCGGGGACCACTTCAAGTCGGCGGGTGCCCCTTCGCGTTGTACTGCCCCAAGTAGCATCCGGGCGTGTCCACCTCCAGCGCGCCCGCCAGCCCCGAACCATCGCCGACGCCCGGCAAGCGCGCGAGCTCGGCCGTGGACACCGACTCCCTGGGCCCCGCCGACCGGGTCGCACCCACCTGGACCGAGCCGCTGGCGCAGCGGCTCAGCCGCCCCTTCGGCGGTCGGCTCGGGCGGCACGCGCAGGTCGGGCGCCAGTGGTTCTGGACGCCCCTGCGGGTGATCCTGCTGTTCGCGGTGCTGGTGCTGGCCGCCGCATGGCTGTTCAAGGCGCCCTGCCAGGTCACCTACAACACCGAGGGCGGGCCGCAGCTGGACTGGCGGAACAACCGGCAGTACACGGCGATGTGCTACACCGACATCATCCCGCGCTACGGCATGGGTGATCTTGCGCCGGACACCGCGTTTCCGTACAAGACACCGTGGTTGGAGAACCGCGGCACCCCCCAGGAGCGGGTCCGGTACATGGAATACCCGGTGCTGACCGGGATTTTCCAGTGGATCAACGCACGCTCCGCCGACGGTTGGGCGACCCTGGCGAGCTTCGGCTGGCTGCCGTCCGGCCTGACGAGCGTGCTGTACTTCAACATCTCGGCGTTCTGGCTGGCCGCGGCCTGGCTGGTGACCATTTGGGCGCTGGTGCTGCTGTGCCGCAGACGAATCTGGGACGCCGCGCTGGCCGCCGTGTCGCCGCTCGTCTTCGTGCACGCCTTCACCAATTTCGACACCCTGGCCACGGCTTTCGGCACGGTCGGGCTGCTCGCGTGGGCGCGGCGCAGGCCGGTGCTGGCCGGCGTACTGATCGGGCTCGGGGGCGCGGCGAAGCTCTACCCGCTGTTCTTCCTCGGCCCGCTACTGATTCTGGCCTGGCGGGCCGGGAAGCTGCCGGAGGCGTTGCGCTCGGTGCTGGCCGCCGCGGTGACCTGGCTGGCCGTCAACGTGCCGATACTCGTGCTGTACCCGGTGGGATGGCGGGAGTTCTTCCGGCTCAATAACGAGCGACCCGCCGACCCGGACTCGCTGTACAACGTGCTCATGCACTTCACCGGCTGGGCGGGCTTCGACGGCCCGCTGCCGGACGGGGCCATGCCGACGATGCTCAACTCGGTCAGCCTCGCGGTGTTCCTGGTGGCCTGCCTCGGCATCGGCTGGCTAGCGCTGGCCGCGCCGACCCGGCCTCGGCTGGCGCAACTGTGCTTCCTGGTGGTGGCGGCGTTCCT
The DNA here is from genome assembly GCF_014203395.1 of Saccharopolyspora phatthalungensis. Lineage (NCBI taxonomy): Bacteria > Bacillati > Actinomycetota > Actinomycetes > Pseudonocardiales > Pseudonocardiaceae > Saccharopolyspora > Saccharopolyspora phatthalungensis. The sequence goes on from NZ_JACHIW010000001.1 coordinate 2,097,067, forward strand.
GCTGACCAACAAGGTGTGGAGCCCGCAGTACTCGCTGTGGCTGGTGCCGCTGGCGGTACTGGCGATCCCGCGCTGGCGGCTGCTGCTGACCTGGATGGTCATCGACGCCGCGGTCTGGGCGCCGCGGATGTATTACTACCTCGGCACCGGCAACAAGGGGCTGCCGGAAGGCTGGTTCCTGGGCGCGGTCGTGATCCGTGATGCGATGGTGGTCGCGCTGTGCGTGTTGATCATCCAGGAGATCCTGCGGCCCGAGCGGGACAGGGTCCGCGCGGCGCTGGTCGTGCGGGGCGAGCGCGAGCCTGGCGCGTTCGATGACCCGTGCGGTGGGGTCTTGGACGGAGCACGAGACCGATTCGTGTTACCCGGCATAGGCCATTGGGGTAAGGAACCGTCCGCACCCGGGCGATGATCCTCTCAGGGAAATCTCGGGGTCGGTCCCCGACGCAGCGAACCGCCGCGGCGGCGAACCTTGAAGCATGACGACGTACCGAATGCCCCTTGCCCGGCCGCGCGATGCGGCGATGATCGCGGGTGTGTGCGCCGGTTTGGCCCAGCGGTTCGGCATCAAGCCGTTTACCGTCCGCCTGCTGTTCCTGCTGTCCTGCCTGCTACCCGGCCCGCAGTTCGTGGTCTACCTCGCGCTCTGGGTGCTGATTCCGAAGCGCTGAAACCGCGTGGGTGGTCGTTGGTACCGGCGATTTCAACGGAGATTCGCCCGGGATTTCCATTGAATCGCCCGAATTATCCCCAGGTCAGCGACAAGCGTGGGCGTCGAGGACGTAGGCGACGGCCGAGGTGACCTTGGCGGCGAACGCGAGGTGCAGCGACTCGTCCGGCACGTGTGCGTTGCTGTCCGGTCCCAGCGCCCCGGTGACCACGAACTGCGCGTCCGGGTAGGCGTCGTGCAGCAGGCCCATGAACGGAATCGAGCCGCCGAGCCCCATCGTCCGCCAACCCGCCCCGAACACCTCGTGGCTGGCCTGGTCCAACGCCGTCGAGAGCCAAGCCGCGGGGTCCGGCGCGTGCCAACCCAGCCCGGTCTCGGTGTGCCCGAAGGTCACCTTCGCGCCGTACGGCACGTCGGTGGTCAGCCGCTCCTGGATCGCGCGCATCGCCGCCTCGGGGTCAGCCGTCGGCGGCAGCCGGAAGCTCAGCATCACCGTCGTGTAAGGCCGCAGCACGTTGCCCGCATCCGCGGGCAGCGGCAGCCCATCGGCGCCGATCACCGACAGCGTCGGCCGCCAGGTGCTGTTCAGGGCGAGCTCGACCTCGTCCTCGTCGACCGGCCGCAGCCCATCCGGCCACGGCACCACGTTGCGCACCAGCCCGGGCGCGGCCTCGATCGCCGAACGCGCCTCGGCGATCCGGTTCTCCGGGATCGGCACGTTCAGCTCGGACACCAGGATCTCGCCGGTGGCGGAGTCCTCCAGCCGGTCCAGCAACTGCCGCAGCACCCGGAACGAGCTGGGCGCGATGCCGCTGGCGATACCCGAGTGCAGGCCGTTGTCGAGCACCTGCACCTTGACTTCAAGCTGCGCCATGCCGCGCAGCGAGTTCGTCAGCCACAGCCGGTCGTAGTCGCCGGCCCCGGAGTCCAGGCACACCACCAGCGAGACGTCGCCGAGCCGCTCGGACAGGTGCTCCAGGTAGGCGGGCAGGTCGGGGCTGCCGGACTCCTCGCCGGTCTCCAGCAGCACCACGCAGCGTGCATGCGCGCCGCCGTGCGCGCGGACCGACTCGATCGCCGTGATCGCCGCATACCCGGCGTAGCCGTCGTCGGCGGCGCCGCGCCCATACAGCCGTCCGTCGCGGACCACCGGCGTCCACGGCTCGAGTCCCTCGGACCAGCCGCCCACCGGCGGCTGCTTGTCGAGGTGCCCATACAGCAGCGTCGTCTCGTCGGGTGCACCTTCGCTCGCCGGGATGTCCACCAACAGCAGCGGGGTGCGTTCGGGCAGCCGCAGGACCTCGATGTTCGCGCCTGGGATGTCCCGCGCCGAGATCCACGCCCGCAGGTGTTCGATGGCGGCGTCGAGGTGCCCGGCGGCGGCCCATCCGGTGTCGAAGGCGGGCGAGATCGCCGGGATCTTCACCAACTCCGACAGACTGGGCAGGACCGATTCGTCCCATGCCTGGTCAACGGCTTTCGCTACGGCTGCACGATCCACGCCGCGATCCTATGCCCGCCTTCGCCCAGTTGGAGGCGATCGCCGGAGCTGTTCTCCGTAACGACCGTGAGTCCTTCGGGAACCTAGACCGCCCGTGCCAAGACGCCCGGGCGACTCACGGCCACGGGTTCGGCTTCAGCTGCTCGTACTCATGGTCGCTGCCACGGCGCCACCGGCGGAAATGGCCGCGGTGGCAGCGGCGACAACGGCCTCCACCGTCTTGCCCAGCTGCTCGCCCTTGCTGATCTCCTTCAAGCGCTTGCGCTCGGCCCGCTCCAGGCCGAGCACCCGAACCAGCCCGGTCGCGTGCACCAAGGCGGCGAGCAGCGCCGTCCGGTTGTCGAGCTCGCGCTCCTCGCGGGCGACCGCCCGGATTTCCGCGATCAACGCCTGCCGCGCCGCCGGGTCCGGGAAGTACTTGTCGTACGTGAACAACAGCGCCGACTTGCGCTCGCACCGCATCAAGCCCCGCTCCGCCAGCGCGGCGCAATGCACCTTGCGCACGCCCCGCCGGTACTGGACGAATCGCGGTGCGGCAACCGGCTTGTTCGCCGCGCCCGCCTTCTTGACCAGGTAGGCCATGCACTCGTCGAGCCAGCCGATGCCGCTCGGTGCGGCGTCGCGAACCTGGACCCTCTTGCCGACGAACTCGATCCGATGCCGCAGCACCAGCTCACCTAGTTCCGCCGCGCCGGTGTATTCGGACGTCGAGTAGTACGAGCCGTTGTCCTTGTGGAGCAGCAACACGAACTCTTCGGGCAGGGGCAAAGCCGTCATGCAGGCAGTGTCGCAGCGGTCCTCGGGCGTCGTGGCCGGTTTCGGCAGGAAGGATGCATCTTTGCAGGTCAACCGCCTGTTGACACGATGATCGCCGGAACCGTCGTGATCGCCACCAGCATCGCCGCGACCGCGGCACCGACCGTGTTGCTCAGGTCTTCGGTCTCGGCGATCGACTTCAACCGGGTCCGCTGCGCGCGGTCGAAGCCGAGCACGTAGATGAGCCCGCTGCGGTAGACCAGCGCGCTCAGCAGCGCAAGCCGCCCGTCGATCGGCCGCTCGTTCGAAGCGACCTGGTGCAGCTCGGTCAGCAAAGCCTCGCGGACCGTGCGATCCGGGTAGTAGCGGTCGTCCGGCAGCACACCCAGGAACTTCCGGCGCTCCCGGCGCAGCAACCCGTGCTCGACCAACACCGTCCGGTGCGTCACGAAGGCGTTGGTGTGGGTCGGCAACCACCAGCTCAGCTCGACCGGGTGGTTCTCCCGCCCGGACATCGCCTGGAAATCGGCCAGCAACCGGTCCATCCACGGCAGCCCGCTCGAACCGTCGTCGACCAGGCGAACCGCCGTGCCCACCAGCTCGACGCGGTCCCGCAGGGCCAATTCGCCGACCTCGGCCGCGGCGGTCGCCGTGTTCGGGTTCGTGCTGACGTAGTACGAGCCGTTGTCCTTGTGCAGCAGGAGGGTGAGCTCGTCGGGCAGCGCGAGTGGGTTCGAGAACTCGGCCACCTGCCCAGTGTGTCGCATTTCCCGGGTCGGCGAGAGACATCAGGCTCCCAATATCGGTAACGCGATGGTCCACAAAGCGTTAGTCGGACCTCCATTAATTCGATGACCTGCGGTTTTCTTTCGATCGGCGGCGAACTACGGTGATCTCGCGGGAGGACGCCGACCGGGCCACGGCCGAGCCGACTCCCTGTGGCAGGGCTCACGAAAGCGACCGGTTTCGTGCCAGGATGACGGGGAGCGATCTAATCGCTCCGGTCGAATCGACCGAGTGAATCACCAGGTCACCGGCCTACAGGCGGAGTGGCCCGGCGCGCGACAGAGGAGATCACACATGTCCCCTGAGCAATGGACGCGACCCGAGAACGAAGGCACCACCGGGCCCCCTGCCGCTACCGCAGCAAAACCCACACGGGAGCAGGTGATCGCCGGTTTGCGTGCGACGAGCGAGGGTGGGGCTGACCTGGTTCAGCTACTCACGCCAGAAGGTCAGCGGGTCGAGCACCCGGACTTCGACATCGACATCCCCGACGCGGAGTTGCGCGACCTGTACCGGGACATGGTATTGGTCCGTCGCGCCGACCGAGAAGGCAACGCACTGCAACGGCAGGGCCAGCTGGGCATCTGGGTTCCGCTGCTCGGTCAGGAAGCCGCCCAGATCGGCGCGGGCCGGGCGGTCCGGCCGCAGGACATGATCTTCCCAAGCTACCGGGAGCACGGCGTCGCCTGGTGCCGCGGTATCGACCCGACGGAGCTGCTGGGTGTCTTCCGCGGCACCGACCACGGCAGCTGGGACCCGAACAGCACCCGCTTCCACCTGTACACGATCGTCATCGGCAACCAGTGCCTGAACGCCACTGGTTACGCGATGGGCCAGCGCTTCGAGGGCAAGGTCGGCGACCCGGACGGCGAGGCCACCATGGTCTTCTTCGGCGACGGCGCCACCAGCCAGGGCGACGTGCACGAGGCGATGGTGTGGTCCGCCGTCTACGACGCCCCGCTGGTGTTCTTCTGCCAGAACAACCAGTGGGCGATCTCCGAACCGGTGGAACGCCAGTCCCGGGTGCCGCTTTACCGGCGCGCCAGCGGTTACGGCTTCCCGGGCATCCGGGTGGACGGAAATGACGTGCTGGCCAGCCTCGCGGTCGCCAAGTGGGCACTGGACGAGTGCCGCCAGGGCAACGGCCCGGTGCTGATCGAGGCGTTCACCTACCGGATGGACGCGCACACCACCTCCGACGACCCGACCCGCTACCGGCTGGCCGACGAGCAGGAGGCGTGGAAGCTCAAGGATCCGATCGAACGGCTGCGGGTGCATCTGGTCCGCGAGCAGATCGCCGACCAAGGCTTCTTCGACGGGATCGACGCCGAGGCCGACGAACTCGCCGTCCGGCTGCGCAACTTCTGCTTCAACATGCCCGAACCGCCCCCGACCCGGATCTTCTCCGAGGTTTACGCCGAGGAAACCCCGCAGCTGGTCGCCCAGCGCGAGGATTACCTGCAGTACCTGGCCGGCTTCGCCGACGAGGCGATCGCAGGAGGTGTGCGCTGATGGTCGCGCCAGCATTGAAAAGCCCGGTCGCCCCGGTAGGTACCCAGACGGTCACGATCGCCAAGGCGCTGAACATGGGCCTGCGCGCGTCGCTGGAGCGCGACCCGAAGGTCCTGGTGATGGGCGAGGACGTCGGCAAGCTCGGCGGCGTCTTCCGGATCACCGACGGCCTGCAGAAGGACTTCGGCGAGCACCGCGTGCTGGACACGCCACTGGCCGAGTCCGGGATCATCGGCACCGCCATCGGGCTGGCGATCCGCGGCTTCCGGCCGGTCTGCGAGATCCAGTTCGACGGGTTCATCTTCCCCGGTTTCGACCAGCTCGTGTCCCAGCTGGCCAAGCTGCACTTCCGCAGCCAGGGCAAGCTGAAGATGCCGGTCGTGGTGCGGGTGCCCTTCGGCGGCGGGATCGGTGCCGTCGAGCACCACTCCGAGTCGCCGGAATCGTTGTTCGCGCACGTCGGCGGCCTGAAGGTGGTGTCCTGCTCGAATCCGGTGGACGCCTACTGGATGTTGCAACAGGCCATCGAGTGCGACGATCCGGTGCTGTTCTTCGAGCCGAAGCGCCGCTACTACGAGAAGTCCGAGCTCGACCCGACCGCGCCGCCGATCCCGCTGTTCAGCTCGCGGGTGGTGCGCGTGGGCTCGGCGGTGACCGTGGCGGCGTACGGCCCGATGGTGCGCACCTGCCTCGACGCGGCGACCGCCGCCGCCGAAGACGGCCAGGAACTCGAGGTCATCGACCTGCGCACGCTGTCCCCGCTGGACCTGGACCCGGTGTTCGACTCGGTGCGCCGCACCGGTCGGTTGGTGCTGGTCAGCGAGGCGCCTGCGGAGGCATCCATCACCTCGGAAATCGCCAGCCGGGTGCAGCAGGAGTGCTTCTACTCGCTGGAGGCACCGGTGCTGCGCGTGACCGGCTTCGACACGCCCTATCCGCCGAGCAAGCTGGAGGACAGCTACCTGCCCGACCTCGACCGGGTGCTGGACGTAGTCGACCGTTCGTTGGCGTACTGAGGGAGTCATTCGATGGCACTCAAGCACTTCCCGCTGCCCGACGTCGGCGAGGGGCTGAGAGAAGCGGAAATCCTCGGCTGGCGCGTCCAGCCCGGTGACACGGTCACCGTCAACCAGGTGATCGTCGAAATCGAAACGGCCAAGGCCTCCGTCGAGCTGCCCTGCCCGTGGGCCGGCACGGTGCGCGAGCTGCTCGTCGAGCCGGGGCAGACCATCGAGGTCGGATCGCCGATCGTGACGATCGACCTGGCGGGCACGGCCGAGGACGCGGCTCCGGAGGCCGCCGAGGCAGGGCCCGGCAAGATCGGCGAAGAGTCCAATGGCCGCGTCGCCACGCTGGTCGGCTACGGCCCGCGCACGGCGAGCGCGAAACGCCGCCCGCGCAAGGGCCGGGCCGGTGCGGAGCCCGCGGCCGTGCAGGTCCCGCAGGCCCGGGTGCCGGCCGTGGAGGTTGCGCCCGAGCGGGCCGTCCCTGCACCCGAGCCGGTTGTTGCAGTGCAGCAGGGCGGTTACGTGCCGCTGGCGAAGCCGCCGGTGCGGAAGCTGGCCAAAGATCTCGGGGTGGACCTGCACGCGCTGATCGGTTCCGGATCCGGGGGCGTGATCACCCGCGAGGACGTGCAGTCTGCCGCCGGTGGTGCGGCCACCGGCCTGACTAGGGGCGTCGCCGAAGCACCGGCCGGACGGGAGCGGCGGGTGCCGGTCAAGGGCGTCCGCAAGGCGACCGCGCAGGCGATGTTGGAAAGTGCGTTCACCGCCCCGCATGTCACCGAGTTCCTCACTGTCGACGTCACGCCGATGATGGAGCTGCGGGAGCACCTGAAGTCGCAGCCGGAGTTCCACGGCGTCAAGATCACGCCGCTGGCGTTCGCGGCGAAGGCCGTGTGCCTCGCCGTCCGCCGGACCCCGGATGTGAACGCGACCTGGGACGAGCCGGCCGGCGAGATCGTCTACAAGGACTACGTGCACCTGGGCATCGCGGCGGCCACGCCGCGCGGCTTGGTGGTGCCTAAGGTCCGCGACGCCGACCGGATGTCCCTGAAGGAGCTGGCAGAGTCGCTGGAGCAACTCGCCATCACAGCGCGCGACGGCAAGACGACCCCGGCGGAGATGGTGGGCGGCACCATCACGATCAGCAACGTGGGCGTGTTCGGCGTCGACACCGGGACTCCGATCCTCAACCCCGGCGAGTCGGCGATCCTCGCGCTCGGCGCGATCCGCGACATGCCGTGGGTGGTGGACGGCCAGGTGGTGCCCCGCAAGGTCTGCCAGCTGGCGCTGAGCTTCGACCATCGGGTGGTCGACGGCCAGCAGGGCTCCCAGTTCCTGGCCGACGTCGGCAGCCTCCTGGCCAACCCCAGCATGGCCATCACTTACTGATCGAGCTGCGGGGCACCCGCAACCAAGCAGTGACCGGTGCTCCGCCTACTCGGGCTCTATTTGCGAGTGAAAACGCGGGTGCCCTCGGTCGGGGTCCAGTGCTGGATGATCAGATGGGTCTGGTCCGCCGAGACGCCCGTGGTCGTCACCTCGGTGAGCTCTAGGCGGAAGAGGTGTGAGTCCTCGCTCGGCGGCTTGACCTCGGCGACCCAGGCCCGTTGTTCGTCGCCGGTGACCTCGACCGCCCGGCCCGCGAGCTTGACGTCCGGGGCCATCATCGAGCCGTCGCCGGGATTACCGTGCAGCGCGAACCGGGGATCTCGACGCAGGTCCAGCGCCTTCCTGGCACCCGGCATCGAGCCCAGGGTCAAGTCCGGGCCGCGCCAGGCGACCTCGGTGCCGCTGACCCGCGGCGAACCGTCCAGGCGCAGGGTCGCCAGCACGTGGTGCTTGGCGGCCTTCAGCCGCACCCGGACGGTTTTCGCTAGTTCAGGGGCTTCTGCGGCGAATTCCTGCCACGTCGTCATGCGCGTCATAGTGGCATGCGTCACCGACAGCGCCAGGTTGATCAGTCCCCCTTGCGGCGCCGACCCCCGCGCCTGGAGCTGCCCGTCGATGCCGCGACCGGCTTGGCCTTCTCGGTGGCCGCCGTCGTTGCGGTTGCGGCGGACTCGTCCGCCGTGGACCTCTGCTCGTCGTACTCGCGGAGGAAGTCGAACGCGTGCTTGTCGAAGTCGTGAATGTCGATCTCGGGCAGCTCGCCGAGCTCTTTGTTCAGTTCCCGGAAGATCGGTGTCTCCAGGTCAGGGGTGGTCTTCTTCACCGCTTCGCCCTCCCGTTCACTCTCGAAGCTGTGGCCGGGCCGCCGCGGGCAACGCCGTCGCCCACCGCATCCCGTTCCGAGCCCTCCCCGCAGAGCTCGCTCAGCGCGGCACAGGCGCCACACTTGCCTGTCCCGCGTCGATGTGACGCGCGCCGGGTTGGATGCTGATCCGCCGACGCTGACGTTCATCCGTTCGGACGAGCGTTAATGGTGCCCCTGCGCAGGCCGGGCTATGCAAGGGCCTTCGGAATCGTGCCCCTTCAGCCTTCAACCCGTGAGCGCTTTGTGCAATTCCGCACCGTGGCGATCGCCACTGTGCAAATCCGGGCAAACCATCGTCAACCGCGTCATTCGGACACCCCGGTGAAGGTGAATCCCCGGCCCCGACCAGTGGCCGACGGGCCTGCACAGCCCGCCGAGATCGGGGCCCGCGCCGATGGCCCGCACCCCCTTCCGGTTACTGCGAACCGACCGATCGGGTCACGTTCCAGGTTTCATCGATCACGCCCCGCCACGGCTTTCTTTCTGACGTTAAGTCGCCTGATCGACGTATCCGGGCGGCGTTGGTCATGCGGCGGCATTGACCATCGAGGCGCGGCCGGGGCACGACGTGGCGCGTCGTCGCGGGTCGGGTTCGAAAGCTTCGCCTGTTCCGGCGGCACCCTCGACGGCGCATTCGTAACTCGGTCGCAGTGAGCCCCGGTGTCGCGGGTCGGAACTCCTCCCACGACCCGCGACACCCGCATGATCGCGGGAACCGGGCTACCCGACGGCGCTGTCGCTGGGCGCGTAGTTCGTCGGTGATGGCGACCCGCCTGAATCCGCGGATGCCAGTGGGTTCTCTACTCTCCGCGGTTGTTTCTGGGCATAAGCTGCCTGGCGGTAACGAATCTAGCGCGGCTGCCTGACACTTCGGTCGCGATACGCGAAGGCGCCCCTTCGGCGGGTAACCGAAGGAGCGCCTTCACGCTGCGCGTGGTCTAGGGCGTCAGAACGGCAGTCGGTTCGCCGACACCACCGAGCACGTCACGTTGCCGGACTGCTTGTCGTTGAGCATGATCACGGTTTCTTGAGTGGTTTTCTGGCCGGGCTGGAGCTTCGACGAGAACACCGGGCCTTCACCGAGTCGGGAGCCGTCGGCGGCGTCCGCGGCGACGGTGGCGGTGTAGGAAGCCAGGTCCTTGCTGCTGTTGACGATCTCCACCTGCGCCTTGACGCTCGGGAAGTACCGGTTGGAGTCGACCTTGCACGAAGTGACCTTGACGTCGGCGAGGGCGTTTCCATCGGCCACGCCAGGAATGCCTGCTGGTGCGGACTCTCCTGCCGGAGCTGCGGGCGGCTTAGGGAGTTCCGACACCGACGACGCGAGCGAGCCGAGCCATGCGACGCAGATGATCAGGGCGACTGTGCTGGTGGCGATACCGGTGATCGCCATGCCCTTGTGGGCGCGCAGCCCGATGATCCCGAAGATCAGGCCGAGCGGGGCGAGTACCCACGCGATGACGCCGATAAGGGGAATCAGGCTGAACAACAGGGCACATAGGCCGAGCACGAGCCCAGTGATGGCCAGCCCTGCGCCGCGTTTGGGCGGGGATGCTGGCTGGTAGATGGGCTGCTGCGTTGTCATGGCTACTCCGTTTTTCGGTTGTGGCTTGGTCGGACCAGCGATCCATGTATCGCCGGATGGGCTGGTTTGGTTGCCCCCCCATCCGAGTGAACTAGGGCACGGCATTCCAGACGAATGGGCGAGCCTCAACGCGGTCAGCAGTAGTGACGGGTTGGGGGCTTGTCTAGCTCGCGGACGCTGGCGTGCACACCGGCCGAATCCGTGCCGTTGCGTCTTGGCGCCGATCTTGGGGCGTGCCTTCTTGACGACGTTTTCGGTGAATCCGCCATCACCTACTCACGAGTAAATCTACTTTTGAGTAGGTTTGAAGCCAAGCAGGCAGAACCGCCGGGATCTGATCTAGCCTGACCCGAAAAGACCAGCGTAAGAGGTGAAATGGTCGATCCTCAGGACAACGGCCGCCCCCGGTCGCGGCGCCTGCCAAGGGCGGTTCGCGAGCGGCAGATCCTGGACGCTGCGGTCGAGGTGTTCGGCACCCGGGGTTTCCACACCGCATCGATGGACGAGATCTCGGAGGTCGCGGGCATCTCAAAGCCGATGCTCTACGCCTACCTGGGTGCTAAGGATGAACTGTTCGTGGCCTGCATCCGGCGGGAGGCCACCCGCTTGATCGAAGCGATCAGCGTCGCGGTGGAAACCGGGCTGAGCCCGGCCGAGCAGTTGTGGCGCGGCCTGCGGGTGTTCTTCGAGTACGTGCAGCGCAATCAGGCAGGCTGGGCAGTATTGCACCGGCAGGCCAACGTGCAGGGCGAGCCGTTCGTCACGGAGCTGGCGGAATCGCAAGAGCGGGCGACGGCCGTGATCGCCGTACTGCTGGCGCAGGCGACCGAGGGTTCGGCACAGCCCATGCAGCCAGAGCAGACCGAGCCGTTCGCGGCGGCGCTGGTCGGGGCCGGTGAGGCGCTGGTGGAGTGGTGGTTCCACCACCCCGCGCACACCGCCGACGGGATGGCGATGCGCCTGATGAACATGGTCTGGATGGGCTTCGGCGACCTCGTCGAAGGCCGCTCCTGGACCCCCGGCTCGTGAGTGGGCGATTTCCACGGAAACCGGCACGTTGATTTCCAAATTGAAATCGCTGAGTCACCAGCGCACGGAGCCCAGCAGGTGGGGTTTGCCGCAGCGGGCGCGCAGGGCGAAGACCCGGCCGGTGTCCCACGGGCGCGTCGCGAAGTCGACAGTGGACGGCAGCAGCAGCGGCTTCCGGAACGCGACGTCCACCGCGTACGCCTCCGGCAGCCGCTCCGCGAACGCCGCCAGGCAGCGGGCCTTCGACCACATGCCGTGCGCGATCGCCCGCGAGAACCCGAACGCCTTGGCCGCCAAGGGGTGCAGGTGGATCGGGTTGCGATCCCCGGACACCGCCGCGTACCGCCGCCCGGTGTCCCCAGGTACCCGCCACGTCGCCGTCGGCTCCCCGGCGGCATCGGCCCGCCGCTCCGCCTTCCCGGACGCCCCGCCGCGTCGCAGATAGGTGCTGACCTCCCGCCACACCACCTCGTCGCCCACGCTGGTCTCGGTGATGACGTCGAATTGCCGCCCCTTCGGGTGCGGGCGCAGGTTGGCCATCCGAACCCGCTGCGTCAGCGTGTCGGTCACCAGCAGCGGGCGCTCCTGACGAATCGTGTTGACCACGTGCACCAGGCCGACCAGCGGGAACGGGAAACCCGGGTCGGTCATCAGCCGCATCGAGAGGCCGAAGGCCAGCACGTGCGGGTAGGTGATCGGCAACTCGTCGCGTAATCCGAAACCGCACACCCGGTTGTACTCCGCGAGTTGGTCGTGGTCGATTTCGATGTCGCGCCGCAGGTACTCGGTGTCCGGCAACCGGTCGCCGCGTCGGCTCGGCCCGGTTGCGACCGCCTTGAGGTACAGCGCGGAGAGCTTCGGCGCGGTGGTCACTTCCGGCATCGCAAGTTCCGTTCCGTCGGGGAGGTGTGAGTGCACACGACCGGTCAGGCGCCGAGCATGCTCTGTCCGCAGACCCGCACCACGTTGCCGTTCACCCCGGCCGATGCCGGGTTGGCGTACCAGGCGACGGTCTCCGCGACGTCCACCGGCAGGCCGCCTTGGGACATGCTGTTCATCCGCCGCCCCGCTTCGCGTACGAACAGCGGAACGGCCGCGGTCATCTTCGTTTCGATGAAGCCCGGCGCGACCGCGTTGATCGTGGCGCCGCATGTCGCCGCGATTCCGGCGACCGACTGCACGTGCCCGATCACCCCGGCCTTGGACGTCGCGTAGTTGGCCTGCCCGACGTTGCCGGCTATGCCGCTGATCGAGGCGACACCGATGATCCGCCCACCTGGCCGCAGCGGGGAGCCGGACTTGAGTAGGAGTTCGTCGATCCGTTCCTGCGCCGTCAGGTTCACCGCGAGCACCGCGTCCCACTGCTGCGAGGTCATCCGGCCGATCGTCTTGTCGCGGGTGATGCCCGCGTTGTGCACCACGATGTCGAGGCCGTCGTGGCGTTGCGCGAAGTGCTCGGCGATGCGCTCAGCAGCGTTTTCGGCGGTGATGTCCAGCTGCAATGTCGAGCCGCCGATGCGGTTGGCGACCTTGGCCAGATCGCCGCCCTGCGCGGGAACGTCCAGGCACACCACGTGCGCGCCGTCACGCGCGAGGGTCTCCGCGATCGCCTCGCCGATGCCTCGCGCCGCGCCGGTCACCAGGGCGATCTTGTCGCGCAGCGGGCGTTTCCAGTCGACGGCTGCGATTCCGCCGGATGCCTCGGCCGGGCTGATCCGGATCACCTGCCCGGAGACATACGCGGACTTGGCCGAGAGCAGGAACCGCAGCGTCGAGTCGAGCGCGTTCTCGGCACCTTCGGCAACGTAGACCAGCTGCGCGGTCGCGCCGCGCTTGAGCTCCTTGCCCGCAGTGCGGACGAATCCTTCGAGCGCGCGTTGCGCGGTGCGCGCGTGCGGATCGTGATGCGTTTCGGGCGGGGTGCCGAGCACGATCACCCGGCCGCAGCGGTCGGTCTGCCGGATCGCCGGGCCGAAGAACTCATAAAGTTCGCGCAGTTGTGAGCTGCTGGCGATGCCGGTCGCGTCGAAGATCAGCGCCGAGTAGCGCTCGCCTTCGACGGGTGCGCGGTGGACCTGGGCCCGGACGTTCTGGAGGAGGGCCGCGATCGCGTCGCCGAGCTGGGCGCCGGCGGCGGTGCCGACCAGTAGCGGGCCGCTGACCAGGGGATCGCCGGGTCGGTAGCGGCGCAGCGGGGTCGGCGCGGGCAGGCCGAGCCGCTTGACGACTTGCCGCCCGATCGGGGACAGGGTGAACTGCTGGTACCGGTCGGCCATTGGACACTCCCGCGAGACTGGACGCGAAGTTCGACTGTCGCTCGACGCCCAACCTACCGGCGGGTAGGTTGGGTTGCCAGAGGGAGGGAGTCAGGCAATGGGCACCGTTCGCCGAGTAGCGATCATCGGCGGCAACCGGATTCCGTTCGCCCGGTCCGGTGGCCCCTACGCCCGCGCTTCCAATCGGGACATGCTCACCGCGGCCCTGGACGGGCTGATCGCGCGGTTCGGGCTACAGGGCGAGCTGCTCGGCGAGTTCGTCGCCGGGGCGGTGCTGAAGCACAGCCGCGATTTCAACCTTGCCCGCGAGACGGTGCTGGGCTCCCGGCTCGACCCCCGCACCCCCGCTCACGACGTGCAGATGGCCTGCGCGACCGGGTTGGAGAGCGTCGTGTCGGTGGCGAACAAGATCGCCCTCGGCCAGCTCGACGCCGGCATCGCCGGCGGGGTGGACTCGGCCAGCGACGCGCCGATCGCCCTCAACGACGACCTGCGCCGCGTCCTGCTGCGGGCAAACCACGCCAAGTCCGCGGCCGGGCGGTTGAAGGCGCTGACCGGTATCCGGCCGCAGCACCTCGTGCCGGAGATCCCGCGCAACGCCGAACCGCGCACCGGGCTGTCGATGGGCGAGCACGCGGCGAAGACCGCGCTGGCCTGGGAGATCAGCCGCGAGGCGCAGGACGAGCTGGCCGCGCGCAGCCACCAGCGGCTCGCCGCCGCTTACGACCGGGGCTTCTTCGACGACCTGATGACGTCGTTCCTCGGCCAGGCCCGGGACCAGAACCTGCGGGCGGACAGCTCGGCGGACAAACTCGCCAAGCTCAAGCCGGTGTTCGGCCGCGGCGAGGGCGCCACCATGACGGCGGGCAACTCGACGCCGCTGACCGACGGTGCATCGACCGTGCTGCTGGCCAGCGAGGAGTGGGCCGAGCAGCGTCGGCTCCCGGTGCTGGCCTATCTCGGTGACGTGGTGTCCGGCGCGGTCGACTACGTCAGCGGCGAAGACGGCCTGCTGATGGCTCCGGCCTATGCGGTGCCGAAGCTGCTCGACCGGGCAGGCTTGGAACTGGGCGACTTCCACTTCTACGAGGTGCACGAGGCGTTCGCCTCGCAGGTGCTGGCGACCCTGAAGGCCTGGCAGGACCCGGAGTTCTGCAAGGACCGCCTCGGCCGGGACCAACCGCTGGGCGAGATCGACCCGGCGAAGCTCAACGTCAACGGTTCGTCCCTGGCCGCCGGGCACCCCTTCGCGGCGACGGGCGGCCGCATCGTGGCGACCCTGGCGAAACTGCTCGCGGAGAAGGGCTCCGGCCGGGGCCTGATCTCCATCTGTGCGGCGGGCGGCCAAGGCATCACGGCCATCCTCGAACGCTGACGCCAAGAAAGATCCCAACTTCAAGCGAATTCGGGGTCTGACTCGCCCTCCGCCGCAGCCCGTCGAGCACCGCCGCCGCGCAGAGGTAAACGCGTCTCGGCATCGACCGGTTCGAACGTCGCCGCATCCGAAAGAATCGCCCTGTATAGCAATTTCGCTAGATGGGTGAATAAGCACGAATGCCGTTAGTCGTGGACATGCGTGCCGTCCGACGGGATTCGGGCAGCGCTGACCGGTGCCCGGCCACACCGCCGACTTCGGTGCCGGGACGGGAACACGCCCATCGCGGTTTCTCGCGGAATATCGAATCAGCGCTAGACGACTGGATACAGTCCGAGGAATGGACCCGGTCCGCAATCCCTTCGCCCCCGGTGCCGGACAGCGGCCGCCCGAACTGGCCGGCCGGGATCGCGAGGTAGACGCCTTCGAAGTCGTGCTGGAACGAGTCGCTCGCGGCCGCCCGGAACGCAGCCTGGTGCTCGCCGGACTGCGCGGCGTCGGCAAGACGGTGCTGCTCGCCGAGCTGCGGTCAATGGCGGTCCGGCGCGGCTGGGGCGCGGGCAAGGTGGAGGCCCGCCCGGAGGCCGGATTGCGCCGTCCGCTGTCCGCGGCGCTGCACCGCGCGATCCGCGACCTCGCCGTCCGGCACCGCGCGCCGGACCGTGTCGAGGAAGTCCTCGCCGTTTTGAAGGCGTTCGCGCTGAAGGCCAATCCGGACGGTGCGAAGCTGCGGGACCGCTGGCAACCGGGCATCGACGTGCCTGCCGCCCAGGGCCGGGCCGACTCCGGAGACATCGAGATCGACCTGGTGGAGCTGTTCACCGAGGTCGCCGAGCTCGCCGCGGACGTCGGCACCGGCATCGCGCTGCTGATCGACGAGATGCAGGACGTCCAGCCCGCAGACGTTTCGGCGTTGTGCGCGGCCTGCCACGAGCTGTCCCAATCCGGCGCGCCGCTGGTGGTCGTCGGAGCCGGGCTGCCGCACCTGCCCGCGCTGCTTTCGGCGAGCAAGTCCTATTCCGAGCGGCTGTTCCGCTACGTGCGGATAGACCGCCTGGACCGCTCGGACGCCGACCGTGCCGTCGTCGCCCCCATCGAGCGCGAGGACGCCGCGATCACCTCGGACGCCCTGGACGCGCTGTTCACGATCTCCGGCGGCTACCCGTATTTCGTGCAGGCGTACGGCAAGGCGACCTGGGATGCGGCGGTGCGCGCGGAGATCAGCGACGAAGACGTGCGGCTGGCCGCCCCGGAGGCGGAGAGTGAACTCGCTGTCGGCTTCTTCGGGTCTCGCTACGAACGGGCCACGCCCGCCGAGCGTGAGTACTTGCGAGCAATGGCGGAACTCGTTGAAGGCCGCGACGAGCCCGCGCCGACGGCATCCATCGCGGAGTACCTGGAGCGACGCCCCTCCTCGCTGTCTCCGGCGCGGGACAGCCTGATCAAGAAGGGCCTGGTGTACTCGGGCGAGCGTGGCCTGATCGCGTTCACCGTGCCGCATTTCGGGCGCTATCTGCTCACGCAGGAATAAGCCAGGGGGAGGCGGTTGGCGGAGCCGGGGGACATTGACGGCGAGCAAGACGAAGTGACCGTCCGTGCAGCGGTCTGCGGCAGCGGCCTAGATGGTGCTTGGCGGACGTGGAGCGGCATTACGACGGCACCGACAGCCGTCCGCAAGATCGAGTTGCGCACGGCTGCGGGTTCGAGCACCGGCAACCCTTCAAAGAGGTCGTCGCTTGGCGTGTGTTCCGGCGATCGCAGCAGCTCATCGGGCATTTGCCCGGCTACCTTCCCGAGCTGTCGAGGCCTTTGCTACTTGCTTCTAGCGGCGTCTAGCTCAATTGCTAGGTATCCGTATAGATACCGATGCGCCCAAACCGTCGCTGATTCCGGTCGGATCCAAGGTGACCTAAGACACATGTCGATGGGCGTGTAACGAGAAGCCGTTGGCCGTCGATATGCAGGATGACCCCGCGGTGCTGTCGGACCCCCGACCTGGCAGCATCGCGGGGCTTTCCAATTCCGGCGCGTCTGCCGGTTTTGGGCATATCGCCCACGCAAAGCTCACAACCCGTCGCTCCCGGGTTTATTCCCGGATGCGGCGGCGACCCGTCGTTGCCCGAAGCGGAGTCGCAGATGCAAGCCATCATCGTCATCATCGGAACCCTCGTCCCCACCCTGGCGGCCACCACCTACTACGTCATGGACCGCAACCGTCACTGATTAGCGGTGCTCGGCGCACGGCCCGGCGAAGACACGCCCGCATCACCGGAGCTCAGGCCGCCTCGGCGCGGACGAAGACCTTCACCCGCGCCCGGTAGTGCTCACTCCAGAAAATGCGGTTCCAGCCCCGACCGAATTCGAAACGCTTTCACCGCATGGGTCGCGGCAGGCCACGCCGAAACGCCGCGTCACCGGCGGGTTTCGCGCTAATTCCTGTGAGCGCGGCGGGGTGCTATCGCGAGCCGCAGTGGTCACGGGCGCCTGAGCAGCGGTTACGTCCTCGCGAGGGAGCCGTGCAGGCGGATTCGCGGTGGCCTGGCGGGAAAGTCGCGCAACAACACATGCCCTGGGCGGTTGGTCGCCCGGTGGCGGCAAGTAAACTTTTCGGGTGACCGATGCCAAGCTCGAAATCCAGATGCTGCACGACCGGGTCATGGTGCGCATCTCTCCGGAGTCCGGAGAACGCCGCAGCAGCGGCGGCATCGTGATTCCGGCGACCGCCCAGGTGGCCAAGCGGCTGCTGTGGGGCGAGGTCTTCGGCGTGGGCAGTCACGTGCGTACGGTGAAGGTCGGCGACCAGGTGCTGTTCAACCCCGACGAGCAGTTCGAGGTCGAGGTCCAGGGCCAGGCCTACCTGGTGATGCGGGAGCGGGACCTGCACGCCGTGGCCAGCGAGCGCACCGAGCAGGGCACTGGGCTGTACCTGTAGCCGGTAAACCCCCAGTCGGGCAGCGGACCCGGCCAGTCGGTCGGTCCGCCGAGCGTGCGAGGGTGTTCGTCGTCGTGCAGCGGCCGTGCCTCGCCGGCCTGATATCTTCACGCGCCCCACCGCAGGACCGACATGAGAAGGGGAAGCGGTGCCGGAAAACCACGATCATCGAAGCGGTGCGGAGCCGTCGACCGAGCGGTTCCGCACCGATCGGGAGCGTCCTGCCGACGGTGTCCAGCCGGAGAGCAGCGTCGAGCGGACCACCCAGATCCCACCGGTGAATGCCGACTTCGAGGAGCGCACGAGGCCGAACCTGTCGGTCTCCCTTAGGTCGTCCGAGCCGCCGCAGTCCGAGCCGGAGTCCGATGCCGAGCGCACCGCGCAGATCTCCGCCGTCGCCTCGGACTTCTCCGACTTCTCCATCGGCGAGACCCAGGCTATCCCGCGGGTCACCGACGAACCGACGAGCTGGTCCGGGGTCATCCCGCCGCAGTCCGCGGCCGACAAGAAGCAGCGTGGCCTGATCCGGGCCGGTGTAGTGGCCGGTGCCGCAGCCGGCCTGCTGGCGCTGCTCTACGTCGGCGACCTGATCTTCACCAGCGGCCAGGTGCCGCGCGGCACGGTGGTGGCCGGCGTCGACATCGGGGGCCTCGACACGGCCGCCGCCGAAGGGCTGCTGCGGGACAAGCTCGAACCCGGCCTGAACGAGCCCGTCGAACTGCGGGTCGATGATCGCACCGCCACGATCAACCCGGCGCAGGTCGGTTTGCAGATGGACTGGACGGCGACCGTGGAGCAGGCGGGCAGTCAGCCGCTGAATCCGTTCACCAGAATCGCTTCGCTGTTCGGGACGCACGAGGTCGCCCCGGTCAGCCACGGCGACCGGGAGCAGCTGGTGCAGGCGTTGGAGCAGCTCCGGCCGCAGCTGGACCGGGCCCCGGCCGAGGGCACCATCCGCTTCGAAGGCGCGACACCGGTCGCGGTCGACCCGCTGACCGGCCAGACCATCGACGTGCAGCGGACCGCCGACGAGGTGCTCACCCACTGGGCCGACGACGTCGCCATCCAGGTTCCCCATGCCGAGCAGCCGGTCAGCACGACCCGCGAAGGCGTGCAGCAGGCGCTGCGCGAGGTCGCGCAGCCCGCGGTGTCCGCGCCGGTGACGGTGCTCGGCGCGGGCAAGAACGCGACCTTCGCGCCGGAGGCGATCGCGGCGTCGCTGCGGTTCGAGCCCGACGGTGCCGGTGGGTTGAAGGCCGGTCTGGACCTGCCGACCGCGATCCGCAGCGTCGAACCGCAATTGGGCGACACGATCAAGATCGGCAAGGACGCCGAGATCGTGCTGGAGGGTGCGGCCCCGGTGGTCCGGCCGTCGACCGATGGCATCGGCGTCGACTGGAACAAGAGCTTCGAGCGGATCATGGAGGTGTTCCGCAAGCCGCAGGACCGCACCGTGCAGGCGATCTACGTGCATCAGCCGGCCCGGTTCTCCACCGAGCAGGCCAACCAACTGGGCATCCGCGAGGTGGTCGGCGAGTTCACCACCAGCGGATTCGAGCCCGCATCCGGGGTGAACATCCGGCGGACCGCCGAGCAGGTCAACGGCGCGATCATCAAGCCGGGCGAGACTTTCAGCCTCAACGGCCACACCGGGCCCCGCGGCACCGCGCAGGGCTACGTCGAATCGGGGATCATCGAGGACGGTCGACCGGCGCGCGCCGTCGGCGGCGGCATCTCGCAGTTCGCCACGACGCTGTACAACGCCTCGTACTTCGCGGGCATGCAGAACGTCGAGCACAAGGCGCACAGCTACTACATCAGCCGTTACCCGGCAGGCCGCGAGGCAACGGTGTTCCAGAGCCCGAGCGGCGCCAGCGTCATCGATGTCAAGTTCAAGAATGTCGCCAAGAGCGGCATCATGATCACCACGCGCTGGACGCCGTCGTCGATCACGGTGACGTTCTGGGGCACCAAGCAGTTCGACGTGACCTCGCAGACCGGTGAGCGGCTTAACCCGACGCCGCCGCACGAGACGGTGGTGCCGCCGGGCGGACCGTGCAGCCCGAGCAAGGGCGCGCCGGGCTTCACGGTCACCGACACCCGGACCATCCGGGACCTGTCCAGCGGCCGGGTGAAGACCGAGAACCAGCGGACGGTGTACGACCCGCAGCCGATCATCCACTGCGGCGCGCCACCTCCGCCTCCACCGCCACCTGCCCCGGCGCCCGGCTGACGACGAAACAGGGCCTCTTCCCGAAGCACCGGGAGGGGCCCTGTTTCGCCGGCCTTCGCCGACATCGCGCCGCTACCCGAGCCCCAGCCCGCCAGCCGCGATGCCGGTGGCGACACTGCCGTCGGTTCCAAGGTCGGCAGCACGAATTCGGGAGGCGCCGCCGAGGCCCCGAGTGGTTCGGGTTCGGCCAGCGGCGCGGACGGAACCTCGACCGACCCCGGTACTCCGGATATCGAGAAGCCAGGAAAAGCCAGAGAAGCCGGAAAGCGAGAGAAGCCGGAAAGCCAGAGAAGCTTTGGACTCCGCGCACTGATTACCGCGACTCTCGGTAGGGACCGCCGAATGGCAGTGCGCGAAGCCGCCGTTGCAGAGGTTGGGATAGAGCCATCGAAGGACTCGCTCAACCGCCGGATGGGCTAGTGGCGATTTCTCGACAAAGTGACCCACCCCCGGCCGGTTCCGTGTACCAGCGGTGATCGTCCGAAGAAGGCGCGAAACCGCGCTTCGGCGCGCACCGGAGGCTCCCTGTTGACCAGTGGCACATACCACCTGAGACTGAGGCCATCCGGCAACCGCGGGCAACAACCCGCACGAACAGGGGAGGTTCGGCGCAATTCCTTTCGTGGTCCAGGTGTTGCCCTGCCAGGTTTCCGATTACCGTCCGGTCTGCGTCCGGGCCCGACCAGAAAACTTGATGGATTCGCAATATTCGGCATTGGGATAACACCTGAACGAGTGACACTATTCGAGCACGCACGTTCTTGCCTACTAGGAGTGACATCGTGGCGCGTCGCAGAACACTACGAGCGAAGGCTCTGCTGCCCGCTCTCGCCTTGGCCACCGCTGCGGCGGCGGGTTGCGCCGAGTCCACCACCGGCGGCGGTGGCACGGCGAATGGCGGTGCCCCGGTGATCGAGGCCGGACACCTCACCACCTGCACGCACATGGACTACAAGCCCTTCGAGTTCCACGACCAGGGCAACGTCGTCGGTTTCGACGTCGATCTGATCGACTCGATCGCCAAGGACATGGGCCTGCAGCGGAAGATCGTGGACACCCCGTTCGAGGGCATTCAGTCCGGTGAGGACCTCAACACCCGGCGCTGCGACGTGGCCGCCGCCGCCATGAGCATCACGCCCACCCGGGCGGAGAACTTCGACTTCTCCGACCCGTACTTCGAGGCCACCCAGGCGCTGTTGGCCAAGAAAGAGTCGAACATCCGGGGCCTGGCGGACCTGCACGGCAAGACGCTCGGCGTGCAGCTGTCGACCACCGGTGAGCAGTACGCGAACGACAACAAGGCGGCCAACGGCTACGAGGTCGTGCAGTTCGAGGACCTGCCGCTGTCGGTGACCGCGGTGCAGACCGGCCAGGTCGCCGCGGCGATCAACGACAACAGCGTGCTAGCCGACTACGTCAAGAACAACCCCGAGGTGGCGATCACCGCGGAATTCACCACCGGTGACCATTACGGCATCGGCGTGGCGAAGGGCAACACGGCGCTGAAGGACCAGGTCAACGCCTCGCTGAAGAAGATCAAAGAGAACGGCGAGTACGGCAAGATCTACGAGAAGTGGTTCGGCAAGAAGCCGCAGTGACGCCCTGCGGGGCTTAGCGCTCCAGTTGCCAACAACGGGGCCGGCGGGTGCTCCACCGCCGGCCCCGGACACTGATCAGGAGACTCCATGACAACCGATACCGAGCGGCCCAAGTCGGGGCTGGGTCGGCGACAGCGCGCCAGGTTGAACCGCGGCATCCAGTACGGCGTGCTGGTCGTGGTCATCCTGGTCGCGGCAGTGGTCGCGGACTGGGGCTCGATCGCGCGCGCGTTCTTCAACATCGACGTGGCCGCCGCGCAGTTCCCCGAGGTGATCACCACGGCGCTGGTGAACACCATCATCTACACCGCCCTGGGCTTTGGCTTCGGCCTCGGGCTGGGCATCCTGCTGGCGCTGATGAAGATGTCACCGGTCGCCCCGTACCGGTGGATCGCCACCGGCTACATCGAACTGTTCCGCGGCCTGCCCGCGCTGCTGGTGTTCATCGCGCTGGGCTTCGGCGTGCCGATCGCCTTCCAGCTGCGGTTCGACATCTACTCCACCGCGATGCTCGCGCTCGGCCTCGTCGGGGCGGCCTACATGGCCGAGACGATCCGGGCGGGCGTGCAAGCCGTGCCGCGCGGTCAGATCGAGGCGGCCCGGTCGCTGGGCATGTCGCCGACCCGCACCATGATCACCGTGGTGATGCCGCAGGCGTTCCGGATCATCCTGCCGCCGCTGACCAACGAGCTGATCCTGCTCACCAAGGACTCCTCGCTGATCTACCTGCTCGGCCTGGCCGGCAACCAGTACGAGCTGGCCAAGTTCGGCCGGGCGGCGCTGAACGAGTACGCGTCGCTGACGCCGCTGCTGGTCGCCGGGCTCTGCTACCTGATCATCACGATCCCGCTCTCCCGGGTTTCCGACCTGCTGGAGCGCAAGTACGGCGGCGGCGTGCGGGCCAAGGGCGGACAAGGAGGCGCGGCGGCATGAGCGACGTGATGATCGAGATTTCCGGGCTGGACAAGTCGTTCGGCTCGCTGGAGGTGCTGCGCGGCATCGACCTGGAGGTCAACCGCGGCGAGGTGGTATGCGTCATCGGCCCGTCCGGGTCCGGCAAGTCCACCCTGCTGCGCTGCGTGAACCTGCTGGAGGAGCCGAGCGCGGGCAAGGTCGTGGTGGACGGTACCGACCTCACCGGCCCGGACACCGACCTCGACGGCGCCCGTCGCCACATCGGCATGGTCTTCCAGCAGTTCAACCTTTTCGCGCACCTGCACGTGCTGGACAACCTGACGGTGGCGCAGCGCAAGGTGCTGGGTCGGGACAAGGCAGCCGCCGAGAAGATCGCGTGGGAGAACCTGGCGCGGGTCGGGTTGTCGGAGAAGGCCGACGCGCTGCCGGCCCAGCTCTCCGGTGGTCAGCAGCAGCGGGTCGCGATCGCGCGGGCGCTGTCGATGAACCCGAGGGTGATGTTGTTCGACGAGCCGACTTCGGCGCTGGACCCGGAGCTTGTCGGCGACGTGCTGGGCGTGATGCGGGAACTCGCCGACGACGGCATGACGATGCTCGTGGTCACCCACGAAATGCAGTTCGCCCGGGAGGTGGCCGACCGGGTGCTGTTCATGGACGACGGCAGGATCGTCGAGCAGGGCGCGCCCGCGGAGGTCATCGGGGCGCCGAGGGAGGAGCGCACCCGCACCTTCCTCGCCCGCGTCCTCGATCCCACCCACGCCCATCCCGCTCCGGAGTGAGGCCATTTCAGGGTAAATCGGCGGGTTCTAGGGTTTCGGGTTTTTTGGGGTGGTGGTCGGTGTGGCGGCGTGACTTGAGGTGATCATGAAAGGAGCATCGGCGGTTCCTACCACGTCTCCGAGAAGAGAGTGCCGCCGATGCTCCAGCCCGTGACCTTACCTGCCTCGCTGGCCGTTGTGGTGGAGGCGTTCCGGGGCTGTTTCACCGCTCCGTCGTTTCAGACCTTCACCATGCTGGTGGCGGGGTTGATCACGCAGACCGGGCGTGGCACGGTGTGCGGGATGCTCACCGCGGCCGGGATGGCCGGGCGGCGTCACCATGACTGGGCGCACCGGTTTTTCGCCGAGGCCCGCTGGTCGGCCGACCGGCTGGGGCTGACGCTGGCCGCCCTGCTCGTCGACCGGCTGCTGGATACCGATGCGGTGATCGAGATAGCGGTGGACGACACGC
This sequence comes from Saccharopolyspora phatthalungensis, assembly GCF_014203395.1. Classification (NCBI taxonomy): domain Bacteria; kingdom Bacillati; phylum Actinomycetota; class Actinomycetes; order Pseudonocardiales; family Pseudonocardiaceae; genus Saccharopolyspora; species Saccharopolyspora phatthalungensis. Next base: position 2,120,726 of record NZ_JACHIW010000001.1, read on the forward strand.
TGTTTCGCCGGTCGGGCCGCAAGATCCACGCTGCCGCCTGGCATCACGACCCCACCAGTCCCAGCCCGGTCAAGACCACCGGCTGGGGGCATTGCTGGGTCGTGGCCGGCCTTGTCCTGCACCCCTCATGGAGCCGCAGGCCGGTGTGCCTGCCCGTGCTGGCGCGGCTGTGGCGCCCGGGCGGGACGCCGAAACCGCAGCAGGCTCGTGAGTTGATCGAGCTACTCGCCGCCCGGTTACCCGGGCGCCGGTTTCATGTCGTCGCTGACGCTTTCTACGGCACCCGCCACTGGCGCGGGCTGCCCGCACACCTGAGCTTGACCACCCGGCCGAGATCGAACGCGGCCCTGCACGAGATCCACGAACCCCTCCCGGGTGTGGTCGGCCGGCCCCGCTACAAAGGCCCCAAGACCACCCTCGCCGAGATCGCCGAACACCAGCACTGGCGCACGGTCACGGTGACCCGCTACGGCCGCACCGAGACCACCCGCCTGCTGGAACACCGCTGCCTGTGGCCGCACATCCTGCTGCGCCAGCACGCGCGCGTCATCCTCGTCCACGACGGCCGGCCCCGCCGCGACGGACGCGCCTGGGACCTGGCATTGATCACCACCGACCTCGACACCCCCGCCGAGCAGATCATCGAACGCTACGCAGCCCGCTGGGCCATCGAAGTCACCTTCCACCAAGCCAAACACGACCTCGGTGCCGGTCAGGCCCGCAACCGCACCCCCCACGCCGTGGAACGCACCGTGCCCTTCGGACTCGTCTGCTACAGCCTGGTCTACCTCTGGTACGCCCTAGCAGGACACGACCCCACCGACGTCACCGACCGGCGCCGCACCGCACCCTGGTACACCACCAAAACCGAACCCTCCTACCAAGACATGCTCATCAAACTCCGACGAGTCCTCATCGCCGAACAATTTCGACCCACACCACCCCGACCACCAACCCCACAAGAAACCCTCCAAGTCCACCACGCCTGGGCAACAGCCACCGCATAACCCCGAAACCCCAGGCGGGTTGATTTCCCTTGAAATCTCCCAGGTTTCACGTGGAACGGCGCCGGTATAGGCCATCTCGGTGTACTGCGGAACGGGTCGCAACCACGGATTGATTTCACACGTCAGAGTTCCAAAGGTAGTTGATCGACTACCTTGCGTGTGGATCATCGGGTTGGACGAGTTCGGGGGCGAGAGTGCCGGTCAAGCCGTGGGACAACAACGGTCCCGTGACCGCTGCTGAGCAGCGATTCGAGGAACTTCTCAGGCAGGGCAGAGCGGACCGTTCGCTCCAGGACGCCGGTCCGCCGCTGGACGTGCACGCCGAGCGCCACCACCACGACCGCGAGATCCGCGGCGAATACCTCGCCCGCCGCCTGGTCGAGTCGCTGGAGGAGCCCGGTTGGCGGCCGTTCGCCCGGCGCAGCGGCGGCCAGCAGCAGGTCATCGCGATCGAGGACGCGGTGGTCACCGGCACCCTGGACCTGCGCGCCACCGATCTGCCTTACCTGCTTGAGTTCGTCCGCTGCCGGTTCGAGCACGCGCCCGACCTGCGGCAGGCCAACATCGCGGGCCTAGTGCTCTGGCGTTGCCGGTTCCCCGGCATCAACGCGCGGAACCTCAACACCAGCAACGACACCGTGCTGCGCAGCTGCACCAGCATCGGCGGCATCGTCGACCTCGCCGACGCCCGGCTCGGCGGATCCCTGCTGCTCAACGACAGCGAGCTGCGTAATCCGGGCCACCGGGCCATCTACGCAGACCGCCTGTCGGTTTCCGGCGCGCTGCTTGGACTTCGGCTGCAGGTGTCCGGCGAGATCCGCATTCCCGGTGCGAAGGTCGGCGGCAACGTTACTTTCTCCGGCGCGGCCCTGCGCAACCGCGGCCGGTATGCATTGAACGCCAACGGAATCCAGATCGGCGGCAGTTTCCGCTGCGACGTTGACCCGCTCACCCGGACGCCGTTCACCGTCGCCGGGTTGCTCTTCCTGCCCAGCGCGCACATTGCCGGTGACCTGCGGCTGCGGGACGCGATACTGGAGCCCGGCGTCGCTCCGCCGCGACGCGGCGAGTCCCAGTACGACGATCCGACCAGCACCCTGGTCGCCGACCGCGGCGACATCCGCGGCGACGTGCAGATCGACCAGGGATTCCGCAGCGGCGGCACGATCCGGATGGTCAGCGCGCAGATCGGCGGCGATCTGCGGATGTCCGGCGCGCACATCGACCTGAGCTGGTCAAGGTCCGCCAAGGCATCGGTCGAGCAACCACTGCGCGCGGTGCACCTCGACGGCACCGAGATCCTGGGCAACCTGGAGGCGACTCGGGTCGACCTGCGCGGTCAGGTGCGCGTGGTCGACGTCCGGGTGCACGGCAGCTTCCAGCTGAACCGGGCGAAGCTGACCGGCCCGCGCACCGATGTGCTGCAGGCCAGCCGGATCGTGGTCGGCAGCAATCTGGACTGCCGGGATGCCGATGTCGTCGGTTCGGTGCAGCTGCAGGGCGCCCAGATCGGCGCCAACGTCGATCTGCGCTCGGCGCACCTGATCAAGCCCGCGTGGCACCGTCACCGGATGGCCTATAAGTCCTCTGTGGACTTACGCGCGGCCCGCATCGCGCGCGACCTGGTGTGCGCGTCGGGCAGCAGGCCGTTCCTCGCGGAAGGCGAGGTGCAGTTGCGGCGCGCCGAGATCGGGCGGCAGGCGAACTTCTGGGGCTGCCGGCTCGGCGACGGCTCCAGCCGCAATGCGATCAACGCGTTCGGTCTGGTCGCCCAGGAACTTACGTTGGTGCCGGGGGCCGCGCCGCAGGGGCGGATCATGCTCCGGCAGGCGCAGTGCGAGCTGCTCGCGGACAACTCGGCTCTGTGGGAGGCATCCGGCGGGGTCGACGTCGAGGACTTCACCTACGACAGCTTCACCGAAACCATCGAGCTGACCGATCGCGCCGCGGTGCTGGAGCGGCTCAGCTGGCTGCGGGCGAATTCGGCGGGCCGGTACCAACCGGGGCCGTACGACCAGCTGGCGCGGGTGTTCCGCGCCAACGGCAACGAGGAACACGCGGTGACGGTGCTGATCGAGAAGCAGCGGCGCCGTTACCAGGCGATCGCGGCGGCCAGCCGCCCGATGTTCCGGTTACCGGTGCGGCTGTGGAGCTTTCTGCAGTTGATCACGGTGAGCTACGGGTTTCGCCCGCTGCGCGCGCTGATCTGGCTGATGCTGTTGACCGCGGCGGGCACCACCTGGTTCAGCTACCACCCGCTGACCCCGATCAACTCGGAAGACCACCCGGTGTGGAACCCATTTCTGTACACAGTGGACCAATTGATGCCGATCGTCAACCTCGGCCATGACTTGATGTGGCAGGCGCACGGCAATTCCCAGTGGATCACCGTGGTGCTCATCGCCTCGGGCTGGATCCTGGCCACCACGGTCGCCGCCGGTATCACGAGGGGCCTGCGCCGGGAGTTGTAGCAGTAGATTGCCCCGATCTGCTCACGTCGTTCGGCGATCCGGTGAATATGCGTGCCACAAGGACTTCTTCGTGCTAGATCAAGCTGGCCGATTCCCAGCTCTTGCAGGAGGTCCGCGTGACATCCCAGCCCGGCCGTCTCGCCCAGCTCGGTTCCGCTCTCGCCGCGACGGCGGCGCTGCTCGCGCCCACCGCGCATGCGGCCGACGAGTTCGAATACGTCGCGATGGGCGACTCCGCGGCCGCCGGGCCGCTCACGCCGCACCCGGACCCGAACCTGCTTTGCTTCCGCTCCAGGGTGAACTACCCGCGGGTGGCCGCCGAGTTGCTCGGCGCCAAGCTGACCGATGTCACCTGCTCGGGCGCGGACATCTCGGACCTCAGCGGCAGGCAGCACGGGATCATGCCGCCGCAATACGACGCCCTCAGCGCCCGCACCGACCTGGTGACCATCACCATCGGCGGCAACGACGTCGACCTGGTGCCCGCGGCGGTTTCCTGCGTGAACCTGTTTCCGGAGCCGATCGGCTCGTCCTGCGCGGCCAAGTTCACCGCGGGTGGCAGGGACGAACTGGCGGAGCGGATCAGGGTGCTCGCGCCGCGCTTCGACGAGGTCCTCACCCAGATCAAGCGCAAGGCACCGAACGCCGAGATCATGGTCGTCGGCTACGGCACCTACGTCCGCCCGGGCGGTTGCTACCCGAGGCAACCGATGTGGGCCCGCGATGCGGACTACATCCAGTCCAACGTGGACAAATTGAGCGCGATGCTCGGTGCGCGGGCGAAGGCCCACGGCGCGGAGTTCGTCGACCTGGGCCCGGTGAGCAAGGGCCACGACGCTTGCGCGGCACCGGCGGACAAGTACTACGAGGGCATCCTCCCGACCTCGGTGGCGGCCCCGATGCACCCGAACGCCAAGGGCATGCGCGTCTTCGGGAAAGCCGTCGCTGAAGCGGTCGCCGAAGCCGCACCCTACTCGGCGTCCTGACCAACGTCGTTCTGCCGGGTTGTGCACCGAGCGGCCCCGTTCGGCCTGGGCCGTGCGGGATAGCGTCCTCGGTCCGTCCTACTGGACCGGGTTCTCACCGATGCGGATGGAGAAAATCTCCTGCGCCCGCGCGTTGCCCAGCTCGCGCGCGGCGGCCAGACCGCGCCGCGCCACCTCGGTCTGCGCGGCGAGATCACCGACGTGGTGGTGGAAGCGCTCCAGGCACAGCGCCAGCCGGCACGTACGTTCCTGCTGTCCGCGCGCCGACGCCAGCGCGAGCGCGTGGTGCAGGTTGGTCTCCTCGGCACGGAACCAGCTCAGTGCCGCCTGCGCCGTTGCCAGTTCGGGGAACTCGGCGGGTGGGTGCGCGACCCGCATTCTGGGCCGCCATCCCGAATCCGTGACGAACCGCAGAGCACGGTCCGCAGTGTGCAGGTAGTAGTCGAGCAGCCGGTTGATCGCGGCGTCCCGTTCGGCTGCGGGCTCCTCCGGCGCGACCGCGGCGGTGTAGAGCCGGACTAAATCGGCCCTCCCGTAGCGGCTGGCTCCAGTCTCGTGCAACAGGTGGAGCGCCACCAGGCTCTCCAACCGGCCCTGGTTCTCCCGGACCGTGGCGCCCGCTAGCGCGGCGGCGGCGAAGCAGTCGATGTCGGTGCCGGGGTGCTCGCCCAGCAGCCGGAACAGCCGGGCCGACGCCGCGTCGAGCCGCTCGTAACTCCGGGTCAGCGCGGTGCGGATGCCCGTGCCGGAATCCGGCAGCGAAAGCCTGGACAGCCGGTGGTGCTCGTCGGAAAGGGTGTCGACCAACGACCGGACCGTGCTGCGCGGATGACTGGCGGCGCGGGCGGCGGCAATCCGCAGTGCCAGCGGCAGCCGATCGCACAGCTCCGCCAGCTCCGCCGCCGCCTCCGGCTCGGCGGAGACCCGATCGGCGCCGAGGGCCAGCCTGAGCACGGTGACCGCCGCATCCTGGCTCAATGCCGAGACCGGCACCCGGACCGCGCCTTCGGTGGCCGCCAGGTCGTCTAGCCGGCTCCGGCTCGACACCAGCACAGCGCAGCCGGAGGTGCCGGGCAGCAGCGGGCGGACCTGCGTCGCAGAGCGCGCGTTGTCGAGGACCACCAGCACCTTGCGGCCGGCCAGCACCGAGCGGTACAACGCGGCGCGTTCGTTGAGGTCGTCGGGAACCTGCGCGTCGGGCACACCGAGCGCGCGGAGGAATCCACCGAGCGCCTGGCCCGGCTCCACCGGCTCCGCCTCGTCGAAGCCCCGGAGGTCGAGGAACAGGTGCCCATCCCGGAAATCCGCGCACACCCGGTTCGCCCAGCGCAGCGCGAGTGCGGTCTTGCCGGCGCCTGCGGGCCCGGTGAGGATCGCGATCGCGCCGTCGCGGGTTTTGTCCAACTGCGCAAGTTCGGCGTCGCGTCCGACGAAACCCCTGTTCTCCCTGGGCAGTTGCGAGGGAACAGCGGCTGGTTTCGGTTCGTCCGCTGCGTTGAGCACGATGTGGAAGGCCCGCTGCAAACCGGCCCCTGGGTCGACGCCCAACTCGTCGGCGAGGCGGGTTCGCGTGTCGTGGTAGACCTCGAGCGCCTCGGCCTGCCGATCCGCCTGGTGCAGGCTTAGCACCAGAAGTTCCACCAGAGGTTCCCGCAGCGGCTGCATCTTGACGGCCTCCTGGAGCAGGCCGATCCCCTCAGCGGCGTGGCCGAGTCGGTGCAGCCGCCGGGCCAGTTCGTGCACCGTGGTGACCACCGACTCGGCCAGCCAGGCCGATGCCTCGCGGCGCAGCCGCTCCGCCGGGACGTCGGCCAGGGGCGGACCGCGGCGCAGAGCCAGCGCGGCGCGCAGTAGCTCGACCGCGTCGGCGTCGGAGGCGTTCCTGGCTTCGGCGACCAGATCCTCGAACCTCGTCACGTCGAGCAGCGTGCGGTCCGCGAGCAACTGATAGCCGGGAGAACGTGTGACGATTTCCACGCCGTCGCCGAGAACCTTTCGCAGCTGGGCAACGTGGCCCTGCAGCGCGGCTTTTGCTTTGGGCGGTGGCTGGCCGTCCCACACGACGTCGATCAGCCGGTCCACGGAAACGATCTGATTAAGTTTGAGGGCCAACGAGGCCAATACGCTACGCCGTTTGGCGGCACCAATCCTTGCGATGCTTCCGTCTGCCCGCAGCAATTCCACGGATCCAAGCAATCGAATCCGCATCGGCGCCCCGCCATCCGGAAGAAACATCCTACTTGCCTTCATCGAGAAAAGCCGTCGGGTGAGTAGGTGAGCGCGCCCGCTGCCCCTAGGGGTTGGTGCGGCGTTGGGGTAGCGTTGGCGGCGGGTGTGATCATATCCGGCGTAATGCTTGTGTCTGGGGGATTTCATGAACAATGCTGAACCGGAGCAAGCGTCGCGCGCGCTCGCCCGCTCCGTCGCTGCGGTCAGTTCCCTGCGCCATGCAGTGGAATCGCGCAACCTTGGGTTGGATCCGGAAACAGGCGGGCAGATCCGCGCCGCACTGGAGGATCATCTGACCACAGTGGACGGATGGCTGTCCAGGGCCGGGGACCTCGCCCGGCACGCGCCGCTCGGGCAGAACCCGGTCGGCACGGCGATGGCGGCGAAGTTCGCCAACCGGGCGGACGGCGACGAGACCTCCTTCACCGAAGTGCTGAACCGCTACCGAGAGGTCCTTGAGTCGGCGCGCGACGCCATCAACGACGCGATGCGCACGTACCGGGAGACCGACGAGCGCGCGGCGGACTCCCTCCGGAAGATCACGTGATGGGACCGGGTGTCGCCGGACGCGCCGATCCGCAGTCGAGGGGAAGAGGCCGAACATGACCCAGGGAACAGCTGGTCCTGATGCTGACTTCGTGCTGACCGAGACGCAGAACTGGGCCTCGCGCAGCCATCGCGAGCTCTACGACGCGGTGCACACCGAAAACGAACCCGGCCGGGTGGGGCAGCTGGCCGACGAGTGGAACAAGCTGAGCCGTGAGTTCGGCGATGCCGCCCAGCTGATGGCGGAGCGGCTGCGGGCCACCGAGACGGGGTGGCAGGGCCGGGCCGCCGACTCGGCTCGGGCGGCGATCCACCAGTTGGCCGAGTGGAACTCGGACGCCGGGACGACCGCGGGTGCGCTTGCCGAACGGATCTCGACGCAGGGCCGGGTCATGGAGGCCGCGAAGGCCGAGATGCCCGAACCGCTCGAGGGTGCCCAACAGTCGCTCAATCTCGTGGCGGCCGTGACCTTCGCCTCCGGAAACCTGCAAGCCTTCGCCAAGGCCTGCTCTGACATGAAGGTCGTCCAGGAGCGGGCAACCGCCGCCCACCAGCAGGCGGTCGAAGTGATGACGCGGATGGAGGACCGGTCCCGCACCATCGACGGCGACACTCCGCGGTTCACGCCCCCGCCGAACCCAGTGCAGACCCGGACGTCGCCCATGCTCAGAGGCACGCCCAGAACCACGCCGGGCATTCCTTTGTCGCCGCGGCACGAGGGGACCACCCCGGCTGCCGCGCCGGAATCAGGGGGCAGCGTTTCGGAACCCCAGCGGTTGGACCCGAGGGTGAATGCCGATCACGCACCGTCGGCCGGACAACCGGCCGCGGTTTCCCCCTCTGGGTGGTCCGGTGGCGATCAGACAGGTCCGGGCGGCACCGGTTCGCCGGATGCGCCGCCGCGGACGTTCGCGGCACCAGATCCGACCGTCGCTGACTCACCTTCCGTGCGTACCCGCCACGGCGGGCCGCAGCCCGCGGATTGCCCGCCCAGCAATACGTCACCCCAAAGCACTACTCCCTCCTCCGTCCCGAATATCCAGCCGTCCCACATTGGCGACGACAGGATGCAGCCGCTGCGGCCGTACCAGGTGCCAGACGGCGTCCCCGTCGGCGGACCGGGCGGGAGTCCGCCCAGTCAGCCCTTTATTGTTGGGACGCGCACAAGTTGGCGGGGCCAGGTCCCGCAAATCCCGCCAACCGGCGGACCGGGCGGCGACAGCCCGTCCCGCCCGGGCATTGGCGGTGGTTCCGGTCCGGGCGCTGGCGGTGGTCCCGGCGCGTCGCGCCCGGGCATCGGCGGTGGTCCCGGCGCGTCGCGCCCGGGCATCGGCGGTGGTTCCGGCGTGTCCGGCTCGGGCTTTGGCGGTGGTTCCGGATCTGGTGGTGCCGGCTCGCGCGGCGGCCCTGCTGGGCTGGGCGGTTCTGCTGGCCCCGGCGGCTCGTCCGGCGTGGGCCCCGGCGGCGCGTCGGGTACCGGCCGCGGCGGCGAGGGCGCATTCGGCGGTCGCGGATCGGCCGGAGGCCCCGGTCAGGCCGGAATGGCGGGCGGCGGCGGGATGTCGCAGGGCGGGGCGCAGCGCGGCCGCAGCGGCGAGGAAGACAAGGAACGCACCAGCAAGTACGTCGAGGGCGGGCCGATCGTGGAGGTCCCGGGCGCCGAGTTGCCGCCGCCGGTGATCGGCGAAGGCAAGCGGAAGAAGCAGGACCAGGGATGACCATGACAACCAGGCCGGACTTCGTGTTGTCCGCCGCCGAGTTCGACCTCATCTACGGCGCACTCGGGCTGGGGCGCGTTCCGTTCCCGCTGGAGGTGCCCAGCCTCGGGGCGACGATGGAGCAGCGCTCCGAACTCGCCGCCGAGGCGTTCCGGGCGGTGGCCGATCGCGGCCTCGCGGAGGGGGACCGGCTCGATTCCAGGTTGGCGGAGCTGCTCCGGTTGCTCGGGGATCACCTCACCTCGGTGGACGTGGTAGGTCACATCGAGCAGCCGGTGCGGGCCCTGGCGGCCGTCGACAAGCGTGCCGGCGTGCTCGCGCAGCTGGTGGCCGACGAGCTGTGGTTCACCGAAATTCGCCCCACGGCGCTGGCTACGTCGGTCGTTGGCGTACTGCCGCCCAACGAACCCGGGCCGTTGCGGGCGATTTCGCTGCCCTACGAACTGCTGGCGAACGCGCTCGACGAGGACGACGAGGACCCCTTCGGCGGCGACCTCGACGACGAGATGGCGCTGACCAGGGCGGGGCTGTCCGCCCAGGACGCCGCGACGCTGACCGAGCTGGCGAACACCCGCCAAGCTGGCGGGCAGTTCGGCGTCTCACACCGGTCCACCCGGGCGTCGACGCTGGTCAACTGGTTCGACACCCACCAGGGCCGGTACCTGATGGTCAGCGCGGACTCCTGGCTCAGCATCGCGCCGGCCGACAACCAGCGCATCGAGCGCCGCCTTGACGACGTCGTCTCCGCAGCGAACTGACCACCCCAGGGGGAACGCCATGACTTTCGAGGTCCACGTCGAGGAACTGACCGCCCACGCGAGCCATCTGGACGGCCTGACCGACCGGTTGGCTACCGCGGTCTCGGCCGCCGAGACCGTGAGCATGTCCGACGAGGCGTACGGACTGCTGTGCTCGTTCCTGCCGCCGATCGTCAACCCGATGGAGGAGGAGGGGATGAACGCGCTGCGGGCCGCGCAGGAGGGCGTCAGCACCACTGCGGACAACGTGCGAAAAACAGCCGAGCAGTACTCGGAAACCGACGACGGGAGCGCGCAGTCGCTCGGCCAGTTGCGCGAGGCGGTCCAAGTGCGCGGCGACGCGGTCGCGTTGCGCGGGGTGCCGCCCGTCGGCCCTGCGGGCGGAGGGATGACCGGGTTTCGCCGTGGGACTGCTGCTCCGGAATCCGAGTAAGCCACGCCAACTCGAAGCGAGGCGCTGGCACCGGTGCGCGACGGGTCCAGGGCAGATCACCAAGCTTAGTTCGATGGAGGTAACGCAATGCCGGGCGAAAACCAAGGCGGGTTCGCCGCGATCGGGGCGGATCCCGACGAGGCCGAGCGGCGGATCCAGCAGTGGGCGCAGGGGTTCGCCGACAAGGCCCGGCGGTACCAGGAGGTGCAGGAGCAGACCGATCAGCTGCGGCTGACCGCGGCCAGTCCGGATGGTCGCATCAAGGTGACCGTCCGCGCCGATGGCAGCGTGACGGACCTGGCGTTCACGGACAAGGTCCGCTCAATGGCGCCGGCCGAGCTCGCCACGCAGATCCTGGCCACCATGCACCGGGCGCAGTCCGACATCGCGAGCCGGGTCGGCGAGACGATGGCCGCGCACCTCGGCGACGAGGACCAGCAAACGCGCTCGATGATGCTGGACAACCTGCGCGAGCGGTTTCCCGAGCAGCCGACGGAGCCCGAATCGTCGGCGGAGTCCTCGGAGTGGGGCCTCCAGGAGGACGAGGTCGAGGACGATGGGCAGAAGGCTCCGAAACCGCCGCCGACGGCTCCTCCCGCGCCGCCCACGGCGCGTCCTGCGCCGCCCACCGCGCGTCCCGCGCAGCCGAGGCGGCCCCGGTTCGAAGACGAGGACGACGACTTCGGTCCCGACTTCGACCCCCTGCGGGACTGACCCCCACCCCTGACTTTCCGCCCTGACTCCCCGTACTGGACACCTGGCCCTTGGAGTGTGTCGTGACGAATCCGTTGGTGGCGCAGCGCGAGGATTCGACCCAGTCGTTCACCGGTGTACCGATCCTGGAGTCGGTCAACGACACTTCGCAGGCGATCGCGTCCGGGGACTGGGCCGCGGGCGTCCTCGGGGCGGTGGGCACTGGCCTGGACGCGCTCGGCATGGCGATGGACCCGTTCGGATCGATCATCTCCGCGGGCGTGGGTTGGTTGATGGAGCACGTCGGCCCGTTGTCGGACGCGCTGGACGCGTTGACCGGTGATCCGGACGAGATCAAGGCGCATTCCGAGACCTGGAAGAACATCTCGACGGAGCTGGGCGACATCGGCACCGAGATGACCAACCTGGTGCGGAACGACACGGCGGGCTGGATCGGCGCGGCCGGTGACGCCTACCGGGCGCGGAGCGAGGACACCGCCAACCTGATCGCGGCAGCGAAGAGCGCGGCCGACGGTGCGTCGAGCGGTATCGCTACGGCCGGCGAGGTCGTCGCCTCGGTGCGGAGCCTGGTGCGTGACATCATCGCCGAACTCGTCGGCCACCTGGTGAGCTGGGCGTTGCAGGTAATAGCGACGTTGGGCATCGGGCTGACCTGGGTGGTACCGCAGGTGGTCGCCGAGGTCGCCAAGGTCGTGTCCAAGATCGCCGACATCACGACGAAACTCGTGAAGGCGCTCAAGGCGCTCTCGCCGATGCTGAAGAAGCTCGCGGATTCCTTCGGCGACGCGGGCAAGGCGCTGAAGAAGATCAAGGCCGACGGTTCGTCCGCCCCGCCGCCGAAAGGCCCGGCGTCGACCAAGCCGGCTTCCAACAGCGGCCCGCCACCGAGGTCCGCGCCCGATAACGGTCCGGCGTCGACAAATCCGGCTTCCGCCGACGGTCCGCCGACGCGGTCCGCACCGGACAATGGCCCGGCGTCGACAAATCCGGCTTCCGACAGTGGCCCGCCACCGAGGCCCGCGCCCAATAGCGGCCCGCCACCGAGGTCCGCGCCCGACAGCGGCCCGACGCCGAGGTCGGGCCCCCCTTCCCCGAACGTGCCGAAGGGTCCCAAGCCGAAGGGCCCCAAGCCGAATGGTCCGAAGCCGGCCAGCACCCAACCCAACTCCCTCCGGGGACAGAACGCCAACCCCCGCTCCCCGAAGAACGTGCGGTGCGAGAAGGACCCGATCGACGTCTCCACGGGCCAGATGGTGCTGGCTCAGACCGATGCGGAGTTCTTCGCCGCGCTCCCCTTCGTCTTCGAGCGGACCCACTTCTCCTCGTACCGGACGGGCAAGTGGTTCGGGCCCAGCTGGGTGTCCACTCTGGACCAGCGTTTGGAGGCCGACGCCGATGGCGTGAGCTTCGCCGCCGCCGACGGCACGCTCCAGCACTATCCGCACCCGGCACCCGGTGCTTGGGTCACCAGCGATCGGGGCTCGCAGCAGCGTCTCGGGCGCGCGGACGACGGCAGGTACGTGCTCCTGGGCGGGGAACGCACGCTGGTCTTCAACCCCTTGCTCGCGCTGGAGTCGATCAGCGACCGCAACGGAAACCGGATCGAGTTCGTCCACGATGAGTCCGGAACTCCCCTGGAAATCCGGCACAGCGGTGAGTACCGGATCCGGGTCGAGACGACCGATGGCCTGGTGACCGCGCTGCACTCGACCGGGATCGAGGGTGGTGACGTGGAACTGATGCGCTACCGCTATGAGGGCGACCGGCTCACCGAGGTGATCAACGCCTCCGGCCGGCCGCTGCGGTTCGACTACGACCAGGCGGGCCGCATCGCCGGGTGGACCGACCGCAATGGCGAGTGGTACCGCTACACCTACGACCATCTGGGGCGTTGCGTCCGCACCGAGGGCTCCGGCGGTTTCCTGACCGGGACTATGGAGTACGACGCGGAGAACCGGATCACCTGGTCCACGGACTCGCTCGGGCACCGGACCACCTTCCATATGAACGAAGCCGGTCAGGTGATCAAGGAAGTCGATCCGCTGGGCAACGCGGTCGTCTCCGAGTGGGACGCCGCCGACCGGCTGCTGCGGCGCACCGACGCGCTGGGCCGCACTATTCGAAACGACTACGCCGCCGACGGAAACCTACTCGCGATCACCAGGCCGGACGGGACCCAACTCCGTTGCGAGTACGACGACTCCGGTCGGCCGGTCGCGTACATCGAAGCCGACGGCACGGTCTCGCGCTGCGAGTACGACGAGCGTGGCAACCTCGCCGCTGAAACCGATGCGGCCGGAGCGACAACCCGTTACTCCTACGACGAGCGCGGCAACATCACCGGTATCACCGATGCGCTCGGCAACACGTCGCGGATCGACCGGAACGCGGCCGGGTTGATCGTGGCGGTCACCGACCCGAAGGGCGCGACCACCAGGTACGAGCACGACCGCTTCGGTCGGCTGACCACCGTCGTCTACCCGATCGGCGGCGTGCGGCGGTTCGGGTGGACCGTGGGCGGCGAACTCGCCTGGGCGCAGCAACCGGACGGCACGACCGAACGGCGCGTCTACGACGGCGAGGGCAACCTGCGGGAGAACACCGACGAGCTCGGCGCGACGACCCGAACGGAGCTGACCCACTTCGACCTGGTGTCCGCCGAAGTTCGCCCGGACGGCACCCGCCTGGAATACGGCTATGACACCGAAATGCGGCTTACCAGCGTCACCAACGAGCTCGGGCAGGTGTGGCGCTACGAGTACGACGCGGCCGGAAACCTGGTGCGGGAAACCGACTTCAACGGCGTCACGGTCACCTACCGCGTCGATGCGGCCGGACAGCTCGTCGAGCGGATCAACGGGGTCGGGGCGGTCACGCGGTTCGGCTACGACCTGCTGGGAAACGTGGTCCAGCGCAGCAACGGGGAGGTCACGGCGACGTTCGCCTACAGCGAGACCGGGCAGCTGCTCGAAGCCGCGGACGGCGCGACTCGGGTGACGTTCCAGCGCGACCCGCTGGGGCGCGTGGTCGCGGAGACGATCAACGGCCGCACCGTCAGGTCCGCCTTCGACCCGCTGGGCAGGCGAGTGCGGCGCTGGACGCCTTCCGGTGCGGAAAGCGCTTGGGAATTCGACGCCAACGATCAGCCGGTCGCGCTGCACACCGCCGGGCGGACGATGCGCTTCGAACGCGACCCGCTCGGCCGTGAGGTTCGGCTCAGCCTGGCTTCCGGCCTGCTAGTCGACCAGGCGTGGACGCCGATGGATCAGCTGCGGTCGCAGACGGTGGTCGCCCCCAGCGGGCGGCCGGTGCAACAGCGTTCTTACGCCTACCGGGCGGACGGGGTGCTCACCGGGCTACAGGACCAGCTCACCGGGCCCCGCAGCTACGCGATGGACCAAACAGGCCGGGTCACCGCCGTCCAAGGCGCGGGCTGGACGGAGCGCTACGCCTACGATCCCGCCGGCAACCTGTCCCTGGCCGACTGGCCGACCCGCACCGACGGGGACCAGCTCGGGGAGCGTTCGTACCGCGGCATCGCGGTCCAGAGCGCGGGTCACACGCGGTACGAGCACGATGCCCAGGGCCGACTCGTCCTCCGGCAACGCCCGTCGGGAACCTGGCGCTACTTCTGGGATTCGGAAGATCGCCTGGTCGGCGTGCTGCGGCCGGATGGGTCGCGGTGGCAGTACCGCTACGACCCGTTCGGCCGCCGCATCGCCAAGGAGCGGCTCGGTCCCGACGGCACGACCGTCACGGAGCGGGTCGACTTCACCTGGGACGGACAGGAGCTCGTCGAACAGGCGCGGTTCGACGCGTCCGCGCAGCAGGGCCGCGTGCTGGTCTGGGACTACGAGCCGGGCACCTTCCGACCCCTGGCCCAGCGCGAACGGCTACGGCGCAGCCCGCAGGAGTGGGTCGACGAACGGTTCCACGTCATCGTGTCCGACCTGCTCGGCACGCCGACCGAGCTCGTCGACGACCAGGGCGGCATCGCCTGGGTGCACCGAACCTCGTTGTGGGGCAACGCTTTCCACGACGGCGGAGCTACCGAGACCGGCGGGACGCCGCTGCGCTTCCCCGGGCAGTACTTCGACGCGGAAACCGGCCTGCACTACAACTTCCACCGGTACTACGACCCGGCGACCGCTCGGTACCTCAGCCCCGACCCCATTGGCTTGGAAGCGGGCCCCAACAACTATGCCTACGTGACCAACCCGCACGCGTGGTCGGACCCGTTGGGCTTGGCTCCCTGCAACGGGAAGGGCTGGAATTCCACCGAGCAGTTCCAGGACTATGTGAACAAGAAGGCGGATCGGCAGCGCAAGAAAGACAATGCGAAGAACGCCATCGAGAAGGTGGCCAACCAGTTCCGGCGCAATAACACCGGTGTTGCCGTGCACATCCTCCAAGGTGAGAACCACGGCGGAACCGCGAACGGTCTGCACGCCTACACCGGCGGCGCACTCCCGCACGATGTCAACGTCGTGAACACGACTGGCAATCCCAACAAGGTGCACCAGATCGATTACACGAGGATCGGCGCCAACAACACCAAGCAGAGCACGATGTACCCGGCGAACTGGACCCAGGACCAGGTCCTGGCCCACATCGCCTCCTCGCACCCGGCCAAGTTCCTCGGCCCTGACTACCACCAGTACTTCGGGAAGAGCTCGCCGAACCAGGTGTTGGACTACCTGCACGGTGATATGAAGCCGATCCGGGTCGATTCCCCGGGGAACACCGCTTACCCCGTGAGACCGGGAAGGCGGTGATCCACGCCTGGCCACGCTCCTCACGAACCGAGGAGCGTGGCCAGGCGGGGTGAATAGGCGTGATCGAGCACCAGCGACGCCGCGCCCACGGCACCGGCGTCCGCGCCGATCAGCGCGGTCTCCACCCGCACCGGCCGAACCTCGGGCGCCCACACCTGCGTCTGGATCACCTTCGCCACCCGGGACCGCACCAGTTCCGCCACCTGCCGCAGGGCAGGGCCGCCGAGTATCACGCGGTCGACATCCAGCACGCTCACCACCGATGCCAGCGCCTGGCCCAGCCGGGTTGCCGCCACGCGCAGGACCCGAACCGCGGTGGTGTCGCCCTCGACGGCCAACCGGCACAGCCGCTCGTAAGCCTTCGGGACCGATTCGTCCGCGGCTTCGCGGGTCGCCACCTGCCAGTCGGCGACGATCGCGCGCATCGAGCAGTACGCCTCCAGGCATCCCTTTTTACCGCAATGGCATTCGCGGCCGCCGCCGCTGTGCACATGACCGATCTCGCCGGCGTTGTTGCTGATCCCGCGATATACCTGGTCGTCCAGCACCACCCCGATGCCCACGCCGGAACCCAGGTAGACGTACACGAACGAGCCAGCGCGCTTAGCTCCCCCGGCCCAACGTTCGCCGATCGCCGCCGCCGTCGCGTCGTTGTCCATCACCACCGGCAGTCCGGCGCGCTCCTCGACGATGTCGGCCAGCGGGACCTCCGCCCAGCCCGCCAGGTTCGGCGGCGAGAGCACCCGCCGGTGCGCCGCGTCCAACGGGCCGGGCACCGCGAGCCCGATGCCCAGCACCCGGCCGTCGGCGATACCGGAACGCCGCACCAGCTGGTGGAAAGTGCGAGCCAGCGCGGCCCCGACGCTCGAGGGCGAGGCATCATCGGGAACGCGGCGACGGCTGCGTAGCCGCACCCCGCCGGCCAAGTCCAGCAGGACACCGGTGATCCGTTCCGGATCGAGGTGCAGGCCGACCGCCGAGTACGCGTCCGGCACCACCTTCAGCAACACCCGGCGCTTGCCGCCGGTGGACGGCGCGTGGCCGTTCTCGGTGACCAGCCCGTCGTCGATCAGCGCCCGCACGATGTTGGACATCGTCTGCGCGGTCAGCCCGGTCCGTTGTGCCAGTTCCACCCGGCTGACTTCCCCGTGTTGTCGGATGGTGTCGAGCACGACCGCGCGGTTGAACCCGCCCACCCGTGGCAGATTCGTGCCCTGCCAGGACGTTTTCGCCATAGGCGCTCCTCACCCGGGAACGGCAAGATCATCGACTTGTGCGATCGAATGGAATTAACGTGCCCAGAGTGTGATCCACATCTCAGGTCGGGCGCAACCATCGCCAGCGGGAAGACCGCGATGCGTCCATGAATGGGCGATTTAAATGGAAATCGACGTGCGGATTTCCATTGACTCGCAACACATCTGCGACGCGGCGACGAGCTCTTACCGTCGGCCACGCTGGAGCGACTGGCCGACCTGCTCGGCTAAACCTCGAAGGGCCCGGTCAGGCAAAAACTTGCGGGCGGTGAGTGGACTCGATCCGCTCGCCGCCCGCAGGCCCTTGGAGATTTCTTGCCGTCATCGCAGCTGTGTCCTCCCCTACATCGGAACTCTGTCCCGGTGAATCCGGTCGATCTCACCGGCCTCGGACTGTTCGTTGGATTCGTCATCCTCGCTGCGCAGCGAAACGAACACCGCAGCGACCGCGATCAGGGACAACGCCAGCATGGCCAGATCAGCCATGACACACCCCCTCATATCGGCGCGCCGTTTTTGGCGGTTATCACTGGGACGCAGACAGTGTCCGTCTGGTTGCTGATCGTTTGCGAATCTTTTTATTCACCCCGCTGAGCTGGGTAGATCCACCTGCCCGAAGAACGAAAACGGCGTTTCCCCGAAATAGCTTCAGCTATCTTGGGGAAACGCCGCACGAAAGCGCACACATCGCGGGGTCTCCACGCCGGACGGGTGGACGCGAAGCTTCCCACGTCGCCTCGCCAAGTCCACCCGTCCGGGGGTCGCTCGGTCAGTGACCGAGACGTTGTTTCAGGGCCTCCAGCTCATCGCGCATCGAGCTCGGCAGCGAGTCGCCGATGGTGGCGAACCACTCCTCGATGAGCGGCACCTCCGCCTTCCACTCCTCGACGTCGACCTTCAGCGCCTCTTCGACATCCGCCTTCGGCGTGTCCAGCCCGGACAGCTCCAGGGCGTCGGCCGACGGCACCCGGCCGATCGCGGTGTCGGCAGCGGCGGCGTTGCCCTCCAGCCGGTCCACGATCCACTTGAGCACACGGGAGTTCTCCCCGAAGCCCGGCCACAGGAAGCGCTTGTCCTCGCCGCGCCGGAACCAGTTCACGTAGAAGATCCGCGGTAGCTTGGCGGCGTCGGCGGACTTGCCGACGTTCACCCAGTGCTGGAAGTAGTCGCCGACGTTGTAGCCGATGAACGGCAGCATGGCCATCGGGTCGCGTCGCACGTCGCCGACCTTGCCCGCCGCCGCAGCGGTCTTCTCCGACGAGAGGGTGGCGCCCATGAACACGCCGTGCTGCCAGTCGAAGGCCTCGTTCACCAGCGGAACGGTGGTCTTGCGCCGCCCGCCGAAGAGGATCGCCGAGATCGGCACGCCCTTCGGGTCGTCCCACTCCGGCGCCAGGATCGGGCACTGCGACATCGGCGTGCAGTAGCGCGAGTTCGGGTGCGCGGCCTTCTCCTTGCTGGCAGGCGTCCAGTCGCGGCCCTTCCAGTCGGTGAGGTGCTGCGGGTCGCCCTCCATCTCTTCCCACCACACGTCGCCGTCGTCGGTGAGAGCGACGTTGGTGAACAGCGAGTTGCCCTGCGCGATGGTGCGCATCGCGTTCGGGTTGGTCTTCCAGTTGGTGCCCGGCGCGACGCCGAAGAACCCGGCCTCCGGGTTCACCGCGTAGAGCCGGCCGTCTTCCCCGAAGCGCATCCATGCGATGTCGTCACCGAGGGTCTCGACCCGCCAGCCCGGGATGGTCGGCTGCAGCATCGCCAGGTTGGTCTTGCCGCAGGCCGAGGGGAACGCGGCCGCGACGTAGTAGACCTTCTCCTCGGGCGAGATCAGTTTGAGGATCAGCATGTGCTCGGCCAGCCAGCCCTCGTCGCGGGCCATCGCCGAGGCGATCCGCAGCGAGTAGCACTTCTTGCCCAGCAGCGCGTTGCCGCCGTAGCCGGAGCCGAAGCTCCAGATCATCCGCTCCTCTGGGAAGTGGGTGATGTACTTGATGTCGTTGCACGGCCACGGCACGTCCTGCTGCCCCGGCTCCAGCGGGGCACCCACCGAGTGCAGCGCGGGTACGAACTCACCGTCGGCGTCCAGCCGCTCCAGCACCTTCGCGCCCATCCGGGTCATGATGTGCATCGACACCACGACGTATTCGGAGTCGGTGATCTCCACGCCCAGCCGCGGCGGGTCGGCGTCCAGCGGTCCCATGCAGAACGGGATCACGTACATCGTGCGACCACGCATGCAGCCCCGGTAGAGCTCCGTCATGATCGCCTTCATCTCGTTGGGGTCCATCCAGTTGTTGGTGACCCCGGAGTCCTTCTCCTCGACCGAGCAGATGAAGGTCCGCTCCTCGACACGCGCCACGTCCGAGGGGTCCGAAGCCGCGTAGAACGAGTTCGGCTTCTGCTTCAGTCGGGTGAAGGTGCCCGCCTCGACGAGGCGGTCGGTCATGCGCTGCCACTCCTGCTGCGAGCCGTCGCACCACACCACCTGGTCGGGTGTGGTCAGCTCGGCGACCTCACGCACCCACGACAACAGGCGCTCGTGCGTGGTCGGTGCCTGGTCGAGCCCTGGGATGGTCAATGCGGTCATAGCGTCGCGTCTCCTGACTGGGCGCCACAGCCCGGATTGCCGACGGGGTCCGTCGGCCTTTGCAGGGAAAGCTTCGCCCGCCCCGAAGATCGGGCGAAGTGAAAAAGGGATGCATTGAGGCTAACTGCGAGAAGGGCGCTCAATGGAGATCAGCGTTGTTCGTTCTCTCACAAGAACGATAAGGGAATCGATACAGTAGCGATCTTGGAGGTGGTCTGGACGAAAATCTCGCCGTCCGGGGGTCGCTCGGTCCTAGATTTTCCGGCGATCCGGACGTCGACGCGAACGTCGGGTTACGCGCGGACGGCCATCGAATGCCGGTTCTTCTCCGTGGTCGCCAATAAAAAAAACCCGCCCGATGGCCTGAAGTGGGCGAATCGGACGGGTGAAAAAAATTACGTCGGGTGGTCAGCTCCAGACGGCGTCGGAGTCCGCCTTACCGGCCGCGCCCCCGCCGCGTCGGCCACCGCTCTGCTCGTCGCCGCCGCGCGGGTCGCCATGATCGCCGGTCCCCACGGTGGCCGCATGCGGCTGGGCGGTGTCGTCGAAGGTCCACGCCGCGTCGTCGGTCGCGCCGGCCGCCGGGTTCGGGGCGTAGTGCCCGTCGTCGGTCACCTTGCCCTGCTCGACGACCGTCCACTGGCCGTCGCCGGTGTGGTGCGAGATCGTCACGTCGCCGGTCTGGCTGATCTCCACGACCTGGTCGGCCGAGCCGTCTCCGTCGACGTCGGTGACCAGCATGGTGCCGCCGGCTTGGGTCTCCACGACCGCGGTGTCGGCGATCCCGTCCTGGTTGGTGTCCTCGGTGGCCGGGCCTACCTGCATGTCGCCCTGCGGGGTGTCGATGACCATCGACTGGCCATGCCCCTGGTCCTGTGGGTCGGCGCCGCCCGGGTGCTGCTCGGGCGCCTCGCCGGTCCACTTGCCGGTCCCCGCGTCGAAGCGGGCCTGCTCGACCACCACGCCGTCGGCGTTGATCGACTGCATCAAGTCGGCCTGGCCGTCGGCGTTCTCGTCGATGTAGGCGACGTAGCCGTCGTCGGTCAGTACCGCGACGGTTTCGTCCACGCCATCACCATCGAGGTCGTAGTTGGCCTCGGCGGTGTACTCCTCGCCCTCGACGGTGACCTTGATGTCACCGTCCCCCGCGCCGGTCTCCTCGATGTACACGTCCGTTACCCCTCAGCCGGCCGATCACCTGCAAAACCTACGACGCAGGGTAGAGGTCCTCGGTTCCCGACGTGAAGGACCTGGCATTTTCCGCATCTCGATCGCAACGTCCGGCCGAACGGATGGCCGGTCGCCAGCGCCGTTGATCACCGCGCCGCGGTTGAAGCCGACGTTTCCAAAGGTGACCAGTTGGTCGCGATATCGGCCGTGGCCACGGGGCAACCGCAGCGGCGTGCGGATCACGATGCGGCGGTGTCGCGGAGGTTGCGGATGCCGCCGAGCAGGTTCTCGGCGCGTTCCCGGCCCGCGGCGGCTTCGGTGAGGCGGCGGTTGACCGTCTGGAGTTGGCGGCTGCGCTCGGCGGCGTCCATCTTCAGTGCCTTGTCCACCTCCCGCAGTTCCCCCTCGATCGCCTCGATCCGCCTGGTCAGGGCGTCGTCGAGGGCCAGCGACAACTGTTGCTCCGCCTCGATCAACTGCTCGGCGACCAGCTGGTCCAGCGCCGAGCGGGCGTCCGCGATGGCCTCGGTCAACCACTGCTTGAGGTGTTGCTTGTCCGCCGCGTGCTTGCGGGTCCGCGCCATCCACCAGCCCGCCCCAAGCCCGAGCACGATCGTCACCGGCAGCACCACCGGGTTCAGCGCCGCGATGCCCAGCCCGGCCAACGGCATCGCCGCCGCGCGCCCGACACCGAGCCCGCCGGAAACACCCATGAACACCAGGAGCTTGTCCTCCGCGGTCGGCGGCCGCTTGTCCGGCGGGCGAAGCGCGATCGGCGCCTGCACGCCGCGCGCGAACTGCGAGCGGATCACGTCCAGTTCCTCGGCGGAGAACAACTCCTTCAACGACTGCTCGGCGACCGTGGCCAGCCGCGCGGACAGCATCGCCGCGACCCGGGTCGAAGCCATCTGCAACGCCACGTCGACCTGCCGGGGCAGCTCGCCGAGTTGGTGGCGGTCGGCGCCGTCGATGGCTCGACGGAACCAGTTCTGCACCTCCCGGACCTGGCGGGTCACCTCG
This sequence comes from Saccharopolyspora phatthalungensis, assembly GCF_014203395.1. Lineage (NCBI taxonomy): Bacteria > Bacillati > Actinomycetota > Actinomycetes > Pseudonocardiales > Pseudonocardiaceae > Saccharopolyspora > Saccharopolyspora phatthalungensis. The sequence goes on from NZ_JACHIW010000001.1 coordinate 2,142,393, forward strand.
TGGCTGGTCTCGACGCGGGTGCGCTGGATCTCGCCGCGCAGCTTGACCTGCCAGCCGCGGGTCGACGATCGGCGCGCGGTGGACAGCTCGTCGCGCCGCGCGCGCAGCGACTCCGCTTCGTCCTCGCCGACGGTCAGCGCGCGTTTCTCCGCCTCCAGCTTCGCGACCAGCTCACTGAGCACAGTGGACAGAGCGCGCATCGTATTGGCCTCGCCGAGCATCGCGGAGCGTCCGCCGATCAGCCGCTCCAACTCGGTGCCGAGCTCGGCGATGCCGGACTTCTCGCGCAGCACGTCCGCGGCCTGTTCGCTCGGCGCCTTCGCGGCGAGTTCCCGCATCCGCGCCGACACCGGGAAGATCGGCACGTCGGCAAACCGCGGCGCGTGCTCCACCAGCAGCTTCCGGTCCGCCTCCAGGACCTGCCGCCAGCCGCGGTGCTGGTCGGTCTTGGCCAGCGCGAAGACCACGGTCTCGACACGCTCGCCGACCTTCTGCAGGAAATCCAGCTCGCCGCGGGTGAACGGGGCAGAAGCGTCGACGACGAACAACAGCGCCGTGGCCGCGGCCGCGGCCTCCATCGCCAGTTCGCCATGCACGGCGTCCAGCCCGCCGACGCCGGGCGTGTCCACCACGGTCACCTTGGCCAGCGCGTCCAGCGGCGCCGAGATCCGCACGTAGCGCGGCGGCAGCTGCCCCTCGGGCAGTTGCCGCCCGGCACCCGCCCAGTTCGGCAGCTCGGCCAGGTCGAACGGCACCGGCTCCTGCTGGCCGGGGTAGCAGGCGTGCGCCGCCCACTGCTCGCCGTGCCCGAACTCCAGGTACGTGGCGGTGGCCACATCAGCGTCCACAGGGGACAGTCCGGGGTGGCCGAGCAGGGCGTTGACCAGAGAACTCTTGCCTCGGTTGGTCTCCCCGACCACGACCACGCTGGGCGTCTTCGGGCGGCTGCGCCGCACCTGCTCGACCCACTCGGCGGCGGCCGGGTCGGCTTCTCGCAGCAGTGCGTGCAGCTTCTCCCTGGTCTGCTTGACCTGCTGCGGCAGGGCCGCGGCGACCGCGACGCCCGGTGCAGTCGGCGTCATGTCCGCCCCGCTCCTCTCAATTCCTGCGTCGCCCCCCGCGCGGAGGGATCCACTGGTGGTCGACGCGCGACCAAACCAGAGAATTGTCCCGGAACCCGGCGATCACCGGAAGGTGTTGCACTGAGCCCGCAGCTGGTAGACGGTGACGACCGGGGCACGCAGCACGCGGTCGCGGTCGGCGAAGCCGAGCACCTCGGTCTCGGCGATCATCCCGTGCAGCGCCGGGTTGTCGGTGGGCGTGGTGCCGCCAGCCTCATGGTGTGCCGGGTCGAAGCGGGTGCCGTCCGGCTGCAGCGCCGAGACCCCGATCCCGCGCAGACCTTCGGAGAGCCGTGCCACGACTCCTGCGCTGCGGGCCCGGTCCATCGCGTACATGCACAGCTGGATCAGGGTGGCCCGTTCGGCCAGCGCGCGGTCCAGGGGGTTGATGACGATATCGTTGGTCACGGCGGTCATGTCTGTCCCCAACTCGGCGTCAACGTCCGGGGCGGTGCCCTCGACCGGATCAGACGCATCGGGCGCAGCACCGGTTCCGCGTTCGGGTGACTTCTTGCGTCGCAAGTTCCGCACCGACATCACCCGGACCGCAGTTGCTGCCAGAGCAAGAAGTACGCCCGGTGGACCACGTGCGCGATGCGGCTTTGCGCGGGCGTGGCCCCGAACGACGAGAACGAGCGCCACCAGTTCGCCCGTTCCAGCGCGTAGTCGGTCAGCTCCTTGCGGTGCCGCCCCGGCAGGCCGAGCTGCGCAGCGACATCGGTGCTGCTGCCGACCCGCATCACTTCCTCGGCCAGATCCGCTGGAAACGCCACGGCACCGGCCACCACCAGCGTCAACGCCTCCAGCACCCGCAGCTGGTGCGCCTCCGGCTTGGCCAGCAGCACCTCGATCGCGTCGTGCACCCGCTGCCGCTCGCCCCGGTCGCCGGAGGCGTGTGCGAGCGCGGTCACGGAGGCGAGTGCCGCCGCGGCCTTGATGCCGTCGGCCCGCGCGCGGAATACCGTGTCCAAGCGGTTCAACACCGAGGCCAGCCCCGAGGAATCCAGCAGCCGTCGCCGCAGAGCACCCGCGGTGATCTCCGGATCGGCATCGATCGCCTCCAGCGCGCACCGGACCCCGTAGAGGTCCATCCGCTCCAGCAGCCGACTGCGGGTGCCGGCCGGAACGTCGCATTCCCAGCTGGTGAACAGGTCCGCGGACAGCAGCAGGGTTTCGCGGGTCGTATCGTCCAGCCGCGCCAGGCCGCGCAGCGCCTCCGCATCGGCCGCGGTGAACTCGCCGGATTCGGCGGTTTCCGCGAGCAGGCCGATCACCGGCAGCACGTCGGCGACCTTGGGCTTGAGCAGCTGCGCCTGCTTCTCGGCGAGCAGCGCGGCGGCCTTCCACACGTCGCCGTCGGCGTTCTCGACCGAGCTCGGCTCGATGGTGTCGGCCTTGTTCAGCACCGCGATCGCGTTGACCGGCCCGGCCTCCCGGCTGGCCGTGGCGGCGGTGAACGCGGCCAGCGCCTGCTCGTCATCGGCTCGAACGCCCTGTGTCACCACGTAAAGCACGGCTTCGGCCCCGGCGACCGCGTTGCGCGACACCGGATCCAGGTCGGTGTCGTCGGCTTCCTTCCGGGTGCCCAACAGTTCCTCGGTCCGCGCCACCGATGCGGCGTCCAGCGAGCCCAGCCCCGGGGTGTCGATCACGGTCAGATCGCGCAGCACCGCGTTGGTCAGGTATGCCTCCAGGTGCGAGACGTCGTCGATGTCCACGCCCAGATCGGCCGGGATACCGCCGTCGGCGTCGAACGGCACGGCCTGCTTGTTGCCGTCGTGGAAGACGACCTCGACGCGATCCACCGTGCCGTACTGGAACCGGGTGACCAGCCGGGTGCACTCGCCGACGTCGGTGGGCGCGACCCGGCGCCCGATCAGCGCATTGACCAATGTGGACTTCCCGGACTTGATCCGGCCCGCGACGGCCACCTGCAACGGCGCCGACAGCCTGCGCAGCACCTCGGCGAACCCGGCCGCGGTCCGTTCGGAGACCTGCGGCTGCAACCCGGTACACAGGCGGGCGACCGCAGCCGATAGCGGGCCGGGCCAGTGCTGCTGCTCGGTTGCCGTAGTCAACGCCGACCTTTCCGGGTAGTGCGGCTCGCTGCCCGATACATCCTGCCACGCAGGCCCGATGCGCCGGGGCGTTTACCGCCCGCAGCGTTGCGGGTAGCGCTGGGTAAGTGATCTGTTTCGCATCGAGTTGGAGGCAAACATGTCGAGTACGAGCTCGTTCGTGGTGTTCCTCGTGGTCGGTGCTGCGCTGGTGTTCGTCGACGGCCAGTTGATCCGGCGCAGCGGCACCACATACCTGCGATCCACCACCCGCGATTCCGCCGTCGCCGACTCGGTAAACCAGCTGGTCGCCGTCGTATTCCACCTGGCAGCACTGGGTTTGCTCGCGTTGATCTCGGTGCTGCCGATGGACCTTGGCAGCGAGCCGGAGACGGTGGTGGCGCGGCTCGGATTGCTGCTGTTGGTGCTGGCGCTGGCGCACAGCGTGACGATTTGGACGCTGGGCCGGATCCGCACGCGGCAGCAATCCCAGTTACTACAGGAGGAGGTTGTCCGGGCCCGGGAAGATGCGACCAGGGGCTGACTCGAATCGAGCCCCTGGGATGACGTCGGCTTACCCGCCGAGCACATAACCTCGCGAGGTGCGGAAACTGAGCCTCTGGTTGCGGGCGCGCCCGTTGGTCGGCGACAGCGGGATCGCCACCTTCATCCTGCTCGTGCACCTGGGAGAGCTCAGCGGCGACGGCGAACGCTCCCGCGGGATGCCGATCGCGCTGCACGTCGTGGCGGGTTTGCTGCTGACGGTGCCGCTGGCAGTGCGGCGCATCTGGCCCGTGCGGTCGGCGTACGTCGCCCTGCTGGGCGTGGCGATCATGTCGGTTGCGCACCACGGCTCGGATTTCGCCACGGCGACCGTGGTGGCGTGCCTGATGATCTACACGCTGGTCGCCTGTACGGGGCGCCGCACCGCCGCGCTCTACACCGCGCTGACCGGTGGTTTCTTCCTGCTGCGGCTGTTCACCGACCGGGAACTGCCGGCGGACTTGACCGGGCTGATCTTCATTCAGCTGGGCTTTTTCGTGCTGCTGGCCGGTTTCTGCTGGGTGCTCGGCGAGTTCATCGGGGCCCGCCGCGCATACCACGCCGAGGTGGAAAGGCGGCTGCACAGCCTGGAATTCGAGCGCGACCAGCAGGCCCGCATCGCGGTCGCCGAGGAACGCAACAGGATCGCCCGGGAGATCCATGACGTGCTGGCGCATTCGGTCAGCGTGATGGTCACGCAGGCCGATGGGGCCGGTTACGCACTGCACCGCAACCCCGAGCTCGCCGAGCGGGCATTGCAGGCGATCGGCAGTACCGGTCGCGAGGCGCTCGGCGAACTGCGGAGCCTGCTCGGCGTGCTGCGCGACACCGCCGAGCCCGACCCCGGGCGCATCCCGCAGCCGACCGGCGCGAACCTGAACGAGCTGATCGACCGGGTGCGGGGCCTGGGGCATTCCGTGTCGCTGGAGCTGACCGGCGACTTCACCGCGCTGCCGACCGGGATCGGGCTCAGCGCGTACCGGATCGTGCAGGAGGCTCTGACGAACGTGGTCAAGCACGGCGGGGCGGGCACCACTGCCGCGGTCCGGGCCAACAACGACGGGCAACACATCGAGATCGAGGTGGTGGACGACGGGATGCGGCCGAAGCCGACCGGGAGGACCTCCGGCGGCAACGGGCTCATCGGCATGCGAGAACGCGCGGTGATCTACGGCGGCACGCTAGAGGCGGGGCCCTGCGCCGAGGGTGGTTGGCGGGTGCGTGCAGTGCTGCCGCTCGACATGGCGAGTGCGAATTCCGCGCTTTGAGGCGCAGACTGGGCGCGTCCGCGCCAGAGGTTCCCCCCGGGACGGTTAACCCACCCACATCACTGCCGAAAATGGGAAATCCCGGCACCCAAGATGTTCGTCGGGATTGCCATCCCGCGACCTGCCTCGCCCGGGCCGGACACCCGCAACGACCACGGAAGCGCAGGAAAAGGCTGAAAATGGCTGGATGGATAGGGTGTCGGCATGGTTCGCGTGCTGTTGGTGGACGACCAGGAACTGATGCGCATGGGGTTTCGGATGGTGCTCGACGCGCAGGATGACCTGGAGGTCGTCGGCGAGGCCGGAAACGGCGCGGATGCGGTCGAGCTCGCCGAGGCGTTGCAGCCGGACGTGGTGCTGATGGACGTTCGGATGCCGGTGCTCGACGGCGTCGAGGCGACCCGCCGGATCGTCGCGGCCGACAGCGCGAAAGTCCTGGTGATGACCACGTTCGATCTGGACGAGTACGCCCTGTCCGCGTTGCGCAGTGGGGCCAGCGGATTCCTGCTCAAAGACACCCCGCCGGAAAGCCTGGTCACCGCCGTGCGGTCGGTGGCCAGCGGCGACGCGGTGGTCGCGCCGAGCGTGACCAAGCGGCTGCTCGACCGGTTCCTGGGCGCGCACGGCGGCCGACTGCGGGACGCGTCGGTGCTGGACGTGCTCACCGACCGGGAGCGCGAGGTGCTGGTGCTGGTCGCGAAGGGACTGTCGAACGCCGAGATCGCGGGCAAGCTCTTCCTGTCCGGGGCCACCGTGAAAACCCACCTCGGCCGCATCCTGTCCAAACTGGACATCCGGGATCGGGTGCAGGCGGTGGTGCTGGCCTACGAAACCGGTCTGGTCAAGCCCGGCGAGGCGTGAATTACGCCTCCAACCAGCCACAATGCGCAGATCGGCGGTTAGCCTGCGGCGGTGACCGATGCCGCGTGGAAGCCCCGACTCATCGCCTTGGACGTCGACGGAACCCTGCTCGACCCGGCCACCCAGGAGGTCTCCGCCGTGGTCAAGGCGGCGGTGCGCAGCGCGGTAGAGGCGGGCGCCCAGGTCGTCGTGTCGACCGGACGAAGCCTGCTCGGAACCGCCCCGATCCTCGATGAACTGGGGCTGACCAGCGGAGTCGCGTTGTGCTCCAACGGGGCGGTGCTGGTGGATGCGGCGACTCGGGAGGCCCTGTCGGTCCAGACCTTCGAACCCGCCCCCGTGCTTGCCGAGCTGGCCAGAAGGCTACCCGGCGCGATCTTCGCGACCGAGGCCCTCGGCGTCGGCAGCCTGGTGACCACCAAGTTCCACGAACACCAGCTGCACGGCCCGCAGCAGCTGGCCACACTGGACGAACTCGTGAGCGGACCGGTGCCGCGGTTGATCGCCAACTGGGTGGATCACGAGCCCGCCGAGGTCGTCGACGAGCTGACCGGAGTTCGACTGCCGCACTGCACTTTCACCCTGGACCACTACGAGCCGTGGGTCACCGTGGTGCCGGAGGGCGTGACCAAGGGGGCAGCCCTGGAGAAGGTGCGCACCGAATTCGGCATCGCGCGCGAAGACACTTTCGCCGCCGGTGACGGTGACAACGACATCGAAATGCTGCGCTGGGCGGCGCACGGTGTCGCAATGGGGCAAGCGCCGGAGACCGTGCGCGCCGCGGCGGACGAGGTCACCGGCACGGTCACCGAGGACGGGCTGGCCGCCGCCCTGAACCGCTTGTTCCGGTGAGATCTCCGGGACAACCCTGATTCCGTCATCCCCGTGGCCGAGATTCACTACTACCCAAGTCTGATCCGAAGCCCAGACGCCGGGCCGATGTCGGTGCACGGGTCGGCCAGGCACGCTTGTCGTGTGGCCCCGGTGGGCCGCAGCAGTTGTCGGCAGCAACAGGAGTGATCATGATCGAGGCGATCGGCCTCACCAAGCGCTACGGCTCAAAGGTCGCGGTGAACAACCTGGCGTTCACCGTGAAACCCGGCCGGGTCACGGGTTTTCTCGGACCCAACGGTGCCGGCAAGTCCACCACCATGCGCATGATGCTCGGCCTGGACCGGCCGACCGCGGGTGAGGTGCGCATCGACGGCAAGCTTTACCGTGAACTAAAGCATCCGCTGCGCACCGTGGGCGCGTTGCTCGACGCGAAATGGGTGCACCCCAACCGGTCGGCGCGCACCCTTCTGCAGTGGATGGCCAAGTCCAACGGCATTCCCGCGAAGCGGGTCGACGAGGTGCTCGGCATGGTCGGCCTGGAGGAAGTCGCACGCCGCAAGGCAGGCGGGTTCTCACTGGGCATGTCGCAACGGCTCGGCATCGCCACCGCCCTGCTCGGCGATCCCAAGATCCTGTTGTTCGACGAACCGGTGAACGGGCTGGACCCGGAGGGCATCCACTGGATCCGGCGGTTCATGCAGGGCCTGGCCGCCGAGGGGCGCACCGTATTCGTTTCCAGCCACCTACTCTCCGAAATGGCCCTGACCGCCGAGGAACTGGTGGTGATCGGCCGCGGTCAACTCATCGCGCAGTGCAGCACCCAGCAGTTCGTGGACAACGCCGGCACCCAGGGGGTGCTCGTGCGCTCACCGGAAGCGGCGCAGTTGCAGCAGTTGGCGAGCGCGCAGGGGATGAGCGTGCGGTCGACGGCCCCGGACACCCTCGTGATCGACGATGCGGCCACCGAGCAGATCGGTGAACTCGCTGCACAGCACCAGATCGTGCTGCACGAACTCACCGCGCAGCGGGGCTCGCTGGAAGACGCCTTCATCCAGATGACCGGCGATGCCGTTGAGTACCAGACAGATCTCCGCGCCGCCTCGTCGGCGCTGACCACCTCGGGGGTGGCCCGATGACCCTGCTCGCCGTTGAACGCATCAAGCTCTTCTCCACCCGCTCTCCGTGGTGGTGCACTTTCCTCGCGCTGGCCTTGAGCATCGGCTTCACCACGTTGTTCGCGTCCCAGGTCGACGATCGAATGTCATTACGAATGACGCAGGTCGGCTACCAATTCGGCCTGATGGTGGTGCTGGTGCTCGCCGCGTTGTCGATCACCACCGAGTACCGCTTCGGCACGATCCGGGCGACCTTCCAGGCGGTCCCGAACCGGACCGCCGCCCTGCTGGCCAAGACGGTGGTCGTCGCGGTGGTGGCCCTACTCATCGGCGAGCTCGCCGCGTTCGGTTCCTGGGGCGTGGCGAAGGTGCTGGCGCCGGGGGCCGATCTCGCGTTCGGCACGGCCGGCGATTGGCGTCAGGTCGCCGGCGTCGGCTTGGTGTTCGCCATCGGTGCGGTGCTGGCGGTCGCGGTGGGTGCTCTGTTGCGGCAGACCGCCGGCGCGGTAACCCTGCTGCTGATTTGGTCGCTGCTGGTGGAGAACCTGGTCGGCCTGATCCCCGAGATCGGTGCCGACGTGCAGAAGTGGATGCCGTTTACCGCCGCCAATCATTTCCTCTCCGGTACCGACGGGGCGGGCGACATGCCATTCGGCCCGTGGGGCGCGCTCGGCTACTTCACTGCGGTCGCGGTGGGCCTGTGGGTGATCGCTTTGATCATCGTCCGGCGGCGCGATGCCTGACCAGTAAAAATTGATCTTGAAACCTTATTCCTTGATCAAACCAAGGAATGTCCAGTTGGGCGGACGGATAACAAAACGTTACCAGGCCCGGCCGAGAGTCTGGTCACGTCAACCGATAGGATCGACGACAAGATCGAGCCGCAGACGTCGCCTTCTCGGTGCGCCGTGACCATTGCGGCACGCAGTGTCCGCATTGGACACCGTGCGGGGGCTGACGGTGTGGCTGACTGGCACAACTGAAATCGACCGACTGCAACAGCGCTCGGGGGCGCCGGCGGTCGGGACGGGGGAGGGCCCGGGCTGTCATTCGGGGGATGGCCCGGGCCCTGTGCCGTCTCTGTGGGTCCAGACCACATTCGCGAGCGCTTCCGGTAGCGGAGCCTCGAACAGCGCGTGAACTCCGGGAACCCAGACTCATGTGTGGCCCAACGCACAACGATGCGGTTGTCTTCGCCGGGCGACGTCTGAGAATCCGCGGCGGCGCACGTTGTCAGGGTGGGCTAAGCGGCTGCTGATGTGCTGGGTGGGGAGTCGAGGCGGTGGTTGCAGGGAAAGCGGGAACTGCCAACTGCTGTCGCCGCAGTCTCCTTAGACGTTGGGGCGGACTACCAGGACTGGGCAGGCCGCGTGGCGGACACATTGCTCGGCCACCGAGCCCAACATGAGTCCCGCGAACCCGCCGCGACCTCGGTGGCCGACGACGAGCATGTCGGCGCCCTTCGAAGCCGACAGCAGTGCTTGCGGCGACGGCGAATGGACCACGTGGATCTGGATCGCGAGGTCGGTGTGGTCGCCTAGCTTGTTGGACACGATGCGTTCGGTGTCCTCGATGACCGACTGCTGGAACTGGTCCAGGCTCGGCACGACGTTCGGCGGGCAGTCCGCCGGTCGGGGCGCGGTCCGCAGGCTCCACGCCCGCACCACGTGCAACACGCCGTTGCGGAGCCGGGCCTCCTCGGCCGCCACGAGTAGTGCGCGCAGTGACGATGCGGAACTGTCCACACCGACGACGACACCGCCGTCGATCTCCACCTGTTGAATCGTCTGATCTGGCACCCCTCCACTCCAACCGCACCGGCCCGAGTTGTCGAGTCGACCAGCTGGGGATCAGCCGAACACGTTGCAAATCTGTGACTTTAGCCACAATTAACACACCTGTGTCATTATTTGGTTTTGCTGTGGTAAGGCATAGGTAGGGATGTCCCAAACCAGCGTTGCTTGGGGGCATGCGCTGGCCGAGGGCGAGTTGGGCAGGCTCGCAACTTTCTCAACAGCAGAAGGGTGGGCCGATGGCGCATTCAAAGGAATGCTCGGTAGTCCAAACGCAACAGAACAGTCCGCTGATTCGGCGATCGGTGAGCGACGTCGAGCTGGTGCCGGTGCCCAGGCTGGAATGGTCGCTGGCGACGGAGGCGCACCCGCCCGCGCTGGAGGCAGCAAAACCCGCATCGTTGCGTCGGAGCTGGATCCACACCGCACCTGAACAGCAGGTGCTCGAATTGTTCCGCAAGTTGCAGGGTGCCAAGCGCCGGCTGCCTGCGCCGTGGTGGCTGCGGGCGCTGGATCGCGGTGAGATCGAGTCTCGGGCGGCCGCTTTCGAGATCGAAGACGAGGTGCACGCGGCGCTCGGCGCCCGGCCAGGATGGGTTTTCGTGCCCTGGGCCGGGGTCGGCGAAACAGGCTACTGGGAATACGCGCCGTCGGACCGGGCGCCGATGCGGATGCCCACGACGGTGGTGCTGACCGACGAGCACCGCGGCTGGCTCAACGTGGTGCCGGCGCACTGCGACACCGAGCCGGTTCCGGTGCCGATCAAGCAGGCAACCGGCCTAGTGTCGATGCTGCCGCAGATCGAAGTGTGGTGATCCGCCGGTCCGGCCTTCAGGCAGTGCCGGGAGCTGGTGGCGGCCGAGCCGGGTTCGGTCGCCGGTGCCCGCTGCGGGTTTGCGATACTGAGTCCCCGTGAATGCGTCTGACCAGCAGGTTCCCTTTCGTCGTACCGTTGTCAGCTACGTCCAACGCGGCGAGCGGATGACGGTGGGTCAGCAGCGTGCCTGGGACCGCCACTGGCCCGAACTGGGTTCCGAGGTGACCGCACTGCCCGACGGGCCGCTGGACCTCTCCGGCTGGTTCGGCCGCTCCGCGCCGGTGGTGCTGGAGATCGGCTCCGGCATGGGCGAAACGACCGCGCGGCTCGTGGCCGCCCAACCCGAGGCCAACTACCTTGCGGTTGAGGTCTACAAGCCCGGTCTGGCCCAGCTGATGCTGCGGGCCGAGAAGCTCGAGGTAACCAACCTCAGGTTGCTCCGCGGCGACGCGATCGTGCTGCTGCGCGAGCACATCGAGCCTGCGTCGCTGTCCGAGGTCCGCATCTACTTCCCCGACCCGTGGCCCAAGAAGCGCCACCACAAGCGCCGTCTCGTACAACCCGATTCGGTGGGACTGATCGCATCCAGACTCGCGCCGGGCGGCGTGCTGCACCTCGCGACGGACTGGGAGAACTACGCCGAGCAGATGCTGGAGGTCTGCCGGGCGGAGCCGCAATTACGCAACCGGTACGCCGACGAGCCGGGCGGTTGGGCACCGCGGCCGGAATGGCGACCGGTCACGAAGTTCGAGAACCGGGCGCACGACGAGGGCCGCGAAATCCACGACCTGATCTTCGAACGCATCTAGCGGTTGCTCGGGTTGGTCGAGCGGGCTGGGGCGGCGACCCCCTCATTGCCTCTGCCATCGTCTGCAGTGGGAGATGAGGCGATGGCAGTGGTCACCACGGCGCGGCGCATCCGGTGGTCCCAACGGGTCCGCTTGGAGCGGCTCAACGTTGGCGATGTCGAGGGACTGGTGGCGTCGTACGAACGCGACGTGGTCCTAGTCGTACAGGTCGTCAGGACCGTCGGCCACCGGCAGATCCGCGCGTCGAGGGAGGGCTCGTGCCGGCCGAGTCCCAGTTCGAACCCGTGAAACGCAGCCCGGGATCGGAACGGCTACCGAGCGCTCGCCGCAGTGCGGTTGGCCGGTGGCTGTGTGACCGTCGAAGCGGCTCCGTCGGCAGCGGGACGGTACTGACTTCGGGTGATCGACCAGCCCAACGCGCTCTGCTCGGAATGTGCTGACTGACCCGCGAGGTTTCTCTCCGTCTTGATCGGCGGGTCAAGAAGATCATCGGGTGCGCGGTTATGAGCTCTGGTCTGAGCCCGGCTCCCCGCACCTGCTTGCGGCCACCGGCATCTTCCACCACACTGCTAGCGGCGGGAAGAATGACCACTCTGTCGACCCCTGGGGTCTGACCTAGCTGCAGCAAAGACGGCCACGTCGGCGTTCTTCCCGCCCCAGACCGTCGCCATTCAGCACGCCCCTCGTGGGCCCGCCACGCACTGGGCGTGGCCCAGTTCCTCATACCGGGCTCAATGGTCTGGTTGGCGTCGTGATTCGCGAAGCTCCACTGAATACGGTCGCGGTGTAACCGATGCCGAGTTACGCGGTGATCTCCGCCCGCCGGACCTCAACACCGGCGAGAAGACGACACTGTTGGCCTTCCTCGTTGGGATGCTGACGCCCAACCGACCGCGGACGAGTCGGCCGAGGACCTGCTCGACGCCTGACCGGGAAGCAGTGCGGCGGTCCAACTCGGTCGCGGAAGCCTGCACCGACCTCGACGCGCCCGGCGCTCGATCGCTCCGCGAAACGCCGCCGTCGTCGATGCGTTGGGTGTTGGTGCACGTGATCGAGGAAACCGCTGTCAACCGCTCGCCACGCTGACAATGTCGGCGAAAACCCGCCGTTGGTCTTCGTTTTCGCTCGGGATCCTTTGGACCGCCCCGGCCCGTGCATCTGGAACGAAAAGGTCGTCCGCTACTCGCTCTTCGATGGCGGCGTGCCCGGCGCGCCGGTACAGCGGATTCATGGCCGAGGTGGAGCGCCTGGAAACCGCCGAGCCCGCGGGCGCTTCGACCACCTGCCGCTGGTGGTGGAAACAGCCCACGCAGGTCCCACGCTGGTGGGCATCCACCGCGACAGGTCTTGCCGGAGGGCCCGTTGGAGCACGCGGCATGCCCCAGGTTCGTCGGGCTGGGACTGCATTGGCACACCGTGCCGCTGATCCGCACCACGCAGCTGCACATCCGCGGCGTCCGAGATATCCCGCGACGTCGTTCAACACCTCGTTGGTGGGAACCGAGATCGGCACCACCCAGGAAGCCCCGTGGCGGGACCTGGCGATCGCCGAGATCAACAGGTCTGCGCTGTTCTCGTTCGACTCCGCGTGTCACGGTCATCGACCGCCGCACCGAGGCGTCGCACCTGTTTGCTCCGCTGGGGTCCGGACCGCGATGCGCTGCCGCCCGGCCGATGTTCGCCGTCACTAGGGAAGCGGCCCAGCGCGAATGGTGGGGAATACCCCGCGGCTTCCAGTGCCCCGGGCCGGCCCGCCTCCGGTGTGACGTGCTGTCGAGCATAAACCGCCGTCGTCTGGCACCAGTGTTCTGTGCGGACTGACTTGCGATCGCTGCGCGCTGTCATCCGCGGCGCGGCGCCGGGCCGGCGAGAGCCGGTCCAGGGCGTCCGGGAGAACCGAGCTGGCCGACATGAGCAGCAGCACGGCGACGGCGGTGACGGCACCGATAGCGGAAAGCACGTTGATGAACAATTCTGACCTCCCTGGGTTTTCCTTTCTGACAGGGCAATCTTCGCGTTCCGCACGGGTGTTGGGGATCGGTCTTCTGGTCGGCCCGGATGGCCATCCGGCCAATCTCGCGCGGGGCCGGATTGGCCGATCGGTCGCTGCCAGCTGCCCGTGGGCTGCACTGCCGCTATTCGTCTGTGATGGGCTCGGTGCTGATCCGGCGCAGCATCGGGCCGCTGCTGAAGGCGGCGAGTACCGCGCCCGCCACGCCGATCACGACCGGGGCGAATATCCAGCCGTTGATCACAACGGTGGCTTTTTCGCCGACCAGCGTCAGCATCCCGACACCGATCCCGATGCCGCCCGCTCCGGCGCCCATCGTCGCGACCAGCGCGGGTAACGCCGCCGCCTCGGTCCGCAGTGCGCGGTCCACCATGCGCACCGGGGCACCTGCGGCGATCAATGCGCCGAAGGTGCGCCGCCGATCGACCACGGATGAAGCGGCGGTGATGGCCGCGCTGCTTCCCGCGAGCAGTGCGGCGAGCGCCAGGCCGATTCCGGTCACCCGTTTGAGATCGCCCAATATCATCTGCCGCTCGCCCAGCCACAGCTCGCGGCTTTCGAAGCTATTCCCGGGCAGCGACACGGCGAGCGCAGTGCGCACCTTTTCCCGGTCGGCGTCCGTCGCCGGGTTTACCGCCAATGTCGACTCGCCGAGGTTGGCGAGCTCGGGCACCAATGCGGGGTCGATCAGCACCGAATCACCCAGCTCCGGTTCCTGACTGCCGAGTGGGCGCCTCACAACCCCGTCCGGTAACCCCAGCTTCGGTGGCTCGGCGTCGGATCCTCCCATCGAGTAGGGCTGGACCTGCATGCCCGAAGTCGGTATCCGCGTGGCTGGATCTGCCCGAATGGCCGGTGGGCCCGCGCATACGCCGACCGCCATTCGGGTCACCGCCGCAGCGTCCGGACAACTGATCACCAATCCGGGAAATGTCTCGACGTCGGGGCTGCCCAGGGTGACTCGTTCGGCCCTGGCGACGGCGGCGTTAGCGCCGTTGCGTGTGAGTTCGTCGGACATGCGTTTCTGCTGAACGGCCGCGTGCGCGGCCGGTACGTCCAGGTACAGCACGGAATCCTTGAAGGACCGGCCGCCGCCCGCGAAGGACTCGAAGCTGGGCAGCATTGTCATCGCCATCGACCCGACGAACACCGCGAGGACGATGCCGGATACTGACCGATAGGCAGCCCTCGGATCGCTTTGCAATCGTCGACCCGCGAACAACATCGCCGGCCGCCGCCACACGGCGGCGAACAATTTGCCTAGCGCGCCGGTCAGCCACGGCCCAACGATCGAGGCCGACAGCAGTACCGCGGCGAGCGACGCGAGCAGCAACGTGACGCCACCGGTCTCCATGGCCACCGCGAGTCCACAAGCGAAGAGCGCTGCCACCGCGACCAGACAGCAGTACCTCACCGGGGCCGGGGAAGCGCGGCGCGCCGCCGGTCGGTACCCGATCGCCGGAGACGTCGAGCCGGACGATCGGATCGTTCTGGATGTAATCCCGGCTCGCCACCGAAACCGCACCCGAGGGATCGACGGCGCCGTGCTGCCACATCGCCCGGTCCATCCTGGCCTGCGTCGCGTTCGGCAGGGTTGCCAGAAACAGGATCAGCGCCGTGGCGACCGCGACCCCGGCCGCGGTAAGCACGGCCGAACGGCGGCTGCGGGAGTCCACTCGCAACACCCGCAGCGCCAATCGCACGGGGTTCATCCGATCATCACCCCGCCGACGATCATGCCGTCGCGGATCTCCACGATCCGTGCCGCCTTGGCGGCAAGCTCCCGGTCGTGCGTCACGATGACCACCGCCGCCTCAGTGTCCGCGGCGGCGGCGAACAGTGCCTGCGTGGTCTCGGCCGCGGTGCGGGTGTCCAGCGAGCCGGTCGGCTCGTCGGCGAAGATCACCTTGGGTCGGTGAGCAAGGGCCCGCGCGATCGCGACCCGTTGTGCCTGACCGCCAGAAAGCTGGCCGGGCAACCGGTTTTCCAGTCCGCCGAGGCCGAGCCGGCCCAACCACTCCCGCGCACCAGCCAGCGCCTGCGTGCGGTCGGCCCCGGCCAGCAGCAGCGGCAGCGCGGTGTTCTCCGCCGCGGTCAACTCGCCGACCAGCAGGCCCTGCTGGAAGATGAAGCCGAACTCGTGCCGGCGCAGCGCGCTGCGCTTGGCCTCGCCGAGCTGGTCGATGCGGTGTCCGTCCAGCGTTACCTCGCCCTCGTCCGGACGCAGGATCCCGGCCAACACGTGCAGCAGCGTCGTCTTCCCAGAGCCGGATGGTCCGACGATCGCCAGCACTTCGCCGGTGCGGATGTTCAGGTCTACGCCAGCTAGTGCCCGGTCAGCGCCGTACGTCTTGACCAGCCCGCGCCCCATCAGGAATGGTTTTCCCGGCCGCCGGTCGACAGTAGAAGCCGACATCTTTCGTCCTCCTGCTCGTTTCGCGCCGCGTGTGCCGTTTCGCAGGTGCGTGCCCGTGCTCGCAGTCACTAGGGCGCTTCGTCCGTGGCTGTTCCGGGCGGCTGCGGTCAGATCGCGATGTCCCTGCCTGATGCGGGACCGTTCGATACGAGATTGGCGACCGACGGCCATTTCCGGATCGGCCTGCGGGCTGCTGATCGATAAGGCGAGGTCGGCCGATCGGCCAGGGCTTTCAAACCCATTGGCCGGGGTGATCGAATCGGGACCCGGGCTACGGTCGTACCGTGAGCAGTTTCGCGCCGTATTCCGAGACCGAAGCCGCAGACCCCTGGTGGCGGCGGGTCGGCGCCTTGCTGCGCGAACAGTGGATCTTCGCGTCGCTGCTCGGACTGATCTGGTGCGGGGACACGCTGCTGCTGTTCTCGGAAGGCGGCAAACGCCTGCTGATGATTCCGGGTGTCGCCATGATGGCGGTGCTGGGGATCTTCGGCCGCCGCCATCCGGTCGGCTGCGGGCTCGCCGCGCTCGCCGTGCTCGGCGGCAACACAGCAGTGGCGTGGGTGGTGAATGCGGACCTCTACTCGGCCGGCTTGGAGAGCATCCTGCCGACCGAGAACCTGGTGGGTCTGCTGCTGGTGCTGTACCTCTTCCGGCTGCACCCGTTGCGTAAAGCCGTTCCGGTCACCGCGTTGCTGGTGGTGGCGTGCCTCGCCGCCGTGGTGATCCGTAACCGGGTGTCGATCGTCTACCCGCCACCCGGGATCGAGCAGACGATGAGCTTCGGCTTCCTGCAACTGGTGTTGGCGGTGGGCACCGGCCGCTACCTGCGCGGACGGCCGAGCCGGGACGACTGGCAGGACAGCCCGTTGCGCGCGCTGTTGCGTCGGCAGTGGCCGGTGATCGCAGCGTTGAGCATCCTGCTTTTCCTGGAATTTTCGAAGAGCAGCGACCTCTCGTCGATCGCGCTGGTGGTCGTGCTGCTGTGCGGCCTGGCGCTGTCGGTGCTCGCGGTGTTCGGGCCCATCCGGCCGATCGAGGCGGCCGGGTTCGGGGCAGTGGCGCTGGTGCTGACGACGATCGTGATGCGGGTGCTGGGGATCGCGAACAGCGGCGACGGCCTGCTCGGACCGGTTCCGCTGGCGGCGACCGGGGCGGGCATGCTGCTGTTGACTTTCGCGGTTCGCCACGCCGAGCCGATGCGTGCGGTGTGGGCCGGTGCGGCGCTGGTCGGTGCCGCGTTGTTCGCGCTTTTCTTGACCCCGGTGGACACCGGCGGTTCCCGCACGTACAACGATCCGAGCGACTACCTCCAACCCGTTTTCATGGGCGGGCTGCTGCTGGTGATCTCGGTCGGCACCGGAATGTACTTCCGCGCGCGGGACGAAGAACGCGCGAAGTCTGTGCGCAGCGCCGTGACGGATGCTCAGCAGGCCGAACGGATGGCGCTGGCGCGGGAGCTGCACGACGTGGTGGCGCACCACGTCACCGGCATCGTGGTGCAGGCGCAGGCCGCGCAGATGGTCGCGACGAAGAACCCGAAGGCGGCCACCGACGCGCTGGCGCGCATCGCCGACAGCGGCACCGAAGCGCTGACCGCGATGCGGCGGCTGGTGGCCAGCATGCGCGGCGCCGAGCCCGCCGGTGCCTCGGAGGCGACCGAGCAGGCGACCACCGATCTTGAAGCGGACTTGGAAGCCGTCGTGGCGGCGACCCAGCGCCTCGCCGGTGACCACTCCGGGTCCCCGACAGTGAGCCTGCGCGTAGATGTCGGCCGGGAGATCCCACCCGAGGTCGCCCGCTCCGCTCTCCGCGTGGTGCAGGAATCCCTGACCAATGCGGAAAAGCACGCGCTCGACGCCAGTTACATCCAGATCGACGTGCACGCCGACCTGACGAACCTGCACACGCGTATCACCGATGACGGCACGGCGATACGCCGCCAACCGGTTGGTGGCTCGGGCGGATACGGTCTGGTCGGGATGCGCGAGCGGATCGAGCTGCTCGGCGGCCGGTTTCGGGCCGGTCCGGGCAAGCACGTCGGCTGGCGCGTCGAAGCGGTGCTGCCGTTGGCGGAACAGAATGGGGAAGTGGGGCAGCGATGATCCGGGTGTTGATCGCCGACGACCAGGAGCTGGTGCGCGCCGGTTTCCGGATGATCCTGGAGTCCCAGGACGACATCGAGGTGGTCGCCGACGTCGCGAACGGCGTGGACGCGATCCGGGTCGCGCGCGAGCAACGGCCGGACGTGTGCCTGATGGACATCCGGATGCCGGGCATCGACGGGTTGGAAGCGACCAAGCGGCTGGCCGGTCCCGACGTCACCGACCCGGTCAAGGTGGTCGTGGTGACCACCTTCGACCTGGATGAGTACGTCGAGCGCGCGTTGCGCAACGGGGCGAGCGGCTTCCTGCTCAAGGACGCGGGTCCGACCCTGCTGCTGGAGGCGATCCGGGCTGCGGAACGCGGCGACGCGCTGGTCTCGCCCCAGATCACGGTGCGCCTACTCAAGCATTTCGCCCAGCCCAAGGTGCAGCGCCGCGCCGTGCAGGCTCCGACCGTGGAACTAACCGAACGTGAACTCGATGTCGTGCGGGCGACTGCGCGGGGCCTGACCAATGGTGAGATCGGACAGGAGCTGTTCATGTCGCTGTCCACGGTGAAGACGCACCTCGCCTCCGCGCAGGGCAAGATCAAGGCCCGAAACCGGGTAGAGACCGCGGCTTGGGCCTGGCGCAGCGGGCTGATGGACGACGAGTGATCGTGTCCGGGGCAGGCTGTGTCCTTCGTGGTGGCTAGCCATCACGAACGGTTCGTCGCGGAGATCTGGGTGAATCGTTGGCTGCGGATATCTGACGGCCGGGTACTAGGGCGGCCGGACAACGCCGGGAAAGCGCAAGCGACCTTTCCGGGTTGGCAGCCGAGATCGGTGGACCGGTGCCGGTTCGCGGATGGACATGCGGGTGTCACCAGCGAGGCCGGGTGACTGATTGCCCTAGCCGCCGTCCTGAACTACCTGAACAACTACTTCAACTGGGCCACGGTTAGTGCGAGGACATCCCGCCGGCGTCTGGGGAGCCGTCATTTGACCGGCAGGTGGGCTCGACCCGCGCAGGGACCAACACGTTCGAGTCGGCCGTCCGGCTGCGAGTGTGGCCGATCGGCCGAGGTCAACGGGCCGATCGGCCGAGGCCCGGCCGCCGGAATCCGGCGATGCTGGAGTCATGCCACGGCGGGTGCAAGACATCGTTCTCATGACAGTGCTGGCTGGTATCGCAGTATTCGCGGGGGTGATCATGGTGCTTGTTATTAGCACGGCTGGCGGCGGCTAGCCGTCGGGCAGAATGCGGGCATGTCGATCGCAACACGCCTGCACGCCCCGATTGCCCTGCCTTGCGATCCGGAGTGCTCAGTGATCCGGGACGCCGTGGTGGACGTCGACGGCGAGGGACGCATTGTGTACTGCGGGCCGCGCGCCGGGGCTCCGGACCGGACGAACGACGCGATCGTCCGGGAATGCAGCGGAATCCTGTTGCCGGGTTTGATCAATGCGCACGCGCACAGTCCGATGACGTTGCTGCGGGGGATGGGTGGTGACCTGCCGCTGCTGCGTTGGTTGCACGAGGTGATCTGGCCCGCCGAGGCACGACTGCGGCCGTCGGACGTCCATGCCGGTATGGAGCTTGGGTGCATCGAGATGCTGCGCGCCGGGGTCACGACGAGCGCCGAGATGTACTTCATGGGGGAGGCCGTCGTCGACGCCACCCTGGCGGTCGGATCTCGGGTCGTGTTCGCCTCGGCGGTGATCTCCACGCCGGCGCTGGACAAGCTCGGTGGCTGGCAGAGCATGGTCGACGGGATCAACCGGTGGATCGACGCGGACGGTGTGAGGTTCGGGCCCGGTGATCGGGTGGAGCTGGCCTACGGGCCGCACTCCGCGTACACCCTGCCACCGGAAGCGCTGCAGGCGATCGGTGAGTCCGCTCAGCAGCGTGCCGCCCTGGTCCACACGCACGTGGCGGAAACCCGTACCGAGGACGTCGATCAGCGCGAGCAGTTCGGTTCGGTGCCTGCACTGCTGGAGAAGCTCGGTGTGCTCGACGGCCGGGTGCTCGCCGCACACGGGGTGCACCTGTCGGACGACGACATCGCGTTGTTCGCGCGCCGTGGGGTGGGTGTGGCGCACTGCCCTGGCTCCAACGCGAAGCTCGCCTCGGGAACCGCGCGGTTGGTCGAGCTGCTCAACGCGGGCATTCCGGTGGGGCTGGGCACCGACGGTCCATCCAGCAACGACGATCTCGACCTGTGGGAGGAGGTGCAGCTCGCGGGACTGTTCGCGCGGACCGTGACCGGCGATGCGACGGCGCTCACCTCGCGGGCGGCGCTGCTTGCCGCGACGCGGGGCGGGGCCGAGGCGCTGCATCGGGACGACATCGGCGTTCTGGAGCCGGGTCGCTGGGCCGACATCGTGCACCTGGACGTCGACAACCCGGCGTTTGCCACCGGTTTGGACGTACCGGACGACCAAGTGCTGGCGAACGTGGTGTGGGCTGCTGGCTCACGGTGCGTCCGGGACGTCTGGGTCGCGGGTGGAGCAGTGCTACATGAGCGCGAGCCCACCCGGGTGGACCGGCGCGCAGTGCAAGCGGCGGCTCGCACGGCGGCACAGCACATCCGAGGCTGATTCCGGCGCCGAGCCGCGGCCCGCGGACGGGTTCGGTACGACACCGGTCGGCCTGGACCCAGCCCCGGCCCCGACGCCCGGACGAGGACGGCGGACCGGAGCACGATCGGCGCGGGTCAGGAGGGCCGGACCGGAGCACGATCGGCGTGGGTCAGGAGGGCCGGACCGGAGCAGGATCGGACCGGACCGGGTCAGGACGGCCGGATGACGATCTCGGTGAGGTGCGCGTCGGCGCTGGCCCGCACGGCGGACACGATTGACCCCGCCACCGACTCCGGGCGCAGGTAGTCGTCCGGCTCGAACGCCCCGCCCTCCTGGTTGCGGACGTTGCGCTGCATGTCCGTTGCCGTGCGCCCCGGGAACACCGAGGTGACCCGAACGCCGTTGGCCGCTTCCTCGGCGCGGAGCACGTCGGCGAAGGCGCGCAGGGCGAACTTGCTCGCGGCGTAGGAGCCCCAGTTCGGCTTCGCCGACAGACCGGCGCCGGAGTTGACCAGGACCACGTGGCCGTTCGCGGCGCGCAGGGCGGGCAGCAGCAGCCGCGTCAACTCGGTGACCGCGAAGAGGTTCAGCTCGAAGGTGCGCCGCCAGGAGTCGCTGGACGCGTCGGCGACCGACGCCAGCTCGATGAGGCCGGCGCTGTGCACCACCACGTTGAGCCGTTGGATGTCGGCGACCGCCCCGGCGACGGCGTCGTGATCGGTGAGTTCCACCGGCCACGGCTTGGCGCCGGGGAGCTCGTTGACGAGCTCTTGCAGCGCGGCGGTGTCGCGCCCGCCCAACAGCAGATCATGCGTGTCGGAAAGCGAGCGGGCGACGGCGGCACCGATGCCCCGTGAGGCGCCGGTGACCAGGGCGATTGGGCGTTCGGGCATGGCCACAACGTTATCGTCGGCCGGTTTCGCGCCGACGACCGGCCATCACAATCGGGTGCTACCGCTTGACCCCCTGGAGTGATGGGTCTTAGGTCACCCGAGTGAGCAGTGTCGACGCAGCCCCAGGCGAAGTCCGGAACCGGATCTTGCGGAAGGTTGCGCTCCGGTTGATGCCGTTCCTGATCTTGCTCTACTTCGTCAACTACCTGGACCGCGTGAACATCGGCTTCGCGGGCCCGAACGGAATGAACGAGGAGCTGGGGCTGACTGCGACGGTGTTCGGCTTCGCCTCGGGCATCTTCTTCATCGGTTACCTGGTGCTGGAGGTGCCGAGTAACCTCGCCCTGCATCGCTTCGGGGCCCGGAGGTGGCTCGCCCGCATCATGATCACCTGGGGCGTGTTGGCGACGGTGATGGCGTGCGTGCCGAACCCCGCCACGCTGGTCGTGTTGCGCTTCCTGCTCGGCGTGGCCGAGGCCGGGTTCTTTCCGGGCATCATCCTGTACCTGACCTACTGGTTCCCAGCGGCGCAGCGGGCCAAGGCGGTCGCGCTGTTTATGACCGCGGTCCCGGTGTCCAGCGCCGTAGGCGCCACCGTCTCCAGCGCGCTGATCAGTGCCGGGCACGGGATCTTCGGGCTGTCCGGCTGGCGGTTTATGTTCCTCGTCGAGGGCATTCCGGCGATGCTGCTGGCCGTCGCCACCTGGTTCTACCTGACCGACCGGCCATCGCAGGCGAAATGGCTGACGGCGGAGGAACGGACCTGGCTGACCGAGCAGTTGGCGGCCGAGAGCAAGCAAACCGAGTCGGTTCACGGCTGGCCGTTGCGCAAGGCGCTCACGCACCCGCGGATCCTGGCGCTGGCGTTCGTGTACTTCGGCATCGCCTACGGCCTGTACGCGCTGGGATTCTTCCTGCCCACCATCATCAAGGGTTTTGAACAGCAGTACGGCACCGACCTGTCCACGATGGAAACCGGGTTAATCACCGCGGTGCCCTACGTGATCGGCGCGGCGGCAATGGTGCTCTGGGCCGCGCACGGCGACCGGAAGCAGGAGCGGGTGTGGCACGTCGCGCTCCCGATGCTGCTCGGCGGCGCGTGTATTCCGGTCGCGCTCTACCTTGGAAATCCCTTCAGCGCGATGGTCGCGGTGACAATCTGCGCCGTCGGCGTCTGCGCCGCGCTGCCCACCTTCTGGGCGTTGCCGAGCAATTTCCTGGCGGGTGCAGCCGCGGCGGGGGGTATAGCCTTGATCAACTCACTGGGCAACATCAGCGGTTTCGCGGCGCCCTACATCACTGGGGCGCTCAAGGACGCCACCGGCTCCCAGCGGTCCGGCCTGTGGGTGATCGGCATCGTGATGGTCGCGGCGGCGCTCACCGTGATCTCGCTGCGTGCGGCACCACGAGCAAACAAGCCCGAAGGGGCCGAGTAGGGAAGCTGGTGCACCCGGCGCCCCTCCGTGGCTTGCGCGGCATGGCCGGGCGCGGGTAGGCGTGCAGCGGATATCTCGTCGAGCACAACGGGTTTCTGCTGCTGCTCGACCCCGGCTAGGCCACGCCCGGGCTGGTCCTGGTTAGCCAGGGGAATCCGGGCCACTGCGCGGAGCCCGCTGCGAGCGCGAGCGCTCGGTGAGCTCCCGCCTCCACTGCCAGTCAGGCATTGCCTGGCGCTCTCGATGCGGTTGCTGGCGCTGGTCAACTGGATGCAGGACGGCTCCCGCGATCTGCGCGAGTTCGAGGGCAGGCGCGAGGTTCGAGACGGGACCGTTCGTAGTGGACGCCAAGTCGCTGCCGCACTTTCTGCCCAACGCGAGCGGCGGCCGCCTGCGACGAGGTCCTGGACTGAAAGCGGCCCCGACCCGGACATTGGCGAGCTGGCTCGCCATGCCGAAATGTCCTGGCGGAGGCGACTTTCCCGGAACGCGTGCTACCGGAGATGTCCCGCTCCTCTCCGTCGCACGCCGACCCGGCGAATACACCGCTCGTGCCGACGTCGGCCGGCTCTCGCTGACCCACCCGTGGCCGGGCATCGAACCCCCGGCGAAGTGGTTGTAGATGGTGCGCTTCGAGACCTGCGCTTCCGCCGCGATCGCGTCCCCCTGGCTCGCCCCGGTCGAGCACCGTACTGGCTGCCGGAAACGCAACGAGGGCCCCCGGTCAAGCCGGAGGCCCCGCGCTCGCACGGCGGATCAGCGTCGGCCGATCTCACCCCCGTCCTTGCGCCAGATCGCCACGACCGACGGACGCGGCTGCGAGTTGCCGCCGTCGGGCCAGTGCGAAGCCGGGTTGTCCGCGCTCGCACCGTCGATCTCGCCGGGGTGCTGCACGCATACGGTCACCACGCGGTCCCGGATCACCGGGCCGCAGGTCTCCGCGCCGTTGGGCACCGTCAGGAACTGCTTGACCCGACCGCGCTCCGGGCCGTCCACCGGCACGGCGAACAGGCCATCGTTGCTCTTCAGCGCGTTGCCGTCGGTGGAGATCCACAGGTTGCCGTGCCGGTCGAACGCCACGTTGTCCGGGCACGAGATCGGGCTGACCTTCGACTTGTCGAATCCGCCGAAGTAGGTGCTCGGGTCATTCGGGTCGCCGCACACCAGCAGCAGGTTCCAGCGGAACTTGGTGCCGGCGGTGTCGTCGTCCATCTCCAGCACGTGGCCGTGCTTGTTGCCGACCCGCGGGTTGGCTTCGACCGCGCCGGCGTGGCCCGCCGAACCGCGGTTGGTGTTGTTGGTCAGCGCGCAGTAGATGAGACCGTTGACCGGGTTGGGCTGGATGTCCTCGGGCCGGTCCATCTTGGTCGCGCCGACCTTGTCGGCGGCGAGTCGGGTGAAGATGTAGACCTCGTCGGCGGTGAACCCGGGCACGAACGACTTCTTGCCGCTGGCCAGTGGGATCCACTCGCCGGTGCCGTCGAACTTGCCGTCGGCGGGCAGCTTGCCGGTGCCGTCGATCTCCCCCGCCGGGCTGTTGCCGGTGAACTTCGCGACGTACAGGGTGCCGTCGTCGAGCAGCGCCATGTTGTGCCGCCGGGCGAGGGCGCTGGCGCCGCGCTTCATCTTGCCGTTGGAGACGAATTTGTAGATGTAATCGAACCGCTCGTCGTCGCCGGAGTAAGCCACGACGCGGCCGTCGTCGGCGACCTGGATGGACGCCGTCTCGTGCTTGAAGCGGCCGAGGGCGGTGTGCTTGACCGGAGTCGACTGCGGGTCGTGCGGGTCGATCTCGACGATCCAGCCGAAACGGTTCACCTCGTTGGGCTCCTGGGCGACGTCCCACCGCTTGTCGAACCGCTCCCACTTGCGGGTGCTCGTGGCGCCCTTGATGCCGTAACGGTCCAGGCGCTGCTTAGCGGTCGGCTCGGTGATCGAGTCGGCGTTGCCGAAGTACTGGTTGAAGTTCTCCTCGCCGGACAGGATCGTGCCCCACGGCGTCAGGCTGCCGGAGCAGTTGTTCTGCGTGCCGAGAACGGTCCTGCCGGCCGGGTCGGCGGAGGTCTTGAGGTAGTCGCTGCCGGCCGCGGGTCCGCGCAGCTCGAACGGCGTGTTCAGGGTGATGCGGCGGTTGTACTTGCTCGGCTGCGGCTTGAGCCCGCCGCCTGCCCGCTTGACGAACACCACCGACAGGCCGTGTGCGGCCCAGGCGATGCGCACCTGCTCCTCGGTCGGGTTGTTCTCGTCGTAGCCGGGGAACATGTGCGTTTCGGTGGTGTATTCGTGGTTCACCACCAGCAGGTTCTCGTTGCCGTTGGGGTCCAGCGGGACCAACTCGGCGAAGTCGTTGTTGTAGCCGAACTGCTTCTCCTGCGCCGCCGCAGTCTGCTTGTTGAAGTCGAACGCGGGAGCACCTGGCACCACGGGGTCGCCCCAGCGAATCACGATGCCCTGCTCGTAGCCTTCGGCGGTGACCACGAGGTCCGCGGTGTTCGGGGCGACCGGGCTGAAGTCGGTGCCGGGCACGTTGCCTCGGCTCGGGCGGGCGAGCGGAGCGGGCGCGGGAGCGGCCGCCGCCGTGCCCGAGAGAGCGGCTGCACCGCCGACGGTCAGGGCGAGCACGCTCCCGGCCTTGAGCGCACCGCGGCGATTGAGCACGCTCTCGACGATGTCGCCGAAGTAGGCGTTTTCCGAGGTGTTGGGCGCTTCGTGCGCACAAGCGTTACCGCAGCGGTACTCGCAGGTCACCGAGGAACGGTTCGCGGAGTGGTGGGTAAGCAGCGGGAGCGGAATGCCCCGCCCGCTGTCCGGTCGGGAAGACAAGCGGACCTCCAGGTACTTGTTGGGATCAACCGGACATTAGGTCGATCAGGCGATGGTTCCGGTACGCGAAGATGAACAACGTTCAAACACCGCCTGCCACATCGACGCCGCGGTAGATCCGCACCCGCGCGCTTCCCGGCGGATCATCTGACGCCGTCCCGCGGTCCACGGCAGCGTGATCATGATCACGGCCGGGACGAAAAAGTGGCCCTCGGCGGGTTCGATTGGTTCGTGACTACACAAAGAAACCTCGCCGAGGGCGCACAGCCCATTATGCACCAGGTCCGACTGCCGGTCTCAACCCGCACGCTGCAAATCGTCAGCGAACAGATTTCAGCCCGGCGCAAGCGGATCGGTTCCCGCTGGCGCAAAGTCACCCCGGGCACGCAGGCGATCATCGTGCCGGCGGTGCTGCGTCCGGGGCTTCAGCGCCAGATGGCGAAGTTGTCCGGGCATGAGATCGGGCCGATCTGGGTTTTGTCGAAGCCCGCGAAGTAGGTGGCCTGGTCGTTCGGGTCGCCGCAGACCAGGAGCAGACACCGGGCGAAGCCGGTTCCGGTCGGGTCGTCGTCGAGCTCCAGGACCTGCCCGTATTTGTTGCCGTTGCGCGGATTCGGCTCGTCGGCGACGGTCTTGCGCCTCGGCGCTTATGCCAGGCACGAAGCTGGTGTCGTGGCGCGTCAGCGGAATCCACTCGCCGACTCGCTCGCCGCAAGCCCCGCCGGCTCAGCACGCTTTGCACCAGGTCGCCGAAGTTCGGGTTCGCCGTGGGTTCGGCCCCGGCGCACTGGTCGCCGCACCGGTACCGGCAGGTCACCCGTGCTCGACCGGTCGACAACAGTGGTAGCCGCCGACGTTCGCCCGACTGTGCCACCGCAACCTCCAAGCTGATCGAAAATGGCCTGGAGCGTATGACACCACCAACGAACGGCGAGCACATTCCGATAATCCGGGGAATTTTCGGAGAGTGCTTGCGTCACGCCGCTCGTTTCGGTTGGGCCGTTTCGGTTTTGGCTCAGAGCTCCTCGCCGACCAGGGCGGCCTCGGCGGGGACGCCATGCTTGTCGGGCTTGGTGCGCAGGTCCGTGACCAGCAAGCCCGCTGCGATCACGCACAACACCGCGCTGGCCGCAAACGGCGCATGCCGCGAGCCGAACCATTCGGCTACATGGCCGACCAGGGTGGCCGCCGCCGCGCCGCCCAGCCAGCGGCAGAAGTTGTAGCCAGCGCTGGCCACCGGGCGCGGTGCGTTGCTGACGCTCATCGCGGAACCGGTGAACAGGGTGTTGAGAAGGCCGGAAGCCAAGCCGCTGAGGATCACCCCGACGACCACGACGGGCTTGGAGCCGACCGCCATGACGCCGAGCAACACCGCGTAGATCAGCACTGCGAGGACGGTGCCGCCGACCGCGCCGAAGCGGGCGGCGAGCCTCGGGGCGAGCGTGACACCGGCGACCGCCACGCACAGGCCCCAGCCGAAGAACACCAGCCCGACCGCGATCGCGCCGAATTCGAGGACGAACGGCGACCAGGCCAGCACGACGAAGAACGCGGCGGTGTAAAAGGCGGAGCCGAGCGAGGTCCGCAGCAGGCCGCTGTGGCCGAGCGCGCGGATCGGGTCGAGCAGCCGGATCTTCGGCCGGTCGGCGCGGTTGCTGTCCTTGGGCAGGAAGCCCGCGGAGAGGATCAGCGCGATCGCCATCAGCGCCGCGGTACCGGCGAACGGTCCGCGCCAGGAGATGTTGCCCAGCAGAGCGCCCAGCAGCGGGCCGGTGGACAGACCGATGCCCAGTGCCGCCTCGTAGAGCAGGATGGCGGCCTGCTGGCCGCCGCTGGCGGCGCCGACGATCACCGACAGGGCGGTGGCGATGAAGAACGCATTGCCGAGGCCCCACACGGCGCGCAGCGCGACGAGCTGGCCGATCGAGTCGGCCATCGCGCATGCCAGGGTCGCCAGCACGATCAGCACCAGGCCGGTGACGACGGTCCGCTTCGCACCGAAGCGCGCGCTGAACGCGCCGGTGATCAGCATCGCCACGACCTGCACGCCCAGGTAGGACGAGAACAGCAGGGTGACCTGCTCGGGCCCGGCGTGCAGGGACGTCGCGATCGATAGCAGGATCGGGTCGACGAGACCGATGCCCATGAAGGCGATCACGGCCGCGAAGGCGGTGATCCACACCGCCTTCGGCTGTCCCTTGAAAACGTCGAGTAACCGAACGTCGTGCCCGGCGCTCATCAGTCGCCACCCCTCGCTGAATGGAAGACATTCGTTTGCCATGCTAACAATTTTTCCTTAGCAGGCCAACGGACATGAGCAAGCTCACGAACGCGAGGCTTTGACCAGCGAAAACGGTTTGCGGCCGAGGATGTTCAGGGATTCAGGGCGGCTTGGGCAGCTGCCGCGATCACCTCCTTCGGGTGATGTTCGGCGAGAGCCGCGAGGATCTCGCTCGCGCTGTTGTGGTCGGTCGTCGCGATCTCCTCGACCAGCGAAAGCTGCTCCGGCTCCGGGTGCCGGCCCAATTCGGCGAGGAACAGGTCGACGTCTTCGTCCAGGGCCGCCGCCAGGCCGTCGAGCGAGCACCGCAGTTCGTCGCCGGGCCGGGTCAAATTCTCCGCGCCGGACGGCCGGGACCGCAGCCACATGCGGGCCGCCGCGCCGACGACCGGATCCTCGATCAGCTCGCGCACCGCCAACACGCCTTCGCCGCCGGTGTGCTCCAGCAGGCCCAGCGCCCCGAGGCGGATCGTCGGGTCGTCCACGCGCCGCAGCAGGGCAGTCAGTTCGGTGCTCGCTTTCTTGGCACCGCGCCGCTCGATCCATTGCGGGATCAACACCTGCTGCACGTCCACCGGGGTGTCCGCCGTGATCAGTGCCAGCAGTTCCGCCGAGCACGACACCAGATCGTCCACAGTGGGCACCTGGAAGCCGAAGGCACGCAACGATTCGCGCGCCGCCCATAGTCCGGGCGGCAGCAGCTCGACCATCGTGCGATCGGCGGTAATCCCCACCGGCAAGTCCGCCCGCAGCGCCTCGATCTCCTCCGGCGCGGTGGTGACGTGGCAGCGAACCGCCTGCATCGCCTCCCACTGGGCGAGCATCCGCCGCACGACGCTGCGCACCGACTCCCGGTCGCCCGGCTCCTCGGTGCCCAGGAAGTCGCAGACCATTGTGACGATCAGCTCCAGCGGCACCGCGTCGGTCCGCGAGTACAGCAAGGTCAATGCGGCCTGGACGATCTCCGGTAGCGCGTCCTGCTCGTCGGCAAGCCCGTCGAGCTCTGCGCGAAAGACGTCGCGGACCAGCACGAAGCGCTGCCAGAGCCGCGTCCACAGCAGCTCCGGTTCCGCCAGCAGTGGTTCCGCGACCTGGGTGGGCACCAGCAAATCCCCGGCCGACCGGACCAGGCCCGCCCGCTCGGCCCACTCCAGCAGCAGGTCGGCCTCCTCGGCATCACAAGGAACCGCGGTGCCCGAAGACTCCGCGAGTGCCATGACGAGATCGTCTACATCGGACGGATCCCGGCCGTTGCCAACCCAGTCGAGGACCATGCGCATCCGCTGCATGATCAGCGATTTCGCGGCGATGGTCCGGTGCGGCTCCAGGTGGGTGAGGTCGACCGGTGGCAACCAGAGCGCCGGCTGGGGCGGCGCCTCCAGCGAGTCCCGGCGCTCGATCTCCTCGACTACCTCGCCGTCGAAGTCGATCTCGCCCGCGTCCACCACTTCGAAGAACGCGATGACTGCTTGCGGATCACCGGTGTCCACGCCGAGCTCGCGCATCGTCGTGGCCCAGAACTTCTCCAGGCCCCACTCGGTCGGTTCGGCCATCGCAGCCAGGTAATCCGGCACGGTTCGCTCGACCGCCTCGTGCAGCGCCGATACCGAACTGGGCGAGGTCAGCAGGCCCTCGTCGGAAAGGAATCCCAGCCACTGGTGCAGGAAGTCCGGCACCAGCGACCACCGCGGCACGATCAACCGGCGCGGCACCACTTCGACCAGGAACCGCGCGAGATCTTCTTCGGTCCAGCTGGCCAGCAGGCCGTCCCTGCTGAACTTGTCGTCCAGGAGACACTCCACCAGCCAACCGGCAGCCATTTCCGGGCGGCTGCGGGTGAACCCGTCGACCAACTCACCGCGAGCCGCGTCGAACCGGCCCATTTCGCCGTGGATGAAGACAGTACGCATGGCGCGTTTCCTTTCGCTCAGGTGTGCGGATCATGTTCGAGGCTAGGGAGTCAGCGGCGCGTTCCTCGGCAGTGAAGGCGGGTTCCGACGCGTGTCGTGACCCCCGAACGGGTGATATCGGGGCGCCGCACATCGGTAGGGCCATCGGTACTTGTCCCGCTTCGGCACCAGGGTCTTAGGTCCATGCTTTTGAAAGCGCCCGGAAGTTCGGACGCGGCGCCGAGACAAACGGCGCACCAGACAACACCGCATGGGAGCCCAGGTAGCCGAACGGCGATATCGCCGGGTCGGCCGTGGCCCACCCGGTCGGCTCGGTCAAGGTCGACTCCCGGAGTTTCCAGCGGCGTCTCATAAAAGGGAGGAGGTAGCCAGTGACCGGACAGCAGCTACTTGCCCCAGCTGCCTGTTGTTCGGCCCTCCCATCGGCGAGGTGGGTGCTCCCGTCCGACAAGGCGGTAACGGAGCCGCCGCACCCGCCTCGCCGACATACCCCCGACCCTCCGAAGGCCCACGCCCCCCCGATCTAAACACCCGACATGAATAACACTTCTGACTACCGTTCCTACGGTTGGTGGGTCGAACCCGACCCGAAGACCGATAACACCACGCTCATCGTCGGCGGCCGCGTCAGCGCATTGCGGATGCCCGCCGAAATCGCTGCCCGAGTGCACCAAGTCCTGTCCATCCACCTGCAGACCGGACCGGTGCTGGACGCCGGCGACCACTGGGTCTTGTTCACCCAGAGCGACGGTCGCCGCGACCGCCCGGACGACCTCGCCGAGGTCGCGGTCGTGCCGGCCGGCAGCCGACTGGTGCTTCCGCCGCTGGACGACCCGCGCTGGATCAACCCGCCGCGCGCGGACCGCTCGGTACCGGAGCGGCAGGTCATCTTCTCGGCGACCCGCCGCGCTCGCACCGACACCATGCCGTTAGTGGCCGCTTGACGGGGCCGCTCCGGCAACGCACTCGCGATCAGGGCTGTTCGGCAACCCACACCGCGATCTGCGCGCGGGAGGTGGCGCCGAGCTTGGCCAGGATGTGCTCGATGTGACTGTCCGAGGTCCGCTTCGAGATCACCAGCTGCTCGGCGATCTGCCGGTTCGACATGCCCTGCGCGACCAGGTGCGCCACTTCCCGCTCGCGCGGGGTCAGCCTGATCGGCGCGTCCGCCGACGCCATCGGCGGCGTCTCCCCGAGCGTGAACCGGATCAGTTCGTCCAGTGTGTCCTCGGTACCCCGGAACCGCGCCGCGCGGAGTTCCGCCGCCGACAAGGCGTTGCGGATGCGCAGGTCGGCTTCCGCGTGCCATTCGAGGTAGCGCTCGATGCCGAACAGGTAGCCACCCTGCGGTTTCCACAGGTGCGCGACCGCCGTGCTCAGCCGGGCGGCCCGGGCCGCGCGCCCTTGGGCGGCGGCGATCCACGCCTCCATCTCGATCGCCATCAAGATCCCGGTGCGGTCGTTGAACAGGTGCTTGATCCGGACGGATTCGCGCAGGTGCACTAGCGCCTCGGGGAATTCGCCTAGCCGCCAGCGAGCGAGTCCTAGCACCATCTCGGCCCAGGCGCGCCCCCACAGCTCGCCGTGCTCCTCGCAGATCTCCCGGCACTGCTCGCACACTTCGACGGCCCGTTCGTAGTCGCCCTGGAAGATCGCCAACAACGCCACGCTCGGCAGACTCATCAGCGCGACCCCGTCGTGCCGCAGCATTTCTTCGCGCCGCAGCGCTTCGGCGAACCGGGCCGCCGCAGACCGGTGCTCGTTGCGCAACAGCTCGATGGTCCCGGCGGTGTAGGCGGCCAGCCTCACCACCGCGTCTGCCCCGACCTGCCGCGCCACGTCCTGCGCCTCGGCCAGTAGCAGATAGGCCGTATCGGTGTCCCCTTGTACGCCGCTGACCAGGCCGTCGACCACCAGCGCACGCGCCCGCTGCTGCCCGGGCTCCGGCGCCACCTGGAGCGCTTCGTCCAGCCAGTACCGGCCCTCCCGCAGCCATCGGCCGGCCACCCAGAAGAACCGCAGCGCGGCGGCCATTCGCAGGCCCTCGTGCCCTTCCCCGGGTTCGGTGAGGCAGAAGTCCAGGGCGGCTCGCAGGTTTGGGCGGTCCTGCTGGAGCCGGCTCAGCCACTCGACCTGGTTCGGGCCGACCCATTCCGCGTCGACGTGCTCGGCGAGCAGCAGGAAGTAGTCGCGGTGTCGGCGCCGCAGCGCCAGTTCTTTCGTGCCGCCGCCGAGCCGCATCCGCCCGTACTCCTGGATCGTCTTCAGCAGCCGGTAGCGGGTGCGGGTGTCGGGCAGGTCCTCCTTGAACAGCACGGACTTCTCCACTAGGCCCGAGACCCCGACGAAGATGTCCTCGGCGGCCACCCCGTCACCGACGCAGACCGCCTCTGCGGCGTCCAGCTCGAAGCTTCCGGCGAACACCGACAGTCGCGTCCACAGGGCCTGCTCGGTCGGCGAGCACAGGTCGAAGCTCCACTCGATAGCCGCCCGCAACGTGCGGTGGTGCGGCACGGCGCTGCGATCGCCCAGGGTCAGTAGCCGGTAACGGTCGGTGAGCCGGTCCAGGATCTCTTCCACCGAAAGCGACCGCATCCACACCGCTGCCAGCTCGATGGCCAGCGGCAAGCCGTCCAACTGCTGGCACACCCGGACTACCAGCGCCTCATTGGCCCGGTTGACGGTGAACCCCGGCAGCACCGCCGAGGCGCGATCGGCGAACAGCTCCAGCGCCTCATAGCCGGTGGCTTTCTGCACCACGTGGCCTTGCGGGTCGAGCCGGGGCATGACCATCGGAGGCACCGGCCACACCTGTTCGGCCGCGATCGCCAGCGGCGCCCGCGAGGTGGCCAGGATGCGCACCTCGGGTGCGGCCGCGAGCAGGTCGCTGACCAGCGGCCCGCATTCGTCCAGCAGGTGCTCGCAGCCGTCGAGCAGGAGCAGCAGTCGCTTGTCCGCGAGCTGCTCGGCGAGGGCTTTCCTCGGCGACGCCGCGGTTGGCTCGTCGATTCCGAGGCTGGTCAGCAGCACGCGGGCAAGCTCGTCCCGGGGACGGACCCTGGCCAGCTCCACCAGCCAGACGCCGTCTGGGAAGACGCGGCGCAGATCGCGTGCGACGCGGGTGGCCAACCGAGACTTGCCGACCCCGGCCACGCCGGTCAGAGTCACCAGTCGGGAGGCCGCGAGCATCCGTTTGATCTGCGTAATAGCCCCTCGGCGGCCAACGAAACTCGTCAGGTCGTCGGGGAGTTTGCCCACCCGTCGGGTTGTCATCGCACGACCGCCCGCACTCACCGATCACCTTGTCGTTCCCGAGTGTATGCCCGCACTCGCGCGTTCGAGCATGTCAGCGCATGCCGCTGGCCGTCCGACAGTACTTCCGCCCGGCCGGACGTCGCTCACCTGCCGGGCGGTGAGCGATCGGACACCAACGGCAGTCCGGCCTCGTGCGCCGCGGCGAACTCATCGTCGATGAACACGACCTCGCGGCCCTCGCGCGCGAGCAGCGAGGCCGCTGCTGCGGCGCGGTATCCGGCGCTGCAATGTACCCACACAACCCCGTCGGCGAGTTCGTGAGACCGGTACCGCAGTTCGAAAAGCGGGATGTGCACGGCGTTCTTGAGATGGCAGGCCCGCCACTCGCGGCGCATCCGCACGTCCAGCACGACGCTTCCCGGACCGGATTCGGCGAGATCGCCGAACGTCGCGGACGGCATGCTGCGCACCAGGCTCGCGTCCACGGCGAGTTCTCGCGGACGACCCACCGCCGCGGTGGGCCGGTCGACGCCGATGCGCACCAGCTCGCGCTGGGCCGCCGCGACCTGCTCCGGTGTCTCGCCGATCAGGGTCAGCGGCGCTCCCCGGTCGGCCAGCCAGCCGAGCCAGGTGGCCAGCGGACCGTCCAGGCCGAGGCTGATCGTGCCCGCCAGGTGCGCGTGCGCGAACGCCCGGCGGGATCGCAGGTCCACCACCCAGTCGCCGAGGCGCAACCGACGCGCGAGCTCCGCCGGCCGAACCCTGGCCGGGGCCCGCAGGTCAACCTGCTCCGGTCCGGCCATGTTCCGCGGTGCCATCTGCGCGTAGTAGGCGGGCACGGCATCCAGTGCGGAGAGGGTGTGTTCGACGAACTCGTCCTCGCCCAGCCGGAAGACGGCGTTGACCTTCTTCTGCTGGCCGACGGTCGCGGAGGAGCCGGACACCTCGGTGGCCGAGCAGAAGTTGCCGAAGCCGTGCGTCGGCCAGATCTGCGCGTCGTCCGGCAGCACGTCGGCGAGCTTGCGGACCGATGCGTGCTGCTGCCGGGCGAGTTCCTCGCTGTGCTGCTGGCCGAGCAGGTCGGTGCGCCCGGTCGAGCCGAACAGCAGCGACCCGCCGGTGAACACCCCGACCGCGCCATCGGTGTCTTCGACCACGTAGGACAGGTGGTGGAAGGTGTGGCCGGGGGTGGCCAGCGTGCGCAGTCGCAGCCGTTGCGACATCACCACCACGTCGCCTTCGACCAGCGGGCGGCGCGCGAACGACACGACGTCCGACGCGGCCACGCCGTACTCCGCGCCGGTCAGCCGGCACAGCTCCAGGCCGCCGGAGAGGTAGTCGTTGTGGATGTGCGTCTCCAGCACATGGGTGATCCGGACGTCGTGGCGACCGGCGAGGGCGAGCATCCGGTCGATGTCGCGCTGCGGGTCCACCACGGCCGCCACCGCGCCGTCGGTGACCAGGTAGCTGCGATCGCCCAGCGACGCCGTCTCGACGACTTCGACCGCCACCATGACAGGCCCGGCCGCAGGTCAGGTGGGCTTTTCGTCGCGGCCGTGGACCTGGGCCGGTGGGTGCGTGGCCTCGACGGCGGTGAAAGTCTCGAGGATCTTGTAGTGGTGCTCGGCGCCCTTGGGGATAACCCAGGAGTCACCGGGTTCGAGCAGCACCGTCTGGCCTTCGCTGTGCAGCTCCGCGCGGCCACTGATCACGTACCCGGCGGTCTCGTAGTTCCGCGCCGCCGACGGCTTGTCCACGCCCGGCGGTTCCTCCCGCCACAGCCGCATCGCCAGGCCCAAGCCTTCGGCGAGGTAGTACTGGCCGAGGGAGCCGCGCGGCGAGTGCGCGCTGTCCACCTTGATGATCGTGGTGTCACTCATCAGGTCCCCCTTTTTCCGCCGTTGCGGTTCGATTCTCCCGCCAGCGGTACGGTCGGGCAGCGCGACGACCCGTGACCGACCGGAAGCGATTTCACTGGAAATCAGGGAGGGTGTTGATTTCCATCGAAATCGCCGCCGCAGGAAACGAGGCAGCGAATGGTCAAGGTCATCTTCGATGGCGATTATGGGATCGACGACGCGCTCGCGACGCTGTTCCTCGCCGGCCGGGCGGACGTCGAACTCCTCGCGGTCGGCACGGTGCACGGCAACGCGCGGGCCGATGCCGCCGCGGCCAACGCCCTGCAGGTGCTCGACATCGCCGGCCGGCGCGACATTCCGGTGGCGGTTGGTGCGCTGCGACCGCTGGCTCAGCCGCTGGAGGTTTCCGCGCTCGTGCACGGCGAGGACGGCCTCGGTGGGCAGGCGCACGCGGTGCCCGAGCTGCGACGGGAGCCGGTGTCGGCCGCCGAGCAGCTGGTGCGAATCGTGCGGGAGCGTCCCGGTGAGTGCACCGTGGTGGCCACCGGACCGCTGACGAACCTGGCGGTGGCGCTGCTGCTCGAACCCCGGCTGCCGGAGTTGGTGCGCAACGTGGTCGTCATGGGCGGCACGACGCGGGAGCCCGGGAACATCAGCCCGCTGGCCGAGGCGAATATCTGGCACGACCCGGAGGCCGCCGCGCTGGTGTTCGGCGCCGGCTGGTCGCTGACCCTGGTCGGACTGGACGTCACGATGCACACCTGGCTCGATCAGTCCGATGTGGACCGAATCGCCTCGGCCCCCGGGCGCGTCGCCGAGTTCGCGCACTCGATCCTCCGGCACTACCTGACGTTCTACCGGGGCAGGCATGACCGGCCCGGCTGCCCGCTGCACGACCCGAGCGCCGCCGTGCTCGCGGTGCGCCCCGACCTGGCGCGCTACAAAAAGGTGCCGGTCCAGGTGGAACTCCGGGGCGCTCAGACTCGCGGCATGCTCGTCGTCGACCGCCGCGAGTTTTCCGGGCGCGACGGCCCGCTGATCGACGTGGCAACCGAAATCGACCGGGACCGCCTCGTCGCGGAGTTCCTCAGCGGCCTGCTCGGGCCGTGAGCGGTCGTGGCCGCCGGGGCGGCCACGACCACGGGCTCAGCGGCTGGCGACGCGGCGGTAGCGGGCGACCGCGAGCGGCATGAAGATCGCCAGGATGACCAGCGCGGACACCACCGAGTACAGCACCGCGTGCTGCGCCGGCCAGCTGTCCGGTACCGGCCCGGTCACCCGCAGCGGGTTGCCGTAGAGCTGGCGTAGCGCGTCGGCGGTGACGGTGATCGGGTTCCACTCCGCGAAGGCGCGCAACGGCCCCGGCATCGATTCCGCGGGCACGAACGCCGACGAGATGAAGGTGACCGGGAACAGCCAGAGCAGCCCGGCGCTCTGCGCCACCTCGACGCTGCGCGAGATCAGCCCGATGAAGGCGCCGACCCAGGACATCGCGAACGAGAACAGCAGCAGGATGGCGAACGCGAGCAGCGCTTCGAACAGGCTGCCACGGATCCGCCAGCCCACCACCAGCCCGCACAGCGACATGATCACCACCGTCAGCACGCTCACCACGAGGTCCGAGCAGGTGCGGCCGAGCAGCACCGCGACCCGCGACATCGGCAGCGAGCGGAACCGGTCCACGATCCCCTTTTTCAGGTCGTTGGCCAGCCCGATGACGGTGAACGCGCTGTTGAACGCGACGGTCTGCACGAAGATCCCGCCGATCAGGAACTCCCGGTACGCCTCGCCGCCGAGGCTGCCGCCGAAGACGTAGGCGAACAGCAGCACGAACATGATCGGCTGCGCGGTGCTGGACAGCAGCATGTCCGGGTTTCGCTTGATGTTCATCAGGTTTCGCCACGCGACGACACTGCTGTCGCGCATGCTGCCGGCGAGTGCGGTCACGACTGCCCCTCCTGCTCTTCGGTGCGCCGACCGGTCAAACCCAGGAACACGTCGTCCAGGGTGGGCCGGTGTAATGCGACGTCGTGCACCGCGACGTCTTCGGAGTCCAACCGGCGCAGCGCCTCGATGAGCGCCTTCGGCCCGGCGTCCACGGCGACAAACGCCTTCCGCAACTGCTCCTCGACCTCCGGCGGCCCGGCGCCGACCTCGGCGAGCACCCGCGTCACCACCGGCAGGTCCGCGGCGTCCTGCACGATCAGTTCGAGGCGCTCTCCGCCGACCTGGGTCTTGAGCTGGTCGGCGGTGCCGCTGGCGATCACCCGGCCGCGGTCGATCACCGCGATGCTGTTGGCCAGCTGGTCGGCTTCTTCCAGGTATTGGGTGGTCAGCAGCACGGTGGTGCCGTCGGCGA
The DNA here is from genome assembly GCF_014203395.1 of Saccharopolyspora phatthalungensis. Classification (NCBI taxonomy): domain Bacteria; kingdom Bacillati; phylum Actinomycetota; class Actinomycetes; order Pseudonocardiales; family Pseudonocardiaceae; genus Saccharopolyspora; species Saccharopolyspora phatthalungensis. Next base: position 2,179,517 of record NZ_JACHIW010000001.1, read on the forward strand.
CGAGTTCACCGATGACCTGCCAGGTGTCCATCCGGCCACGCGGGTCCAGCCCGGTGGTGGGCTCGTCGAGCACCACGACGGCGGGCGCGGCGACCAGTGCGCCGGCCAGGTCCAGCCGTCGCCGCATGCCGCCGGAGTAGCCCTTCGACGGCCGGTCGGCGGCTTCCTGCAGGCGGAACCGGTCCAGCAATTGGCGCGCTCGTGCGGTCGCGTCCGCCCGGGACATGCCATACAGCCGGCCGACCATGTAGAGGTTCTCGTAGCCGGTGAGGTTCTCGTCGACGGCCGCGTACTGCCCGGACAGGCCGATCGAGCGGCGCACCGCCTGCGGCTCGGCGAGCACGTCGTGGCCGGCCACGAAGGCTCGTCCGGAGTCGGGTTTGAGCAGTGTGGTCAGGATCCGCACGGTCGTGGTCTTACCCGCCCCGTTGGGGCCGAGCAGACCGAGGACCTGGCCGGTCGGGATCTCCAGGTCCACGCCGTCGAGCGCGCGGTTCGATCCGAAGGTTTTCACCAATGCTTCCGCGCGCACGGCGGTCATCGGGTCCTCCGTTAGGGGTATTGCCGGGAATGTCAGCGTCACTGTATGAGTCCGCCCCGACAAACCGCCGCCGATTTTCGGCAGCCACCCGGGCAACCGAGGCGCAGCCGTTCGGATGAACCCGGAATCGGCGCGTGGTCGCACTTGCCTGGCGGGAGGCTGGCGCCGGGAGCCGATTTTCGCGGGGAATCCCCTGGTCGTGATCGATGCCGACGACGGCTTGGGGAAGAATGGTCTTGGCAGAAGTTACCGTCAGGTAATATCCTCTTGTTACCGACGAGTAAGGGCCGAGCCGGGCCCGCCCGCAGCAGCGCGCAAGAGGGAGCCTTTGATGGGCCACTACAAGAGCAACGTCCGCGACCTCGAGTTCAACCTGTTCGAGGTCTTCAGGGTGCAGGACCGGCTGGGCAAGGGCGCCTTCGAGCAGTCCGACGAGGACACCGTGCGCGGCGTGCTCACCGAGCTCAACGAGCTGGCTACCGGCCCGCTGGCCGAGTCCTTCGTCGCGGGCGACCGTAGCCCCGCCCAGTTCGACCCGGCGACGCACTCCGTGACCCTGCCCGAGGCAGTCAAGAAGTCCTACCAGCAGGTAGTGGACGGCGAGTGGTGGCGGCTGAGCCTGCCCGACGAACTCGGCGGGTACGGCACCCCGCCCAGCGTCATCTGGTCGGCCGCCGAACTCATGCTCGGCGCGAACCCGGCGATCTACATGTACATGGCGGGCCCGAGTTTCGCGACCATCCTGTGGAGCACCGGCACCGAGGAGCAGCGCCACTGGGCCAAGCTGATGATTGAGCGCGGGTGGGGCGCCACGATGGTGCTCACCGAGCCGGACGCGGGCTCCGATGTCGGGGCCGGCCGCACCAAGGCCGTCAAGCAGGAAGACGGCTCCTGGCACCTGGAAGGCGTCAAGCGGTTTATCACCTCCGCGGACCAGGACATGACAGAGAACATCATGCACCTCGTGCTGGCCCGCCCCGAGGAGCCGGGCGTGGCGGCGAAGCCCGGCACCAAGGGCCTGAGCCTGTTCCTGGTGCCGAAGTTCCGCTTCGACACCGAGACCGGCGAGCTCGGTGAGCGCAACGGCGCCTTCGTCACCAACGTCGAGCACAAGATGGGCCTGAACGCCTCGGCCACCTGCGAGGTGACCTTCGGCCAGCACGGCACCCCGGCCAAGGGCTGGCTGCTCGGCGAGGTGCACGACGGCATCGCGCAGATGTTCCAGGTCATCGAGCACGCCCGGATGATGGTCGGCACCAAGGCCATCGGCACCCTGTCCACCGGCTACCTCAACGCGCTGGACTACGCCAAGCAACGGGTGCAGGGCGCCGACCTGACCGAAGCCGCCGACAAGAGCGCGCGGCGCGTAACCATCACCAACCACCCCGATGTGCGCCGCATCCTGATGCTGCAGAAGGCCTACGCCGAAGGTCTGCGCGCGGTCTACCTCTACACCGCGAGCTTCCAGGATCAGGTGGCGCAGAGCAGGCACGATGGCACCGACGCCAGCACCGCCGAACAGGTCAACGACCTGCTGCTGCCGATCGTCAAGGGCGTCGGCTCGGAACGGGCCTACGAGATGCTGACCCTGTCGCTGCAGACCCTGGGCGGCTCCGGCTACCTGCAGGATTATCCGATCGAGCAGTACATCCGGGACGCCAAGATCGACAGCCTGTACGAGGGCACCACCGCGATCCAGGCGCAGGACTTCTTCTTCCGCAAGATCGTCCGCAACAACTGCGCCGCCATCGGCCATGTCGCCGCCGAGATCCAGGCGGCGCTGGAGGCGGAGGGTGCCGACGAGCGGCTAAAGGAGGAGCGCGCGTTGGTGGCCCGGGCGTTGCAGGACGCCCAGGGCATGCTCGGCACGCTGATCGAGTTCCTGACCTCGTCGCAAGAGGACGTCAAGAACATCTACAAGGTGGGCCAGCACGCGGTCTCGTTCCTGCTGAGCATGGGCGACCTGCTCGTCGGCTGGCTGCTGCTGCGGCAGGCCGAGATCGCCCTCGCCGCGCTCGACGCCGGCGCGTCCGCCAAGGACCAGCCGTTCTACCAGGGCAAGCTGGCGGTGGCCCGGTTCTTCGCGAAGAACGTGCTGCCGGAGCTCACCGGCCGCCGAAAGATCATCGAGGCGGCCGACAATTCCCTGATGGAGCTGGACGAATCCGTTTTCTGAGGCGCTGTTTCCGTCGGTAACGGGGCCGTGAGTCCGTTGGATGGTGACCAGCAGATCCACGGCCCCCGCAGCCGTACTTCGTGAGCGGAGTCGGCTCTTGCCCGCGTGCGCACCGTCAGTCCAGGTCGTAGTCGAAGGTGTAGGCCACCTGTTTGCCGGGTTCCGCGGTGTAGTGACCGGTGCCGCGGAGTCCGGCCAGCTCGTCGGTGCCCGACCCCGGCAGCACCTCGAAGTCGCTGTGGATCACGCCGTCGTCGCCGAACCAGCCCCGTTCCTGGAAGATGAATGTTCCCTTGCGCCCGGCGAGAGTCCCGCTGAGCAGCTGCATGCCGGTGAAGCGGCCGGTCGCCTCCGTGACGTAAGCGATGGTGTATTCGCAGCTCGCGCCGGCCGCCTCGATGCCGCCGGAAAAGTCGTTGGTGACCGCGGCGTGGGCGAGCTTCGGATGCAGCTCGGGGTTGCCTACGGCGCTCTCCTCCCAGCGCGAGACGGCGAAGCTCCCGGTGGTCTGCTTGGTCATGGGCACCCTTTCGATCGGTCTCTAGACAAGCCTGATCGCCGTACCTGACACCTCCCGTCAGGTACGGCGGGCAGAATCCGTGCCATGCGCGCCGACCGGCTGCTCGCCGTCCTCCTGCTGCTCCAGAACCGCGGCCGGATGACCGCGACCGAGCTAGCCGCGGAACTGGAGGTGTCGGTCCGCACGATCTACCGGGACATCGAGGCCCTCGGGTCCGCCGGCGTACCGGTTCGCGCCGATCGCGGACCCGAAGGCGGCTACCGCCTGATGGACGGCTACCGCACCCGGCTGACCGGCCTCACCGACGCCGAGGCCGGATCGCTGTTCCTGTCCGGCGCACCGGGTCCGGCACACGACCTGGGCTTGGGCGCTGTCCTGGCCACCGCGCAGCTGAAGGTGCAAGCAGCGCTGCCCGCCGAACTGGCCGAACGCGCCCGGCGCATCCAGGGCCGGTTCCACCTCGACGCCCCTGGTTGGTTCCGGGATGTCGAACCGGTCCCGCACCTGGCCGACATCGCCCATGCGGTGTGGGAACAGCGCGTGCTGCACGCGCACTACCGCCGCTGGCGCGGCGAGGTGCATCGGAAACTGGGCCCGCTGGGAATCGTCCTCAAGGGCGGGATCTGGTACCTGGTAGCACAGGCGGGCACGGCCGTCCGCACCTACCGGATCTCGCGCTTCCTGGCCGTGGCGGTCACGCCGGAATCCTTCACCCGACCCGCCGGGTTCGATCTCGCCGCCACCTGGGCGGAGTCGTCCCGCCGAATGGAAGCGGCGATGTACGTCGGAACCGCCCGGCTGCGGATCTCGCCGGAGGCGCAGAAACTGCTGCCCGCGAAGTTCGGCGCGAACGGCAGCCGGGCCCTCGCGGCAGCCGGGCCGCCGGACGAGAACGGCTGGGTGCAGGTTGAACTGCCCGTCGAAAAGCAAGCCGTCGCCGTCACCGACGTGCTCCGGCTCGGCGTGGGAGCCGAGGTCCTGGGCCCGCCTGAACTCCGCGCCGCGGTCGCCGAAGCCGTCACCGCACTGGCGTCCCGCTACGCCTCGTGAGTCTCGTGTCGCTTCGCGCAACGGAGCCGAATTTGTCCACAGTGGAACGCGCGGCGAGGAATGCCACGAACAGTCCGACCAGCAGCGCGGCCCGGCCCCACACCCCGATCATCAACGCCTGCGAGGTGAAACCGTCGGAAATGCCGCTCGGCTGACCGGCCATATTCAGGTAGAGCCAGCGGAAGATGCTGATGCCCATCGCCGAGTCCGCCACCAGGTACGCCACGACCCAACCCCATCGCACCGACACCAGCACGAAGAACGGCAACAACCACAAGGTGTATTGCGGTGAATGCACCTTGTGCAGCAGCAGGAAACCGCACAACATCGCCGCCGACACCTGGATCCACGGATACGTCCCGGTGCGCTCGTAGCGCAGCCAACCGACCGCGCAGGCGACCGCGAACGACAGGAGCACCAGCAGCGGCGAGACCACGCCCATCGCCGACTGGAAACCCTCGGAGTCGGTCCAGTGCCGGAAACCCCAGTACCAGATCGAGTTCGTGCTGATGTCCACCTGCCGCCGGGACTGGAATTCGAACGACGCCAACCAACCGCCGAACCCGGCCAGCATGAACGGCAGGTTCGCCAACACCGCCGTCCCGGCCGTCACCCCCACGACCTGCAACGCGCCACGCACGTCGAACCGCCGAGCGCCGTCCCGGCCCTCGGTCAACACGTACAACGCCAGCGGCAGCGCGAAAAACGCCGGATACAACTTGAGCGCGAAACCCAATCCCAACAACAAAGCAGCCGCCGTCGCGCGACGGCGCAGCGACGCCGACCGCCACCGATGCACCACGAAGACCGCACCCACGGCGCACGCGACGACGGGCAAATCCCAGTTGTGGAACGCATAAAGCACCAACGGAGGGCTGAGCGCCCACAACAACGCCCGCCAGCCGCTCAACCTGCCCAGCCACCACGTGACGGCGAACCCGAACGGCGCCATCAATACCGCCGACGCGGCCAGGAATCCCGCATCCGTGTGAGCGAACAAAGCCCCCGCCCAGATCAGCACCCCGGTCAGCACCGGATACTCGACCACACCGCCGAACAACGACCCATCGGCGTTGATCCCCCCGTGCACGTAAGGGAAGACATGCCGATCGATGTCCCGGCCAATCCACAGATTCTGGATGTCGGAGTAGCACACATCACCGTAGGCCCGCTGCTGGTAAGCAGGCTCCGAACGTCCCCACTCGTCGAACAGCGGGCCGGTGCAACGCGCCTTGTTCGCGTAGCCGAGCGCCAACGTCAGCGCGGTGAACAAACACAGCGCGACCAGGCCGGAAATCGTCAACGCGCGGGTCGCCGACCATGCCCGGAAAGGGCGATGCGAACGGCCGACGGCAGTCACGAAACTTTGCCGCGCAGGAAGGAGATGTCGTCGGCCTGCCCCTCATCCGGCGTCTCGACCACCACCGGCGCCCCCGCGTTCGCGCACACCGCGACCAGCAGGTCCGGATCGATGTTGCCCGCTCCGATGTTGGCATGCCGGTCCCGCGACGAACCGAACTCGTCCCGCGAATCGTTGAGGTGCACCAGATCGATCCGCCCGGTGATCGCCTTCACCCGGTCCACGATGTCCAGCAGTTCCTCGCCCGCGGCATGCGCATGACAGGTGTCCAGGCAGAACCCCGCCCCGAACTCGCCGACGGCATCCCACAACCGCGCCAACGCATCGAATCGGCGGGCCATCGCGTTGGCTCCGCCGGCGGTGTTCTCGATCAAGATCGGCACCTCGAAACCGCCGTCCACGGCCTGTCGCTCGAACAACTTGCGCCAGTTCGACACGCCCTCTTCCGGCGCATCGTCCTTGGTCACGTGCCCACCGTGCACGATCAGGCCCTGCGCGCCCACCCCGGCCGCCGCCTTCGCCTGCTGCGCCACCGCCTTGCGGGACGGAATCCGGATCCGGTTGTTCAACGACGCCACGTTGATCACGTACGGCGCGTGGATGAACACCGCCAGTTCGCTGGCCCGCAACTGCTCGGTCTGCGGATGCGGCTTCGGTGCCTTCCACCCCTGCGGGTCCGACAGGAAGAACTGCACGACCTCCGCGCCACGCTCGGCAGCGGCGGTCAACGGATCATCATCGCGAACGTGGGCGCCGATACGCATACCCAGAGTCTAGGCGGCCGAGCAGGCCGCCTCTCGCGGGACTGAACAGCGCAATCCCCCTGCACAGAAACCTCGTCGACCCCCGGGCGAGCAGTCCCCAACGGCGGTGTCCAGACGTTATCGACTTCTGAGAGAGTTGATCGGCTTTCGCAATTGCACTGCCGTGGGAGGCAAGCCAATGGGTGCACGGGGGAAACCCAATCCACTGATCAAACCGAACGCGCTCAGCCGGACCGCGTCCGCTGGACTCGTCGGCCTCGCGATCATCGCGAGCACCGTCCTTGGTGGCGGGGCCGCCTACGCCGCCGACCCGCTGGTCGTCGACGAGCCGTCGGCGGTCGTTCAAGCAGAGGCCGGCCAGCAGATCCTCGTCGCGCCATCCACCCTCGGCTTCAAGGTCCGCCAAGCCGTGTTGCTGACCATGCCGCTGACCGGTCAGGCCAGCGACGCCGCCGACCGGTTCGCCGCGCTCGCGCCGATCCCGCTCGGCGCCGCCCGCGAAGGCCGCACCTTCTACTCCGGCAGGGACATCGCCGAGGCCGCCGCGCCCCGGCTCGCCGAGATCGGCCTGCCCGCCGACGGGGTCGACGCGGTGACCCGGTGCTTCATCGACCTGGTCAGCATCGGCAACTCCGTCACGGTGAACGCCGGAAAGCCCGAGGAAGAACCGCCGCCGCCCACGACACGCGAGTCCGCGCCCGGGCAGCCCCGGCCGACGCACCCACCGCAACCTGGCCCGACCACGTCGCCGGGCCCGACCGCGCCGCCGTCGACGCCCACGACATCGGCACCGGCCCCGACGGTCAGCGAAGTTCCGGCGATGACCGGTGCCCTGCCGCCCCGCCTGGGCGAGTTATCGGGCAGATCGACGCCGTGGGCGCAGGCGCGCTCCGGCCTGGGCCCGAACCCGGACGACCTCGCGAGACAGGCCGAGGAGCGCCGGAAGGCCCGGGAGCAGCACGAGATCCGCGCCGCGGGCAAGGCCGAGGCGCTGCCCACCCAGGTGACCGATCGAGTCGCCGCCCCGGTGCTGCTCGCCGCGATCGCGCTCGCCGTGGTCACCGCGGCCCTCGTGCGCAGCTGGGTCCTTCGCCGCCACTGACCCGGAAGCTGCCTTTTCGCTGGTCAGCTGCCGTGAGTGCGTCGGGGTGCCGCAGCGCCTCGACACAATCGGGGCTGTGACCTGCGCAGATGCCTCGGCGCGTCGCCCCCGTCGGCAGGGCTGTCGGGGTGGCTTGCTAGCCTTGTCCAGTTCGTCGACGCGACGACCCTCCTGCCACGGAAAGCCCGTGGCCGTGAGTCCACAGGAGGTGAATGGTCTTCATGCGTCATTACGAAGTCATGGTCATCCTGGACCCGAGCATGGACGAGCGCACCGTCGCTCCGTCCCTCGAGAACTTCCTCAACGTTGTCCGCAACGACGGTGGCACCGTCGAGAAGGTCGATGTCTGGGGCCGCCGGCGGCTCTCGTACGAGATCGAGAAGAACGCCGAGGGCATCTACGTCGTCCTGGACCTCAACAGCGAGCCGGCCACCATCAAGGAACTGGACCGGCAGCTGAACCTCAACGAGTCGATCCTGCGGACCAAGGTGCAGCGCAAGGTCGTGGAGCCCCGCAAGGCCGCTCGTGCCGCCAAGGCCCGCGCCAAGGCGTCTGCCTGACCGGCCCCGATCCCGCTAACGACCAGACTGGAGTACCGAGGTCATGGCTGGTGAAACGGTAATCACGGTGGTCGGAAACCTGACCGCCGACCCGGAGCTGCGCTTCACCCCGTCCGGTGCCGCGGTCGCGAACTTCACGGTCGCCTCCACGCCCCGGACCTTCGACCGCCAGAGCGGCGAGTGGAAGGACGGCGAAGCCCTCTTCCTGCGCTGCAACATCTGGCGGCAGGCCGCGGAGAACGTGGCCGAGTCGCTGACCCGCGGCATGCGGGTCGTCGTGCAGGGCAGGCTGCGGCAGCGGTCCTTCGAGACGAAGGAAGGCGAGAAGCGCACCGTCGTCGAGCTCGAGGTCGACGAGATCGGGCCGTCCCTGCGCTACGCCACCGCCAAGGTGAACAAGGTCAGCCGCGGCGGCAGTGGCTTCAGCGGCGGGGGCCCGGCGAGCAGCCCGGCCGACGACCCGTGGGGTTCCGCCCCGCCGGCCGGTTCCGGTGGTGGGTTCAGCGACGAGCCGCCGTTCTAAACGGCGCAGCAACGCTTACGAAGTTTTCGTTCAGGAGGAAGACCGATGGCCAAGGCGCCCGTGCGCAAGCCGAAGAAGAAGGTCTGCGTGTTCTGCAAGGACAAGGCGGCGCAGATCGACTACAAGGACACGACGCTGCTGCGGAAGTACATTTCCGACCGCGGCAAGATCCGTGCCCGTCGCGTGACCGGCAACTGCAGCCAGCACCAGCGCGACGTCGCCATCGCGGTGAAGAACGCCCGCGAGATGGCACTGCTGCCCTACACCTCGACCGCTCGCTGACCCGGAAGGAGACACGTCGTGAAGATCATTCTCACCGCTGACGTGACCGGTCTCGGCGAATCCGGCGACATCGTCGAGGTCAAGGACGGTTACGCGCGTAACTACCTGCTGCCCCGGGGCCTGGCCATCGTGGCCACCAAGGGCGCGCAGAAGCAGATCGAAACGATTCGCCGCGTGCAGGAGAACCGCCGGGTGCGCAACCTGGAGCACGCCCGCGAGTTGAAGCAGCAGCTGCAGGACCTCGGCGCGATCACGCTGACCGCGAAGGTGTCCTCGCAGGGCAAACTGTTCGGTTCGATCACCAGCGGCGACGTCGTCACCGCGGTCCGCAAGGCCGGTGGCCCGAACCTGGACAAGCGCACCGTCGCACTGCGCGGTCACATCAAGTCGCTGGGTAAGCACGTCGTCGACGTGCAGCTGCACCCGGACGTGACGGCCGCCGTCAACGTCACGGTCGCCGGCGAGCAGTGACCCGGTAGTACCGGTTTCCACAACGCAGCATCGTCCACTCCGGCATTCGTGTGATGGGTGGGCGATGCTGCGTCCGGTGCACGCACCGATGGTCACGGCGGAAGCGAAGCCTCGCCGATCCCGACACGCTGAAGACGGCGACACGCCGGGACTTTTCCACGGGTTTCTTCCACAGCCTGTGCACGGCAGTTGACCTGGGGATTCTTCTCGATCATGGCGACTTGTCCCCAGGTTGTCCCCAGCTGTGCGGAAGGCTCGCGGAAGTTATCCCCAGCTCAATTCAATCTATCCACAGGTTGTCCAGAGCTTTATCCACAGCTGGATTTGCCTGCTCCGGGCGGGCGATCTAGCTTCGCGCGCGGGCTCTCGCCCACTACGCGTGATCGTCTTGGCGCCGGAGGAGGTGACGGGTCCGGTGGCGGTGCCCGACGAGCGGGAGGATCCGTACTTCGCCAGCGAGGGCGGGTCCGGCAACAACACCTTCGAACGGCAGCCCCCGCAGGACCTCGCCGCGGAGCAGTCGGTCCTCGGCGGCATGATGCTGAGCAAGGACGCGATCGCCGACGTCGTCGAGGTGTTGAGTCCCAACGACTTCTACCGGCCCGCGCACCAGGCGATCTACGACTGCGTTCTCGACCTCTACGGGCGCGGTGAACCGGCGGACGCGATCACCGTGTCGGCCGAGCTGGAGCGCCGCCAGGAACTGCTCAAGGTCGGCGGCGCACCGTATCTACACACCCTGATCGCCACCGTGCCCACGGCCGCGAACGCCGGTTATTACGCGGAAATCGTTTCGGAGAAGGCGATCCTGCGCCGCCTGGTGGAGGCGGGTACCCGGATCGTGCAGCTCGGCTACCACGGCTCCGAGGGCGCGGCGATCGAAGAGATCGTCGACCGCGCCCAGTCCGCGATCTACGACGTGACGGAGCGCCGGGCCAGCGAGGACTACCACGCCCTCGAAGAACTCCTCCAGCCGACGATGGACGAGATCGACGCCATCGCCTCCCGAGGGGGAGAATCCCAAGGCATCCCAACGGGCTTCACCGACCTGGACGCCTTGACCAACGGCCTCCACCCAGGGCAAATGATCATCGTCGCGGCCCGACCAGGTGTGGGCAAGGCGCTGGCGCTCGAAACACCGCTGCCGACCCCGGATGGCTGGACCACGATGGGTGAGGTCGCGGTCGGCGACTACCTGATCGGCGCGGACGGCAAACCGACCAAGGTCGTCGCGGCAACCGAGGTTATGCACGACCGGCCCTGCTACGAGGTCGAGTTCTCCGATGGCACGGTCATCACTGCCGATGCCCAACACCAGTGGTTGACCGGCACCCGGGCATCGCGGAAGTCGGCGCAAGCCGCTGCGGTCGGATACAACGGCTACCGCAACCAGCGAACCTTCGCGGAAGTGCGGACGACCGAGGAAATCGCGGCGACCCTGCGCTGCGACACGGCCGATCGACGGCTCAACCACTCGGTGAACGCCGCACGGGCGCTCGACTTGCCGGAGCGAGATCTCCCCATCGCGCCCTATGTGCTGGGCGTCTGGCTGGGTGATGGCACATCGATGTCGGCTGCCTTCACGAGTGCCGATCCCGAGATCGCGATGTACGTGGAAGCGGAGGGTTACCACGCTCCGCGAGTGCGTGACCGTTACTACCGGATCCAACCGACGTGCGGTCTGCGCCAGGGCCAGGCATGCCGGAATGAGCCGGGAACTGTTCAAGCCCTGCTCCGGACGATGGGAGTACTGGGCAACAAGCACATCCCGGCCGAATACCTCCGGGGTTCCGAATCCCAACGCCGTGCGATTCTCGCGGGTCTTCTCGACACCGACGGCACGGTGGCACCGAGCGGATCCGTGCAGTTCAGCGTGACGAGTGAGCGACTGGCACGCGATACGTACGAGCTCATCGTCGGCCTCGGCTATCGCTGCACCATGACGACCAAGAGGGTCCGTGGCCGAACGGAAGCGTCGTCCACGGCCTTCACGCTCACGTTTACCACGCAGGACGAGGTTTTCCGGCTGAACCGCAAGAAGTTGGTTCACAAGGAGCGCAACGCGCGTTCACCTCGGATGGTCGGCACTCGCTTCATCACTGACGTGCGGCTGGTGGCGAGCGTGCCGGTTCGGTGTGTGGAGGTGGACTCTTCGGACCACCTTTACCTGGCGAGCCGATCGATGATCCCGACCCACAACTCGACGCTCGGGTTGGACTTCGCCCGGTCGGCATCGGTGAAGCACGGGCTCGCGAGCGTCATCTTCTCGCTGGAAATGGGGCGCACCGAGATCGTCATGCGCATGCTCTCCGCCGAGGCCCGGATCCGGCTCGGCGACATGCGCGGTGGCCGGATGACCGACGACGACTGGACGCGGCTGGCGCGACGGATGAGCGAGATCAGCGAGGCGCCGCTGTTCGTCGACGACTCACCGAACCTGACGATGATGGAGATCCGCGCGAAGGCCCGGCGGCTCAAGCAGCGCCACGACATCCAGCTGATCGTCGTGGACTACATGCAGCTGATGACCTCCGGCAAGCGCGTTGAGTCCAGGCAGCAGGAGGTCTCGGAGTTCTCCCGAAACCTCAAGCTGCTCGCCAAGGAGCTCGAAGTCCCGCTGATCGCGATCTCCCAGCTCAACCGAGGCCCGGAACAGCGAACGGACAAGAAGCCCCAACTATCCGACCTGCGCGAAAGTGGTTCGCTCGAACAGGATGCCGACATGGTGATCCTGATCCACCGGCCGGATGCGTTCGAGCGAGACGATCCGCGAATGGGCGAAGCCGACCTGATCCTGGCCAAGCACCGCGCCGGTCCAACCGCAACGATCACCGTCGCCCACCAACTGCACTACAGCCGCTTCGTCGACATGGCCCAGGAATAACCCGCCTGTGTAGGGTCTCATTTTCGGCTGCACTTTCTCACGGATCGCTGCACTTGGGCTGCACTTGTGCAGTCGACGTGAGATTGGGCCATCTGTGGTGGACGCGAGCACCGCAGTGCCCGTTCTTTGGGGCGAGAGCTTCACGGCAGCCTGACTGGTCGGATCACGTCCACGTCCGTCCGGCACACTCCGCGAGCTCGCGCGAGCTGCTGTGGCCCTCGGCCTACGCCGTGATAGGAGGCTCTGATGGGTTCGTTCGATGTGCCGCTGGACGATGAGCGCCCAGCTCGATGCATTCGTCGAGGAATATCGCAGCGCCATTGAGGCGACTCTCGACGGTCTCACCGAGGAACAGGTTCGCCGCCAGCTCGTCTCGTCGGCGACGACACTGCTAGGGCTGCTCAAGCACGTCACGTGGATGCAGCGGGTTTGGTTTGAGGAGTGCGTCGGCGGCACGTCCCGCCGGGAACTCGGCCTGGTGCAGAGTCCGGATGAATCCTTCCGACTCTCCGACGACGACACCGTCGCCTCGATCACGGCAGCCCACCGGGAAGCCTGTGCCATAGCCCGGACGGCGATCGCAGACCTGCCACTGGACGCCGTCGTGATGGGCCACCGGGCCGGACCGCGCACGCTTCGCTGGGTGTACCTGCAAGTTCTGCGGGAGCTGGCCCACCATTGCGGACACGCCGACATCCTGCGCGAACAGGTACTTGCAGACTGAGCTCTGAGACCAAGTCTTAGGAAATGCACCCGGTCTTGAGACAGCGCGCGCGTGATCCTGACTGAGACAACCGGAGAAGCCGCAGGTCAAGCAAGATCAACATGTCACCCGATCTGAGACCCTATACCTGTAGGTGACCAGCAGTTGCGGCGCGGCTCTTAAAATGCGCCGATGGCCATTGATATTGCGGAGTACGACGCTTCCTGGCCCGAACAGGGAGCCCAGGCTAGCGCGGAGTTGATCGACGCACTGCCCGGGCTGTTCCTGAACGTCGAGCAGGTGGGCAGCACCTCCGTACCGGGTCTGGCCGCCAAGCCGGTGATCGATTTGATGGCGTCGGTTACGAGGCTGGACGACGTTACCGCCGACCGGGAGGCCGTGTTGGAGCGGCTGGGCTACCGGCCACAGGAGACCGGGATGCCCGAGCGGCTGTTCTACTACCGGAACACTGACGTCGGGCGGCGCAGCCACCACCTGCATATCGTTACCGCCGACACTTGGGGCACTCGTAACGAGCGGCTGTTCCGCGACCACCTGCGGATGCATCCGGAGGTGGCGGCCGAGTACGGAGAGCTGAAGCGGCGCGTCGCTGCTGAGGAAGACAACGGACTCGCCTACACCAAGCGCAAGACGGAGCTGATCCAACGCGCAGTCGACCACGAGCGTGCCGCCCGCGGCCTGCCCCTCGTGCCGGTTTGGGAGGAGTGAGCCCGACGCAGCGGCCGACACCGCTTGGTGCGCCTCCGAAGAAATGCCACGAAACTGAGACTGACCTTGACCTGTCAACAGGTGAGAAAACAACAAACGCGCAGGTCAAACAAGATCAAGATGTCACGCGGTTTGAGACCCTACAGTCAGCGGCCTGCGCTGCTCCGGTCTTGGTCCCGATTTGAGAGCCACCGTACTGTCGGCTGCGCTGGTTCGCTGCTTCGCGGAACGAGCTCCGATGATCGGGTTGACGACATCGGCGGGGTTGTCGGGGGCATGCCCGAGACTCGGGTCTGTGCCCGAGTTTGGAATCACGACCAGCGAGTCCGCGCTGGAAGATCCGCGGAAAGGCTTTGGACCTGGGGTCGGCGATCGCGCGACGGAATTTGCTGTTTCCGCAAAGAACTTTGCCCGAATTTTGCCGCCCGGGGCAGGGTTGTAGTCGGAGGTGGTCACGATGACCCGACAGCAACGGCCCGGCGACACCCGGGGCGGAAACACCGAGGACACCGCGGACTCCCGGTTCCGGCCGGAAGCCCTTCTCGAACGAGTCGGAAGCGTGCGTTTGCGCGCTCGTCATGAGGATCGACGGCATGGCTTCTGACGATCGCCGCGAGGCGCCGACGACGTACCAGGAGCTCTGGGACCGGACTTACCTAAGCCGCGAGCAGCTCTTCAGCGGCTCGCCGAACGGGGTGCTCGTCACCGAGGTGCCCGGCCTGCCGCCGGGGCAGGCGCTCGACGTGGGATGCGGCGAAGGCGCCGACGCGCTCTGGTTGGCCCGGCGCGGATGGCAGGTCACTGCGGTGGATGTTTCCCAGGTCGCGTTGGAGCGCGCTGCCCGAGCCGCAGGTGGTCACGGCGTCGCTTGGACACGCGCCGACCTGACCGCCACGGCCCCACCGGCCGACGCGTTCGACCTGGTGTCGCTGCAGTATTTTCCGCTTCCGCACCAGCCGGACCACAGCGCTTTGCGCGGCTTGCTGGCGGCAGTCGCGCCGGGCGGCACACTTCTGGTCGTCGGCCACGACCCTGCTGAGGTGCCGCCGGACAATGAGCACGGGTTCGACCCGGGTGACTACTACCAACCCAGCGAGATCGCCGCGCTCCTCGACGAAAACTGGACCGTCCTGATCGACGAAACCCGCCCGCGAACCGCTCCCGCCCCGGCGGGCACACACCACGCCCACGACATGGTCCTCCGCGCGCAGCGCCATCGGTGCTAGAAACGCGCCGTTCAATGATCGGGTGACGGGAAAAGCGGATTCCCGGCTTGTCAACGGGATCCCGGCGCTACAAGCCACCGGGTTCAGCCTCGAGACACATCTCGTCGAGTGCCTGCGCGCCGGTCGCGCACAGATTCGATCGAGCCTTACCGGCGCAAGCTCGCGGAGGTGGACTGTCTTATGTGGATTCGGCACACTCGCGGTCGGCGGCGTCGTCCAGGCCGTCACCTGCCTGTGCGCTCAGGTCGCACCCGCCACGAAGATGCAGAACGGATGCCCGGCGGGGTCGGCGTAGACGCGCAGAGGCTCCTCGGGATCGTCGGACCGGTCGCGGAGCAGGCGGGCACCGAGGGCCAAGGCCCGCTCGTGCTGGACGTCGAGATTTGCCGGAGTCGGCACCGTCAGGTCGAGGTGCAGTTGCTGCGGGCGCGGGCCCGCCTGCCACGTCGCTTCCGGCAGCTCGATCACCTGCTGGAACGCCACCCGGAGGCGACCGTCGGCGTCGAGCAGCACTAGCCAGTCCTGCCCCGCCGGGTCCGGCTCGCCGGGGGCCGGCGGCTCGTCCCCAGGGCGGTATCGGAAGCCCAGCAGTCGGCGGTAGAACTCCGCCAGCGCCCGCGCATCGGTGCAGTCCAAGACGATCTGCCGAAGCACTGGAAAGTCCACCGAACCACCTCCGTCGGCGAGTCTGCCACCGCTCGGTGTCCGGCTCGACCTCAAAGCTGAGCAGGTGGTTTGCGGGCCAGGAGGTGGGCCTGCGAGGTTCGCTCGGTCTCGTCGGCTTCGCACCAACCGGGCGGGCACGACGAATCCGGCGTCGCACAGCAACTCGGCGAGCCGATTCGGCGGCCACCGGTGGAAATCCAGCCCCTCCGCGCGGCCGAACGCCTCGGCGATGTGCTGCGGCTCGTCGCCGACCCGAAAGGCAAGCAGCAGGTGGCCGCCCAGGAAGTAGAACTCGCTCAGCACCAGCGGCACCAGCTCCGGCAGCGTGTGGATGATCGAGTACCAGCCGACGACGCCAGCAACCACGCCGTCGGCCTGCTCCAGGGCGTTCATCGAACCCTCGTCGAACCGCAGGCCGGATGCGACCGCGTTGCCACTGCCACCATTTCCGCCGATAAATCCATGCTGCGGACGTCCAAGCCAAGAGAATGCAGGTGTGCGGCCACATTGCCGAGCCCGCACCCGACGTCGGTGACCGGTCCACCCCCGTCACCCCGCACGAGCTCGGCAAACGTACCGAGCATCGCGCGGCCCAGCGGCCTGGCTTCGAATTCGGTCTTGAAGTGCGCTGCGACGTCAACGTCAACGGCGTCGTAACCAGCGCGAACCGAAGTAGGCGAGTTCGGTCATGACCAAG
Organism: Saccharopolyspora phatthalungensis; assembly: GCF_014203395.1. NCBI lineage: Bacteria > Bacillati > Actinomycetota > Actinomycetes > Pseudonocardiales > Pseudonocardiaceae > Saccharopolyspora > Saccharopolyspora phatthalungensis. The sequence goes on from NZ_JACHIW010000001.1 coordinate 2,195,771, forward strand.
AACAGTAGCTTGGGAATCCGATGCAGGTGCCCGGTCATGGGCTCTGACCTGGGGCCAAGGTTCGTCCAGTATGACCGTGATTGACTCCTCTGCCCGGCCCTAATGGCCCTTGTGTGGCCCGAAGTGGCTGGAGCCCGGACGGCTTCACGCTGACCGGTCCGGCTGTCCGGAACGGCCGCAGTAGGTGACCGTCATAGGCCGGTTGGCAAGCCGACCCGGAGCGGAGTGCAACGAGCCTGATTCTGAGTTGCTGATGGCTGCGGCGGTCCTGCATGACGTCGGTTATGCGCCACACCTGGTAGACACGGGTTTCCATCCGCTCGACGGCGCGCGGTTCCTTCGGGCAGTCGGCGCAAATGAGCGGTTGTGCGCAATAGTGGCGCATCACTCGGGTGCCAGGGTTGAGGCGGCGATTCGTGGACTTTCGGATGAGTTGGCTGAGCTTGCTGATGAGCGGAGTCCGTTGCGGGATGCTTTGTGGTACTGCGACATGACGACTGGGCCGGATGGGCAGCGGTTGACGTTCGATGAGCGAGTCGCCGAGATCGAACGGCGGTACGAGCCGGGGTCGGTGACGCGGTGGTTCTTAGCTGAGGGCTATGACGAGTTGGAGGCCGCGGTGCAGCGGACGACTCGGCGGCTCGTTGCTGCGGGACTGGCTATTGCTGATCAGCCGATGTAGGGCTCAGTGCGCTGTTGGAGGCCGTGTTCGATGCGGAGGCGGTTGGCCTGGCCGATGTTGAGAGTGGTGATGTCTGCGGGGTTTAGCCAGTGGACTTCTTTGCTTTCGCTGCTGGTGCGGGGTGTGCCGCCGATGGGGCGGGCGCGGAAGCAGAGGGAGAACTCTTGGCGGACTTCGCCGTCGTCGTAGGCGATGACGTGGCCGGGGTCGGAGTAGACGCCTATGAGCTCGGTGATCTCGATGTTGATGCCGGTTTCTTCGGCGGTTTCGCGGATGGCCGCCTGGGCGACGGTTTCGCCGATGTCTTGTGCGCCTCCGGGGATGGCGTACTGGTCGTTGTCGGTTCGGCGGATCATCAGGACTCGGTCGGCGTCGTCTTGGACGAAGGCAGCGACCGCGACGACGATGCTGTTGGCCGTCGGGGCGGTGGGGTCGTTGTAGTAGTCGCGTTTGGGCACGTCAGCGTGTCTACCACTTCGGCAGTTTGGCCGCGTTCCAGACCGCTTCGAAGCTTTCGGAGTAGGTCTCGAAAAGGTCGCCCGCAGACAATCGCCTCAGGTGCAGGGCCGGGGCGTGTGGGGCCTGGAAGCCGTAGACGTGCGGGTTGACGATCATGTCGTCGTCATAGCGGTAGATCGAGTTGTACAGCGTCGTCCCGTGGCAGCGGATCTCGATCCCATCGACCGTAGAGACCGGTTTGAAGAACGCGAGGGCTTGGCGGATCTTTGCCGAGATGGTGCTCTTGCCGATGTTCTCTTCGGCGCTGCGGCGGGTGATGGCCGCGTTCGTGGGGTCGCCGAACAGCAACCGGACGCGCGCGCCGTTGTTGGCCTTGTTGGTGAGTTTCCGCAGGATGGTGCGGTCCTCGTTGAGGAACATGCCTACGTAGACCAGGATTTCGACCTCGCTGGTGGCGCGGTCGAGGAGCTGGTTCCAGAGCTCCCGGGGAACGCCGTGACGATGCGGGTAAACCTTGACGATTTCGGATCCGCTGACTTCCGCGCTGCGTTCTGGCTCGATGGCGTCCGGCCAGAGATAGCTTTCGGACTCGCGCACCATTGCGGCCACTGCGTGGCGGTGCTTGGGTAGGGGGTCCTGGACTTTGTGATCCAACGTTCGACCGTCTTGGGGTCGACCTTGGTCGCCTCGGCGACTTGCTCAGGCGTGATTCCGTTGCGCAGCAGGGCATCTCGTAGCCGCTCGTTCCGCATTTCGCCCCCTAGGGACAAGTAGGGACACCTCGGACGTTAGCAATGACGTCCTTAGAAGTCCCGCAGCGTGGTGCTCGTGTCCCACAATTTCGCCGAAAGTCGTGGTCAGACGTCGAGAACGGCTCGGCGCAGAGCTCAGGAGGACCACGATGGCTATCCCGGACGGCTGCTGGGTCCAAATTCGCGGCGCGGGGTGATAGGGAGCCGCGAGATGCAAGGCATGGTGCATGTGCACGTTACGACGGAGGTCCCTATCCGGGCTCGCGCACTGGCCTTCGCCGACCGAGTTGAGATTCGGTTCGGCAAGGCGTTTCCGGTCGCGCTGTTGGTCGACCGAGATGCAGTGGACAGGCTTCGACAGGCGCTCAAGGACGGGATGGATGCGTTGGTCGCGGCCGATGAACAGCCGGGGAAGGTGTGAGGCGGATATGCCGATTTTCGTCACGGTGGAGCCGGATAGTGGGACTCGCGCCGAGTGTCTGATCTATGCGACGGGGACGCCGATGTTGGCGATTCATGATCCGTCGGCGAGCGTGATGGTCACGGTTGGGCAGTCCCCTGAATCTGCTGCGCGGGCGGCGGGGTTCGCGGCGCAGTTGGTCCGTGCTGGCCAGCAGTTCGAGCATGAGGCCCGTCGGTGCGCTGGTTTGGCTAGCGGCATCACTGCGGCTGGTTCGCTGAATACAGGACCACTTGTCTGTGAGGTCCCGGTGAGTCAGTGGCCTCGTGAGGAGCCGTCATGACTGAACCGTTGGGGGCGGTCTTTGCCGGCTGATTTCCTGAACAGTGTTGCGTTGCCGGGCAGGCCGACGCGGTTGCTGATCGTGGATCGCACCGGGATTGAGACGCGTGTGTGGCCGCAGTTCAAAACCATTGACCTGCTCATCGACTGCCGGGCACCGATCCTCTACACGATGAGTCGGCGGAACCTGTTGCGGCTCAATGAGTCCGTCAGCGCCGCTGTCGCGGAGCTCGACGGCCAGGAATTCGGGGGTTGACGTGTTCGTGAAATTCCTGCGGCGTTGGCGGAAGAACCTGGAATGGCGGCGGATGCGGCGTCGGCGAGTGCGTGTCTACCTGTAGAGGCTTGGTCAGCCCACGCCGATGCGGGCTGACCTCCGGTTGGCGGGGCGGTATTCCCCCGGCCTGCCCCGCCAACCATCCACGGACGGGATCACCACGTGGGGAAGAACCAGACCACAGACTTGGGAGAATTGCGCAGGCTAGCGCTGACGATCGCGAATCAGATGGCAGACCTCAGCGACCGTGTTTCCGGGTTGGAGACTCGGGTTCCGACTACTCGGCAGGGAACTTCGCCTTCGAGGGAGGCGACCCGCTCGGTGAGCTGCTCGACAGCGGAACTGAGCGGCTGGAACAGCCGGGCTAGATCCGCCGCAGCAGACGACAAGGCCGGATGATGATCGAGTACCGCGAAAGCCGGGCGGAACGGTCGGCGGACGAAGACGGCCTCGGCGAAGAGGGACCGGTCGGTATGTCCCGCGAGCTAACTGCACGCGCATAACACGAAGCGGGTCCGAGACATCAAAAAGGTTCCCCCGAAGATCGGGACCACCCTTGCTGACGTGCTGAAACTGTGTTGAGAGCGGATGACGGGAATCGAACCCGCGTTCTCAGCTTGGGAAGCTGATGTTCTACCATTGAACTACATCCGCAGTGCCTTTCGGCTGGATCAGCCTAACACGGTGGCGCGCGAAGATCGTTGCCGGGTTCCCGATACGCTGTGTGTGTGTTGCTGAGTGACCGGGACCTGCGCAAAGAGCTCGACGAGGGCCGTCTCGAACTGGATCCGTTCGACGCCGCCATGATCCAGCCGTCGAGCATCGACGTCCGGCTGGATCGTTTCTTCCGGGTCTTTGACAACACCCGGTACACGCACATCGATCCGTCGAAGCAGCAGGACGAGCTGACATCGTTGGTGGAGACCCCCGACGATGATCCGTTCGTGCTGCATCCGGGCGAGTTCGTGCTCGGGTCGACCTTCGAGTCCGTGCGGTTGCCGGATGATCTGGCCGGCCGGTTGGAAGGCAAGTCGTCGTTGGGGCGGCTGGGGCTGTTGACGCATTCGACCGCCGGGTTCATCGATCCCGGGTTCACCGGTCACATCACCCTGGAGCTGTCCAACGTGGCCAACCTTCCGATCACCCTCTGGCCGGGGATGAAGATCGGACAGTTGTGCCTGTTCCGGCTGTCGAGTCCCGCAGACTTCCCTTACGGCTCGAAGCAGGCCGGGTCGCGGTACCAGGGGCAGCGCGGGCCGACGCCGTCGCGGGCGTACCTGAACTTCCGGCGCACCGACACCCGAAGGTGACCCCGGGTACCCAGGTTGGATGGTCGTCGGCGAGGACGCGCACCTGCCCTTCCAGTGTGGCGCGGTGGCGCTGGGTCTGCGAACGCTTTCGTGCTGTTCTTCGCCGCCTCGTGGGGCGTCGTGATGTGGGTGCTGCTGGGTGAGATGTTTTCGGCGCGCATCCGCGCGGCGGCGCTGGCGGTCGGGACCGCGACGAACCGGATCGCGAACTGGCTGGGGACGGTGAGCGTCCCCAGCCTGCGGGACTGGAACCTGCCCGCGACCCATTTCGGTATGCGGCGTTCGCGTTGATCTCCCTGGGGTTTGTGGTGCGGTATCTGACGGAGACGAAGGGGCGTTCGTTGGCGGAAATGGGTCGCTGACCTGCTCTGATGCGTGAGGGGTGTCCCCTGGTGGGGGCGCCCCTCGAATTTTTCCTGGGTTCGGGGAACAACGCCGGCGCGCTGCGCGTATTACGTACCGTACGGCGTACGAAGGAGCGCGCATGGCCTCTCGTGACATCACCCCGTTCCGCCTCGACATCCCGCAGCAGGACCTGGATGACCTCCGGGAGCGGCTGGTCCGGGCCCGCTGGACCGACGAGGTGCCCGGGCTGGGCTGGAGTTACGGCCCGCCGCTGGGCGATATGCGGGAGCTGGCGGAGTACTGGCACAGCGACTACGACTGGCGCGTGCAGGAGGCGCGACTGAACGAATTCCCGCAGTACACCACCGAGATCGACGGCGAGAACATCCACTTCCTGCACGTCCGTTCGCCGCAGCCGGAAGCGCTACCGCTGATCCTCACGCACGGCTGGCCGAGTTCGGTCGCCGAGTATCTGGACGTCATCCGGCCGCTGACCGCACCGGACGGCCAAGAGCAGGCGTTCCACGTGGTCATCCCGTCGTTGCCGGGTTACGGCCTGTCCGGGCCGACCCGCTCCGTCGGTTGGGGCGCGAACCGGGTCGCGCGGGCCTGGGCTGAGCTGATGAGTCGGCTCGGGTACGAGCGGTACGGCGTGCAGGGCGGGGACTGGGGGACGTGGATCTCCCGCGAGCTGGCGATCATCGCGCCGGACAACGTGATCGGCCTGCACACCAACGGGATGATCACGTTCCCGTCGGGCGACCCGGACGAGATGGCCGGGCTCACCGAGGTTGATCACGCGCGGATGGGCGCGTGGCAGCGCTACACCGACGAGCTGTACGGCTACAAGCTGATCCAGTCCACGAAGCCGCAGGCGTTGGCGTATTCGCTGGCGGACTCGCCGATTGGCCTGCTGGCGTGGATCGTCGGTGTGCTCAGCGAATGGACCGACTGCGAGGGCACGCCGGAAGACGCGACCGATCCGTGCCGTTCTGCAACTGCGCGAAATCGCCGTCCGTCCACCCAGATGCGGTGGCGGTGCGGGATTCCAAGGATCGCGACGGGCCGGTGTTGGCGTTTCCGGCCGCTTCCTGGGGGGCTTTCCTGATCCTGTTAGCCGACCGTTGAGCTTGCAGATTCGGCGATAGGACGAAGCCTTTCCGCATGGCCGTCACATCCCCGGGCCGGGTGTGGGGCGGCGGGGGCTTGCGGTGCGGGGGCAGGGCCGGTGCCGGCGTGGGGCCGGGGGTCAGAGTTCGGGCCGGGGCGGGGAGTTGGGAGATCATGCCGCTGGGCGGCTCGCTCTGGGCCAGCCCGAACGCGATGGCGATTGCCAGGGCTAGGACGCTGAGCATCAGAAGCAGCCAGTGCCTAGCCCTAGGGAACGCGATGCCGGTCACCAGGCCCAGGGAGCTGAGCATCACAAGCCAGGCCCGGACGGTCGAACCTCCGGTGCCGGGTTGCGCGAGTTTGTGATCTGCGCGGGATTCCCAGCTCGCCGGTTCTTCGCCGTATGCCTGGATCAGTTCGGCCGTCAGTGCCGGGCCCAGTGCGAGCGGCGCGATGAACGCCCGGAGACAGCTGTTGATCTCGACTATCTCGCTTGCTACCGCGCGGCACTGATCGCACCTGTCGAGGTGGGTTTCGACCAGGATCCGGTCCCGCTTCGACAACGCATTCCTGGCCCAGTTACCCAGCCGGGAGGTCGCGGCCCGGCATCGCTCGTCGGACACCTCGGCCAGGTGGGCGTTCAGGTACTCCATGCGCAGACCTGCCCGAGCGCGGTAGGAGAGCGCGGCCACGGCGTTCGGCGTCAGCCCAAGCAGTGGAGCGGTTTCGGCGGCCGTTCGTCCCTGTATCTGGGTGAGCCAGAGAACTTTCCGCCAGTTCTCCGGGAGGCGGGCGAAGGCTTTCGCGGCGAGCGTGCGCTCGGCCGCATCCACTGCGGCGTCCTCGACGGGGGCCGTTGGCTCGCGGGCCGGCACCAGTTGGACGTCTTCGACCAACTGGACTTTGCGCGCGGCTTTCGTGCGGTCGTAGGCGGTGTGCCGCAGCGCAGTCAGGAGGTATGCGCGAAACGCCCTCGTGGGGCCTCGGCCGTCGAGCAAGGTGTCGAGCACTTTGGCGAACGTCTCGGAGACAAGGTCGTCGGCTTCGGCTCCGGAACGGCAGAGCTGGCGGGCCAAGTTGTACGCGGCGGGGACGTGTCGCTCGTAGAGCTGCCCGTAGGCCGCTATCTCCCCGGCGCGAACCAGTTCGATCAGTTCGACATCGCTGAGCTCGGGCGTCTCGGTCATCGTTCCTCCGCGCATCCGGTTCGCCGATGACTACCGGGACTGGCTCGGGGCCGGGGTATGACGCCGGAACGAGAAATCTTCGCGGAGTCCGTCATCGCCGATATCGCGGCCCGTCTGCTGTGCATGAACGGATTCACTGCGGCGCGCGGGCGGGTGTGATGGAACGGCTGCACACCTTGGCACTGATCGTCTTGGTGCTCGGTTTCCTGAGCCGGTTCCTGCTGTTCGGGGTGAGTCTGCTGGCGCACCACCGGTGGCGGATCCCGATCAAGGACATCGAGCGCCTGATCCGGGCCTGCTATCCCCGACGACCGCGGCCGGGCCAGGACGATCCCGCTGATATCTCTAGGGCCAGCGGCGTGGCCGTCGAACTCAGGCCGGGCTGTCGACCGGTGCAGGATCCGAAGATTGACCTACTACGCGGCACGCCCCCGGCGAAGCACGAGGGGCACCCTGCGCCAAGCGACTTGGCCCAGGGTGCCCCTCGTCTCGAATGACGCCCCGTCAGCTGCCGGTGGGTGCCGGGTCGGCGGCGTCCTCTGTGGACGCTTCGCCGCGCTTGACCGCCGAGAGCAGCAGTTGGGCGACGTCGACGACCTCGATCGACTCCGAGGCGATCTTCTCGCTCTGGCGCGCGGTCAGGCCGTCGGAGAGCATCACCTTGCAGAACGGGCAGCCGGTGGCGATCTTCGACGGTGCCGTGCCCAGCGCCTCGTCCACGCGCTCGACGTTGATGCGCTTGCCGATGCGTTCCTCCATCCACATCCGCGCGCCGCCAGCGCCGCAGCACATCGAGCGGTCCGCGTGCCGGGGCATTTCCCGGAATGTCGCGCCGGCGGCGCCGACCAGTTCCCGCGGCGGCGTGTAGACCTTGTTGTGCCGCCCCAGGTAGCACGGGTCGTGGTAGGTGACGTCCTCGGCGACCGGGGCGACCGGCACCAGCCGCTTCTCCCGCACGAGCTTGTTCAGCAGCTGGGTGTGGTGCACCACCTCGAAGTCGCCGCCCAGCTGCGAGTACTCGTTGGCCAGGCTGTTGAAGCAGTGCGCACAGGTCGCGACGATCTTGCGTTTGCCGCGCTCGCGGCCCTCGAACACCGAGTTGAGCACCTCGACGTTCTGCTGCGCCAGCATCTGGAAGATGAACTCGTTGCCCGCGCGCCGCGCCGGGTCGCCGGTGCAGGTCTCCTCCGGGCCGAGCACCGTGTAGCCGACCCCGGCCCGGTGCAGCAGCTCGGCCACCGCGCGGGTGGTCTTCTTCGCCCGGTCCTCGAACGCGCCCGCGCAGCCGACCCAGAACAGGTACTCCACGTCGTCGGCCAGCTCACCGTCGAACACCGGGACCTCGAAGTCCAGGCCCTCGGTCCAGGCCAGCCGGTCCTTGGCGTTCTGGCCCCACGGGTTGCCCTTGTTCTCCAGGTTCTTGAACATCCCGCCCAGCTCGGTCGGGAAGTTCGACTCGATCATCACCTGGTAACGGCGCATGTCCACGATGTGGTCGACGTGCTCGATGTCCACCGGGCACTGCTCCACGCACGCCCCGCAGCTGGTGCACGACCACAGCACGTCGGGGTCGATGATGCCCATCTCTTCCGGGCCGCCGATCAGCGGCCGTTCGGCCTCGGCCAGCGCCAGCGCGTCGATCTTGGCCAGCCGGGCCTCGGCGTCGTCGCCGGTGATGCCGACTTCGTCGCCGGCCAGGTCCTTGCGGCCACCGGCCAGCAGGTACGGGGCCTTGGCGTAGGCATGCTCACGCAGCGAGGTGACCAGCAGCTTCGGCGACAGCGGCTTGCCGGTGTTCCAGGCCGGGCACTGCGACTGGCAGCGGCCGCACTCGGTGCAGGTGGTGAAGTCCAGCCAGCCCTTCCAGGAGAAGTCCTCGACCTTGCCCGCGCCGAAAACGTCGGTGTCGGGGTCGGCCTCCTCGAAGTCCAGCGGCTTGCCGCCGCTCATCATCGGCTTCACCGCGCCCAGCGCGACCCCGCCGTCGGCCTCGCGCTTGAAGTAGATGTTGAAGAACGCGGTGAACCGGTGCCAGGCCACGCCCATCGTGATGTTCGAGGCGATCACGATCACCCAGATCATCGCGGACAGGATCTTGAACGTGGCGAACACCGACACCGCCGCGGTGCTGGCCGGCAGCACGCCGCCGATCGCGTAGGTGACCGGGGCCGCCCACACCGGTGCCTCGAACAGGCCCGAGGAGTACTTGAACGCGCGCAGGCCCATGATGCCCGCGCCCTCAAGCACCACCACGGCCTCCACGAAGTAGGCCTGCCAGAAGTTCGAGCCCTGGAAACGAGAGACCCGGCCCGCCCGGCGCGGGTGGTTGAGCTGGCGCACGCCGATCAGCCACAGCCCGCCCAGGATCGTGGTCACCCCAAGGAACTCGACCAGCAGGTTCCACAACGACCACTCGCCCAGCAACGGGAAGTGAAACGGCGGGTAGAAGACCTCGAAATAGGCCTCCAGCACCGTCAGGCTCAGCCCGCCGAAACCGGCCATCACCAGCCAGTGCGCCACGCCGACGTGGCCCCACTTCAGCATCCGGGCATGGCCGAGGATCTCCTTGACCATGTTCCCGAAGCGGGCGCCGAACGGGCCCTTCCTGGTCGGGTCCGGTTGCCCGAGCCGGATGGACGACACCATCCGCCGGACGGTCCTGACGACCAGCACCACCGCGACCACCGTCACGGCGAGACAGATCAGGCCCAGGACGAGCTGCAGGGCACCCATGCTCGCGGCCTCCTGTTCGAGGGTTGTCCGTTTAGGGAGCGTACGCCCTGTTACCCGCTGGTAACTACGGGGGCTGGGCGCGCATATCGGGAACAGTCGGTGATTCTGCGAGACCGCTGGGCGAAAAACTAGTTGTGCACTTGTACAGTTTTTTCCGATATTGTCGGGTGTGCGAGGGGTTCGTCCGGCTTCGCGAGACGCGCGGTCGTTGCAGACGTTTCGGGAGTTGTTCCTGTTAAGCGTGTGCGGCGCGGCATCACGATTTCGCCGCGAGTCGGCCCCCGCGGATGTCGATCGCGGCAGACTTGCGGTCGACGGTGCGATTTTCGCCACGTATTCGATCGAGCGAACGGGCGGTCCGGCTATGTCAATCACGTGGGGGCCGGAATTAGGGGGTTTGGCATGACCGAATCGGACAGTGGATCGATGCGTGCGTCGGACGCGGACCGGGAGGCGATCGCGCAGCGGCTGCGGGCGGGGCTCGACGAAGGACGGCTCAGCATCGTCGAGTACGACGAGCGCCTGCGGCAGGCATACGCATCGACGACGTTCAGTCAGCTGGAGCCGTTGGTCGCCGATCTGCCGGAGCCGGTGCCCGCGAAGCCGTCGGCGGAGACCGTCAAGCGCGAGCGCGATAAGCGCAAGGTGGTCAAGGAATGGCGGGACTGGGCGAGCGTCACCTTCATCCTGGTCGCGATCTGGGGTGTGACCTCGATCGCCTCCGGTGGGCCGCTCTTCTTCTGGCCGATGTTCCCGATGGGCATCTGGGCGGCGGTCAACCTCGCCTCGATGATCTCCGGTGGCGGCGGCCACAAGAAGTGCAAGGAATCCGATTCGGATCACTAGGAATGCCGCGTGCCGGCGTGGCAGGCTACCCATACCCAAACAACTAGGGCGGTCGTACAAGTTCCCTGGGAGGAAGCGTGGCGTACCTGCTGCTGGCGGTGGCGATCCTGAGCGAAGTGCTCGGCACGATCTCGCTCAAGCTCTCCGATGGCTTCAGCAAGACCGGCCCATCGATCCTGGTCGCGGTCGGCTACGTCGTGGCCTTCACCGCGCTCAGCGTCGTGCTCAAGCTCGGCCTGCCAGTTGGCGTCGTCTACGCGATCTGGGCCGGTGCCGGGGTGGCGCTGGTGGCGATCATCGGAGTGGTATTTCTCGGTGAGACGATCACCGCGGTCCAGGTCGGCGGGGTCGCGCTCATCATCGGCGGTGTCATCGCACTGGAACTGGGAGGCACGCATTGATCGCTGCGCACCACAGATTCGATGACGCGGAGACCGACGGCCGCCGGGCCAAGGGCGAACGCCGCCGCCGCGCGATCATCGACGCGACGCTGCGGGTCGTGGCCCGCGACGGCGTGGGTGCGGTCAGCCACCGCAACATCGCCCGCGAGGCCGAGGTGCCGCCGGCGTCGATCGCCTACTACTTCGCGGGCATCGACGACCTGCTGGTGGCCACGCTGCTGGAGAGCTGCGAGACGCTGATCTCCGAGATGAACCGGTTGCGCGAGCGGGTCCAGGAGAAACGCGAATGGCCCCGGGCCGTCGCCGAGCTGCTGGCCGGAATGGTGCGCGAACACCGCGAACGCACCATCGGCGAGTACGAGCTGTACCTGCTGGCGTCCCGGCGCCCCGCGCTGCGGTCGGCCGCCCGCCGCTGGATCGAGGTCGCCGCCAGCTACATCACCGATGGCCAGGGCGGCGACCAGCCGGTGACTCGCGCGCTGTTCGCGGCGATCGACGGGCTGCTCATCCAGGCCCTCATCGCCGACGAGCCGCCCACCGCCGACGACTTCGAACCGACATTGCGCTTCCTCATGCAGCCGGTGGAGTACCTGCGGGGCAGCGGCGCTGTCGACTGATCGAGGGCTATCGGTCCGTCAAGGTGTACCCAGACCGGTATCCAGGCGTAGCTTCGGCCGCGATCAGGTTCTGGGGGTGACGATGGCTCGAACGATACTCATCGCGGCCGTGCTGCTACTGATCAGTGGCGCGGCGCTGCGCTGCGAGTCAGGTGGGTCGAAGGGCGGCGGTTCCGGAGACGGGACGGGCGGCGGCGAACAGCGCACGAGCCAGGTTGCCGGGATCGCCAACATCAGGCTGCTTCCCGGCAGCGGCGGTGTGACGGTCCGCCACGCGCCGGGCGGTGGCGGCCAGGTGGAGCAGCGCGTGCAGCGCTGGGACGGGGCGCCGCCGCCGCCCGGCGACCAGCTGTACCACCGGGTTGAGGGCAAAACCCTCGTGCTGGACACCGATTGCGGCCAGAACTGCAGCGTCGACTTCGACGTCACGCTGCCGGATCAGGTCGCGATCACCGGTGAGCTCGGGGCCGGCTCCCTCGACGTGACCGGCATGGCGTCGGTCCGGGCGGAGGTTGGATCCGGCTCGGTTGACGTGCGTCAGATTGACGGGCCGCTCGACGTGCGCACCGGCTCCGGAGGCGTGCGGCTCGACGACCTCGGCGGCACGGTGGCCGTCGAAACCAGCAGCGGCGGCATCGAGGGGCGCAACCTCCGCGGCGGTGAAGTCACAGCGAAGACCGGCTCCGGGCAAATCGAGCTGGGTTTGCTCGCTCCCGGATCGGTCCAGGCGGACTCCGGCAGCGGCGGCATCGAGCTAGTGGTCCCGCAGAACACCTATCGGGTCGAAGTCGAGACCGGCGTCGGCGAGTCGCGAATCGACGTGCCGCAGGACCCGAGCTCGCCGCGCCGACTCAGGCTTTCCACTGGCGTCGGGAGCATCGAGGTCCGCGCGGGCTGAGGCCCTCTTGTCCTACGCAGCGGTCCGGGGAGACGGAACCCCAGACGCCTACTTGACGCGTGCGCATCCGGGGCACAACAAGCGGGGTTCGCGGCGTGGGGGCACACTCCCCGCATGCGGGTCGTGCTGATCCAGGGCGACATCACCGAGCAGGATGTCGACGCCGTCGTGAACGCGGCGAACTCCTCGCTGCTGGGTGGAGGCGGCGTCGACGGCGCGATCCATCGGCGCGGCGGACCGGCGATCCTCCAGGAATGCCGGCTGATCCGGGCCGGCGCGTACCCCGACGGGCTGCCGACCGGGCAGGCGGTGGCGACCACCGCCGGTAAACTCCCGGCCCGCTGGGTGATCCACACCGTCGGGCCCACCTACGCCGCCGCCGAGGACCGGTCCGCGCTGCTGGCGTCCTGCTTCCGGGAATCCCTGTGGATCGCCGACGAACTCGGCGCGAAGGTGGTCGCTTTCCCCGCGATCTCTACCGGCATCTACCGGTACCCGCTCGACGAGGCGGCGCGGATCGCCATGCGCACCGTGCGCGAAACCCCGACCGATGTCGACGAGGTGCGTTTCGTGCTCTTCGACGCGAAGTCCCTCGCCGCCTTCGAAGCCGCCTACGACGACGTCTTCGGATAGCACAATGATCCAAAGTGGACAGACGGCGAGGCGGGCACGCAGGCCCGAGTCGCCCGAGAGTTCTCCAACGTGTTCGCCGCACCCGATGGCAAGCCGGCCGAACGCGCGGTTGATCCGGCTCACCAAGCGGGTCGTGTCGCCGGATGGGGGAAAGTCGAAGGTCGCTAACGCCCCGGGGAAGATTCCGGGGTGTTTCGGGGGTGTCCCTGAGGTCCGGCCCAGGCGCGGTGCGTAATTTCGTTCGCGCGAACAGTCGGAAACAGGGGGATCACGCGATGGTTCGGGTGGGACTCGCGGTGGGCGGGGCGGCGCTGGTGCTGATCGGGGGAGCGGCACTGACCTGGGGGCCGCTGGGATCGGCCGAAGAACGCACCACCGCGTTGGACGGGATCGACCGCATCGAACTCGCCAGCGGCTCCGGCGACGTCGAAGTGAGCTACGCGCCCGGCGCCCGTGGCGAGATCGTGCAACGGGTGCACCGCTGGGCAGGCGCGTTCTGGGGCGCCGACAAGGTCGAGCACCGGGTCGAGGGCGGCGCGCTCGTGCTGGCCACCGACTGCGGCTGGAACTGCAGCGTCGACTACCGGATCACGCTGCCGGCCCCGGTGCCGATCCGCGGCAATCTCGACTCCGGTTCGCTGCACGTGGTCGGGATGCGGTCGGTGCAGGCCGAGGTCGGCTCCGGCTCGGTCGACGTGAGTGAGATCGGTGGCGCGGTCGACGTGCGCACCGGTTCCGGCTCGGTGTCGGTGCGCCGGGTCGACGGTCAGGTCGACGCCCACACCGGCTCCGGGGAGATCACCCTGGCCGATATCGGCGGCAAGGTCGGGGCTGAGACCGGTAGCGGCGACATCGAAGGGCGTGGGCTGCGCGGGGCGGACATCGTCGCGAAGACCAATTCCGGCAGCGCCCGGTTGGGACTCGCCGGGCCGCAGTCCGCTGACGTGTCCACCGACAGCGGCCAGATCGAGCTGACCGTGCCCAACGACCGCTACCGCGTCGACACCGACACCGGCAGCGGCGACATCGACATCGAGGTGGCGCAGGACCCGAGCGCGCCGAAGCGGCTGATGTTGTCCAGCGGCAGCGGCGACATCGTCGTCCGGCAGTCCTGAACGTCCGGGTCGGCATGTCGACAAGGCGATGTGCCGACCCGCAGCCGAAGGCGCGGTCGCGCCGATGCCGACCGAAGCCGCTGAATCAGCCTCGCCGGTGTCGGCCATGCTGAGATCGGCAATGTCGGCCACATCACTTCATGTCCGGCCGGGGAACTCCCGCCCCTGGTCAGCCGTTGAGTCGGCAGAAAGATTGAGCGGGTCGCGCTCAACCCCGTTTGACGTTGGTGTCGCGCGGTGGGTAAAACTTGAGTGAGCAAGGCTCAAGGGCTCGGGATGGCGCTTGGGCGGACAGGTAATCAAGTCGGGAGGAATCCAGCATGGCGAGAGCGGTCGGCATCGACCTGGGGACGACCAACTCCGTCGTTTCCGTCCTGGAGGGCGGTGAACCGACGGTGATCGCCAACTCCGAGGGCTCGCGGACCACGCCGTCCATCGTGGCCTTCGCGAAGAATGGCGAGATCCTCACCGGTCAGCCCGCGAAGAACCAGGCGGTCACCAACGTGGACCGCACCATCCGGTCGGTCAAGCGGCACATGGGCACCGACTGGAAGGTCCAGATCGACGACAAGTCCTACACCCCGCAGGAGATCAGCGCCCGCGTGCTGATGAAGCTCAAGCGGGACGCCGAGGCCTACCTGGGCGAGGACGTCACCGACGCGGTGATCACCGTTCCGGCCTACTTCGAGGACGCCCAGCGGCAGGCCACCAAGGAAGCCGGCCAGATCGCCGGCCTCAACGTGCTGCGCATCGTCAACGAGCCGACCGCCGCCGCGCTGGCCTACGGGCTGGACAAGGGCGAGAAGGAACAGACCATCCTGGTCTTCGACCTCGGTGGCGGCACCTTCGACGTCTCGCTGCTGGAAATCGGCGAAGGCGTCGTCGAGGTGCGAGCCACCAGCGGTGACAACCACCTCGGTGGTGACGACTGGGACGAGCGCATCGTCGAGTGGCTGGTCGACAAGTTCAAGTCCTCGTCGGGCATCGACCTGACCAAGGACCGGATGGCCATGCAGCGGATCAAGGAAGCCGCCGAGAAGGCCAAGATCGAGCTCTCCAGCTCTTCCACCGCGAACATCAACCTGCCCTACATCACCGTCGACGCGGACAAGAACCCGCTGTTCCTGGACGAGACGCTGTCCCGCGCCGAGTTCCAGCGGATCACCTCGGACCTGCTGGAGCGCTGCCGCAAGCCGTTCGAGGCGGTCATCCGCGACGCCAGCATCAACCTGGATGACATCGACCACGTGGTGCTGGTCGGCGGTTCCACCCGGATGCCCGCGGTCAGCGACCTGGTCAAGGACCTGACCAACGGGCGGGAGCCGAACAAGGGCGTCAACCCGGACGAGGTCGTCGCCGTCGGCGCCGCCCTGCAGGCCGGTGTGCTGCGTGGTGAGGTCAAGGACGTCCTGCTGCTGGACGTCACCCCGTTGTCCCTGGGCATCGAGACCAAGGGCGGCATCATGACCAAGCTCATCGAGCGCAACACCACGATCCCCACCAAGCGCTCGGAGACCTTCACCACCGCCGACGACAACCAGCCGTCGGTGCAGATTCAGGTCTTCCAGGGCGAGCGTGAGATCGCCGCGCACAACAAGAAGCTCGGCATGTTCGAGCTGACCGGCCTGCCGCCGGCGCCGCGGGGTATGCCGCAGATCGAGGTCACCTTCGACATCGACGCCAACGGCATCGTGCACGTGTCCGCCAAGGACCTGGGCACCGGCAAGGAGCAGTCGATGACCATCACCGGTGGCTCGGCGCTGCCGAAGGACGACATCGACCGGATGGTCAAGGACGCCGAGGCCCACGCCGACGAGGACAAGAAGCGCCGCGAGGAAGCCGAGGCCCGCAACCAGGCCGAGACGCTGGTCTACCAGACCGAGAAGGTTCTCAAGGAGAACGACGAGAAGCTGCCCGCCGACGTCAAGGACAAGGTCCAGGCCGCGGTCGGCGAGGTCAACGAGGCGCTCAAGGGCGACGACGTGGCCGCGATCTCCGCGTCGGTGGAGAAGCTCGCCACCGAGTCGCAGGCCCTCGGCCAGGCGCTGTACGCCGACGCCGGGGCCAATGCCACGGCCGGTGCCGGGGCCGGCGAGGCAACCGCCGGGGCCGCCGGGACTGCCGGGGCGAGTTCGTCGAAGGACGACGACGTGGTGGATGCCGAGATCGTCGACGACGAGGACGAGAAGAAGAAGTGACCGCGGACAGGCCGGAAATGTCGCGCAACGAAGGCGAGCAGGAACCCGTGGTGGTCCGGGATCGGCGGCGCATCGACCCCGTGACCGGCCAGCGCCGGGTGCCTGCTTCGAACGGAGAAGGGGCGCAGGTGGCCGAAAGCATGTCCGGCACCCTTGACGAGGAGATCGTCAAGGCCGCCGAGCAGGAGACCGCGCAGCAGGCGTCCGGGCAACCCGGAGCCGAGGAGGCGGCGGGCGAATCGACCGGGCTGCAACAGCAGGTCGACGAGCTCACCGCCGACCTCAAGCGGGTCACCGCGGAGTACGCGAACTACCGCAAGCGGGTGGAACGCGACCGCGAAGCCGTGATCGCCGGCGCGAAGGCGTCGGTGGCCGGTGACCTGCTGACGGTGCTCGACGATCTTGAGCGCGCCGAGGCCCACGGCGACCTCAACGGCGCGTTCAAGGCCGTGGCCGACAAGCTGGTCGCGACGCTGAACTCCGCGGGGCTGGAGTCGTTCGGCCGGGAAGGCGACGAGTTCGACCCGTCGGTGCACGAGGCGGTGCAGCACAGCACCTCCCCGGACGTGAGCGGTCCGACCGTGACGACCGTGCTGCGCCGCGGCTACCGGTTCGCCGACCGGGTGCTGCGACCGGCGATGGTGGCGGTGACCGATCACGAGCCGGCCGCCGAGCCTGTCGCTGGGCAGCAAGCCAAAGCGGCCGACGAGAATCAAGCCGAGCAGGGTTGATCAGGAACGGAGGGAGGGGCGTCCGGTGAGCGCCAGGGAATGGCTTGACAAGGATTTCTACGCCGAGCTGGGCGTCTCCTCCACGGCCTCGGCCGACGAGATCAAGAAGGCGTACCGGAAGCTGGCCCGGGAGAACCACCCGGACGCCAACCCCGGCAACGCCCGGGCCGAAGCGAAGTTCAAGGCCGTCTCCGAGGCCTACGGAGTGCTCTCCGATTCGGACAAGCGCAAGCAATACGACGAGGCCCGGAAGCTGTTCGGCTCCGGCGGTTTCGGCGGTGGTCAGGGCGGCTTCGGGGGTTTCGGCGGCCCCGGCGGCGGCTTCGACCTCGGCGACCTCTTCGGCGGAGCGCAGGGCGGCAGCGGCGGGCTCGGCGACCTCTTCGGCGGGCTCTTCGGCAACCGCCGACCCGGTCCGACCACGGCGAATCGGCCGCGGCGCGGCGCCGACGTGGAGACCGAGGTGCGCATCGACTTCGCCGAGGCGGTGCGCGGGGCAACGGTGCCGCTGCGGCTGTCCAGCCCGGTGAGCTGTCCGACCTGCCACGGTTCGGGTGCCAAACCGGGTACCCGGCCCCGCGCGTGCGCCACCTGCTCCGGTTCCGGGCTGGTGACCCGCAACCAGGGCGCGTTCGCGTTCAGTGAGCCGTGCCCGGACTGCCGGGGCCGCGGCCAGCTCATCGACGACCCGTGCCCGGACTGCCGCGGCGAAGGGGTCAGCACCCGCAGCCGCACGCTGACGGTGCGGATCCCGGCCGGGGTGTCCGACGGGCAGCGGATCAGGTTGGCGGGCCAGGGCGAACCGGGTCGGCAGGGTGCCACCGCCGGCGACCTGTACGTGGTGGTGCACGTCAGTTCGCACCGGGTGTTCGGACGTTCCGGCGATGACCTGACGATCACCGTGCCGGTCACCTTCCCCGAACTCGCGCTGGGCACTACGTTGACCGTGCCGACCCTGGACGGGAAGGTTTCGCTGAAGGTCCCGGCCGGGACCGGCAGCGGCCGCACCTTCCGGGTGCGCGGCAAGGGCGTGGGCAAGAAGGACGGCAGCAGTGGTGATCTCCTGGTCACGCTCCAGGTCGCGGTTCCGTCCAAGTTGGACGAAAAAGCGGCCGAGGCGCTGGCGGACTACGCGAAGGCGACCGCCGACCACGATCCGCGTCGCGACCTGAACGAGTTGCTCGGGAGGTAGTCATGGCCGGTCGCCCCAATCCGGGCTTCGGGTTCCCGCCGGGGGCCAACGAGGACACGCCGATGTTCGTGATCTCGGTGGCCGCGCAGCTGTCCGGGCTGCACGCGCAGACCCTGCGCAGCTACGACCGGTTGGGCCTGGTCTCGCCCGGACGCACCCCTGCGGGTGGCCGCCGCTACTCCCTGCGCGATATCGCCCTGCTGCGCGAGGTGCAGCGCCTTTCCCAGGAGGAGGGCGTCAACCTGGCGGGCATCAAGCGGATCATCGACCTGGAGAACGAGGTCGACGTCCTGCGCGCCCAGGTCCAGGAACTGGCCGAGGAGGTGGCGGCCGCCCACGCCGCTGCTGAGCAGGCGGCGGCCCAGGTGCACGCCTCCTACCGCCGTGATCTGGTCCCGATTCGGCAGGAAACGGCCCTGGTCGTCTGGAAACCAGACCGCAAACGCCGCTAGTGCCGCCGGGAGCGCTGGTTTCGTCGGCGCCCCGATCATCCGGGACCGCTACGGACGACGCCGATGGCCGAGGGTTCCGCTTGGCGCAACAAGTTTGGGAACCCTCAGTCCAAAGTCCAATCAGTCCAAGGTGAATGGGTCATAGCGGATGTGGTCGAGGGCCGTGCCCGCGACCAGCATCCGGGAGACCGTGGCGCGGATCATCGACGGCGAACCGCTGACCAGGACGTCCCAGTCCTTCCATGCGCCATAACGGGTCACGACCTCGGCAAGGGTGCCGTGCTCGGCGCCCGAAACGCCCGGATCGTTCTCCAGCACGGGCGTGATCGTCAGCCACGGGTTGTGCATCGCGATCCGCTGCAGGTTCTCCAGGTCGTAGAGGTCCTCGCGGGTCCGGCCGCCGTAGAACAGCTGCACGCGCGGATTTTCGCCGTATTGCGCGAGATCGTCGATGATCGCGCGCATCGGGGTCAGGCCCGTGCCACCGGCGATCATCAGGACGTCCGGGGAGTTCTCCCGGTCCACGGTCAGCCGACCCATCGGCGAGCCGATCCGCCACTGGTCGCCGGGGCGGGCGTGTCCGACCAGCGCTCGGCTGACCCAGCCGCCCTCCACGGACCGGATGTGAAACTCCATGATCCCGTCGTCGCTCGGGGCGTTGGCCGGGGTCAGGTACCGCCACAGCCGGGGCCGCTGCGGCACCTCGACGCTCACGTACTGCCCGGGCTGGTACGGCACGGGATGATCGGGCTGGATGCGGATCACCGCAAGATCCCAGCTGAGCCGCTCGTGGTGCACGATTTGGCCGCTGTACCAGGCGGGACCGTCGTCGGCGGCGGCCGCTTCGGTCATCGCGGAGGCCATCACGGTGTATGCCTCGGCCCAGGCTCGCTCCACACTGTCGGTCCAGGCGTCGCCGGCGTACCTCTTGATCGCGGCGAGCAGAGCGGTGCCCACCGCCTCGTAGTGTGCGGTGACCACGCCGAACTTGCGGTGGTCGCGGCCCAGCTGGTGCAGGAACGGCAGCAGTTCGTCGGGTTTGTCGACCATCTGGATCACGTGCACGAGCGCCCGAAGCAGGCGGCTGCGTTGCACCTCCATGTTCACCGCGAAAAGTTCGCGGGTGGCCGGCGAGAGGCTGAAAAGCATGCCGTAGAAGAACCTCGCCACGTCGTCGGTGTGCGGCTCCACCACTGCGAAGCTCTCGCGGATCAGGCGAACCATCTTGCTCACGCCGGAGTTCGACGGCTCGCGGTTTGGGGGTCCGGGGCTCAGTACGGCGTTCGCTGTCATGGTTCGGGGCAGTCTTCTCCACGTTGGCGGTCGTACCCAGCAGGCACCCCGCTACTTGCAAGCGTCCCCCGACACAGGGGGGACCATAACTCTTGCCTCGCCACGCGTCTGCATTGATGCCACTTTTGAGTGCTTCCTAACTACCAGTCGTAGATGATGCATGCAGCGGTCGGGGGAAACCAAGTACCCATGCCTGTTGGCGCAGCGGCGGACGTGACACGGTGATCGGTGTGACTCCCGATCACCTACCCCCGACCGGAACGGCCGAAGCGGCCCTGCTGGACCTGGAACTGTCCGACCTGCCCACCCCGAACGGTGGCTGGCAGGTCCCCGCCGCGCTCCAGCAACACGGTGCCGTTCCCGACGCCCCACCGCTGTTCGTCGAACACCGGTCGACCCCGCTGCCGGGCTCGGCGGGCGAGCATCTGCTGCAGCGGGCCTACGGCACCGAGAAGCGCGCCCGGCGGTTCTATGACGATCAGGTGCTGGACCATCTGAACTCGCAGATGAAGGAGTTCATCGGGCGGATGGAGATGGTCTTCGTGGCCACCGCCGACGCCCGCGGCGACTGCGATTCGAGCCTGCGCGCCGGGCCGCGCGGCTTCATCGAGGTCCTCGACGACCGCCACCTGTGTTACCCGGAGTACCGGGGCAACGGCGTGCTGGCCAGCCTGGGCAACATCAGCGAGAACCCGCACATCGGGATGCTGCTGGTGGACTTCGTCAATGACCTGATCGGCCTGCACGTCAACGGCAAGGCCCGCATCGTCGAAGACGCCGACCTGCGGGCCATCTACCCGGCGCTGCCCGCCGAGTTCGACCGCCCCCGCACGCCCGAGCGCTGGGTGGTGGTGCAGGTCGAGGAGGCATATATCCACTGCCGCAAGCACATTCCGCGGATGGTGCCGGTGCTGCGCAATCGCAACTGGGGCACCGACGACGCCAAGCGCAAGGGCGGCGACTACTTCGAGGCCAAGGGCATGCCGCGACCGTGGCACCGGACCGAACCGGTGGGCGGCTCCGACCACTGATCGGCTCCGAGCCCTGGTCGTGGGTGCGAGCGCCGGCGTTCGCCCGTCCGCCGTCCGCCACCAGCACCGCCGCGCGGAGGGGCCAACGCGTCTTCTTAGAGTGGGGCGAAACGGACTAACGTTGGCTGCGCGAGGCGCGTAGCGCAACGGGGTGGTGTCGCCGCGATCGGCGGCGCGGGTGGGAGAGCTGTGATCGAGGACGAGGCGCGAAGTTCGACCGGCGGGGTGCGCGAGGAAGGCACCGACCGGCGGGCTGCGGCGGAAACCGTCGAGCGCGAGTTGGTGATGATGTTCCGCCGCGCCCGCAACCTGTCGACGACGGTGGCCGCGCACGTGCACCCGGACCTGGACCCGGCCTCCTACAGCCTGTTGCTGATGGTCGACGACGCGGGGCCGCTGCGCGGCATGGATGTCGCGGACCGCACCGGGCTGGACAAGTCCACGGTGAGCAGGCAGATCGCGACCCTGGTCGATTTGAACCTGCTGGAGCGCGCGCCGGACCCCGACGACGGCCGGGCTCGCCGCATCCAGCTCTCCGACCTGGGCCGGGAGCGGTTGGCCGAGGTGCGCGCCGAGCGGCGCAAGCACCTGCACGGTCAGTTCGCCAGCTGGTCCACACAGGACCTGAAGGACCTCGCCCGTCTTCTGGGCAAGCTCAACACCATGATGTGACCTGGTTTCACCAGCTTCGGGGCGCCCTCGACCGCTCGGTCGGGGGCGGCCCGCGCTATCGCCCGATCTAACGGTTGCCCTGTTTTCGGTTGCCCCGTTTCCGATGCGTTTGTCACAACGCCTACAAGTTGTGTCATGCAACTAACTTGGTTTATAGTTGCGTGCAGCAACTAAAGGAATGGGCTCATGGGACCGAAACTCGAAACCTGCACCGAACTGCTCCGGCCACTCCGGGCCATGCTCGGCCTCAAGCAGTTCGCCATGCAGCGGGGACAGTTCACCGCCGATCACGTGCCCTACGCCGCCGCCGGGTTGCTCACCGAACTCGTCTTGCGCGGCGAATGCCGGGCCTCCGACCTCGCGCACCACCGCATCGTCGACGCGTCCGTGGTGAGCCGCCAAGTCGGGCAGCTGGAACAGGCCGGCCTGATCACGCGCCGACACGACCCCGCGGACCGGCGAGTGGTGCTGCTGCGCGCGACCCCCGACGGCGAGCGCGCGGTGGCCGAACTGGAACGCAGGAAAGCGGAATGGATCCGCGACGCGCTGGCGCACTGGGACGACGCCAAGGTGCGCGAACTCGCCGGACTGCTTGGGGAGGCGATGGACGACATCCGCCGCTACACGATCAAAGACGGGGGCTGCGTCGCAGGGCCCGTGACCAAGGAAGGAACTCGATGACCACCTCGACGGCGACGGCGCCGGCCGCGACAGCGCCGGCCCGCCGGGACGGGAGTGCCGAGCCCGCCGCGGAATCGTCGATGACGCATCGGCAGATCCTGGAGGCGATGTCGGGCCTGATGTTGGCGCTGTTGGTCGCCATCCTCAGCTCGACGATCGTGTCGAACGCGCTGCCCCGGATCATCGCCGACCTCAATGGCACCCAGGGCCAGTACACCTGGGTGGTCACGGCGATGCTGCTCACCTCGACCGCGTCCACCCCGATCTGGGGCAAGCTCGCCGACCTGTTCAGCAAGAAGTTGCTCTACCAGTTGGCCATCACGATCTTCACGGCCGGCTCGGTGCTCGGCGGGTTCGCGCAGTCGATGGAGACGCTCATCGGTTTCCGTGCCCTGCAGGGCATCGGCATGGGCGGCCTGCAGGCGCTGATCCAGGTCGTGATCGCCGCGATGGTCGCCCCGCGCGACCGCGGGCGCTACAGCGGCTACATCGGCGCCACCTTCGCGGTCGCCACGGTCAGCGGTCCGCTCGTCGGCGGGCTCATCGTGGACACCCCCTGGCTGGGGTGGCGCTGGTGCTTCTGGGTGACGGTGCCGATCGCCGTGATCGCCTTCATCGTGCTCGGCAAGACGCTGAAACTGCCGGTCATCAAGCGGCCGGTCAAGATCGACTGGTTCGGTGCGTTGTTCCTGGTCGGCGGCGTGAGCCTGCTGCTGGTGTGGGTCTCGCTGGCCGGCAAGCAGTTCGACTGGTGGTCGGTGGAGACCGCGTCCTACGTCGGTGGCGGCCTGCTCGCCCTGCTCATCGCGGTGGTGATCGAGACCAAGGTCAGCGAGCCGATCGTGCCGCTGCGGATGTTCCGCAATTCGACTGTCACGCTGGCCACCATCGGCACCGTCGCGGTCGGCACCGCGATGTTCGGCGGCGCGGTGTTTCTGGGGCAGTATTTCCAGATCGCGCGCAGCTTCACCCCGACCATCGCGGGGCTGATGACGCTGCCGATGGTCGGCGGGCTGTTCATCTCCTCGACCGTGTCCGGCCAGATCATCTCCAGGGTCACCGGCAAGATCAAGCCGTTCCTGGTGATCGGCTCGATCGTGATGGTCGCCGCGATGGGACTGCTGAGCACCATCGATCACGAGACGAACCTGGTGCTGGTCGGGGTCTACCTGTTCCTGATGGGCACCGGGGTCGGCATGTTGATGCAGAACCTGGTGCTGGCGGTGCAGAACTCCACCAGCGGCAAGGACATGGGGTCGGTGACCTCGGTCGTGACGTTCTTCCGGACCCTCGGCGGTTCGGCGGGTGTCTCGGTGCTGGGCGCCGTACTGGCCACCCGGGTGTCGGACTACATCATGCAGGGGCTGGCGAAGATCCCCGGTGCCGCGCGGGCGGCCGGATCGGGCGGCGGCTCGCTGGACGTCAACCACCTGCCGGAGCCGGTGCAGACCATCGTGCGAGCGTCCTACGGCGATGCGATCGGCGACATCTTCTTTGTCGCCGCGTGCGTCTCGGTGGTCACCTTCCTCGCGGTGATCTTCCTCCGGGAGGTTCCGCTGCGCACTACGGTCGACAGTCATGGGGGAAAGGAGCCGGTTGCGATGACCGCGCACGACGCTGTGGACAACTTGACTCAGCCTGTGGACAACTCGGCCGCGACGCGTCTCGTGCCGAACGGCTCTGCCCAGCTCGGGGGTGTCGGCCCACGGCCCGGGCGACCGACCGCCGAGCCTGTGGACAACTCTGTGGATGACGACTTGGATGCCTGGTCAGAGCCGGTCGGGCCGCGTCGCTACGCGGTCAACGGCAAGCACTTGGCGGGCAACCTGGCGACCCCGGTCGACGGGGGTGGGCTGTTCGTGCACGGCACCGTCCATGACTCCATCGGCACCCCGGTCCCCGGCGTGGTGCTCACCCTGACCGACGCCAACGGGCGGCAGGTGGAGCGCGCCCGCGCCGACCAGGACGGGCAGTTCCGGCTCGCGGTCGGCCACGGCGGCACCTACGTGCTGATCGCCTCCGGCGGCAGCTACCAACCGACCGCCTCGATGGTCGTGGTCGCCGACCGCCCGGTGCGCCACGACGTGCAGCTGCTCGGCGCCGGGCGGCTTACCGGCCTGGTGCACGTCGGCGGCCAGGGCGTCGCCGGGGCGATGGTGGTGCTTACCGACGTCCGCGGCGAGGTGGTCTCCGCCGTCGGGACCGGATCGGATGGGCACTACCTCTTCGCCGACCTGGTCGGCGGGGCCTACGCGCTGACCGTCACCGCGCCCGGCTACCGGCCGGTGGCGAACTCGGTCACCGTGACCGACGGCGAGCAAGCCACCATGGACGTCGCGCTGCAGGCGGGCACGCAGCTAAGCGGCGTGGTCCGGTCGGCCAACCTCAGGGTCGCGGTGCCCGATGCGCGGGTGACGCTGCTGGACTCCGGTGGGGCCGTCGTCGGCGCGGCCACCACCGACATCGACGGCAATTACACCTTCACCGACCTGCCGGACGGCGAGTACACGGTGATCGCGACGGGTTACCCGCCGATCGCAACGCCCTTGCGGCTCTCGGGCGAGCAGAGCACGCACGACGTCGAGCTCGGCTACCCGCAGGCCGACTGAAAAGTCGTCGTGAGCGGTGGCCCCGGTGCGAACCGGAAACGACCGCTCACGACCGAGATTGCCCACGGAGGGATGTTCGAAATGGATCTCGGCCAACGACAGGCCGCGCCACGCGGGACCGCGCCCGCCGGAGCGGGAGCGGTCACCGCGACGGTGCGCGGCGGCGACGGCTGGCCGGTGCCCGAAGCGGTGCTGACCGTCATCGACGGCACCGGCAACCAGGTCGCCCGGGTGCAGGGCGACGCGCAGGGCTCGGTGGTCGCCTCCGGTCTGCGGGGCGGTGCCTACACGGCGATCGTCACGGCGGTCGGGTTCGAGCCGGTCGCCCGGACCACGCTGGTGCACGACGGGACGGCCGCCACTCTCGGCGAAGTCGAACTGCGCCGGGTCGGCGGGGCCGACCTGCCCGCGCCCGGCTTGTGGCGGATCGACCCGGTGCACTCGTCGATCCAGGTCACCGCCAAGCACCTGGGGATCAGCAGCATCCACGGCCGTTTCAACGAGTTCGCCGGCGAGGTGCACATCGGCAACCCGGTCGAATCGTCGACGGTCGAGGTCCAGATCGTCGCGGCCAGCATCGACACGGCCAACCGGATGCGCGACGACCACCTGCGCAACCCGGACTTCCTGGACGTCGAGCGGTACCCGGAGATCACCTTCCGGTCCACCGGCCTGCGCCCGCGCGGCGGCGACCGCTGGGACCTCGACGGTGAGCTGACGCTGTGCGGGGTGACCCGGCCGGTGCGGCTGGACACCCGGTTCGCCGGGGTCGGCCCGGACCCGTGGGGCGGCACCCGCGCGTCGGCGACGGCGACCACGCAGCTGCGCCGCGAGGACTTCGCGATGACGTTCAACCAGGCGTTGCAGAGCGGAATCGCCGCGATCGGCACCACGCTGAAGGTGGAGATCGACATCCAGGCGGTTCGCGAGGGTTGACCCTTGGGGCGACGGGTGGCCGCGGGTTCGGGGCCCGCGGCCACCGGCGTTTCACGGTCCGTCACGGCGGGTTTCTGATTGTGCTCGGAAACTCAAACCCGCTTGGGATTTGAATCCGCATCGCGGAAGTTTTCCCCGCGTGTGCGCGAGATCGCATCGCGGAAAGCTACTTGAGTGGAACTCGCTCAACTTTCCTATCGTTGTCGATGTGGTAGACGATGGTGCGAGGGATGAGGTGCTCGCACGAGGCGCCCGGCAACGAGGTGAGGAATGGACGCGTTCAACCCGACGACCAAGACCCAACAGGCGATCTCCTCCGCAGTGCAGGCCGCCACGGTGGCCGGCAACCCGGACGTCGATCCCGCGCACCTGCTCGGCGCGCTGCTCGCCGAGGGCGACGGGCTGACCGCGCCGCTGCTGACGGCGGTCGGTGCCGACCCGACGGAGGTGCGCCGGGAGCTGGAGCAGCTCATCAACAAGCTGCCCACGGCCAGCGGCAGCACGGTGTCCGCGCCGCAGCTCTCCCGCGACGCGGTGCGGGCGCTGACCCACAGTCAGCGGCTGGCCACCGAGATGGGCGACGAATACGTCTCCACCGAGCACCTGCTGGTCGGGCTCGCCGCCGAAGGCGGCCGGGTCGCCGACCTGCTGCGCAAGCACGGCGCGACGCCGGAGGCGCTGACCGATGCCTTCGGCAAGGTGCGCGGCTCGGCGCGGGTGACCAGCCCGGACCCCGAGGGCACCTACAAGGCGCTGGAGAAGTACGGCCAGGACCTCACCGACCGCGCCCGCAAGGGCGACCTCGACCCGGTGATCGGCCGGGACGCCGAGATCCGGCGCGTCGTGCAGGTACTGTCCCGCCGCACCAAGAACAACCCGGTGCTCATCGGTGAGCCCGGCGTCGGCAAGACCGCCATCGTGGAGGGCTTGGCCCAGCGCATCGTCGCCGGAGACGTGCCGGAATCGTTGCGCGGCAAGCGGGTCGTGGCGCTGGACCTCGGCTCGATGGTGGCCGGTGCGAAGTACCGCGGCGAGTTCGAGGAACGGCTCAAGGCGGTGCTCAAGGAGATCACCGACTCGGCGGGGCAGGTCATCACCTTCATCGACGAACTGCACACCATCGTCGGCGCCGGCGCTTCCGGCGAGGGCGCGATGGACGCCGGCAACATGATCAAGCCAATGCTGGCGCGCGGCGAGCTGCGCATGGTCGGCGCGACCACGCTCGACGAGTACCGCGAGCACATCGAGACCGACGCCGCGCTGGAGCGCAGGTTCCAGCAGGTGCTGGTCGGCGAGCCCAGCCCGGAGGACACCGTCGCGATCCTGCGCGGTCTCAAGGAGCGCTACGAAGTGCACCACGGCGTGCGGATCACCGATGGTGCGCTGGTCGCGGCGGCCACCCTGTCCGACCGCTACATCACCGCCCGGTTCCTGCCGGACAAGGCGATCGACCTGGTCGACGAGGCGGCGTCCCGGCTGCGCATGGAGATCGACTCCCGGCCGGTGGAAATCGACGAGGTCGAGCGCGCCGTGCGGCGGCTGGAGATCGAGGAGATGGCGCTGTCCAAAGAGGACGATCCGGCCTCGCTGGAACGGCTGGCCGCGTTGCGTGCCGAACTCGCCGACCGCCGCGAGAAGCTATCCGAGCTGACCGCGCGGTGGCAGCAGGAGAAGGAGTCCATCGACAAGGTCCGCGACCTGAAGACGCAGCTGGAGCAGCTGCGCGGCGAATCCGAGCGCGCCGAGCGTGACGGCGACCTGGGCAAGGCCGCCGAGTTGCGCTACGGCCGGATCCCGAAGCTGGAGAAGGAACTCGAAGCGGCCACCCACGCGCAGACCGAGCGCAAGGCAATGCTGCAGGAGGAGGTCACCGCCGACGATGTCGCGGACGTGGTCAGCTCGTGGACCGGCATCCCGGCCGGGCGACTGATGGAAGGCGAGACCGCCAAGCTGCTGCGCATGGAGGACGCGCTGGAAGCGCGCGTCGTCGGGCAGGCCGAGGCGGTGCGCGCGGTGTCCGACGCGGTGCGCCGGACGCGCGCCGGAGTCGCCGACCCGGACCGGCCGACCGGCTCGTTCCTGTTCCTCGGCCCGACCGGCGTCGGCAAGACCGAGCTGGCCAAGGCGCTGGCCGGGTTCCTGTTCGACGACGAGCGGGCGATGATCCGCATCGACATGAGCGAGTACGCCGAGAAGCACTCGGTCGCCCGGCTGGTCGGCGCCCCGCCCGGGTACGTCGGCTACGACCAGGGCGGGCAGCTGACCGAGTCGGTGCGGCGGCGCCCGTACTCGGTGGTGCTGTTCGACGAGGTGGAGAAGGCGCATTCGGACGTCTTCGACGTGCTGCTGCAGGTGCTCGACGACGGGCGGCTCACCGATGGCCAGGGCCGCACGGTCGACTTCCGCAACACCATCCTGGTGCTGACCTCGAACCTCGGTTCGCAGGCGATCGCCGACCCGAACCTGACCGAGCAGGAGCGCGACGACGCGGTGCTCTCGGTGGTGCGCAGGCATTTCAAGCCGGAGTTCCTGAACCGGCTGGACGATGTGGTGGTGTTCCACTCGCTGTCCACCGACGAGCTGACGTCCATCGTGGACATCCAGGTGGATCGCCTCGCGCAACGGTTGGCCCAGCGGCGGCTGACGCTCGACGTGCAACCGGCGGCGCGGGATTGGTTGGCCCTCAACGGCTTCGACCCGGTGTATGGCGCCCGCCCGTTGCGCCGCCTGGTCCAGTCGGCGATCGGCGACCAGCTCGCGCGCAAGCTGCTGGCGGGGGACATCCGCGAGGGCGACAAGATCCGCGTCGACACCACCGACGACAACGAGTCCCTCACCGTCGACCCGGCCTGAGGACCGATGGCGATTTCAATGGAAACCGGCGCACCGGTTTCCATTGAAATCGCCCTGAAATCGCCGATGGGGCGATGCGCTCTCAGCGGCGCACAAGGGTGGACAGGCCCGCGATGGTGGCGAAGCAGGCGGCCGTCGCGGCGAAGGCCACCGTCGCCGCGGTGAGGCCGAAGGTCGTGCTGAGGAAACCGAGGGCGACGCTGGGAACCCCGGCCGAAAGGTACGCGACGACGTAGATCAGCGACGAAGTGCCGGCCCGGTGCTCCGGCGACGCCAAACCGGTCAGCATCCGGAAGCCACCCATGAACATCAGGCCCCAGCCGATGCCCAGCACCGCCGAGCCGATGAAGAACGCCGCCGCGCTGTGCCCGAGCGTGGACACGGCCACCCCGGTGAGCCCGACGATCATCAGCGGCGCACCGATCCGCACCGCCCGCCGAGCCGTCCACCCGGACAGCGCCAGTTGGGTCAACCCGCCGAAACCGGCCAGCACCGCGACCGTCAAACCGCCTACCAGGTAGGGGTTTCCGCTGACGAGCCCCTTGGCCACCGACGGCCCGAGCGACATGAACATCCCGCCGACGATCCACGAAGCAAGCAGGGTCGTCGCCATCAGCGCGAATGTCCCGGCCTTGCCCGCCGGAACGGTCGGCCGCTGCGGGCGCAGCACCCCCGCAGCGCACCGCGCCGCGCGACCGGCTCGGCCATCGCCAGCACCCCGGGGATCGCGAGCACGAAAGCGAGGATGAGCAGCAGGTAGCTGGTCAGCGTCGGCCCGGGCACGAACTGCACCAGGGCACCCGCCAGTAGTGATCCCAGCGCCATGCCAAAGCCCGCGGCGACCCCGTTGACCAGCGATCCGTGGTTCGAGCCCGGCCGCTGAAAGTCCAGCAGGGCGCCGCTGATCGCACTGGTCGCCACCCCGGTGGCCAGGCCCTGCAACGCCCGGCCGGCGTAGAGCCAACCGACGCCCGGCGCGGCCGCGAGCACCAGCATCGCGGTGATCTCCACCGCGAGCGCGGCCAGCAGTACCGGCTTTCGGCCGACGTGGTCGGACAGTGAGCCGAACAGCACCAGCGCGAGCAGGATCGCCACCGCGTAGGCGGCGAAGACCTCGGTGAGCACCGTGGTGGTGAAGTGCCAACGCTGCTGGTAGATCGAGTACATGGGGGACGGCGCGGTGGATGCCATCAGGAACAGCGCGTACAGCGCGCCGATGAACCAGAACGAGGTGGGCCGGGATAGAGCGCCGCTGCCGAAGAACGCTCGGGCACCGCTGCGGGGCTCAACGAGGTCCGTGGTGGTCATGCCTTTCCTCTGCTTCCTACAACCGCGCGATCGGCCTGCCCCGCAGGCAAGCCCGGCGGAACGGATGGTTCCGTTCCGGTGCAACTCCGCTGCGGAACGGATCATTCCGCCTCGGCGTATGCTGTGGCCGTGCCCACAACGAGCAGATCCGCGCGATACGACGACCGGGTCATCGCCGCAGCTCGTGCGGTGTTCACCGAGCAGGGCTTCGCGGCCCCGATGGCCGAGGTCGCCAAGCGCGCGGGGGTCGGCGTGGCGAGCGTGTACCGGCGATACCCGAGCAAGCACGAGCTGGTCGAGCACGTCCGCATCGCCGCGTTCCGGCTGATCCTCGAAGAGGCGGAGGCGGCCCGCGCCGAGGAGCCCGACCCGTGGCAGGCTCTCGCCCGGTTCATGCGCCGCTGCCTGCGGGAAGGTGCCGGGATCGGCACGGTGCTGCCGCCGATGGACCAGCAGCACACCTACTCCGAGGAATTCCGGGACCTGCGGCTGCGGGTAGCGAAGGCGATCGAGGAACTGGTCGAGGCCGCCAAACACGCCGGCGAGCTGCGCGCGGACGTGGACTGGACCGACATCCTGTTGCTGTTCAAGCACCTCAACCCGGCGCTGCCGACCAACGAATCACGTCGCGCCGAGCTCCGCGCCCGCTACCTGGGCCTGGTGCTCGAAGGGCTCCGCGCGGGCGGTTCGAGGCTGCCGGGGCCCGCGCCGGACCGGGACGAGTGGCAGGCCCTCTGCGACAACTTCGCCACATCCTGACCGGTCGACCCCCGTTTGCTGTTTCCGCAGGTCACCTTCAGCCGATAGAGCGGTTCCGCACCGGATGTCCAGGTGATCTTCGTGTTCGGCGATGATCGGACTACCCTGCGCTGTGTGGGCATACCTGCGTGGCTCTGGTTCGTCGTCGCCATCGTCGCCATCGGGGCGGGCGTCGCGCTGCTGATCGCCGACCGATCCCAGCGCGGCTCGAACAACCGAGAGCGACGCCGCTGGGCCGCGCTGCGCGGCTGGCAGTTCGCGGAGGCCGACCAGGTCCTGCCGACCCGGTGGGAGCGCGGAGTGCTCGCCCACTACGGCAGCGCCACGGCCACCGACGTGGTGGCCGGTTCGACGTTCACCGCCGACGGGCGCCGCCAGGTGTACGTCCTCGACCTCGACGTCAACGGCAAGACGGCCGTGGTGCTGGTCGCGATCCGCTGCCGCCGGACCGCCCCGGCAACCGTCGAGTTGTGGCTGCCGGACGTGCCGGTGCCGCAGGACTCCGGGCTGGACCTGCTTGGCCCGGTCGGCTCCCGGTACGCCTTCGTCACGGACGTCGCCGCCGCTCGGCCCCTGGTAACGCCGGACCTGGTGGACGCCACCGAGGACATCGGCCACGACGTCACGGTGGTGTGGCTGGAGGACGACTGGGTGCTCGCCGCACTGCACCCCGAGGACTCCGATCCGGCGCGGCTGGAGCGACTGCTGCGCGACCTCGGCGAACTCGCCGACCTGATCGACCCGTTCGACACCGACCCAAACGACGCGGATGTGCCCGAGTCTTCCCCGGAACACCACCGCTGATCACTCGGCGGCACGCCGATTTCCATGGAAATCGCCCGAAATCGCCCGGGTGGCCGCGGCGAGCATTTCCCGCGCCTGGGGTGGGCGGACCG
The DNA here is from genome assembly GCF_014203395.1 of Saccharopolyspora phatthalungensis. Lineage (NCBI taxonomy): Bacteria > Bacillati > Actinomycetota > Actinomycetes > Pseudonocardiales > Pseudonocardiaceae > Saccharopolyspora > Saccharopolyspora phatthalungensis. The sequence continues at coordinate 2,227,489 of NZ_JACHIW010000001.1, forward strand.
AGGTGACTCTTAGGTAGGTTCGGCGCATGGCTACCGCACTCGTCACCGGCGCCACCTCGGGTATCGGACGCGCCTTCTCCCGCCGACTCGCCGCCGAAGGCCACGACATGGTCCTGGTGGCCCGCGACACCGAACGGCTCGCCGAACTCTCCGACCGCTTGCGGGCCCGCCATGGCGTCCGGGTCGAGGTGCTCGCGGCCGACCTGGCCGACGCCGCGCAACGTGCCACGGTCGAGCAGCGCCTCGCCGACGACCCGGTCGACCTGCTGGTCAACAACGCGGGATTCGGCACCTCCGGCAATTTTTGGGACACCCCCGCCGCCACGCTGCAGAACCAGTTGGACGTCAACGTGGCCGCCGTGCTGGCGTTGACCCATGCGGCGGTGCGCGGCATGCGGGAGCGCGGCCGGGGCGATGTGATCAACGTGTCCAGCGTCGCCGGGTTCTTCCCGGTGTCCGGCTCGACCTACGCGGCGACCAAGGCCTACGTGACCGCCCTCTCCGAGGGGGTGTCGGCGGCGGTGGCCGGGACCGGGGTGCGGATCATGGCGCTGTGCCCCGGCTTCACGCAGACCGAGTTCCACCAGCGGGCCGGGCTGGCGATGGGGCGGCTGCCCAAGGTGTTCTGGCTGCAGGCCGACCAAGTGGTGCACGAGGCCCTGGCCGACCTGCGCCGCGGCAAGGTCGTCTCGGTGCCGGGTGCGCAGTACAAGGCGTTGGTCGCCATCGGCCGGTTGGTGCCGAAGAAGCTGCAGCGCATGATCGTGACCCGGACCACCCCGGGGCGCACCTGAGCCGCCGCTCTCCGGCGCCCCATACCCGGCCGGTATGCTGAAAACTCGTGGTCAAAGTGGATGAACAGCAGCGCACCGAGCTCGCCCGTCTGGTCCGGGAACTCGCCGTGGTGCACGGTCGGGTCACGTTGTCTTCCGGTAAGGAAGCCGACTACTACGTCGATCTCCGCCGCGCGACGCTGCAGCACCAGGCCGCGCCGCTGATCGGCAGCCTGCTGCGCGAGCTCACCGCCGACTGGGACTACACCGCCGTCGGCGGCCTCACCCTCGGCGCCGACCCCGTCGCCACCGCGATGATGCACGCCGAAGGGCCGGCGCTGGACTCCTTCGTGGTTCGCAAGAGCACCAAGACGCACGGCATGCAGCGGCTGATCGAGGGCCCGGACGTCACCGGTCGCCGGGTCTTGGCCGTCGAGGACACCTCCACCACCGGCGGCAGCGTTCTCACCGCAGTCGAGGCGCTGCGCTCGGTCGACGCCGAGATCGTCGGCGTGGCCACCGTGGTCGACCGCGATACCGGCGCGCGCGAGGCGATCGAGGCCGCCGGACTTCCGTACCGGTCCCTGCTGGGCCTAACCGACCTTGGGTTGGCGTGAGCGAGAATCTCGGCCCCACCGAGTGGGGTAGCACCGTCGGCGTCGGTCCCTGGTCGGGGCCGTGGCCGAGCGACGAGCGCTACGATCCGGAACTGCTGGAGCACGGCGACCGGCGAAACGTGGTCGACCACTACCGGTACTGGCGGCGCGAGGCGATCATCGCCGACCTCGACCTGCGGCGGCACGACTTCCACGTGGCCATCGAGAACTTCCAGCACGACCACAACATCGGCACCGTGGTGCGCACCGCGAACGCCTTCGCCGCGAAGGCCGTGCACATCGTGGGTCGGAGGCGGTGGAACCGGCGCGGCGCGATGGTCACCGACCGGTATCAGCACATCCACCACCACCCCGACCTGGCGTCGCTGCGCGGGTATGCGACCGAGCACGACCTCGCGCTGGTGGCGGTGGACAACACCGTCGGCGCGGAACCAATCGAGCGGACGGCCCTGCCGCGCCGGTGCGTGCTGCTGTTCGGCCAGGAAGGCCCGGGCCTGAGGGACGACTCGCGGCGCGACGCGGACCTAGTGGTGTCCATCGCGCAGTTCGGGTCGACGCGGTCGATCAACGCCGGCGTCGCGGCGGGCGTGGTGATGCACACCTGGATCGAGCAGCACGCCGACCTCGCCGAAGCCTGGTGATCATCGACGTCGCCGTGTGCGTGCTCGGCCGGTGAATTCTTCCACGCCCGCTAGAAGCGCAGTGCCGTGAAAAGCAATTCGCGCGAACCCGACGCATCGGATTCGCGCGAACACGGTGCAGCCGGTCAGCTCGTGGAATCGCGGGCCTTCTCGCGGCGGCCCTTCACGTACTCGATGATGATCGGGATGATCGAGAACAACACGATCACGATCGCCATCGCTTCGAGGTTGTTCCTGATCCACGGGATGTTGCCGAGGAAGAAGCCGAGCACGGTCATGCTCACCGTCCACGCGAGGCCGCCGACCGCCGAGTAGGTGAAAAACTTCTTCGGGTCCATCTGCCCGACGCCCGCGACCGCGGTGATGAAGGTCCGCACGATCGGCACGAACCGGGCCAGGATGATCGCACGAGCACCGTACTTCTCGAAGAACTCGTGCGTCTTGTCCACGTGCTCGCGCTTGAACAGCCTCGAATCCGGCTTGCTGAACATCGATGGCCCGACCTTGCGACCGATCCAATAACCGGTCACGTTGCCCGCGAACGCGCACACCGCCAACAGCAGGCAGACCAGCCAGATCGGGGTGTTGATCGCGCCGGTGGCGACGAACAGGCCGGTGACGAACAACAGCGAGTCACCCGGCAGGAAAAAGCCGATGAGCAGGCCGCATTCGGCGAAGATGATCAGGCACACGCCGATCAGGGCGAAGGGGCCCATCGACTGGATGATGTGTTCCGGGTCCAGCCAGTCCGGTAGCAGGGCGAGGGCGGGACTGTGGGTGGCGGCGTCGACAATCGCGGGCAGTTCGGTCGTCACGCCTGCCAACGGTACCGTGACCACCCCAGCCCCGGTCTCCGGGCGAGCAACCAGCCAGCGTGCGGAATCCGGGTTGTTCCACTCACCCCGCCGGGTAGAGCAGCGTGAGCAGCCCGGCGAGTGTTCCGGCCAGGAGGCCGAGGAGCAGTGCGAACACCAGCACGCCGACCACGGGGAGGCGCCTGCGGGGCGCAGCGGGTGGCGGAGGCGGCGGAGCCGCGCCGGGGCTACCCCCGGCCTGGGCGCGCAGCGCCGCGGACAGCAGGTGCGCGGGGTCGGGTCGGGTCACGCCCCGAGCGTAGCGAGGGGACGCCGTGGCGATTTCAATGGAGATCAGCGCGTCGATCTCCATTGAAATCGCCGGGTTCGGTCAGCCAGGCGCCGCCCTTCATGACCGCGTCCAGCTTCAGGTCGGCGTCCAACGCGACCAGGTCGGCCGCGAGACCGGGGCGGATCTCGCCGATCCTGTCGCCGAGCCCGAGTAGCCGCGCCGGTTTGGTCGCCGAGGCCGCCACCGCCGCCGGTACCGTCAGCCCGCAGACCTCGACGAGGTTGCGGAATGCCACGTCCATGGTCAGCGTGCTGCCCGCCAGCGAGCCGTCCGCCAATCGCGCCTCGCCGCCGGTCACGGTGACCGGGATCGTGCCCAGCTCGTAGGTGCCGTCGCCGGCGTTCGTCGCGCTGATGGCGTCGGTGACCAGCACGGTCCGCCCGATACCCGCGTGTGAGGCCGCCAGTTTCACCACCGCCGGATGCAGGTGCACCAGATCGCAGATGAGCTCGATGGTCACCCGCTCGTCCGCCAGCAGGACGCCGATCGGGCCCGGCTCCCGGTGGTGCAGCGGCCGCATGGCGTTGAACAGGTGCGTGGCCACCGTCGCGCCCGCTTCCACGGCGGGCACCACCTGGTCCAGCACGGCGTCGGTGTGCCCGACGGCGGCGATCACCCCTTGGTCGACGAGCTGCCGGACGGCGTTCAGCGAGTTCGGCAGCTCCGGCGCCAGGGTGACCATCCGGACCGCGCCCCGCCCGGCGTCCAGCAGCTGCTGCACGGCCGCCGCCTCCGGCGGCCGGAGGATCGCCGGGTCGTGCGCCCCGCAGCGCGCCGTGGCCAGAAACGGTCCCTCCAGGTGGATGCCGGCCAGCGCGCCGTCGGCGACCAGCTCGCTGAGCGCGCTGATCTGCTTGGCCAGGTCGGGAAGCGGGGCCGACACCAGGCTGGCCAGCATCGTCGTCGTGCCGTGCGCGCGGTGGGTTTTGATCGCGGTGTGCGACTGGTCGACCTCGATGCCGGTGAACGAGCCGCCGCCACCACCGTGGCAGTGGATGTCCACGAAGCCGGGCACCAGCCACCGCCCGGCCAGATCGGCACCGGGACCATCCGGTGCCGGACCCGCGCCGACCGCGGCGATGTGCCCGCCGGAGACCCGGACCCAACCGCGGTCCAGCACTCCGTCCGGCGTGACGACCCGCGCGCCGGCGAGGATCAGTTCGGGAGTGTTCACGGTCTTTCAACCCTTCCGTCGCCAGCAGTGCTGCGCCGAGGCCGCCCGCGGTGGCGCCGAGCTCGGCCAGTCTGAGGCGACGCCTAACGCAATGGCGTGTGCGGTCACGCCGACGATCCTCCGCCACCAGCACCCAGTGGTCTACACCAAATCGGTGTGTCGTTCGCCCTGGTTCCCGCGCACTTTCCCTCGTCGATCAGTCGCCGATGAGCTTCTGCAGGGCCTCCAGCCCGCGGCTCGCCGTCGACTTCACGGTCCCCCGCGAGACCCCGGTAGCCTCGGCGATCTCGACCTCCGAGAGGTCGCCGTAGTAGCGCAGCACCAGCACCTCGCGCTGCCTGCGCGGCAACTTCCCCAGCGCGGCCACCACCGCCTGGTGCTCGGCGGTCAGCATCGCCAGCGACTCCGCCGACCGGGCGTCGGCCTGGTGCGGCGGCTGATACTCGCGGGCCGTCTTGCGGCGCCGCAGCACCGAACGACTGCCGTTGACGACCGCCGTTCGCAGGTACCCGAGCGCCGCCCTGGCATCGCGCAACCCGGACCAGTTGCGGTAGAGCCCGGTGAACGCCTCCTGCACCACGTCCTCGGCCGTCGCCGGGTCGTCGACCAGCAGGATCGCCAGCCGCACCATTCGCATGCGCTGCTGGCGGTACAGGTCCTCCAGGGTCAGTGGCCGGGCCGGGTGCTCCATCGACGCGCTGTCCAACGCGCGCAGGTGCCCGAGGGTCTGCTCGACGCTCCGTTCGGCTCTGCGTGAATCACCGGCCATGATCGGACAACCTACCGGCTGGCTACCGGCCCGTGCCCGCATACCGGGTAGCGTCGATACCGATCGGTGATCGAAGGTGGAGGCGTTCGGATGGCCAAGTTCGTGGTCGATTTGGTGTACGGCGAGGACGAACAGCACCGCTTGGAGGTGCGGCCCGAGCACCGTGAGTACTGCCGGGGACTGGCGGAGCGCGGCGTGCTGCTGGCCGGCGGCCCGTTCGCCGACCAGCTCGGCGCGCAGCTCATCTACGAGACGCCAGACGCCGACGAGCTTCAGAAGGTCCTCGACGCCGACCCCTACACCAAGGCCGGGGTGATAGCCAAAACCACCGTCCGCGAATGGAACCTGGTAACCGGGGCGTGGCTGTAGCCGTCGAACTCGCAGCGTGTGAGGATGTCCACAGGACTTGTCCGGTGCTGAATCCGGTCACCGGCTTTCCAAACCCGCCCCGGCTGGGGCACCGTGACGCGAAAGTGTGGCACCGGGCTCGAAGGTCCGCTGGTAACGGGCGTGAGCTCGTAGGATGCTGCGCGGCTTCCCGTCACCACGAATAAAACTTCACCCGAGGAGGACGACCGATGCCCATCGCGACCCCCGAGGTCTACGCGGAGATGCTCGACCGGGCGAAGGCGGGCGAATTCGCCTACCCGGCCATCAACGTGACCTCGTCGGAGACGCTCAACGCGGCGCTGCGCGGGTTCGCCGAGGCCGAGAGTGACGGCATCATCCAGATCTCGACCGGCGGCGCCGAGTTCGCCTCCGGCACCAAGGTGAAGGACATGGTCATCGGCGCGACCGCGATGGCCGAGTTCGCGCACGTCGTCGCCGCGAAGTACCCGGTGAACATCGCGCTGCACACCGACCACTGCCCGAAGGACAAGCTGGACGGGTTCGTCCGGCCGCTGATCCAGATCAGCCAGGAGCGGGTCAGCCGCGGCGAAAACCCGCTGTTCCAGTCCCACATGTGGGACGGCTCGGCGATCGACTTGGACGAGAACCTGAAGATCGCCCAGGAACTGCTGGCCGCGGCCGCCCAGGCCAAGATCATCCTGGAGCTGGAGGTCGGCGTCGTCGGCGGCGAGGAAGACGGCGTCGCCAACGACATCAACGAGAAGCTCTACACCGCGCCCGGCGACTACGAGAAGACCGTGGACGCCCTCGGCGCCGGCGAGAAGGGCCGCTACCTGCTGGCCGCGACGTTCGGCAACGTGCACGGCGTCTACAAGCCGGGCAACGTCAAGCTGCGCCCGGAGATCCTCAAGCAGGGTCAGGACGTGGTGTCCGAGAAGCTCGGCCTGCCGGCCGGCTCCAAGCCGTTCGACCTGGTCTTCCACGGCGGTTCTGGCTCGCTGCTGGAGGAGATCCACGAGGCGCTCTCCTACGGCGTGGTGAAGATGAACATCGACACCGACACCCAGTACGCCTTCACCCGGCCCATCGCGGACCACATGCTGAAGAACTACGACGGCGTGCTGAAGATCGACGGCGAGGTCGGCAACAAGAAGGTCTACGACCCGCGCAGCTACCTGAAGGTGGCCGAGCAGGCGATGGCCGCCCGCGTGGCCCACGCTTGCGAGAACCTGAAGTCCGCCGGTCGCATGCTCGCCGGCTGATCTCCGCGAGCCTGGCCGACGGCCCGTTCGCCTGGTGGCGGACGGGCCGTCGGCACGTCCGGGCACCTGGAAGGATTGGGGCCATGACGAGGAACCTGTTGGAACCGCCGGAAACCCTCCTGCCGGAGAACGAAGCGGCGCAGGGCGAGCTGGCCGCGGGCACCGACCCGGCCGAGGTCGCCGCGCACCACCCCACGTTCAGCGCCGCCTGGGCCACGCTCGCGGAATCGGCGTTGGACGCGGGCGAGAACATCGCCGCCTACGCCTACGCCCGCACCGGCTATCACCGCGGACTGGACGCGTTGCGCAAGGCGGGCTGGAAGGGCTTCGGCCCGGTGCCGTGGCGGCACGTCCCGAACCAGGGCGTGCTCCGCTCGGTCGCGGCGCTGGCCAAGGCCGCGCGGGCGATCGGCGAGACCGACGAGTACGACCGCTGCCGCCAGCTGCTCGCCGACAGCGACCCGGCGTCCCTGGAAGCCACCGACCTGGCCTGAGCGAGGTCACCGGGTCGTGCGCGCGTGGCCGAGGTCCGGTTGCGCGCCACGACCCTTTCCGGCGCCCTAGATCGAACGAGGATCACGTCGGCGGCCCTCGGATTGCGCCGGGATCTAGCGGACAATGTCCAGCGTGCACCGACTGCGCGAGGAGCTCATCCGCCGCCTGCGCCGCCTGATGCGCACCGGCGTGCCGATCGCTCAGTGCGCCATCGCGGCCGGTCTCGCGTGGTTCCTGGCCCGGCACCTGTTCGGGCATCCGGCCCCGTTCTTCGCGCCGATCGCGGCGGTCATCTCGCTCGGTGTTTCGCTGGGCCAGCGGATGCGGCGCGCCCTGGAGCTGGTGGTCGGGGTCAGCATCGGGATCGGCGTCGGCGACATCCTGATCTCGTTCATCGGCACCGGCGCCTGGCAGATCGCGCTGGTCGTCGCGCTGGCCATGAGCACCGCCGTGCTGCTGGACAGCGGCGGCGTGATCGTGCTCCAGGCCGCGTCGTCGTCGGTGCTGGTCGCGACGCTGCTGCCGCCGGCCACGGCGGGTGGTTTGACCCGGATGATCGACGCGGCGATCGGCGGGCTGGTCGGCTTCGTCGTCGCCGCGCTCCTCCCGGCCAACCCGCTCGCGGTCGCACACCGCAACGGACGGCTCGTGCTCAGCGCGCTCGCCGACGCGCTCCGCGGCGTCGGTAATGCGGTAGCGAGGCAGGACCTCGACCTCGCCACCGACGTGCTTGCGAAGGCGCGCAAGAGCCAACGTTTCGTGGAGGAGCTGCGAGCCGCGCTGGAGGCGGGGCTGGAGATCGCCCGGTTCGCGCCCATCCGGTGGCGGCGGCGCGGCGACCTCGAACGCTACGAGACCGCGGCGACGCCGATTGACCGTGCATTGCGCAACACCCGGGTGCTGGCGCGGCGGGCGCTCGCCGCGCTGCGCGACGGCGAGCCGGTGCCCCGTCCGTTGCCGGGGCTCTTGGAGGAGTTGGCGGGTGCCGTCGTGCTGCTGCGCGACGAGCTGGCCAGCGGGGTCGATCCGCTGCAGACCCGGGAGGCCGCCCGCTCGGTCGCCAAGAAGTCCACAGTGGAGCTCCTCGGCGAGGGGGATTTCTCGATGCAGGTGGTGGTGATGCAGGTCCGCTCGATCGCGGTGGACCTCCTGCAGGCCACCGGCCTCAGCCGAACCGAAGCGGCCGCCGCCCTGCCGCCCCTGTATCCCGAGCAGAGATCCGATTCCGATTCCGGTTCGTGAGGTTCAGGTGGCGGGGCGGTGCAGAACCGCGACCAGCGCGGTGTGCAGCGCTTCGTGGTCGCGCGGGTCGTAGAGGTGACAGTCGGCCGCCGAGAGCCGGTACCACTCGGCGGCGCCCGCGTAGCGCACCCACACCGTGACATCGCCGTCGGTGCATTCGGTGGCCAGCTCCAGATCGCCGGTGATCACCCCGACTTCGTCGGTCATCACCCCGCCGGGCGGCGCCGTGATCGCGGAGCGCCGCTCGCAACGGTCTTGATCTGGCATCGGACTGTCCCCTTCGCGGCGCTCTTGGCCTGGCGATCAGCCAGTGGTGACGCGAGCAAACCGCGCTCAGCAGCCGTCGAGCGCCTTCTGCAGTGCGGTTTTCTCCGCGTCGGTGATGGTCAGCTGGTACTTGTGCTTGGAGCCGACCCACATTGACGCATACCTGCAGTGGTACCCGCTCGCCGGCGGCATCCACTTGTCCGGCGTCTGGTCGCCCTTCGCCTGGTTGACGTTGTCGGTGACCGCGATCAGCTGCGGGCCCTCCAGGTCGTTGGCGAACGCCTGGCGCCTCTCCTGGGTCCACTTCGCCGCGCCGGAACGCCACGCGGCGGCCAATGGCACCACGTGATCGATGTCCACATCGGACGGCCGGGTCCACGTCGCGCCGTCGTAAGGGCTGAACCAGCTGCCTGAGATCGGGTAGCAGTCCGGGCCGACCTGCACGTTCGTTCCGTCGCGCTTCAACACCGCTTCGCGGGTGTTGCAGTGGTCCGGTCCTTCGATCCAGTGCGGAAATTTCTGCCGGCTGTAGCCGTCCATCGAACCCTCCGGTGCGATGGTCAGCTCGCCGAGCTCGGTCTTCGCCGTCGCCGGGTCGGGGATGCCGGGCGGCTCAGCGGTGGCCGGCACGGCCAGCGCGAGGCCGAGGATTCCCGCGAGGGGCAGGGCGGTCAGGGTGGCGCGCAACGATCGGTGGCCTGTCATGGCTTCCTCCGCGTAGGCGTCTCGCCGATGTCGTTGTTGACCTTTGCCCACGCAGGTGGCCGTGGCAATGCCAGAGCGTGACCAAGGGGTGACTTGGCGTGAAACCGCCACCGATCATGCCATCGCTTGGTTAATTTCGCACAGCACCGGACACCGAAGCTCGCTGCCGGGAGCCTCCGGCTTCGGCGAAACCCTCCGTCCGAGGACTGCTACCGGGCCAGTTGCAGATCCTCGGTGTGTCGATACCAGACCCACTTCTGCGCCGGACGCGGGTGGGCGATCCCGTCGTGGCGCACCGTCGCGGACCGGAATGACGCCTGCACCGCGCGGCCCCGGGTCACGTCGCGGCGTCGGCGCAGCAGGCCCCGGCGGACGGTGGTGACCAGCAGGCCGTCGGTGGCCGGTTCGAGCATGGTGCTCAGCGGGTCAGCAGTGGGCTCCGGCAGCGGCGCGGCACCTGGATCGGGCGAGATCGTGATGCTGATCGCGGCGCCGTTGAGCACCTGCTCGTCATCGCAGTAAACCTGCCCGATGATCGGCTCGATCGTGCCCGCACCGAGCAGCACGCCGCCCGCGTCGTCCCTGATCAACGCCGCCGGGCGCGGCGCCGCGGTCAGCGCCCGGTCGAAGTCGTCGATCGCGAGCCCCCACAGCCGTGCGGCCGGCGACTCGGCGACCGGGACGTAGCCGACGATCAGGTCCGCCAGCCGGTTCTTCCGGAGCAGGCGCTGCACGACCGCCGCGAAGTCGGCGTCGGTGCCGTGCACCACCAATCGTTGCCCGGCCTCGGCGATCAGCGGATCCAGATCGGCGCGGCCGGGTGTCGCGGGGACGTCGAACCATTGCACTGCGTTATCAGATGGACGCGCTGCGCGTTCAACGTTTCCGCAGGACAATGCGGTGGTACTCACGTTTCGCTCCTGGTTTACCCTGATCGACCGGCATACCCCGTGGTGGGAGCGGGCGAAGCGTGCTGTCACGCTGGCGACCACCCAGTCCAGGTTGGAGTTTCACATGCCGGCGATCGTGCTGATCGGCGCCCAGTGGGGCGACGAGGGCAAGGGTAAGGCGACCGACCTGCTCGGCGAGCAGGCGCAGTGGGTCGTTCGTTACCAAGGCGGCAACAACGCGGGTCACACCGTGGTGCTGCCGGACGGGCAGGACTTCGCCCTGCACCTCATCCCGTCGGGAATCCTCACCCCCGGAGTGACCAACGTGATCGGCAACGGTGTCGTCGTCGATCCCGGTGTGCTGCTGGAGGAGCTGGCGGGGCTGGAGGACCGCGACGTGGACACCTCGCGGCTGCTGGTCTCCGCCGACGCGCACCTGATCATGCCGTACCACGTGGCCATCGACCGGGTCACCGAGCGCTACCTGGGCAAGAAGCAGATCGGCACCACCGGCCGCGGCATCGGCCCCTGCTACCAGGACAAGATCGCCCGGGTCGGGGTGCGGGTGCAGGACCTGCTGGACGAGAAGATCCTGCGGCAGAAGGTCGAGGCCGCGCTGGACATCAAGAACCAGATCCTGGTCAAGGTGTACAACCGGCGCGGGATGGACCCGGAAGAAGTGGTGGACACCGTGCTCGGCCAGGCCGAGCAGTTCGCGAGCCGGATCGCCGACACGAAGCTGCTGATCAACCAGGCGCTGGACCGCGGCGAGACGGTGCTGCTGGAGGGCTCGCAGGGCACCCTGCTGGACGTCGACCACGGCACCTACCCGTTCGTGACCTCGTCGAATCCGACCGCGGGCGGCGCGTGCGCCGGGTCCGGCATCGGGCCGACGAAGATCAACGCGGTGATCGGCATCCTGAAGGCGTACACCACCCGCGTCGGGGCCGGTCCGTTCCCGACCGAGCTGACCGACGAGGCGGGCGAGAACCTGCGCAAGCAGGGCGGCGAGTTCGGCGTGACCACCGGGCGGTCGCGGCGCACCGGGTGGTTCGACGCGGTGATCGCGCGCTACGCGACCCGGGTCAACGGCATCACCGACTACTTCCTCACCAAGCTGGACGTGCTGTCCGGGCTGGAGACGATCCCGATCTGCGTGGCCTACGACGTGGACGGCGAGCGGGTCGACGAGATGCCGATGACGCAGACCGGCGTGCACCACGCGGTGCCGGTGTACGAGGAGATGCCGGGCTGGTGGGAGGACGTCAGCGGGGCGCGCGGCTTCGAGGACCTGCCGGCCAACGCGCGGGCCTACATCGAGCGGATCGAGGAGCTCGCCGGGGCTCGGGTCTCGGCGATCGGCGTGGGCCCCGGCCGTGACCAGACCATCGTCCGCCACACCATGGCGTGAGGTGAACGGCGATTTCGATGGAGATCACCGCGCTGGTTTCCATTGAAATCGACACCGCCACACCCGGTCAGCGGTTGCGCCAGGAGCCGTCGAGGGCGGCTTCCCGGAGATCCAGTTCGCGCAGGACCCGGCGCAGCACCTGGTCGTCGAGGTTTCCCGCGTCCCGTTCATCGGCGATCGCCGAGCGCTGCACTTCGATCAGGTCGCGGCGCAGGTCGGAGAACACCTTGCTCGCGGTGTCCGCGCGCTCCGCGGCCGTGCGCCCGACCTGCTCCGCCGCCGTCATCCCCTGGTGCTCCACCAGGTCCTTCATCCGGCCGATGATCCGGTCGAAGTGGGCCGGCTCGGTGCGCAGGTCCGCGGGGGTCAGCCCGTCCAGGTAGCGCAGGGCGGCGTTGGTGGCTGTCACCCGCGCCTCCGCCTCCGCTTGGTCGTCGCGCGCGGCCTCGTCCGGGTCGGTGACACCCAGCTTCCGGATCAGCCACGGCAGCGTGGTGCCCTGCACCAGGATGGTGCCCACGACGATCACGAACGCCACGAACTGGATCAGCTCGCGCGCGGGGAAAGGCGCGCCGCTGCCGGTGGTATGCGGGATCGCGCCCGCGGCGGCGAGGGTGACCACGCCGCGCATCCCGGCCCACGACAGCACGGTGGTGCGCCGCCACCAGCCGCCGCGTTTCCTGCCGCCGGTCAGCAGGTGCGACAGTCCCGGCACGTAGTTGGACCAGAACATCCACACGATCCGGAACCCGATCGTCGCGGCCAGGATCAGCAAGGCAGCCACCAGCACCGAGCCGATATCGCTCCCGGAAGCGCCGACGGCCCGGACGACGGTGCTCAGCTGGAGCCCGATGTAGGCGAACACCAGGCTTTCCAGCAGGAGGTTGATCGACGCCCAGACGGTGTGCTCCTGCAGCCGTCCGGCGGCCCGCGCCCGCGGCTGGTTGTGGCCGACGTAGAGCCCGGCGGTGACGACCGCGAGCACCCCGGAACCGTGCAGCTGCTCGGCGGTCAGGTACGCGATGAACGGCACGAGCACGCCGAGCAGGGTCGCCACCTGCACGTCGGGCACATGGGTCCGGGCGATCTGTGCGAGCGCCCCGAACACCAATCCCAGCCCGACGCCGACCACCACGGCCAGCACAAAGACCAGCGCCCCTTGGGCCAGGGTCGGCGTGGTGCCGACGACCGCGGCGATCGCCATCCGGTAAATGGTGAGCGCGGCAGCGTCGTTGATCAGGCTTTCGCCGCCGAGGACCGTCATCACGCCGCGCGGCAGCTTCAGCTGACGGCCGATCGCGGCGGCTGTCACCGCGTCCGGCGGCGCGATCACCGCGCCAAGCACGATCGCGGACTTCAGTGGCAGGTCGGGGATGAGCAGGAAAGCCAGCCAGCCGATCACGAACGACGTGGCGATCACCTGCAGGACCCCGTGGTGCACGATCGGTCTGATCCGGGCCCGGAAGTTGGTGAAGGAGCTCTCCAGCGCGGCGGAGTAGAGCAGCGGCGGGAGCACCACGGTCAGCAGCAGTTTCGGATCGATTTCCAGATTCGTCGTGCCAGGGATCAGCGAAACGACCAGGCCGACCAGCACCAGCAGCAGCGGGGCGGCGATCTCTCGGCTCCGCGCGGCCGCGGTGACCAGCAGCGCGCCGATCAGGACGAGCAGCAGTTGGGCCACCGGGCGTCACCTCCGTCCGTACTGGACAGGTTAGGTGGCGCGGCGGCCCCGAAGACCACGCCCTGGTCGGTGCCACCCGGCACCCGGCTGCTGCGATGCGAACGGCCTGTTCACCTCGATATGACGAGAGAACAGGCCGTCCGCCCCACCCGAACCGGGATCACCGGCCCGCGGTGGCCGCCGCATGGTCGTCGCGGGCGATGACGGCGATGTCCGGCTGGTCGCTGAAGATCCCGTCGATGCCCTGGTCGAAAAGTGCCCGGAAGAAGCCGAAGACGTCGCCGAAGGCGGCCGGGTCGGCCGAGGAGCGGAAGTCGGCGGGCAGGAACGTGTTCTCCGCCCGGACCGTGTACGGCACCACCTGCAGGTCGGCTTTGTGCGCGTCGGCGACGACGGTGGTCGGCTTGGTGAGGTAGCCGTCGGCGTTCACCGGCAGGATCACCTTGGTGTCCGGACCGATCACGTCGGCGTACCCGGCGATCTCCCGCAGGCCCTCCGACTTGACCAGGTCGGCGTAGGTGCGCGGGTCCCCGGCCTCGATGAAGTCCTGCGGCGCGCCGCTGTTGCTGATCAGCTGCACGAGCGGCACCCGCAGCGACCGGTTGAGCTCCTTGAGGTTGCTCACCTCGAAGGACTGCACGACGACCTTGGCGTTCGGCCGGTTCAGGCCGTTGCGGGTGAGGGCTTGGACCACGCCGGGTTCCAACGCCAGGCCGAGCTTGCCGAAGTAGCTGGGGTGCTTGGTCTCCGGGGCGACGCCGATGTCGCGGCCGAGTTCCCGCGACAGCCGCGCCCGCAGGTCCAAGACCTCTTGGAACGTCGGCACCTCGTAGCGGCCGTCGTAGATCGTGTTGTGCGGCCGGACGTTCGGGATGCGCTCCTTGGCGCGCAGCGTCTTGAGCTCGGCGAGGGTGAAGTCCTCGGTGAACCAGCCGGTGATCGAGGTGCCGTCGATGACCTTGGTGGTCTTGCGGCCGGCGAACTCGGGGTGCGCGGCGACATCGGTGGTGCCGCCGATCTCGTTCTCGTGCCGCGCGACCAGCACGCCGTCCTTGGTGGGCACCAGGTCGGGCTCGATGTAATCGGCGCCCATCCGGGCCGCCAGCTCGTAGGAGGCCAGCGTGTGCTCCGGCCGGTACCCGGAGGCGCCGCGGTGCCCGAAGACCGTCACCCGCTCGGCGTCGTCCGGTCGGTTCGGTGCGGCGATGGCGGGCGCCGTGAGCAGCCCCAACGCCGCGGCTCCGGCGACCGACAGCGCCGTCAGGCGTACCCGGATCGTCATGTGCCCTCCCGTGTCTGGCGCAGCTTGTGATCAACGCTGCGGATTCGGGCAAAACACTGACGGCCGCAAACGACCATTCGCGCAAGGCCGGGCAACCCGTCGACGGCTGCCGGATGAACTACCGGGATCGACCGGATGGCCAGGGCTGGTGCGGTGCATCGGCGCAACGAATGCGGGGGCATTGCCACCGTGGCGTGCCGCACGCTCTACGCTGCGGTTCGTGCGAATCCTCGTGATCGGTGGCGGTGGCCGGGAACACGCGATCGTGCTGGCGCTGTCCCGCGACCCGTCCGTGACCGCGCTTGCCTGCGCGCCCGGCAATGCGGGCACCGCCGCGCTCGCCGAGACCTACGGCGTTGACGTCGCGAAACCGGCCGAAGTGGCCGCGCTGGCCACCAAATGGCAGGCCGACCTCGTCGTGTTCGGCCCCGAGACGCCGCTGGTCGCGGGCGCGGCCGACGCCGTCCGGGCGGCTGGCATCGCCTGCTTCGGCCCGTCGAAGGCTGCCGCGCGCATCGAAGGCTCCAAGGCGTTCGCCAAGGACGTCATGCTCGCGGCCGGGGTGCCGACCGCGCACAGCGAAGTGGTGGACAACCCCGCGAAGCTGGATGCCGCGCTGGCGCAGTTCGGCCCGACCTGGGTGGTCAAGGACGACGGCCTGGCCGCCGGCAAGGGCGTGCTGGTGACCGGTGATTTCGATGCCGCGCGGGCACACGCGCTCAAGCTGCTCGACGGCGGGCACCCGGTGCTGCTGGAGTCGTTCCTGGACGGCCCGGAGGCGTCGCTGTTCTGCCTGGTCGACGGCACCACGGTGGTCCCGCTGCTGCCCGCGCAGGACTTCAAGCGGGTCGGCGACGGTGACGCGGGCCCGAACACCGGCGGCATGGGTGCTTACGCGCCGCTGCCGTGGGCACCGGAGGACCTGGTCGAGACCGTGGTGCGCACCGTGGTGCAGCCGACGGTCGACGAGCTGGCGCGCCGTGGCACGCCGTTCTCCGGGCTGCTTTACGCGGGTCTCGCGTTGACCTCCTCGGGTCCGCAGGTGATCGAGTTCAACTGCCGCTTCGGCGACCCGGAGACCCAGGCCGTGCTCGCTCTGCTGCACACGCCGCTGGCGTCGCTGTTCAACGCCGTCGCGCGCGGCGAGCTCGCCGCGCAGCCGCCGCTGGAGTGGGAGCCCGGTGCGGCGGTGACCGTGGTGGTGGCCGCCGAGGGCTACCCAGGGCGGCCGCGCGTCGACGACGTGATCCAGGGCGGTGACGCGCAGGGCATCCTGCACTCCGGCACCCGGCGGCGGGAGGACGGCGCGGTGTTGTCCGCCGGCGGCCGCGTGCTGTCGGTGGTGGCCACCGGCCCGGACCTGGCGGCGGCTCGCGAGGAGGCGTACCGCCGGGTCGCCGGCGTGCACCTGCCGGGCTCGCACTACCGCACCGACATCGCGCTCCGCGCGGTGCACGGCGAAATCGCCATTCCGACCGCCTAACGAGTCTTTCGGGCAGCTATCCGCTACCCGAAAGACCCACGGCTTCGATCGGCGGACTTCGGCCCTGACCCGCATAAACACCGGGGTCGGGGGCCTGGCACGCTGGGCTCATGCTCAGTCAGCACCACGCCCTCGCCGTTGCACAGCGGGCGGATGTCGCGCCGTTCCAGGTGATGGAGGTCCTGTCCGCAGCCGCAGCGCGGCAGCGTGCGAAGGGCGATGTGGTCTCGCTGGCCGCGGGCCAGCCCGCCACGCCCGCACCGAAGGCCGTCCGCGAAGCCGCAGCGCAGGCGTTGCACCACCACGCGCTCGGCTACACCGAGCAGCTCGGCCTTCCTGAGCTGCGCGAATCGATCGCCGAGCACTACGACCGGTCCTACGGGCTGATGATTGAGCCCGACGATGTCGTGGTGACCACCGGCGCCTCCGGCGCCTTCCTGCTCGCCTTCCTCAGCGCCTTCGACGCCGGTGACCGCGTCGCGCTGGCTCGCCCCGGCTACCCGGCCTACCGGAACATCCTGGCGGCGCTGGGATGCGAGGTCGTGGAACTGCCGTGCGACGAGACGACGCGGTTCCAGCCGACGGTGGCGATGCTGGACGCGCTCGACGAGCCGGTGCGGGGGCTGATCGTGGCGAGCCCCGCGAACCCGACCGGCACGGTGCTCTCCCGCGATGAGCTGGCCGGGCTGGCGCGGTGGTGCGAGACCAACGGTGTGCGGCTGATCAGCGACGAGATCTACCACGGCCTCAGCTACGGGGATCCGCTGCACGCGGCCTGGGAGTTCTCCCGCGAGTCGATCGCGGTGAACTCGTTCTCCAAGTTCTGGTCGATGACCGGCTGGCGGCTGGGCTGGATGCTGGTGCCGCCGCGGCTGCGCCGCGCGGTGGACTCGCTGACCGGGAACTTCACGCTTTGCCCGCCCGCGCTGTCCCAGTACGGCGCGATCGCGGCGTTCTCCCGGGCGGCATACGCCGAGGTCGGCGCGCACGTCGAGCGCTACCGGACGAACCGGGAGCTGCTGCTCAGTGGTCTTGGCGAGCTCGGCATCACCCGGGTCGCCCCGGCCGACGGCGCGTTCTACGCCTGGGCCGACATCGGCCATCTCGCCGACGATTCCGCGGCCTTCTGCCGACGGCTGCTGGACGAAACGGGTGTCGCCGTGGTGCCAGGGGTGGACTTCGATCCGGTGCTGGGCCACCGCTTCGTGCGGATGTCGTTCGCGGGAAGCACCGAGGACATCGCCGAAGCCCTGGACCGCCTAGCCCGCTGGTTACCCGGCGCGCCGTGACCGTGCTCCCGACCGGTCGGCCGGCACCGGGCCATCCAGCGGCTTACGACTCAGGGGTTCCCTGAGTTTTCCCCGGTATGGGACTTCGGCACGCCGCCGACCGGGCGTGATCTGGCACGCTGAAGACGGGACGGGATTGGCGCGGCCGAGCTGAGGTGCTTGCGATGTTGTGGAAGGTGATCGGCGGGCTGCTGTTGCTGTGGCTCGTCATTTCGGTGGCGGGCTTCGTCATCAAGGGACTGTTCTGGCTCGCCGTGATCGGTGGCGTGCTCTTCGTCGCCACCGCCGCGATCGGCTGGGCCAGAGACCGAAAGCAGATCAAGCCCTGACGGGGATGCCGTGGGAGCGGAGCGTGCCGCGGGCGGCATCCGCGCCCTGCCAGCGCTCGGCGTGCAGGCCGACCCGGCGCGCGCCGTCGACGTTCTCCTGACGGTCGTCGAAGAACAGGCACTCGGCCGCCGGTGCGTCGATCGTTTCGAGCAGGGCCCGGTAGATTCCCGCGTCCGGCTTCGCCAGGGACAGATCCCCCGAGAAGATCAGGTGCTTGAACAGCCGGGCCCAGGTCTCCTGCTCCGCCGCCCGCCCGAACGATGACGGTGCGTTGGACAGCACCGCCATCGTGACGCCCTGGTGGTGCAGGTCTTCGAGCAGTCGCAGCGATTCCGGCGCGGTCTCCGCCCAACCGGCGACATCGGTGCGGGTCAGCCGCGCGGACAGTGCCGCGTCGACGCTCTTGCCCAACCGGGCGGCCACCGCCTGCCAGTACTCCAGGTCGGGCAAGCCCCAGTCGTAGGCGGTGCGTTCGGCGAAGTAGGCCCGTTCGAACTCCGGTGGCTCCACACCGAGCAACGCCGCGATCGCGGGCAGCGCCGCCGTTCGCCGGCTGATCACCTCGCCGTAGTCGAACACGACCCAACGCAACATGCGCCCCTCCTGGGGAACTCAGACCCGGGCTTTCCCGATCCGGCGCAGCGCCTCTTCGATGTCCGCCTTGGACACGTCCCGGTGCGTGACGAAGCGGACCTGCCCGCTCATCGGCACCGCCTGCACCCCGACCGCCTGTAAGCGTTCCATGATCAGCCGGACATCGGGAACCGCCGCAAGAACGATATTGGTCTGTGGCGGCGTGACTTGCCAGCCGATCTCGGCCAAGCCCTCGGCGAGCGCGCGGGCCTTGTCGTGGTCCTCGGCGAGCGCGTCGATCCTGCCCAGCGCGACGAGCCCCGCCGCGGCCAGCACGCCGCCTTGCCGGACCCCGCCGCCGAGCATCTTGCGCACCCGGCGAGCTTCGCCGATGAAGTCCTCACCACCTGCGACGACGGATCCGACCGGCGCGCCGAGTCCCTTGCTCAGGCAGGCCTGCACGGTGTCGACGCCGACGGTCAGCGCGGCCGGTGGCACGCCGAGCGCGACCGAGGCGTTCCAGATCCGGGCGCCGTCGAGGTGGACCCGCAACCCGCTGTCGCGGGCGGCCGCCGCCAGCTTGACGTGCTCGTGCGGCGGGACCACCGAGCCGCCCGCGCCGTTGTGCGTGTTCTCCAGGCAAAGCAGCGTCGTGTGCAGCCTGTCGTAGCCCGGGGCGCCGTTGGCCTGCGCCCGTACCGTCTCGGACTTCGGGCGTCCCGGCCCGGCGTCCCACTCCAGCGGGTCTGGCATGCCGCCGGCGAGCCAGGCGGCGGAGCCGAGCTCGTGGTTCAGCACGTGCGAACCGCGCGGCACGAGGAATCGATCGCCGCGCTTTAAGTGCAGCATCAGGGAGATCAGGTTGCCCATCGTGCCGCTGGGCACCCACAGGGCGGCGGCGGTGCCGAGCAGCCGGGCGGCACGTTCCTCCAGCGCGCGCATCGTCGGGTCGTGATCGAGCACGTCGTCGCCGACTTCAGCGGCGGCCATCGCCGCGGACATCTGCTCGTCGGGACGCGTGACCGTATCGGAGCGGAGGTCGATCGGTGCCGTATTGGTCACGAACAGATCACACCACATTCGCACCAGGTTCAGGCAATGGCCCGGCGGACACCGAAGCGCTGACTGCGGTATCAATCACAGGTAGATCCCTGGCGTCGGGCGTGCAACGGTTGTGGCCGGGGGACCCGTCCTACAGGTGCAAGCACGAACGAGCGGAGAGTTCCGCGTGGACCAGCGCGAGGAGCAGGAGTTCGCGGAGTACTTCGTGGCTCGGCGGGAGGCGGTGCGTCGAATGGCGTACATGATGTGCGGTGACTGGCACCGCGCGGACGATCTCGCCCAAACCGCGTTCATCGCGTTGCACCGGCACTGGCGCAAGGTCCGTGACAAGGGCGCGTTGGACGCGTACGTGCGCCGCACCCTGACCCGTGCGGTGATCGACGAGTCCCGGCGGCCGTGGCGGCGCGAACGCGCCGCGGAGATCCTGCCGGACCGACCGGCGAATTCGCCGGAGGTCGACAACGCGGTGGCGATCAAGCAAACCCTGCTCGCCGGTCTGCAGAAGGTGCCACCGAAGCAGCGAGCCGTGCTGGTGCTGCGCTTCCTCGAGGGGCTGGACGTCGCGGGGGTGGCGGCGGCCATGCGGTGCAGCGAAGGAACTGTGAAGAGCCAGTGCGCCCGGGGGCTGGCGGCGTTGCGGGAAGCGCTGGGCGATGAGCTCGGCGACCTGCGGTCGGCGTGAGGAGGTGCGGGTAAGTGGACGAGCGCAAGCTCCAGGAGCTGTTTCGTGATTCGGTGCGGTCCGTTCCTGCTGCGTCTTTCGACGAGCATGACGTGGCGCGGGCCTCGCGGCGGATCACGGCCCGTCGCCGGATGGCGGCGGCGGGAGGAACGGTCGCGGCCGCAGCGGTGCTGGTGGGGGGCGTAGGCGCGGGTACCGGCATTTTCACGTCGTCGACCGCCAACTTCGCGAGCAACCCGGCGCCGGATACCTCGTGGAACGCGCCGCGCGGCGCGGGGCCGGGCATCATGGGCGAGCGCTCGGCGAGGTGCGGTCTGGACGTGCAGCTCGCGGCGGCGGTGACCAGACAGTTGCCGGAGGCCGTCGGCGCAGCTCCGGTCGCCGCCAGCCCCTGCCCGTCCGGTGCCAAGACGGCTTCGTTCGCGCTGCACGACGGGGCTTCGGCGGGCAGCGTCACAGTGATCGTCAGCCCGGTCGGCGCGGTTTCGCCGGACCAGGCCACGCCAGGCGATGTGCGGCGGCCGGACGGCACCGAGCAGTCGGTGCGCACGGCGCGCAGCGGCCAACTGGTCGTAGTGCTCAGCGATCCGGACGCGGGTTCCCCGGCGGCGCCATACGGCGCGCGGCTCGCCTCGATCGCGGGCGACCTGGCCGCCCAGTACTGACCCAACGGGCTCCGAACCTCGATGCCTGCGCCGCTGCGGCCCTGACCTGCGGATGCGGTGGTCATAAGGCGGGTGCCGCGGTGGTGGCTTCCCTCACCAAAACGGTACTTTGGTACCAGATTATCGGTACGTTGGTGCCAGAAGGCACTCGGATGGATGAATCCCGGGCGCCGGATTGAGGGAAGGGTGCCCAGCGATGATGGCCTGGATCATTCTCATGGTGTCGGGGGTGTTCGAAGCGGGTTGGGCCATCTCGCTCAAGCTTTCGCACGGCTTCAACCGCCCGATCCCGACCATGTCGTTCCTGGTGCTGGCCGCGGTGAGCTTCGCCGGCCTGGCGTACGCGATGCGCCTGTTACCCGCGGGCCCCGCCTACGCGGTGTGGACCGGTATCGGCGCCGCACTGACGGCGATCGTCGGCATGGTCTGGCTCGGCGACGGCTTCTCGGTGCTCAAGCTCGTATCGATCGTGCTGATCGTCGCCGGCGTGATCGGCCTCAACCTCTCCGGCGTCGGCCACTGACCGGCCGATCGTGCGGGGTGGTGCTCCCACCGCGCACGAATTGCCGGCGTGACCGTGCGGTGGCCGCTGACGCATAGGATCGACAGATATGACAGCGGCCAGTACTCCGAAAGGCGAGCGGCGGCGGCAGGCCCTGGTGGCGGCTGCCGCGCAGCTGCTGGCCGAGGGGGGTTTCGAAGCGGTGCGGCACCGCGCGGTCGCCGAGCGCGCCGGGCTGCCGTTGGCCTCCACCACCTACTACTTCTCGTCCCTGAACGATCTGATCAGCGCCGCCGTCGAGCACGAGTCGCGGCAGGAGCTGGCAATCGGCCGCGCCCGGCTCAACGAACTCGCCGAACTTCCGCGCAGCACCGACGCGGTGATCGAGCTGATGCTGGACCTGCTGCTGGGCACCGGCTCGCGGGACGGCGGCGCGGAACCGGTGCTGCTGCGCTACGAGCGGCTAGTCGGCTCGCCGCGCCGCCCCTATCTGGCGCCGCTGATGCGCGAACTCGGCGCCGAACTGCACGACCTGCTCGCGGAGATCTTCGCCCGCAGCGGCATGGAGGTCAGCCGCGACCGGCTGCTCGAACTGATCGCGTTGGTGGACGGCGCGGTGGTGAACGCGCTGATCGAAAGCGACCCCGACCCACGCGGTGCGGCCCGCCGGATGCTGCGTTCTCAGCTGGGCTGAGCCACCTGGTAAAGCCGCGCGTAGGAGCCATCGGCCGCCAGCAGTTCGGCATGGCTGCCGATCTCGACGATGCGTCCTTCCGACATCACGGCCACCCGGTCGGCATTGCGGGCGGTGTGCAGCCGGTGCGCTATCGCGATCACCGTGCGCCCCGCCAGCAGTGTCGAGAGCGCCCGCTCCAGCTCCCGTGAGGTGACGTTGTCCAGCAGCGACGTGGCTTCGTCGAGGACCACGGTGTGCGGGTCGGCCAGCAGCACCCGGGCCAGCGCGAGCTGCTGGGCGCGGGAGGCCGGAACGGGGTGGCCGCCGGAACCGAGCACCGTGTCGAGCCGGTCCGGTAGCGCTTCTACCCAGTCCTGGAGGCCGACCGTCTTGAGCGCATCGGTCAGCCGATCATCGGTCGTTTCGCCGTCCGGCAGCGTGAGGTTGTCCCTCAGCGTGCAGGCGAACACGTGCTGCTCCTGGGTCAGCAGCACCACCTCGCGGCGCAACTGCTCGGCGGGCAGTTCGGTGATCTCGGTGCCGCCAAAGGCGACCGATCCGGAGCCCGGCCGGCTGATCCCGGCGATCAACCGGCCCAGCGTGGATTTCCCGGCACCGGACGGGCCGACGATGACCAACCGTTGCCCGGCCGGGACGGTCAGGTCGATGCCGTGCAGGATCTCCCGGTCCGGCCGGTAGGAGAAGCGCACGTCGCGGATGGCTAGATCGCGGGCCCTCGCCTCGCCGGGCCGGTGCGGGGAGTCCTCGGCCACCGGAACTTCCCGGACGCCGAGGATCCGTTGCAGCGCCGTGTGCCCGATCTGCAGCTCTTCCAGCCACATGAACAGCTCGTCGAACGGGTTCGACATCGCCTGGGCGTAGAGCACGACGGTGATGATCGTGCCGAGCTCGGCGAGCCCCGCCTGATAGGCCCAGCCGCCGATCAGCAGGATCGCACCGATCGGCAGCACGTAGGAAAGTTCAAGGCACGGCAGCCACATGGTGAGCAGAAACCGGTGCCGCTGCTCGGCTTCGAGGGCCCGGCCGAGCACCTGCTCGTTGCGCGCGACGCGACGTCCGCGCAACCGCAGGGCAGCGACGGTTCGCGCGCCTTCGACGGATTCGTGCATGCTCGACTGGACTTCCGACCAGTTCGCCATCGCCCGCCGGATGGTCGGCAGCGAGCGCGGGACGTACCAGCGCGTGCTGAAGACCATCAGGGGCACCGCCACCAGCATGCCCAAGGCGAGCAGCGGCGAGGTGATGATCATCGCGGCGCCGGTCAACACCACGGTGATCAGCGCCGTGGTGATCTCGGGGGCGGCGTTTCGAATCGTGAAGTCGAGCCGGTCGACGTCGGTGGTGGCGCGGCTGAGCAGGTCACCGGTGCCCGCTGCCTCAACCGTGCCCAGCGGAAGCCGCAGCGCGTGCCCGACCATGCCTTCACGCGATTCGGCCAGCAGGTGCTCGCCGAGCAAGGTCGCGCGTAATCGTGCCGAACGCGCCAGCAACGCCTGCGTCACGAGGATCGCGAGGAACGCCACGGCGAGCAGGTCGACGTGCCCGGTCGAGGTGCCGGCGAGCACCGAGTCGACGAGGGTGCCGAGTACTTGCGGGCCCACCAGCCCGACGAGCGTCGCCAGGATGAACAACAGCATCATCGCGGCAAAGCGGCGGCGGTGCAGCAACATCGTGCGCCACATCCAGCGGCGGACCGTGGCCCCGTCCGCCAACGGCAGCTTGGTGGTCATGTCTTCGCTCCCGCATCCAGCACCCGATCCGCCACCGCAGTCCAGAGTGGACTCTGGCTGAGCACGACGGTGGTGCGGCCGCGCCGGAATTCGCTGACCCGCTGGGCGATCCGCGCCTCGGTGTGCGCATCGACCGCCGAGGTCGGCTCGTCGAGGATCAGCACGTCGGCGTCCGAGCACAGGGCGCGGGCGAGCAGCAGGCGCTGCCGCTGGCCGCCGGACAGCGAGCGCGCTCGCTCGTCCAGCTGCCCGTCAACCGGCAGGGCGGACATCACTTCGTGCGCATCGGCGGCGTGCAAGGCGCTTTCGAGGTCCACTTCGGACTCTAGGTCGAGCTCGGCGCGGGCTGGTCCGGAGAAGAGCAGATCCTGGTTGTGCGCCAACACGATTCTGCGGTGCAACTCGTCCGGTCCGACGTCGCGCAGCGGCACGTCGCCGGCGATCGACTCGGCGGCGAGGCGCTCGGCGAGGGCTTCGGCCTGCTCGCCCGCGTCGATCACGGTCAGCTGGCCCGCCGGGATCCGCAACCCGGTTGCTTCATCGAACAGCCCCAGCGGGCCGGGAGGCAGCGGCTTCGGGTGCTCCGGCGGCGCCGGTTCGGGCTCCAGTCGCAGCAGCGCGCGTGCTCGGCCGGCCGCGACCATCGCCGAGGCGAACGCGTAGGAGGCTTCGGTGGCGGTGCGGACGGGGATCACCAGGAACGCCGACACGCCGTAGAACGCGACCAACTCGCCGACGCTGATCGTGCCGTCCAGCGCCAGCCGCGCGCCGAGCCAGGTCACCAGGACCGTGACCAGGCCGGGAAGCAGAATCTCCGCACCGGCCAGCCAAGCCTCGATCCGCCCGGCGGCCACGCCCGCCTCGCGGACCCGCTGGCTGGCGTCGACGAATCGCGCGTGGAAGCGGGTCTCGCCGCCGATGCCGCGCAGGATCCGCAGCCCGGAAACGATGTCCGCGGCCTGGGCGCTGACCTGGCCAAGCCGTTCCCGTTGCGTCTCCTCGCGGCGGCGCAACGGGCGCAGCAGCGGGCCGATGCCACCGGTCGCCAGCGGCACCCCGATCAGCACGATGACGCCCATGATCGGCGAGATCCACAGCACCACGATCGCGGCGACCGCGAACGACACCAGCGAGCCGGTGGCCCGGCCGATCACCTCTAACAGCGAGCCGATGCGGTAGATGTCGGACGCGCCGACCGCGACCACCTCGCCGACCCGGACTTTGCGCGCCAGCACCCCGCCGAGGCCCACCACGTGGCCAAGCACGATCCGCTGCGCGCTCGTCGCGCCGTGCAGCCAGAGAGTATGCGCAGCCCACTGCAGTGCCCCGGCGGCGACCATCTGAGTCAGGCCGAGACCAAGCACGACCAGCACCCAGCGCAACAACGTGCCGCCGTCGCCGTCGCGGATCCCGGCGTCGATGGCCTGGCCGATGACCAGCGGCAGCAGTGCTGTCGGCAGCATCCATAACGCGCCGGAGACCGTCGCAAGGGTCAGCAGTCCCGGCCGTTTCGCCAGCAGGGACCACAAGAATCGGACCGAACCCGAACTACTCGGTGGCATGGCGGGATCGACGGTAGTTCGTGCCGCACGGGGTGGCGACCGATTTTTCGGCCGCAGCCCGCGTCAGTCAAAAGTCCCAGGTTATTTCCGCGAAATTGGCCTCGGTCGCTTTCTGCGTGCATTCCGGGCATTTGTCGGTGACCGGTTTCGAGTTCGGTTCTCGACCGCTCGGCGTGGGCTGCGGAACTTTCAGCTGAACCTCGCACAGGGACGCTATCCACTGGCCGGCGTACACCGCGCCGGGGCGATGGGTGGTGGCGTGCCGCAGGGCGAGACCTGATCCGACTATCCAGAACGCGTCCTGCCGTTCGTCGCGGAACACGTCGATGACCATCAGTTCGAGTCCCTTTGTTCGTGTCGTTCGGTTAGGTTCCAACGATATGTTCGGGATTTGTCCACCGTCCAGTACCCGTCCAGTTATTTCGGTTCGAATTAATGTTCCCGGCCGGCCACGGGCATTCGTGCCGCGGCGCCGGATCATCCGCCCGGAACGTTGCTTGTTTCGAACGGGTGCGCACTTCGACCGACCGGCGTCCCGGCGCTCGGACCGCATCGGTGGACGCGCACCGCTGGTGCGGCCGCCGGTGCTGCCGCCGCCGACCGGGTGGGCCGAACGGGCGCACCAGGCCGGTATCCTCGCTGTTCGTGACGGTCAAGCCCAGCATTCCGAACGTCCTCGCCACCCGCTACGCCTCGCCCGAACTGGTCGAGCTGTGGTCCCCGCAGTACAAGATCATATTGGAGCGCAAGCTGTGGCTTGCGGTGCTGCGCGCCCAGGCCGACCTCGGCATCGAGGTTCCCGAGCAGGCGCCGGCCGACTACGAGCGGGTGCTGGGGCAGGTCGACCTCGACTCCATCGCCGCCCGCGAGCGGGTCACCCGGCACGACGTCAAGGCCCGCATCGAGGAGTTCAACGCCCTCGCCGGCCATGAGCAGATCCACAAGGGCATGACCTCCCGGGATCTCACCGAGAACGTCGAGCAGCTGCAGGTCCGCCGCAGCCTGGAACTCGTCCGCGACCGGACGGTCGCCGTCTTGGCGCGGCTGGGCAAGCTCGCTGGCGAGTACGGCGAACTCGTCATGGCCGGGCGCTCGCACAACGTCGCCGCCCAGGCGACCACGCTCGGCAAGCGCTTCGCCACCGCCGCCGACGAACTGCTCGTCGGCTTCCACCGGCTTGAGGAACTGCTCGCGCGCTACCCGCTGCGCGGCATCAAGGGGCCGGTCGGCACCGCGCAGGACATGCTCGACCTGCTCGGCGGCGACGCGGCCAAGCTCACCGAACTGGAGCGCCGGGTGGCCGGTCACCTCGGCTTCGGCAGCACGCTGACCAGCGTCGGCCAGGTCTACCCGCGCTCGCTGGACTTCGAGGTGCTCACCGCGCTCGCCCAGCTCGCCGCCGCGCCGTCGAACGTGGCCACCACGATCCGGCTGATGGCCGGGCACGAGCTGGTGACCGAGGGCTTCAAGCCGGGGCAGGTCGGCTCCAGCGCGATGCCACACAAGATGAACACCCGGTCCTGCGAGCGGGTCAACGGCCTCGCGGTGGTGCTGCGCGGCTACGTCTCGATGACCGGCGAGCTGGCCGGTGACCAGTGGAACGAGGGCGACGTGTCCTGCTCGGTGGTCCGCCGGGTGGCGCTGCCGGACGCGTTCTTCGCCTTCGACGGCCTGCTGGAGACGTTTTTGACCGTGCTCGACGAGTTCGGTGCCTTCCCCGCGGTGGTCGTCCGCGAGCTCGACCGCTACCTGCCGTTCCTGGCCACCACGAAGGTGCTGATGGCGGCGGTGCGTGCCGGCGTCGGCCGGGAGACCGCACACGAGGCGATCAAGGAGAATGCGGTGGCGGTCGCGCTGGCCATGCGCGAACAGGGCGCGGAACGCAACGATCTCCTGGACCGCTTGGCCGCCGATGAGCGCCTTCCCCTGGACCGCGACCAGCTGGAATCGCTGCTGGCCGACCGCCTGGCCTTCACCGGCGCGGCGGCCTCCCAGGTCGGCGACATCGTCGGCCAGATCGAGAAGATCACCGCTCGCTACCCGGAGGCCGCGGCGTACCGCCCGGCGGACATCCTCTGACCCCGCGCCGAGTCACCACCCGATTCGGTGGCGCGTTCCGGTTTTGCCTGAACTTGGAGCCCTTGAACCCCGGCAAAACCCGCCAAATTTCAGGCAAAACCGGGCGGGCTGAAACCGGCATTCCGCATCGCGGAAGAGCGTTCCAGCGTCATCCCCAGTGCGCGTCGAAGAAGTCGAGTTCGCACCGGGTGGCCTGCTGGAACAGGCGCAGGCAGCGCGCTCGGTCGCGCTCGTCGAGGTCGGCCCCGACTCGGTCCAGCTCGCGGCACAACCACTGCACCCAGCCCTGAAAGTCCGGGTTGTTGTGCAGCGTGATCCACTCGGCGTGCACGAAGTTCTCCGGCAGGGCGGTCGGCGCCCGCATCGCCCACTCCAGGTAGGTCCACTCCGCGACGGTCAGCACCGTCAGCACGTCGGCGTAGCTGCCGCGCGCGTTGGTGTCGTTCATCAGATCCCGGAACGCCACGGTCGCCTCGTCCAGCTTCGGGCGCACCCGGTCCGACTCGCCGACCCCCAACGCGTCGAACGCGCGCTGGAAATAGGTGTTCTCCTCGCTGGTGACCACGGCGATGCTGCCCGCGATCGCCAGCCGCGACGAATAGCGGTCGGCCTTGGCCAGCGCGGCGCCAAGCAGTGCCAGGAAGTCGTCCACGAACTGGTAGTCCTGCACCAGGTAGGAGCGCATCGATTCGGTCGGCACCAGCCCGTCGAACAGGCCCTGGGTGAACGGGTGCGTGACCACCGCCGTCCAGTCGGGCTCGCTGCGTTGGCGAAGCCACTCGGTGAATGTCTCGGTCACGGAGTCCTCCTGTTCTGGCGGCGGTGGGCCACGGCGGGAAGATACCGCTCCGAAGGCCGGGTATCTCTCCGGCCGCCGCGGTGCGAGACAATCCCGCTCGTGGTTGCACTAGCCGATTACCCCCAGATCGCGGCGGGCAAGGTTCGCCAGCTGCACGCCGTGGACGACGAACACCTGCTGCTGGTCGCCTCCGACCGCATTTCGGCGTACGACCACGTGCTCGACACCCCGATCCCGGACAAGGGCCGGGTGCTGACCGCGATGAGCGTGTTCTGGTTCGAACTGCTCGCCGACGTGATGCCGAACCACCTGGTCGCCGCCGACGACCCACGGATCCCCGGCGAGGTGCGCGGCCGGGCGCTGCTGGTGCGGCGGCTGGAGATGCTGCCGGTGGAATGCGTGGCGCGCGGCTACCTCACCGGCTCGGGGCTCGCCGACTACCAGCGCACCGGCGCGGTGTGCGGCGTGCGGTTGCCGGACGGGCTCACCGAGGCGTCCCGGCTCCCCGAGCCGATCTTCACCCCGGCGACCAAGGCCGCGATCGGCGACCACGACGAGAACGTCAGCTTCGAGGAGGTGGCGGCGCAGTTGGGCGCGGACCGTGCCGCCGAGCTGCGCGACGTGACGCTGCGGGTGTACCGGCAGGCGGCGGAGCACGCACGCGGCCGCGGGGTGATCCTCGCTGACACCAAGTTCGAGTTCGGCCTCGCCGCGGACGGTTCGCTGGTGCTAGGCGACGAGGTGCTCACCCCCGACTCGTCGCGGTACTGGCCGACGGACGGCTACGAACCGGGCAAGGTGCAGCCGTCCTTCGACAAGCAGTTCGTACGCAACTGGCTGACCTCGGCGGCCTCCGGCTGGGACCGCGCGTCGGACTCCCCGCCGCCCCCGCTGCCGGGCGAGATCGTCGACGCCACGCGCGCCCGCTACGTCGAGGCTTACGAACGGATCACCGGCCGCGCCTTCGCCGACTGGCTTACCCCCACGCCGTAAGCGTCTCATAACCATCTTCAGGTGCCTCTCGCCTGAACAGGGCCGTTTCGAGCGTTGTTCCGTCGCATTAGCCCGGTGGGGTTACGCGTCGGCGTGTCGGCGCCGCGGCCGACCGAGGGGTGCCGAAGGTGACGACGTGGAGGTTCGCTGGATTTGCGCCGCGGGGACACCTGGCAGTCAGGTCGTGGACACCCGGGCCAGGCCGAATGAGGGACCGTGAGCACGCCGCTCGTGGTGTCGTTGTCCGGACTCGGGCACCGGGTGCTGGACCAGTGCGCGGAGTTCGCCGCGGAACTGGACCACCGCCAGGTCCCGCTGTCCCTGCTGATCTCGCCACGCCCGGACCAACTGGAAGCGCGGAGTCCGCAGTCCCCGGTGCTGCACTGGGTGGCCGAGCGCTTGGCGCGGGGGGACGGCGTCAGCCTGTACGGCTTCGCCCGCGTGTCGCCGGGCCTGCGCGCCCGCCTCGCGCCGGCGGCCAGGCTCCCGGCGCACGAAGCCGGGCTGCGCCTGGTGGCCGCGTCGGCGGTGCTGGAGCAGGCCGGGCTGCGGACGGACACCTTCATCCCGCCGCGCTGGCTCGCCTCGCCCGGCACGGTAACCGCGTTGCAGCGGCGCGGATTCTCGGTTTGCGCGGATGCGATGGCGGTCCGGGAACTGGCGACCGGCCGGGTGCACCGGGCTCGGATCCGGGTGCTCGGTCCGGGTTCGCGGGTCGAGCCGTGGTGGTGCCGGGCGCTCGTGCTGGGGGTCGGGCGTGCGGCCCGCCGCGGTCGACTGGTCCGACTCGCCCTGGACGCCGCTGAGCTGGGCAAGCCGTTCTCGCGGCAGGCCGTCCTGGACGCCATCGACCTGGCCCTGCACCACGGCGCGCGGCCGCTCACCTATGCCGCGTTCGCCCACGGGGTCGGCGATTTCGATGGAAATCGACGCGTTGATGTCCATCGAAATCGCCCCTAAGGACGGGGTCAGAGCGTGGTCTGGGCGCCCTTGGCCAGAACGTCGACTGTGGTGTCCTTCGGGCCGAGTTGCTCGAACATGCGGTAGTGCAGGTGCGGCTTCGCCAACACTGCCTCGTGGATCGGCACCGCAGCTCGCGGTGTGACCGCGCGCAGGAAGTCGACCGCTTCGGAGAGCTTCATCCACGGCGCGCCGGCCGGCAGGCCCAGCACGTCGATCCGCTGCTCCGGCACGAAGAACGAGTCCCCGGGGTGGTAGAAGGCGCCGTGGTCGACGACGTAGCCGATGTTGTCGATCACCGGGAGGTCCGGGTGGATCACCGCATGGGAGCCGCCGACGACGTTGACCGCCACACCGCCCAGTTCCAGCGATTCACCGGGCCGTGCGGTGATGGCCGTCAGCCCCTTCTCGGCGATCGACGAAGCGGAACCGGCGTCTGCCACCAGGCGGGCGTTCGGGTTGGCCGCGAGCAGGCCGGGGAGCCGGTCGAGGTCGAGGTGGTCGACGTGCTGGTGCGTGATCAGCACGGCGTCGAGGTCGCGGAGGTCCTCGAAGTCGGCGGAGAATGCGCCGGGGTCGATCAGCAGCCGAGCCGATTCGGTCTCGATCAGCACGCACGAATGCCCGAAGTGGGTGATCTGCACGGTTGTTCCCTCCTCGATGAGCCGCCAGCCAGTCCACTCTTCCATGTTCGGCGCGGCCCGGTGGAGGCCCGTTGCCATTGTGGGGTGCGATACCCGCCCACAGTGCTCACGCCGGCTGAGCAGGGAAAACCGGCGAAATGCGCCAGCACGGGGTTGCGGCCTCGGGGCCCGGTGTTGACGGTTGTCCGTGATCGGCGCCATTTCCGCTGGTAAGACCCGTGCATACTTCGGGGCACCGGAGGGTCCCGAAGCACGCACGAGGCGATGGATCACTTGATGACGTTGATCCGCAGGGTCGGCCCGGCGCCACCGCCGACGCGGGTGTGCACGGTGTACTCGCCGGGCGGAACGTCGGCGATGGTGGCCACGGCTTCGGCCCGGCCGCCGCGGTCCCGCACGATCTCGGCCAGGCCCTCGTCCGCG
Organism: Saccharopolyspora phatthalungensis; assembly: GCF_014203395.1. Lineage (NCBI taxonomy): Bacteria > Bacillati > Actinomycetota > Actinomycetes > Pseudonocardiales > Pseudonocardiaceae > Saccharopolyspora > Saccharopolyspora phatthalungensis. Next base: position 2,258,668 of record NZ_JACHIW010000001.1, read on the forward strand.
CCGAACGGGTGCTCGCGGTTGCGCACGAACGCCTTCGACGAGATCCAGTTGACCCCCTCGTCGCCGTGGTCCAGCCGCAGGGTCAGCGTGTTACCCGCTCGGACCTCCGACTTGTCGGCGCTGAGCAGCTGGTCGGTGGGCGCCGCGACGACCGCGTCGGGGCTCGGTTCGGCCATCGCCGGAACGGTCGTGGTCAGCGCGAGTCCGGCGAGCAATCCGGCCGCCAGCAGCGTGTTGAATGTGCGCATCTGTGTGCGTCCCCTCAGTAAAAGGCAATCCATGCAAGGGCTTTCGTTGCCCCCGGTCATATAGACGTCCGCCGGGCAAAAGGTTTAGACAACATCATGGAAATGTGTCGCAGAACACGACTATCTGGCCGTGTCGTGAGCCGCGCCGCACCCGCGGACCCCTCCCGGATCGGGTGAACTCCCAGCTCAGTTACCCTTTGGCGGTACTGCTGGCCATCCGCCGGGCTCCCGGCGGATCTGCACGGAAACCGGGAGCAGCACCCGTGGCCCGAGTCGTTGTCGACGTCATGCCGAAGCAGGAAATCCTCGACCCGCAGGGACAGGCGGTGGCCAACGCGCTACCCCGTCTCGGGTTCGGGGGCATCACCGAAGTCCGCCAGGGGAAGCGGTTCGAGCTGGAGGTCGCCGACGATGTCGACGACGACACGCTCGCCAAGATCGCGGAAACGCTGCTGGCCAACCCGGTGATCGAGGACTGGACCGTGCGCCGGGTGGAAGCATGAGCGCGAAGATCGGCGTCATCACCTTCCCCGGCACCCTCGACGACGTGGACGCCGCGCGCGCCGTGCGCCGCGCGGGCGCCGAATCGGTCGCCCTCTGGCACGCCGACCACGACCTGCGCGGGGTCGACGCGGTGATCGTGCCCGGCGGCTTCTCCTACGGCGACTACCTGCGCTGCGGTGCGATCGCCAAATTCGCCCCGGTGATGACCGAGGTCGTGACGGCCGCCCGCAAGGGCATGCCGGTGCTCGGGGTGTGCAACGGATTCCAGATCCTGTGCGAGTCCGGGCTGCTGCCCGGCGTGCTGACCCGCAACGCGGGCCTGCACTACGTCTGCCGCGACCAGTGGTTAACGGTGGCGAACAACACCAGCGCCTGGACCACCCGCTACGACGCGGGTGCCGAGTTACTGATCCCGGTCAAGCACGGCGAGGGCAACTACATGGCCGACAAGGCCGTCCTCGACGAGCTCGAAGGCGAAGGCCGGGTGCTGTTGCGCTATGCGGGCGAGAACCCGAACGGCTCGCAGCGCGCCATCGCGGGCATCACCGACGCACGTGGGCGCGTCGCGGGCATGATGCCCCACCCGGAGCACGCGATCGACCCGCTGACCGGCCCCACCGACGACGGCCTCGGCATGTTCCTGTCCGTTCTGGATGCACTGGTGGCAGCGTGAACAACTTGGTGAAGGTGGACACCGACGGTCGAACCGTCGAATTTGACACTGTCGAGCAAGCGAAGGCTTCGCCGGACACCGCCCAGCCGTTCCGCGAGCTTGGGCTCAAGGACGACGAGTACGCCCGGATCCGGGAGATCCTGGGCCGCCGGCCCACCGAGGCCGAGCTGGCCATGTACTCGGTGATGTGGAGCGAGCACTGCTCCTACAAGTCATCGAAGGTGCACCTGAAGTACTTCGGCGAGACCACCACCGACGAGATGCGCGCGAAGATGCTCGCGGGCATCGGCGAGAACGCCGGGGTGGTCGACATCGGCGACGGCTGGGCGGTCACGTTCAAGCTGGAGAGCCACAACCACCCCTCCTATGTGGAGCCCTACCAGGGCGCGGCCACCGGTGTCGGCGGCATCGTCCGCGACATCATGGCGATGGGCGCCCGCCCGGTCGCGGTGGCCGACCCGCTGCGCTTCGGCCCCGCCGACGCCCCGGACACCAAGCGGGTGCTGCCCGGCGTGGTCGCCGGGGTCGGCGGTTACGGCAACTGCCTGGGGCTGCCGAACATCGGTGGCGAGGTCGTCTTCGACGAGTGCTACGCGGGCAACCCGCTGGTCAACGCCATGTGCGTAGGCGTGATGAAGGTCGAGGACCTGCACCTGGCGCACGCCAGCGGCACGGGCAACAAGATCATCCTGTTCGGTGCGCGCACCGGCCTGGACGGCATCGGCGGGGTCTCGGTGCTGGCGTCGGAGACCTTCGACGGCGATGAGAGCGCAGGATCAACCCCCGCAAGTGGGTCTTCGGGGAGCCGCAAGAAGCTGCCCAGCGTGCAGGTCGGCGACCCGTTCGCCGAGAAGGTGCTCATCGAGTGCTGCCTGGACCTGTACCACGCGGGGCTGGTCGTGGGCATTCAGGACCTAGGCGGCGCGGGTCTGTCCTGCGCGACCTCGGAGCTGGCCTCCGCCGGCGACGGCGGCATGCGGGTCGACCTGGACCAGGTCCCGCTGCGTGCCACCGGGATGAACCCGGCGGAGATCCTCTCCAGCGAGTCGCAGGAGCGGATGTGCGCAGTGGTGGAGCCGTCCAACGTGGACGCCTTCATGGCGGTCTGCCGGAAGTGGGACGTCACCGCGACCGTCATCGGCGAGGTCACCGAGGGCGAGAATCTGGAGATCTACTGGCACGGCGAGCTCGTGGTGGACGTGCCGCCGCGCACCGTCGCGCACCAGGGCCCGGTCTACGAACGCCCGGTCGAGCGGCCCGCCGAGCAGGACCTGATCGCGGCGGACAGCGCGAACACGCTGGCCCGCCCGTCCACGTCGGACGAGCTGCGGGAGACCATCCTGCGGATGGCGGCGTCGCCGAACCTGTGCTCCCGCGCGTGGGTCACCGACCAGTACGACCGGTACGTGCGCGGCAACACCGTGCTGGCCCAGCCGTCGGACGGCGGCGTGCTGCGCATTGACGAGGAGACGGGGCGCGGCATCGCGATCGCCACCGACTGCAATGCCCGCTACACCCGCCTCGACCCGTACGCGGGCGCGCAGCTGGCGCTGGCCGAGGCTTACCGCAACGTGGCGACCACCGGCGCCACGCCGGTGGCGGTCACCAACTGCCTGAACTTCGGTTCGCCGGAGGACCCGGGCGTGATGTGGCAGTTCCAGCAGGCGGTGCGCGGCCTGGCCGACGCCTGCCAGGCGCTGGGCATCCCGGTGACTGGCGGCAACGTCAGCTTCTACAACCAGACCGGGGCGAAGCCGATCCTGCCGACGCCGGTCGTCGGCGTGCTCGGCACGATCGACGACGTGACCCGCCGCATCCCCACCGGAATCGGCGGGGAGGCAGGCGAAACGCTGCTGCTGCTCGGCGAGACCCGCGAGGAGTTTGGCGGCTCGGAGTGGGCGCGCGTCACCCACGACCACCTCGGCGGCGTCCCGCCGAAGGTCGACCTGGCGCGCGAGAAGCTGCTGGCGGAGGTGCTGGTCGCGGGCTCGCGCGACGGCATGATCTCGGCGGCGCATGACCTCTCCGAGGGCGGCCTGGCCCAGGCGCTGGTGGAGACGGCGCTGATCGGCGAGTGCGGTGCCCGGGTGGTCCTGCCGGAGGGCGCGGACCCGTTCGTCTGGCTGTTCTCGGAGTCGGCGGGCCGGGTCCTGGTCGCGGTTCCGCGCACCGAGGAACTCCGGTTCACGGACATGTGCACCGCGCGCGGCTTGCCGTGGGCGAAGGTCGGCGTCGCGGACGCGGGTGCCCAGTCGCTTGACATCCAGGACGTCGCGGACATCCCGCTGGCCGAGCTCCGCGAAGCCTGGGAAGGCACCCTTCCCAAGCTTTTCAACTGATTTCCAGGGGTACCCGTGACCGAGTCGGTCACGGGTACCCCTCACTTTCGCCTCGTGCTCACGACGCCCATCCCGCGGGGAGGGTGACGTCGCGGTCCGGGCTGGTGATGATGCCGGCGTGCTGGGCTTCGCCGTGGAATGCGGCGCCGCTGAGGTCCACGGCGCTTTCGAAGCGGACGGCGCGGAAGTCGGCCTCCCCGTGGAATTCCGCCCGCTCCATCGACACGGAGTCGGCGAAGTGGCTGTCCGCGAACCTCGTCTGGCCCCGGAACCGGGTTCGCCGGAAGCTCGACCGGCCGTTGAACTCGACTCCGGGGAACCAGGCGCGCCGGTGGAAAACCACGTCGTCGCAGCGGAACCGCCCGTACAACCGGCTGGCACCGACCGTCGTGCCGGTGAACCACACGTCCCCGTGGTATTCGCAACGGCTGAAGTTGTTGTCGCTGAACAGTTTCCCGTATCGCAGGACCAATGTGCCAACCTTCCGGTCGGTCAGGTCGAAGTACTCCAACGTCGCGTTGGTCAGGTCCAGGTCGTGAGCCGGGGCATGGGAATCCGCCGCGGGCGGCAGCAGATCCGCGATCAACCGCTGCGCGGTCAGGCGGACCTGCAGCATGCGCTCCGCGTCGTCGCGGGCTTCCGGCGCCCAGGGCGATTGCTTCCCGTCGGCCGTCGGGACTTTGGCGTCGTAGCGCGGATGCGCGAACGGCCGCCGGAGGTACGAGCACAGCACGTCGAGGACGGTCTGGGTGTAGTCGGGGTTGCTGCGGGCCAGGCCTGCCAGGGCGTGCAGCGCGCCGACGCGGACCTGATCGGCTTCGTGGCCGAGGAGTTCCACGGCGCGGGCGAAGCGCTCGTCGGCGACCCGGTCGCGGTCGAGATCCGCCCGCCGGCTCTCCAACTCGTGCCGCTCCCGCTCGACCTCTTGCCGTTTCTCCTCGACTCGTCGCCGACGGTCGTTGAGCCACAACGCGTACAGCGCCACGACAGATCCGGCCGCCAGCCCGCCGGTCCGCAACGCGTCCGCGCCGGTGGTTCTCGGATCGAAGGCGAGCAAGGCGATGCTGACGCCGATCAGCACCCCGACGGCAATGGCGATCGTCGTTACCAACCCGACCTTGCGTTCACCCATGCGGTGGATTCTGCCGGGCGAGATCAACCGCGCGTCGCGGTTCCCGGAACCTGCCAGCCCGCGGGCAACCGCGACTGCCCGCTGATCTCGAGGTCTTCGAGCTGCGCCACCGGAGCCGGATCGGCGAAGTGCAGGTCAACGCCCCCGAGGAACTGCGTGTGGCGCAGATCTAGCGCGGCTTCGCAGACGGCGCCATCGAAGTACACGCCCTTCCGGCAGGTTGCTCGCCGGAAGTCCACGTCCCCGCCGAAACGGGCGCGTTCGAAACCGCATGGCCCGTGGGTGGCGATCCCGTGCAGCTCCAGCTTCTCCCGGAACCGCACGTCTTCCGCACGGATCCGGCCCAGGAAGATGCTGTCGCGGAAGTGCACCGGGCCGTGGAAGACGGCGCGGTTGAGGTTCGTGGTGTGCCGGAACCGGCACCGGTAGGCGGCGATGCGGCCCACGACCCGGTCGGACAGGTTGAACCGCTCCAGCCAAGCCCTGGTCAGGTCCAGGTCGTAGCTCCCCGGATCCGGGTCGGCGGTGCCGGGCAGCAGGTCCCGGATCAGCCGCTGGGCGGTCTGCCGGACGTGCCGTTCGCGCTCCTGCTCGGGGCCGATCTCCGGCCATTGGTCGGATTGAGCCGGCAGATCTGCGGACGGCGTCCACTTCGGATGGTCGAAGGGGCGGCGGAGGTACGAGCACAGCACATCGAGGACGGTCTGGGTGTACTCGGGATTGTTGCGGGCGAGCCCCGCCAACGCGTGCATCGCACCCACCCGCACCTGGTCCGCCGCATTGCCCAGCAGCTCGACCGCCCGCGCGAACCGCTCGTCGGCGGCGCGGTCCCGATCCTGATCGGTCCGCCGGTCCTCAAGCGCCTGCCGCTGTTGCTCTAGCGCGTAGCGCTGCCGATCGAGTTCCTGCCGCTGGGTTTCGAGCTCCTGCCGCTTTTCTTCGACGCGGCGTCGCCGGTCGTTGAGCCACAGCGCGTACATCGCGACTACCGAGCCGGCCGCCAGCCCGCCGGTCCGCAGCGCGTCGGCGCCGGTCGTCCTCGGATCGAAGGCCAGCAAAGCGATGCTGACGCCGATCAGCACCACGATGGCAACGGCGATCGTCGCGGCCAACCCACTCTTGCGCTCACCCATGCGAGGGATTTTGCCTTGCCCGTGCGCAATCACGCGGCCGATCTGTAGCTTGCCGAGCCACACCCCGAGCCGATGCCGCAGACGCGGTGCCGGCGACCGGCCGGCACCGCGATGTTGTTGGCGTCAGCCGTTGGCCAGCGCCTGGAGGCGGTCGTAGGCGCCGTTGAAGGTGTTCTTGTCCAGCGGCGAGGACGTGTGCTGCCAGATCGTCCAGATCCGCCAGCTGTGCGGGAGCTGGCCGACGGCGCTCGCGTAACGGGCGATCCACAGCGGGTTCGTCGAGCTGAAGTCGCCGTCCACGCACCGATTCCACCAGCTGGTGCTGGTGTAGATGACCGGCCAGCGCCCGGTTCGCGCGTGATAGGTGTCGCTGAAGTCCTTGACCCAGGCGGTCATCGCGTTCTTGGTCTTGCCGTAGCAGGTGTTGCCGTACGGGTTGTACTCCATGTCCAGCGCGCCCGGCAGGGTCTTGCCGTCCTTGGACCAGCCGCCGCCGTTGTCCACGAAGTAGTTGGCCTGCGCGGCGCCGCTGGAGCGGTCCGGCAGCGCGAAGTGGTATGCGCCGCGGATCATGCCGACGTTGTAGGAGCCGTTGTACTGCTGGGCGAAGTACGGGTTCTTATAGCCGGTGCCCTCGGTGGCCTTGACGAAGGCGAACCGCATGCCCTGGTTCCACCAGGACTGCCAGTCGACATTGCGCTGATGGCCGCTGACGTCCATGCCGGCCACCGTGGCCAAGGTATCCACGGTGGGCACGATCTGCGGATCGCCGCCTTCGTGCTTGCGGATCTGCGAGCCCATCGGGGTGTCGGTCTCGCTAGCGCTCGGCTGTTCTTCGGTTACCTGCGTCATCGCGGATTCCCTTCCTGGAAGGGGTGTTGCTGGCTTGCGCCGGCGAGCACCGGAGGAAAGCGCCTGCGCAGGCAATCGATATTAGGGAGAGCACCGGCAAACGGCGAGCACGTCCACTCGGATGGTTCATCGGGGCCTCGCGGGAGGTAGTTGCGGTGCGTCGTCGGGAAACCGCGTGTCCTGCCCCGAAAGTGTGGCGAAGAGTTTTCTTAGGATGCAGACCCTGTGTTATTTTCTCACCGCAACGCGCTTAATCAGGACAGCTCGAGTGAACCGCTGGCCCCCGGTTGTGTTCTTCCGGATCGCATACAACCTCGTGGGCGGGGTGGGCGTTTGAAGAAAGCAGATCGAACCCGGCTGCCGCGCTCCGGCGATCAAGTGGCTGCGGAATGTGATTGATCCGCATGGACTAGCCACTCGGATGGCCTGCTCGAATGAGGTGTGTGGCTACCCCGGGTGCCGCACATGATGTTCGACCGCCAGCCCAATCCGGTCGTATGCTCCGAACGAGAACGGGCCCAGGCGAGTAAGACGAGTGGAGGGCGCCCAGGCATGACTGGCTGGACAACGCCGGTGCCCAGCGCTCACGAGGTGGCCGCCGAGGTGAACCGAGCCGATCGACGACGCTTTGCCGCCGTATGGGCGCAGGCCCTGATGGGGACCAGCTATGTGCCCATGACCAGCGCCGAGGTTGAAGGCCGCCTGTACGGCTACACCGATCGTCTGGTGGAAGCGCTGCTCAGCGACCCGTTCGACTCCTCCGCCGCCCGGTCCGTCGGAGTGGACCTGGTCGCCGTGCACTTCACCAGCGCCGAGTCGCTGGCCCGCACCATCGACCTGATCGGCGACGAGATCCTGGACATCTTTCAGCTGGGCGCCAGTCCCGACTGGCGCGGGCGGGTAGCCGCGTTGCAGGGCTCGCTTTGTTCCGGCTTCGTGCAGGCCGCCCGGAAGCGGACGCTGGACGAGCAGGAGGCCATCCGGCAGGCGGTGCTGGATGCGCGCGACGCGGTCGAGCAGGCGCTGCGCACCAGCGAGGCCAGGTTCCGCGCGATCTTCGCGGAGGCCGCGATCGGCATCGGCATCGGCGACATGAGCGGGCGGATCCTCGAAGTAAACGATTCGCTGACGCGCATCATGGGGCGCTCGGCCGAGGAACTGCGCCGGATGATGGTGCAGGACATGATGCACCCGGCCGACCCCGACAGCACCTGGCGGATGTACGAGGAACTGGTCCGCGGTGAACGCGACCAGTTCCGGGTGGAGAAGCAGTTCAAGCGCCCCGACGGCGGCACGGTGTGGACCGAGCTGATCGTGTCCCTGGTCCGCGGCGAGGACGGCCTGCCGCTGTACCAGGTCGCGCTGATCGAGGACGTCACCGACCGCCGGATGCTGCAGGAACGCCTGCGGCATCAGGCGATGCACGACCCGCTCACCACGCTGCCCAACCGGGCGCTGTTCCTGGACCGGCTCACCGCAGTGCTGCGCCAGCACGAGTCCGGCGAGCGGGTGGCGCTGTGCTACATGGACCTCGACGGCTTCAAGGTCATCAACGACAGCCTCGGCCACCACGTCGGCGACGACCTGCTGCTGGCGGTCGCCGACCGGCTCGCCGCCGTGGTGCACGGCGACGACCGGCTGGTCGCGCGGATGGGCGGCGACGAGTTCGTGATCCTGGTCGAGAACTCGCTCGGCACCGAGCAGGCCGTCGAGGTCGCCGACACCGTGCTCGACGCGCTGGAGGTGCCGATCCGCATCGGCGGCCACGAGCTCTCCGTGTCGGCCAGCATCGGCATCGTCGAACGGCCGGTGTCCGGGCAGACCGCGGCCGAGTTGATGCGCGACGCCGACGTGACGCTGTACTGGGCGAAGTCCGCGGGAAAGGGCCGGTGGGCGCTGTTCGACCCGGACCGCAACGCCACCGAGGTCGCGCAGTTCCACCTGTCGGCGAAGATGCCCGCCGCGCTGGAGCGCGAGGAGTTCTACGTGGACTACCAGCCGCTGATCGGGCTGCGGGACTTCTGCGTGGTCGGCGTCGAGGCGCTGGTCCGCTGGGCGCACCCGGAGCTGGGCCGGCTCGGGCCGGACCGGTTCATCGGGCTGGCCGAGGAAACCGGGCTGATCGTGCCGCTCGGGCGGTGGGTGCTGCGGCAGGCCTGCCGGCAGGCGAAGCAGTGGCAGGACGAGTTCGGGTCGGCCGCGCCGTTCGTCAGCGTCAACCTCGCGGTCCGGCAGTCGCGCGACCCGAAGCTGGTCGACGACGTCGCCGCGATCCTGGCCGAGACCGGGCTGGAGCCTTCGCGGTTGCAGTTGGAGCTCACCGAGAGCGCGATCATGGGCACCGCCGACGAGCCGCTGGACGCGCTGCGCGCGCTGTCCCGCATGGGCGTGCGGATCGCCATCGACGACTTCGGCACCGGGTACTCGAACCTGGCCTACCTGCGGCACCTTCCGGTGCACGAGCTCAAGATCGCGGGCTCGTTTATGGAGGGCCTGCGGGATGCGGAACGGGCCGACCCGGTCGACGCGCGCATCGTCGGCACGCTGGTGGATCTCGCGCACGCGCTCGGCCTGACCGTCACCGCGGAGGGTGTGGAGACCCAGGCACAGGCCCGCCGAATGGCCGACATCGGCTGCGAGACCGGCCAGGGTTACCTCTTCGCCCGCCCCGGTTCACCCGTCGACATCACGGCCTTCATCGCCGAACACCTGGATTAGGCGGTTTGGTGCGGGGAAAGGGACGCGGCCAACCGCACTACGCGGTGAGCACCGGTCGGGGCGCGTGAGGACTTTGGGGCCGTAGCGCCATAAAGTGCTTGATGTCCACCCGCCGGAGATGCCTTCGACGGTCCACACCGATCAGGCCGCGAACCGTGGTTATCGATGAGGCCGACCCGCTGCTGCGCTGATCGCCGGTCTGCTCGCCGAGGCCAAGTATTCCCGGATGGGGTTTCCCCGACGACCGCTGTTTCAACCGCAACCGTGAGCACGGGACCCAGGTGCCGATCGAAACCGCGCCCCTGCCCGCCCGGGTCAGTCGCGTTGTGCGGCGGCTTGCACCAGGACGCTGTTCGGGATCACCGCCTGGATCGCGTCGTGCAGGTTCAGGCCAAGGTCCAGGCCGTCGAGCAGTTCCGGCAGCACCTGGCCCGGCACCCGGCGGAAACCCGGCCAGTCCGCCGGAACCCGGGAAGTTGAGGTGCACGCCGGGACCAGCCGGCTGCCGTCGGACATCTCCGCCGTGTAGATCATCGTGTCTTCCGCGCTCGGGGTGTAGAGCAGCACCTCGGCGTCGAGCACCGCGCCGGGCAGTTCGGACTCCGGTAACTGCCCGGCCGCGATCCGCGCCAGCACCCGCTCCAGTTCGTTGGTCGGTTCCTGCTGGTTCGCCGTCAGTTCGGACGGCCGGTACCGGTCGTTGAACTGGAAGTCCTCGTCGATCTCGCCGTCGGCGCCGATGCGGTAGGCGCCGACGATGCCTTCCGGCGGCACGTCCTCGCCGCCTTCGGCGTAGCCGGGGTCGGCGATGTACAGCCAGCTGTGGGGGTTCTGCTTGGCGTGCTCCCGCATTTCGGCGCTGATCGGCGGGGCGGGACGGTCGGCGGGCTGGGACATCGGGACTCCGTAGCTGTATTCGGGGGGCGTCGTCGCGAATGCCGGACGCGCCTTCGAGGGTGCCAGGCATCGGGGACTGTCGAGTGGACGGTCCTGAACAAGCCGTTCCGAGGTGTCGCTCCGGCCGGTCCAGGGGCAAACTGACCAGGAGGCCCACGCGGGGAGGGGAGGGGCGATGATCGGTCAGCGAGAAGCGTTGCGGATGTTCGGATGTGAGGTGTTCGATCCGGATGGACAGCGGATCGGCATCGTCGGCCAGCTTTTCATCGACGACGACACCGAGCAACCCGCCTGGGTCACCGTCCAAACTGGACTTTTCGGGACGAACGAGAGCTTCGTGCCGCTGGAGGGTGCGGCCTTCGACGGCGACACGCTCACCGTCGCGGTGGGCAAGGAAGCGGTCCGGCACGCGCCCCGGGTCAGCCTGTTCCAGGGCGATCTTCCGCTGCAGCAGGAGAGTGCGCTGTACCTGTACTACGGGATGGCCTACGGCGTCGCCCCCGATGGCACCGCGTCGATCGATGAGGTCGCCGAGGTCGAGCCCGAATACGTGGAGGCCGTTCGCCTCCGGCTGCGACGCTGGGTAGCCGCCACCTGAACCGCGTGAATAGCTCATAACAAACGAAAATTCGCGCCCGTCGGGAATCCCGGCGGGCGCAGTTTTGCCTGCTCATTCCCGGTAGGAAACCCAGAGCTGGGAATTCGTTCACCTCGTCGTCCGATCGTGTGGCGACAAATCGCCAACGACACCCTTATGGGTGTTTCCCCTGGTTACGTTCCGGCAGGAATCACCTCGCTCGGCCCCACACGAGCGAGACCGATCGGAGGAGGGGACGCATGAGGAAGCTGCTTTACGGCACCGGGGCAGGGCTTGCCGCAGCGGCGCTCGTGTTCGCCGGTGCACCGGCCGGCGCGCAGACGCAGATCGAGTTGGCGCCGTTGGCGCTGCACCCCCAGGCCCAGGCCGAGGGATCCGCGGGCGACGTCTACATCGTCAACCTCAAGAACGGAATCGCGCCGCAGGGTGTGGCCGAAGAGCTGGGTGTGCGGGCACGGTACGTGTACACCAGCACGCTCAACGGGTTCTCCGCTCAGCTGAGCCCGGAAGCCCTCCAGAAGGTCCGCGCCAGCAACAAGGTTGAGAACGTTTCGCAGAGTTACAAGATCCAGGTCGAACCGTCGGCGCACCAGGCCGCCGGCACGTGGGGCCTGGACCGGATCGACCAGCCGAAGCTGCCCTTGGACAACAGCTACACCCCGGTCGGCACCGGTGCGGGCGTCACCGCCTACATCATCGACACCGGCATCGACCCGTCGCACCCCGACTTCGGCGGTCGAGCCGCGATCGGCTTCGACGCCACCGGTGGCAACGGTAGGGACGAGAACGGTCACGGCACCCACGTCGCCGGCACGATCGGCAGCAACACCTACGGCGTCGCCAAGGGCGTGCAGCTGGTCGGCGTGCGAGTGCTCGACAGGCAGGGCAGCGGCACCACGGAGGCGGTCGTGCGCGGCATCGACTGGGTCGCGCAGCACCACCATGGCCCGTCGGTGGCGAACATGTCGCTGGCCGGCCCGAAGGACCCCGCGATGGACGAGGCGTCGACCAACCTGGTCAACAGCGGCGTGTTCCTCGCGGTGGCGGCCGGTAATGACGGCAAGGACGCCGCCAACTACTCCCCGGCCGGCGCGAACGGCGTGTTCACGGCCGCCGCGTCGGACAACACGGACACCTCGGCCGAGTTCACCAACTACGGCGCCGCTGTCGAGGGCTACGCCCCCGGCGTGGACATCGTCTCGACCGTGCCAGGTGGTGGCACCGAGACGATGAGCGGCACCTCGATGGCCAGCCCGCATGTGGCCGGCATTGGCGCACTGTTCCTGCAGGCGAACCCGAATGCGAAGCCGGCGGACGTGATCGGCGGGCTGCAGAGCCAGGAGTCCAAAGGTGTCATCAAGGGCGCCCCGAAGGGCACCATCGCCGACCTGCTGCAGATCGGCGACCTCTGATCCGATAGCGCGGTAGCTCTCCCCCGGGCCCTTTCCTGGACTCCCAGGAAGGGCCCGATGCGCTTGAGGTGCCGATCTCGCGTTTCGTGGCACAAGCTCAGAGGCCGTCTCGCGGCGGGATCCCAGATTCCACAATGCTTGCCCCGACTGCTGCATTCGGGGGTCTGATCGTGCCGCCTAACGGAGTCAATCGAAGTTCGATCCGCCGGTTCTTGCGAAAGTCGGTTCCAGCGGCCCTTTCCGGTGGATACGTTGCCAATCACGGGGGTGTTCAGTGTCCAGCGCGGCACCGAACCGGTGCCGCCAGGGCGCGTCGAGGAGGGGTGTGCCGTGCTACCCGGATACACCGAGGAGCTGACGCAGTCGACCGCGGTCGACCAGTCGGCAAGGAACACCGCCGCCACCGAGCCGCTCGTGGAGCGGTCCGTGCAGGCGCAGGTCGCGTCGGTGGCTCGCGCCGTTCGGGCCCGCTCGGGCAGCGGCGGAGTGTTGCAGGTCGTGCATGGGGCCAAGCGGGTCGGCTGGGCGGCCTACGAGCTGCAACGTAACGCTAGGCAGCTGGTCCAAGGGGTCGCCAAGCCCCCGTACGTCACGACCGGGCCGCTGGATTCGCTGGAATCCCGCAAGCTCGCGGAGGGCGTCCAGTACCAGGTGCTGTACGACCGATCCGCGCTGGCGCGCCCCCCGCAGCTGGACATCACGACCAAGCTGGTCGCGATGGGCGAGCAGGCGCGGGTGATCCACATGGCGCCGACCAAGCTGATCATGGTGGACAACGAGATCGCGCTGCTGCCGCTGACCGTGAGCGACACCTCGGTGGAAAGCGCCGTGGTGGTGCGCAGTTCGGCGATGCTGGCGGCGATTGCCCGGATCTTCGAAGACCTGTGGCGCTTCGCCGCACCGTTCACCCCGAACCGGGCCCTGTCCAGCCAAGAACTGCAGCCCACCGAGGAGGAACGGTGGATCCTGTCGCTGCTGGCCTCCGGCGCGACGGACGACGCGATTGGTCGGCTGATGGGCTTCAGCGCTCGCACCGCGCATCGCCGGGTCCGCGAGCTGATCGCGCGGTTGGGCGTGGAGACGCGTTTCCAGGCGGGCATGCAGGCGGTGAAGCTCGGCTGGCTCTGAGCAGCCTATGAGGGCGAAGTCAATTGGTGATGTTTCCGGTTTTGGGCGTGCGGCAGTGTCCCCGCGGGTGTGCGGGGTTGATCATGGTGGGTGGTGATGTGGTGGGTGGCGTGACTGGCCGGGGTGGCGGGTGCCTGCGCCCACTCTCCGTGCTCGACCTAGCGAACAACCGGGTTTGTCCCAACAGCCCTCATCCGAGCTTGGGTGGAGGGTGGGCGGGGCGCCCCTGCTCAGTTCCGGGTTCTGCCCAAGGAGGAGTCGGGTTCGCCCCGCCCATGGCCAGTGTCGCGCTATGCGGCCTGCGGCGCCACCTCCTTCGTAGTGCCGGCGGCAACCGCCGGATCCCAGGCCACCCGGCGGGTGACGACCACGAACAGCTGTCGCAGCAGTGCCGCTGCGAGGGCCGTGCGGGCTTGTCCCGGGCGCAGCGGGTTGGTTTCACGGGTGGTCAGGTGCGTATAGCGGGCGGTGTAGACCGGGTTGTGGGTCAGTGCGCCCCAGATGGCCCGCCAAGCGGCGGTGCGCAGTCCGGGGCGGCCGCGGCGGGAGACCGTGGTGATGCCGTGAAAGTTCCCGGATTCGTTGGCACGTGGGCACAACCCCGCATGCTTGACCCAGGTTCGGGCACAGTCGAAGCGCGCTGGGTCGCCGGTCTCGGCGAGGATGGCGGCGGCCCCGACGACCGACAACCCCGTGATGGTGGTGACCAACGTGGACAGTTCCAGGGTGTCGAGGACCTCGATCATGCGGGCCTCAACGTCGGCGAGCTGCCCCAGGGCATGGTGCCAGTCGTCGAGTGCGTAGGCCGCTCGTTCGCAGGCCGCGGCTTGCTCGGTAGCAACCCCGCCAGGTGTGCGAGCGGCGTCGAAGATCGCGCGCAGAATGCGCAGATTGCGGCGGCTGCCACCCCAGCGGGGAAGTTCGTCACGCACTGCCGCGGCAAAGGCATCAAAGCCCATCGCCATGATCCGGGCCGGGTCGGTGGACACCGCCATGGCCACCCGCCAGGTCAGCGTGTCCAAAGGCTTGCTCGCGGTGGACAGCACCGCAGGCCAGGCACACTCCAGCAGATCACGCAAACGCTGCCGGGCCGACCCCGCGGCAACAAGCTGATCGGCACGGCGAGCCCCCAGATGCCGCAGGCGACACCAGTGCCCCTCCAGCACATAGGGCACGTAACAGCGCAGTTCCGCGACGCGTTTGGCGATGATCGTGGCGTCTTTGAAGTCCGACCGGTCGCGGGTGAAGTCCTCTTCCTCCCGGCCACGGTGCACCAGCATCGGGTTCACGCACACCAGCTCAACTCCGCGAGCGCGGGCCCGGTCCAGCAGCGGCTTCCAGCGATGCCCGGTCGGCTCGCACCCCAGCACCACACCGGCGAACCCCGCCTTGGCGGCGACCGGCCCGGCCCAGTCCAGGATGTCATCGATCACCCACGCATCCCCGCTGAACATGCGTCGGCCCAGCACCCGCGAATCGTGATCGGCGACCACCGCCGCCTGTTTGGCCGAGGCCAGATCGACTGCGACCACCGCGAACTCGCGGCGCACGATCGATCGCAACCGGGTCAGCCGCTCGTTCCGCCGACGATCACCGCGCGTAAGCGCCCTGACATGAGGCACAGCATCCTCCTCGATAGCAACTGATCCAGAACCCGAACACTCACAAGAAGGAGACCTGCGCAATGAACTCCGGATCAACCACTACCCGTACTTACTAGGAAGGGATTTCCTCTGGGGGGCGGTTTCAACGGAAACCAGCGCGTTGATTTCTATTGAAATCGCCCACTGACGCCCGCCGGACCCGGTCCCCGTAGGGTTCGGACATGCCCAGCCGTCGCGCCGTCGATCCCGCTGAGATGCGCGACGCCGTCGTGGCCGTGCGGTCCTGGCTGGACGACGAAGCGCAGCAGCCCCCGCGCGCCGAACTCGCCGCCGCGGTGCGGTTGAGCCTGCGGACGCTGGAGCAGGTCGCACCCGGCAACAGCGTCGAGGTGCGGGTGCCGCCGTTCGCGGCGGTCCAGTGCGTCGCGGGCCCGCGGCACACCCGCGGCACACCGCCCAACGTCGTCGAGACCGACGCCCGCACCTGGCTGCTGCTGGCGACCGGCCGCCTCGACTGGGCCCGGGCCGTCGAGCAGGGCGTGCTCACCGCCTCCGGCTCTCGCTCGGACGTTTCGCAGTGGCTGCCGCTGGTCCGCATCGACAGCGCGTGACGGGCCGGGCACGCAACGTCGAGGATTGGTCGGGGATGAGATGGCCGACACCCATCGGGTTGGCGTTGGGTCAGTTGCCTGCTGTTTACAATCAGGTGTAACTCCGGCTCCGTCCTTCAGGGAGTTTTCGGTGGTGACCGACCGGCCCGAACCGGCTAATGCACGTACCTCAACGGACCTCTCCAGTCCGGACCTCGAACGCGACATCCCCCGCGAGGAGTGTGGTGTCTTCGGGGTGTGGGCGCCCGGCGAAGAAGTCGCCAAGCTGAGCTTCTACGGGATCTTCGCCCTTCAGCACCGCGGCCAGGAAGCCGCCGGCATCGCGGTCGGCGACGGCTCGCAGGTGCTGGTCTACAAGGACCTCGGCCTGGTGAGCCAGGTGTTCACCGAGCAGACCCTGGCGTCGCTGCGCGGACACGTCGCCGTCGCGCACGCCCGGTACTCGACCACCGGCGGCGGCAGCTGGGAGAACGCCCAGCCGACCTTCCGCACGACCGCCACCGGCAGCGGGTTGGCCCTCGGCCACAACGGCAACCTGGTCAACACGGCCGAACTGCTGGACCGTGTCGTCGCCGAGGGCGGCGACACGGTCGCGGCCAACACGTCATCCCCGGCCAACGGCTGCGAGCGAGCCACCAGTGACTCCGACCTGGTGACCGGCCTGCTGGCCGCGCGCGCCGCCGACAAGGGCATCGAACAGGCCGCGATGGAGCTGTTCCCGACGCTGCGCGGCGCGTTCTCGATGGTCTTCTGCGACGAGCAGACCCTCTACGCGGTCCGCGACCCGCAGGGCGTCCGGCCGCTGGTGCTCGGTCGGCTGGAACGCGGCTGGGTCGTGGCCAGCGAGACGGCCGCGCTGGACATCGTCGGTGCATCGTTCGTCCGCGAGGTAGAGCCCGGCGAACTGCTGGCCATCGACGGCGACGGGCTGCGCTCCCAGCACTTCGCCAGCCCCAAGCCGAAGGGCTGCATCTTCGAGTACGTCTACCTCGCCCGCCCGGACACCACGATCGCGGGCCGCTCGGTGCACGGCACCCGCGTGGAGATCGGCCGCCGGCTGGCCAAGGAAAACCCGGTCGACGCCGACCTCGTGATCCCGGTGCCGGAGTCGGGCACGCCCGCCGCGATCGGCTACGCGCAGGCCTCGGGCATCCCCTACGGCAACGGCCTGGTGAAGAACTCCTACGTCGGCCGCACCTTCATCCAGCCGTCGCAGACGATCCGCCAGCTCGGCATCCGGCTCAAGCTGAACCCGCTGCGCGAGGTGATCCGCGGCAAGCGGCTGGTCGTGGTGGACGACTCGATCGTTCGGGGTAACACCCAGCGCGCCCTGGTCCGGATGCTGCGCGAGGCCGGTGCGATCGAGGTGCACGTACGGATCGCCTCCCCGCCGGTGAAGTGGCCGTGCTTCTACGGCATCGACTTCGCCTCCCGCGCCGAGCTGATCGCCAACGGCCTGGACATGGACGGGGTGCGCCGCTCCATCGGCGCGGACAGCCTCGGCCACGTGTCGCTGGACGGGCTCGTCGCGGCGACCGAACAGCCCCGCACCCGGCTGTGCGCGGCCTGCTTCGACGGCGACTACCCGATTCCGCTGCCGGACGACGCGCGGATCGGCAAGTACCTGCTGGAAGGTCTCGACCAGGCCGAACGAGGCATCGCGGGACCGGCCGAACCGGTGCTGCCGAGCAGCTACGGCGCGGCCGACGCGCTGCAGCGGCCCTGAGAATCGCACCGATTCCGCCCCCCGGGGTTCGCCATCGACGCGTAGCGTTGTCCGTGCTACACATGCGCGTCCGGCGAATCGCAAACTCGCACCAAGATGTGGAGCCAGTCGTGTCCGAAGACCTGCTCGCAGGGTCTGCCCAGACCGAGAGTCCGAAAGCCACCTACGCCGCGGCGGGCGTAAGCATCGAGGCCGGCGACGAGGCGGTCGAGAAGATGCGCCCGTGGGCGCAGCGCGCGACCCGGCCCGAGGTGCTCGGCTCCCTTGGCGGCTTCGCCGGGTTGTTCCGGCTCAAGCTCGACCGCTGGAAAGAGCCGGTGCTGGCATCTTCCACCGACGGGGTGGGCACCAAGCTCGCCGTCGCGCAGGCGATGGACCTGCACGACACCGTCGGCATCGACCTGATCGCGATGGTGGTCGACGACCTGGTGGTCTGCGGTGCCGAGCCGCTGTTCCTGCAGGACTACATCGCGGTCGGCAAGGTCGTGCCGGAACGGATCGCCGACCTGGTCAAGGGCATCTCGGAGGGCTGCGTGCAGGCCGGCTGCGCGCTGCTTGGCGGGGAGACCGCCGAGCACCCCGGCATGATGGCGCCCGGCGAGTACGACATCTCGGCCACCGGCGTCGGGGTCGTGGAGGCGGACGCGATGCTCGGCCCGGACAAGGTCCGCCCGGGCGACGTGGTGATCGCGATGGGCTCGTCGGGCCTGCATTCCAACGGGTACTCGCTGGCCCGCCATGTGCTGCTGGACATCGCCCGGGTGCCGCTGGAGGGCCACGTCGAGGAGTTCGGCCGGACCCTCGGCGAGGAGCTGCTGGAGCCGACCCGGATCTACGCCAAGGACTGCCTGGCGCTGGCCGCGGAGGCGGGTGTGCGGACGTTCGCGCACATCACCGGCGGTGGCCTGGCGCAGAACCTGGCGCGGGTGATCCCGCCCGGGCTGACCGCGGTGCTGGACCGGGGCAGCTGGACGCCGGCCCCGGTGTTCCGGATGATCGCCCAGCGCGGCCGGGTCGACGCCGAGGAGATGGAACGCACCTTCAACATGGGCATCGGCATGGTCGCCGTGGTGACCGCCGAAGACGTGGACCGCGCCCTGGCGGTGCTCACGGCCCGTCACGTGCCCGCCTGGGTGCTCGGCGAGGTCGCCAAGCAGCCGTCCGTCGAGGGCACCGGCGAGCAGGACCGCGTGGTGCTGCGCGGCAACCACCCGCGCTTCTGAACACCTACCGTGCCCCGGTCCGGGCGGCCGTCACGCCCCGGACCAGGCGCGAGAAGTCTGTGATCGCGGCCGGGAATGCCGAAGGGCTCCCGGCCGTTGAACCGATAGCTGGCGTGCGCGTGTGCCCCCGGGCTCCAACTACTGCCTGCTGGGAATACCGTTCGGCTGGAGCCCTGCAGCGCCACCCGCCGAGAGGCGGCCCGCGCGCGCCAGCGTCTTGTTATCCGGGCTCCACCCGCCGTCGACGACGGTCCCGGACATCCCCGGTAGGCAGGCCGGATTCCCGTTGGCTGAGCCCTGTTTTCGCCAGTAGCAGACAGACGCGAGTGGCGTCGCCGGTGGTCCGGCAACGCCACTCACGGTGCTCCTCCTATGTGGGACTTTGCGAACTCGTCAACCCCACCCGCTCATGCACATCGGGTCAGACGAACGACTCCGACGCACCTCGCCATCGAGCGAACAGCGTTCATCCGCCGTCCTCGGTGGAGATGTGCTTCAACGTCGGTCGTAGTCGTAGTCGTCGTACCCGTCGTCGCGCGAGTCATCGCGGTCCTCACTGGACCACTCGCCAGACTCCGAGACGGACAGCTCGCGCTGCAACGCCTCGATGTCCATGGCGGGGGAACTGTACTTAAGCTCGCGGGCCACCTTCGTCTGCTTGGCCTTAGCCCGGCCGCGCCCCATGGCTCGACCCCCTCGCACAGGGTTGCGGGGCGGACAGGGGAATGTCGGCCCCGCATGATCTCGACAACTTTTCCTGTAACTACCGTACCGTGTCGAGGCGGTTGAACGCGACGTGGTGCCTTGACTGAGTGGCCGTGTCTTGGGTGACGTCGCACTCTTGCCGATTCGATCACTCGGCTGACAGCCGTTTCGCGGCTCCGGCAATGAGCCAACCGCAGCTGTCCGTGGGCCGCATGGCACCATGCTCGCTGTGCCAGAGCCGTTCGTCGCCTACCTGAGGGTGTACGAGCCCTTGTCGTCCTACGACTCACCGCTGCGCGAGGAACTGGCGGCGGTCGTCGAGCGCGGGCCGGTGGATCCGTTCGAGGCGGGACTGCGCGAGCAAGACGTTTGGTTGCGCAGCCAGCTCGCCGCGCCGCCCCGACTGCTGCCCGGCGAAACCGCCGACGGCGCGGTCCAGGGCGTCGGCGACGTGCTGGTGCTCGACCCGGCGGACGTGCCGAGCGCTCCGGCGGCCAAGGTGGGGCCGGGTCCGCTGGTGTGCCCACTGGACCTGCGCGGGCGGTCCGCCGCGGCGCTGGTCGGGTTCCTGGGCGATGCGGAGATCGCACTGCGGTCTGCGGTGCTGCAAGTGCCGGTCGAGAAGGCCAAGGTGCGGGCGAGCGCCGTGGTCAGCGAGCTCGCCGGCGGTGCGGTGCACGTGCTGTCGTCCACCTGGACCGTCCCGCTGCCCTGGTTCGTGCTGGTCGATCCGGTGGAGCGGTGCGTGTTCACCGAGCCGGGGCGGCGACGGGTGTGCTGGCGGGTGGCGATGGCCGACGCGCGGCGGCGGGTCGCCCGGGCGCACGCGATCGGCCGGCAGTCCATCGGCGAGGAGGGGCCGACCCGGATCCTGCACGAGACCGGCCGCTGGCTGGAGCGCTTCCACCCGCACTCCGCAGTGGAGCTGGACTACGGCGGCTTGGTGCAGCTGATGACGGCGAGCGACCTGGACGCGGACACCTCGGCGGAGGACGTGCACGCGATCGTTGACGCCATGGAAGCCGACGACGCCGAAGAGGTCGGCACCCGGTACGAAAGCCTGCGCGACTTCTGGGGAGAGTTCGCTGCGCGCGAACGCCACAACTGACGTGCGGAGCGCGGTCGTTCCGCGTGGCGGCGCGGGTGGCGGGACCGCAGTGAACTAAGCGGTGCAGATCACCGGCGTTTGAACTTAGCGGCGCAGACCACGGACTTTGGCTCGATGGGTCACGGTCGGCACCGGATCTCGCCGTTGAGGACGGCGAACCAACCGTCTTCGGCGTCCATCCAGGCGTGCCAGGCGGTGGCGAGTGCTTCCAGCTCGTCGCGGGTGGTCAGGCCGTGCTTCAGGGCCTGCTCGGCGAAGGACGACCGGCGGATGCGGTCCGCCCACAGGTTGCCCCACCAGGCACGTTCCTCGGTCGTCGCGAAGCACCACGCCGAGGCCGTGCAGGCGACGTCGCGGAATCCCGCCGCCAACGCCCAGGTCTTCAGGTACCGGCCGCTGTCGGGGAAGGCCCGGTTGCGGTGCGCCACCTGCCGGTACAGCTCCAACCAGCGGTCCAGGCCGGGGTTGCCCGGCGACCAGCGCATGCCGCCATAGTCGGCGTCCCGCGCCGCCACGATGCCGCCCGGCTTGCATACGCGCCGCATCTCGCGCAGCGCGGCGACCGGGTCGGTCAGGTGTTGTAGCACCTGGTGGGCGTGCACTACGTCGAAGGAGCCATTGGCGTGGGGCAGGCGGTAGACATCGGCGTTGGCGAAGGTGACGTTGTCCAGGCCGCGTTCGGCGGCTCCGGTCCGGGCGATCTCCAGCGGATCGTCGGCATTGTCCACGCCCAGCACCTGGCCGGGTCCGACCAGGGCGGCGAAGTCCAACGTGATGGTTCCGGGCCCGCAGCCGATGTCGAGCACGCTGGTGCCCGGCCGCAGGTGCGGGATCAGGTATGCCGCGGAGTTCTCGGCGGTCCGCCAGCGGTGCGATCGCAGCACGCTCTCGTGGTGTCCGTGGGTGTAGGTGTCCGGCTGCGCCTGCATGTCTTCCGTCTCATGATATGGGAGGTCAGTATCAATATGTGAGCGTACTCCGGAGAAGCTCCAGTCGGGAAGCGAATAAGAGGCCGTGAGCGATTACACCGGTTCCGGGCAGCGGGAACACCGAGCCGACCAGTTTGCCGCCGGGGGCCGGCTCCTCGGTGAGCGCATTGGGCCCGTCGCCGGACCTCCCGAGCGAGCACGGGGTTCCCACGGCGACGGCCGGCCCGGCAAATGTGTCGTTAATCACGTTTTTTCCGTGGGCGTTTCGGGCCCGACAGTCCTCTGTGGACCAGACCTGTCGCACGCGGGTGGTGAGCATCGCCGCGTGCTTGCCGGGCATGCTCTTACTCGGCGCTGTGCGAGGCCGCAGCGAGCGCGATGCCCGGAAGCGGCAGTTCCCCAGCCGCCCCGGGCATTACGGCGGCCTGAGCGGGTTTGAGCGAGGAACGCGGGTCCATTGGCGCATCGGCCTCGCCGCGGGCATGGCGCACCGCACCCGCCCCACGACAACCGAGCCGCGGGAAGTCCACTTCGGACGACTCCGACTCCGACGAACAGGACTGCGTTGCTCGCTACCGGTCTCGTTCCTCCGCGAGCAAATCGTCCACCGATGCGGCGCCCTCGCGGTACCGGCGGGCGATCTCCGCGTTCAGCCGGTCCACCACGCTTTGGACTTCCCGGCGGCGATGGGACACCGAATCCTCTTCCGCGGTGTAGGCGTCGAGGGCCTGGTCGAGCTTGGCCTCCGACAGTGACATGACATCCGAGAGATCGACATCGGAGACCAGCGCCTCGACGTGCCTGCGGTGCGCCTCGGCCCGCGACGGCTCGGTCGTCTGGTACCGGCCGGAACCGGTCGCCGGCCCGACGGCGTTGTCCGCCAGGATGTTCACCAACTGTTCGACGACCGACGCGGACCCGCCTTCCCGGCGTCGCCGTTGCTCCGCACGCACGATGTCGATCCGCGCGTGCAGCACCCTACGCAGGTAGGAGAGGTCCGTTTCCTCCTGCGCCGCCTCGTCCCGCAACGCGCGCACTTCGCCAAGCGCGCGGTGCTCGATACCACTGGTGTAGTCCGGGGACAGGACCCTATCGATGCGGCGCCGTCCACCCGGGCGGACTTCGATCACGTGGCCATCCTCCGGCAATTCGGTAGAGCTCGCCAACAATTCGTGTGATGTTGTTTTAGCAACGGGGCGAAACCGCCCGTTCGCGCAGCGTGTTGGGGCACGCGCGGCGACGAGGACGAGCGGCCTGCACGATTCCAGGCATACCCGCCTCGTCAAACACCCGCCGCTACCGGCCGCGCAACCCCTGGGCCGCGATCCGCCCCGGGGGTTCGCCGGTGTCCGGCGGCACCGAGTCGGGATCCACCGCCGCGGCCACCGCGCGGTCCTGCTCCGGGTCGCCGGCGATCAGCTCGCTGTCCACCGGTGCCGACCGCTTGAGCAGCGCCAGCGCCACCGGGCCGAGCTCGTGGTGCTGCACCACGCTGCCCACCCGACCGACCTTGCGCTCGCCGAACCACACCGGATCGCCGGTCTCCGGCAGGATCTCCGCCGAGCCGTCGAGGTGCAGCAGCACCATCCGCCGCGGCGGCTTGCCCACGTTGTGCACCTTGGCGACGGTTTCCTGACCCCGGTAGCAGCCCTTGGCGACATGCGCGGCCACGTGCACCCAGCCGAGCTCGTGCGGGATCGCGCGCTCGTCGGTGTCCAGCCCGACCCGTGGCCGCAGCGCCGCCACCCGCAGGGCCTCGAAGGCGAGCGTGCCCGACGGCCGGATTCCCGCGTCGGTCAGCTTCGTCCACCACTCGACCAGCGACTCCCGCGGCACCACGAGATCGACGGTGGGCAGCGCGCGGAACGGCACGCTCCGGCTGAAACCGCCGCCGGGCAGGGCCCGCACCTCGTAGGGTTTCGAGGGCACCGGCGCGAACTGGGCGAGGATGCCGCCCGCGTCCGTGCCGATGGTGGTCAGCAGCGCGTACTCGGCGGTGGCGTCCCGGGGTTCCACTTTGGACCAGAACCGCATGGCGTTGAGGTATTCCAGCAGCGACTGCTTGCCGTCCACGCCGATCGTCGGTAGCGCGCTGGTGGCCTGGGCGCCGGCATCCGTGTCCAGGTAGACCACGCCCTCGTGGTGCGCGACCAGCAGGTGGCAGTCGACGTGGCCGTGGCTGTCCAGCACCAGTGCCTCGGTGCCCTGCCCGTCCGGCAGTTCCGTCAGGTGCTGGGAGAGCACCAGGTGCAGCCAGCTCAGCCGCTCCTCGCCGGGCACCGCGATGACCTCCCGGTGCGAGCGGTCCACCAGCACCGCCGAGCGGGTCGCCGAGCGCTGCTCGGCGAAGGGGTCGCCGAAGTGCCAGGGCACGCCGACGTCCACCGCATCTCCCGGTGCGGGCACCGCACCCGGCAGATCCAACAGGGGTGAACTCATCAGCGCTCCTCGGCGGCGTCGACATCGGTGTTGCGGCAGTTCCGGCACAGGCCGGACAGGGCGAGGTGGGTGGCGTTCAGGACGAACCCGAATCGCGTGAGCAGCTCCCGCGACAGGTCGTCCAGCAGTTCGGTCGGGACCTCGTCGATCTTCCCGCATCGGTGGCACGCCAGGTGGACGTGCTCGTGTTCCTCGACGGAGTAGGTCGGCGCGCCGTGCCCCAGATGCGTGTGCCGCACCAGTCCCAGCTCTTCGAGCAAATCGAGGGCGCGATAGACGGTCGTGATGTTGACTGTCGAGGCGGTGCCCTGTACCCGGCGGCAGACTTGCTCCGGCGTCGCATGCCCCAGTTCGCGCACCGCATCCAGCACCAGCTGGCGCTGCGGTGTCATCCGCATGCCGCGTTGGTGCAAAGTGCTGCGCAGCGATCCCTGGTCGCTCAATGCCCGCTCCTGTGCTCGGCGCGCTTGACGGTCGGCCCTTCGATCGTAACTCCGTAACGGAACTTGCCGGTCACGCGCGCGGTGCGGCTGCGGTTGCGGCTCCGAGGTCTAGGCTTCCGGCATGCGCGTATTGGCACTTTTGGACGGGACGATCGCTGATCCGCAGGCGCCGCTGTTCCGTGCCGACGACCTCGGGGTGATGCGTGGTGACGGCATCTTCGAGACGATCTTGATCGCCGACCGCAAGCCGCGGGAACTCGGACCGCATCTCGACCGCTTGGAGCACTCCGCCGCCCTGCTGCAGCTGCGGCTGCCCGAGCGCGCAGCGTGGGAGCGGGCCGTGCGGGCGGTCATCGACAACTGGCCGTGGGACACCGACCCGCAGATGGCCGTGAAGCTCGTGTGCACCCGCGGTGTCGAAGGCGACGACAACCCCAACGGCTTCGCGATGGGCATGCAGATCGAAGCCGACACATTGCGCAAGCGCAGCGAGGGAGTCGCGGCCGTGACGCTGGAGCGCGGTTACGCCCCGGACCTGATGGAGCGCGCGCCCTGGCTCCTCCTGTCCGCGAAGACCCTGTCGTACGCGGTGAACATGGCCGCGATGCGGGAGGCAGCGGCGCGCGGCGCCGACGAGGTGATCTTCACCGCCACCGACGGTTCGGTGCTGGAAGGCCCGACCTCGACGGTCGTGCTCGCCCAGGGGCACACGCTGCTGACCACCCCGCCCAGCTTGGGAATCCTCAAGGGCACCACCCAGGGGGCGCTGTTCCGGGCCGCGGAGAAGGCCGGTTGGCAGACCAGGGTGACGAAGTTCCCGGCCTCGGCGCTGTTCGAAAGCGACGGCGTGTGGCTGGCCTCCAGCGTCCGGCTGATGACGCAGGTGCGCTCCATCGATGGCATCGAGATCAAGGCCGACGCCGACCTGCATGCCGAGATCGACCGCCTCTACGAGTCGAACTACTGACGCGGCGAATTCAAAGGAATCCAACGCGCCGATTTCCATCGAAATCGCCAACTCCGGCGGCGCGAGTCAGCCCATCGTCTTCTGGCCGTCCAGGGTCTCCCGGATGATGTCCGCGTGCCCCGCGTGCTGCGCAGTCTCGGCGGCGATGTGGAGCAGCACCCGCCGCGCGGACCAGCGCTTGCCGGGTTCCTGCCAAGGAGCCGACGGCAGCTCGTGGCTGACGTCCAGGTCGGGCAGCGTCGCGACGATCTCGTCGGTCTCCGCCGCCACCTTCGCGTACTCCGTGAGCAGGCCCTCCAGCGTCTCGTCCGCCTCCACCTGGAACCCGGCCGCGTGCTTGGCGAAGGCCGCCTCGTCGAAAGCCACGAACGCGCGCCCGTTGCGGATGAAGTCGGCCCAGCCCCTTTCGACCTGCGTGACGTGCTTGATCAGCCCGCCGAGGCAGAGCTCGCTCTTGGTGGGGCGCAGCCGAGCCTGCTCATCGGTTAGTTTCTGCACCGTGTGCCGCAGGAAGCCGCGATGGGCCGTGAGCAATTCCAGGATGTCAGCGCGTTCGCCGGTCAGGCTCTGCTCGGTATTGGTCATGCCGCCGCCTTAGCTCGTGGTCTGGTGTGCCTCGAAGCTAACGCGGCGGTCTGACAACCGGGCAACCCCGACCAGGTCGCTACCCGACGATTCGGTCGAGCTTCGCCGAGAGCCGGGGCTGGAGCTCATGCTCCGAGGTCGCGCGCTCCTCGACGTAGGCCAGCGAGCCCTCCACGACGCCGTACAGCCGGCTGGCCGCCGTGACGTCCTCGCTCGTCGGGGTGCGCAGGACCGCGTCGGTGCCGAACTCCCAGGTGGTCTGGTTCCGCGCACTGCCGAAGAACATTTCCGCGACGCCGGTCTCGTGCAGGAGGAGCAGTTCGATCGTGTCGTCCGGCTGTGGGCGCCAGAAGCCGGACTCGCGGAACGCGGGCGCGATGACCTTGCCGCCCTCGCCGTCCAGCCGCCACGCGCGGCTCTCGTAGATCAGGAACGGACGGCCGTCGTGCGCGAGCGACACCTGCTGGACGAAGCGGTACGACTCGTCCAGCGAGGGGTGCGACGCTTCGCCCTCGCCGCGCCACACGCCGACCAGCGGCAACAGCGACAGGCAGGCGTCGTGCAGCGACGGGCCCATTCGCAGGTTGGCGGTGTCGCCGGGGCCAGGCAGGTCGTCGAACTCCGGCAGGTTGCGGTGCCGGGTGAGCTTGGCGCGCTCCGCAGCCGCGGCGACCGCGGCATCGCCGCTGCCGCGCTGTGGTTCGTTCGGCGTTGCAGTCATCGCGTCGAGGCTACCGGTCGCCCCGGATCAGTCGCTGAACAGGCGGTACACCACGTAGCAGGCGAACCAGACGGTCGCCACCGCGGCGAGCCCGACGAGAGTGACGAGACCGTAGTGCAGGAAGTCGATGAGTTCCACGCGCAAAGGATAACCACCGCGATGCCCAGTTGAAGTGTGGCGTCGGGCATGATCTGCGGCGAACGCTGCGTCGAGCCAACAGCCGGGACGGAGATCACATGGACTTCGAGACGTTGCGCGAGCGGGCGCTGGCTTTCCGCGAGGACCTGTTGGCGCGCAAGGACAAGATCGCGCCGACCGACTTCGGCTGGTACCCGTACGACACGATGGCGAACATCTTCCACCTGGACGCGCTGCTCAGCGGCGCGCGGCGGGAGGTCTTCGACCGGATCGCGGGTACCCGCGTCGCGGACATCGGCGCGGCCGACGGCGACTTCGGGTTCTTCCTGGAGGCAGAGCTCGGCTGCCGGGTGGACGTGATCGACAACGCGCCGACGAACTTCAACGGGCTGCGCGGCGCGCGTCGACTGGTCGAGGAGCTGAACTCCGGCGTCGAGGTGCACGAGATCGACCTGGACTCGCAGTTCCGCCTGCCCGCCGAGCATTACGGCGCGGTGTTCTTCCTCGGGCTGCTCTACCACCTGAAGAACCCGTTCTTCGCGCTCCAGGCGTTGGCCGAGCGCGCCGACCTTTGCTTCGTGTCGACCCGGATCGCGCAGGTCACCCCGGATGGCACCCGGATCCAGCAGCAGCCGGTGGCGTACCTGCTGGACCCGGCGGAGACCAACAACGACGCGACAAACTTCTGGATCTTCAGCGAGACGGGCCTGCGGCGGCTGTTCGACCGCACCGGATGGGAGGTCGTCGACTTCATCACCGTCGGCTGCCGCGAGGACTCCGACCCCAGCTCCCCGGATCGCGACGAACGTGCCTTCGCCCTTCTCCGTTCCAAAGTCGCCGACTGACCGCGCATGGCGCCGTTTCCGGCTCGTCCGCGAAAGGGCTGCCGCGGATCGCGGCGACCACAGTGGTCGGACGTCGCGCCGGCCGGGAAAAGCGGAGGGCACCTTGGACCCAGCTGGTCCAAGGTGCCCTCCGCCGGGAGAAATCAGGCCACGGCGATGTCCACCGGGTGGATGCCCGGGCCTGCGGGCGAGACGTCCGCCTGGCCCTTACCGTCCCGGTGCAGCGCCCGGACGGTCCAGGTGCCGGCCGCGGCGTAGAAGCGGAAGTCGCCCTCCGGCGAGGAGACTACCTCCGCGGTGAATTCGCCGGAGGAGTCCAGCAGGCGGACGAAAGCCCCGCCGACCGGCTGGTCCCCAGCACGCACCTTGCCCGTCACGACGACCTGGTCGGTGTCCTCGGCGACCGCCGTGCCCGACTGCTGCGGCGCTCCGCATCCGCTCATGCTCAACGCTCCTTCAGTGCTGGATGTTCAAAGCGGCCAAGCCGCTTTGGGATCTTCTTCAGTTCTTGGCTTCTTCGGCGGGGTTCGCGATCGGGACACCGACCAGCGAGCCGTACTCGGTCCACGAGCCGTCGTAGTTCTTGACGTTGGTGTTGCCGAGCAGTTCACGGAGCACGAACCAGGTGTGCGAGGAACGCTCGCCGATGCGGCAGTAGGCGATGGTGTCCTTCGTGGTGTCGAGCCCAGCCTCCTGGTAGAGCTCGGCCAACTCGTCGTCGGACTTGAAGGTGCCGTCCTCGTTCGCGGCCTTGCTCCACGGCACGTTGATCGCCGACGGGATGTGCCCGGCGCGCTGCGCCGACTCCTGCGGCAGGTGTGCCGGGGCCAGCAGCTTGCCCGCGAATTCGTCGGGCGAGCGGACGTCGACCAGGTTCTTGGTGTCGATCGCGGCCACGACCTCGTCCCGGAACGCCCGGATCGAGGTGTCCGGCTCCTGCGCCTGGTAGGTGGTCGCGGCCTTGTTCGGCTCTTCCTTGGTCAGCTCCCGGCCGTCGAGCTCCCACTTCTTGCGGCCGCCGTCGAGCAGCTTGACGTCGCCGTGCCCGTACAGCTTGAAGTACCAGTAGGCGTACGCGGCGAACCAGTTGTTGTTGCCGCCGTACAGGATCACCGTGTCGTCGTTGCCGATTCCCTTGGCGGACAGCAACTTCTCGAAGCCTTCGCGGTTGACGAAGTCGCGGCGGACGTGGTCCTGGAGCTCGTTCTTCCAGTCCAGCTTGATGGCCCCAGGGATGTGGCCGCCGTCGTAGGCGGTGGTGTCCTCGTCCACCTCGGCGAACACCACGCCGGGGGTGTTCAGGTTGTTTTCGGCCCACTCGGTGGAAACCAGGACCTCTGCGCGGCTCATCGAGCGACTCCTTCGTTGATCTTCGGTGGGTTCGAGCGGGTGTCTGATGTGGACACTCCGGCGGGGGCGACGCGCCGGAGCAGCAGGTACATCTGGCAGCCGAGGCAGTAGCCGAACACCGCGTTGAGCAGCGCGGCCACTAGGGCGAACGCGTTCGCCACGATGCCCAGCGCGGTCCACTCGGCGGCGTAGCCGATGGTGGCCATCAGCGCGAAGGCGAAGCCGACCCCTTGGGAGAACCGGACCGGTGCCGAGTCTTCGCGTTCGTCCGGATCGATCGGCGCGAGGCGCGGTTGCACTGTCTGCCGGTACAGATAACCCCACGGGTTGAGCCGCATTCCGACGAAGGCGCACATCCCGAACAGCACCGTCTGCGCCGCGAGCACCCGCCAGCTGCCGGTGACCAGTCCGAGCGCGAGGACCGCGCTGGTCATCCCTGCGGTGAAGCGAACGCCACGGGGGTCGAGCGTGACGGCAGACATGGAGCCTCCTGACTAGTGGACTTCGACTGCCGAGTCCGTCAGGCGGTTTTGGACGCGCCCTCGCCGTGGCACAGCCGCGCAAGGTGCAAGACGTATTACCGCCCGGTCAGTGCCCGCAACACAGGCTGCTGCCCACGCGGCACAGATCGACCGCGCGCCTCCGGGTCAGCAGTACATGCACGACTCGGAGATTACCGGCTAGACCGATCGGCGGGAAGCTCGTTCACTAGGTGAGACGCCTTGCACGTCGTTGAGATCGAATCGGCTCGGCGACGAACGGCCGGCTCGGCTGTTCCAGCGAGGCGCTTGGTCCGTTCGCCCCGCACCTCATCACCGCAGGTGGGCGCGCAGAGTAGCGGCGAGGGCGTCGCGGCGGGGGACGCCGCCGACCCGGAACAGCTCTCGGCCCGTGCTGTCCAGCGCGAGCGTGGTCGGGGTGGTGTGCACCCGAAGCGGGGTCGACCACTCTGGGTGGTTGGTGAGGTCGATCTCCACGTGGCGCACGCCTTCGGTGCGCTCGGCGAAGTCGGTGAGCAGGATGCGGGCGTGCCGGCACGGTGCGCAGAAGGTGGTGGACAGCTGCAACAGCGTCACCTCAGCGTCGTCGTCAGAGGCCTCGGCGAGTCGCCGCCGCAGGCCCTCGGGCATCTGGTCGACCAAGACCTCCTCGCCGGTTCCGCGTTTCGTGCGCGCCTTGCCTTGTCTGGAGCGCCATAACAAGCCGAAGACCACGGCGGCGGCGACGGCGATCAGCAGCGCCCAGGTACCCGTGTTCACCCCGTGGTCACCCCGCTGCCGCTGATGGTGACGTTGTCCGCGGTGCCCTCGATGACCAGCGCGCCGCGCTCGGCCCGCACCGCGGTCGGCTTGATCTCGAACGGCAGCATGCCGGGGTCGAGCGTGGTGCTGAACTTCTTGAGCACCGACTGCTCGAAAAGTTTCGGCAGCTCGATCGGCCCGAACGCGCTGTTGTTCAGGTCCAGCTTCCGCGGGTCGATCTGCATCTTGCCGTTGACCAGCGACAACACCGCGATCACCCGCACCTTGTTGGCGGAGCCCGCGATGTTCACGGTGCCGTCGAGCTGCACCACGGCCTTGGTGTCGTCGGTGCCGGCCGCGAGCTGCTCATCGGCGCTGCTCAGTTTGCCGTCATCGTCGGCCAGCGCGTCCTTGGCCGCCGGTTCGATCGTGAGGTCCTGGATGCCGATCAGCCGGGCGATGTCGGATGCCTTCAGCTTTACCCGGCCGTCGAGCTGGTCGATGGTGACGTGGTCGGCGGTGCCGGCCACCACGTCGGCGGTGGAGACCCGCGCGCCGTGCAGGTCGGCCTCGATGCCGACTTCGTTGAACCGTCCGACCTGCACCGCATTGGCCGCCAGCTGCACGTCGCGGTAGTTCCCGGCGATGACCTGCGTGAGGAACGGGAAGCCGTTGATCCGCACGTCCGGGGTTTCGCGGAGGTGCAATTTCGCGGCCACCCGCTTCGCCACCTGGTACTCAGCGATCGCGGCGGCGCCGAAGTCCGCACCGATCAGGAGGCCGAAGATGATGACGAGGGAGATGGCGAGCTTCTTCACCGAGCGGTCCGTTCTGTCGGGGCCTGGCTTGATGGCCGACGACTTCCCCGTTAGCACTAGCGGCCACCACGATCGGGTGACACCACTGTATCGGCCGCCCACCCGGCGATCCGGTCCACCAATTCGGGGCTGGTCGCGCTCTCGGCGTGTCGCATGCCCGCTTCCAGCCATAGCTCGCCGCCGCCGGCTTCGCTGAGCGCGACGGCATCGGCCACCGGGAAATAGTGGTCTTCATCACCATGCACGATCAGCAGCGGCACCGGGATGCGCGGCACCAGTTCGATGGGCGAGACCGGCACGTCGGGCCACGGCGCGCCGAGGCGCACGCCGAGCAGCCGGGCGCCCCAGCGGCCGTGCGGCTGCTCCAGCAGCCAGTGCACCCTGCGCATCGCGGGTGTGTCGCGGACCCACCAGCGCGCCGGGCTGCTCACCGCGATCACCGCATCCGGTGGCGTGGAAAGGGCCGCGTGACGCAGCACCACCGAGCCGCCCAGCGAGAAACCGACGGTTACAACTTTGTTACAGCCGAGGGTGCGGAGGCGCTCGACGGCGGCGGCGATGTCCAGGGTCTCGGCCGGGCCGACGGTAGTCCGGCCCCCCGAGCGACCGTGGCCGCGGAAATCGACCGCGAGCACCGGGGCGCGGCTCGACAACCGCTCCAGCACGCGCCTGACACTGGGCTTGCGCACGTGGTTTGTGAAACCGTGCCCGACCACGAAACCCAGGTCGGCGGGCAGCCCGGGGCCCGGGTAGAGCAGGCCGCGCAGCCTGGTGCCGTCGGCGGCCGCGAGCGTGACTGAGCGCACGTGACATCTGCCCGTAACAAAAGGTCGCCCGCGGTTCACAAATGTGATGCCCTCGGTTGGACCTGGGTCTTTCCGCCGCATTTCGGTTATTCTCCTTGCCATCCACAGGCAACGACGCCGAGTCATCCGCTCCCGGAGTGGATGACCACTCTGCCACCGGTCGTCGGTTGTTCTCGCCTTGGGACGGAGGCCCCTTTGATGAGCTCCGAGCTGCTGCTGCTGACCAGCGAATCAGACTGCGAAGCGGTGTTGCCCTCGCTGACCCTGTTGCCGCACCGAGTCCGCACCCTGCCCGCCGATCCCGGCGCCATTCTTTCCGGCGGCGCACACGACGTGATCCTCGTCGACGCCCGGACCGACCTGGCCGGCGCCCGTGACCTGTGCCGCCTGCTGTCGGCCGGTGACGTGCCGGTGGTCGCGCTGGTGAACGAGGGCGGGCTGGTCACGATCAGCGCCGAATGGGGCGTCGACGACATCCTGCTGCCGACCACCGGTCCGGCCGAGATCGATGCCCGGCTGCGGCTGCTGGTCTCGCGCCGCAGCAACAACAACTCCGGCGGCGACGGCTCGCTGAGCGTCGGTGACCTGGTGATCGAGGAAACGACCTACACCGCACGGCTGAAGGGGCGGGCGCTGGAGCTCACCTACAAGGAGTTCGAGCTGCTCAAGTTCCTCGCCCAGCACGCGGGCCGGGTGTTCACCCGGGCCCAGCTGCTGCAGGAGGTGTGGGGCTACGACTTCTTCGGCGGCACCCGCACCGTCGACGTCCACGTGCGGCGGCTGCGCGCGAAGCTCGGCCCGGAGCACGATTCGATGATCGGCACGGTCCGCAACGTCGGCTACAAGTTCGTCCGCCCGAACCGCGGCAACTCCCCGCTGGCGGCCGAGGTGCAGCGGGCCGAGGCGGAGCAGGCCGAATTCCACATCGCCGAGCGCGAGAGGGTCAGCACGTACTGATCCCGATGCGGGTACCGCTCGTGCGCAGCGGGATTTCCGATTTCGCCTGAAATATGGGGATTTGTCCCCGACAGGCAGCGCCCCTAGCGGCTGGGGCGGTGGCGCCAGGCCCGGCGGAGCGCGCCGAGGGCGAAGCAGGCGAGCCCGCTGAGCACCGATGTCCAGGGCAAGGCGAACGCGAGGACCACGCAGCCGACGAAACCGAGCACCGGGAGCGCTCGGGGAAACCAGCGCTGAGCGCGGGGCAAGGTGAACGCGGATGCGTTGGCGATCGCGTAGTACACCAGCACGCCGAAGGACGAGAACCCGATCGCGCCGCGCAAATCCGTGACCAAGACGAGCAGGACCACCGCCGCGATGATCACCAGCTCCGCGCGGTGCGGGGTCGCGAAGCGCGGATGCACCGCGGCCAGCGGAGCAGGCAGATCACCTTCCCGGGCCATCGCCAGCGTCGTCCGGCCGACGCCCGCGAGCAGCGCGAGCAACGAACCGAGTGCAGCGACGCCGGCCCCGACCACCGCAACCGGCGCCAACTGGTGCAATCCACCGGCCCGCACGGCGTCGGCCAGCGGAGCCGACGAGGCCGCGAGGCCGGCCGGGCCGAGTGCCACCAGCAGAGTGGCGGCGACCGCGAAGTACAGGCACACCACGATCCCGAGCGCGATCGGAATCGCGCGTGGGATCGTGCGCCGCGGATCGCGGACCTCCTCGCCGAGCGTCGCGATGCGCGCGTAGCCCGCGAACGCAAAAAACAGCAGCCCGGCCGACTGCAGGATGCCCAGCGGCGCAGGCGGCGGGGATACCGAGGCGGCGGCCGAGGCGCCCCCGAGCCAGACCGCGAGCAGCGTGCACGCGAGCGCTGCCAGCGTGACCGCGAGCAAGATGCGAGCGAGCTTGGCAGTCCGCGTGACGCCTACGTAGTTCACGGCACCCAGAGTCGCGGCAAGCGCCGCCGCGGTGGGCTTGGGGGCGGCGGGGACGAGATACGCGGCGGCGGTCAGCGCCATCGCCGCGCACGAGGCTGTCTTGCCGAGCACGAAGCCCCAGCCCGCGAGGTAGCCCCAGAAGGGGCCGAGTCGTTCACGGCCGTAGAGGTAGGTGCCGCCTGCCGCCGGGTACTGCGCCGCCAGCACGGCGGAGCTGCTCGCGTTGCAGAACGCGATGATCGCCGCGACGGCCAGGCCGATGATCAGGGCGGCCCCGGCCGCTGCGGCGGCCGGGGCGAAGGCGCTGAACAGGCCCGCTCCGATCATGGCGGCGAGCCCGATCACCACCGCGTCGGCGGTGGTGAGCCGTCGGCGGAGTCGGGTCACGCGACGTTCTTAGCGTTCTGCCCGCGTGAACCGCAAGGATCCTGGGTAACGTCGATGGCGTGCAGCTGACTTGGCGAAACGGATTGGACAGCAGTGAAGCGGCCGAGGTCATGGCCTTGCTCGACAAGACCGAGAAGGTCGACGGGGTGGCCCCGGTCGGTGAACACGTGATCTTGCGGCTGAAGGCGCATCGGGACGTCATCCACCAGATCGAGCCGGTGCAGGCCGACGTGCGCTCCGAGCACTTCGTGGTGCGCGACGCCGGCAGCGTCCTCATCGGGTACGCGCACCTGGACACCGAGCACGAGAAGACCGCCGGTCAGCTGGTCGCCGAACTCGCGGTGCACCCCGACCACCGCCGCAAGGGCGCCGGCACTCGCCTGGTCGAGGCGCTGCTGGATCGCGCCGAGCTGTCCGTCGAACCCGAAGCCGACCTGGGTCGGCTGCGGATCTGGTCGCACGGCGAGCACCCGGGCGCGGTGCGGCTGGCCGAGCGGTTCGGGTTCAGCCGCCCCCGCGAGCTGTGGCGGATGGGCCGGGACCTCGCCGAGCCGGAGCTGCCCGACGCCGAGATCAGCGAAGGTGTGCGGATCCGCACCTTCCGGATCGGCGAGGACGAGGCCGCCGTCGTCGAGGTCAACCACCGGGCCTTCGCCTGGCATCCGGAGCAGGGCGGCATGACCGAGCAGGACCTGCGCGCCAAGGAACGCGAGGAGTGGTTCGATCCGGCCGGGTTCTTACTCGCGGTGGACGGCCGCGACAGGTTGCTCGGGTTCCACTGGACCAAAGTGCACCCGGATGGCATGGGCGAGGTCTACGTCATCGGCGTCGATCCCGATGCGCAGGGCGGTGGCCTCGGCCGGTCACTCACAGTAGCCGGGCTACGGCACTTGGGCGATCACGGGTGCCGCCAAGTGATGCTCTACGTCGAGGGCGACAATGCGCCCGCCATCAAGGTCTACCAGCGCTTGGGATTCGAGAAATGGGACACGGACGTGCAATTTGGGCGCTGAACCGAACGATGCCGTGAGTTACTAGATTGCCCCGAAATTGAAGCCGCCTTGCTCAATGGGATGTGGGGCTGCTTACTTAGCGTGCCTTGTTCACCTTCTGTTCATTTCAATGGTGGCGATCGTCTACCCCGACTCCTTAGCGTCCCCTTCGAGCGGCAATAGCACGGGCCTGCGCCGGCTCGGCCGCGCAACCGCAGGGTTTCCAACTGGAGGAACGAAGTGAAGATCAAGCGGCACAGCGCTGCGTTCGCCGTTCTCGCCGCGGGCGCGCTCGTGCTCGCCGGCTGCGGCTCGGACCAGAACGCCCCGGCCGGCGGCGGCAACCCGGCTCTGGACGGACTGCAGGTCCAATGCGGCACCAAGCCGGTCTCCGCAGAGGGTTCCTCGGCACAGAAGAACGCCATGGACGTCTTCGCACGCGACTACGGCCTCAAGTGTCAAGGCCAGCAGGTCAACTACACGAAGTCCGGCTCCGGCAAGGGCGTGGCAGCCTTCACCGCCGGCCAGATCGACTTTGGCGGCTCGGACTCGGCGCTCAGCGAGGAGAAGGGCGAGGTCGCCAAGGCCGCCGAGCGCTGCAAGGGCAACCCGGCCTGGAACCTGCCGATGGTGTTCGGTCCGGTCGCCATCTCCTACAACCTGCCCGGCGTCTCCGACCTGACCCTCAACGCCGAGGTGATCGCCAAGATCTACCAGGGCCAGATCAAGAAGTGGGACGACCCGGCGATCAAGGCGCTGAACCCGAACGCGCAGCTGCCGGCCAAGGACATCGTGCCGTTCTTCCGCTCCGACGAGTCGGGCACCACCGAGAACTTCCAGAAGTACCTGGCCACCGCCACGCACGGTGCCTGGACCGGCAAGGGCAAGCAGTTCCAGGGCGGACCCGGCATCGGTCAGGGCCGCGACGGCAGCGACCAGGTCGCGCAGTCGGTGAAGTCCACCGAAGGCAGCATCACCTACGTCGAGTGGTCCTTCCCGAAGAACCTCGGCCTGGGCATCGCCAAGATCGACAGCGGCGCGGGCCCGGTCGAGCTGACCACGGCCAACGTCGGCAAGGCCATCGAGACCGCCGAGATCAGTGGCAAGGGCAACGACCTGCGGGTCAACCTCGACTCGATCTACGGCAACAAGTCCGCAGGCGTCTACCCGATCGTGCTGAACACCTACGAGATCGTCTGCTCCAAGGGCTACGACGCGGAAACCGCGAAGGCCGTCAAGGCGTTCCTGACCGTCGCCGCCAACGCCAACCCGCAGGAGCTGGAGAAGGCCGGCTACGTCTCGCTGCCGGAGGCCTTCAAGTCCAAGGTACTGACTGCCGTCAACGCCATCTCGTGAGTAACCCTGGTCGCACATACCAGGGCGGACTGCGAGTCGAACGGATGAAGTGAGAGGCTGCAAACAGCAGTGACCGACTCCACGAGAGCCGATCTGCGCCCCGCGGACACCGACCCCGGTGCCCCGCGGGGCGCTTCGGCACCCAGTTCCGGACCGGAGGCACCCATTTCCGCTCCCGACACCTCCGCGGGCAAGACGTTCCGCATCGGCGACCGGGTGTTCTCCTCGGTCGCCACCGCATCCGGCGCGTTCGTGGTCGCACTCATCGCCGCGATCGGGATCTTCCTGCTGATCCGGGCCGTCCCGGCGCTGCAGGTCAACCAGGTGAACTTCCTGTTCAGCCGGGCGTGGAACACCGCGAACCCGAGCGACCTGAGCTTCGGCATCATCGACCTGGCCTGGATCACGGTGGCCAGCTCGATCGTCGCCTTGGTCATCGCGATGCCGATCTCCTGCGGCATCGCGCTTTTCCTCACCCAGTACGCGCCGCGCGGCCTGGCACGCCCCTTCGCCTACATCGTCGACCTGTTGGCGGCGGTGCCGTCGGTGATCTACGGCCTATGGGGCTACCTGGTGCTGGGGCCGGTGCTCAAGCCGGTCGCGGTGTGGTTGAACCAGAACCTCGGCTGGATCCCGATCTTCGCCGACGGCAACGCGCCGACCAACTCCGGCGCCAACGTCTTCACCGCCGGCATCGTGCTGGCCGTGATGATCCTGCCGACCATCACCGGGGTGAGCCGCGAGGTCTTCTCGCGCACTCCGACGATCCACATCGAGGGCGCCCTGGCGCTCGGCGCCACCCAGTGGGAAGTGGTGCGCACCACGGTGTTCCCGTTCGGTCGCAACGGATTCATCGGCGGCTCGATGCTCGGTCTGGGGCGCGCGCTCGGCGAGACCGTCGCGCTGACGATCATCTTGAGCATGAGCACCGCCCCGCCGAACTACAGCATCTTCGACGCCGGAGCCACCTTCGCCTCCAAGATCGCGCTGGGTTCGGGAGAGTTCAACAACAACCTGCAGGTCGGCGCCTACATCTCGGCCGGACTGGTGCTGTTCATCATCACCTTCGCGGTGAACGCGATCGCTCGTTGGATCGAGAACACCAGCGGTAAGGGGAAAGCATGAGAACCGACACCGCTGACGTGGAGCAGCTCGCCACCCCACCGGCGTTCCAGCGCATCGGCTTCGCGCGGAAGTTCAAGAACAACCTGGCCACCACGCTGTTCGCGGCGGCCTTCGTGGTCGCCGTGATCCCGCTGCTTTGGGTGCTGTGGACGCTGCTGGAGCGGGGCCTCCGGCCGGTGCTCAGTGCCAACTGGTGGACGCATTCCTTCCGGGGGCTGCTGCCCAACGACTTCGGCGGCGGCATCTACCACGCGCTGATGGGCACCCTGCTGCAAGGCCTGGTGTGCGTGGTGATCTCGGTGCCGCTGGGCATCATGGTCGGCATCTACCTGATCGAGTACGGCCGGGAGTCCCGGTTCGCGCGGATCGCCACGTTCATGGTCGACATCCTCAGCGGGCTGCCGTCCATCGTCGCCGGCCTGTTCATTTACGCGCTGTGGATCACCACCCTCGGGTTCACCCGCAGCGGTTTCGCGGTGGCGTTGGCGCTGGTGCTGCTGATGCTGCCGGTGGTGGTGCGGGTCACCGAGACGATGCTGCTGATCGTGCCGGACGAGCTGCGTGAGGCGTCCTACGCGCTCGGGGTGCCCAAGTGGAAGACCATCCTGCGCATCGTGTTGCCGACGGCGCTGTCCGGCATCCTCACCGGCGTGATGCTCGGCCTGGCGCGCGTGCTGGGCGAGACCGCGCCGCTGCTGATCCTCGTGGGTTACTCCAACGCGATCAGCTTCAACCTCTTCGACGGTGAGATGGCGTCGCTGCCGCTGGTGATCTACATGGAGCGCAGCACCGCGACGGTGGCCGGTGACTACCGGATGTGGGGCGCCGCGCTGACCCTCGTGCTCGTCATCATGCTGATCAACCTTGTCGCGTCGCTGCTGTCCAAGCTGTTCGCGATCAAGACCAAATAGGGCGGTACCGAACTCATGGCCAAGCGTCTCGATATCAAGGACCTGAACCTGTACTACGGCAAGTTCCACGCCGTGCAGGACGTGACCCTCCAGGTGCCCGCCCGCAGCGTCACCGCGTTCATCGGCCCGTCCGGCTGCGGCAAGTCGACCGTGCTGCGTTCGCTGAACCGGATGCACGAGGTCATCCCGGGGGCGCGGGTCGAGGGCAAGGTGATGCTCGACGGCGAGGACGTCTACGCCAACGAGGTGGACCCGGTCCAGGTCCGCAAGACCATCGGCATGGTCTTCCAGCGAGCCAACCCGTTCCCGACCATGTCCATCCGGGACAACGTGGTGGCCGGGCTGAAGCTGGCGGGCGAGAAGAACCGCAAGCACCTCGACGAGGTCGCCGAACGGGCGCTGCGCGGCGCGAACCTGTGGGAAGAGGTCAAGGACCGGCTGACCAAGCCGGGCGGCGGGCTCTCCGGTGGTCAGCAGCAGCGGCTTTGCATCGCGCGGGCGATCGCGGTGCGCCCGGACGTGCTCCTGATGGACGAGCCATGCTCGGCGCTGGACCCGATTTCCACGCTGGCGATCGAGGACCTGATCGCGCGGCTCAAGCAGGATTACACGATCGTCATCGTCACCCACAACATGCAGCAGGCCGCGCGGGTGAGCGACCAGACGGCGTTCTTCAACCTGCGGGCGATCGGCGAGCCGGGCCAGTTGGTGGAGATCGACGATACCGGCAAGATCTTCTCCAATCCGGCTCAGAAGGCCACCGAGGACTACATCTCCGGCCGCTTCGGCTGATCGTGTGAAGCCGAGGGGACCACTTCAATCAAGAGGGCCCTTCATGCATTCCCAAGTGTGTCCAGCGATCGCACCACAGTGGACACCTTGTATGCGGAATTCAGCAGATGTCCATTGCGGATCTCCGAATGGGATCAAGCCGGTGATTCGTCGGCGACGGCGGAGATGAAGGCGCTGGAGTCCTTGGGGTTCAGGGCTTGGGCGCAAACCTGCTCGAAGGCCTTGAGATAGCCGCCGGTGTCGTCGGCCTTGTCCAGGAACCGGGAGTTCGCCGAGTCGCCGAGGTGCACGACCAGCGGGTCGGCGTCGTCGGGGAAGGAGAACACCGCGATCCGGTCGCCCATCAACGGGTGCCCGCCGCCCCGGAACGGCAGCACCTGGATCGTGACGTTGCGCCGATACCCCAACAGCACCAGGTGCTCCAGCTGCTGGCGCATCACGCCCGGCCCACCGACGGCGCGCCGCAGCGCGGACTCGTCGAGCACCGCCCACAACTCCAACGGGTGTTCGCCGAGCAGGCGCTGCTGCCGAGTGGAGATCACCGTCAGCCGCTCCTGCAGCTCGTCGGATCCGTGCCCGCGCGGATCGGCGGTCAGCAGCGCCTGGCTGTACTCCGCGGTCTGCAACAGCTCCGGCAGCGGATCCGCGCCGTAGCAGCTCACCGCCTTCGCCGAGGTCTCCAGGCCGAGGTAGGTCTGCAGGCCGGGGCGCTGCGCGGTGCTCGGGTACTGCTGCCACCAGCCGCGCTGCTTGGAGTCCTGCGCCAGGTCCACCAGCGCCGCGAGCTGGTCGCTGGTGGCGCCGTAGAACTCCGCCATCAGCCGCACGTCAGAGGTGCGCACCGGCACCCGGCCAAGTTCGATCTGGCTGATCTTGCCCTGCGAGCAGTCCAGGTGGGCTGCGACTTCTCGGTGCGTGCGGCCGGCGGTTTCGCGCAGTCGCCGCAGCTCGTTGCCCAGTCGCCTACGGTGCACGGTAGGACTCTTACGCACCGCACACCCCGCCGGACGCGGTTCGGAACCTTCTCACCCGGACGAGCATCGCACAGGATGATCACAACAGCGAGTACTGAGACCGAGTATTAATACTTCCGCGATCGAGCCGCCTGTGACCTGCGAGAACGGCTCAGCCGGTCGGCATCTTTCCGGTCACGATGAACACCACTCGCCGGGCCACCGACACGGCGTGGTCGGCGAACCGCTCGTAGAACCGGCCTAGCAGCGTCACGTCCACCGCGGCCGCCACCCCGTGCGACCACTCCGGGCTCATCAGCACGGTGAACAGGTGCCGGTGCAGGTCGTCCATCTCGTCGTCGTCCTCTTCGAGCCCGCGCGCGGCCTCGACATCCTGCGTGCGGATCACGCTGTGGACCCGCCCGGCGAGCTTGACGGCGATCCGGCCCATCTCGGCGAAGTACGGCTGCACGTCCGGAGGCAGCACCGCGTTCGGGTGGCGGCGGCGCGCGGACTTGGCCACGTGCAGCGCCAGGTCACCCATCCGCTCCAGGTCCTCGGCGGCGTGGATGGTGGAGATCACCGTGCGCAGGTCGCTGGCGACCGGGGCCTGCAGGGCCAGCAGCCCGAAGGCGTGCTCCTCGGCCCGGGCCCGCGCCTCGTCCACCTGGACGTCGTCCTCGATGACCTGCTCGGCGAGCTCCAGATCGGTCTCCAGGAGAGCCTTGGTGGCGAGCTCCATGGCCGTGCCGACCATGGTCGACATCGAAGCTAGTTCGTCGGCGAGCTTGCCGAGCTGTTCCTGGTAGACCTCACGCATGCTCCCCAGAGTACTTCGAGCCGGAATCGGACAGAATGACCTGTGGTGAACCAGCGGTGAACGGATCATGATGAA
The DNA here is from genome assembly GCF_014203395.1 of Saccharopolyspora phatthalungensis. Classification (NCBI taxonomy): domain Bacteria; kingdom Bacillati; phylum Actinomycetota; class Actinomycetes; order Pseudonocardiales; family Pseudonocardiaceae; genus Saccharopolyspora; species Saccharopolyspora phatthalungensis. The sequence goes on from NZ_JACHIW010000001.1 coordinate 2,299,855, forward strand.
GCAGTTCCCGCGGCGGCTCTGACCAGCTCAGCGAGCCGGGTCGCCGCTCAGCCGCAGAGGTCGGTGGCCGCGTTCACCGTGGACAGGCCGTTGGGCACGGACGGTGGCTGGTTCGGGTCCGCCGGTTGGGTCGGGTCCACCGGCTGCTGCCGCAGGCCGCTCGCCGCCACCGCACTACCGCCGCCACTGGGTATCACGCTGGTCTGCGCTGCCGGTTCGGTATTGGCCGTCACCGGGGCGCCGTCGATGATCGCCTGGAACAGTGCCTTGGTGTCGGCATCCCGCAGCACCTCCATGCCTTCGTCGTTGGCGTAGCCGGTGGTCGGCACGGTGATGAAGGTGACCCGACTGGCGTCCAGACCCTGCAGCTGCTGGCCCAGGTCCATCAGCCGGTCCACGCCGACGTTCTCGCCGAAGGTGTTCGCGCTGACCGCCTTGACGAAGCTGCTGAGCTTGGCCGGGTCGAGCAGCACCTGGCTGGACATCGCCTTGCGCAGCAGCGAGGACAGGAACAGCTGCTGGCGCTGCATCCGCCCGTAGTCCGAGGTGGGGTCCCCCTTCACGTGCCGGGCGCGGACGTAGTTCAGCGCCTGCTCACCGGTGAGAGTCTGCCTGCCCGCCTGCGGAAGCACGGTTCCGAGCGTGGTGTCGATGATCGGCTTCTCGGTGCAGACCTGCACGCCCTGCACCGCATCGACCATCGACTTGAAACCCTGGAAGTCGATGCCCAGGAAGCTGTCCACCCGCAGCCCGGAGACCTGCTGGACGACCTTGGTCGTGCACAGCGGCCCGCCGACCGCGTAGGCCTCGTTCAGTCGCACGTTCTTGCGCGCCGGCACCTGCTCGCCGGTGTATTTGCCGGTGGCCGAGTCCCAGCGCTCGCAGGCAGGCATGTTGACCTGCAGGTCGCGCGGGAACGACACCAGGATCACCCGGCTCCGGTCGGCCGGAATGTGCGCGATGATCGTGGTGTCCGACCGCGCCCCGGGCTCGTCCTTCGCCGTGCCCACACCGTCGGCGGCGGACGCCCCGGCACGGGTGTCCGAGCCGACCAGCAGGAAGTTCTGGTCGCCGCTCTGCTTGGCGACGTCCCTGATGGAAGCCGAGTTCGGGTCCAGCGCCGCGATGGACGGCGGGCCCCAGATCGTGGTGGCGCCCCAGGCGATGCCGAGCGTCAGGAACACGGTCAGCGAAGCGGCCATCGCCACCGCCATCACGATCAGGTTCGTGCGGCGCTTGCGCTGCTTCTTCTTCCACTCCATCCGGGACTGGCCGTCGCGGCCCTCGACGAAGTCGAATGGGATGTCAGTGCCCAGCTCCGGCTCCCGGCGCTTGCCCAGCAGCCAGGAGTACTTCTTGCGCCGGGCGGCCTCCTCGGCGGCGATCTCGTCGTGGACCGCGGAGAACCGGGCCAGCGTGGCGTCGATCTCCTTGATGTCGTTCTTGCGGACCTCGGCATCTTCTTCGAAGTCTTCGAACTCGTCCTCGTCGTGGAGGTCCGGGGCCGCGACGATGGCGGTTTCCTCGGCGTCTGCGACCGGCGGTGCCACCGGCTTGGCCATGGTGGTCTTGTCGTCGTGTTTCGGCCGCGCGACCACCGACGTCATATCGGCCTGCTTGGGTCGCTGGTCGGCCTGCTTCGGCGGCGTCACCAGCGCGGTCTTCTCGGCCTGCGGAGGATTCGCCGGGACGGCCGGATGCTGGGCGGTGGCTTCGAGGTCTTCGTCCACCGCAGGCGGTGTTGGGCGTGCCGGGCGCGGCGCGCGGCGTGGCGGCCTGGCCGGGGCGGCATCACCGGTCAGTGCCTGGGTGATCCGGGTCGATTCGGCCGCGGACCGCTCACCGCCGGTGCGGGCGGGTGGCTCGGCCGGAGCGCTGTTGCGGGCGGATCGGTCAAACGTCGCGCCGTTGCGGCCCGCCGGTGGCTCTGGCGGAGCGCTGTTGCGCGCGGCGGTACCGCCGGCGAAGGCAGCAGCAGCGCCGCCGGGGCTCGGCCGGGCGCGGCCCGCAGGGCCCTCGGGAGCGGGCCGAGCGGGGCCGTCCGCAGGAGCACGGCGGTGCCCCTGTAGCGGTTCGCCGTTTGGCGTCTGAGGGGCGCGAGAGCCCGCCGCAGGCGGTGTCCAGCCAGACGGCGGCCCAGCGGGCGGAGGAGTGCCGGGCCGGTTCGGCGGCGCGGAGCGGGGGCGGCGCGAAGCGCCCTCTGGCGCGGTCCAGCCGGCGCGCGGGTCCGACGGCTCGGGGTGCTCGGGGCGGGAAGCCCGGCCGGAGGGGGCAGCGGGGGTGCCTTGAGGCGGTCGCGCGGCGCGGCGCGGTTTCGACGCCTGCGGCGGCTGCGGGGTCTGCGGATGGTGGGGCGGCTCCGGTTCGGCGGCGCGTCGGTGGTTGGAGCCGTTGCCCGGGGTCTTGCCGTGCTTGGAGAGCAGGTCGACGACGCGGGTGCCCCCGGTTCCGTCTTCGCTGAGTGCGCGTCGACGCCGACCGGTCGATGCGGCGGTGCCGTTGTCGGCGGCGTCCTCGTCCGGGCGGGAACGCCGGTGCCCGAATTCGCCATGCCGGGGGTCTTGCGGCACGCGTTTTCCCTCCCACCTGCGAAAGCCAACGGTCTCCGAGTAACGCCGACGCGCTCGATACCCCCCGACGCGTATCGGTCGGCGCCTCCGCGATAGTACGGCCGATCGCCCGAACTGACGATAGTGGGCGACAATTTCTTCACAATCGGTGCACGATCCCACCTGTCATCTCGCCCAATACCACCAACTGTGTTATGCAGTTGACCGGCAAAAATGAAACTTAAATGCACCCAGTGCTTTCATTTGCTCGCGATCAGTAACCGGCTACTCTTCGCGGAGATGCCGCACGCCGAGAGGCCGCGATCCCGGCCAATCGGACTTCTGTTCCCGTCCGGTACGCGACCGCGTTTCGCCCCGCCTGTTTAGCCGCGTAGAGCAGTGCGTCCGCGCTGATCAACTGCTGTTCGGCCGACACCGGAGCGGAGTCGGCCGAGGTGTGCTCGTGCGCGACCCCGATGCTGATCGTCACTCGCAGCCCCGGCGCCATCTGCGGCCAGGGAAAGCGTTCCACGCGGGAGCGCGCCGTTTCGCACAGCGCTATGGCGGCCGTCGGTTCGATGCTCGGCAGCACCAGGACGAACTCCTCACCGCCGTAGCGCGCGCAGAACGCCCCGGTCGGCAGCACTTCCTGCAGCAGGTCGACGACGCGCTGCAGGACCCGGTCGCCGAGCAGGTGCCCGTAGGTGTCGTTGACCTGCTTGAACCAGTCCAGGTCGACCAGTGCGACGGCCAGCCCGTCGTCGCTGCCGACGTGTTCGGCGAGCAGATCGGCCAGCCGTTCGTCGAGGTAGCGGCGGTTGTAGCTGGCGGTCAGGCTGTCCCGCAGGCTCTGTTCGCGGGCCTCGGCGTGCTCGCGGCGCAGCCGGTTGACCTCGTGCCGCAGCTGCTCCGGCACGCGCGGGGTGTTCGCGGTGGACATCAGGTCCAGGGCTGACCGCAGGTGGTGGTAGGCCTGCCGCCACTGGCCGCGCGAGGCCAGCAGGCTCGCGATCGACTCGTGCAGCTCCGCCATCCCGGTGCCGTTGGCCAGATCCTGGCGGGTGCGCTGGCCGGGAGGCAGCACGGTGGCCGAGTCGTCGTCACGTAGTGGCTCCGGCCCGGCGAAACCGTTGCGCAGTCCGGTCATCGCACTCACCTCCCGTCCGTGGTGTCGTCGGGTGGGACGGATCGCTTGAGCTGGACTGACTCGCACGACGCCCTAATTCGCTCAACCGGCTGACCCTGGCCTGGTCTGAATTGACGAGCGCCGCGTCGAATCCCCCAGCTGCCTAGGATGTGTACCGGGCGGAGGGGTGGATGTGGAAGCAAAACGGGTCGGACCCACCCGCACGGACGAGCAAACTAGTGTGTGTTTCTTATCACCGCATCGCAACTTCATCGCGGTCGCCCTCGATTTGCGTTACTAGCGATTGAGCGTGCAATCAATTACCCGGTGGGGCAAGGCGCGAACCCGTACATGCGATCGTCGACCAACACGAGGTGTTGCGAACCGATCTGATGGCCGGTGGTGCTGCCATCCGATCGGGTGGTCACCTCGACGCCGATGATCCAGATCTCGCCGCGCGGCCGGATGCCGTCCGGGGCGAAACCCGGATCCGGCCGGAGTGTCGACAGTGCCGGGTCGAGTTCGACAGTGGTCGCACCGAGATCGCAGGCCTGGCCCGCGAAATCGGGATGTTGTGTGCGGCGAAAGAACTCCTGTTGCGCGTGGGGCCCTTGAGCGGCAGCGGTGTTGTTGTCCGCGAAGTACTGCTTGGACAGTCGCAGCGGGTCGGGCTCGGTTGGTGCCACGGCACAGCCGGCCGCGAAAAGCACGGCCGACACGCTAGCGAGGGCGCCCAGTCGGCCGCGAATGCGGCCCCGCGCAACGGATTTCAACCCGACGCGGGGCGTTCCGTTCGGCGCCGCCACTCAGCCGCCGCTGTGCTCGATCTCCGCGCCAGTTGGCACGGTGGCGTCTTCGGGGTCGTCCAGCCATCCCTCGGGCAGCACGACCTTGCCCGCCGAGCCCTGACGCCCGCGCGGGCCCTCGGCGTCGACCGGGAACGGCACGTCCGGGTCGAGCTGGGCCAGCAGGTCGTCGAGCTGCGCCAGGCTGGACACCAGCCCGAACTGGTGGCGCAGCTCGGAACCCGCCGGGAACCCGCGCAGGTACTGCGCCATGTGCTTACGCAGGTCGCGCAGGCCCTTCTCCTCGCCCATGTGGTCGGCGAGCAGCTCGGCGTGCCGTCTGAGGACCCCTGCGACCTCGCCCAGCGCCGGGCCGGATGGGATCGGTTCGCCGGCGAAGGCCGCCTGCAGGTCGCGGAACAGCCACGGTCGGCCCAGGCAGCCCCGGCCGACAACGACGCCGTCGCAGCCCGTCTCGGCCATCATCCGGAGCGCGTCGTCGGCGCTGAAAATGTCGCCGTTGCCGAGCACCGGGACGGTCCGGACGTGCTCTTTCAAGCTGGCGATGGCCGACCAGTCCGCAGTCCCCGAATAGCGCTGGGCCGCGGTCCGGCCGTGCAGCGCGACGGCTGCGGCGCCGTTCTCCTCGGCGATACGGCCCGCGTCGAGGTAGGTGATGTGGTCGTCGTCGATGCCGATGCGAAACTTCACCGTCACCGGGATGCCCGCCGGTTCGGCCGCGCGGACCGCGGCCCGGACGATCTCGGCGAACAGGCGCCGCTTGTACGGCAGCGCGGAGCCCCCGCCCTTGCGGGTCACCTTGGGGACCGGGCAGCCGAAGTTCATGTCGACGTGGTCGGCGAGGTCCTCGTCGACGATCATCTGGACGGCCTTGCCCATGGTCACCGGGTCGACGCCGTAGAGCTGCATCGAACGCGGGCGCTCATCCGGGTCGAAGGTGATCATTTCCAGCGTCTTCGGGTGCCGCTCGACCAGGGCCCGACTGGTGATCATCTCGCAGACGTAAAGCCCGGCGCCATACTCCCGGCACAGTCGGCGGAACGCGACGTTGGTGATCCCGGCCATGGGCGCGAGCACCACCGGCGGATCGACCACGTGCGGTCCGATCCGCAGCGCAGGCGCGGCCGGGCGGGTTTGCGCGGGGGGCGAACTGAGCACGGTCATCGGCCCCATTGTCCCCGACGCCGGGAAGTTCCCGCCGTGACCTGCGCCGCGGGGCCCCGGTTGCTCGGTTGCGGCTGCCGCGCGCCTGCCGCCCGACCGGCGCGCGGCGCGGAAGCGGCTCAGAACTTGGCGTTGACGCAAGCCAGGCGATCGCCTGCGGTGCCAGCCTTTCCGGGTTCGGTGTGGGTGTGCGTCGCATGGATCACGACGGACTGGGCGTCTTGCCTGTTGGCGAAGGACCAGTCGCCCTCTGCGGTCGCCATACCGCCGCCATGGGGACCGGTGTGGATGTCCAGCCACACCTCGTTGCGCGGGTTCGCGTAGGCCGGGTCGACCGACGGCTTCACCGGATCGGCCTTCTCCTGGAAGTGCGGGCCCGCGTCTTCACCGGTTGGACCGCACGGCTTGGTGTGCACATGGGCCCCGTAGTCGCGGTTCGGCTGCAAGCCCTCGACGTTGAGGGTGATCTTGGTGTGGCCGTCGATACGCTGCGAGGACAGGTTGACGTGGGATCCGGGCGGCACCTGAGCTTGGTCGTAGGTGACCGCCTTGGCGTCCTGCGTGTAGGGCTCGAAGGTGGCCGACGTCTGCTTGGCCGAAGCGGATTGATCGCCCGGGGAACTCGGCTGAGTGGCAGGCGGTGCCGCACCTTGCTGGCCGCCGCAACCGACGAGCAACGCGGCAGCCGTGCACAAGCCGAAGATCGAACCGAGCAGTCGGCTTCGCTGCTGAAACATGAGCATCTGTCCTTTGTCGTCGCAGTACGAAGTGATGTCGATTCTGTCTGTACTCGCCGATTCGTAGGCACCGGCACCCGCAGGTGTCCCGGGAACTGCTCCGAGCGTATGACCGCAAGCCGTCGGTGTCCTGTCGCGCCGTCCGGGGCCCGCGCGCAGTTGTTCAGAAGGCGGTGACACCCTGGGCGCTGGGCTGGAGGCTGCCGACCTGCATCGACTTGATCGGGAACTCGGGGTAGCCCGCACCGTAGGCGCTGCCACCCGTGCCGATGATGTCGGCGTTCACCGTGCCTTCGGCGCCCGGCAGGTGCGCCCTGAAGCCGGTGGTGACCACGGTGTGGTCATCAGCCTTGTCGCCGAGTTCGAGGCGCACCCCGGCGAACGCGGTTTCGCCCGAGGCAAGGCTGATTTCCGTTGGCGCGCCGGGAACCTCGACCTGCTCGCTCGGCACGTCGGGGCGCGAGGTGCCCGCCATGTCCTGCGGTACGACGTCGGCCCAGCCGTTGAGCGAGCAGACCCACGTCGACCTGTTCGTCACGGCCATCAGCAGGATGCCGGGGCGGCCCGGCTGGACGTTCAGGTCGACCGCGAAGTCGGCGGCCGAGCACTTCGCGCCGGTTGGCTGCGCGCTGTTGTTCGAGTCGACCAGGCTCGCCGAGGTGGCCACGCCGCTTGGTGTCCGGGAGCTCCAGCCGACCTCGCTGGGAGACACGGCAGAGTCGCTTACGGGCTGGCCGCAGCCAGCTAGCAGCAGCGCCCCGGTGAACAGTCCGGCGATGGCACCCAGCATCCGAGTCCGGTTGGGCATGTCGTTCCTCTCGTCTAGCGCAAGAACCGTTTCGAGCCTTTGATCCCGAAGACGCCTACGAGCCGTCGTGGTTGCTCAACCGATGCGAGAAGAATTCAAAAAGGGATCGTGACCTGCCGGTAGAGCCTGTCTCCCGGCCACGACCGGTTGGGGCGCAGTGGTGTCGCGGCCCGCAGATCGCGATCACGACAAAGCCGAAGGCGGGGAGATCTCTGGCGCCCCGCCGACCCAACGAACCCGAGGTGTGATCTTCATCGGGCATGAAGCTCCGACCAGTACCGCACAAGATCGTCGGGACCTTGTAACCTTGTGCGCGCGGGGCGTTAGCTCAACTGGCAGAGCAGCGGACTTTTAATCCGCGGGTTCTGGGTTCGATCCCCAGGCGCCCCACGCAAAACCCCAGGTCACACGGCCTGGGGTTCTTTGTTGCAGAGACACTCCGCCGCACGTTCCAACACAAAGCGTTAGGGGCTCGTCCGCGCTGTCTCCAGAGCGTGGCTGTTCCCGACTGATCGCCTTGCGACTCATGTACATGTTCTGCGGCATCGACGGCCGAGAATGCCCGAGCCGATTGGCGATCACACGGGCCGTCGGCCCCGCCTCGTCGAGGATGGTCGCGGCCGTCTTGCGAAACACGCGCACGGTCACCATCTCCGTCGTCGTGGGATCTGGTCGTCGGGTTCGGGCAGGGCAGGCGGGACCTCTTCTCCTGTGCGTGGCCCGGATTTGCCTTGATTGGCAGGCGGAGTCCACTCGCCCGCCAGCGCGCAGGAGATCAGCGTAATCGCCGTTTTCGCTGCGACCGCGTGGGAAAGGATCACCGTGACCGGTGGCTTCCAGTCATGGGCGAACTCGATAGCAAGCACCGAGTTTTCCTCCACCCGAATCCTCACGTTGGCGCGCGGGTGCACTGTCACCGCGAAGGGCTCGCCGTCGCTGCCTCTGTGCACCGCAGTCACCGCGTCCCCTTGGTGTTGCCTGCCTCGATGCGGCCAGCCCACAGAGTTGCCTGCGACTCGAACGCCTCTGTCGCCGATCCCAGTGCTGCCAGCACCCACCACGGCAAATCCTGCACAGTCGCGAGGTTGCGCCAGGCCGATGCCACGTGGCGCGAGGCGAGCGACACCCCCTGGGCTACGGTCGGATCGCCGCCCGAGGAGAACGAGGCGATTTCGAATGCCTGACCGTAGGCGCGGTATGCCGCTTCCCAGGTGCGAACGAATTTCTCGGGCACGGTAACGCCCTGATGGAGCAGCTTGCTGCTGTATGCAAGCCCCGACCAGGCCGGGGCACGCCGGGCGTGCGGCCTGGCGGCCGGTCCCGGCGGCCGGGGCGGAAAGGAAGGCAGGCGGCCAAGAACCGCGCAGGGGCCGCCGTAATGAACCGAAGCTCGGTGAGCACCAGGAGGGACGAGTACCAGAAGCACGGTCAGGCCGCCGAGATGCGGATGTGCGAACCGCCGAATTCCGTGCCGACGGCGCCAGCGCTTTGGGTCCTCCTGGACAGTTCAACGGACCAGTGCTGGGCACGTGGGCAACGGTTCGGCTTGCCACTTCCGGTGCACAGGCCTGCATTCCGGCGGCGTAGCGGGTTGCCTGGCTCTGGTCCATGGACGAGGTAGTGCCGATCCGCGGAGTGGTGAGGAGTGATCACTCAGGCGTGGTTTCTGCCGTCAGACCTCACCCTTTCAGCCCGCCTGAACCACGCTTGCGGGCGGTATGAGCTTGACAAGTTTCTCGCGGTGGTGGTGCACACACGTGCCACAACCAACGGCGAACAACGACAACTGACGACTACGAGCGGACGCGCCGACCTGTGCACACCTGGCAGGGGGCTTGGTCACTCGTTGTCGTCCCCTACCTTCAGTCCTCTGAGCTCGTGAAGGCCTGGTCAAGAATGTCGATCGCGGCGCGCCGAGCAGGTGAGTCCCTGCGCAGCGCCAATCGATCACGAGCCATCTTGTATACCTCGTCGTCTGACCGGGGGCCGATGACGTAGACGATCACAACCGTTCCGTCAGACTCAACTCGATAGATGATCCGGTATTGTTTCTTGCCTACGACCAACTTGCGGAAGGTTTTCAGACTCGCGCCGAGTGGAGCTCCGCGTTGTTCGGGCGACGTCTCCAGTTTGACCAGTCCCTTGGCGACTACCTCCCGAGCGGATTGGTCAAGATCGAGGAAATCCTCTTGGGCTTCCGGAGTCAGGATGACCTCGCTCACACCTCGGCCTCATCCTCGCACTCGATGTCGTCAAGGTCGGCACGGTCGATGCCAGCCTTGGCAAGCATGCTGTCGAGGGTGATGCGCTCGCCGGTGTCGGTGAACATGCGGGAGAAGGCGAGCGCCAGCAGGCGCAAGTCGGACTCGGCTTCCTCAAGGTGCTGCAACCGCTCGAGGCGTCGGAGGTTGACCACTCCAGCGACTGCACGGCTGTTGCTCATCAGCACGATGGGCTCATTGCTGTCGCGTGCGTCGGCGACCAACCGGCTGACGCCCGCCTTGGCAGCTTCGGTGATCGTGCGGGTGTTGGAGAGCTCGATCTTCATGGTGACAACGCTCCGCTCCGGGCAACTCCGGCTAGTCAACTCTCTGTCTAGAATCATATACAGACGCGTCAAGTCCAAAGACTTGGCCGTGTGTCCGGAGGAAACCTTCAGTTCAGATGCTCTGACGTCGGTTCGATGCGGTTCCGGCTTGTGTCGCCAATGCTCGAAGTATGAACACCTGTTCAACCGCATCAGGAGCAGCCTCGTGGGCCCGGCCAGTGGGAACCATCACGGTGCCACCGAGGTCGCCCGCGGCACCACAACAGTGCACGCCGACGCCCAGCCAATCACAGTCGACCAGGCCGCCGTCCTCCCCCCAAACGGCCATGCGGTCACTTTAAGCACGCGTCACCGAGTCAAAGTCCCGACGCACCGGGCGGTAGCGTCACTCGAACGCGCGTTCTGCAGTGAAGCCGTTCGGTGGGAGGAAGCACCGGAGCCGCGCAGGCCGGTCACGGGTACCCAACGTGACGCGGCCCGCCAAGAACCTCGCCTCCGGCGCGAAAAGTTGCTACGAAATTGCCAAGAATCAACCGCAGATGACGTTCAAACAACGGCAGGCACGCGCAACCTGAGATTGCCACCCGCGCAGCTAACGGCAGGTATCGGCGAACAACGGCAAACATTGTCGATCATGGAACCGAGATCTGCGGGTTCTGTCTTGGCGCGGGTGTGCGAGTTGTGAGGCGTCGCGGGGGCTGGAGCGTTGGCGGCTAGGGCGTGGAGAGGTTGGGCGTGTTGACTCTGCCCTGCGGGTAGAGGTCATGCTCGAAACGTGGATGAGCTACTGAGCATCGGCGAGTTCTCGTCGCAGTGCGGCCTGTCAGCCAAGATGCTTCGGTCCTACGCCGCCGTCGGCCTGTTGGTACCGGCCGCCGTAGACGCCTGGTCGGGCTACCGCTACTACTCGACCGACCAGCTGCACCAGGCTCGAATCATTGCCTTACTTCGCCGGGCTGGCATCGCGGTCGATGACATCACGAGCTTCTTCGCTCATCTCGACGCGGGCCAGCTTGAACGGTGGGATCACGAAATCGTGCAAACCTCGGCGGACCGCCGTCAGGCCCTGGCCGAAGCCCGAGCCGCCCTCGCCCTCGGTCCAACACGTCCGTCTACGCAACCGATCATCCAAACGAAAGGATCCGAGGTGACCAGCAGTTTTGTCGCAGGGACAACCACTCACCCGGGCGGAAGCGAGATCAACCAGGACGCCGTTCTCGTCGCCGAGGGGCTGTTCGCGGTCGCGGACGGCATCGGTGGCCTTGCATACGGGGAGGTTGCCAGCAGACTCGTCCTCGACACGCTCGACGCCAGCTTCGCTAAAGATCGCAGCATTGCAGGGCTCCTCCACGCCTACCAGGAGGCCAACCATGCGGTCTGGCGGCACGCCAACCGCGATGAGGCAACCATGGGGACGACCGTGGTGGCCCTTGCGATCACCACCGACGCTGCCGCCGTGGCCCTGCACGCAGGTGACTCACGCCTGTACCGCCTTCGCAACGGGCGCCTTGACCAGCTCACACAGGACCACACTGTCATCGCGGACTTGATGCGCGCCGGAGAGATCAGCCAAGCACAGGCCCAGATCCATCCGCATCGGTACGTGCTTACGCGAGCGATCGGCGTCGGTCCCGACGCCGATGTCGACTACGCAGGAGTGTCCTGCAAGGCCGGCGACCGACTCCTGCTCTGCACCGACGGCCTGTTCAAAGCCCTGTCCGCTGACGACATCAAGGCGGTGTTGGCATCGCAGGTGGAACCTCAAGAATCCGCAGACCAACTAGTCACAAGTGCGGTCGAGCGTGGAGCCGAAGGCAACGTCACGGCCATGGTGATCAACGTCGAATAACTGGAGCGGGTTGAGGGGCTTGGTGCGCGCGTGGTTGCTCTGCCCTCACCTCATCGGCCTCCACAAGGGCTGACGGCCGCGTCAAGGGGCAGGCCTCGACAACCAGTGTTGTAGTCATCGCAGGCTTCCCCTCGACGTACCGGGTCGATGGGGTGAGGGCAGAGGCCTCTCGTACAGGTGGTTCGGGCGGGCGTCAGTTCGCTGCGGAGAACCAGCCGGCGAGCACCAGACGAATCCCACCAGCCCACGTCACCGAGTCGTCTTCTTCGTCGCGGACGGACACGGCGCAAATCTGCTGGAGGGCACCGGGGTGCAACCGTCCTTTGGCTGCGACCAGCAGGTCCTCGTAGAGCTTGCGGCCGAGCTCGAAGGCGGCGGCCGGATCATCCGCCGTCTCCGTCGTCGTGGCCTCGATCGCCATCAAGTCGCCCGCCGCCTGGATCTCCGTGTCGTTGGGGCGACCGGGCTCGAACCTCGCTCGACCTTTCAGTACGGAAACCACTTCACCAAAGTCCACGATGTCACTCATGCGCTCAGCCTACTGAGAGCTTCGACGCTTCCGGTCGGCCAGCGGCGGACTATGGAACTCAAGGGCAAATGCCGATGACCTGTTGTGCTGTCACGCGGTCGACATGACCCGGCGCACCGTCGAACGGTAGGTCAGCCGTACCGGACGGCATGGGTGGATGTGGAAAAGCACCACTCCAGTGCTTGACACCTTTCTCGCGCCGAAGCGAACAGCCGGCGGCCCATTCTTTACCCGGAGTCCTGATCCGGGAACCGACGGTCACCATATTCCGTTGGCTAAGCGATGGTGGCTTCGGCTGCTTCGAGGATCCTTGACCAGGGGATCTCTTGGGCTTGATCGTTTCTGGGACCGTATAGGCGCCAGTATTCGTCGCCCGTCAGGAGCCGGACCCCGGCCGCCGTCAGGGTTTCCACGTGCGATTTCCACGCCGGATGGCGGACCTGGGTGATGTTGATTTTCGGGAACACCACCACCGGGATTTCCGGTGTGCCGATCGCCTCGCCGAGCGTCGTCAATGCCTGGTTGTCGGCTAGGCCGAGGGCGAGCTTGGCCACCGTGTTGGCAGTCGTCGGGCACGCTAGGTAGCAGTCGATCGGCGGGTGCGGTCGGCCGTCGCTGGGCAACCGGGACTCGACCCGGCACGGCAGGCCGGTCACCTGCTCGATTCGCTCGGTCTCGCCAAGCGCTCGCAGCCACCTGCCAGCCGTCGGCGTCAGCGTCACGGCAACCTGCCAGCCCCGGGCCATCGCCGGTTCGATCAGCGCCGGGCGAATCCGCTCCACGCCACCGGCCGCCGTTGCGATCAGGCCCAAAGTCCGCGCACCCACCCGGTCAGTATGTCGCGGGCGCGACCGGTCCTTGCCAGAGCACCCACGACCGCTACGTTTCCGATGGTCGACTTGCCGTAAAGGAAGCCCCGGAGGCCCGACCCGCCACAGTGGACGATCGAACCGCGAAGTGCCCTATCGGCAGGCGGTTTGGTGTTGTCGAGCCGCTCGTTTTGGTTGCTACAGCGGCTGAAACAACGCGCGAGTCGGTCAGTCGCTTCGGCGGATCCGGACCAGTGGGAGTCGGTCGGCGATGTCGGGCGGTAGTGGCGCCGGGTCGATCAGGTCGGCGACGCCGAGGATCTTGCCGAGGGAGGTCGCGGTACGGGGGTGCGCTTCGCGGTATCGCGCCAGGATGGCGCGAGCCTCGGCGGCCGGGAGGACCGTGGCACGGGCCGGTGTGGCGCGGACATGCCCGTGCCACACCCGGACCTCGGGGGTCTCGCCGACGTTGCGAAACCACTGGGAACTCGGTCCGTAGCCGGAGACCAGGATCAGCGCGCCGGGCTCGCGGTCGAGGACTTCGAGCACCGCGTAGCGGCGTTTTCCGCTCAGCCGGCCCCGATGCTCCAGCATCATGATCCGGCTGCCGAGCAACCACCCCAGGCCGTGCCGGTACAGCGGGATCGGGGCGCGGGCCAGCCACCGCGGCATGCGTCGGACCATCGTCGTCTCCTCGGTTGATCGAACGTTCTTCTACCACTGCATGCCCCGCACCGCGACCGGGTACTTCGGCACCGATGAGTTTTCGCGCCAGGCGGGTCGATACCCGTAGAACGAAGTTTCGGCGCAGATGTGCGCAACGAGGAGGGGCAGTGGGGTTTTCGAAGGCGCGCTTGGCGCGCATGCACGACGTCATGACCGGCTATGTGGCGCGAGGTGCGATGCCGGGGCTGGTGACGCTGGTGAGCCGACAGGGTGAGACGCAGATCGAGGCGTTCGGGACGCAGGCGGTCGGCGGAGCTGAGCCGATGCGGCGGGGCACGATCTTCCGGATTGCCTCGATGACCAAGCCGATCACTGCGGTGGCGTCCCTGATCCTGGTGGAGGAATGCCTGCTGCGGCTGGACGACCCGGTCGACGGCCTGCTGCCTGAGCTGGCCGATCGCCGAGTGCTGGCGCGGGTCGACGGCCCGCTCGACGAGACGGTGCCCGCCAACCGCCCGATTACCCTGCGAGACCTGCTGACCTTCCGTTTCGGCCTCGGTTACGTGCCGGGCGAACCGCCGGTCTTCCAGGCGATGGCGGAGGCCGGGCTGGCCCCGGGCCCGAACAATCCCGACCTGTCCGTCGACGAGTGGATGCGGCGGCTCGGAGACCTGCCGCTGGCCTACCAGCCGGGTGAGCAGTGGCTCTACCACACCGGATCCGACGTGCTGGGCGTGCTGATTGAGCGCGCCACCGGCCGGCCGTTCGCGGACTTCCTGCGGGAGCGGATCTTCGAACCCCTCGGGATGCGCGACACCGGCTTCCACGTTCCCGCCGACCAGCTGCACCGGCTGGCGCCCAGCTACCAGGCCGGGCCGAGCGGCGAGCTGGAGCTGCGCGACGATCCCCGGGACAGCGCGCCGAAGTTCCCCTCCGGGGGCGGCGGGTTGGTCTCGACGGTCGACGACTACCTGCGCTTCTACCGGATGCTGTTGGCCAAGGGAACGTCCGGGCAGGAGCGGATCCTGTCCCGGCCGGCCGTGGAGCTGATGGTCGCGGATCAGCTGACCGCCCAGCAGAAGATCCATGCGCAGCCGATCCTCGGCGCGGACGCGGGGTGGGGGTTCGGTCTAGCCGTCGTCGTCCGCCGGGTCGATCTGACTACCACGCCGGGCCAGTTCGGCTGGGCGGGCGGGCTCGGCACGACCGCCTTCGCGGATCCCGCGGAGGACTTGATCGGCATCATGCTGACCCAGCGCGCGATGGATTCCGCCACGCCTCCGGCCCACTTCGCCGACTTCCGCACCACGACGTACCAAGCCCTCGACGACTGACGCGATCGCCACCGGGGTCAGGGACCGGTGCAGATCGAGGGGATCGCTCGGGCGAGCCCGGTTTGGTGCAGCGCGCCCAGCCGCAGGTCGGTGCGGGTGTGGTGGAAGGCGCTGGTCAGCCGGCCACCGCAGGACGGCCGTTCGCGCAGCTGCCGGGTATCGCGCAGCTCCTGCAGGATTTCGTTGTTCAGGCGGTCGATGACCGGCCGGATCTCGCCCAGGTCGGGGCGTTCCGTGGGCTGCTCGTCGGGATCGGCGGCCCAACGCTCGTGCAGGGCGCGTTGGACGAGCTTGCTGGCCTCGATCTGATCCCGGAAGATCCTCTTTGCCTCGTCGGGGTCGATGCCCAAGTCCAGCGACTTGCGCCCGACGACGTCGAGTACCTGCTGCTCGCGCGCGGGGTCGTCGATCGGCTGGCCGGTGCCCCACTTGGCCGCCGCCACCTGGTCCGACGTCGTGACCCGCTCGGCGGCCGACCGAAGCAGCGGATCCAGCGACTCCTCTCCAGTGGCATGCGCCGGAAACGCCAGCGCGGCGACGATGGTGCAGGCGAGGAGAAGTGAGCGCACGCGAACCTCCTGATCGACGATCCAGCCGCGCCAGGGTACTGCCCAGAAATCGCTGAAACACTAACGGGGGCAACGGCTTTCTAACGCCGGCCCCACCTCGCGGCGTCGCGAATCCGGATCGGCTCCGAAGGCGCGGAGGGATAGATGAGATCGAGGACGTGCCGGAGATCAGCATCGACTGATATCGCGCGGTGACCGGCCGTCGATGGACTCCGGGGTCTTTTTCCGTTGTGGGAGGCGGTAAGCCCAGTTCCACGCCGCTTCCAGGGGGCCGCGTTCGAAGTGGCGCAGCCACCACGTCGACAGGGTCAGGAAAGTCGCGCAGATCGCCGCCCAGGCCGCGATGACCCACCACGGGCGGGCCCAGTCGAAGCGCACCGCGAGGCCGAATCCCCAGCCGTAGCACAGGATCGTCGCGACCAGGTTCTGGAAGACGTAGCAGGACAACGCAGTCCGGCCAACCGCAGTCAGGCCCCGCCGCACGAACCCCGGAGCGCCGCGCATCGCACCGAGCACCGCGGGGATCAGGCCCAGCAGGCCCAGCGCGATGGTCGGCGGCAGCAGGTAACGGTCCACCATGAACCAATCCGGCCCCGCGTACGCCGTGACCAGGTTCAACGGCACGCCGACGCCGAATCCGAACAGCATCAGCCGGTTCCGCAGCCGCTGCCCCTCGGGCGCGAACACGCCCGCGCGATACAACCGGGCGCCGATCAGGAACAGCGCCACCGACATCGGGATGATGAAGATGGCCTCCGCCCGGAAGGCACCCCAGCCGGTGAGCCGCGCGAGGACCTGCTCCAAGTAGCTGCCCGAGGCGTACCGGTCCGAATGCGTCCCGTTCATCGATGCGTGCCCGGTGAGCAGGCCGAACGTGACCACGCTGAGAAATGCGACGTGCAGCGAGACCGTCGCGACCGTCCAGCCCCGGATCACCCGTTCGCTGCGGCCGATCAGGTATGCCACCAGCATCGACGTCACCGCGTAGCTCATCAGCACGTCGAACTCGAAGATCAGCACGTAATGCATCAGGCCCTCGCCGAACAGCAGCGCCGCCCGCCACAGGTACCAGCCGGGCCAACGCCCGCGACGTCGCAGCGCCGACCGGTACTGCAGCTCCAGCCCGATGCCGAACAGCAGCGTGAGAAGGGCCAGGAACTTGCCGTTGGCCAGGAATCGGATCGCCGCCTCGACGTTCGCGGTGATCGTCCCGGTCTCCACCACGGTCAGCAGCCCGGCGGGTCCGTCCGGGTCGGTGAAGATCCAGATGTTGGTACCCAGCGTGCCTAGGATGGCGAGGCCGCGGACGACGTCTATCGCGGCGATCCGGCTGGAGGTGGGCGCGTGTTGTAGGGCGGTCATGGACTCCCCAGTAGCGTGAATCGGCCTTCGTGGACACGGAGGGTTACGATGCAAGTGCATGGTAAACCGGGGTTGCGATGGTTTGCAATGCATTTGCATTGGAAAGGCGGAGCGTGCCGAAGCAGGTGGACCACGAGGCCCGGCGAATCCAGATCGCCGAGGCGCTGATGCGGCTGGCCAGTCGGGGCGGCCTGGAGGCGGTGAGCCTCCGCGACGTCGCCGCGGAAGCGGGCGTCTCGATGGGGGCGGTGCAGCACTACTTCAAGTCGAAGGACCAGATGCTGACCTTCGCGATGAACCACGTGAACAACCGCGCGGCGCAGCGGATCCGGCAGCGACTGGAGAGCGAGTCGACGCAGCCGAACGCGAGGGTCGTGCTGCGGACCTTGATGCTCGAAATGCTGGCGCTGTCCGAGGACAGCCGGATGGAATACCTGACCCACGTGGCGTTCTTCCTGCGCGCGCTCGGCGCACCGGAACTCGCCGAGGACTACCGCCAGTGGTGGCCGCAGTTGGAGGCTTGGGTGGCCGCCGAACTCCGGACCGCGCAGGAGTCCGGCGAACTCCCCGCGGACCGGGACCCGGAGCGGGAGGCCGAAGCGCTGCTGCTCATCCCGGACGGCCTGTCGGTCGGCCTGCTACTGGGCCACCGCACCGGCGAAGCGGCGATCGGCGCCATCGACTACCACCTCGACCGCCTCTTCGGAACGTCCACGGCGGACTCCCGTGCGCGTCGGTGAGTGCCCGGCGCCGCAGGCCTGATTACCAGCCCCAGCCGATCAGGATTCGATCTCGGCATAGCCGAGCTCGCCGACGGTCGCCTGCGCGGCACCGCCCGTGGCCTCGGCCAGCCAGGTGCGGAAGTCGTCCACCCCGTAGTCCGGGACGTTGATCCGGAAGCGGACGGCGTCCTGGTAGTCGGTGTCGGCAACCTGGTAACCGGCCGAGCGCAGGTCGTTGTCCAGCTTCCCGGCCAACAGGTAGTCGACCGTGGTCGTGACGGTGCGGACCGGACGCCGCTCGACCAGCCCGACGTGGTCCAGCGCGGCCGACACCGCGCCGCCGTAGGCACGTACCAGGCCGCCCGCGCCGAGCAGCACCCCGCCGAAGTACCGCGTCACCACCGCGACCGCGTTGGTGATCTCGTTGCGGCGAAGCACCTCCAGCATCGGCACGCCCGCGGTGCCCGCCGGCTCGCCGTCGTCGCTGGACTTCTGGAATTCGCCGGAGTCGCCGAGGACGAACGCCGAGCAGTGGTGCCGGGCATCGTGGTGCAGCCTGCGGCGCTGCTGGATGAACTCCCGTGCCGCCGCCTCGGTGGTCACCCGGGCCAGCGCGCACCGGAACCGAGACTTCTTCACCTCCAGCTCGTGCTCGCCCGGCCGCTTGATGGTCCGCATCGGTTCCCTCCGCCAGGTGGTGCCGGTCACTGCCGCGCAGCGCCGCTGCCCGACATCCTGCCATTTCGGCGAACGTTGCAGGTCAGCGCGGTGAAGCGGGTGTGACGTGGAGGCGATTTCCGTTGTGGCCCGCGGACACGTAACGTCCCCCCTCATGGAGCAGTCATCGAGCCCGTTTGAACCAGGTGCGCGGGTGCGTGCCACGTTCGGCCGGTTCCGTGATCAGTTCGGCACGGTGGTGGAGACCGCCACCGGTCTCCCTGAGGTCTTCGACGGTCCCGTCCTCTGGGTGCGGTTCGACGGGGCTGACGAGGCTGGCCTGGTCGCCGGAAGATTCCTGGAAGCCGCCTGAGCGGACCCGTGCCGGGGGCTGTGTGATTTCCATTGAAATCGCTCAACCCCCGGATCCCCCACCCCTCGGCGCAGGCATTGGTCGCGCAGCAGGCTGCCGATGTGGTCTGCGCGGAATTAGGGTGCGACACGCGGGCCCATGATCGCGCCCTAATTTGCGAATGCGAGCAAGCCTCCACCGTGTGGGTAATCGTTCGGTTTGCCCTGATCGCCGGCTGTTCACCGCGTGTGACGAAGGACAATTCGGTACATCCGGTCGAGTGGATAAAATCACCGTGGAAAATCGGCGTCGGGGATGACGGATGGAGACGATGCGGGTTCTCGTGATCGGGGCCGGAGTGGGGGGACTCGCCATCGCCAATGGGTTGATCGATAAGGGCCATCAGGTGCAGGTCTTCGAGCACGCGGAGGCCCTGCGCACCACGGGTGCCGGCATCACGGTGTGGAGTAACGGCACCGCCGCGCTGCGTGAACTCGGTGTCGACATCGAAGCCGCCGGCCGCCCGCTGCACAGCCTCCGCTCGGTCACCGAAACCGGCAGGCTGCTCTGGGAGGCCGACCTCGGCGAGGTCACCGAGCGCCTGGGATCGCCGACGGTCCAGATCCCCCGCCGCAGGCTGATCGCGGAAATGGCCGCGGCCCTGCCCCCGGGTGTGCTGCATTTCGGCCGCCGTTGCACCGGCGTCATCGAGCATCCGGACCACGTCGTCGTCGAGTTCGCCGATGGCAGCTCGGTCACCGGCGACGTGGTGATCGGGGCCGACGGGCAGCGTTCGGTGGTGCGCCGCGAGGTGCTGGGCGGCGACCCGGCGCGGCCCACCGGCTGGGCCAGCTGGCAGGGCCTGACCAGCAGCGAACTGCCCATCGCGCACGGGCACATGACGCTCAACATCGCCGGCCGCAACGCGCACTGCGGGCTGATCCCGACCGGCGACGGGCTGTTGCACTGGTGGTTCGACGTGCCCTGGAAGGACGGCGACCCGGTGTTGTCGGTCGCCGAGCTGCGACAGGTCTTCCGCGGCTGGCCCGAGCCGGTCGAGGACCTACTGGCCTCGGTCACCGACGACGATCTCGGATTCTTCCCGCACATCCGGCACAAGGTGCCGCAGGTGTGGGGCGGCCCGCGCAGCACGCTGCTGGGCGACGCGGTGCACGCGATGCCGCCCGCCGTGGCGCAGGCGGCCAACCAGACGTTGGAGGACGCCTGGTTGCTCACCCAATTCCTGTCCAATGTGGAGGGAAGCCCGGAGGGGCTGTTGCGGGCGTACGAACAGGAGAGGCGGCCCCGCGCGCTGAAGGTTTCCCGCACCGCGGCACTGACCTCGGCGCAACGCAGCACCCCGTTGCAACGCCTGGCGAAGTTCCCGAAGTGGCTGGCGACCCGCAGCCAGGTGGCCTCGCTGCGCTCCGGCAGCAACGTCCTGCGCAGCCTCGCCCGCCAGCCCCGGGTCCAGATCGCCTGAGCGATTCCGGGCGATGAGCCGGGTTTCAGCCCGGTTGCGTCGTCATGACCCGAATCGGAGCGAGCCGCCGGCGTTCTCGTCGTCAGTGCCCAGCAAGAGGCCGTGGTCGTAGGCGGTGAGCGCTTCGACCTTGTGGCTCGGGAATTCGGCGAGCTTCTTCGGGGCCCGCTCGGTGGTCAACCGCAGCGCATCCCCGTCCAACCGCACGGTTCCGGCGACGTAGATCGCGGATTCGAACGGTCCGTCGTCGCCCGGGTCGGAGGCCGATGACACCACGATCCGCCCGTCCCCGAACACCTTGAGATCGGATGCGTGCCGAACGTGCGCGGTCGGGAAGGGCGCTCGGAACGGCTGCGACTGCGGCGTGCCGAAGCGCAGGTGCTGCGCGTCGAACTCGGCCGCGTACACCGTCGCGGGCCGGTCGTCCTGACCGCGGTCGGCCCAGACCGCGACCAGCCGCCCGGCGATCGACGCCAGCGCGAAGCCCTCGTAATTGTCGCCGTCGGCACCGTGCGGCAGCGAGACGGCGCCCAGCACGGTCACGGCGTGACGCTCCGCCTGGATGTGAAACGCCCGGCCGCTGCTCGCCAGCGCGACGAATTCCCCCGGCGAGCTGGGAATCGAGTCGATCGCCTCCAGGTCGACGGGGAAATCGCCGTTCCAGTTCAACGGCTGCACGTGGGTGACGCGGCCGTGCCGCAGCGAGACCCTGGCCGCCCGGTTCTCGCCGGGTTTCTTGTTGTCCCGCACGATGATCGCGTCCGCCGGGCCCCGTTCGCAGTCCGCCACGGCGATCCCGCTGATGCCCGAGGTGATCCCTTCCCCGACGAGCTGCCAGTCGTTCGGCCCGGGAGCGGCGGCCGGCGCCGTGCTCGGCAGCACCAGCGCGAGCAACAGGGATGTGGTGCCGACGAGCGTTGTGCGCACGGGGTTCCTCCACGGCGGTTTCATGTCAGAAATCACCTGCTGGTTGTCAGACATCTTGTCGAAACTCGGCGTAGATCTAAAGATCCAAGATCGGCTCCGTCAATATGGTCCTGTCCCTTTGAACGCCAACAATGCGCGAATTGACAAGCGAGAATCCGCTTTCGATCACCCGCGTCTCATGTCTGACAACAGTCGGTAATTGCGTGTCCGGACACGAAAAAGCCCGCCCCACCGAGAGATCGGCGAGGCGGGCTGTGGCCGTGGGTCAGCCGGTAAAGGTTTCCGGGTCGGGGCCGATGCGCTGGCCGGTCTCCAGGGCGCTGATCGCCGCCATGTCGTCGTCGGCCAGCTCGAAGTCGAAGATGTCGATGTTCTCCCTGATCCGCGACGGCGTCGCCGACTTCGGGATCGTCACGCTGCCGAGCTGAATGTGCCAGCGCAGCACGACCTGCGCGGCCGACTTGCCGTACTTTTCCGCCAGCGCGGACAGCGCGGCGTCGCTGAGCAGCCCGCTGTTGCGTCCCAACGGGCTCCACGGCTCGGTCACGATGCCGTGCTCGGAGTGGAAAGCCCGCAGGTCCGGCTGCGTCAGGTTCGGGTGCAGCTCGACCTGGTTGACCGCGGGGACCACGTCGGTCTCCTCGAACAACCGGCGCAGGTGCGGGATCTTGAAGTTGGACACGCCGATGGCCTTGGCGCGGCCGTCGGCGTGCAGCTCCTCGAACGCCCTCCAGGTCTCCACATACTTGTCCCGGGTAGGCACTGGCCAGTGGATCAGGTAGAGGTCGAGATAGTCGAGCCCAAGCCTGGCGAGGCTCTCGTCGAAGGCCCTGAGTGTGCGGTCGTAGCCCTGGTCGTCGTTCCAGAGCTTGGTCGTGATGAACAGTTCCGCACGCGGAATGCCGGACTCGGCGATGGCCTTGCCCACGCCCTCCTCGTTGCCGTACGCCGCGGCGGTGTCGATGCTGCGGTACCCGGCTTCCAGCGCTGCCAGCACCGGGTCGACCACCTCGCCGTTCGGGACCTGGAAGACGCCGTAACCGAGCTGCGGCATCGATGCGCCGGTGTTCAGCGGGATGTTCGGAACCTGTGTCATGTGGGTGTTTTCCTCCGCCGATGTCGGATTGGTGTCCGCGAGTGCCGGGTCGCGGACGGGTGCCCGCTCCGCAGCCACCGTATTCGCTGCGCTCGGCCTGGGCTAGCCGATCTCAGCCGCCTCGGTCGGCTGCGCTGCGCGGTGCGAAACGAGGATCTCCGACCGCTGCCGCCGGCGGTCCAGCCAGCCGGAGGCCAGCGCGAAGCCCAAGCCGACCACCGCCAGCAGGGCACCGACCCAGCTCGGTGCGGTCAGCCCGAACCCGGCCGCGATCACCAGGCCGCCGAGATAGGCGCCCAGCGAGTTGGCGATGTTGAAGGTCGACTGGATGCTCGCCGAACCCAGCGCAGGGGCCTCCTTGGCCTGGTCCAGAATCCGCGCCTGGATGCTGGGGATCGCCGCGAAGCCGGTCGCGCCGATCAGGAACACGGTGATCGGCGCCAGCACCATGCTGTGTGAGGTGGCCACGAAAAGCGCCAGGCTGGCCGCCAGCGCGCCGAGGAAGACGTACAGCGTCTTCATCGGGGCTCGGTCGGCCAGTCGCCCGCCCACCGCGGTGCCAACAGTCATCCCGACGCCGAACAGCGCCAGCAGCAGGGTGACCGCGGTCGGGGTGTAGCCGGTCACATCGGTCAGCACCGGTTTGATGTAGCTGTAGAAGGAGAAGGTTGCGGCGAAGCCGAACACCACGACCGCGAAGGCCAGCCAGACCTGCGGGCGGCGGAACGCGCGCAGCTCGCCGCGCACGCTGACGTCGGTGGGCCTGGGCTGGTTGGGCACCAGTGCCGCGACGGCGGCCAGCGCGATGACGCCTATCACGGCGACCAGGCCGAACGCCCAGCGCCAGCCGAGCATTTGGCCGAGCATGGTGCCGACCGGCACGCCGACGATGTTGGCCACGGTCAGGCCGATGAACATCATCGAGATGGCCTGGGCCCGCTTGTCGGCGGCGACCAGGCCCGCGGCGACCACGGCGCCGACGCCGAAGAACACGCCGTGCGGCAGGCCGGCGAGGAATCGGGCGCAGAGCAGCAGACCGTGCGTCGGCGCGAACGCCGAGCACAGGTTCCCCACGGTGAACAGCACCAGCATGCTGAGCAGCATGGTCTTGCGCCGGGTGCGCATGCCGAGCATGGTCAGCAGCGGCGCGCCGATCACCACGCCGAGGGCGTACAACGAGATGTAGCCACCGGCGTCGGGGATCGACACGTGCAGGTCGGTGGCGACATCGGGCAGCAGGCCCATCATCACGAACTCGGTCGTTCCAATCCCGAATGCGGCGATGGCCAGGGCCAACAGGGCAATGGGCAAGGAAGTCTCCCCTGAATCAAACGTGCCGGATTGGTTCGGGTTGTCGTTTTCCTCGCCGTCCGGGCGCGCGGCGGCGCGCGTCACATTCCGGTGTTCGAGGAAACGATTCAGGAAGTCGGCTGTCGGTGGCGCTCCCAGGCTCCTCAACACTAGCCCAGCGCGTCGGTGTTCCTGAAACGATTATGAAGCGCGCCACGTCGCTGTCGACCGTTCGGCCGAGGCGGCAAGGAAAACTCAGTGTCCATAGTGGACTTCGTGGGTGCACCCTGCACACCCGCGCCGCGGTTCCACTGTGCACTCTGGCAAATGTGAAGGATGCGGAAACGTCACGCAACACAACGTGGGCCGCCGGTTGCTCTCTGCTGATCGTCGGCTTCGACTGATCCTGGCGGGCTGCCGGGTCAGCGGATGGTGCGGTAGCCCGGGTGAACGCCCGGGGTCAGGCCGTGGCTTTCGGCCAGGCGCTCCAGGAGGGTGTGCAGCCGCGCGTAGTCGTCGGGGTCGAGGGCCTGGCAGAAGTCGGCTTCGTGGGTGGCCGTGATGGCGCGGACCTTGCCGAGCAGTTCGGTGCCCTGGGGGGTGAGGGTCAGTTCGTGCACCCGGCGGTCGCGGGTGCTGCGGGTGCGGGTGACCAGGCCCCGATCCTCCAGGTCGTCGACGAACGAGACGACCTTGCTCGGCAGCATCCCGAGGGCCCCGGCCAACGCTTGCTGGCTCAGCCCGGGCCGTGCGGCGATCATCCGCAGCATGCCCACCTGGGGCGGGGTCAGGTCGAGCGCGCCGACGCGGCCGCCGAACTCCATCGCGGCGTGCGTGCCCAGCTGGGTGAGCAGGAACGCGACACCGGGGCGGGGGATCTCTGCTGCCACCCGAATACCATACCAACTGTGAATAATTTTCATATTGAGTGATATGCGCTAAGCCGCCTACCGGGTGGATCCGGTGATCACGAGTTCTCGGCACGGCGCAGGCTCGCGTGGGCCTCGATGTCCATCCGCTCGATCATGTGTGGGTAGTGCAGCTCGAACGCTGGCCGGATTGACCGGATGCGCGGCAGCGCGGTGAAGTTGTGCCGCGGTGGCGGGCAGGACGTGGCCCACTCCAGCGAGTTCCCGTGTCCCCACGGGTCATCCACGGTGACCACCGTGCCGAAGCGGTAGCTGGTGAACACGTTGTACAGGAACGGCAGCATTGAAGCGCCCAGCACGAATGCGCCAATGGTCGACACGACGTTCAGCGTGGTGAAGCCGTCGGACGGGAGGTAGTCGGCGTAGCGCCGCGGCATCCCCTCGGCCCCCAGCCAGTGCTGCACCAGGAACGTCATGTGGAAACCGACGAAGGTCAACCAGAAGTGCAGCTTGCCCAGCCGTTCGTCCAGCATCCGGCCGGTCATCTTCGGGAACCAGAAGTACATCCCGGCGAACACCGCGAACACGATCGTGCCGAACAGCACGTAGTGGAAGTGCGCGACCACGAAGTAGGTGTCGGTGATGTGGAAGTCCAGCGGCGGCGCGGCGAGCAGGACGCCGGTCAGCCCACCCAGCAGGAACGTCACCATGAACCCCACCGCGAACAGCATCGGCGACTCGAAGGTCAGCTGGCCGCGCCACATGGTGCCGATCCAGTTGAAGAACTTGATCCCGGTCGGCACCGCGATCAGGAACGTGGCGAACGAGAAGAACGGCAGCAGTACCGCGCCGGTGGCGAACATGTGGTGCGCCCACACGAGCACCGACAGCCACATGATCATCAGCGTGGCGAACACCAGACCGGTGTAGCCGAACAGCGGTTTCCGGCTGAACACCGGGAGGATCTCGGTGACTATGCCGAAGAACGGCAAGGCCACGATGTAGACCTCCGGGTGACCGAAGAACCAGAACAGGTGCTGGTAGAGGATGGCCCCGCCGTTGGCCGGGTCGAACACGTGTCCGCCGAGGTGCCGGTCGATCAGCAGCCCGAACAGCGCCGCGGCCAGGATCGGGAACGCCATCAGCACCAGCAGGCTGGTGGCCAGGATGTTCCAGCAGAAGATCGGCATCCGCCACATCGTCATGCCGGGACACCGCAGGCACACCAGCGTGGTGATCATGTTGACCGCGCCGAGGATCGTGCCCAGGCCGCTGAGGATCAGCCCGGCCGCCCACAGGTCGCCGCCCGGGCCCGCGCTGAATAGCCCGCGGGACAGCGGCGTGTACGCGGTCCAGCCGAAGTCGGCCGCTCCCTCGGGCTGCACGAACCCGCTCAGCACGATCAGCCCGCCGAACAGGAAAAGCCAGAAGGACAGCGCGTTCAGCCGCGGGAACGCCACGTCCGGCGCCCCGATCTGCAGTGGCAGCACGATGTTGGCGAAACCGAATATGATCGGCGTAGCGAACAACAGCAGCATGATCGTGCCGTGCATGGTGAACAGCTGGTTGTACTGCTCCTGCGATAGGAACTGCAGGCCGGGCGCCGCGAGTTCGCCGCGGATCAGCATCGCCATCACGCCGCCCACGAGGAAGAAGGAGAACGACGCGATCAGGTAGAGGATCCCGATTTCCTTGGGATCCGTGGTGTGCAGCCACGGCACCAGACGCTTGCCCTTGAGTGGCCGTCGCATGAAGCGGGCCCGCGTCGGAATCTCCGTGGGTTCGATTCTCGCTGTGGCCATGCCCGCCTCCTGCACCGTTGCGGTGGCACCTTGCCCGGCCGTAGCCCGTCCAGTCTTTACCCACCTCCCACCGCCCGCAATCGGCCGACTCCAGGCGGCGCCGGTCGCCGCTCGGCCAGTCCTGAGACGCGGCGGGGCTGACGGTGCTGGTCACCCGGCAGCGGGCGCTCGGCCGGCCGATCCGCCGCGCGTCGCGATGGTCGCCCAGCGTCGCGGCTGCGTGCTCGGCTTCGGTGCAGTCCGCATCGCGGATCCGTTCGAGACCTCGCTGATGGCGCGAGGACGGCTCAGGCCGCGTGTTCGATGGCGCCGAGGGCCATCTCGCGCAGCAGGTGGGACATGTCGTCGGCGTCGAGATGGGCGCTGTAGGGCGTCGAGTTGATCAGGCCGAACACCGCATGCGCGGCGGCGCGGGCGGTCGCGCGCGCCAGGTCCGGCCGGATCCGGCACAGCACGTCCACCCAGACCTCGACGTAGCTGCGTTGCAGTTCACGCACCTTGTGCCGGTCGGTGTCGGTGAGACTGTCCAGGTCGCGCATCTGCACGGTGATCAGCGCCGGGTTGGACAGCGCGAACTCGACCTGCCAGCGCACCAGCCGGTCCAGCGCGTCACGCGGGTCCGCGGCGGCCCCCACCCGGTCCTGCCCGCCGAGCAGCAGGCGGTCGCTGACCCCGGTGAGCAGCTCCGCCAGCATCGCGTCCTTGCTGCGGAAATGCCGGTACAGGGCGGGCCCGGAGATGCCCACGGCGGCGCCGATGTCGTCGATGCCGACGCCGTGGAAGCCGAACCGCGCGAACTTCTCCGCCGCGGCGGCGAGGATCTGCTCGCGACGGGACGGTTTGGCGGCTTCGGTGGGCATCGACGTCGATACTAGACGAAACCCGTTAGTCATCGTTAACATCGGTTCTGTTAACGATGACTAACTTCGGTTGGAAGGTGTGCCCGCATGGATGCGCCCCTCCTGCGCACGGCCGTGGACCCGGACTCGGCGGACTTCGCCCGCCACACCGAGCAGCACGCCAGACTCGTCGACGACCTCAACACCCAGCTCGGCCGCGCCCGGCTGGGCGGGCCGGAGAAGGCCCGGATCCGGCACGTCGAACGCGGCAAGCTGCTGCCGCGCGACCGGGTCGACGCACTGCTCGACCGCGGCTCGCCGTTCCTGGAGCTTTCCCCGCTGGCGGCCCACGGCCTGTACGACGACGAGGCGCCGTCGGCGGGCATCATCACCGGCATCGGCCGGGTGTCCGGGCGGGAATGCGTAGTCGTGGCCAACGACGCCACCGTCAAGGGCGGCACCTACTATCCGATCACGGTCAAGAAGCACCTGCGCGCGCAGGAAGTCGCACTGCACAACAACTTGCCGTGCCTGTACCTGGTGGATTCCGGGGGCGCGTTCCTGCCCCGGCAGGACGAGGTGTTCCCGGACCGCGAGCACTTCGGCCGGATCTTCTACAACCAGGCGACGATGTCGGCGCGCGGCATCCCGCAAATCGCCGCGGTGCTGGGGTCGTGCACCGCGGGTGGTGCGTACGTCCCGGCGATGAGCGACGAGGCGGTGATCGTCCGCGACCAGGGCACCATCTTCCTGGGCGGTCCGCCGCTGGTGAAGGCCGCGACCGGCGCCGAGGTGAGCGCCGAGGAGCTGGGCGGCGGCGAACTGCACTCACGCACCTCGGGCGTCACCGACCACCTGGCCGTCGACGACGCCGACGCGCTGCGCATCGTCCGCTCCATCGTCAGCACGCTTGGCCCCCGCGAACCCCGGCCGTGGGACGTCGCGCCGGTCGAGGCCCCGGCGGTCGACCCCGACGAGCTCTACGGCGCGGTACCGACCGACAGCCGGACCCCGTACGACGTGCGCGAGGTGATCGCGCGGATCGTCGATGGCAGCCGATTCGCCGAGTTCAAGCACGACTACGGCCAGACGCTGGTGACCGGCTTCGCCCGGATTCACGGGCACCCGGTCGGCATCATCGCCAACAACGGGATCCTGTTCAGTGAGTCGGCGCTCAAGGGCGCGCACTTCATCGAGCTGTGCGACAAGCGCTCCATCCCGCTGGTGTTCCTGCAGAACATCTCCGGCTTCATGGTCGGCAAGGAGTACGAGGCGGGCGGCATCGCCAAGCACGGCGCGAAGATGGTCACCGCCGTGGCCTGCGCCCGAGTCCCCAAGTTCACCGTCGTCATCGGCGGTTCGTTCGGGGCGGGCAACTACTCGATGTGCGGCCGCGCGTACTCGCCGCGGTTTCTGTGGATGTGGCCGAACGCGCGGATCTCGGTAATGGGCGGCGAGCAGGCGGCCTCGGTGCTGGCTACGGTTCGCCGCGACCAGCTCGACGCCCGCGGCGAGCACTGGCCGGTCGAGGACGAGGAGGCGTTCAAGCAGCCGATCCGGGACCAGTACGAGCACCAGGGCCACCCGTACTACGCGACAGCCCGGCTATGGGACGACGGCGTCATCGACCCGAAGCAGACCCGAACGGTCCTCGGTCTGGCCATCTCGGCGGCCGCCAACGCGCCGCTGGAACCGATCTCCTACGGCGTTTTCCGGATGTGATGTGCGCCGATTTCGCGCGAAATCGACAACCTCCGGCGAGGTGAAGGGATGACGATGCAGCACTTCGACACGGTGCTGGTGGCGAACCGGGGCGAGATCGCGGTGCGGGTGATCCGGACGCTGCGGCGGCTGGGGATCCGCTCCGTCGCGGTGTTCAGCGACGCCGACCGCAACGCGCGGCATGTGGTCGAGGCCGATACGGCGATCCACATCGGACCGAGCCCGGCGAGCGAGAGCTACCTGGACGGCAAGCGCATCCTGGACGCCGCGCGCAGCACCGGTGCCCAGGCGATCCACCCCGGCTACGGGTTCCTCGCCGAGAATGCGGGCTTCGCCGAGGCGTGCGCGCAGGCGGGCATCGCGTTCATCGGCCCGCCGGCCGGCGCGATCGAGTCGATGGGCGACAAGATCCGCGCCAAGCAGACGGTGTCCGCGGCCGGTGTACCGGTGGTGCCCGGCCGCGGCGAGCCCGACATGACCGACGCCGACCTGCACGCGGCCGCGATCGAGATCGGATTCCCGGTGCTGCTCAAGCCCTCCGCGGGCGGCGGCGGCAAGGGCATGCGGCTGATCCACGACGAGTCCTGCCTGGACGACCAGATCGCCTCCGCGCGCCGGGAGGCGAGGTCGGCTTTCGGCGACGACACGCTGTTCGTCGAGCGCTTCGTCACCCGGCCGCGGCACATCGAAGTACAGGTGCTGGCCGATGCGCACGGCAACGTGGTGCACCTCGG
Source organism: Saccharopolyspora phatthalungensis (assembly GCF_014203395.1). Taxonomy (NCBI): domain Bacteria; kingdom Bacillati; phylum Actinomycetota; class Actinomycetes; order Pseudonocardiales; family Pseudonocardiaceae; genus Saccharopolyspora; species Saccharopolyspora phatthalungensis. The sequence goes on from NZ_JACHIW010000001.1 coordinate 2,329,204, forward strand.
CGAGCGCGAGTGCAGCTTGCAGCGGCGGCACCAGAAGATCATCGAAGAGGCGCCGTCGCCGCTGCTGGACACCGCGACCAGGGCCGGAATCGGGGCCGCCGCGGTCGACGCGGCGCGCTCGGTCGGCTACGTCGGCGCGGGCACCGTCGAGTTCATCGTCTCCGCCGACCGTCCCGACGAGTTCTTCTTCATGGAGATGAACACCCGGCTGCAGGTCGAGCACCCGGTCACCGAGCTGGTCACTTCGGCCGGCGGGGAACGCGGCGTCGACCTCGTCGAACAGCAGGTCCGGGTCGCCGCGGGCGAGCCGTTGCCGTGGGCGCAGCAGGACCTGTCGATCGACGGCCACGCCGTGGAGGCCCGGGTCTACGCCGAGGACCCGACCCGCAACCTCCTCCCGACCGGCGGGGACGTCCTGGCCGTGCACGAGCCGTCCGGCCCGGGTGTGCGGGTCGATTCCGGGGTGCGCGCGGGCGGGCGCGTGGGATCGGACTACGACCCGATGCTGGCCAAGGTCATCGCGTGGGCGCCGAGCCGAGCCGATGCCCTGCGCCGCCTGGACGCAGCACTCGCCGACACCGCGGTCCTGGGCCTGCACACCAACATCGCTTTCCTGCGCGCGCTGGTGCGCCACGAGGACGTGCTGGCCGGACGCTTGGACACCGGGCTCGTCGAGCGCGAGTTGGACTCCCTCATCGCCGAAAGCGCCACGACCCCGGACGACGTCTACGTCGCAGCGGCCCTGGAGCGGCTGCTCGCCGGCGAGCCGACCGGTCCGGTCATCGACCCGTGGGACGTCCCCGACGGCTGGCGCCTGGGCGAACCGGCCTGGAGCACCTGGCGCTTCGCCGCAACGGGCGGTGAGGTGCGCGTTTGCCTCCAAGGCCGGCCCCGAGACGCCGCGGTTTCAATTGCGACTGAGCCCGGAGGCACACCGGTAGCCGCGGTCCACCGGGCCTCGGTCGAAGCGGACGGCGACACGCTGACCACCACCTACCAGGGCCGCACCCGCCGTTACCGCTACGCGCACGTCGACGGAACCACCTGGCTCGCCGCCGACGGCCAGACCTGGGCGCTCGCCGAACACCGGCTGCTCGCCGATCGGGGCGCCAGCAGTGGCCGGTCGGATGGCGTGGTGACCAGCCCGATGCCCGGCACGGTGCTGGTCGCGGACGTCGCGCCCGGCCGAGCAGTTCACCGCGGACAACGATTGTTCGTCGTCGAGGCGATGAAGATGGAGCACACCGTCACCGCGCCGATCGACGGCGTTGTCGCCGAGGTGCACGCCAGGAAGGGGCAGTCGGTCGGCCTCGACCAGCCGCTGGCTGTCCTTGCCGCTCAAGAGGAGGCCTAGCAATGGTGGACCACCGGCTCAGCGAAGAGCACGAAGCCCTGCGCGAAAGCGTGCAGACCTTCGCCCGCAAGGAAGTCGCTCCGGTCATCGGTGACTACTACGAGCGCGAAGAATTCCCGTACCCGCTGGTGCGGGCGATGGGCCAGATGGGTCTGTTCGGGCTGCCGGTCCCCGAGGAGCACGGCGGAATGGGCGGTGACTACTTCGCGCTGTGCTTGGCCCTGGAGGAGCTCGCACGGGTCGACTCGTCGGTCGCGATCACCCTGGAGGCCGGGGTTTCGCTCGGCGTGATGCCGATCTTCCGGTTCGGCTCGGATGCGCAGCGGCGCACCTGGCTGCCCCGCTTGGCGGCCGGCGAGATCCTTGGCGCGTTCGGCCTCACCGAACCCGGCGGCGGCTCCGACGCGGGAGCCACCCGCACCACGGCGGTGCTGGACGGAGCCGAGTGGGTGATCAACGGCTCGAAGGCGTTCATCACCAACTCCGGCACGGACCTCACCGGTTTGATTACGGTCACCGCCGTCACCGGGCAGAAGCCGAATGGCGGCAAGGAGATCTCCACGATCATCGTGCCCGCCGGAACCCCCGGGCTCACCGTCGCGAAGAAGTACTCGAAGGTCGGCTGGAACGCCTCCGACACCCACGCGCTGTCCTTCGATGACTGCCGGGTGCCCGCCGCGAACCTGCTCGGCGAGCGGGGTCGCGGCTACGCCCAGTTCCTCGCGACGCTCACCGAGGGCCGGGTCGCGATCGCCGCGGTGGGCGTCGGACTGGCGCAGGGGTGCGTCGACGAGTGCCTGCGCTACCTGGGCGAACGCGAAGCTTTCGGCCACAAGATCGGCGAGTACCAGGCCATGCAGTTCAAGATCGCCGACATGGAGCTGCGGGCGCACACCGCGCGGCTGGCCTACTACGACGCGGCGTCGCGGATGCAGCGCGGCGAGCCGTACAAGAAGCAAGCCGCGATCGCCAAGCTCGTCTCTTCGAACGCGGCGATGGACAACGCCCGCGACGCCACCCAGATCTTCGGCGGCTACGGGTTCATGAACGAAACCCCGGTCGGCCGGTTCTACCGGGACGCCAAGATCCTGGAGATCGGCGAAGGAACCAGCGAAGTGCAGCGCATGCTGATCGCCCGGGAACTCGGTTTACCGGCCTGAGCGCCGGTTCCCGGGAGCGTTTCGCGCAACGGCGGGTGGGGGCGCCCGGCCGCCCGCGTCCGGAAGAGCTGAGATTGCGGCGGCCGGCGAAGGCGTCGGGGGTGGCCTCCGCCGGCCGGAAGTCATCGGTCGGGGTTTTGCTCGGGTTCGGGGATTAGTGCCGGAACCGCTCGTGCGGCACGGTGATCTCCTCGGTCTGCTCGACGTCGGTGGGGAATCCGGTCGGTGCGCCGAGCGGCTCGGACGCCGCCCGGAGGTCCTGCTGCGTGTCCTGGCCGGGCCACGCCGGAGCCTGCCCGGAACCCGGGTCCGCTTCCGCTTCCGCCAGGTGCTGCATCACCCAGTCCCGAGCCAGCGCCGCGGGCGATGTGCCCTGCTTGAACGCGAGCTCCCGGAGGCGTTCGTTGGCCATCAGGGGCAGCCGCAGCTGGTACACCTGAGAACCGCCGAAGCGGCGTCCGGACCCGGTGGTTTCGACGTTCTCCTCCGGGGCCAGCGCAGCGAGGTACGAGTCAAGCTCATGATCCCGTTCAGCCGGCTCGGCGGCCTTCTGCTGCCGTCGAGCGGGCTTCGTTCGTCCTAGAGCCACCGGCACACGATAACGGTTAGGTTGCGACGCGCGAGTGACCGTGAGACCTATCACTGCACTTTGGGACATGGAATCGGGCCCGAGCCGGCGCCTACGAGGCGGGTGCCGAAAGCGGAGGACCCCCGCGCCAGGGGGAGGAACGCGGGGGTCGGAGGGGATCTCCACAGGTGCTGACCGGGGGTGTGTCAGCGCCCCGATTGTGGCATGTCGCAGCCTGCTTTGGGGAGCTTTCGCCGCACGATTCGTGGGGCTGGGGACATCGGCGGGGGCCCGGTCGGCGGCCTAGCGCAACTGCCGGAAGGGCTCAGTTCGCGCCCGGCCACTGCGAGATGGTGTAACCGGCCTCGGTGATCGCCGCGCTCACCGCGTCCCGGCCCAACTCCCGGTCGCTGATCACCGATACCTGGCCGCTTTCCACCGCGACCTGCACATCGGTGACCCCCGGAAGGCCGGACAGCTCCTCGGTGACCGACTTGGCGCAGTGGCCACAGGTCATGCCACTGACGGTGAACGTCTGACTGCTCATGCGAGTTCCCTTCTGGCGGGTTTCTGCCACGACCGGATGCGGGCTTCGCTGCAACTGTGCCGAACGTCCAATGTGGATGATCGCGGCGGGGGTGGTTCCGTGGGATGTGACCAGCGGGATTTCCGAAGTGGAGCGATTGCCGTTGAGCGATTACTCTGTGTCGAAGGCAAATCACTCTCTGGGGGGCTGCGGGTGTTGACAACCTGTGGATAACCTGCGGCCGGAACCCGAGGCCGGGGAGGCGTCATGTACGGGTCGCTCGACGTACGGAAGTTCTTGTGGCAGCAGGAAGACGGGCAGTCGCGGCAGTCGTCCGCGGTGCCCGCGCCGCGTGCCGGTGAGCCCTCGCGGATCTCGTCGGAGCAGGTGCACCGGGCCAGGATGGCGGTCGCCCGCAGCGCGGAGGACGCCGAAGACTGCAAACTACTGCTGGACATGTTGGGATTGGCCCCCGACGAGGACGGACAGCCGCCGGTCACCCGCTGACCGGTCGCTTCCCAGTGTCGTCGCGGCAGTGTGCCCCGCTGGCGTTCGCCGGATGACAGCGGCTTGTCGGGGTCGACTCGGGCCCGCTGGGCAAGATGGCCGGATGCGCGGTAACTTCCGGTGGCATAGTTGATCATCCGTTCGTGGACTGCTTCGCTCGGGCGAGCGGATCACGGACGACTGCGTCGTGCCGGAGCCGCGCCATGCCTCAGCAGCATCGGGCCAAACTCACCCGCCGCGCCATCCTGGTCGGCGCGGCGGAGGAATTCGACGTGATCGGCTACGACGCCGCCACGCTGAGTTCCATCCTGCGGCGCTGCGGCATCACCAAGGGTGCCTTCTATTTCCACTTCGCGGACAAGGAGGCGGTCGCCGAGGCGCTCGCCCGGCAATACCTGCGGAACCTGGCCGAGATGCGGAAGCAGTGGTTCGGCCGCGGCCTCGACCCGCTGTCGACGCTGGTCGGGCTGACCGGCGAGGCCGCCCGCAGGGTGGAGCGCGATGTCGTCCTGCGATCCGGGTTGCTGCTGGCCTGCCAACGGATCGGCGCGGAATCCGGGGACGGCTGGGACGAAGTGTTCGACGAACTGGTGCGCAAGGCCGCCGAGGCGGGGCAGTTGCGCCCCGGTGTCGATCCCGCCGAAGCGGCGCGGGTCCTCTACGCGGCGTTAGTGGGCGCGCACGCGGTCGGCGACGATCCGGTGGGGCTGGCGGACCGCTTCGCGGAGGTCTGGCGCGTGGTGCTGGCCGGGGTCGCCGGGGAAGGCTGGGGCGCCGACGCCGAGCCGACCGGATGATCTTGAGGCGCGGATCACATAATCGCTCGATGTCTGATTTGCGGCTGTTTTGCGCCCGAGGCTTGCCTGGAAGGTCTCCGGACGCCCGGTTGCCGGGGCGGGTGAGCATGCTTCAAGATCTATGAAAATGGCAGGTCATGTGGCTAGGATGGGCGGCGGGCACGCCCCGGAACGCCGGCGCGTGGCGGTGTCGTACGACCTAGGGGACCCCCCGTTTTGGGGGCCGTGAGGGCGTGTCGTAAGCTTTCATCACTGCCAACGGGGCGCTCTGAAAAGGGAAAGCCGGTTGGAGGCAAGGCCGGGTCGGTTTCGAATCGGCCAAGCCCCCATCGTCTAGCGGCCTAGGACGCCGCCCTTTCAAGGCGGTAGCGCGGGTTCGAATCCCGTTGGGGGTACGGACAACTGAAGATGAAGCATGGCCCAGTGGCGCAGTTGGTTAGCGCGCCGCCCTGTCACGGCGGAGGTCGCGGGTTCGAGTCCCGTCTGGGTCGCCAAGGCGAACGGCATTGCGCCGACGCTATCGGCCAGGTAGCTCAGTTGGTACGAGCGTCCGCCTGAAAAGCGGAAGGTCGGCGGTTCGACCCCGCCCCTGGCCACGCTCAAGAGCTGCGAAGAAAGCCCCTGCCGAGCTGGCAGGGGCTTTCTCGGCTTCCGTCCGTCTCCCGGCAGCAGACGCTCAGCCGGTCGCCGATCTCCCGCCGGATGCGGTCGGTCACGTGCATGCACCGCTGCTTCATGGTGGCCGTCGACCAACGGAACCAGCGCTGAACTTCGATGCCGTTCGTTGATGCCGTTCGTTCGGGAATGGCCTGTCAGGTGTCAGGCTGGGCGCCATGCAGCTGAACGGCACTCCTCCCGACATCAGCCAGATCAAGGATCTGGCGCTGATCAACTACGGGCACTTCACCACGATGCTGGTCGAGGAAGGTCGCGTACGGGGCTTATCTCTCCATCTGCAACGGTTGGTCCGCGATTGCCGTCGGCTGTTCGACGTAGATCTCGACGCCGACCGCGTGCGGCACTACATCCGGCAGGCATTGGCAGACGAGGGGCAACCGACGGTTGTCCGGGTGACCATCTATGACCCGGCACTGGACCTGGGCACCATCGGCTCGGATGCCAATCCGCACGTTCTGGTCACCGCACGCTCGGCGGCGCGAGGAGTCCCCTCGCCATTGCGTCTGCGGGCCATCCCGTACCGGCGCGACGATCCCGAGGTGAAGCACATCGGGTTGTTCGGGGCCCTCAAACGGCGCCGTGCGGCCCAGCGCGAGGGATTCGACGATGTTGTCTTCCTGAACCCGGACGGGACGATCTCCGAGCTCGCCACATCGAACATCGGCTTCGTCCGGGACGGAAGAATAATCTGGCCCAAGTCTGAATACCTGGCAGGAATCACGATGGCACTCCTGCACCAGGCGCTTGACGAGCCCGTCAGCACGGAGCCGGTCACGCTCGCGAATCTGGCCGGCATGGAAGCGGTGTTCGCGACCAACGCGGCGACGGGAGTCCGGTCTGTCGTGGCGGTCGACGGCGCAAAGTGGCCCAACGATCACAAGGCATTCGAAGAGCTTCGTGCGATTTATGCCGACATTCCGGCCGAAAGCGTGTAGGTGCGGCCCCTCGCCAACCGGGTTCCCGACGGCCTTCCGTACCGGGGAGCGGCAAGCGGTGGGTCGAAGATCGAGGCCCGAGCGAATCGCGGTCGGCATCACAACCGCCTCCTCGGCCCGCACGGGCACGGCCCAGCCATGCCCGGTTGCTCTTCCGGCTGGCCGTGCTCCGCGCGCTGAGCCGTGCCGAACGCGCACCCGCCACGATCGCCGCGATCTGACCGCAGGCCGCTCGCGGACGGCGTCAATGGCGGACCCGCACGCGGTGTGCCAGGGCAAGGCCACCCGGCGTCGACCTGAGGGCCGGGCTTTCGAAGTAGGGACGCCCCCGCGCTCAACCGGCCTGGGGGTTACCGGGAGTGCGGGGGCGTCAAGGTCCACCCCTGGGGGTCAGGTGGACGGCGTCCATGCTACTTCGTGGTATCCGAGATGTCTCTAGGGGCAGAGATCTTTTTTCTCCCGGACCGCCGCGAACCGCAGGAAGAACTGGGTCAGCGGCCCAATCGCCAGCGCATAGAGCACGGTCCCGACCCCTACGGTGCCGCCGAGCAGCCAGCCCGTGGTGAGTACGCAGACCTCGATCGCGGTGCGCACCACCCGCACGGACCAGCCGGTACGAGCGTGCAGGCCGGTCATCAGCCCGTCCCTCGGGCCCGGTCCCAGTCGCGCGCCGACGTACACCGCGGTCGCGATTCCGTTGAGCACGATGGCGGCGACCATCAGCGCGATTTGCCCCGGCAGGGCGTCGACCGGTGGTGTCAGGGCCAGCGTAGTGTCCACCGCGACCGCGATGACGATCACGTTGGCGACGGTGCCGATGCCCGGCCGCTGCCGTAGCGGGAGCCAAGCGAGCAGGACCGCGGCGCCGGTCAGCGCGGTGATCGCGCCGAAGCTCCAGCCCAACCGTTGGGCCAACCCCTGGTGCAGGACGTCCCAGGGGTCGAGGCCCAGCTGGGCCCGCACCAGGAACCCCATGCTTGCGCCGTAGAGAGCGAGGCCGCCGAGGAGTTGACCGAACCTGGACAGCGGACGGGTCCGGATGGGGAGCGGGGAGAGGTCCACACAAGCAGAAGTTGATGCCATACTGTCTTCCTAGAGACGATTGGAATTCGAATCAAGATCCAATCAGACTATATTGGACTCATGGTGTTCACTCCGTCCGCGCACGTCCGCGGTCGCAAGCTCGTCGAGCTGCTCGGTTGTTGGAGCGGCACGGCGCGCCCGTCCTCCCAGCTGCTGGCCGCAGCGGTGCGTCAGCTGGTACTGGACGGCCGGCTGCCACCGGGTACGCGACTCCCGGCGGAACGCGAGCTCGCCGGCGCTCTCGGGGTCAGCCGGACCCTGGTCGCGCGGACGCTGGACCGGCTTCGCGAGGACGGTTTCGTGGCCAGCCGGCGGGGTGCCGGGTCGTGGGTGAAACTGCCCGACGGGGAGCGCGACAACGAATCCCACGGCGGGTGGTTTCCCACCGCGGACTCCGAGGTGCTGAACCTCGCACAGGCCACGCCCAGCGCGCCGCCGGAACTGGGCGCGGCGGTAGATCGGGCGCGATTGCGGTTCCCCGAACAGCTGTCCGGTCACGGCTACCAACCGCACGGCCTACCGGTGTTGCGCGAGCGGATCGCCGAGCGCTACACGAAGCGCGGGCTGCCGACCGGGCCGGGGCAGATCCTGATCACCAACGGGGCGCAGCATGCCTTCGCCCTCGTGCTGCGGATGCTGGTGTCGCCGGGCGAGCGCGTGCTCGTCGAGCACCCGACTTATCCAAACGCGTTGGAGGCGATCCGCGGGCTCAATGTGACCCCGGTGGCGGTGCCCATGATCGAGGACGGCTGGGACCTGGAGCTGCTCGCCGCGAATCTGCGGCAGACGTCGCCGCGGCTGGCCTACCTGATCCCGGACTTCCACAACCCGACCGGCATCCGGCTGGATGCCGCCGGCCGGGCCCAGCTCGCCCGGGCATTGGCCCGCACCTGCACGTCTGCGGTCATCGATGAAACGCTCGCCGAGATCGACCTCACGAACGACGAACCGCCGCCACCGATGGCCGCGTTCACCGATCGGGCGATCCTCGTCGGGTCGGCCAGCAAGTCCTTCTGGGGCGGCCTCCGGCTCGGCTGGATCCGCGCATCCGAGGACTTCGTGCAACGCATGGTGATCGGACGCGCCGCGGTGGACCTCGGCAGTCCGATCTTGGAACAGCTCGTGCTGGCCGAGTTGCTTCAGGACGCCGACCAGGTGCTGGAGCGGCGGCGGACCGAGTCGATCGAGCGTCGCGAAAGCCTCGTCGCGGCCTTGCGCGAGCACCTGCCGCACTGGCGCTACCGCGTACCGGACGGTGGCCTGGCCCTGTGGTGCGACATTGGCGCGCCGGTCAGCAGCCGGGTCTCGGTGGCCGCCGAGCAGCACGGGGTGCGGTTAGCGCCGGGCGCGCGCTTCTCGGTGTACGGGTCGCTGGAACGCTGGATGCGAGTCCCCTACACGTTGCCGGCCGACCAGCTGGCGGCGGCGATCCGTCGCCTCGCCGCAGCGACGGCGTCGGTGCGTGACGGACCTAGCCCCAACATCCTGACGGCACCGATCGTCTGAACAGCACTTCCGGGCGCGCTCCACGTGGTTGCGCGGGCGGACAGCCGACCGCCCGTCGGCACGGCCCCTCGTCGTGCCGACGGGCGGTTCGACCGCGGGCGCCACCCCGGTGCCGCAGGGGCATTGCGGCACCGGGGCTTGGGGGCCCAGTCCTCGACGTTCCGGCAGGTCACCGACATTGCCGGGGTGTGGGCCAAGGCGCCCCGATTCCGACCCGGCCGGGCGCAGACGGCCGGCTCGGAGCTCTGGGTAGCGGACGTTGTCACCAGGGTTGCCGCTCAAGCGGCTCGGCGCAGCGTCAGTCGGGCGACATCGATGGTTCGAGGTACAAGATGCCGGTCGTCGGCCGCGTTTCAGGGTGGGCGAGGCGGGTGATCGCCGGATCGGACGGGCTCGGGCCGGCCGACAGGATCACCGGCAGGCCCCGCAGCCCGCTGACACAGGCGCTGGCCGCTGACAACGATGTGCCAGGTGCGCAAGGAGCCTGCGGTTGCGGCTCCGGGTCGGTCAGCGGCGCGATGTGGCACGGCGCGGACGCATCCGGGGCGCGCGGCTTGGGGATGATCCGGGCGGTCGTGTCGGGTATCCAGGGCTGCTCCGGCAGTGGCTCGGCCCGGTCGGCGGCCGGCGGCACCGCGAAGGGTTGCTGAGCCGGTGGCGGGGCCAGTGACGGCAGCAGCGGGGCGCTGCCGTTTTCTTCGACGACGGCGGGCTGATCGGTTTCGTTGATCGGCGGCACCGGGTTCTCGATGCTGGGCCGCTCGATGTCGGGCCGCTCTGGTTCCGGCAGCTCTGGTTCGGTTCGCGCGGGTTCCGGCCCCGCGGAAAGGTCCATGATCGGTTGCCGAACCTCGACCAGGGGTCGGTCGATCTCGGGCAACTCGGTGGCGGAGGCGACGGCAACCGCACCGAGTCCCCCGCCGATGCACACGCCGCCGACGAACGCTGCGCGCGCGGCGAGCACGCCTAGCCGCGACCAGGGACTGCGCTGTGCGCAGGTTCCCGTCACGGTTACCACCGCCTGTCGGTCGGGTCCGCGCGCAGGGCGCGGCATCGGCGTCGGATGCGCCGGGATGACCGGCGCCGTAGGGGCATTCAACCACCTGCGGTAGCTGTTTCGGGACACCAACCGCGAAGAGCCCGGCGATCGCCCCCGCATTCTCCACGCAATCGGGCGACTGCGAAAGACACACGATGGCGTCGGACGGGTGAGCCGAGCGGTCGACGACGGCGTGTCCGCTGTGGACGGACCAGGTGTCGGCGCACAGTGTCCGCTGTGGATCAGGAACCTGAAATCCGGTTCAGCGTCGGCGATCTCCAGCAGGCCTGGGCTTCCTATGGGCATGATCTACTGCTGCACGATCCCGGTGGGCGCGGCGAATGCCTGGTGCGTCGCGGCGAGCTCATCGCGTCGGCGAGCGCCCTCGAACCCGTTCTGGACCGATACCGTCGGTGGGTCGACGAAGTGCAGCACGATGAAGAGCTCCTGCTGGCCAGGGTTCGGTTGCGGGGCGCGGAGCGAGACCGGTGTGTGGATCTCGCCCGGGACGCCGGCGTTGGCGTCAACCACGTACATTTCGGAAGCCCAGTCATGTACGGCACGCCGGTGATGTTCGGGACCGGGGCGGACGCGCTGGCCGCGCCGGTGCTTCCGGAACCGCCGGTGTCGCAATGGGAGCCGTCGGTTGTGGTGGGTGTGCTGGACACCGGGTGCGACCCGCATCCCTGGTTCCGCGATCGGCCCTGGTTCGAAGCGGTGCCGGAAGAACTGGACGCGGACGATGACGCCGGTCAGGACCGCCAGGCAGGCCATGGCACCTTCGTCAGCGGCGTGGTGCTGCAAAACGCACCGGGGGCGATGATCCGGCCGCATCGGGTTCTTTCTTCGCTCGGCTTCACCGATGACTACACCGTTGTTGCCGGGCTGCGGGCACTACGCCGCTCGGTCGCGGCACGCGGCGAAACCCTAGGTGTCGTCGTGTTGACTGCCGGGTGTCACACAGCGGACGACGAGTGCCCGCCGATTCTTCGCGACGAACTGCGCGACTGGGTGGACACCGTAGTCGTTGCCGCGGCCGGGAACCACGCGCTGACCAGGCCATTCTGGCCTGCTGCGCTGCCGTCGGTGGTAGCGGTGGCGGCGACCGGGGCCGACGGCGCGATCGCCGAGTTCTCGAACTCCGGGCCTTGGGTCGATGCTGCCGCGCTCGGGGTCGACGTGACGAGCAGCTTCGTGCGGATGGCCCCGGGCGGACGCCGCCGGTTCGGTTATGCGCGTTGGAGCGGAACGTCTTTTGCCGCGCCGCAGGTGGCTGCGGCCGTCGCGAACGCGTTGCAGCAGGGACACGATCCCGATGAGGCACGCGATCTTGCATGCCGGGATTACCCGTTCGAGGGTAATCGGTTCGAAGCGCATCTGTAAGCGCGGGTATCTGGAGTACCCGCACGGCTATTGGCCCGGCGTCTCGATCGATCGGGACGCGACGGGGCAGGTCGTTTCTACACCGCGCCTGGGACGGGGTAGCAACCCTGAACGCCCACCTGCGCCGACTGTCCGGAATCTAGTCGCCGGGGTCGGCCGCCTGACTGCAACTTTCGCACAGGTCTCCGTCGCCGTCGGCTGTCGCGCCGCACATCGCGCACGCGGCCATGTGATCACCTCCTGGAATCAGTCTCCGCAGGTGATCTTGGATTCGCGCCTGCCGACAGGGTGATGTCACGCGGAACTGGCCGTTGCAGCGAACCGATCATCCGACGGCCTGGTCGCGCGAACACCTGCGAGAGCCCAGCTCAACGATTACCCGCTGTCGGTGCAGTTTGCCAGGGATAGACGCGTCCTTCGCGCCGATGCGCCTGTCGTGAACGGTCTCCGGGCGGGCGCTCGTTGTGTCCATTGTGGTCGATGTCTGAGTCGCCTACACGACGCATTTGTCGCGGGCGCGCCTTGCGTCGACTATGCCTACTGGTGCCGCCAGTCCTCGGAGCGGGCGCGGCGGTCGCGAACGAGTTCCAGCTGGCGGGTAAGCCGAATGAGGTAAGTGATCTTACTTGCCGGTGTACCCGTTCGAGCGGTAATCGGCCTGAAGTGAATCTGGAAGCACCTCTCGTTCCTCTTATTACCCGGGAGACCGAAGATCAGGAACGGGAGAGGTGCTTGGTCGTGCATGAGGTCGGGAACGCCGGGGGGACGTCTGCGGTGCTGCTGCGTCGCGCGGCGTCCGGTGATCAGCAGGCGTGGCAGGAACTGGTGGACCGCAATGCGTCGGTGGTCTGGGGCGTGTCGCGGGCGTTCACCTCGAACACTGCGGACGCCGAGGATATCTACCAGGCGACTTGGTTGTTGCTGGCGGAAAACCTGGGACGGCTGCGGGAACCGGAGTCGTTGTCCGGGTGGCTGGTCACCACCGCGCGGCGGGAGTCGATGCGGTTGCGCCGGGCGCGGCAACGGGAATCGCCGATCGGGCTGGACACCGGCGATCTCGGGCCGCCGGATCACGGCGCGGATCCGGAGCACAAGGTGTTGCAGGCGATGACGAATTCGCGGTTGGCACAGTCGTTCGCCCAGTTGCCGCAGCGGTGCCAGCAGTTGCTGCGGGTGCTGGCGGTCGCGCCGGAGACGACTTATTCCCAGGTCAGCCAGGCATTGGGGGTGCCGCGGGGCACCATCGGGCCGAAGAAGAGCCGTTGCTTGGCGGAACTGCGGCGACGCATGCTCGCGGCCGAGATGCCGGAGGAGGTTGCGGGATGAACGAGTGGTGGCCGGCCGAACTTCAGCGGTTGCGTGAACTGTTCCAGTCCTGCGATCCGATTCCGGAGCACGCCGTGGTGGGCGCGTACGGGGCACTGGTGCGGCGATCGCCGCACCAGGACCCGGTTGTCTTGAAGCTCGTCGGCGACTCCGCGGATTCGCCCGCCAGGGTGCGGTCGTCCGGGCGACCGGAGCCGCGGGTGCTGACGTTCGCGATGCCGGGCCGGGTGCTGGAAATCGACTTGATCCCGACCGTGGGCGGCCAGTACCGGGCGTCCGGGATAGTGCTGAACCGCGCTGGGCAGGCCACGCCCACCGGCGAGGTCGTGCTCCGCCACACGGCCGGGGAATGCGTGGGTTGCCTGGACGAACACGGCGCGTTCCGGGTGGCTGATGTGCCGCGCGGTCCGCTCAGCGTGGTGTTCCGGCCCGTTCGGTCGGCGCCCGCCGTCGCGGATTGGCTGGTCTGTTGAGCGCCGGGACGGCGGTGGCACCGCCGGATGCGATCACTGCGGCGTTGTGGTGGCGGGACAACGCCGACGCGGCTCCGGAGACCGCCCTGCGCAAGGCCGAGGAAATGCTGTCGGATACCGGTGACGCCGAATTGCGGGTGCTGGCCAGGCACATCGCGGCGCTTGCGGCGGTGGAGCGAGGCCGGGTCGGGCTGGCGCGGCGGCATGCCCGGCTGGGGCTGGCTGCGGCGAGGCGCACCGGGCAGCCGCAGCGGGCTGCGCAGCTGCTGCTCACGCTCGCGTGGATCGAGCTCGAGCGTGGCGCGACCAGCGCGAGCTGGGCGCACCTGGTGGCGGCGGAGCCGCAATTGCCTGCGGCGGACGTGGCCCGGGCCGCTTGCTTGCGCGGGCTCTTGCACTGCCAGGGCGATCAGCATCGCGAGGCGAGAGCGGAGCTGAGCCGGGCGTTGCGGAGTCTGTCGGCGGACGGCGACCGCCGCTGGATCGCGAACGCCTTGCTGGGGCGTGGTCTGGCGAACCTGTACACCAACAGGTTGGCCGCCGCGGAGGCCGATCTGGCTGCCGCAGAAGAGGGTTTCGCCTCGGATGGCCGGAATGCGCGCGCGGCGGCGTGCCGGCACAACCGCGGTTGCGTCGCGTTCCGAGCCGGTGATCTGCCGCGTGCGCTGCGCTTGTTCGAGGAGGCGGTGGACGCGGGCTTGGATGTCAAATCGAATCCCGAGGCACTGGTCGACCGGGCCGAGGCACTGGCGGCGGCCGGGTTGACCAGCGAGGCTCGCACGACAATGGAGCACGCGGCGAGTCGGCTGAGGTCGTGCGGCCGGACCGGTCGGCTCGCCGAAACCAGGTTGGCGCTGGCCGGTTGCGCATTGCGGGATGGCGACGTGGCCGTGGCCGCAGCCGCCGACGGCGCACGGCAGTTGTTCCGCGTCCAGCGGCGGCCTGCCTGGGCGGCGTTGGCGACGGCCATCACCTGGCAGGCGAAGTTGCGCGGCGGTCAATGTTCCCGCTATTCACTCGGGGCGGCGCGACGAGCCGCTGCCGCATGCGAAGAGTTCGGGTGGATCGGTCCGGCCGCCGAACTCCGGCTGACCGCGGCTCGGTGCGCAGCGCAGGCCGGGATGCGCACGTTGTCCCGCAAGCTCCTCGCGTTGTGCATTCCGCTGCGCGACGAGGTTGCCGCGTCCGCGCAACACCGGGCCCTGAGTTGGTTGGCCGAGGCATTGCTGGCCGACCAGGATGGGGATCTGGACCGACTGTTCGAGGCGTGCCGGGGCGGTTTGCGGGCCGTGGACAGCCAAGCGGCCGACATGGCGGCGTTCGAATTGCGCGTGCACACTTTCGGCTTGGCGGGCGAACTGGGCGACACCGCGGTCGGCGCCGCACTGCGCGCCGGTGATCCACGACTGGTGCTGCGCTGGACCGAGCGGTCGAGGTGCAGCGCGTTGCACCGCCGGGCCTTGCGGCCACCGACGGATCCGGGGCTGAATTCGGCGTTGGTGCGGCTTCGCGCCGCGGTGGTGCAGGCTCGGTGCAGTCATGATCCGAAGCAGGCGCTGGCCACCATCGCGGCGTTGGAGGAGCAGGTGCGCCATCGCGCGATGCTGGTGGACGGCCGCACCAGCGGTCTCCAAGTGCCGACCGGCATCGACGACGTCATCGCCGAACTCGGTGATTCCGTGCTGCTCAGCCTCTTCGCCCACGGCGGTCGGCTGTTCGCGGTATCCATTGTGGACGGAGATGTTCGGCTGCATGTGCTCGGACCGGAGGCGAACGCGGAAACCCACGCGGCCCGGCTCCGCCATCTGCTGGCTCGGCAGGCGGTGGGCACGGCGCCACGCGCGGCGCCCACATTCGAGATGGCCGCGCGTCGCGCGGCCGATGAATTGCAGGCGCAGTTGTTGGCTCCGGTCTTGCCCGTGCTCGAACGCGGTCGATCGCTCATCGTGATCCCGACCGGGCGCCTGCACGTGCTGCCGTGGGCGGCGTTGCCCGCCTGCCGGGGCCGCAGCGTGACCGTGAGCCCGTCGCTGCGGTGCTGGTTGCGGGGCGCGTCCGACGCCCGGGCCGCGGACAGGACCGGTGCCCACGTGTGGGTCGCCGGCCCCGGCCTGGAACACGCGGAGCGGGAGGTCCAGGGGTTGCATGCGATCGAAGGCGGGCGACTGCTGATCGGTGCGGACGCCACGTCGGAACGTGTGATGTCCACTGTGGATGGCGCGGCGACGGTGCACATCGCCGCGCACGGTCGCTTCCGGGATGACCAACCCCTGCTGTCCTGCGTAGACCTCGTCGACGGCCCGCTGTATGCCTACGACCTGGACAGGCTGCACCGCGGCCCCACCACGGTCGTGCTGTCGGCCTGCGACGTGGGCAGATCGGCGGTCAGCCGAGGCGATCAGCTCAGCGGCCTGGCGACCACCCTGCTCGGTCGCGGCACCGCAACGGTGGTGGCCAGCGTGGTACCGGTCCCGGACGAGCGCACGGCCGGGGTGATGGTGTCGCTGCACCGGGCGCTCCGCGAGGGCCGCCCACCGGCCGCCGCGCTGGCCGAGGCCCAAACCGAACACGGCGAATCCGGATTCGTCTGCCTGGGATACGGAGGTGATCGATGACCGCAGCCGCATTCGACTTGCGGCCAGACACACCGTGCCCGGCGTGCGATCAGCGCAGCTTGTGCAGGCGGCGGATCGCTTCGTCGAGGACTTCGTCCCGCTTGCAGAAGGCGAAGCGCACCAGGTGCTTGGTGTCTTCCGGGTTGTCGCAGAAGACCTGCACCGGGATCGCGGCGAGCCCGATGCGTTCCGGCAGCGAGCGGCACAGTTCGGCACCGTCCTCGAAGCCGAGCGGCCGGACGTCGGTGCAGATGAAGTAGGTGCCCTCGCTGGCGAGCACGTCGAAGCCCGCCGCGGCCAAGCCCTCGGCCAGTCGGTCGCGCTTGCGTTGCAGGTCCTTGCGCAACCGTTCGACCCAATCGAGCTCGTTGCGCAGAGCGTGCGCGACGGCGGGCTGGAACGGCGCGCCGCCGACGAAGGTCATGAACTGCTTGGCCGCGCGCACGGCGGCGACGAGTTCGGCCGGACCGCAGACCCAGCCGATCTTCCAGCCGGTGGCGCTGAAGCTCTTGCCGACGCTGGAGATCGACAGGGTCCGCTCGGCCATGCCCGGCAGGGTGGCCAGCGGGTGGTGCTCGCGACCGTCGAAGATCAGGTGCTCGTAGACCTCGTCGGTGATGGCGATCACGTCGTTGTCGCGGCAGACCTCGGCGATCACGGCGAGCTCGGCATCGGTGAACACGGTGCCGGTCGGGTTGTGCGGCGAGTTCAGCACCAGGGCGCGGGTCTGCGAGCCCACCGTGGCGCGCAGCGCATCCAGATCGAGCTCGAAGCGGTGGTCGGGGCCCTGCCGCAGCGGGACGGTCCGGCGCACCCCGCCGGCCATCGCGACGGCGACCGGGTAGGAGTCGTAATACGGCTCGACGAGCACAACCTCGTCGCCCGGCTCGACCAGGGCGAGCATCGCGGCGGTCAGCGCCTCCGTGGCGCCGACGGTGACCAGCACCTCGTCCTCCGGGCGGTACTCGACGCCGTACCGCGCCAGGCGGTGCCCGGAAATCGCCGCCCGTAGGTCCGGCTCACCGGCCCCCGGCGGGTACTGGTTCACACCGTTGGCGATTGCGTCTTGCGCCACGCGGAGCATGCCCTCGGGGCCGTCGGTGTCCGGGAAACCCTGCCCCAGGTTGACCGCGCCGGTCCGCCTGGCGAGCTCGGTGATCTCGGCGAAGATCGTGGATGTGAACGGCCGCAACCGGCTGGTGAGGGCAGGAGTACGCACGTCTCCGCAGCGTAGTCGAAACCGAGGAGAAGTTCGGTGATCGGTTCGGGTGGCCGGGCGACGCTTCACCCGACGCGAGGTGCCGCGAACCCACCAGCGGGTGTCCGATTCGGCTCCGCGCGGGTGGTCGGCGAACGCTGCCACAATCGAGATGTGCAGCCGACAGCGGTTTCCGACAGCGACAAGCGCCGTGGCCTGCGGCGGATGAAGGCCGTGGCCGGTGGGTTCTTGTTGATCGCCACCCTGATCTACGTGGTGGCCCAATGGCAGGAGAACGCCGGCGCCGGGGCTTGGGTGGGGTACGTGAAGGCTGCGGCCGAGGCCGGCATGGTCGGCGCGCTGGCGGACTGGTTCGCGGTCACCGCGCTGTTCCGGCGCCCATTGGGCCTGCCGATCCCGCATACCGCGATCATCCCGACCCGCAAGGACATGATCGGCCGCAGCCTCGGCGACTTCGTCGGCTCGAACTTCCTGTCCGAGCAGGTGGTGCGGGACAAGTTGCGCCGCGCGGAGGTCAGCCGCCGACTCGGCGGCTGGCTCGACGATGCCGACCACGCCGAGCGGGTCACCTCGGAATTGGCCACCGCGGTGCGCGGGGCCGTGCGGGTGCTGCGGGACGAGGACGTCCAGGCCGTACTTGAGCAGGCCGTCGTGCGCAAGGTGCTTTCCCAGCCGTGGGGGCCGCCGCTGGGCCGGATCCTCGGCCAGGTCTTCGCCGACGGCTCGCATCACAAGCTCGTCGACCTGATCTGCGACCGGGCCTACGACTGGGTGCGGGACAACCACGAAACCGTACTGCGGGTCGTCAGCCAGCGGGCCCCGTCGTGGTCGCCGAAGTTCTTCGACGCCATCGTGGCCGACAAGGTCTATGCCGAAGTGCTGTCGTTCGCCTGGGCGGTCAAGACCGACCCGGAGCACTCGATGCGCCAGGCAGTGGACCGCTTCCTGGTGGAGTTCGCGGACGATCTGCAGCACGACCCGAAGACGATGGCCAAGGCCGAGCAGATCCAGCAGCAGGTGCTGGAGCACCCGGAGGTGCAGAACCTGGTCTCCTCGGCGTGGAGCACGGCGAAAAAGATGCTGCTGGACGCCGCCGAAGACCCGTCCAGCGAACTTCGGCTGCGGGTGCGCGATGGCCTGCGCTCGCTAGGCCGTCGGCTGGTCGAGGAGCGGGAGCTGCAGTACAAGGTCGACGGTTGGCTGGAAGGCGCCGTGGTGTACGTGGTGTCCAACTACCGCGACGAGTTGACGACGCTGATCACGGACACCGTGGAGCGCTGGGACGCTCAGGAGACCTCCCGCAAGATCGAGCTCCAGGTCGGCCGGGACCTGCAGTTCATCCGCATCAACGGCACGGTCGTCGGTGCCCTGGCCGGGCTGCTGATTTACACCCTGTCCCAGGTGCTGCTCTGAAACCGCAAGCCCGCAACTCCGGCAGCAAAGATCAATCGCACCGTTCGTGGAGGTCAACGGTCCGTTCGCGGCTCACGCGGTGGTGTGCCGCTCCCGCCAGGAGCGTGCCTTTTCGCGATTCCCGCAGACCCGCATTGAGCACCAGGTCCGGGAGCGGTTGCGGGATCGGTCGTAGAACGCCCACAGGCAGCCCTCGGCCGGGCAGATCTTGATCCGATCCCAATGCCCGGTGTGCACCAGGCGGGCCGCCGCGACCAGCACATTGCCGAGCGCGTCGATGCCGGTCAGGGTCGGAACGCCGTTGTGCAACCGGACGTGCACCGGCCAGGCCGTTTCGAAAACGGCCCTGGGCCGGACGCCGTACGACACCGCATAGCGCATGGTGTCCCGGATCTCGCGCGCCGCATCGACGCCGGGGGCTTTGCCGAGGTCCTGGTCGATGCACCACTGCTGCCACTGCCCGGGATCGTCCAGGACCTCGGTGCCCTTCTCGGCGTCGCAGGTGTTCAGGAAGGCCAGGACCAACTCGATGTCGCGGTCGAAGGGTTCGAGCCCCTCCGGCGAGGACGGGGGGTCCACCTCCGGAACGACAGCTCTGCTGTTCACGAACACCATCGTAAGCCAATAGGGGGTTGCGCCGAGGCAGGATAACCAGCAAAATATAGACACTGGTTAATAACCACCGAGTTGGAATTATCGGTTTAAGAGTTGGACTAGCTCGCCAAGTAGTGGGCCTCGGCCACGGAGGCCCCGCGGCCCGGTGCGGCAGTGGATCCGGGCCCGGCTCCGCGCGGTTGCCTCAACTGATCACCAGGAGGAACGACGATGACGACCCTGCGATTGGCGGCTTTCGCGATCGACTGCCCAAACCCGCGGGCCCTGGCCGAGTTCTACGGGCGGTTGTTGGGCTGGGAGGTGGACGAGGCCGAATCCGAGGAGGGCTGGGTGGAGCTCGCGGATCCATCCGGTGGTGCACCGCTGGCCTTCCAGCGCGATCCGGACTATCGACCGCCGACCTGGCCGAGCCGGGACGTGCCGCAGATGATGCACCTGGACGTCCGGGTGCAGACCCTCGACGAGGGGCACGAGAGGGCGATCGCGGCGGGCGCGACGCCGCTGCCGCAACCATCCGACCAGCTGGACGCGCGGTTCCGTGTCTACGCCGACCCGGATGGCCATCCGTTCTGCATGTGCGCCTGTCAGGGTTGAGCACGCAAAACCGCAGCGGTGCCGGCTGAGTGGTAGAAGAGGCGAGGGTGCTTGCTGGCGCCGAAGTGTGGTTCATGACTTCTATGGTGTGAACTCGGCTGATCCTGCAAGCAGGGCGCTTGCAGGAGCTAGCACGCATGGCTATCGTGGCCAGTGACCGGAGAGGTGCTAGCCCGATGGAACGTGTGGACAAAGCCGTCAACAAGGCCGTGAACCAGGCGGTCAGCGACCTCGGCAGCTACATCCGGACGCAACGCAACAACGCCCAGATCTCGTTGCGGCAGCTGGCGAAGCTCGCCGGCGTGTCGAACCCGTACCTGAGTCAGGTCGAACGCGGGTTGCGCAAGCCGAGCGCGGAGATCTTGCAGCAGATCGCCAAAGGGCTGCGGATCTCCGCCGAAGCGCTCTACGTGCAGGCCGGGATCATGGAGCGCCGCGAGAGCGGGCCGGTGGTGGACGCGATCCTCGCCGACCCGGAGCTCAGTGAACGGCAAAAACAAGTGCTTCTGGACATCTACGCCTCGTTCCGGCGGGAGCACGACACCGCGGTGGACGGGGACACCCAGCAACCAGAGGAGTGACTGCCATGCCGGCTTTCCCGAAGACCGAAGACGTGACCAAGGTGCGCGAACAGGCCGCGCACGCCCTGGGCGAGGCCGCCGAGCAGGCCCGCACCCCGCTGCTCGCCGCGCTCGGGGCCGGCGACGTCGCGGCGCAGGCCCTGTTGGACACGGTCAACAAGGTCCGCACCCAGCTCAACGAGCGCGCCGAGGCCGCGCGCAAGGACCTGCCCAGTGACTGGGAAGAACTGCGCGAGAAGTTCGACCCGGCCGAGCTGCGCAAGCGCGTCGACGCCTACGGCAAGTCCGCGAAGCAGCTCTACGACTACTTGGCCGAGCGCGGCGAGGAAACGCTGCACCGGCTGCAGGACCAGCCGCAGGTCAAGAAGGTCTGGGACCAGGTGGGCACCGCGCAGGGCAAGGTCGAGGAGACCGTCGACGAGGTCCGCGACCTGGCCGACGACGTGCTCGGCAAGGTCAGCCGCCCGTTCGGCAAGGAAGAGCCCGCCAAGACCGGGGAGCCCGCCAAGACCGGGGAGTCCGCCAAGACCGGGGAGTCCGCCAAGGCCGGGGAGTCCACCAAGGCCGGGGAGTCGGCCGCCAAGCCGGCCGCGGCGACGAACAGCACGAGCGCCAAGACCGCGCCGCGCAAGACCACGACCAAGTCGACCTCCCCGCATAAGCCCACGACCAGCAAGTCCAGCGAAAACTGAAGGTCGCACCGGGTGCCCCTGTCCGTGGCGACCACGTAGGGTGGGTGGCGTGGAGCTGGCGTATTGGATCCTGACGATTCTTTGGATTGCGGGCATCCCGGTCGGGGTCTTCGCGTTCGTGCATGCGGCATTGCAGCGCGCCGACGCCTTCACCGCCGTGGACAAGCTGAACAAGCTCGCCTGGATGGGCATCACTGGCGCTGCCGCGCTGCTGCTCATCGTGAGCTTCCAAGGCCCTTACACGATCATCTGGATCGCCGGGTTGGTCGCATCGCTGGTCTACATCATCGACGTCCGGCCCAAGGTGAAGGAAGTCCAGGGGCGGTCCTGGTAGTGGGGGCCCGCTGGGCGGCATACGGTCACGGGACCCCGGTGACGCTGGTCGTGCACGGGTTGGGCGCCACCGAGGGTGAGGCCCGGATTCCCGCCTCCGGGTTACCGGGGACCCGAGTCGTGGTCACGCTGCCGGGTCACGGCAGCGCCGCCGATCCTCCGCGCGGCTATTGGAACTATGCCTCGGTCGCGGCGGATGTCCTCGCTGTGGCCGACGAGGTCCAGGCGACTCGCGCCGTCGGCGTCTCGCTCGGCGCGGGCGCCTTGACCCGCATCGCCGCCGACCATCCGGACCGGTTCGAGCGGCTCGCGCTGCTGCTGCCCGCCGCGCTCGACCGGTCCCGCGATGTGGCCGCGACTCGGGCGTTCGAGCGACTTGCCGCGGCGGCCGCGGCCGGCGGTCCGGCCTTGCGGGAGATCCTGGCCGCAGAGGTGCCCGAAGGCGTCGAGGTCGGCGACTACGTCGACCGCCGTGCCGAGGCGCTGCTGCGGCTTGAAGACGCGCTCCGCGAACTGCCGGAGCACACGCCGATTCCGGACGCCGCAGCGCTGGCCGCCGTCCGGTCAGAGGTGCTGGTCGTCGGCGCCACCGACGACCCGCTGCACCCAGCGGAGGTCGCCAAGGCGGTGGCCGCGGCTTTCGCCTGCGCTCGACTGGAGATCCTGCCCTCCCGCGCACCGATGCTCACCCACCGCCGGGAGTTGCGTCGCCTGCTGGTCGACTTCCTGCGCTGAACCTGCGCGCGGTGGGTTCGGCGCGGTTCGTATTGTCGGGGCATGGGTGTTGATTGGTCCGTGGCGGCCGGAACTCTGGACGTCACCTCGGCGCTGGAGCGCCTCGAACTTCTCGCCGAGCCGGTCGCGGCGGCGGTCCGCGAGCTCGACGACGAGCGGATCGGGGTCACCGAAATCGACCCGGAACTGGCGGATACCGCCACCTTCTGCGAACAGTACGGTTCGCCGCTGGAGCTGTCGGCGAACTGCGTGGTGGTCGCGGGCAAGCGGGCCGGCGAGGTGCGCTACGCCGCGTGCGTGGTGCTGGCCACCACCCGCGCCGACGTCAACGGCGTGGTCAAGCGGCGGCTGGACGTGCGCAAGGCGTCGTTCGCGCCGATGGACGACGCGGTGCGGCTCAGCGGCATGGAGTACGGCGGCATCACGCCGTTCGGTCTGCCCGCCGACTGGCCGATCCTGGTCGACTCCGAGGTGGACAAGGCCCCGGCGGTGGTCGTGGGCAGCGGACTGCGCCGCAGCAAGATCATCACACCGGGTGAGATCCTGGCCCAGCTGCCGGGTGCGGAGGTCCTCGACGGCCTCGGCCGCTGAATCGCGAGTGCGCGACCGGCTCCAACTCGGCTGCGCACGGGTTCACATCCTGGCGCCGAAACGAGCCTCCTCGATGGCGCGGGCGCCTTTTCGCGGAGGCAGTCCGCACCCCGCGATCGGTTCAGAAGACGACGGTTCGGCGGCCGTGGACCAGGACGCGGTCTTCGAGGTGCGCGCGCAGACCCCGGGCCAGCACCAGCTTTTCGGCGTCCCGGCCCTTGCGGACCATGTCGGCGACGTCGTCGGTGTGGTCCACGCGGATCACGTCCTGCTCGACGATCGGCCCGGCATCGAGCTCCGCGGTCACGTAGTGGCAGGTCGCGCCGATGAGCTTCACGCCTCGCTCGTACGCCTGGTGGTACGGGCGGGCCCCGGCGAACGACGGCAGGAAGCTGTGGTGGATGTTAAGCGCCCGGCCTGCCCATGCCTCGCACAGTTCGGGCGGCAGCACCTGCATGAAGCGGGCGAGCACGATCGCGTTCGGATCGTGCTCGTCGACCAGCTTGCGGACCTGCTGGAACGCCTCGGCCTTCGCCCCCGGATCCTTGGCGAACGGCACGTGGTGGAACGGGATGCCGTGCGCCTCGGTGATCGGGCCCAGGTCCGGATGGTTGCCGATCACCGCGCTCAGGTCGACGTCGAGTTCTCCAGACCCGATGCGACCGAGCAGGTCGTGCAGGCAGTGGCCTTCCTTCGACACCAGGATCACGATGCGGCGCCGCTCACCGGTGTCCGACACCCGCCACTCGGTGCGGCTGCCGAGCTCGTCGGCGACGGCGGTGAACCGGCGCCGCAGCTCGTCGAGGCCGAACGGCAGCGAGTCGGCAAGGACCTCTTGCCGGGTGAAGAACCAACCGGTGTTGGCGTCGGTGTGGTAGCCAGCCTCGACGATCCAGCCGCCGTGCTCGCTGAGGAAGGTCGCGATTCGCGCGACGATCCCGGTGCGGTCCGGGCATCCCAGGCTGATGACGAAGCGGCGTTCGGAAGGGCTCACGGCCGGTCATTATCGCAGGTAGCAAGGGGCTGCATCGACAACCGGCCGCCCCACGGCGTGCCGCGCCGGGCACGGGTCCGCCCCTGGTCAGCGTCCGGAGGCTAGGGCCACGAGTGCGGCATCACCGGTGATCAGGGCGGTGCTCGGGCGACCCCAGACCCGCCGGTACACCGCGTCCGCGGTGCCGGCCACCGTCGCGTCGACCTCCAGCGCTGCATCACTCGGCGATCCGGCCAGCGGCGGCAGGCCCGGCCGGTATTCGACCAACCACGCGCGGCCCGCGTCCGGTGTGTGATACAGCACCTTGCCCGCGCTCTGCCGCTCCGCCCAGCCGCTGGCCGCTGGCAGCAGCACCGTCAGCATTTCGTCGATGCCGTCGGCGGCCAGCGCCGGGTCGAAGATCAGCTCGTGCACGTGGTCCGGGCCGAGTCCGGCGAGCGCGTGCTCGGCGTCGAGCCGGTGGATCGCCGTCTCGTGGGCCATCCGCCGAGCCCAGCTCCGCGCCGTGCCGCCGGGGACGAATGACCAAACCGGACGCTCGGGATCGGAAGTGGACAGTGCCTCCAGCACCTTTGCCAGCTGGTCGTCCCACCAGGTCAGCGCATCATCGAAATCAGCTGGGGGACGGGGAGGTTGCGGCCGCTCGCTACCCGGCTCCAGGGCCAGCGCGCGGTTTACCGCCGCGTAGACCCGGGCGAGGTGCTGGACCAACTTGCGGACATCCCAACCGGGACATGTCGACACCTCGGCGTTGGGGCCGGCCTGGATGACGGCGGTCCGGAACGCCGCCGCCTGGTCTTGGAACGCGCGTTGGTGAAAATCGCTACCCATGCCCCAACGGTAGGAGCTCTAGTCAAGATCAGATCGGCGAATTTTCAGGGCGCGACGGCGGACCAGGCGACGGTGAGCTCCCCCAGCCGCCACCGCCGTCGCCGGTCGAGCACCGGCCAGCCGAGTTCGCCGAACAGTTGCGCGGCGTGCGCCCACCGGGCGCGCGGCCCGAAGGGCGCCATCGGTGCGGCCTTGGCCCAGCACGCGTCGAGCTCGGCCAGCATCGAGTACACCTTCTCGTCCGGCACGTTGCGGTGGATCAAGGTCTTGGGCAGCCGCTCGGCGAGATCCGAAGGCCGCTCGATATCGGCGGGCAAGCAAGCCAGCGTCAAGGTCAGCGGCCCGCCGCGATCCAATGTCACCCAACAGCAGCGCCGCCCGATCTCGTCGCAGGTGCCCTCCACCAGCAACCCGTCCGGGGCCAGCCGGGAACACAGTTCCTCCCACGCCTTCCACGCCTCCGGCTCGGTGTACTGGCGCAGCACGTTCAGCGCTCGCACCAGCGCAGGACCCGGAAAGTCGCGTACCCCGGCGGCCAGCCCGGCCAGCTCGAAACCCCCGCGGCGGAACTCCAGCACGGGTGGATCGGCGACGAGTTTGCCGGCCAGCACCCGGTCCGGGTCGATCTCCAGCCCGACCACCCGTGCGTCGGGACGCAGCGGGCGCAGCCGGGCCGCGAGTTCCACGGTGGTCACCGGGGTGGCGCCGTAGCCGAGGTCGATGACGACCGGTTCGGCGGCGTTCCGCAGCGCGCGGGCGACCCACGGCGTGCCGGCGATCCAGCGGTCGATGCGCCGCAGCCGGTTCGGGTTGGTGGTGCCCCTAGTGGGCATGCCCAGGGCGCGAGCCCGACCGGCCGCGAGCCGGGGTGCCCGCTTCTTGGGGGCCGAGTTCATTCCCGGCGGGCCAGCCAGTCGGTGGTGAAGCGCTCCTCGTCGGCCAGCAATTTCTGCACCTGGTCGACGATCAGATCCTCCAGCTTGCCGCCCAGAAACGGCACGTTCACCCGCACGCTGCCGGACACCACGAACTCGCTGACCGCCGAACCCGAGGGTTCGGCCAGGTCGCGCAGCCACATCGAGCCGGTGATCGAGCACGGTGCCCCGGCGATCTCGGCGGCGATCTCGCCGGTGTAGTGGCAGTCTTCCTCCTCCTGCCGCCACGACTCGCTGCGGTCGATCGTCAGGTCCCCGCCGACCACGGTGCGCGCCATCGACGGCAGCGAGTCGGCCTGCACCCCGTGGCGCATCTGGAAGCGGGCACCGTCATCGGTGGCGACGTGCTGCAGCAGCGCCGCGTGCGAGCCCCCGATCTCCGCCAGTCGGTCGGTGAGGTAATCGATGTCGATCAGCGCCTCGTACACCCGGGCGGCGGGCCACTCGGAGGTGCTTCGGTGCTCGATGCGGCGTGCCATGCTGCGGAGGTTACCTTTGGCAACCGTGAACCCATCCATGTCCGGTGCCGAAGAAGTGCGCGACAACACTCCGTGGTCAGACGCGCACGCAGCTGGGTTGTCCGACGTGCCCGCAGCCGAAATCTCCGGCGCGCACACAGCGGGGATGCCTGGCGAACGCCCAGTCGGGGCGCCCGGCGCACGTGCTGGTGACGACCTGCCGCTGGCTGGCTACACCACGCTGCGGCTGGGCGGCCCGGCTACCGACCTGGTGGTCGCCCGGAGGCCTGGCGAGCTCACGGCTGCGGTGCGCGCGGCGGATTCGGCCGGGCAGCGCCTGCTGGTGCTCGGCGGAGGGTCGAACCTGGTGGTCGCGGACGAAGGCTTCGCCGGACATGTGGTGCGGATCGCTACCCAGGGCCGCCAGTACGACAGCGTCGGCGACGGGCTGGTGCAGCTCACCGCGGAGGCCGGCGAGGACTGGGACGAGGTGGTGGCCGACACCGTCCGTCTCGGCCTGGGCGGGCTGGAATGCCTGTCCGGTATCCCCGGCCTGACCGGGGCCACGCCGGTGCAGAACGTCGGTGCCTACGGCGTCGAGGTGTCCGAGTTGCTGGTCTCGGTCGACCTGCTGGACCGCAGTACCGGGCAGGTGCGCACGGTGTCGGCCGACGAGCTCGGGCTGACTTACCGCAACAGTGCGCTCAAGCACAGCGATGCGGCGGTCGTGCTGCGGGTCCGGTTCCTGCTGCGCGACGGGGGTATGTCGGCGCCGATCAAGTACGCCGAGCTCGCCCGCGCGCTCGACGTGGAGCCGGGTGCGCAGGTCGAGGTGGCCAGCGCCCGCGAGGCGGTGCTGGCGCTGCGGCGGGGGAAGGGCATGGTGCTCGACCCGGCCGACCACGACACCTGGAGTGCCGGCTCGTTTTTCACCAACCCGATCGTCGACGCCGAGGACCTGCCCGAGGTGCTGGCCCGCATCGCCGCCGAGGTCGGCCCCGACCAGCGGGTGCCGCAGTACCCGGCGCCCGGCGGCCGTACCAAGCTGTCCGCGGCGTGGCTGATCGAGCGCGCCGGGTTCGCCAAGGGACACCCCGGACCCGGCGGCCGGGTGAGGCTGTCCACAAAGCACACCCTCGCGCTGACCAACCGCGGCGCCGCGACAACGCACGACCTGCTACTTCTAGCGCGTGAAGTTCGGGACGGAGTACGCCTGGCCTTCGGCGTTTCGCTGGCACCCGAGCCGGTGTTGGTGGACTGTTCGCTGTAGCAGCCGAAGAGCCGAACGGCCGTAAGAGTGACTCTTCGTGACTGATGCGTAACCCTGAGTGTTAAATGGGGTAGGTGGAGGGGGCCACCATGCTGAGCATCAGGGAGCTTAGAGACCGGGCGGTGATACGCCCGATCAAGCGGGCAGTGGAGGACCAGCTTCTGGACCTGCCCGGAGTGACCGCTGTGGACATCGGCGCGAAGCACCGTGCCGAGGAGCGCACCGGTCAGCAAGTCATCGTGGTTTCGGTGCGCCGCAAGAAGCCGCGTGAGCAGTTGCTGCCGGGCACATGCATCCCGAGCGACGTCTTCGGGATACCGACCGACGTCATCGAGGAGCGGCCGGTGCTGCAGCACATCCACTGCGCCCGCAACGAGCGGCTGGCGCCGGGCCGGCGCGTCGGCGAGCGTACCGGGCTGGTGCGGGGTGGTAGCGGGATCGCGCCCTGCCGTGCCGTCTACCTCTCGCCGCCCACAGTGCCCACCGCGGGCGAATACCGCCGAATCGGCACTCTCGGGGCGATCGTCACCGGCATCGCGCCGACGGCGGTCCCGATGGGGCTGACGACCTTCGATGTGGGCTGCCTGGATGACGCCTGGGCGGTGGGCGACCGGATGGTCGATCCGGATGGCGGCCGGGTGCATACCGAGCTGGCGCGAGCGGCGCTGTCCGGCCGGGTCGACGCGGCCGCGGTGGCCATCGCACCGGGTTCGGAGACCTCGTGCGTGGTCGACGGCATCGGGCCGGTGACCGGGCACGCCACGGCCTATCCGGGCGAGCAGGTCTGCAAGAACGGCTTCGGTACCGGCGTGACGCATGGCGTCGTCACCTCGGTCGATGCGACCGTGCGGATCGATCACGGCGAGGCCCTCGGCGTCCGGGTGCTGCGGGAGCAGATCCGCATCACCGCCGCGGATCTGCGGTTTTGCGGGCCCGGTGACGCCGGGGCGGCGGTGCTCGATCCGGGTGGGCGGATCATCGGCCTGCACGTGGCGGGTAGCCGGGGCGGCGTGGTCGGTTTCGCCAGCCCGATCGCCGACGTGCTCGCCGAGCTCGACGTCGAGCTGTGCACCGAGTCTCAGCGCATCCGCGTGTGAGCCGGGTGCTCCGCGGCGATTTTCAATTGGAGATCAGCACGCCGATCGTTTATTTGCGGTGCATGCGGGTCGCGGAGTGCTGGTCGCGGGGTTTGATGACGATGTAGTCCAGGTTCACGTGGGCGGGGCGGGTCACCACGAAAGTGATGACGTCCGCGACGTCGTCGCCGGTCAGCGGGGTAATGCCGCGGTACACCGCCGCCGCGCGCTCCTTGTCGCCGCCGAAGCGGACCTCGGAGAACTCCGTCTCCACCGCGCCCGGCGCGATTTCGGTGAACCGCACCGGCTCGCCCAGGTGCTCGCCCCGCAGCGTGCGGTGCAGCGCCCCCTGGGCGTGTTTCGCCGAGGTGTAGCCGGCGCCGTTGTCGTAGACCTCCGAGGCGGCCACCGAGGTCACGGTCACCACATGCCCGTTGCCGGAGGCGGCCAGTTTGGGCAGCAGCGCCTTGGTGACCCGCAGCGTGCCGAGCACGTTGGTCTCCCACATCCAGCGCCAGTCGTCCTCCTCGGCCTCAGCGATCTTGGCCATTCCCTTCGCGCCGCCGGCGTTGTTGATCAGCACATGGCATTCCGGAACCTGCGCGACGAACGCCGCCACCGAATCCGGATCGGTGATGTCCAGGGGCAGCGCGGTTGCGCCGATCTCCTCGGCGAGTGCCGTCAGTCGGTCGAGCCGCCGGGCACCCAGCACCACGTGGAAACCGGCGGCGGCGAGTTGGCGCGCGGTGGCCGCGCCGATACCGGAACTCGCCCCGGTGACCACGGCCCAGCGGGCTGCAGAACTTGTGCTCACGTCTTTTTCCTCCCGGGAGACGACCGATTGCCCGATGTCCATCCGACCACGCCGGTCTCCGCTGGGGGCTCTCGTCACCCGATCGATGTGACGCGAGACACTAGGAACCGAGACATCTTTTCGCGGGCCCGCACGTCTTATGAATACGGGTCACATTTTTGCGGCCGTCCGGTCAATTTTGCGGGAGGGGGACGGTTCCGCTGCACTTTTTCAGAAGGGATCGAGGTCAGAAGGTGAGTGGTTCCAAGCTGCGGTCCCGGTGGGCTGCGCTGGCGGGAGCTGTTGCGGTCGTGCTGCTGATTTCGGGCTGCGGCTCGTCCGCGATGCAGGAGCGAAAGCCCACCGATCCGGTCGCCGTGGTGTCCTTCGAGCCCGGTGACAATTCCGGCGAGGTAAATCCCGTGGGTGCGGTCCGGGCCACCGTGGAGCGCGGCAGGTTCGACAGCATCGCGCTGACCAACGCCGACGGTAAGCAGGTAGCCGGTGAATTGGCGCAGGACGGCAAGAGTTGGCACGCCACCGAGGCACTCGGCTACGGCAGGAGCTACCTCTGGTCCGGCCAGGCCACCGGCGAGGACGGCAAGACGGTGCCGGTGCATGGCCAGTTCAGCACGCTGAAGCCGGAGAAGACGATCCGCGCCACGATCAACCCGTCGGACAATGCCGAGGTCGGCATCGCCATGCCGATCAGCCTGAAATTCGACAAGCCGGTCCAGGACAAGGCCGCGATCCAGCGGGCGCTGACCGTGCAGACCTCGGTGCCCGTCGAAGGCGCCTGGGCGTGGCTGTCGGACCGGCAGGCCGACTGGCGGCCGAAGGAGTACTGGCCGGCGCACACCCACGTCAGCGTCCAGGCCAAGCTCTACGGCCAGTCCTACGGCGACGGTGCTTACGGGCTGGCGGACCTGAGCACCGAGTTCGACATCGGCCGGGCGCAGATCGTGAAGGCGGCCGTGGGCACCCACCGAATGGTCGTGCTGCGCGACGGCAAGCAGGTGGCCAGCTATGCGGCGAGCTACGGCGAGGAGTACGACCCGGGCCGCAACACCCCGAACGGCACGTTCATCATCATGGAGAAGAACCCGGTCGAGATCATGGATAACCCCAGGTACGGCTACCACGACGTGCGCAAGACCTGGGCATCGCGGTTCTCCAACCATGGCGAGTTCATCCACGAGAACCAGGAGAACGCCGCGGCCCTAGGTAAGATCAACAACTCGCACGGCTGCATCAACCTCAGCGCCGCGGACGCGAAGGCGTACTACGACAGCGCGCTGCTCGGCGACCCGGTCGAGGTGACCGGCTCGGCCAGCACCATGCCGCCGCACTTCGACGTCTACGACTGGCTCCTCACCTGGGACCAGTGGACCCAGAAATCCGCGGTCTGACGCCGCGCCTGGGCAGGAAAGCGGCGGTGGTCATCGCGGCCACCGCCGCTTTTCGTCGGTCGGGCGAGGTGTGAGGAGCGCCACCCGGGCTGCGGGACCGGGCGGTTCGACAACCCCGGAGCGGTAGCGTCCAACGTCGGCCCCGGCAGCGTCCTGAGCGGTGGTGGTCGCGGGAGCGGCTGCGAAAGTTCGCGACCGCCGTGTTTCGGCATCGCGGCGGGAATGTTTCCGCGGCGCCGGATGTCGGGGTTGATGTGCGTCCGAAAACCTCGGCCCGACCGGCTTCCGATGGGCAGCAGATGACCTCCAGAACGTTACGCATGCGCCCGCGCCGCGCCGCGGTGTTCTCGTTGCACACTTCCCCGCTGGAGCAGCCCGGTACCGGGGACGCCGGGGGCATGAACGTCTACATCGCGCAGACCGCCAAGCGGCTGGCCGAGTTCGGCACCGAGGTCGAGATCTTCACCAGGGCGACTTCCTCGGACATTCCGCCGATCGCGGAGCTCGCCCCCGGTGTGCTGGTCCGCAACGTCTTCGCGGGCCCCTTCGAGGGCCTCGACAAGAACGATCTGCCGTCGCAGCTGTGCGCCTTCGCCGCCGGTGCGCTGCGGGTCGAAGCCCGCCACGAACCGGGCCACTACGACATCGTGCACTCGCACTACTGGCTTTCCGGGCAGGTCGGCTGGCTCGCGCGGGAGCGCTGGGGCGTCCCGCTG
Organism: Saccharopolyspora phatthalungensis; assembly: GCF_014203395.1. Lineage (NCBI taxonomy): Bacteria > Bacillati > Actinomycetota > Actinomycetes > Pseudonocardiales > Pseudonocardiaceae > Saccharopolyspora > Saccharopolyspora phatthalungensis. The sequence continues at coordinate 2,360,409 of NZ_JACHIW010000001.1, forward strand.
GTGCACACCGCGCACACCCTCGCCAAGGTCAAGAACGCCAACCTCGCCGTCGGCGACAGCCCCGAGCCGAGGATTCGGGTGCTCGGCGAGGAGCAGGTGGTCGCCGAGGCCGACATGCTGGTGGCGAACACCGAGTTCGAGGCCGCCGACCTGATCAACCGCTACGCCGCCGATCCGGAGGCGGTCGCGACGATCCCGCCCGGCGTCGACCTCGACCGCTTCACACCCGGCGATCGGGCGGTCGCCCGAGCCGACCTGGACCTGCCGCCGGACGCCGTCGTGCTCGCCTTCGTCGGCCGGATCCAGCCGCTGAAGGCCCCGGACGTGCTGCTGCGGGCGACTGCGAAACTGCTCGCGCGGCACCCGGACATCCGAGACCGCCTGGTGGTGCTGGTGGTCGGCGGACCGTCCGGCAGCGGGCTGGAACGGCCCCGCGCGCTGCAGGAACTCGCGGCGCAGCTGGGCATCGCCGATGTGGTCCGGTTCGTCCCGCCGCGCAGCGGTGCCGCGCTGACCAACGTCTACCGAGCGGCCGACATCGTGGCGGTACCGAGCTACAACGAGTCCTTCGGACTGGTCGCGTTGGAGGCCCAGGCATGCGGCACACCGGTGGTCGCGGCTGCCGTCGGCGGCTTGCCGGTCGCGGTCGAGGATGGGGTGTCCGGGTTGCTGGTGGACGGGCACGGCACCGCGCAGTGGGCCGACGCGCTCGCTTCGATGGTGCTGGACCCACGATTCCGCGCCCGGTTGGCCGAGAACGCCGCTGCGCACGCCGCACGCTTCTCCTGGGAGCGCACCACCGAGGCGCTGCTCGACGCCTATGCACGGGCCAAGATGGCCTTCCACGCTCAGTTGCACGTCCAGGAGGTGACGGCGTGAGCCTCGACGAGGTCATCAAGTCCACATTGGACTCGAACGGGCTGGAGTACGTCGCCAGGGATGCGGGGCGGTTCCTCGTCACCCTGCCCGGCAGCAAGAAGCTACAGACGAACTGCTGGCTCATCCTCGCCGAGCACGCCCTGGTCGTCGAAGCCTTCGTGTGCCGGCAGCCGGACGAGGCGCACGAGGACGTGTACCGGTTCCTATTGCGCCGCAATGCCCGGCTCTACGGTGTGCACTACACGATCGACGGCAACGGAGACATCTACCTGGTCGGCCGGATCGGCCTGCACGCGGTGACCGCCGACGAGCTCGACCGGGTACTCGGCCAGGTCCTGGAGGCCGCCGACGGCGACTTCAACACCCTGCTGGAGCTCGGCTTCGCCACCGCCATCCGGCGGGAATGGGGTTGGCGCGAGTCCCGCGGCGAGTCCTTGGTCAACCTCCAGCCGTTCCGGCAGCTGGTGGAACGAGACGGTCCGGCCTAACCCCACACGACCGGCCGTAGCGACCAAGGTCTGTGTTCTAAGCGGCGTAAACCGCTTGCGGTGTGGGAGTCAGCTTGCACCGCCCGCCCACAGGGCCCCGGACTGGACGCTCTCGAACGCCGCGAAGCGGCCCTATCCGGCCAGCTCGAGTTGGCCACGGTCACCGCGCGCCTGGGAAGTCCGGCCGCGGTCGACGACACGGGCTTCCTGGCCGGGCTTCTCGGCGGCTGGCGGACCCTTTCGTCGATCGGAGCGTTCCTCCGAGTGCCGGGAAGGGACCGCGCGGGGCGGCTCGGGAGAGAGGGGGAGTCACGAGCTCGAGCCGCCCCGCGTGGGGGTCCCGCCTGACGGGCCGGTGGGCGGGGGGCACCCCGGGCCCGGCGGGGCGCGGCCCGATGGGGGATACGAACCGCGCTCATGCTCTCGCGAGATCGGGGAGTGCGTGGGAGCCGATCAAGGAGAGCGTTGTCAACTTCGCAGAGTCCCGCAGCGGCCACAAGGCCGCCACATTGATCCATTAGTGTGATGTTTTCCGCAGAAAGTAACGCATCGGAGTCAAGGTACTTTCGGTTCGTCAACGAAAGTGATCATCGCCACTTTCGTGTCACGGAGGCGCCATGATCACATAACTGTCGGGTGACGCGCACAACCGAACCTGCGGATCACCGCATGCTGCGGGACGGTGGATCCGGCGGGGGCGTGAGGCCTCCGCGCACCCCACGATGGAGCGGTGAGATGACCGATCGCAACGCCACCACGCAGTGGAACGGAGACCTCAAAACCGGCTCCGGCACCGTCACCCTGGACTCGTCCAACGCGGGCCAGTTCCCGGTCACCTGGGCGTCTCGCGCGCAGGAGCCCAACGGCCGCACCAGTCCCGAGGAACTGATCGCCGCGGCCCACTCGGCTTGCTACTCGATGCAGCTGTCGGGCTTGCTCACCGCGGCAGGCACCCCGCCGGAAACGATCGATACCAGCGCGGAGGTCGGCTTCGGCCCGCGCGGTGACGGCTTCGCCATCACCGGGATCGCGCTCACCGTGCGCGCGAAGGTGCCCGGCATCGCCCCGGATGTCTTCCAGCGGACGGCGCAGAAGGCGAAGGAGATCTGCCCGGTCTCGGCGGCCCTCACCGGCACCGAGATCACGCTCGACGCCACGCTGGACTGAGCTCCGGGTCGAGCGGAATCGCGGACCGCCGAGCCCTTCGCGGTCCGGCTGAAACTGTGGTCCCGCTGACCTCCCGGGCAATTAATCGCGGTCCGGTCTATAGCCTGAGGTAATGACTGCGACCCTGGTGCTGCTGCGGCATGGTGAGAGCACGTGGAACGCCAAGAACCTGTTCACCGGCTGGGTGGACGTACCGCTGTCGGAGAAAGGTGAGGCCGAGGCCAAGCGCGGCGGCGAACTGCTGCGCGAGAACGAGGTGCTGCCGGATGTGCTGCACACCTCGCTGCTGCGGCGAGCCATCTCCACGGCGAACATCGCCCTCGACGTCGCGGACCGGCACTGGATTCCGGTCCGCCGCGACTGGCGGCTCAACGAGCGCCACTACGGCGCGCTGCAGGGCAAGAACAAGAAGCAGACCCTCGAAACCTACGGCGAGGAGCAGTTCATGCTCTGGCGCCGCTCGTACGACACGCCGCCGCCGGAAATCGAGCTTGGCAGCGAGTTCAGCCAGGACTCGGATCCGCGCTACGCCGACCTCGGTGACGACACGCCGCGCACCGAGTGCCTGAAGGACGTGGTCGCCCGGCTGCTGCCGTACTGGGAGTCGGCGATCCTGCCGGACCTGCGGTCCGGTCGCACGGTGTTGGTCGCCGCGCACGGGAACTCGCTGCGGGCGCTGGTGAAGCACTTGGACGGGATCTCCGACAGCGACATCGCGGGCCTGAATATCCCCACCGGAATCCCCCTGCGCTACGACCTCGACGCCGACTTCAAGCCCACCAACCCGGGCGGCACCTACCTCGACCCGGAGGCCGCCGCCACCGCTGCGGCAGCGGTCGCCAACCAAGGCCGCTGACCGCCGAGCCGTGTTGCGAGAGGGGCGCCCGCAACCCGACGACGCGGTTGTAGGTGCCCCTCAGCCTTCACCTAGATGGGTGGCGGGTGGCGAGAATTCGCCTCGGCGGCGAACGGCGTGCGACGGTCGACCGGGAGGTACGTGAACTGGCTCCCAGCGCGGGGTGAAGCCCGGGTGAAGAAGTCCCCTTTTCGTGTCGCGGGTATCACTGAACGCCCTCGTAGACTGGCCTTTCCCTACCCCGGCTTGCTTACGATGCAAGCGTGACCGCATTGGGCTACACCGCCCTGATCATCGCCGCGCTCCTGGTGGGCGCAGCCGGCGGCTTCGTCGCAGCTCGGGTGACCCGGCGCTACCGCCGAACCAGGCCCGAAGGCCCCACCGTCGCCGAGCTGCTCCAGCGGCTGGTGCACACAGGGGACAGCGGCGTGGTGGTGCTCAACAAGTTCGGCGACGTGGTGCTGCACAACCCGCGGGCCGACGAACTCGGCCTCGTCCGGGACCATCAGGCCGACCCGCGCGCCCGCAAGGCCGCGGAACAGGCCCTGCTGACCGGTGAGCCGGTGCCCGTCGACCTCTCCCCGCTGAACCGCGCCGGCACGGCGCTGCGCGGTCGCGGCCCGGCCGCGGTGCTCGGCGAAGTTCGCCCGCTAGGAAACGGCTTCGCCGCCGTCGACGCCGCCGACGAGTCCGACTCGGTCCGCCTGGAAGCCACCCGCCGGGACTTCGTCGCGAACGTCAGCCACGAGCTCAAGACCCCGGTCGGGGCGCTCGCGTTGCTGGCCGAGGCGGTGCTGGACGCCGCCGATGACGTCGAAGAGGTGCGGCGGTTTTCCACCAAGATCCTGCACGAATCGACCCGGCTGGGAACTTTGGTCTCCGAGCTGATCGCGCTGTCCCGGCTGCAGGGCGCCGAGCGGTTGCCCGAGTTGACCACGGTCGACGTCGATGCCGTGGTGGAGGAGGCGCTAGGCCGCTGTCGGCTGGCCGCCGAGTCGGCGGGGATCGAGATCACCCTCGACGAGCCCACCGGCTACCTGCTGGACGGGGACCGGACGCTGCTGGTCACCGCGCTGAGCAACCTGATCGACAACGCGGTGTCGTATTCGCCGCCGGGCAGCCCGGTGTCGATAAGCCGGCGGTTGTCCAGCGACTTCGTGGAAATCGCGGTCACCGACCGGGGCATCGGGATCGAACCCGACTTCCACGAACGGGTGTTCGAGCGGTTCTTCCGGGTGGATCCGGCGCGGTCCCGCGCCACCGGTGGCACCGGTCTGGGGCTGGCCATCGTCAAGCACGTCGCTGCCAACCACGGTGGCGAAGTCAAGTTGTGGAGCCGTCCCGGCACCGGGTCCACTTTCACGCTTCGGGTGCCCCGGCATGGCGGCCCGAACGACGGCCAGCCGGCCGCAGAGCCGGCGTCATCAGTGGACCGCGCGGGCAGTATCGCCCGTTCCGGGACCGAGAGTGCGGACGGGGTCATAACCGTCGAAACGGGAGGAGTCCGGTGACCAGGGTGCTGATCGTGGAGGACGAGGAGTCCTTCGCCGACCCACTTGCCTTCCTGCTTCGCAAGGAGGGCTTCACGGCGGCAGTCGCCGCGAACGGTCCGGAGGCGTTGGACGAGTTCGACCGAAACGGCGCGGACATCGTGCTGCTCGACCTGATGCTGCCGGGCATGAGCGGCACCGACGTGTGCAAGCAGCTGCGCCAGCGCTCGTCGGTCCCGGTGATCATGGTGACCGCGCGGGACAGCGAGATCGACAAGGTCGTGGGCCTGGAGCTCGGCGCTGACGACTACGTCACGAAGCCCTACTCGGCGCGGGAGCTGATCGCGCGGGTGCGCGCGGTCCTGCGGCGGCGGGGCGAGGCCGAGGAGTTGCAGCCGCAGGTGCTGGCGGCCGGGCCGGTGCGGATGGACGTGGAGCGCCACGTGGTGACCGTCGACGGTGCGGACGTCAACCTGCCGCTCAAGGAGTTCGACCTGCTGGAGTACCTGCTGCGCAACGTCGGCCGGGTGCTCACCCGCGGCCAGCTCATCGACCGGGTGTGGGGCGCGGACTACGTCGGCGACACCAAGACGCTGGACGTGCACGTCAAGCGGCTGCGCTCGAAGGTCGAGCCGGACCCGACGGACCCGCGCTACCTGATCACCGTCCGTGGCCTCGGGTACAAGTTCGAGGCGTGATGTTGGCCGCGTGACGTGGCGCACTGCCGCCCCGATCGACGAGGTCCGATGGGTACGCGAGGTGCCCGGGTAAGCCGTTTGCCGCCCCACCTCGCGCCCATCGGCATGCGCAGCCGGTAATTTGTCGGACATGCGCCTAGGGGTGCTCGACGTCGGATCCAACACGGTCCACCTCCTCGTGGTGGACGCGCATCGTGGTGCCCATCCGACCCCGATGACATCGGAGAAAACCGTGCTGCGGCTGGCCGAGCGGATCGGTGCGTACGGCGGCCGACTCGCCGAGGAGGACGCCGAGGAGCTCATCCGCACCGTCGCCGACGCACAGGAGGCGGCCATCGCGGCCGGGTGCGAGGAGCTGATGGCCTTCGCCACCTCGGCGATCCGCGACGCGGACAACGCCACCGAGGTGCTGGCTCGGGTGCGCGCCGAGACCGGCATCGAGCTGGAGGTGCTGCCGGGCGAGGACGAGGCCCGGTTCACCTTCCTGGCGGCCCGCCGCTGGTACGGCTGGTCGGCGGGCAACCTGCTGATGCTCGACATCGGCGGGGGTTCGCTGGAGCTGGCGGTGGGCATTGACGAGCAGCCCGACCTGGCGGTGTCGTTGCCGCTGGGTGCCGGGCGGCTGGCTCGCACGATGCTGCACGACCCGCCGAGGCAGGACGAGGTGAAGAAGCTGCGCGAATGGCTGCAGGGCCAGCTGGCACCCGCCGCCAAGCGGTTCCGCAAGCTGGGTCGCCCCGACCGTGCCGTGGCCAGCTCCAAGACGTTCCGCTCGCTGGCCCGGCTGACGGGTGCGGCACCGGCGTCGGCGGGGCCGCGGGTGCCGCGCACGCTCACCGAGACCGGCTTGCGGCAGCTGCTCGCGTTCATCACCCGCATGTCGTCGTCCGATCTGGCCACCCTCGACGGGGTCAGCGGCGCGCGAGCCCACCAGTTGGTCGGCGGGGCACTGGTGGCGGAGGCCACCATGCGCGCGCTGGAGCTGGAGGAACTCGACATCTGCCCGTGGGCGTTGCGGGAGGGCGTGATCTTGCGGCGGCTGGACCACACGAATGGAGACAGTCACACTGCCATTCAGGCCCGGACGACACTGGGGCTTTCGGAGGCAGGACTTCCGGATCCGGGTCTTCCGGATTCGGGACGCGCGGAGGCGGGGCCCGCGAACGGAACTGGACGACAGGCGCAGCACGGGGCACGGTGGGAGCGATGAGTCGGGACAGTGGGGCCGATCAGCCCACCCAGCGCACCGTGGCGGAATTGCTCGCCGAATACGGCGGTAGCTCGCAGAAGAGTTCCCGGCGCCGGCGCAGGAGAGCCGAGGACCCGACCGAGACCGCGCCGCAGGCGATCATCGATCGGGTGCTGTCCGACAGCGGCCAGATGCGCGCCGTGCAGCCCGACGAAGAGCCGCCGCAGCGCCGCAGCCACCGCGCGGGCCCGCAGGGCCCTCCGGAACCCGCCGCGCAGCCTCCCGCTCCGCCGCCCTCGACGGGACAATCTCCGGCTGCGCAACAGCCGGCCGCCCAGCCGCCCGTCGCGCCGCCTCCGCCGCAGGCCGCGGCACCTGCCGCCGCGCCCGCCCCGGAACCGCCGACACCGGAACCGCCTGCTGAGCCGGCCGCCGGTGCGAGCTACTGGGCGCAGCGGTTCTCCAGCGCGGGCCGGGGCAAGGGGAGCCAGGGCAAGGCGTCGACGCCTGCTGCACCGCCGGAAGGCGATGTCGAGGCGACGATCCAACAGCCGGCGTTGCGCCGCACGGGCCCACAGGACGGGCCGCCACCGGCACCGCCTGCCCCGCCCGCCCCGCCGAAGCCCACCCCGCCGGAGGGGGTCACGGAGCAGCTGCCGCGGGTTCCGGCACCGTCCGAACCCGATCCGGAAGGCACCGCGGTGCTGGCCTACCCGCCGGCTCCGCAGCAGCCGGAGGAACGGGCCGAGCCGGAGGACCCGTACGACTTCGAGCCCTACGACGAGCCCGAGGTTGAATACGCCGAGGACGACTACGATCCCGAGCTGCCCGCTGGCCTGGACGCGGACGACTACCACGAAGACGAGGCCGAGGAGGAACCCGCCTCCGCTCGCAAGGAGTGGGGCACGCTCGCGGCACAGGGCGTCGCCGGTCTGGTCGGCGGTGGCCTGGTCTGGGTCGGTTTCCGCTGGTTGTGGGGAACCCACGCGCTGGCCGCGCTGGGCGCCGCGCTGGTGGTCACCGGTCTGCTGGTGTTCATCGCGTGGAAGTTCTTGCGCACCAACGATCTCCAGACGATCCTGCTGGCGGTGCTGGTCGGCTTGTTCTGCACCGTGTCGCCCGCGGCACTGCTGTTGTTCAGCCACTCGTGAGCCACCGGTGCGCAACCGCCCACCGTCCGTCGGTCATGCTGGGCAGGCAATGACAGTGCAACCACCACAGCGCGAGGACGTCCCCGGCCGGATCCCGGTCGGGCTCTCCAGCGCGTCGGTTTGGCCGCAGCCGGCGCGGACGGCGTTCGAAATGGCCGCCGACCTCGGTTTCGACGGGGTCGAGGTGATGGTCTGGGCCGACGCGGTCAGCCAGGACGTATCGGCGCTGCATCGGCTTTCCGAGCTGCACGGCGTGCCGATCCTGGCGGTCCACGCGCCCTGCCTGCTGATCACGCAGCGGGTCTGGTCGCCGGAGCCGGAGGAGCGACTACGGCGGTCCGTGGTGGTGGCCAGCGAGCTGGGCGCTTCAACGGTCGTCGTGCACCCGCCGTTTCGGTGGCAGCGCCGCTACGCCGACCGGTTCGGCGAGTTGGTCGCGGAGCTGGAGGAGACCAGCGGGATCTCGATCGCGGTGGAGAACATGTTCCCGCTGCGCCCGCCGAGCACGCTGAACCGGCTGCGCGGCGGCAAGAGCAGCGGGTTGTCGGCATTCAAGCCCTCACCGGATCCGACGGAGGTCGGCTTCCGCAACTACACGCTCGACCTGTCGCACGCGGCTGCGGCGCACATGGACGCCATCGAGCTGCTGAAGCGGATGAAGGACGGCCTGGCACACGTGCACCTGGCCGACGGGACCGGAGCGTCGCGGGACGAGCACTTGGTGCCGGGGCAGGGCAGCCAGCCGTGCGCGGAGGTGTGCGAGGCACTGGCCGCGGACGGGTACGAGGGCGCCGTCGTGCTGGAGATCAACACGCGCAAGGCGCGCAATCCCCAGCAGCGTGCGGCATTGCTGGCCGAAGCCCTGCTGTTCGCCCGCCTGCACCTGGAACCGCTGCGAGCCACCTGATCAACCACCCGTGGGAGTTCGGTCTTCGAAGGCAGCGTCGAGGAGGTTAGGGCGGCTAAGTGATGCCTAGTGATCAACTTCGTCGAAGGTCACTAGAATCGGTGAACATGAACCCGTTGCGCTCTTCGGTCACCGAGTGCGTCCGCCCGCTGGACGTTACGTGACCGAGGTCCTGGATCCTTTCGCGGCGGCCACTTCGGTGCGATCGCTGGGCGACGGTAGCTTCGTCGCCAACCTTCATCCCGAATGGGCAGTCGGAGACCGTCCGCACGGCGGCTACCTGCTCGCGTTGCTGGCCCGGGCCCTCGGTGACGTGACCGGGCTGGAGCCGCTGTCGGTCAGCGCGCAGTTCCTCCGCCCGCCCCGGGTCGGCCCGGTGCTGATCCGGACCGAGGTGCTCAAGTCCGGCAGCACGCTGACCTCGGTCCGCGCGCTGCTGGAGCAGAGCGGCCAGACCTGTGTGGATGCCACCGCCGCCCTCGGCAAGGTGCCCGCGGTGGAGCCCACGTGGTCGGATCTGCCCGACATGCCGGTGAATCCGCCGTCGACCTCGGTCGACCTCGCCGTGACGGAGGCCTGGAAGTTCTTCGCGCTGTCGCGGGTCTGCGACATGCGGTTGGACGCGAATACGGCGGATTTCCTCAATGGCGACACCGGTGAGCCGCGGCTGCGCCTGTGGGTCAAGCCCCGGGAGGCGCAGCCGGATCTGCTGTTCGGCCTGGTCGCCGGGGATCTGACGGTGCCAGTGACGATGAACCTCGGCCGGAGCGGCTGGGCTCCGACGGTGCAGCTCACCGCCCTGCTGCGGTCGCATCCGGCGAACGGCTGGCTGCGGCTGCTGGTTGACTGCCGCGCCGTGCACGACAAGTGGTTCGACGAGGACGTCATGGTGATCGACTCGGTCGGCCGCCTGATCTGCCAGGCTCGGCAACTCGCCATCGCCCCCTGACCGGGTGCACCGGCGGCGATTTCAAGGGAAAGCAAGTCGCCCTGGGGTTTCGGGCCGATTTCCATCGGAATCGCCGAGTCGGTGGCTCAGGTCAGGTGCGTGATGTCGAGTTCGCCATCGGCGTGCTGCCTGCGGAGCCGCTTCTTGTCGAACTTGCCGACGCTGGTCTTCGGTGCCTCCGGGATGAACGTCCAGTACTCCGGCAGCTGCCAGCGCGCGACCTCGCCGGACAGGAACTCGCGCAGCTCGGCCGCGTCGGCCTGCTGGCCCTCACGGAGCACCACGGCCACCATCGGCCGCTCGGACCACTTCTCGTCCGGCACGCCGATGACCATCGCCTCGGCCACCGCCGGGTGGGCCATGACCTTGTTCTCCAGGTCGACCGACGAGATCCACTCGCCGCCGGACTTGATCACGTCCTTGGCCCGGTCGGTCAGCCGCACGAAGCCGTCCGGCGTGATGAACCCGACGTCGCCGGTGCGTAGCCAGCCGTCGCGGAACTTCTCCGGGTCGTCGTCGCCGTAGTAAGCCCCGGCGATCCAGGGCCCACGAACCTCCAGCTCGCCGACGCTCTTGCCGTCCCAGGGCAGTACCCGGGCGTCGTCGCCGACCAGCCGGCCCTGCACCCCGGCGGGCAGCCGTCCCTGGCTTGCCCGGTAGGTCCAGCGCTGCTCGCCGGTGATGCCCACCGGCGGCCGGGCCACGCTGCCCAGCGGCGAGGTCTCGGTCATGCCCCACGCGTGCAGCACGGAGATGTCGTACTTCTCCTCGAATGCCTTCATCAACGACGGCGGGCACGCCGCACCGCCGACCACGACCTCCCGCAGCGACGACATGTCATGCGGATCCGCGTCCAGGTACTGCAGCACGCCCTGCCAGATCGTCGGCACCGCCGCGGCCATCGTCGGGCGTTCCTCGGCGATCATCTTCACCAAGGGCTCCGGCTGCAGGAACCGGTCCGGCATGATCAGCGAGGCGCCGACCATGAACGCCGCGTACGGCAGGCCCCACGACATCGCGTGGAACATCGGCACCACGGCCAGCGACCGGTCCGCCTGCGACATGGCCATGCCGTCGGTCATGCACACCTGCATCGAGTGCAGGTAGACCGACCGGTGCGAGTAGACGACGCCCTTAGGGCTCGCGGTGGTGCCGGAGGTGTAGCACATCGCGGCGGCCGAACGTTCATCGAGCTCGGGCCAGTCGAACTCCTCCGGCCGGCCGTCCAGCAGTTCCTCGTGCCCGTGCACCTCCACCCCGGTGGGCGCCTCCAGCGCCGCCTTGTCGCCGCCCACGACGATCACGTGCCGCACCGTCCTCAGCTCCGGCAGCAGCTTCTGGAACAGCGGCAGCAGCGTCGAATCGACCAGCACGACCTGGTCCTCGGCATGGTTGGCGACGTAGCACAGCTGGTCGGGGAACAGCCTGATGTTCAGGGTGTGCAGCACCGCTCCCATCGACGGCACCGCGAAGTACGCCGCCAGGTGCTCGGCGTTGTTCCACATGAACGTGCCGACCCGCTGGTCGCCGGTGACGCCGAGGTCGCGCAGCGCGTGCGCCAGCCGTGCGGCTCGGCGGCCGACCTCCGCGTAGCTGCTGCGTCGCGCCCCTTCGCCGGTCCAGGTCACGACCTCGGCGGAGGCACCGTGCGGTCCGCTGCCCTGCTGGAGGATTCTCGCGATCGAAAGGGGGGCGTCCTGCATCGTGCTGAACATGATCTGAGCTCCTTTGTGCTGGTCACTCATGCGCGAAAGATCGCTCCGCCGCGGTGGGCGCTGCTGTGGTGGCAGCCACACTAACGCCGAATTCGACCTTCGGGAGCTCGCCAAGCCGCGCGCACCGACGGTTTCGTGCCGCCTGCGCAGCGTGGTCTGGCACCCTGAGCGGCATGACGACGATCGCCGTACTCGGAGCCGGAAAGATCGGGGAATCCCTGCTGTCGGGGCTGCTGAAGGCGGGGCGCGCTCCTGCGGATCTGCTGTTCACCGAACGGTTCCCGACGCGAGCCGCCGAGCTGACCAAGGCCTACGGCATCACGCACGTCGACGTGGCCGACGCGGTACAGCGCGCGGATGTCATCGTCGTCGCCGTCAAGCCGCAGGACATCGAACCGCTGCTGGATGAGATGGCACCGAACCTGCCCGGCGGCAAGCTCGTGGTGTCGCTGTGCGCCGGCCTGCCGACGAAGCTGTTCGAGCGCCGCCTGCCCGCCGGCACCGCGGTGGTCCGGGTCATGCCGAACACCCCGATGCTGGTCGGCGAGGCGATGAGCGCGATCTCCGGCGGCGCGCACGCCGCGGACGCAGACCTGGCGCTGGTCGAGGAACTGCTCGGCAGCGTCGGCAAGGTCGCGCGGGTACCGGAGAGCCAGCAGGACGCGGTGACCGCGCTGTCCGGCTCCGGCCCGGCGTACTTCTTCTACCTGGTGGAGGCCATGATCGACGCAGGCATCCTGCTGGGCATCCCGCGGGCCACCGCCGCGGACCTGATCGTGCAGTCCGCGGTCGGCGCGGCGGCCATGCTCCGCGAGGGCGGCGGCCACCCGGTGATGCTGCGTGAGGCGGTCACGTCGCCGGCGGGCACGACCATCGCCGGGATCCGGGAACTGGAGAAGCACGGCGTGCGGGCGGCGCTCATCGACGCCATCGAGGCGGCCCGCGATCGCTCCGTGGAGCTGGGCAGAGCCCACGAGGAGGACAAGCCCGCCTGAGGTCTGGCCTGGTGCGAACTACTCAGGAGCAGGGGGGTCGTTCGACCATCGCAGGTGTCCCGTGTGTCCCGCTACTCTCGATAGAGCACGTGCGTGAGGTTTCCGTCGGAGGGGAAGCCGACGGCGCGACACGTGCCGAAGGGCACGGTGAAGCATGTCTGCGAACTCCGAACCCAGCCAGCAGGCGCCGCCGAGCATGGGCCAGGTGCGGTTCCTCACCGTTGCAGAGGTCGCCAAGCTGATGCGGGTGTCGAAGATGACGGTCTACCGGCTCGTGCATGCCGGCGAGCTACCCGCGGCACGGGTGGGACGTTCGTTTCGGGTCGCCGAGAAGGATGTCCACGCGTATCTGGAGAGCGCCTACTACAACGCGGGCTGACATCGACTGGCCTGGTATTCGCCCAGGTGGTCGGCCGTGAGTTTGTTGGGCGGTCAGCGCGGCCCAGCAGGCTCGCGGCTCCCACCGGCGCCCCGCGCCTAGTCGCCGCGCCGCGGCCGGTTGCGGGTGCCCACCGGCGTTTCGAGGACCACGGCGGCAGGCCCGGACACCTGGGCAGGTAAAGTTTTGGGTTGGTCGTGCCAGGTGCGCGCGCTCATGCGGCTTGCACCGGTGCGGGAGACGTTCGAACTGCCGTCAAGAGTGAAGGAGTCCGCATGGGCTCGGTCATCAAGAAGCGCCGCAAGCGCATGTCCAAGAAGAAGCACCGCAAGCTGCTCCGCAAGACGCGCGTTCAGCGTCGCAAATTGGGCAAGTGACCTGCGCACCGCCGTCGACCGCAGGGTCGGCGGCGGTTGTTTTTGGCTGGCCCCGGAATCCGGACGGGCCTCACATACTGTCCGGTCCCCCCGGCTTCGCCAACCGACCCGTTGTTCCGGCCCCTCGTTGTTCCGACCCTGTTGTGCGCAGGTGACCGGCGCAGTCGGCGGTAGCATCGCAATCGTCGGCCGTGCCGGAGAGCGCAGGGAGGGACATGGGCCCGAATGTCGTGCTGGTGACGGGTGTCAGCCGCTTCCTGGGCGGACACCTCGCGGCGCGGCTGGCGGCCAACCCGGCGGTGGAGCGGGTTCTCGGGGTGGACACCGTGCAGCCCGGTCGCGATTTGCTGCGCCGGATGGGACGCACCGAGTTCGTCCGCGCCGACATCCGCAACCCGCTGATCAGCAAGGTGATCTCCAACGCCCGGGTCGACACCGTGGTGCACGCGGCGGTCAATTCCCACTCCGCGCCCGGTGGGCGGGCCACGATGAAGGAGATGAACGTCATCGGCACCATGCAGCTGCTGGCCGCCTGCCAGCAGTCGCCACTGGTGCGCAAGGTGGTGGTCCGGTCGACCTGTGCCGTCTACGGGTCGAGCTCGCGGGACCCGGCGGTGTTCACCGAGGACATCGAGCCGAAGGACCTGCCGTCCTCCGGCTACGCCAAGGACGCGGTGGAGATCGAGGGCTACGTGCGCGGCTTCGGCCGGCGGCGGCCCGACGTGGACATCACCACGCTGCGGTTCAGCAACCTGATCGGCCCGCGCATCGACGCCGTCCTCACCCGCTACTTCTCGCTGCCGGTGGTGCCGACGGTGCTAGGTTTCGATGCGCGGCTGCAGCTGCTGCATTCCGAGGACGCCCTGGCGGTGCTGGAGCGGGCGACGATGGCGGAGCGGCCTGGTGTGTTCAACGTGGCCGGTGCGGGGGTGTTGATGCTCTCGCAGGCGATCCGGCGCGCCGGTCGCGTCGCGATACCGTTGCCGAGCATTACGGTGTCGCCGCTGACCCAGTTCTTCCGCAGCGCCCGCCTGGTCGATTTCTCGCCGGAGCAGCTGCGGTACCTCAACTTCGGCCGCGTGCTGGACACCACGAGGCTGCGCGGGGAGTTCGGGTTCAACCCGCGCTGGACGACCCGGCAGGCATTCGACGACTTCGTGCGCGGCCGGGGCCTGCGGCCGGTGGTCGACCCGGAGACCGTCATGGCGTTGGAGCGCAGCGCCGGAGACCTATTGGCGAAGCTGCGGTGATGGAGGCGGAATGAGCGACAACCGCACGTTCGGTGCTCATGCTCGGCCGGATGTGGGGGCGTGATGGCGGATGCGCAGGTGATTCCGCTGCGCGCGGCGGACCGGGAGCAGTTGCGCGCCTCGGAGCCGGCGGGGCCGGACCAGCCGGGATGGGAAGACGCCGTCATCGACATGCTCGCGTTTGCCCGTCGGCGGTTGCTCGGTGACTACGAAGTCGACGAGTTCGGCTTCGACCAGGAGCTGACCGACGAGGTCTTCCTCCGCATGCTGCGGCCGTTCTACGAGAAGTGGTTCCGGGCCGAGGTGATCGGTGGGCACCATGTGCCCGCGGAACGCGGTGCGCTCGTGGTGGCCAACCACTCCGGCACGCTGCCGTGGGATGCGCTGATGACCACGGTCGCGGTGCACGACCACCACCCGGCGGCCCGGCACCTGCGGATGCTCGGAGCCGATCTGGTGTTCCGGATGCCGATGCTCGGCGCGTTGGCGCGCAAGGCCGGGCACACGCTGGCCTGCAACCCGGATGCGGAGCGGTTGCTGACCAACGATGAGCTGGTCGGCGTGTGGCCCGAAGGCTTCAAGGGCATCGGCAAGCCGTTCAAGGACCGGTACAAGTTGCAGCGCTTCGGGCGCGGCGGATTCGTCTCGGCGGCCCTGCGCACCGGAGCGCCGATCGTGCCCTGCGCCATCGTCGGCGCGGAGGAGATCTACCCGAAGCTGGCGGACATCAAGCCGCTCGCGCGGCTGCTCGGGGTGCCGTACTTCCCGGTCACGCCGCTGTTCCCGCACTTTGGGCCGCTCGGTGCGGTGCCGCTGCCGTCCAAGTGGTACATCGAGTTCGGGGAACCGATCGAGACCTCGTCGTACCCGGAGGGGGCGGCGGACGACCCGATGCTGATCTTCAGCCTCAGCGACCAGGTCCGCGAGATCATCCAGCAGACCCTGTACCGGCTGCTTTCCCAACGCACCAACGTCTTCCTCGGCTGACGGCCGGGGCCTGCTCGCGTCCCGAAGTCGAGCCGACGGTCACCGGTCGAATCAGGGTCGACCGGGTTCGAGCCGGGGTTCGGCGCTCGCCCGCTGCCGCGGCCGGCAGACGGTGCGTCCGTCAGAACGAACCTGGCCGGGCCACCCGGACTGATGATCCGTGGCTTTCGGAAATGCGCCGACGCCGGTCTCGTGGGAAGGATGCATCATGACCCAGACGACCGCGGCGGCGTCGGACCGCTCGATGCCCGCGCGCGGCTGGCAGATCTTCATGGGCATCGTCACGACCTTGGCAGGCATCGTGCTGATCGTCTCGCCGCTGGCCTCGGTGACGCTGCTGGTCCTGTCGGCGGGGTCTGGCTGGTCATCCTGGGCGTCGTGGAGATCATCACGGCCCTGCGGATCCGCCTCGCCGTGAAGCGGGTCGGCAAGGCGTCGTTCCCGACGCCCGAATGACGCCGATGTCCGGGTGTGCGAGCGGGAGGGGTGCGCCCGGCCTTCGGAAGGGCCGGTGCAGTGGACGGGGATGCCACCGCACCGGCCCGGCTTTCGTCTTGGCCACTGTCAGGGGTAGCGGTCATGCTGGCGCTCGGGCTTTCCTCCGTGCTGCATCCGCCGCATCCGGTTAGCCTCCGAGAACCGAATCGCATTACGCCGTTTCCGCTACTACCAAGGAGCATTCGGTGTCTTCTCGTCTCAATCCGTACATCAGCTATGACGGCACTGCCCGGCAGGCCATGGAGTTCTACAAGAGCGTCTTCGGTGGCAATCTGACGCTGTCCACCTTCGGAGATATGGGCGCCGCGCCGGACCCGGCCAGCGCCGACAAGATCATGCACGCCAGTTTGGAGACCGACAGCGGTTTCACGCTGATGGCCTCCGACACCCCGCCCGGGATGGAGCACAATCCCGGCAGCAACATCTCGGTCGCCCTCACCGGGGACTCCGGCGACGAGCTGCGCGGCTACTGGGCGAAGCTGTCCGAAAGCGGCACGGTGCAGGTCCCGCTGGAGAAGCAGATGTGGGGTGACGAATTCGGCATGTGCGTGGACCAGTTCGGCATTTCCTGGATGGTCAACATCAGCGGCTCGTGAGCCGCGACCGGTGATCGGGCGCGGGCGGCAACGGCGTCGCGCGCCGGATCACCGGGGTCAGCGGTCGAATCCGGTTGGTACGCGCTCGGCTTCGAAGCTCGGCGAGCGGTCGTTTCCGGTCCTGATCGGAAACGGCCGCTCACGAGCGGTCGCGGCGCCGGTAGGCGAGACCTGCTGCCACCGCTCCGGCGATCGCGCTGGCTCCGAGCATCGAATTGAGGCCGATTCGGGCGGCCTTGCGGCCCGTCCGGAAGTCGCGGACTTCCCAGCCCCGAGCCCGGGCGATGTCACGCAGCCGCTGGTCGGGATTCACCGCCACCGCCGTGCCCACCGCCGACAGCATCGGGATGTCGTTGGCCGAGTCCGAGTACGCCGTGCAGCGGCGCAGGTCCAGTCCTTCGCTGGCGGCCAGCGCCCGCACCGCGTGCGCCTTGGCCCGGCCGTGCAGCATCTCGCCGACCAGTCGACCCGTGTAGACCCCGTTGTCGCTGTCGGCGACCGTGCCCAGCGCGCCGGTCAGTCCGAGCCGCCGCGCGATGATCTGGGCCAGTTCCACGGGCGTCGCCGTCACCAACCAAACCCGCTGGCCCGCATCGAGGTGCATCTGGGCCAGCGATCGGGTGCCCGCCCAGATCCGGTCGGCCATCAGCTCGTCGTAGATCTCCTCGCTGAGCTCGACGAGCTCGGCGACCTTGCGGCCGGCCACGAACGAGAGCGCCTGCTCCCGGCTGGCCTGCATGTCCTGCGGATTCTCCCGGCCGCCGATCCGGAACTTCAGCTGCTGCCAGGCGAAGCCGGCCAGGTCGGTGGCGGTGAGGAACTTGCGGGCGGCCAGGCCGCGGGCGAAGTGGAACAGCGAGGCGCCCATCATCATCGTGTTGTCGACGTCGAAGAACGCCGCGGCGGTGAGGTCGGGCGGGGTGGCCAGCGAGGCGTCCAGGCCGGGCGCGGCGGCGACGGCGGCCTCGGCGGAGGCGCGACCGGCGACCTTCGCGCTGTCGATCGGGTCGGCTCCGGGCGCGCGCAGCCCGCTCTGGTCCGCGCCATCGGCTGAGCCTTGACGTGTCGGCACCGCCGCGCCTCCCGGGGGTCCTCCGGTGTCATCGTGCGAAGTTCCAGGTCTTGCCGACCCGGGCCGAACCGGCTCAGCAGCTTCTAGCTTAAGACCTGGCTGCAACCACGCTTGCGCACCTCCGCCGGGCTGGCCACCGGATTAGCGAAGATCATCCGGCAGTAGTTGCGCGAGCCGCCGGATCGCGCGGTGCTGCAGGGCCTTCACCGCGCCCTCGTTGCGCTGCATCGCGACCGCGGTCTCGGTCACCGACAGGCCCTGCAGGAACCGCAGCCGGATGCATTCCCGCTGGTCGGGATTCAGCTGCCGGACGCAGCGCAGCAGCTCCCGGTGGGTGGCTTCGGTGAGCACGTGCTGCTCCGGGCCGGAGTGCGCCCGGCCGATCGCCAGGTTGTCGGTGAGGTCGGAGGTGGGGATCTCCAGCCGGTACCGGCTGGACTTGATGTGGTCGAGGACGAGGTTCTTGGCGATGGTGATGAACCAGGCCGCCACGTCGCGGCCCTGGTAGGTGATCGAAGCGATCCGGCGCAGCGCCCGCAGGAAGGTCTCGTTGGTGATGTCCTCGGCGAGGCAGTGGTCGCTGACCCGGAACAGCACGTACCGGTAGACGATCTGGGCGTACTCGTCATAGAGGTGCCCGAAGGCGTCGTTGTCGCCCCGTTGCGCGGCGCTGACGTAGGCCCAGCTCTCGGTGCCGGGCCGGGGCGGCGGAGCGAGCGGGGCGACGACGCTGCGGAACGGGGCGGGGGGTGCGAGCGTCTTCGGGCTGCTCATCTCGTTGCGACCTCCTGCCGTCTGTGGCGGACCGGCGTGATGCCGGTGGGACGCACCGGCGCCGGTGTCATGTCGCGGTGTCCGGCGGGACACCCGCCTCCGACAGCCGACCGAGCGCGTCGCGTCGCTCGTTCGGGTCGCCAGGCTCGGGCCTGGTGCCGCAGGGGCGTGGGCGTTGGGGCAGCATACGTGTTGTTACTGGCAAGTAGGTAGTACCGGGCGGTGATGATCGGATCACGCAGAGTATTCGTTCGCATGGCCACACTTGAGATGCGAAGGTGATTTTGGACACTTGGCCAGCGTGATCGGTGGTGCTTTCGGAATCCGCCCGATGGGTACGTTGGAAACCGCGAAATCCGGCCCGAATTTCCCCCTGGAGCGAAGGCATGCACGAGGTGACGGTGATGACCCGCGAGGGTTGCCACGCATGTGCGGACGCGATCTCCGACGTGCGGCGGATCTGTGCCGAGCTCGGTGTGTCCTGGTCGGCCCGGGACGTCGACGCCGATGCGGAATTGCGCGCCGAGTACGGCGACCGGGTGCCGGTGATCTTGATCGATGGAGCCGAGCATGGGTACTGGAAGGTCGAGGAGGACCGCTTCCGCCGCGCGCTGGCCCGCTGACCCGTGATCTTGCCCGGCCGAGCGGTCCCCGGCGCCGTCCGCATGCGCTAGACCACGCGTTTTGGCACGTCGGGGGGCTATCGGCAATGATGTCAGGGAAGGTTTGCGCTTCCGGAGCGGTCTCGGCCCTGCGACTTTGTGCCTGCGTTCACAAATTGGTTACGGTGTATGGGTCGGGTCGCCGGATTCTCGGTGTGGATCAGCGGATCAGGTGTCGAGGCGCCGGTTGCAGTGCTCGCGGACAACGCCGAGGCCGCCGAGTGGCAGACCGGTCGGCGCTTCCTACCCGAGGAACGAAATCGGGAAGTGGGCGACGACCGTCGCGCGCGGCCGCGCCTCGCCGGGGCGCGGAGGTGTGGCAAGCCAATGCAGCAGGTAGGGCGAGGGAGATCCAGCGTGACGGCCCACGGAGCGGACGTGCAGGGCGGTGACGGGCAGGCCGAGGCCGGTTCCAAGCAGTCGGCGATCGAGGTCCCCGCGGCGCGGGAGCGCGCCAGGGCGATCCCGGAAGCCGCCGTCGCCCGGCTCGCGGTTTATCTGCGCGCCCTGTCCGGACTGGCCGACCAGAACGTGACCACGGTCTCCAGTGACGAGCTGGCCGTGGCCGCCGGGGTCAACTCCGCGAAGCTGCGCAAGGACCTGTCCTACATCGGCTCCTACGGCACCCGCGGCGTCGGTTACGAGGTGGCGGTGCTCATCGGGCAAATTGAGCGCACCCTCGGCCTGACCCGCAAGCACAGCGTCGCGGTGGTCGGCATCGGTAACCTCGGCCACGCGCTGGCCAACTACGGCGGCTTCCCGAGCCGCGGCTTTCCGGTCGCCGCGCTGTTCGACCTGGACCCGGACCTGGTCGGGGTGCCGGTCGGCGGCATTCCGGTCAGCCACATCGACGACATCGTCGAGGTGTGCGACGAGCGCGAGGTCACCATCGGCGTCATCGCCACCCCGGCGAAGGGCGCGCAGGAGGTCTGCGATGGTTTGGTCGCCGGGGGCGTTACGTGCATCCTGAACTTCGCGCCCGTCGTGCTGCAGGTCCCCGAGGACGTCGAGGTGCGCAAGGTCGACCTGGCGGTGGAGATGCAGATCCTGTCGTTTCACGTGGCCCGACGTCAGCAGGAAGCGGCGACGGAACTCCACCGCTCCAATGTGGACGGTGTGAACATCGGCCCGCCGGGCGGCGGCGGTCAGATGCCGGGTGAGGTCGAATCGGCGAACAGGATGGTGGAACGGCTGTGAACCTGCTCACCGTCGGGATTTCCCACCACAGCGCTTCGGTGCGGGTGCTGGAACGCGTGTCCATCGGTGCCGAAGACATCACCAAGATCCTCGACGAGCTGCTGGGTCGCGAGCACATCTGCGAGGCATTCGTCATCTCGACCTGCAACCGGGTCGAGGTGTACGTGGTCGCGGAGACCTTCCACGGCGGCCTGGACGACGTCACGTCGGTGCTCGCCCGGCATGCGGGCGCCGAGGTCGGCGAACTCGCCGACCACCTCTACGTCTACTACGCCGGCGCCGCGGTCGAGCACCTTTTCTCGGTGTCCGCCGGCCTGGATTCCATGGTCGTCGGCGAGGCGCAGATCCTCGGCCAGCTGCGGCAGGCATACGGCACCGCCGACGAGAACGGCACCGTCGGCAAGACCCTGCACGAGCTCGCGCAACAGGCATTGCGGGTCGGCAAGCGGGTGCACGCCGAGACCGGCATCGACGCCGAAGGCGCGTCGGTCGTCTCCGAGGCGCTCGTCGACGCGGAGATCGCGCTCGACGGCCTGGCCGGGCGCAGCGCACTGGTGATCGGCGCAGGCTCGATGGGCGGCTTGGCCGCCGCGCAGCTCAAGCGCGCCGGCATCGGCGAGGTCGTGATCGCCAACCGCACCGCGGCCAACGGTCAGCGGCTGGCCGAGTCGCTGCGTGCGGACGGCTTCGCCGCCCGCACCGTGGACCTCGCGGGTCTCAGCTCCGCGATCGCCGCGGCCGACCTGGTGGTGGCCTGCACCGGCGCGATCGGCGTGGTGGTGACCGAAGACGTGGTCGCCGCGGCGCTGACGGTCCGCGACGACCGGCCGCTACTGTGCTGCGACCTCGGCCTGCCCCGGGACATCGCGCCCGAGGTGGCCGAACTGCCCGGCGTGACCCTTGTCGACCTGGAAAGCCTGCAGCAGCGGCTGTCCGACAAGCAGGGCGGCAACGAGTCCGAGCGAGCCGCGCAGATCGTCGCCGAAGAACTGCGCAACTACCTCGCCGCACAGCGCTCGGCCGAGGTGACTCCGACCGTGACCGCGCTGCGCAAGCGCGCCGCCGAGGTCGTGGACAGCGAGCTGCTGCGGCTCGACTCGCGGCTGCCCGAACTGGGCGGCGACGTGCGCGACGAATTGGCGCGCACGGTCCGTCGCGTGGTGGACAAGCTCCTGCACACTCCGACGGTCCGGGTCAAGCAACTTGCGTCGGTGCCGGGCGGAGCCGGATACGCCGACGCGCTTCGAGAGCTCTTCGAACTCGATCCGCAGACGGCCGCAGTGCTCGGTACGCCGCAGGCCGAAGACGGCCTGGCCGGCGGGGCGAACGTGGCGCACACGCAGCGCGCCAAGTCCGCCGGGCGGGCGGACCTGCGCGGTCGAGTGGAACAGGACGGTGAGGACCGTTGAACAAGACCCTCCGCATCGGTACCCGCGCTAGCGCCCTGGCAATGGCACAGAGCTCGCGGGTGGCCGAAGAGCTGGAGAAGGCCGGCTGTCAGACCCAGCTGGTCACCGTGTCGACCCCCGGCGACCGCTCGATGGCGCCGATCGCCGAGATCGGCGTCGGCGTGTTCACCTCCGCGCTGCGCGAAGCGCTCGCCGTCGGGGAAGTCGACGTCGCGGTGCACTCTTACAAAGACCTGCCGACCGAACCGGACCCCCGGTTGTCGCTGGCCGCCGTCCCGGTCCGAGAGGACCCGCGGGACGCGCTGGTGGCACGGGACGGTCTGACGCTCGGCGAATTGCCCCCGGGGTCCGTTCTGGGCACCGGTTCGCCGCGCCGCGCCAGCCAGCTCCGAGCCTTGGGCCTCGGGCTGGAGGTGCGCAGCATCCGCGGCAATGTGGACACCCGAATGCGCAAGGTGACCGACGGTGAGCTGGACGCCGTCGTGCTTGCCCGAGCCGGGCTGGCCCGGGTGGGCCGCCTTGAGGTGATCACGGAAACGCTCGATCCACTGCAGATGCTGCCCGCGCCCGCCCAG
Organism: Saccharopolyspora phatthalungensis; assembly: GCF_014203395.1. Lineage (NCBI taxonomy): Bacteria > Bacillati > Actinomycetota > Actinomycetes > Pseudonocardiales > Pseudonocardiaceae > Saccharopolyspora > Saccharopolyspora phatthalungensis. The sequence goes on from NZ_JACHIW010000001.1 coordinate 2,382,669, forward strand.
GGCGCGCTGGCAGTGGAATGCCGCGTCGATGACGTGGACACCGAGCACCTGCTGCAGTCCGTTTTGGACGATCAGGCTAGCCGCGCCGCCGTGGCCGCGGAGCGCGCCATGCTGGCCGCGCTCGAAGCGGGCTGTAGCGCGCCGGTCGGCGCGCTGGCCGAAGTGGTGGATGACCTCGACGAGGACGGGCGCGTGGCGCTGCGGCTGTCCGTGCGCGGGGTGGTGGCGACCGACGACGATCAGTTGGTGCGCGCCTCCATCACTGGTGAGACGACCGCCGCCGAGCGGCTGGGCCGGGAGTTGGCCGCCCAGTTGCTCGAAGCCAGGGCCGCATTGCTCAGCGGACCCGGCAGTAGTTGATGGGGAGTGCCCTGATGACCCGAGCACGTAAGACCCCCGGACGGATTGCTTTCGTGGGCTCCGGTCCCGGTGACGCGGGACTGCTCACCGTTCGGGGCCGGAATGTGATCACCCGCGCCACGTTGCTGGTGACCGACCCGGACGTACCCGCCGACATCGTCGCCCAGGCCGCCGACGGCGCCGAGGTTCGCCCCGCCGTGGGCGACCCGGCGGACGTGGCCAAGGACCTGGCGAACGAGGCCGCGACCGGCCGCACCGTGGTGCGGTTGGTCGCCGGTGACCCGCTGACCGCCGACGCCGTGGTCCGCGAGGTGCAGGAGGTCGCCAAGACCGGTGCCGCGTTCGACATCATCCCCGGCGTCGCCGGCGGCAGCGCGGTTCCGGCCTATGCCGGTATCGCGCTCGGCGCCGTGCACACCGAGGTGGACGTCCGCGGCGACGTGGACTGGGCTTCGCTGGCCGCGGTGCCCGGTGCGCTGGTGCTGCACACCACCGGCAGCCACCTCGCCGAGGCCGCGTCGCGACTGGTCGAGCACGGCAGGTCGGCGACGACCCCGGTCGCGGTGACCGCTTCCGGTACCACGGTCCAGCAACGCACCATCGACACGACGCTGGCCTCGCTCGCCGCCGACGCCGGTGAGCTGCAGGGCCACCTGGTGGTGACCATCGGCGACATCGTGTCCGAGCGCAGCAAGCTGTCCTGGTGGGAGTCCCGCGCGCTGTACGGCTGGAAAGTCCTGGTGCCGCGCACCAAGGAGCAGGCCGGTGTGATGAGCGACCGGCTTTGGTCGCACGGCGCCGTCTCGCACGAGGTGCCGACGATCTCGGTCGAGCCGCCGCGCAGCCCCGCGCAGATGGAGCGCGCGGTCAAGGGCCTGGTCGACGGCCGCTACCAGTGGGTGGTGTTCACCTCGGCCAACGCGGTGCGTGCGGTCTGGGAGAAGTTCGCCGAGTTCGGGCTGGATGCGCGCGCGTTCTCCGGCGTCAAGATTGCCTGCGTCGGCGAGGCCACCGCGGCCAAGGTCCGTTCCTTCGGCATCATGCCGGAGCTGCTGCCCTCCGGCGACCAGTCCAGCGAGGGCCTGCTGCAGGAGTTCCCGCCGCACGACGACATCCTCGACCCGGTCGACCGCGTGCTGCTGCCGCGGGCGGACATCGCCACCGAGACGCTGTCGGCCGGGCTGCGCGAGCGGGGCTGGGAGGTCGACGATGTCACCGCCTACCGCACGGTGCGCGCCGCGCCGCCGCCCGCCGAGACCCGCGAGATGATCAAGACGGGCGGGTTCGACGCGGTGTGCTTCACCTCGTCGTCCACGGTCCGCAACCTGGTCGGCATCGCGGGCAAGCCGCACGCCCGAACCCTGGTGGCCTGCATCGGCCCGAACACCGCGGAGACCGCCAAGGAGTTCGGTCTGCGGGTGGACGTGCAGCCGGAGGTCCCGCGGGTGGAGGATCTGGTGGACGCGCTCGCCGAGCACGCCGCGAGGCTGCGCGCTGAGGGCGCGCTTCCGCCGCCGCGCAAGGCCAAGCGCGCACGGCGCAGCTGATTTCCCGTTGTCTGAGGGGCATCCTTTACCAAAAAGGGTGCCCCTCACTCGTCAAGCGACCTCGGCTGGGCCCCTCGCGCACGGCTCGTTGTTGCAGCAAGAGCGATTAGCGCCGCGCATTGACGCTTCCGGGATGCCAAGGACCCCACCGGGTCGGCGTTGATCTCCGATGGCCGGCTGTTCGGGTTTCCTCGACGGCTTCGGAGCCGGCGGTTCCCGGGCTGAACCCTCGGCCGCCCGGTACGGCCGGGTGGTTACGCTCGTGGTGTCACCCCGCCGAGCCAGCTTGGGGAGCCGCTTTCATGTATCCCTCGCACCGTCCGCGTCGACTTCGCCGCAACCCCGCCATGCGCCGCCTGGTGTCCGAAACCTCCGTGGAGCCCCGGCACCTGGTGCTGCCGATGTTCGTCCGCGAGGGCGCGACCGAACCGGCGCCGATCCCGTCGATGCCGGGCGTGGTGCAGCACAGCCGGGATTCGCTGCGCAAGGCCGCGGTCGACGCGGTCAGCGCCGGGGTCGGCGGCCTGATGCTGTTCGGCGTGCCCACGAAGCACGACGCGACGGGCTCGGGTGCCGTTGACCCGGAGGGCGTGCTCAACGTCGCGCTGCGCGACCTGTCCGCCGAGGTCGGCGACGACACCGTGTTGATGGCCGACCTGTGCCTGGACGAGTTCACCGACCACGGGCACTGCGGTGTGCTGGACGATGACGGCGCGGTGGATAACGACCGCACGCTCCAGATCTACGGCGAGATGGCCGTGGTGCAGGCCCACTCCGGGGCGCACGTGGTGGCCCCCAGCGGCATGATGGACGGCCAGGTCGGCGTGATCCGCGAGTCGCTGGACGCGACCGGATTCGGCGACACCTCGATCCTGGCCTACTCGGCGAAGTACGCCTCTGCCTTCTACGGGCCGTTCCGCGAAGCGGTGGATTCGCAGCTGTCGGGCGACCGCAAGACCTACCAGCAGGACCCGGCCAACGGCCGGGAGGCGCTGCGCGAAGTCGACCTGGACCTCGCCGAGGGCGCGGACATGGTGATGGTCAAGCCCGCGATGTCCTATTTGGACGTGCTGCGGGACGTCGCCGGCGTGGCCGACGTGCCGGTGGCCGCCTACCAGGTCTCCGGCGAGTACTCGATGATCGAGGCCGCGGCCGCCAACGGCTGGCTGGACCGGCAGCGCACCGTGCTGGAAACGCTGACCTCGATCCGGCGGGCCGGCGCCGATGTCGTGCTGACGTACTGGGCGGTCGAGGCCGCGCAGTGGCTGAAGGGCGCGCAAGCATGACGGACCCGGGGCAACGGGTGGACGCGTTCGATCGAGCGGTGCCGGAACCGGATCCGTCGCCGCCCCAGTCGCTGCTGGTGGCGCGGTGGCTGTGGATCGGGTCGGTGCTGGTCGGCGTCGTGCAGGCGTTCATCCAGCTCGTCGACCGGGCGAGGCTGATCGCCGAACTCCGCCAGCTGGATCCGAACCTGACCCAGCAAGACCTGGAGGCCGCGGCCAACAGCGGGATCATGTTCACCTTCCTGCTCAAGGCGGCGATCCTGATGGTCTACGTGCTGCTGGCCAAGCGGATGCTGGAAGGCCGCAACTGGGCCCGCGTCGTGCTCACCGTCTTCGGCGGCTTCGGGGTTTTCAACGCGCTGGCCACGGTGCTCGTCGTGGCGGTGGTCGGCGGGGCATTGATCCGCGAGCTCAGCGGCGTCGCGATCACGGGCGCCGACGTCGTGTTCTCGGTGGTCGTCATGCTCATCGAGATCGCCGCGATCGTGTTCATGTACCGCCCGGAATCGAACCGCTTCTTCCAGGCGGCGCGGAACCGGCGGCGGGGCGATAACCCACCGGGTCCGATCGGTAACGGTTGGTCATAATACCTGGACAGCGGCCGTCACGGTTTCTAGCCTGGGGCACGTGACGCCGCCGCAGGAACCCGAGCCCGATCCCTACGCCGCCTCGCCGGTGCCCAAGCACGAGCTGGCCGGTCCTTGGCGGCCGAGCACGATCACCTACGCCTTCTGGACCGGTATCGTCAGCGTGGTGGTGGGTTTCGCGATGCTGGCGGCGGCCTTCCTGCTGGTGTCCGAAGCCGAGCTGCGGCTGGTGCTGGAAGGGGCTTCGGCCCAAGGCCAGCCGCTCACGCTGGATCAGGCGCGCAGCGTCTACTTCGCGGTGCTGGCATTGGTGTCCGCGATCGTGGCCGTTATCGCGGCGTTGTGGATCATGTTCCTGTTCTTCATGCGCCGGGGGCGCAACTGGGCGCGGATCGTGATCACCGTGGTGGGGGCGGTGTGGATCCTGCTCACCCTCCCGTCGGTGATCGGCGGTTCCGCGGGCGGCATCGCAACCGCGCTGCTTGCGGTGTTGCAGGTGCTGACGGTGGCGGCGACTATCGTTTTCGCTTACCTCGCGCCGTCAAACCAGTACTTCCAAATCACGCGGCGCCGGTGAACGCGGGCCTTTCCGGTGCACGATGCCGGCGATGTCGGCATGTCGAGCTGATCGGTTGTCCTTCGGTCGCGGGCGCCCAAGAACCCTTGGCGGCAGGGCCCAAATCTGCCGCACTTGGTGCTTGGGACGGTGCTGCGGAAGCGCGCTGGTGAACGACCGGTGTTCCTGAAGCGATCCCAACGGCTACTTCACGGCCGTGGCGGGGAAGTGAGTTTTCGCAACCAGGTGGACAGCGGGTCTGCCCTGTTCATACTGTTTGCCGCGTGACTTCGCCACAAAATCCTTGGCACCAGGGCGGGTACCCGCAGGGCGGAACCCCCTCCGGCGGCTTTCCGCAGCAGTACTCGCAGGGCGGCTATCCGCAGTATCCGCAGTCGAACCCGTTCGCGGCGCCGCCGGTTTCGTCGCACGAGCTGGGCGAGCTCCGGCGGCCGATCACCGTCGAGATCGCCTTCTGGATCGCGGTCGTCGTGCCGTTGGTCGCGACGGTGTTGTCCGTGGTGAGCTATCTGTTGCTGCAGGGTTTCGTGAACGACTCCCTCGCCGGCGCGGCCACCGGTGAGGCGAAAATCGACGCGCAAATCTCGTCCATCGCCAACGGGGTCCTGCTTTTCATCTTCATCTTTCTCACGATTGTTTACCTGATCCTGACTACGCTGTGGATCCTGTTCGGCTTCAAGATGCGGGCCGGACGGAATTGGGCGCGGGTCACGCTCACGGTCTTCGCCGCTGTCTGGATGCTCGCGGGCGTCATCGGTCTGATCCAGGGCGGCAGCACGACGATGTCCGGCGGCCTGGAAGACGTGCAGCTGCCCGGCTCGTACTTCGCGTTGTCCTACGGCCAGCTCGGCTTGGGTCTGGTGGGGATGATCGCGTTCACCACGCTGGTCTATCTCAAGCCGTCGAACTGGTACTTCCAGGCGGCGAACCGGGTCTGATGAACCCGCCGCGACCGCTGCGCCGCGCCATCATCCTGTGGTGGGTGGTAGCGCTCGTCCTCGCATGGCAGACGGCGCTGATGTGGGTCGGGCGCGCCGAACTGGCACAGCGGCTGATCGAACAGCACCAGGCCACACCGGCGGACGCGGCCGGTCGCGCGCAGCAACTGCTGCTGGTCAACACCGGGTTCGCCGTGCTGCTGGCGGCGGCCTACCTGGTGTTGGGGGCGCTGCTTTTCAAGCGGCGCCCCTGGGCCCGGATCGTGCTGTCGGCGTTCGCGGTGGTGCACCTGTTCATGTTGTTGGGCACCGGGGCGGTGTTCAGCGTGAACGTGATCCTGCTGATCCTGGGAGCGGCTGCGACGGTGCTCATGTGGTGGCGCTCAAGCACGGACTGGTTGACGGGTGAGCATGACTGAACCGGTGTTGTATTCGGAGCGCGGCAGCAGTTGGTGGCCGGTGCTGTGGGGTCCGGCGTTCGCGCTGCTCGGGCTCGCTGTCGAAGCGTTGACGCCCGGCTCGGTGAACACAGCGATGTGGCTGTTGACCGGCGGAGTGCTCGCGGCTGCCACCTCGGTCTGGGTTCACGGCCGCCGCCGACTGGTCTCGGTGCGGCTGACGCCGGCGGAACTGGTGCAGGGCCGGGAAGAACTCGACATCAGCCGCATCGCAGCGGTGACCGATGTGGGAGCGCCGGTGGGGGCACGGGTGCTGGGCGGAAGCTGGACGGTCCCGAAGGGAACGGGCGAGGTGCCGTTGCGCCTCGAACCCGACGAAGTCGTCCTGGCGTGGGCGAAGAACCCCGAGGCTCTGTCGGCGGCGCTGGCCCGCCTAGTGGAGAAGTAGCCGACTTCGGAGCCGCTTTCGGATTACGAACACACGATCGAATTAGGTGAGCTTGCGCGCCGTAGTGCGCTTGAATGATCCACGTCGCTCGACCTCGCCGCGAGCAGCAAAGTGCCCCGGCATGCGAAGCAGAGGCGGACCCGGGGCGTCCGGCAAGAACATTACCCAGAAGTTCCCGATGAGTGCCCCACAAGTGGTTTCACGGAAGCAGTTTTGCCTGACTGGGTGCGTTGCGCTCTGTCAGCGCCGAGATTCGAGCGGTACCGGAAGGCCGCCGACGGGCGCATCGACGTGGCCATCCAGCTTTATCAGCGGAACATCGACATTTCCGCTGCCTTCTACCATCCGCTGCACTGGCTAGAAGTAGGCCTGCGGAATGCGATCAACCAACGGCTTCGTGACCAGTACTCAAGGCTCGACTGGTGGGTGGACGTGCCACTGGACAAGCACGACAGCCGGAAGATCGAGAACGTGCTCGAAAACGTCGCGTCACGCCGGCGGACTGCGGACGACATCGTTGCGCAGCCCACGTTCGGATTCTGGGTTGCGCTGCTGCACAAGCGAAATGACCGTCGGTTCTGGGTCCCCTCCCCGCACAAGGCGTTTCCGCACTACAAGGGGCCGCGCGCAAGACTTCACGATGACTTCTACAAGATGCGGAACTTCCGCAACAGGATCATGCACCACGAACCGATCTTCTACCTCGATCTGGAGGAATACCGGCAGCGCGGGCATCGGCTGCTCGGGTACTTGTCGCCCGATGCCCTCAGACACGTTCAGACAACTGACCGGCTCACCGAAGTCCTCGATCAACGGGACAGGGCATGGCGCCGGTTGGGTTAGTTCGCGGGCGGCTGGTTTGTCGCGTGCACGGTGGGTCGTGAGACGCTTCCACGCGTGACGACTCCGGAACAGTGGCCTGCCGACGGGCCGAAACTCAGTGTCGACACCCTTGAGCACGCCGCCGCGCCGACCGGTTCGGCCGGGTTGCACCAGCCCTGGCGGGCGGCCGTGGCCGGGATCGAGCTCGTCGTGGCGGTGGCGCTGGTGCTGGCGGCCTGGTGGGCGTGGCGGCACGGGACGGTGACCATCTACCTGCCGGGCCCGCACGGCGGCGTTGACGTCGTCACCCGGTCGATCGGGAGCTGGCTGTCCGCCGCGGTGGGCGCGGTGACACTGGCCGGGTTGCTGCTGCTCGATGTGATCCGCCAGTTGATGTTGGCGGTGCGGACCCGCCGCCGGTAGCACAACGGGGTGTGACCGGTCACTGCGCTGCGCCTGTCAAACTGGGGGCGTGACAGCTCCTGCGAATCCCGCATCGAATTCGAACGACGATCCGGCGCCGCGGTCGCGGCAGCTGTTCGAGCGCGCTCTCGCGGTGACGCCAGGCGGCGTCAACTCACCCGTCAGGGCGTTTCACTCGGTCGGCGGCACGCCCAGGTTCATGGTCCGCGGCGAAGGCGCCTACCTGTGGGACGCCGACGACAACAGGTACGTCGACCTGGTGTCCTCCTGGGGGCCGATGATCAACGGTCACTCGCACCCCGACGTGGTTCGGGCCGTGCAAGAGGCCGCTTCGCACGGCCTGTCCTTCGGTACCCCGGGCGTCGGTGAGATCGAACTCGCGCAGGAGATCATCGACCGCGTCGACCCGGTCGAGCAGGTCCGGCTCGTCAACTCGGGCACCGAGGCGACGATGAGCGCCGTCCGGTTGGCCCGCGGGTTCACCGGTCGGAAGAAGGTCGTCAAGTTCGCCGGCTGCTACCACGGTCACGTGGACGCGCTGCTGGCCAGCGCCGGGTCAGGGGTCGCGACCCTCGGGCTGCCGACCTCGCCGGGCGTCACCGGTGCCCAGGCGGCGGACACCATCGTGCTGCCCTACAACGACCTCGATGCCGTGCGCCAGGTTTTCGCCGAGCAGGGCGACGAGATCGCGTGCGTGATCACCGAAGCCGCGGCGGGCAACATGGGCGCGGTCGCGCCGCTGCCCGGTTTCAACGCCGGGTTGCGGAAGATCACCAGCGGGGCCGGGGCGTTGCTGATCATGGACGAAGTCATGACCGGTTTCCGGGTATCCGCGGCCGGTTGGTTCGGCGTCGACGGCGTAGCCGGTGATCTCTACACCTTCGGCAAGGTGATGTCCGGCGGGCTGCCCGCAGCGGCCTTCGGCGGCCGTGCCGACATCATGGCCCGCCTCGCCCCCTCCGGGCCGGTGTACCAGGCGGGCACGTTGTCCGGGAACCCCGTCGCGGTGGCCGCCGGGCTGGCCAACCTGCGCGCTGCCGACGCCGAGGTCTACGCGGCGTTGGACCGCAACGGCAAGCGGCTTGGCGACCTGCTCGGAGCGGCGCTGACCGCCGAGGGCGTGCCGCACCAGATCGCGTTCGCGGCGAACATGGTCAGCGTCTTCTTCAGCGAGACGCCGGTGCACGATTACGAGCAGGCGCAGGCCCAACAGGTCTGGCGGTTCCCCGCCTTCTTCCACGAGTTGCTCAAGCGAGGCGTCTATCCGCCGCCGAGCGCATTCGAATCCTGGTTCGTCAACGCCGCGATGGACGAGGCGGCATTCGAGACGATCGCCGAAGCGCTGCCGCACGCCGCTCGGGCCGCCGCTGCGGCGACCGCCCCGGGGGCGGACGCATGACCGACGTGAAGACCGTGGTGCACTTCCTGCGTCACGGCGAGGTGCACAACCCCGATGGCATCCTCTATGGGCGCCTACCGGGTTACCGGCTGTCGGACCGGGGCGAGCAGCAGGCGAAGATCGTCGCGGAGTTTCTGTCCGGGCGCGACATCGCCTACGTCGTCGCCTCGCCCTTGCAGCGTGCCCAGCAGACGGCCATGCCGATCAGCGCGATGTGCCGGCTCGACGTGGCCACCGACGAGCGTCTCATCGAGGCCGACAACCGCTTCGAAGGGCTCAAGGTCTCGGTCGGGGATGGTGCGCTGCGGTCGCCGGTGCACTGGCCGAAGCTGTGGAACCCGCTGCGGCCGTCGTGGGGCGAGCCGTACCTGGAGATCGCGCACCGCATGCTGGGCGCGGCGCACCGTGCCCGGGCGGCCGCCGCCGGTCGCGAGGCGGTTTGCGTTTCGCACCAGTTGCCGATCTGGACGTTGCGCCGCTTCCTGGAGGGTAAGCCCATGTGGCACGACCCCAGGCGGCGACAGTGCTCGCTGGCGTCGCTGACCAGCCTGGTGTTCCGTGGCGAGGAACTCGTGCGGATCGCCTATGTCGAACCCGCCGGGGGAACCGATCCGAAGGTGACAGGGGCATGAAACGGCTGCTAGTGCGGTTTGGGCTGGTCGCGGCGGCGTTGGCCCTGGTCGGCGGCTGCGCTACCCAGGGCGATGACGCGAACTCGCAGGGCGGCGGCGAGTTCACTTTCGTCTCGCCCGGCGGGCAGACCCGCCTCTTCTACCCGCAAAACGAGCGTGGCCGGGTTTCCGGGCTGGCCGGCGAAAGCCTCCTGGAACCGGGCAAGCAGATCGGACTGGACGACTTCAAGGGCCAGGTCGTGGTCCTGAACATCTGGGGCTCCTGGTGCGGACCTTGTCGGTCCGAGGCCGACGACCTGCAGGCCGTGCAGGACAAGACCAAGAGCCAGGGCGTTCAGGTGCTCGGTATCGACGTGCGGGACGACCGCTCGGCCGCTGCGGACTTCGACCGCGACCGGAGGTTGACCTACCCGTCGATCTTCGACCCGGCGGGACGTTCGCTGCTAGCACTGCGGCAGTTCCCACGCGCCACTGTGCCGGCCACGATCGTGCTCGACAGGCAGCACCGGGTCGCGGCCATTTTCCTGACTGAGATGTTGGAGAGCGAGTTGCTCCCCGAGGTGCAGAAGGTCGCCGCCGAACCCCGCTGACTCCGTTCGGCAGTTGCTGCGAGCCGGTGGTGATCGCGCCCAGGCGGGGCCGCTGCGCGTTGAGCGGGCTCACGCTGGTTTCCCGTGGTGTGATGCTCGCCTCCCATCGACTTCCGGCCGGACCGTGGTCCCGAAAAACGCGGGACCAAAGGCCCTAGCAGCGCCGCACCGTGCCTGGCCAAGGCGTTCACCTGGGACGATGTGGCGCGGTTCACCGAGCCCGGTGAAAGCTCGTGGTCTTGACTTTCTTACCCTCGAGTTGTGAACCCCACCGAGCTCGCCGCGTCCGGTCCGCTGCTTTTCGCGGCGGCGGTCGCAGCGCTCGCCGGGGCGATTAGCTTTGCTTCGCCCTGTGTGGTGCCGCTGGTGCCTGGCTACCTGGCCTACCTGGCCGGGGTCGTCGGCGCCGAGGCTCCGCCCGTGGACGCCCAGGAGGCCGAGCAGGGCCGCCGCGGGCGCTGGCGAGTCGCTGGAGCCGCTTTGCTCTTCGTGGCCGGTTTCAGCGTCGTGTTCGCGGCCGGCGCTCTGCTGCTTCTCGGGTTGTCGGACGTTCTGGTGGCCAACGAGTTGCTCCTGCAGCGCATCGGCGGGGTGGTCACGGTCGCGATGGGGTTGGTGTTCCTAGGGCTGGTGCCAGCCCTGCAACGTGACGTGCGGGTGCACCGGGTGCCCCGTGCCGGGGTGTGGGGCGCGCCGCTGCTGGGCGCCGTGTTCGGCCTCGGCTGGACCCCCTGCCTCAGTCCGACGCTGGTCGGCGTCATTTCGGTAGCGGCCGGCACCGACGTGGACACGGGCACCGCGACCCGCGGCATCCTGCTGATCCTGGCGTACTGCCTCGGGCTCGGCCTGCCGTTCGTGCTGCTCGCCATCGGTGCGCGGTGGGCCGTCCGCAGCGCTGGCTGGCTGCGTAGGCGGGCACGCGCCATCCAGATCGCGGGCGGCGTGCTGCTGGTGGTGGTGGGCATGCTGCTCGTCACCGGACTCTGGGGGGAGCTGATCGCGATAATTCGAGGCCCGATCGCCGGTTTCGAGACGCCCATCTGATGCGCAACTACCTGACCACCACCCTGGCGTTCCTGCGCAACACCTGGCGCGGGTTGACTTCGATGCGCACCGCGCTGGTGCTGCTGTTCCTGCTCGCGCTGGCCGCGTTACCCGGCGCGCTGATCCCGCAGCGCTCGCTGAATCAGTCCGAAGTGGACCGTTACTTCCGTGATTACCCGACGCTGGCGCCGATCCTCGACAAGCTCGGCGCGTTCGAGGTCTTCAGCTCGGTCTGGTTCGCCTCCATCTATGTACTGCTGTTCATCTCGTTGATCGGTTGCCTGCTGCCGCGCTGCTACGAGTACTACAAGCAGTGGCGCAGCAAGCCGGTCCGGACGCCGCGCAACCTCTCCCGGATGCCGCACTACGAGAACGGCACCCTCGATGCCTCGGCCGACGAGGTGCTGGCCTCGGCCCGCACGCGGCTGCGTGGCTGGCGCATGGTCGAACGCGACGAAGACGACGGCTCGCGTTCGATCAGCGCCGAGCGCGGATTTCTGCGCGAGATCGGCAACCTCGTCTTCCACTTCTCCCTGGTCGGCCTGCTCATCTGTGTCGCGGGCGGCAAGCTCTACGGCTACGAGGGCCAGGTCATCGTGGTGGCCGACGGCTCCGAGTTCTGCAACTCCGGGACCTACAACTACGACTCCTTCCGCGCCGGGCTCAACGTCGACGGCACGCAGCTCAGCCCGTTCTGCGTGCGCCTCAACGGTTTCGACGTGCAGTACCAGCACACCGGGCAGGTCGAGAGCTATCGCGTCGACATGCAGTACCAGTCCGGCAGCGACCTGGATACCAACACCTGGCGCCCCTACCCGCTGCAGGTCAACCACCCGCTGCGCACCGCCGGTGACCGCATCTACCTGAGCGGCAACGGGTACGCCCCGAAGTTCACGGTGACATTCCCCAACGGCCAGCAGCGCACCGGGATCATCCAGTGGCAGCCGGTTTCCGTGCAGACGATGCTTTCGCAGGGCGCCACCAAGTTCGACCCGCCGGGCGTGCAGGACGAGGTGCAACGACGCCAGAACCAGCTCGCCATCACCGGCCTGTTCGCGCCCACTGCCTCGTTCGACGGTGCCTTGCTGAGCTCCGGCTTCCCGGACCTGCTCGACCCGGCCGTGGCCGTGGACGTGCTCCGCGGCGACCTTGGCCTCGACTCCGGGCGCGGCCAGTCGATCTTCGGAGTGGACCAGTCGATGGTGGAGCAGGGCAGACTCAAGCGAGTCGCTCGCCAGAACCTTCGCCTCGGCCAGGAGATCCGCCTCGACGACGGCACCACGATCCGCTTCGACGGCGTGGAGCGCTGGGCGAACCTGCAGATTTCACACGACCCCTTCCAGTCCTGGGTGCTTGTCTTCGCCCTCGCCATCATCTTCGGCATCGGCACCTCGCTGATCATCAAGCGCCGCCGCGTGTGGGTCCGGGTCGTGCCGAACCCGGAACCGGGCGATTCCGGTTCCGCGCGTACCGTTGTCGAGGTCGGCGGACTCGCCCGCACGGATCAGGCCGGTTATGGCGAGGAGTTCACCAGGCTGACCGCTGACCTGCTCGGCACGGGTGTCGACCACTCGCCGCAGTCACGCGCGGTCGCAGGGCCAGCGCGCGAAAGGAAGAGCTGATGTCGGTCAATGAGACGCTGTCGACCTACAGCGACATGGCGTACGCGACCTCCGTGGTCGTCTACATCGCCGCGATGTTGCTGTATTTCGGGGAATTCGCCTACGGCCGGACAGGGGCGCCCCGCAAGCGCGAGTCCGTGCTGGTCAACGCCGGTTCCGCTGATTCCACCGCGACCCCCGTGATCGGACACGTGGAGACCCCGGCGAGGCGCCCGCTGAGCGAGCGGCTCGGTGGTATGGCCGTCGCCATGACCGTGCTTGGCGCACTGGTGCACGCCGCCTCCCTCCTGCTGCGTGGTTTTGCCACCGGCCGGGTGCCGTGGGGCAACATGTACGAATTCGGCTCGGCGATCTGCCTGGCCGCGGTGGTGGCCTGGCTCATCGTGCTGTTCCGCCAGCTGCGCACCGACCGGCGCGAGGCCACCCCGACGCAGTTGCGCGGGCTCGGCGGATTCCTGATGCTGCCCGTCATCGTGCTGCTGTTCCTGTCCGGCACGGTGCTCTACGCCCAGGCGGCCCCGTTGCAGCCGGCGCTGCAGTCCTACTGGATCGTCATCCACGTCACGGCGGCGATCGTCTCCAGCGGCGTCCTGCTGTTCGCCGGCGTGGCCAGCGTCCTGTACCTGCTGAGGTCCCGGTACGAGAACAACCCGCTGAAGCTGGCCAAGTTCGGCCCCCGCCTGCCGACCAGCCAGGCACTGGACCGGATTGCCTACCGCGCCACCGTGATCATCTTCCCGGTCTGGACGTTCGCGATCGTCGCGGGCGCGATCTGGGCCGAGGCGGCCTGGGGCCGGTTCTGGGGCTGGGACCCGAAGGAAACCTGCTCGTTCATCGCGTGGATCGTCTACGCCGCGTACCTGCACGCCCGGGCCACCGCCGGTTGGCGGGGTATCAGGGCCGCGTGGATCAACATCTTCGGCCTGGCCGTCATGATCTTCAACCTGTTCTTCATCAACATCGTTGTCGCCGGGCTTCACTCGTACGCTGGACTGTGAGCTCATGATCGGCACCGCCCACCGCACCGACGACAATCGATCGCGGCTGGTATCGAGCCCGGACCATCGTCGGCCACCTGCTCCGTTCGGGTTCTGCAGGCGCTGACCGGCGGCGGAGCCTACCAGCCACCCCCGGTGTCTTGCCGGTATATCTGGGACTACCGTGCCTTGCGGAAGCGGGGAGATCTCGATTGGCTCCGGCAGGGCCCGACTCGATTGTTGGAGGGACGGCAACGGTGACCGGACAGTACGAAGAGCCCGAAGCGCGGCCGGAGGCGGATACCGCTGCGGCGCAGGCCGACGGTGCGATCGCCGAGCCCCAGACCACGGGCAACGGTGCGGCGCCGACTTCGGGAGGACACTACGTCGAACCGGAGACGTCGCCGGGGCAGCCGCATCCGACCACCGAACACCCGGCACCGTCGTATGTGGACCCGACGCAGGTCGAGCAGTCGGGCCCGCATTCCGGGCCGTACTCGGCGAGCGATGCGCCCACGCCGTACTTCCCCGGCGGCGCGGCAGGACCGCAGCGGTACCCCGACCCGAGCCAATCCGGCCCGCAGCAATACCCGGCTGGCCCGCGCTATGGCGACGCAATGGCTTCCGGACCGCACCACCAACCGAACGTCTCGGGACCGCACCCGGTGTCGGGAGCGCAGTCGGGGCCCTACTCGGTTTCCGGTGGACCTTCTGGGCCGTATTCCCCGGTTTCCGGTGGGTCGTCCGGTCCGTACCCGCCGGTTTCCGGTGGACCGTCCGGACCGTACCCGCCAGCGTCGGGCGGGCCGTCCGGACCGTATACCACCGGTGACCCGCACCAGCCCGGGCAGCCGTACGGGCAGCAGAACCAGCAGGGCGGACCGCACCCGGGCCCGCAGCAGTCGTTTTCGTCATTTCACCAGGTTGCCCCGCCCGCAGGAAGCGCGGATCAGCCGATCGGCCAGGACCTCTCGTCCGCTCAGCTGCTTCGGCAGACCAAACGGTCACCCCAATCGGGTTGGCGTAAGGCGGTTTACCTGGCCAGCGGAAAGACGGTGAACCTCGGCGAAGGCCCGGGCGACCGGCGGCGGCGTGAGCTGATCACCCGGGTCAACCAGCCGCTGCAGGGCTGCTACAAGATCGCGATGCTGAGCCTCAAGGGCGGCGTCGGCAAGACCACGGCCACCGCTACGCTCGGGTCCACCTTCTCGTCGCTGCGCGGTGACCGGGTGATCGCCGTCGATGCGAATCCCGACCGCGGCACGCTGAGCCAGAAGATCCCGCTGGAGACCACCGCGACCGTGCGGCACCTGCTGCGGGACGCGCATCGGGTCCGCAAGTACAGCGATGTCCGCTCCTACACCTCGCAGGGGCCGAGCCGGTTGGAGATCCTCGCCAGCGAGCAGGATCCGGCCGTCTCGGAGGCATTCAGCGAAGACGACTACCGGCGCACCGTCACGCTGCTGGAGCACTTCTACAACGTGGTGCTCACCGACTGCGGCACCGGCCTGATGCACTCCGCGATGAAGGGCGTGCTTGACCTGGCGGATTCGCTGGTCATCGTGTCGTCCAGCTCGATCGACGGGGCGCGCAGCGCCTCGGCCACATTGGACTGGCTGGACGCGCACGGGTACGGCGACCTGGTGACCCGGTCCGTGGCGGTGATCAACTCGGTGCGACCGGGTTCCGGCAAGGTCGACGTGGACAAGCTGGCCGCGCATTTCGGGGCGCGCTGCCGCGCCGTGTCGAAGATCCCGTTCGACCCGCATCTGGAGGAGGGCGCGGAGGTGGAGCTGGACCAGCTTGACGCGCCGACCCGGATGGCGCTGCTGGAACTGGCCGCGATCGTGGCCGACGACTTCCCGCACGCTCCCGGCCGCAACCGGGGCTGACGTCGGGTTGGTGCGGGCGTCCGACGCCCACACCAACTGCGTGCTCAGTCGTCTTCGCCGGGGCGTGGCTTGCGCTGCTGCTCGTTGAGCCGACGCAGGAATTCGGGGTCGTCGTCCGGCGCGATCGGTGCCCGCCGGGTACGCTGCCGCGCCGCCCCGGTTGCCTGGGGACCGAACGCCTTCCACATCAGCACGACGATGGTGAGCGCACCGATCGCTGCCAGCACATAGATCATCGTGGCCACCTCCAACTATCCCGCTTCGAGATTAGCCAATCCCGGCTCGGGTTGTCGTTGTCGCGGGTGGCGCTGCTAATGGCGGATCCAGGTGGCGCCTCGCCGTCAGCGAGGCGCCACCTGGATCCGCGGTCGCAAGGGCCACCGGCGATCTTCAGATCGGTGGCGGAGGGCTCGCCGGTGGCCGAGGCGCGGGCGAGCTCAGCGAGTTGCGGCTCAGGCCGACCGGTTGACGTCGTTGGTCAGCTCGGCCAGCAGGGTGCGGACCTCGGACTCGCGGAAGCGGCGGTGGCCGCCCGGGGTCCGGATGGAGCCGATCCGGCCGGCGGTCGCCCACCGCGTCACGGTCTTGGGATCGACCCGGAAGAGCGCCGCGACCTCACCGGGGGTGAGGAGCTGCTCCTGACCGTTCTGGCGAGGCTGCTGGGTCGTCGCGGTCACAGGTGACCTCCACGTTGCGAGTAGTGGTTATTCGGGCATTCCGGTCGCATCCTGGCACTTGGATGGTCAGGTACTCGAACATTTGGGTTTAGGTAAAGGGAAGGTAAGGGACGAAAACGGCGCTTCGGGCGAGCCGGATCCGCGCGCTCAGGTGGCAGATCGGTCGCCAGGTCGGTTGCTCTACCCTGGATGACGTGCAGGAACAGCAGGACGCCGAAACGGTGGATCACGGCGCGCAGCCGAACCTCGCGCGCGACATCACGCTGTACACCATCGCCAGGCTCGCGATGGTGGCCGCGGTGGCCGCGGTGCTGATGCTGGTGCACGTGCCGGGCCTGGTCGCGTTGGCGGTGTCGGTTGTGGTCGTGATGCCGTTATCGCTGCTGGTGTTGGGTCGACTGCGCCGCAGGGTCGCCGCCGGGATGGCGGCGCGCGCGGCCGAGCGCCGGGCGCGCCGCGAGGAGCTCCGCGCGCAGCTGCGCGGCGAGCGGACCCCGGACGCTCAATGAGCGACAACAGCCCGGTGATCGACAACAGCGCCGCGATCGACAACAGGCCGGTGATCGACAACTTCGGCATCGACCGCTCCTGCACCCAAACGCGCGGCTGGACCAGTGAAGCCGTCCGCGTCATCGAGGCCGACGCGAACCGCAGCGCGGACACCCATCTGCTGCGCTATCCGTTGCCCGTCTCGTGGGGAATAGACCTCTATCTCAAGGATGAGTCAACACATCCGACTGGTTCGCTCAAGCACCGGCTGGCCCGATCGCTGTTCCTGTACGCGATCTGCAACGGCTGGGTGACGGAAAACACACCCGTCATTGAGGCTTCGTCGGGGTCCACTGCGGTTTCCGAGGCCTACTTCGCGCGCCTGCTGGGGTTGCCGTTCATCGCGGTGATGCCCCGCTCCACCAGCCGCGAGAAGGTGTCGCTGATCGAATGGCACGGCGGACGCTGTCACTTCGTAGACGAGCCCGGCGCGATCTACACCGAGTCCCGTCGGCTGGCCGCCGAACTCGGCGGCCATTTCATGGACCAGTTCACCCACGCCGAACGGGCCACCGACTGGCGGGGCAACAACAACATCGCCGAATCGATCTTCGAGCAGCTCGCTCTGGAACCGCACGCCGAACCGGCGTGGGTGGTGGTCGGTGCGGGCACCGGGGGCACCAGCGCGACCATCGGGCGCTACCTGCGCTACCGCCGGCACAACACGAAGCTGGCCGTCGTTGACCCCGAACACTCGGTGTTCTTCGATGCCTGGCGGGACGGCGACCCGACCCGCACCAGCGACTGCGGATCGCTGATCGAGGGCATCGGACGCCCGCGAGTAGAGCCGTCGTTCGTCGGGGAGGCGATCGACCGGATGATCAAGGTGCCGGACGCGGCGTCGATCGCCACGATCCGCAGCGTGGAACGGGTGCTGGGGCGGCGTGTCGGCGGATCCACCGGAACGAATCTGTGGGGTGTGTTTGCCCTGGTCTCGGAGCTGATTCAGCAGGGCCGCAGCGGCAGCATCGTGACGGTGCTGTGCGATGGCGGGGAGCGCTACACGCACACCTACTACGACGACGCCTGGGTCGCTGAGCGCGGCCTGGACCTGACCGCGCCGACCGCGGTTCTGGACCACTTCCATGCCACCGGCGAGTTCCGGGCAGACTGAGCACGGGAGCCCGCGCAGGAAGGTCGGTGTGTCGGTGAGGCGTTGGGGTTGGCTGTTCGGAGTCGCGTTGCTCGGGATGGTGTCCGGCTGCACCCCAGGTGCGCAGGCCCCGCCGGCCGCCGCGCCGACCACGCGGACCAGCACGGCCGAGGAATCCGCGCCGGAATCTCCAGCACCGTCGATCACCCGCAAAGTGCCGCCAGAGCAGCGGAAAAAGCTCGCGGAGCTACCCGCAGATCAGCTGTGTGGGTTGGTCGATCCCGGTGAATTGAGCGCGCTGGCCTTCCCGGTGGACGCTGGGAAATCGCGAGAGATCGGCTTCGATCCGCAGGTGCGCGGCTGCAGTTTCGAAGCCCGCAACGGCAAGCGTTCCGTGTTGATCGGCGCTCAGCCGGAGGGCTTCGCGATGCTCGGCCGCGACGAGGTAAATCTGGGCACCGTGCGCGGCACCCAGACCATGCACGCCAGTGACTGCACCGTCTTCGCCGGTGTTGCGGGAGCGACGTTGCAAATTTCGGTGACGGCGGGTGAAGCGGACACCGACCAGTGCGCGAAGGCTCAGCTCGTCACGCAGTACGTGCTCGCCGCCCTCGTGGTGTGAACCGTCCCGGCCCGGGCCGGGAAAGCACAAGTTCTGGGGCTGAACGCGGGTAAAGCCCCGCCTGCGAAGAGGCGGGCGGCCTGTCATCCGAGGGCCAGGGCGAGGCCGGTGATGATTGACCACGCCAGCATGGCGAAGCCCGTGTCGCGCAGTGCCGGGATCAGGGCACGTCCCTGCGCGCCGCCTGCCACCGCGCGTAACGGGACGATGAGTGTCGGCAAGGCGAGGAAGCCGAGCAGGGCCCAAGAATTCCGCAGTCCGATCAGAACGGTGATCAGGAACGGGACGAGCGTCAGCGCGACGTAGAGCGTGCGGGTGTCGCGGTCGCCGAGCAGCACCGCGAGGGTGCGCTTGCCGGTCACGCGGTCGGATGGGATGTCGCGGAGGTTGTTTGCCACCAGCACCGCGCTGGACAGCGATCCGATACCCACCGCTACGCCGATGCCGGAGCCAGAGATCATGCCGGCCTGCACGTACATGGTGCCCAGCACCGCGACCAGCCCGAAGAAGACGAATACGGCAAGCTCGCCCAGGCCCGCGTAGCCGTAGGGGCGTTTGCCGCCGGTGTAATACCAGGCTCCGGCGATGCAGAGCGCGCCGACCGCCAGCATCCACCACTGTCCACTGAGGACAAGCACGCCGAGGCCGGCGACCGCCGCGAGCCCGAAGCAGGCCCATGCGGCGGTGCGCACTGCGGTCGGCTTCACCGAACCCGAACCGACCAGGCGGAACGGGCCGACCCGGTCGTCGTCGGTGCCCCGGATGCCGTCGGAGTAGTCATTGGCGAAGTTCACCCCGATGATCAACAGCAGTGAAACGAGGAGCGCGAGAACTGCGATCATCGGGTCGAACCCGTCGACCCCCGCTGCCGCGCCGGTTCCCGCGAGCACTGGTGCGATCGCATTTGGCAAGGTGCGGATGCGAGCGCCTTCGATCCATTGAGCGACAGTCGCCATGTGAGTCATCTTCGCGCACGGGTGAGTGCCGTCGGCGAGAGCCCCGCAGCTCAGGAGCCCGGCGGTTACGACGGGTGACCGAACCGATCGGCCGCGTCGACGGGCGGCGGCCCGCGTCGGCTTGGGCCGCGGAGCGCGAGGTTGTTCCGAGTGCAGAAGCTCAGGCCACGACAGTCAGCTAGTGATGACCGTCGCCGGTAGTCACGCGGTCGCCGGTAGTCACCCGAGCAAGTTGCGCAAGGCCCGGCGATCCGGCTTTCCGGGGCCGCGCAACGGCAACTCCGTAAGCAAAACTATGCGCTTCGGGGTGGCGGCGGCGCTGAGCCGATCGCGGACCGCCGCTCGAAGCGTGTCCGGGGAGGGTGGCTCGGCCGGGTCTTCCGGTACGACCGCGGCGACCACCGCCTGGCCCCACTCCGGGTGCGGTACGCCGAGCACGCACGCCTCGCGGACCCCGGCTTGTTCGGTGAGGGCCCGCTCGACCGGCAGCGGGGCGACGTTGACGCCGCCGGTGATGATCATGTCGTCGCCGCGGCCCACCACCTCCAGCCGGCCACTCTGCCAGCGCCCCAGGTCGCCGGAATGGAACCAGCCGTCGGCGAACGCCGCCGCGTCCGGTTGGTGCCGATATCCCCTGGCCAGCATCGGTCCGGCCAGGCGAATCGGCCCGGTCTCCCCGTCGATGTGGACCTCCGCGATGTCCAGCGGCCGCCCGTCGTAGACGCAGCCGCCCGACGTCTCGCTCATCCCGTACGTCGTGGTCACTCGGACGCCGCAGTCGCGTGCCTGCTGTCGTAAGGCCGGTGGCGTGGCCGCGCCGCCGAGTAGCACCGCATCGAACTTGCGCAGCGTGGCAAGGCCATCGCCGCCGGCGCCGAGTAGGCGGGACAGCTGCGTGGGTACCAAGGCCGTGTAGTGCGGGCCGTCGGCGGCCAGCACCTCTCGGGCCGCCGCTGCGAACCGGTCCGGGCGGAACCCGTCCGAGGTGTCGACGGCATGCGGGCCGGTTCCGGCGAGTACGGCCCGGACCAGGACCTGAATGCCCGCAACGTGATGAGCGGGCATGGCCAGCAGCCAGTGTCCCGGGCCGCCGAGGTGGCGATGGGTGGCTTCGGCGGACGCACGCAGCGCCGACCCCGGGAGGAGCACGCCCTTCGGGGTGCCGGTGGAGCCGGATGTGGCGATGACCAGGGCCGTCGGGTCGTCGGGGTGATCTTCGGCGGCGGTCAGCGGCGCGCCGTCGGCGAGGGCGGCGACGAGTCGGCGGGACCCCTCCGCGTCGTTGCCGACGACCGGCAGCAGAGCCGGGCCGTCTCCGCCCAGGGCCCGCCTCAGCGCCGGTAGCACGGCCAAAGCGCCGGTTCCGGGCGGCACGGGAAGCGGCTGCAAGTCGCGGGCTTTCGGCATTCGTCCATTGTCGGCGAGCGCCCGCCTCCGTGACTGTGCCGCCTCGGCGAGAACTTCGACACTCGATCACCTGTTCTAGCGATCAAGTGTTCGAATCTTTGGGTCGATGGGATTTGTACGCGATGGGAAGGAGCTGAGAAATGATGGCCTTGATCGTGCTGATGTGCCCGGCCGAGCTGCTTTTCGACCTGTTCGACCGGTGGTCGGCCGGCGAGCGTGAGCGGGATCGGTCCCGGGCGGCGAGCGGCTGCGGCCCACCCGGTACCGATCCCGAGGACTCAGAAGTACCAGGGGAAGGCGGACCAGTCCGGAGTCCGCTTCTGCAGGAACGAGTCGCGCCCTTCGACGGCCTCGTCGGTCATGTAGGCGAGGCGGGTGGTCTCGCCGGCGAACAGCTGCTGACCGACCAGCCCGTCGTCGATGGCGTTGAACGCGTACTTGAGCATGCGCTGTGCAGTCGGGGATTTGCCGTTGATTTCGCGGGACCACTGCAGTGCGGTGGTTTCCAGCTCGTCGTGCGGGACGACCGCGTTGACCATGCCCATCTGATGTGCCTGCTCGGCGGTGTAGGGGCGCCCCAGGAAGAAGATCTCGCGGGCGAACTTCTGGCCGACCTGGCGGGCCAGGTAGGCGGAGCCGAAGCCGCCGTCGAAGCTACCGACGTCGGCGTCGGTCTGTTTGAAACGGGCGTGCTCGGCGCTGGCGAGCGTGAGATCGCACACGACGTGCAGGCTGTGTCCGCCGCCGGCGGCCCAGCCCGGTACCACCGCGATGACGATCTTCGGCATGAACCGGATCAGCCGCTGCACCTCAAGGATGTGCAGCCGTCCGGCGCGGGCCGGGTCGACCGACTCGGCGGTCTCGCCGTTGGCGTACTGGTACCCGGAACGCCCGCGGATCCGTTGATCGCCACCGGAGCAGAAGGCCCAGCCGCCATCTTTGCTGGACGGGCCGTTGCCGGTGATCAGCACGCAGCCAACGTCGCTGGTCATGCGCGCGTGGTCGAGGGCTCGGTACAGCTCGTCGACGGTGTGCGGGCGGAATGCGTTGCGGACGTCCGGGCGGTCGAACGCGATGCGCACGGTGCCTTTTCCGGGACCGTCCTCAATGCAGCGGTGATAGGTGATGTCGGTGAAGTCGAAGCCCGCAACGGGCTCCCACGAAGCCGGATCGAACAGCTCAGAGACACGCGGATTCTGCACACCTGGGACAATAGGCGCAGCACGCGCCCGGCGCGGGGGCCTCCCCGCAGCTGCCCGGCGCCTGCGCGGAGGACGGCGAGGGGGCCATGGCCCCTTAGCCGGAGTCCGCCAAGCGATGTTCAGAGGTGATCGGTTGAATCCGTCCACGGCCCAGGCTGAGGTCATTGTCGACGAGCTCGTCCGCAACGGGGTGCGACAGGTGGTGCTCTCCCCGGGGTCGCGCAACGCACCTCTGTCTTACGCGCTGTACCGAGCCGCGCACGCGGAGCGTTTGCGGCTGCACGTCCGGATTGACGAGCGCAGCGCGGGTTTCCTCGCGTTGGGGCTGGCTGCGCGGTCGCGGTCGCCGGTGGTGGTGGTGTGCACCTCGGGTACTGCCGCAACGAATCTGCATCCGGCGGTCAGTGAGGCATACCACTCGGGTGTCCCGTTGATCGTGCTGACCGCGGATCGGCCGACGGAACTGCGTGCGGCGGGTGCCAACCAGACCATCGACCAACACCGGCTGTTCGGCGCCGAAGTCCGGATGTTCGACGAGCTGGCGGTCGCCGAAAACCGTCCTGGACAGAACGCGTACTGGCGAAGCCAAACATGTCGAGCTTGGCACGCCGCGAACGTCGGTGCCCGGGGCGGCCCGGTGCATTTGAACGTCCCGTTCCGGGAGCCGCTGGTGCCGGACGGCGACGCTCAGTGGTGTGAGCCGTTGACCGGTCGCCCGGCCGGTGCCCGATGGACGGAGATTTCCGAGCACGGTTGGACACCGAGCACACTGTCCCAAGTGCACGCACGGCGCGGACTCGTGCTGGTTGCGGACTGGGGCCCCGAGGGTGCCAGCGAATGGGGCGACCGCTACGGCTGGCCGGTGTTATCGGAGTCAGGCGGCGTGGGGCTCGGTGGATCGGCGGCGATCAGTACCGGGATGTGGCTGCTGAACCTACCCGAGTTCATGGAGAAGAAACGCCCCGAACAGGTGCTGTGCGTGGGTCGCCCGACGGTGTTCCGGCAGGTCCAGCGTTTGCTGGCGGACATCGATGTAGAAGTGCTGCTCGCGCATGGCGGAGTGGACTGGCCGGCTCCGGCACACAACCTGCGGGAGGTAGCCGAAACCTTCGGTGCCGCGCCGGGACGTGCCGATCCCGATTGGCTCACCGGGTGGCAGCAAGCCGATCAAAAGGCGACCGCGGCACTGCACGCGGCGCTCGACCTGGAGCGTTGGCCGAGCGGGCCCGCGGCGGCGCGCGAAGTCGTCGACGCGTTGCCCGAACACGCCTTGCTGGTTCTGGGTTCGTCGAACCCGAGCCGGGACGTCGCGTTGGCCGCGCGGCAGCGGTCCGATGTGGTCGTGCACCGCAACCGGGGTGTGGCCGGCATCGACGGCACGGTGTCGACCGCGATCGGGGCTGCGGTCGCGCATGGCCGACCCGCCTACGCACTCCTCGGCGACCTGACTTTCCTGCACGACAGCAACGGGTTGATGCTGGGGCCGTACGAACGGCGCCCCGATCTGACCATCGTCGTGCTGAACGACGACGGCGGCGGCATCTTCGCCCTGCTGGAACAGGGCAGCCCCGAGCACCGAGAAGCCTTCGAGCGGGTCTTCGCCACGCCACACGGAACCGACATCGGCAAGCTCTGCGCGGCGCATGGCGTCGAGCACGTGTTGGTGCGGCAGCAGTCCGAGTTCAGTGCCGCCTTGCAATGGCGACCGGGCTTGAGGGTCATCGAGGTGCAGGCGGACCGCGCCCGGCTGCGTTCGGTGCACCAGCGGCTGCTGACCGCCGTTCGGTCGGCCCTGCTCGGCTGATCGCCGCGTCCGGCTGCGTGCCGTGTCTTTTTGCGTTGTTCGGCTGTTCGTCGTGTCGGGCTGCGTGCCGTGTCCTCCGGCAGTATTCGGCTGATCGCGTGCTCGGCCGGTCGAATTCACACGTTCGGCCGATGTCGCTCGCAGCCTAGGTAGCTCGAAAGGCGGGAGTTGCTCCCTAATTCGGGTGGCACCGCCGCATGCGTTCGCGGATTTCCGCTGCATTGTGGGAAAAGCCTGCCAGCCGAAAGCATGCCTGGTAAATAGGAACTTCCTTACTCTCCTACCGGAACATGAAGTTCAAGGAGGTGCCAGGTGTTTCGACGACACGGCCTGCGAGCCACGGCAGCGGCGTGCTGCGCAACGGCTTTGCTGGCCACACCGGCGTTGGCCGGCAGCGATGGACCGGGAGCGCCGGGCGCGGGCGACGACTACTTCCCCGGCTACGGAAACGGTGGGTACGACGTCTCGCACTACGACATCCAGCTGCGGTACCAGCCCGCGGATGACCATCTGCAGGGCACCACGACGATCGTCGCGAAACCGACGCAGAACCTGACCGCGTTCGACCTGGACTTCGCGCTGACCACCAAATCGGTGCGGGTCAACGGCTTGGCCGCGAAGTTCTCGCAGAACGGCACGGAGCTGACGGTGACTCCGCCGAAAACCCTGCCCGAGGGGAGCCTGGCGACCTTCGTCGTCGAGTACGAGGGCGTGCCGTCGACGGTCGAGGTCGGTGGGCTGAAGCCGTGGATCCGCACCTCCGACGGCGCGCTCGCGGTCGGCGAGCCGGAGATCTCGTCCTGGTGGTTCCCGGGCAACGACCACCCCAGGGACAAGGCGACCTTCGACGTCGCCGTCACCGTTCCGGACGGAACCGAGCTGTTGTCCAACGGCGTGAACACCAGGAATTCCAGCCTGGCGGGCTGGACCACCTGGCGGTGGCGCACGACCAAACCGACCGCCACCTATCTGGCGTTCATGGCGGCCGGGCAGTACGAAACCAGCACGAAGACCGGGGCGTTCGGGCAACCGTTCGTCACCGCCTACTCCGAGAAGCTCGGTGATTTCGCCGGTGCCGCGGAGGCCAGCGTCGAGCGCACCCCGGAGGTCATCGAGTTCCTGACCGGACTGCTGGGGGAGTACCCGTTTGAGGCGCAGGGCGGGCTGGTCTCGTCCGAGGGGTTGAACTTCGCGCTGGAGAACCAGACCCGACCGACCTACAGCCACCTGTTCTTCCGGTACGGGGCGAACATGTCGGTGGTGGTGCACGAGAACGCGCACCAGTGGTTCGGCGACTCGGTGTCGGTGGACACCTGGCGCAACATCTGGTTGAACGAGGGCTTCGCGTCGTACGCGGAGTGGCTCTGGTCGGAGCAGCACGGCACCGGCACCGCGCAGGAACTGTTCGACCACTACTACGCGTCGCACCCGGCCGACGACCCGTTCTGGCAGGTCTTGCCGGGCGATCCCGGCCCGAAGAACGTGTTCCACAAAGCGGTTTACGACCGGGGCGCGATGACCTTGCACGCGTTGCGCAACGTGGTCGGCGACGTGGCCCTGCGCGACATCGTCCGGACCTGGGTGTCGCAGAAGCGCTACTCCACCGGCACGATCGAGGAGTTCATCGCACTCGCCGAGCAGCGCTCCGGCAAACAGCTCGACGAGTTGTTCAAAACCTGGTTGTTCACCAAGGGCAAGCCGCCGGTCGGCGAAGCGACCGGGGTGCCGGCAAGCGCGACCCACGCCGCTGTGGCGCCGCCGAAGGCCGTGGCGGAGATTGACCGCACGCACGCCCTGCTGCACGGGCACTGAACACGGTACTGAGGGTGCGGGCGGGACCGGTTCCCGCTAGCGGACGCCTTCGAGGGCTTCGCGTACCGGGAGCAGCTTCGCTTCCGCTTCCTCGACCTCCAGGTCGGGGTCGGAGTCGGGGACGATTCCGCACCCGGCGAACAGCCGTACCTTGCCGCCGCCACGCCCGGCCCCGACGTCGGGCGTGGCGGTGGCTTCCACCTGGGCGCAGCGGAGAGCGATGCCGAATTCGCCGTTGCCGCTGCCGTCCAGCCAGCCGACCGGGCCCGCGTAGCGACCCCGGTCCATCCCTTCCAGCTCGCCGATCACCCGCACGGCGTCGTCGGTCGGAGCGCCACCGACTGCCGCCGTGGGATGCACTGCGGCGACCATCCGCAGAAGCGATGCGGCTCCGTTGAGCGCGCTGCAGTCGCTGAGCTTGCCCTCGACGTTCGTCGCCAGGTGCAAGACGTTGCGGAGCTGGAGGACTTCGGGCTCGTTCGACACCGTGAGATCGCTGCAAAAGGGGCGGAGTCGATCCGCCAGCGATTCCGCCGCGTAGGCGTGTTCGCTGCGGTTCTTGGCGGACGTGAGCAGTTCGGTGGCGAGTTGTTCGGTGGTGTGCCCTTCGTGCGGCCAGACCGTGCCGGCGAGAACTAGGGACCGCACTTCGTATCCCATGCGTTCGAGCAACAGCTCTGGGGTGGCCCCGATGAGGCCGTCCACCGCGAACGTCCAGCAGGTCGGGTACCGGGCGGCGAGGTTGCGCAGCAGGAATCGCGCGTCGAGTGGCTCTGACGTGCTGGCCAGCAGGTCATGGGCGAGCACGATCTTGTCGAGTTCGCCGGTTTGCCGCATGCGGCGCACTGCCTCGGCCACGGCTTCGCGGTAGCCGGTCGTGGACAGCTGCCCGTCGCTGTAGGACACCATGCCGGGCGGTCGCACGGGTTCGGGCGGCGGTGGTTCGGCGGAACCGTCACCGATCGTGGTGATCCAGCGCACCCCGTCGCGCTCCCCGATGACGACTTCGGGGACGACCAGCACCGACTGCCCGGGTTGGTCGGCGAAGGCCAGGCTGGCGAATGCCACCGGCCCGCAGCCGGGCAGCCCGACCGAGTCGATGACCTCGAACCGGTGACACATCTCTCGCCACCAGGCGTCGGCCTTGCTGAAGCGGTCGGGGCCGAAGACGTCGAGGCGGGCCGCGCAGCCCCAGCCGACCAGTCCGACCCCGTCACGAACCCAGCTGAGCACGTCGGCGTCCGGGAGTAAGTCCAGCAAGGAGCGGTCGTCTCGGGAGTCGCCTGGTTCGAGCCTGCGAGTCCGCGCCGTCAGCAGCCTGGGTGTAGTCGCCACCCCTGGAGGGTATGCGTCTCCCGCGAAGCGGTAGACGGTACGGAAGGCATGCAGGCCGCTTACGATGGGATGCCTACAATCGGTCACCGTGGCGAGCGATGCGGTGGCGCAGAACGCGGCCGACATGGTGACTGATTCCGGTACGGACGGTGACCAGTCGGCTGCGGGTCCGTCCCGCCGTCGGGGGCGGATGCGTGCCGCTCGGGGTGTGCTGGTGCTCGGTGGGCTGCTGACGGTGATGGGGTTGTCGATCATCTTGGCATGCTTCATCAACGACCGGACCATCGAGGAGTCCAAGGGCGAAGCGGTGGCCGAAGTGGTGGACACTTCGCTGACCCGCACCGTGGTGCGCTTCAACACCGACGAGGGCCGCGTCTACATCCCGCCGAACGGTGTGCTGTACCCGGCCGACCTGCAGACCGGTCAGCTGGTACGCGTGGAGTACGACTCCCGGAATCCGGATCTGGTGCGGGTCGCCGGGCGCAACATGGTCATGTCGTTGCTGCCGGTGTCGAGTTCGCTCGCCGTGGTGTGGGCGGTGCTATTACCGGTGTACTGGTTGCTTCGGCGGCCGACCGCGAGATGAGACCTTCGGCCCTTGAAGCGCTGATCAGGCTTCCCTAAGTTGGTCGGGCGGTGTGACACTGGATGCACCGCCGGAGGGGGCCAGCGGTGGAGTCGCACGACCGATGTGGACTCACGGGCGGGGAAGCGATCCCACCGTCGCAACCGCCCGTCGGCCCGCGTCTGCGAGGTCGCCATGGACGTCCCTGGAGTGCAGTCCGGTGCATCGGATGTGCAGCAGTGGGTACTCGGTGCACCCTATTTGTCTACTGTGGACCGTTCGGTTCCCCGTGGCGTGACCACTTCGGACCTTTCGCGGTACTGCCTGATGCTGGGCGACGATGCGTTGATCCTGTCGCACCGGCTGTCCGAGTGGGGAATCCGCACCCCGGAGTTGGAAGAGGCCGCCGTTCTCGGCGCGATTGCGCTCGAATTGTTGGGACAGGCCAGGATCCTGCTGCACCGCGCGGGCGAGGTCGAAGGCGAGGGGCGTGACGAGGACAACCTCGCGTACTTCCGGGCGGCCGCGGACTTCCGCAATGTTCGGCTGGTCGAGATCGACTGCGGGCCGGGCCAGACCGGAGATTTCTCGGCCACGATCGCCCGGCTGCTGCTGTTCAGTGCTTGGCGGGTGGCGGTGTTCGGACGGCTGGCCCGGAGCCGGGATGCGGTGCTGGCCACCTTGGCGGCGCGGTCGATCGCGGGCCTGACGCGGCATCGCGACCACGCCGCCCAGTGGGTGATCCGGCTCGGCGATGCCAGCGCCGATTCGTCGCGGCGGATGGCGGCCGGGTTCCAGCGGGTGTGGCCGATGACCGGGGAACTCTTCATCCCGCACCCGGTCGAGGCGCGGCTGGCGGACGCCGGTTGCGGGGTCGACCCGGCAGCGGTGCGCAGCGAGGTGAGCGGGGTCCTCGACGAGGTCTTCTCGGTGGCCCGCCTGGTGCGGCCGGACCCGACCGAGTTCGGCGTCTTCGCCCGGCCCGGCGGCCGGGACGGGACGCACACCGGCGCGATGGAGTTCCTGCTCGCCGACATGCAGTACCTGGCCAGATCCGCATCGCTTGCCTGATCGCCCGGGTGTGGTGCGTGAATTCCCCTGTCACGCGATCAGAGCGAGTCGATCAGATTGAGTACTTTCCCCCAAGAACTCCGGGGGTCGCTGGGCGCAAAGTGATCTGGGGGCGCTCGGGAACTTCGGTCCGATCGACATCGTCGGACCGGTGTCCACGGGCGGGACACCGGTTTCGACTGCCTCTGCGGCCAAGTGGAAGGACACAACTCGACATGGGCGGAATCTGGGAGCACGTGCTGGTCGCGCTGATCGCAGGGGCGTGCGGAGCAGGGATGATGCTCGCCGCCCGCTCTACCAGGAGACGGCCTACCGTGCCCGTTGCCGCGCCGTCCGCGACACCGGTGCGCTCGTACCCGTCGGAATTCCCGGACCAGTGGCTGCACGAGGCCCAGCGGTGTGAGCAGGCGGTTTATCGAGCGGCCCGCGCCGTTGACGCAGTGTCTTCCACGCAGGCTCGCCACCAGTTGCAGACGGTGGTCCGGCGGATGGACGCGGAGTTGCCGAACGTTCGGGCGCTTTCCGAGTTGGGGCGCGGCTTGGCCGGCAGTGAGCCCAGCGACGACGCCGTGGTCCGGCGGGTGCGGAGCCAGCTCGGTGATGCCGCGACCAGGTTCGGCATGGTCACCGACCACGTGCTGGAGGCGGTCGTGGAACTGGTCGCCGAGCCCGACCTCAGCCGGGTTAACGAGCAGGTGACGGTGTTGCGCGAGCAGTTCCCGCTGCTGCGGCCGATGTCCGCGGTGGTCGGCACGGTGCCGGATTCGGCGCCCACCCGCTCGCTGCTTCCGGCCGCCTGACGGTCAGCTCGGCTCGGTGGCTTCGCGCCACCAGTCGTGCACGTTCGTGGCGATGCCGGGCGCCGCGACCAGCAACCCGTCCAGCGGGAGCGAGTTCACGTTGCCGCGGCGGTCCAGCACGGTGGCGCCCGATTCGGTGGCCAGCGCTAACGCACCGGCGACGTCCCATTCCTGGTAGGAGTCCAGCACCGCGGCGGCTGTGTGGCCGAGCGCGACCTGGGTGATGGCCAGCGCCGGGGAGCCCAGCAGCCGGACGCCGACCTGAGCGCTCGCGGCGTTGGTGATGAATCGGTCCATGCCGCGCCAAGGTCCGTTCTTGGTCAGTTCGGTGCACACGATGCCGCCACGCGTTTCGCCCTGTTCGGGTAGCCGCACCGGGGTGCCGTTGGCGCGCATCCCGCGGCCGCGCGCCGCAGCGTAGATCTGCGTGCGATAGGGGTCGGCCACTACGCCGACCACCGGCCCGTGCTCGTCGAGCATGGCCAGGCTGTAGGCGCACCAGGGCAGGCCGGCGACGTAGTTGGCGGTGCCGTCGACCGGGTCGACCGACCAGCGGAACCGCGCGGATCCGGCGCGGGCCGCCCAGTGCTCGGCCACCGTGGTCGGCGCGGCGTCGAATTCCTCGCCGAACACCGGGATACCGGGGAATTCGTCGGCGAGGATGCGCCGGGTGTGGCGTTCCAGGGTGCGGCCGGTGTCGGTGACCCAGTCGAACGGCGACTCGGTGGGTGCGGGGCGCACTCCCCGACCCGCGGTCGCGATGATGACGTCGGCGGCGTCGTTCGCGAGTCGGCCGGCGACCTCGAACGCCCGCGACACCAGGCCGGGATCGATCTGCGCGGGCAGGGAAGGCAGGACCGTCATGCCTCCCCAGGGTCCTTGCGGTGGGTGACCGGCGCGCAACACCAAGATGACCGGTGGAGGAGGGGAAGGTCACAAATGCGCGCCACCGCGGTCCCGTGTCCGGCCGGTTGGCGAGTTGGCGCGGTCTTCGGTTGTCGTTGGCGGTGCCGTCACATTGCGGTCGACTGTTCGCCGGACCGAGCCGTCACGGTATTCCGCGTGCGCATAGCGATCGTGACCGAGAGCTTCCTGCCGCAGATCAACGGGGTGACGAACTCCGTGCTTCGGGTGCTGGAGCACTTGCGTCGCCGGGGTGACGCGGCGATGGTGATCGCGCCGGGAGCGGGCCCGGAAGAGGCCGAGGGTTTCCCCGTGATCCGGCTGCCCGCGGTCGACCTGCCGCTGGTTTCGTCGTTGCCGATCGGCTTTCCGACGCGCCGGTTGCTGCGCGGGTTGCAGGAATTCCAGCCCGACGTCGTGCACCTCGCGTCGCCTTTCATTGTCGGGGCGCGCGGTCTCGCCGCCGCGCGCCGGATCGGTGTCCCGACCGTTGCGGTGTATCAGACCGATGTCGCGGGTTTCGCCGCGTCGTACGGATTGGGTCTGACCGCGCGTGCGGCGTGGCGCTGGATCAGGCGCTTGCACGATGCGGCCGATCGGACGCTGGCACCGTCGACCTGGGCCGTGGATACGTTGCGGGAGCATGGAATTCCGCGAGTCCACCGGTGGGGCAGGGGGGTGGACACCACTCGTTTTTCGCCGCACCGGCGGGATTCGGACCTGCATCGCGAGTTCGCGCCGAACGGCGAATTGCTGGTCGGGTACGTGGGGCGGTTGGCTCCGGAGAAGCGAATCGAGCGGTTGGCGGCGTTGGGCGAACTGCCGGGCGTGCGGCTTGTCGTCGTCGGTGACGGCCCCGAGCGCCAGAACCTGACCGCGGCCTTGCCGGAGGCGGTTTTCCTCGGGCAGCGAACCGGCGATGAATTGGCGGGGATCTACGCGAGCCTCGATGTTTTCGTGCACACCGGGCCGCACGAGACGTTCTGCCAGGCGGTGCAGGAGGCAATGGCCTCGGGCGTTCCGGTTGTCGCCCCGGATGCGGGCGGGCCTCGGGATCTCGTAGACCACGGCCGCACCGGTTATCTGTTGCCTGCGGACGACGCCGCTGTGCACGCGGAAGCCTTGCGCTCGGCCGTCACGGCTTTGCGTGAACCGGAGTTGCGCGCTCGGTTCGGCGAAGCCGCACGCGCGGCGGTCGCCGGGCGGACCTGGCCCGCGCTGTGCCAGCAACTGATCGGGCACTACAACGCGGTTGCGGCCGGCGCGGATCAGTTGGCTGCTTGACGAACCGCTCTGCCTACCGAGGCCTTTCAAAGGTGGTTTGGGTAGCCTCTTTTCGCCCTTAGCGTTGCCGGTAGCGGTCCCCCTGCGGGAGTTACCGTCGCCGCCTGGGCTACGGGATCCCCGACTTACCTATGCCCACAAGCGGCTTACGCCGCTTAGCCTAAACGGAAGAAGGATTCCATGATGTGGATCCGCTGGGCGTGGTGGCGATAGCGCGGGTCCCGCCACGTACGCTTCGCGTGTGTCTCGGGCCGGTTTGGACAAGAATCCTCGCGAGGTCGCCGCGATGTTCGACGGCGTCGCGCGCAGGTACGACCTCACCAACACGGTGCTGTCCTTCGGACAGGACCGGCGGTGGCGGGAAGTGACCAGGCGGGCCTTGGCCCCGAAGCCGGGCGAGCGGGTGCTCGACCTGGCCGCCGGAAGCGGTGTGTCGACCCAGGAATTCGCCCGCTCCGGGGCGTGGTGCGTGGCAGCGGACTTCTCGCTGGGCATGCTGTCAGTCGGCCGCGATCGCGGGGTGCCGATGGTCGCGGCGGATGCGCTCCGGTTGCCCTTCGCCGACGGTGCCTTCGACGCGGCGACGATCTCGTTCGGGCTGCGGAACCTGGTCGACACGGTCGCCGGTCTGCGGGAAATGCTGCGGGTGGTGCGCCCTGGCGGCCGGTTGGTGGTGTGCGAGTTCTCGACCCCGACCTGGCAGCCGTTCCGCGCGATCTACCTGAACTACTTGATGCGGGCGCTGCCGCCGATAGCCCGCGCTGTGTCGTCCAATCCGGACGCCTACGTCTATCTCGCCGAGTCCATCCGCGCGTGGCCGGACCAGCGTGCGCTCGCGGAGCTGATCGCCGAGGTCGGCTGGACCCATGTGGCCTGGCGCGACCTCACCAGCGGCGTCGTGGCGGTCCACCGCGCGGTCAAGCCTTCCTGACCGCGTCGCTGTCAGCAGATTGCGCTACGCCAACGACAGCAGGCCGATCGCCACTGCTGCGCACAACAGGCCCAGGAGCTGTGCGCGGTCGATGCGTTCGCCGAGCAGCAGGAGCGCGAGAATCACCGGTACGGCCGGGTAAAGGGCCGCGAGCACGACGGCGATGGACATCATCTGCCGACCGGCGGCAAGCAAGTAGAGGATGATCGCAACGGTGCCGACGGCTCCGCCCACCAGCGCGGTCGCAGCCGACTTCGCGGGCAGCCGCCGCGCCCCGGCCGTTCGGAGGACCAACACGCCGATGACTACGACCGAGGCGATGCGGCTGATGATGACCGGGTACCAACCGGCGTCTGCGGGAATCTGCCCCATTCCGATGAACTGCACGGCGAAACCGATCCCGGCGATCAACGCGTCCGGCACGCCGCGCCCGCCCGGAGCGCGTCGCGAAGCCCGCTTTCCGCCGGAGACCAACCAGATCGCCGGCACGCTGGCCGCGATTCCGCACAGTGCCAACGGAGTCGGCCGTTCGTCCAGCAGGGCGATGCCGAACACGACCGGCAGCGTCACCGCGCCGACATCGCTGATGGGGACCACCACACTCATCGGCCCGCGTTGCATCGCCCGGTACAACAACGTCACGCCGATCCCGGTGCCCAGCCCGGAAATCGCGCCCCAGCACACGGCCGACGGGGTGGCGGGTCCGATCGGAAAGGCGAGCAGCAGCAGGCTGACCAGGGTTGCGCCCACCTGCGCGTGAGCCGCGACGACGATGCCCGAAAAGCGGCGTGACACCAGCCCGTTCACGAAGTGCGCCATGCCGAAGCACAGCGCCGAGCTCAACGCGAGGAGCTCCCCCATCGGTCGGACCTCCGAAGCGCGCTACGGCCCGCGGTGGGCGCGTTCCGCGGCACCGACCGGGCAGGCGTGCCCGGTCGGCGTGCATGCGGGCCGGTCGCACATCCGGCAGATCCGGTCGGCCGAGCCGACCTCCTCGTACAAGCCGGTCAGCAGCTTCTCCAGCCCGTCGACCAAAGCGCGCCGATCGTCGTCGCCCAGCCGCGCGATCACCCGCAGCAGCGAATGCCCGCGAGCCTGCAGGACGTCCTCGGCGGCTTGCAGGCCTGCCTCGGTGGGGTGCACGTGGGTCCACTTGCCGACGGTGTGCCGACGTTCGACCAGACCGCGCTCCTGTAGCGCGTCGACCATCCGCGTGCACGCGGTCTGGTGGATCCCGATCCGTTTTGCGAGCTCGGTGACGCTGAGTCCGGATTCGCCGCGGAGCAGCACCAGCGCCGTGACCTGGCTCGGGTTGAGCCCGGTGGTGCGCACCGCGCCGTGGACCTCGTCGGTGACGGCCAGCGCAGCGGCACCGAGAAGGTTGGCAAGCCGCGGTTCATGCATGCATCATGCATATCACTCGATGGGTCCGGACGCAAGGCATCAATCGGAGAAAGTTCTGATCGCGCCGCCGGATCGGCCGGGCCGCGGTCAGAGCCACGTGGTTTCGGGGGCCAGTGGATCCGCGCCGCGCTGGGTCTGGCCGATCGCGGCCATGAACGCCTCGGTCGCCGCGGCGAGCGGCCGGTGCGGGTCGCGGACCACGGCGATGTGGCGACGGATTTCGGGATTTCCCAGTGCCCGGTGTTCAAGCCCGGCGAACCCGATCAGCGGTAGCACCAGGCCGGGCATCACCGCGACACCGAGCCCGGCCGCGACCAGTCCCGCGACGGTGGTGATGTTGCGCGACTCCAGCACCACCTCGGGGCGCACCTTCGCCGTGGCGAAGGCCCGTTCGGCGTGCTGCCGGATGCTGCTGGTGCGCTCGAAGGCGATGTGCGGCTGGTCGGCCAGCTCCGCCCAGTCGAGCCGCCGCGTTTCGGAAAACCGGTGCGACGGCGGGAAAACGCAGCAGAACCGGTCGGCGGCGATCGGCCGGACGTGCAGGCCCGGCAGCGGTTCGGGCACCACGGTGACGGCCAGGTCGACCACGCCGGTCCGGACCCGGTGCAGCACCTCGTCGGACATGCCGTCCTCGATGGACAGTTCGACCTCGGGATGTGCGGTGCGGTAGGCGGAGACCACCGGCGGCAGCAGGATCGCCGCCAACGACGGCAGCGCCGCGATCCGCACCCGGCCGCGGCTGCCTGCCAGAAAGCCTTCGAAGTGGTTGATCCCGGCGTCGAAAGCCTCGACCATGCGCCGGGCCACGCGGCAGAATTCGGCGCCTTCCGGCGTGGTGACCAGGTTGCGCGTGGTGCGTTCGAACAGCGTGATGCCCAGCTTGCGCTCCACCTCGCGGACCGTGCGACTCATCGAGGACTGCGCCAGGTGGAGCTGGTCGGCGGCGAGCGTGAAGCTTCCGGCGTCGTGCACGGCGAGAACCAGGCGGAGCTGCTGAAGCGTCAGATCCATGCTCACGAAGCATTAATCTATCAGCAACTTTTGCTTGACGTGCATGAGCGATGCGGATCACGGTACCTTCGTTCGATTTCGGAGGTTCTGCATGCTCGTCGCGAGTGGGTTCCTGACCGTCGGGGTCTTCCTGGCCCTGGTGCTGTCCCGTCGCGTTTCGGTGCTCTTCGCACTCACCCTGGTGCCGATCGCGGCCGCGCTGGCCAGCGGTTTCGGCGGCCGACTCGGCCCGCTGATCGCCGACGGGCTGGTCACCGTCGCGCCGGTGGCCATCATGATCACCTTCGCCGTGCTCTACTTCAGCCTGATGATCGACGCCGGGCTGTTCGACCCGGCGGTGACCAGGATCCTGCGCTGGGCCAAGGGCGATCCGTTCAAGATCACCGTGGGCACCGCGCTGCTGACGCTGCTCGTCGCGCTCGACGGCGACGGTGCCTCGACGTTCCTCATCACGGTCTCCGCGCTGCTGCCGATCTACCAGCGGCTGGGCATGCGGCGCATCGTGCTGGCCGGGGTGATCTGCCTGGCGGCGGGCGTGATGAACATGGTGCCGTGGGGCGGTCCGACGGCCCGCGCGATGGCCGCGCTGAAGCTGGACAGCGGCCAGCTGTTCGTCCCGGTGCTGCCAGCGATGATGGCCGGCATCCTCTGGGTGCTGGTGGCCGCTTACCTGATCGGCCGCGCGGAGCGTAAGCGGCTCGGCGTCATCGAGGTGGCAGTCGAGGACCGCACCAAACTCACCGGCGGCGGCCGGATGCGGTTCTGGGTCAACGCGATCCTGACGCTGGTGCTCGTGGCGTGCCTGCTGGCCCAGCTCGCGGACCTCGAAGTGCTGTTCCTGTTGGCCTTCCTGGTGGCGCTGCTGGTCAACCGGCCGTCCTGGGCGAGCCAGCAGGAGTTGTTCACCAAGCACGCCTACAACGTCGTCCTGGTCGTGGCGGTGATCTTCGCCGCCGGGGTGTTCACCGGCATACTCACCGGGACCGGAATGATCAAGGCGATGGCCGAAAGCCTGGTGTCGGTCATCCCGGACTCGGCGGCCGGACTGCTGCCGGTGGCCACCGCTATCACGAGCATGCCGTTCAGCCTGGTGTTCACCCCGGACGCCTTCTACTACGGCGTGGTCCCGGTGCTCGCGGAGACCAGTTCGGCCCTCGGCGGCGACCCGGCCGCCATCGGGCGGGCCGCGATTCTCGGCCAGATGACCACCGGTTTCCCGCTCAGCCCGCTGACCGCCTCGACGTTCATCCTGCTCGGGATGAGCAAGGTGGACCTCGGCGATCACCAGCGGTTCATCTTCAAGTGGGCGTTCGGCACCACGCTCGTGATGACCGCCGTCGCCCTGGTCACGGGGGTGCTGTGATGCGCATCGGCAGCGGAGCGGGTTTCGCCGGGGACCGGCTCGAACCGGCGGTGGACCTCGCGGCCCGAGCAGGGCTGGACGACCTGGTGCTGGAATGTCTCGCCGAACGCACCATCGCGCTCGGCCAGCAGCGCAAGCTGCGTGACCCGGCCCTCGGCTACGACCCGCGGCTGCGAGCGCGGTTCCGGCGGCTGCTGCCGGTCGCCCGCCGCAACGGCGTCCGGGTCGTGACGAACATGGGCGCGGCGAACCCCGTCGGGGCGGGGGCGGTGACCCGCGATCTGCTGGCCGAACTCGGACTGGGCGGCAAGATCGCGGTGGTCACCGGCGACGACGTCCTGGACCGGCTCGACCTGGGTCTTCCCGCGCTGGAGGACGGAGTTCCGCTCGCCGACCACGGTGCGGTCGTATCGGCGAACGCCTACCTGGGGGCCGATGCGCTGCTGCCCGCGCTGGAGCGCGGTGCGGACGTGGTGCTGACCGGGCGGGTCGCGGACCCGTCGCTGTTCGTCGCGCCGCTGGCCCACCGGCTCGGCTGGTCGCTCGAAGACTGGCCGCGCGTCGCGGCCGGGACGCTCGTCGGGCACGTCCTGGAATGCGCCGGACAGGTCACCGGCGGGTACTTCGCCGACCCCGGTGTCAAGGATGTGCCGGGGCTCACCGAGCTGGGATTCCCGTTCGCGGAAGTGGCAGCCGACGGCACCGCGACCATCGGCAAGCTCGCGGACACCGGCGGCGTCGTGTCCATCGCGACGGTGCGCGAGCAGCTGCTCTACGAGGTCACCGATCCGACCGGTTACCGCACCCCCGACGTGGTGCTGGATTTCCGCGCCGTGCGAGCGGAGCAGGCCGGTGCCGATCGGGTTCGGATCAGCGGGGCCGCCGGCCGTGCGCGCCCGGCGGAGTTGAAGGTGAGCGTCGGCTACCGCGCCGGGTACCGGGCGGAGTGCGGTATCAGCTACGCCGGGCCGAATGCCGCTCGCCGGGCCCGCCTGGCCGCGGACGTCGTGACCGCCAGACTGCGTGGAACCGGCCTGCGCATCCGCGCCGATGTCCTTGGCGCGCTTGGGGATTCCGGCGAGCCGACCGACGAGTGCCGCCTGCGGGTGGCCGCGATGACACCGGATCCGGAGGCCGGTGACGTGGTGTGCCACGAGGTCGAAGCGCTCTACACCAACGGGCCGGCG
Source organism: Saccharopolyspora phatthalungensis (assembly GCF_014203395.1). Classification (NCBI taxonomy): domain Bacteria; kingdom Bacillati; phylum Actinomycetota; class Actinomycetes; order Pseudonocardiales; family Pseudonocardiaceae; genus Saccharopolyspora; species Saccharopolyspora phatthalungensis. The sequence goes on from NZ_JACHIW010000001.1 coordinate 2,420,187, forward strand.
GGCGGCGGCGGCGTCCGCACCGAGGTGCGTGAGGTGATCGGAATCGTGTCGGCGCTCATCCCCCGGGAGGACGTCGAAACCCAGGTGACCGTGTTGGAGGCCGACGGTGCTGCTGCATGACATCGCCCACTGCCGGGCCGGGGACAAGGGCGACACCTCGACGCTGTCGCTTTTCCCCTACCTCGACGAAGATTTTTCCCTGCTGGTCCGGCAAGTCTCGGCCAACCGGGTGCGCGAACACCTCGCCGACCACATCCGGGGCGAGGTGGTGCGCTACGAACTCCCGAACCTGTGCGGCCTGCAGTTCATCTGCCGCCAAGCCCTCGACGGCGGCGTGACCACGTCGCTGGCCCTCGATACCCACGGCAAGACCCTCAGCTCCCGCCTCCTGGCCTTGGTCCTCTGAGCAGCGCCCCGAGCGAGCCGGTCGGCGCAAGGCAGCGGTACCCGGGTCCGTCCCCTCCGCGCGGTTCGGGGAAGGCGCGCCGATGGGTGGCGTCTTGGGCCGATGTGGTGCGGGGTTCCCCCCGGAAAGCTCAGCCGACGGCTACCACCTGCGGTGATGGTCACCCGGGTGGCGTAGCTCGGGGACTCGATCGCGCGGTTCGTCCGGCTTAGACTCGGGAGTTAGTGAACTCGTTCACAAGCGGGTTCCCGGGGCGGTCCACCGCCGACGAGCGGGCCGCGCCGTGCACTGCACCGGATCAAGGAGTGTCATGACCAGCGCCACCAGCCGCCGCCGACCGGACGAGGACGCCGAGGTGATCGTCGTCGGAGCAGGACCGGCCGGATCGACGGCTGCGACGTACCTGGCCCGCGCGGGCCTGGACGTCCTGCTGCTCGAGAAGAGCGTTTTTCCGCGGGAGAAGGTCTGCGGCGACGGGATCACGCCGAGAGGCGTCAAGCAGCTCATCGACCTGGGCATCGACACCCGCGAGGAAGCGGGCTGGCTGCACAACCGGGGCCTGCGCGTCGTCGGTGGCGGCGTGCGCATCGAGTTGGACTGGCCGAGCCTGGCCGCCTTCCCGCCCTACGGCGTGGTCCGCCCGCGCAACGACTTCGACGACCTGCTCGCCCGCAACGCGCGGCGGGCCGGTGCGCGGTTGGTGCAGCAGACCACGGTGACCGGTGCGGTCACCGACGAGCGCACCGGCCGGATCACCGGGGTCGAGGCCAAGAGCGGGCCGGACCGCACGCGGGTCAGCTACCGCGCGCCGCTCGTGCTGGCCTGCGACGGGGTCTCGGCGCGGCTGGCGCTGTCGGTGGGCATCGAGAAGCGCGAAGACCGGCCGATGGGCGTGGCGGTCCGCCGGTACTACACCAGCCCCCGCACGAAGGACGACTTCCTGGAGTCGCACCTGGAGCTGTGGGACCGCTCGAACCCCGCCGAACCCACGTTGCTGCCCGGCTACGGCTGGATCTTCGGGATGGGCGACGGCACCGTCAACGTCGGGCTCGGCATCCTGTCGACCTCCAAGGCATACGGCAAGACCGACTACCGCCAGCTGCTGCGCTCCTGGCTGGACGGTACGCCGGAGGAGTGGGGTTTCCGGGAGGACAACGCCACCGGCCGGATCGGCGGCGCGGCGCTTCCGATGGGTTTCAACCGGATGCCGCACTACCGCGACGGCCTGCTGTTGGTCGGCGACGCGGGTGGAATGGTCAACCCGTTCAACGGCGAGGGCATCGCCTACGCCATGGAGTCCGCCGCGCTGGCCGCGGAGTGCGTGGTGCACGCGCTGGCCCGGCCCACTAGCTTGTCGCGCGAGCAGGCGCTGCTGCGGTACCCGACGGCCGTGCAGGAAGCGCTCGGCGGCTATTTCCGGATGGGCAACATCTTCAGCAAGTTGATTGGCAATCCCGCCGTCATGCGGATGGCCACCAAGCACGGTCTACCTAGGACCACTCTGATGCGTTTCGTGTTGAAGTTGTTGGCAAATCTCTACGACGTGAGGGGCGGCGATGCCATGGATCGTGTGATCAGCGCCACTACTCGACTTACCCCTAGCGCCTGACGGCAAATGTCTGGTCAGATGTCCCGAGCAATGTGCCAGAAGTCATAAAGTTAGGTTCGCCTCACTACGGAGTCGATACCTCCGACCGCATAGAGTGCGCACCGAACCCGTAGATGTGTTCTACGTCTCGGCGGGGGCCGCCGAAGGAGGGCAGCGGAGTGCTCGATCCCTACGTCCCGCTGGTGCTGCTGTTCGCACTGGCGCTCGCGTTCGCAGTGTTCTCCGTCGCGATCGCGCCACTGGTCGGTCCCCGCCGGTACAACAAGGCGAAGCTCGACGCCTACGAGTGCGGCATCGAGCCGTCACCGCAGCCGGTGATCGGCGGCGGCCGGATGCCGGTCGCCTACTACCTGACCGCGATGTTGTTCATCCTGTTCGACATCGAGATGGTCTTCCTCTATCCGTTCGCGGTCTCCGCAGACGCCCTCGGCATGTTCGGCGTGGTCGAGATCGTGCTCTTCATCGCCACCGTCGGTTTCGCCTACATCTACGTGTGGCGCCGCGGCGGCCTGGACTGGAACTAGGCGGAGGTGGGCCGATGCGCACAAACACGAGCAACCGAAGCCGCAGTGGACATACGTAAGTCGGGGATCCCGGACCGAGAAGGCATCTGAGGTTCCGCTACCTGAACCGCCAAGCAAACCAGCCACTGGAAAATCTTCAGCAAAGGAGCCGGAGATGGGGCTCGAGGAGCAGCTGCCCAACGGCATCCTGTTGGCCAACGTGGAAAAGCTCGTCAACTGGACCCGGAAGACGTCGATGTGGCCGGCGACCTTCGGGCTGGCCTGCTGCGCGATCGAGATGATGACGGTCGGCGGGTCCCGCTACGACATCGCGCGGTTCGGCATGGAACGGTTCTCCGCCACCCCGCGCCAGGCCGATCTGATGATCGTCGCCGGGCGGGTGACCAACAAGATGGCGCCGGTGCTACGGCAGATCTACGACCAGATGCCGGAACCGCGCTGGGTGCTGGCAATGGGCGTGTGCGCCTCCAGCGGCGGCATGTTCAACAACTACGCGGTCGTGCAGGGCGTGGACCACGTCGTGCCGGTGGACATGTACCTGCCGGGCTGCCCGCCGCGGCCCGAAATGCTGCTGGACGCGATCCTCAAGCTGCACGCCAAGATCATGGACGAGCCGATCAATGCCAAGCGGGCGCAGTTGAAGCTGGAGAGCGGCGAGCGCACCTCGATGATCCCGTCCTCCGAGCGGTACGCGCCGAAGAACTGGGCGCAGCGGCGCCGGGCCGACAAGCAGCAGGCCGCGCAGCGCCGGGAAATGGGCTCCGATCCGTCGCTGGGGGCCTTGGAGTCGACGCCGAAGCGCTCCCACGAGCTCGAAGCGGGCAGGTGAGTTCGGTTGGCAGACAGCAATTCCACGCAGCAGGGCGTCCCGTCCACGGGGGCGCCGGGCTCCAGCGCCGAGCGCCCCGGAGGGGGCCTCGAACCGGCACCGCCGGGCGGTGCCGAGTACCAGGCGCCGGTATCCGGCCGCGCCCGCCGGGGGATGTTCGGGGTTCGCGGCAGCGGTGACACCTCCGGCTACGGCGGTCTGCGGCTGCCCGCCTACGTTCCGCCCGCCGCGGAACGCCCGTATGGCGGTTGGTTCGACGAGGTCGCCGACAACCTCTTCGCCGCGCTCCAGGACCAGGGCCTGCCCGCGGACGCGGTGCAGCAGGTGACGGTCGATCGCGGCGAGATCACCTTCTACGTGCACCGCGACCACCTGCTGGCGGTCTGCCGGACGCTGCGGGACGACCCCGCGCTGCGCTTCGAGTTGTGCAGCTCGGTGTCCGGTGTGGACTACGGGCCGGAGGTGTCCCAGCGGCTGCACTCGGTCTACCACCTGACCTCGATGACCTACCGGCGCCGGATCCGGCTCGAAGTCGCGGTGGAAGTCGACGACCCGCACGTGCCGTCGGTCGTGCCGGTGTACCCGACCGCGGATTTCCAGGAGCGCGAGACCTGGGACATGTTCGGCATCGTCTACGACGGGCATCCGGCGCTGACCCGGATCCTGATGCCGGACGACTGGGACGGCCACCCGCAGCGCAAGGACTACCCGCTCGGCGGGATTCCGGTGGAGTACAAGGGCGCCGAGATCCCGCCGCCCGATCAGCGCAGGGCGTACTCGTGATGACCGCGAAGCAAGGGACCCCGGCGATTTCAGTGGAAATCAACGTGTTGATTTCCCTTGAAATCGCGATCCCGGAAACCGGCGGACGGCAGCACACCGCGGAGAGGTGCTGGAGATGACTACGGAATCATTGGCCGACACCGGACTCGGCGAAGCGCAGTCGCGGGAAACCACCGAGGGCCGGGTCTACACCGTCACCGGCGGCGACTGGGACGAGTTCATCGACGAGACCGCCGGCGAGGAGCGGGTCGTCATCAATCTCGGCCCGCAGCACCCGTCCACCCACGGCGTGCTGCGTCTGGTGCTGGAGCTCGAAGGTGAGACGGTCACCAAGGCCCGCTCCGTGATCGGCTACCTGCACACCGGCATCGAGAAGAACACCGAGTACCGCGCCTGGACGCAGGGCGTCACCTTCGTGACGCGGATGGACTACCTGGCGCCGCTGCACAACGAGGCCGCCTACTGCATGGCGGTGGAGAAACTACTGGGCATCGAGGTGCCCAAGCGGGCCGAGGTGTTCCGGGTGCTGCTGATGGAGCTCAACCGGATCTCCTCGCACCTGGTCTTCCTGGCCACCGGCGCGATGGAGCTGGGCGCCACCACCGGCATGACCTACGGCTTCCGCGAGCGCGAAGAAGTCCTGCACCTGCTGGAGTACCTGACGGGCCTGCGGATGAACCACGCGTTCATCCGGCCTGGCGGCGTCGCCCAGGACCTCCCGGCGGATTACCGGGAGAAGATCCTCAATTTCGTCAAGGTGATGGACAAGCGGCTGCCGGACTACGACAAGCTGTTCACCGGCCAGCCGATCTGGAAGCAGCGACTCAAGGACGTCGGCTACCTGCCGCTGGACGGCGCCCTGCAGCTCGGCGTCACCGGGCCCCTGCTGCGCGCCACCGGGCTGCCGTGGGACCTCCGCAAGATCCAGCCGTACTGCGGCTACGAGGACTACGAGTTCGAGGTGCCCACCAGCACCGACGCCGACTGCTACGCCCGGTATCTGCTGCGCCTGGAGGAGATGCACCAGTCGCTGAAGATCATCCGGCAGTGCGTGGACAGGTTCGAACCCGGCCCGCACATGGTGTCGGACGCCAAGATCGCGTGGCCGGCGAAGCTGAGCATCGGCCCGGACGGCATGGGCAACTCCCTGGAGCACGTCCGCAGGATCATGGGCCAGTCGATGGAGTCGCTGATCCACCACTTCAAGCTGGTGACCGAGGGCTTCGACGTGCCGCCGGGCCAGGTCTACGTGCCGATCGAGTCGCCGCGCGGCGAGCTCGGCTACCACGTGGTCTCCGACGGCGGTACCCGGCCGATGCGGGTGCACGTGCGGGATCCCAGTTTCGTGAACCTGCAGGCGATGCCCGCGATGTGCGAAGGCGGACTGGTGGCCGATGTGATCGCGTCGGTCGCCTCCATCGACCCGGTGATGGGCGGGGTGGATCGATGACCGAACAGTTCGAGTTCACCACGACGGAAGCGACCAAGCTGACCGCCGAGGCCGGAGACCTTTCCGGGGTGTTCGGCGAGGATGTGCGGGCCGACGCGACGCAGATCATCGGGCGGTACCCGGAGTCCCGGTCGGCGCTGCTGCCGATGCTGCACCTGGTGCAGTCCGTGCAGGGGTACGTCAGCGCCGAGGGGATCCAGTTCTGCGCCGAGCAGTTGGCGTTGTCCACCGCGGAGGTCAGCGCGGTCGCGACGTTCTACACCATGTACAAGCGCAAGCCCTGCGGCCAGCACCTGGTGAGCGTCTGCACCAACACGATGTGCGCGACGCTCGGCGGCGACGCGATCTACCGGAAGCTCGGCGAGCACCTGGGGGTCGGGCACGACGAGACCGCCGGGACGCCCGGCGAAGAGGGCTCGATCACCCTGGAGCACGCCGAGTGCCTGGCCGCGTGCGACTTCGCCCCGGTGTTGCAGGTCAACTACGAGTACTACGACAACCAGTCGCCCGAGCAAGCGCTGGAACTCGTGAAGGCGTTGCAGCGCGGGGAGAAACCGGCACCGACGCGCGGTCCCGCGCTCTCCGACTTCCGCGGCGCCGAACGCCAGCTGGCGGGCTTCTTCGACGACCTGGAGTCCACCGTGGCTGGACCGTCGGCCGCGGTCGAGACGGTGCGCGGCGCGCAGTTGGCCCACGAGCGCGGCTGGATCGCGCCGAGCATGCCCGACGACGTGGAACTGCCGCCGCTGCCGGAGAAGAAGTGAGGGTGGCCATGATCGAACCCAGCACCAGCCCGGTGACCCCGGTACTGACGAAGCGGTGGCTGTCCCCGAATTCCTGGACGCTGCGCACCTACGAGCAGCTGGAGGGCTACACCGCGCTGCGCAAGGCGTTGGCGGCGCATCCCGACCAGCTCATCGAACTGGTCAAGTCCGCCGGGCTGCGCGGTCGCGGCGGCGCCGGGTTCCCGGCCGGCGTGAAGTGGAGCTTCATGCCCAAGGATCCGGTCAAGCCGCATTACCTGGTCATCAACGCCGACGAGGGCGAGCCGGGGACCTGCAAGGACATCCCGCTGATGATGGCCGACCCGCATTCGCTGATCGAGGGCTGCATCATCGCCAGCTACGCGATGCGCGCCAACCACTGCATGATCTACGTGCGAGGCGAGGCGCTGCACCCGATCCGGCGGCTGAACAACGCGGTCCGCGAGGCCTACCAGGCCGGATACCTCGGCAAGAACATCCTCGACTCCGGTTTCGACCTGGACATCGTGGTGCACGCCGGCGCGGGTGCCTACATCTGCGGCGAGGAAACCGCGCTGCTCGACTCGCTGGAGGGCAAGCGCGGGCAGCCGCGGCTGAAGCCGCCGTTCCCGGCGGCCGCCGGGCTCTACGCCTGCCCGACCACGGTGAACAACGTCGAGACGATCGCGTCGGTGCCCTTCATCGTCAACGGCGGCGCGGACTGGTTCCGCAAAATGGGCACCGAGAAGTCGCCCGGCCCGAAGATCTACTCGATCTCCGGGCACGTCGAGCGGCCCGGCCAGTACGAGGCGCCGCTGGGCACCACGCTGCGCGGTCTCCTGGAGCTGGCGGGCGGCATGAAGGACGGCGTCCCGCTGAAGTTCTGGACGCCGGGCGGCTCGTCGACCCCGCTGTTCACCGCCGAGCACCTCGACGTGCCGCTGGACTTCGAAGGCGCCGCCGAGGCCGGGTCGATGCTGGGCACCACCGCGGTGATGGTGTTCAACGAGACGGTTTCGGTGCCGTGGGCCGTGATGAAGTGGACCCAGTTCTACGAGCACGAGTCCTGCGGCAAGTGCACGCCGTGCCGGGAGGGCACCTACTGGCTGGCGCAAGTGCTGGAACGAATGGTCGACGGGCGCGGCACCGAGGAGGACATCGACACCCTCCTGGACGTCTGCGACAACATCTTCGGCCGCTCGTTCTGCGCCCTCGGCGACGGCGCGGTCAGCCCGATCACCAGCGGCATCAAGTACTTCCGCGAGGAATTCCTCGCGCTGTGCGAGAAGAACAAGACCGGCGAGCCGACACTGGTAGGAGCGGCCCGATGACGGTGGCACCCAGCTCTCAAGACACCGCAGAAGCCCGTCCGCTGCCGCCCGGCCACGTCCGCCTGACCATCGACGGCATCGAGGTCGTGGCGCCCAAGGGTGAGCTTTTGATCCGCACCGCCGAGCGGATGGGCATCACCATTCCGCGGTTCTGCGACCACCCGCTGCTGGACCCGGCCGGGGCCTGCCGGCAGTGCCTGGTCGAGGTCGAGATGGGCGGGCGGCCGATGCCCAAGCCGCAGGCGTCCTGCACCATGACCGTCGCCGACGGCATGGTGGTCAAGACGCAGGTGACCTCGCCGGTGGCGGACAAGGCGCAGCAGGGCGTGATGGAGCTGCTGCTGATCAACCACCCGCTCGACTGCCCGATCTGCGATAAGGGCGGCGAGTGCCCGCTGCAGAACCAGGCGTTGAAGCACGGCCGCGCGGAGTCCCGCTTCCGCGACACGAAGCGGACCTTCCCCAAACCGGTGCCGATCTCCTCGCAGGTGCTGCTGGACCGCGAGCGCTGCGTGCTGTGTCAGCGCTGCACCCGATTTTCCAAGCAGGTGGCCGGGGATCCGTTCATCGAGCTGCTGGAGCGCGGGGTGTTGCAGCAGATCGGCATCGGCGAGCAGCAGCCGTTCCAGAGCTACTTCTCCGGCAACACCATTCAGATCTGCCCGGTCGGGGCGCTGACCAGCGCGGCCTACCGGTTCCGGTCCCGGCCGTTCGACCTGGTGTCGACGCCCGGCCAGTGCGAGCACTGCGCGTCGGGCTGCGAGATCCGCAACGACTGGCGGCGCGGCAAGGTGATGCGCCGGCTCGCCGGGGACGACCCGGAGGTGAACGAGGAGTGGATCTGCGACAAGGGCCGGTTCGCCTTCCGCTACGCCACCGCCAACGACCGGATCACCCGGCCGCTGGTCCGGCAGGACGGCGAACTCCGCCCCGCTTCGTGGACCGAGGCGCTGCAAGCCGCCGCGAAGGGGCTGGCCGACGCGCGTGACGCCAACGGCGTCGGAGTGCTGCCCGGCGGACGGCTGACCATCGAGGACGCCTACGCCTACTCGAAGTTCGCGCGGATCACGTTGCGCACCAACGACATCGACTACCGGGCCCGGCCGCACTCCGATGAGGAGCTGCGCTTCCTGGAGTCCACTGTGGTCGGTACGACACCGGACACCGGGGTGACCTACCGGGAACTGGAGTCCGCGCCCGCCGTGCTGTGCGTGGCGTTCGAGCCGGAAGAGGAATCGCCGATCGTCTTCCTGCGGCTGCGCAAGGCGGCCCGCAAGCGCGGAACCAAGGTTTTCCACGTCGGCCCGTGGTCCTCGCCGGGCGTGGAGAAGACGACGGTCATCGTGCACGACGGCGGCCCGGTCCGAACCGGATCGCTGGTGCCCTGCGTGCCGGGCGGCGAGGCCGCGGCGCTGCGCGCGCTGCCGTCCGATGTGGACGAAGAATTGCGGCAGCCGGGAGCGGTCCTCATCGTCGGCGAGCGAGCCGCGGAGGTACCCGGCCTGTACTCGGAGGTTCTGCGCACGGCCGAGCGGACCGGCGCCCGGGTCGCGTGGATCCCGCGCCGGGCCGGGGAACTCGGCGGGATCGAGGCCGGTGCCCTCCCGACGCTGCTGCCCGGGGGCCGCCCGGTGGCCGATGCGGCCGCACGCGCCGAGCTGGAACGGGCATGGGGCCTCGGCCCCGACACCCTGCCCGCCGCTTCCGGGCGGGACCTCACTGGAATCCTCACCGCAGCGGCCACCGGGGCGCTCTCCGGGCTGGTCGTCGGCGGGGTCGACCCGAACGACCTGCCCGACCCGGCGCTGGCCGACAAGGCGCTGCGCCGCGCGGACTTCGTGGTCAGCCTGGAGCTGCGGCCGAGCGCGGTCACCGAGCACGCCGACGTGGTGCTGCCCATCGCGCCGAGCGTCGAGAAGTCCGGCAGCTACCTGAACTGGGAAGGCCGCCGGCGCGAGTTCAGCACGACCATCGAAGGCACCGGCGCGCTGCCGGACTGCCGGGTGCTCGACACGCTCGCCGTCGAGATGGACGCGGACCTGTTCACGCAGACCCCGGCCGCCGTCGGCGCCGAACTCGCCCGCATCGGGCCGTACCTCGGTACCGGGCTGCCGGCACCGGACGAACCGCCGGCACCGGTACCGGGCCCCGGCCCGGGGCAGGCCGTGCTGGCCACCTGGCGGCAGCTGCTCGACAACGGGTCGCTGCAGGCCGACGAGCCGAACCTGGCGGGCACCGCGCGGCGCATCGTCGCGGTGCTCTCGCCGCGCACCGCGCAGCGGATCGGGCTCGGCCACGCGCAGCGCATCGAGATCCGCACCGCCAAGGGCGCGATCGTGCTCGCGGCGGAGCTCGCCGAAATGCCCGACGACGTGGTATGGCTGCCCGCCGACTCCGGGTCGTCGAAGGTGCACCGGACCCTGGGCGTCGGCCACGGCGCGGTCGTCGACATCGCCGCGGTCGCGCCGCTTTACCCCGCGTCCGGCAACGGCCAAGCGCCCGCCGCCGACGGCGGTGCGACCCACCTCGACGGGGGGAGAGCATGACCAGAACCGCGGAACTGCTCGCCGACGATCCGCTCTGGCTGATCCTGCTGAAGGTCCTGGCGATCTTCGTATTCCTGGTCGTCATGACGCTGCTCACGATCTGGGCCGAGCGCCGGGTGATCGGCCGGATGCAGCACCGGCCCGGCCCCAACCGGGCGGGCCCCTTCGGGCTGCTGCAATCGTTGGCGGACGGCCTGAAGCTGGCGTTCAAGGAGGACATCCGGCCGGTGCTGGCCGACAAGTGGGTGTACTTCCTGGCCCCGGTGATCTCGGCGACGCCCGCGCTGGTGTCGTTCTCGGTGATCCCGATCGGCCCCGAGGTCACCATCTTCGGCCAGCGGACCGCGTTGCAACTCGTCGACCTGCCGGTCGGCCTGCTGGTCGTGCTGGCCTGCGCCTCGATCGGCGTCTACGGCATCGTGCTGGCCGGCTGGGCCTCCGGCTCGCCGTATCCGCTGCTCGGCTCGCTGCGCTCGGCCGCGCAGGTGATCTCCTACGAGATCGCGATGGGCCTGTCGTTCGTCGCGGTGATCATGTATTCGGGCACGCTGTCCACCTCGGGCATCGTCGAGGCGCAGACCAACGGCTGGTTCTTCCTGCTGCTGCCGTTCAGCTTCGCGGTTTACGTGGTGTCCATGGTCGGCGAGACCAACCGCGCGCCGTTCGACCTGCCAGAGGCGGAGTCGGAGCTCGTCGGCGGGTTCCACACCGAGTACTCGTCGCTAAAGTTCGCGCTGTTCTTCCTGGCCGAGTACATCAACATGGTCACCGTCTCGGCGCTGGCGACCACGCTGTTCCTCGGTGGCTGGCACGCCCCGTGGCCGCTGTCGCTGATCGGCGACGGGGTGCTCAACACCGGCTGGTGGCCGGTGCTGTGGTTCCTCGGCAAGACGGTGGCGTTCCTGTTCTTCTTCATCTGGCTGCGCGGCACGCTGCCCCGCCTGCGCTACGACCAGTTCATGAGCCTGGGCTGGAAGTTCCTGGTCCCGCTCAGCCTGGTGTGGATCATCGCGGTGACGGTGATCCGCGCGCTGCGCAACGGTGAGGCGGTCACCTCGCAGCAGTTCCTCATCGGCGGCGGCATCGTGATCGCGGTCCTGCTGGCGGCGACGTTCCTGATCCCGGACCGCAAACCGCCCAAGGACGCCGACGAGCTCCCGCTGGCCGGCAGCGATTACCCGGTTCCGCCGCTGGACCTGGAAGTCCCCAAGACCCCGCCGCGCCGCACCCCGGTGCACAGCGGTGCCGGCACCGCCGGCGAGGTCGCGGGTCCGGAAGGCGAGGAGGCGCCTCATGGGAATGTTTGATCCGATCAAGGGCTTCGGCGTCACCTTCGGCACCATGTTCAAGAAGGTCGTCACCGAGGAATATCCCGAGGTCAAGAAGATCCCGGCGCCCCGGTTCCACGGCCGCCACCAGCTCAACCGGCACCCGGACGGGTTGGAGAAGTGCGTGGGCTGCGAGTTGTGTGCGTGGGCGTGCCCGGCCGACGCGATCTTCGTGGAGGGCGGGAACAACACCGAAGAGGCCCGGTACTCGCCCGGCGAGCGCTACGGCAAGGACTACCAGATCAACTACCTGCGGTGCATCGGCTGCGGGTTGTGCATCGAAGCCTGCCCGACGCGGGCGCTGACGATGACCAACGAATACGAAACCGCCGACGACAACCGCCAGGACCTGATCTACACCAAGGAGGACCTGCTGGCGCCCCTGCTGTCCGGCATGGAGCAGCCGCCGCACCCGATGCGGCTGGGCAACGACGAGCAGGACTACTACGTGCGCGGTCCCGAGCTGGCGCGGCAGCGCGGGGTTCCGGCGGAAGAAACGGTCGAGTCAGGGCACGAGGAGGCCGCGAGATGATCGTCGAAGCGGCGCAGTTCCTCGCGCAGGCCCAGGGCACCGTGAGCACCGGTGAGACGGTGGCCTTCTGGGTGCTCGGCCCGCTGGCGCTGGTCGGCGCGCTGGGTATGGTGTTCGCCCGCAACGCGGTGCACTCCGCGCTGTGGCTGGCGCTGACGATGCTCTGCCTCGGCGTGCTCTACATGGTGCAGAGCGCCCCGTTCCTCGGGTTCACCCAGATCATCGTCTACACCGGCGCGATCATGATGCTGTTCCTGTTCGTGCTGATGATGGTCGGCCGGGACTCCTCGGACTCGGTGGTCGAGGTGCTGCGCGGGCAGCGGTTGTGGGCCGGCATCGGCGGCATCGGTTTGGCCGCCCTGCTGGCGGCCGGGCTGGCGCGGGCGCTGACCGCGGTGCAGCCCGCCCCGCCGCTGGACCCGTGGACCCCGGCCGGTGGCGGCGCGGGCGGCCTGGGCCGGTTGATCTTCACCTATTACCTCTTCCCGTTCGAGCTGACCTCGGCGCTGTTGATCACCGCCGCCGTAGGCGCGATGGTGCTGGCCTACGGCGGCAAGGGCCGGGGTCCGCGGTTGGGCCAGAAGGAGCGGGCCAACGCTCGGTTCCGCGGCGCCCGCCCATCGCCGCTGCCCGGCCCCGGCGTGTACGCGACGGCCAACTCGGTGGCCGTCCCGGCCCTTTTGCCGGACGGTTCGGTGGCGCCGGAGTCGCTATCCGAACTGCTGGAGAATCTGCCCGCGGACCGGCTCAGTGCGGAGCGCCGGGCCGTGTCCGGTGCCGAGCCGGGGCCCGATCCGCACGCCCTGACCGGCGACCACCCCGAGTCGGCAACACCGGTGCCCGAAGAGCAGGACCCGGAACTCCCGCCGCGCGCCAACGGCAAGGGCGTGCCGCATCGCGGAAACGGCCAGGAGTCCGAGCACGTCTCCTCCGAGGAGGTCCGGCAGTGACCCCTACCTATTACCTGCTGCTGTCGGCGTTGCTGTTCACCATCGGCGCCGTCGGCGTGCTGGTGCGACGCAACGCGATCGTGGTCTTCATGTGCATCGAGCTGATGCTCAACGCGGTCAACCTGACGCTGGTGACCTTCGCCCGCATCGAGGGTTCGGTGCACGGGCAGGTCATGGCCTTCTTCGTGATGGTGGTCGCGGCGGCCGAGGTGGTGGTCGGCCTGGCCATCATCATGTCGATCTTTCGGACGCGTCGCTCGGCCTCGGTCGATGACGCCAACCTGCTGAAGTACTGAGAGGGCGCGTGGTGACGGCAACGACGACTAACGCGGCGATGAATACCGGTGCCTTCCTCGCCGCGGACAGCCCGGACGTGCTCGGCGCGGTCGGCGGGATCCAGCAGAACGCCTGGCTGCTGATCGCTTTCCCGGCGCTGGGCGCGTTGATCCTGCTCGTCGCCGGGCGCCGGGCCAACGGCTGGGGGCACATCCTCGGCTGCGCCACCGTGATCGCGTCCTTCGTCTACGGGGCGCTGCTGTTCGGCTCGCTCCTCGGGTTCCCGGCGGAATCCGGGCGGGTGCGGGACCTGCACCTGTACTCCTGGATCCCGGTCAACGCCCTGCAGGTCGACTTCGGGCTCCGGATCGATCCACTGTCGATGGTGTTCGTGCTGCTGATCACCGGCGTCGGAGCGCTGATCCACATCTACTCGATCGGCTACATGGCACACGACCAGGAAGGCCGCACCGGGCGGGAGAACACCGAGCGCCGCCGCTTCTTCGGCTACCTCAACCTGTTCGTCGCCGCGATGCTCATCCTGGTGCTGGGCAACGGCTTCGTGACCCTGTACCTGGGTTGGGAAGGCGTCGGCCTGGCCTCGTACCTGCTGATCGGCTTCTGGCAGAACCGGCCGTCGGCCGCCGCGGCGGCGACCAAGGCGTTCGTGATGAACCGGGTCGGCGACGTCGGGTTGGCGCTGGCGATCTTCCTGCTGTTCGCCAACCTCGGCACCACGCAATACAGCGAGGTCTTCGCCCGCGCCGGGGAGCTTTCGCCGGGCGTGCTGCTGGCGATCACGCTGCTGCTTTTGCTTGGCGCCTGCGGCAAATCCGGCCAGGTGCCGCTGCAGGCGTGGTTGCCGGACGCGATGGAGGGCCCGACCCCGGTGTCCGCGCTGATCCACGCCGCAACCATGGTCACCGCGGGGGTGTACCTGATCGCGCGTTCCAGCCCGCTGTACACGCTTTCGCCCGGCGGGCAGCTGGCGGCCACCATCGTCGGCGCGGTGACGCTGCTGGTCGGTTGCATCATCGGGTGCGCCTACGACGACATCAAGAAGGTCCTGGCGTACTCCACGGTCAGCCAGATCGGCTACATGATGCTGGCCGTCGGGCTCGGTCCGGCCGGGTACGCGCTGGGCATCATGCACCTGCTCACCCACGGTTTCTTCAAGGCCGGGCTGTTCCTCGGGGCCGGGTCGGTGATGCACGGCATGAACGACGAGGTCGACATGCGCAAGTTCGGCGGCCTCTACCGGTTCATGCCGATCACCTTCGTCACCTTCGGGCTCGGCTACCTGGCGCTGATCGGCTTCCCGTTCCTGTCCGGGTACTACTCGAAGGACGCGATCATCGAGGCGGCGTTCGGTCAGGAGGGCTGGCGGGGCTGGGTCTTCGGCGGCGCGGCGATGCTGGGCGCGGCGATCACCGCGTTCTACATGACCCGCTTGGTGCTGATGACGTTCTTCGGCGCGAAGCGCTGGGAGAACTTGAAGGCCAGCAACGGAAAGGACTTCCACCCGCACGAGTCGCCCGCGGTGATGACCGCGCCGATGATCGTGCTCGCCGTCGGGTCGATCGCGGCGGGCATGTTCTTCGCCGGTGGCGACCGGCTGACCGGTTTCCTGGCGCCATCACTGGGCGAGCTGCAGGAGCCCACGCACACCGCGATCCCGCACTCGATGATCCCGCTGCTGACCGTCGTGCTTTCCGCGCTGGGCGTACTGATCGCCTGGCTGGTGGTCGGTCGTAAGCCGGTGCCGGTGGAGCGTCCGCAGCGGGTGTCGCCGATTGTCCGCGCGGCCCGCGCGGATCTGGGCGGCAACGCGCTGAACAACGCGCTGGCGGTGCGCCCGGCGTTCGGCCTGGCGCGCGGTCTGGTCACTGTGGACAGCAGGGGCGTCGACGGCGCGGTCAACGGCATCGCCGGGTTCCTCGGCTTCAGCTCCGGGCGCTTGCGCCGGTGGCAGACCGGCTTCGTCCGGTCCTACGCCCTGTCCATGCTCTTCGGCGGCATCGTGGTGATCGCCGCCCTGATGGTGGTGGGGATCCCGACATGAGCACGCGCGGGCTCGAAGCGCCCAATTTTAGGCAAATTCGGAACGCGGGTGCGCGACGTTGCACGGAGGAGATCCGATGACCCTGCTCCTCGCACTGATACTGCTGCCGATCGTCGGGTCGGTGGTGGTGGCGGCGCTGCGCGGCAACGCGGCGACGGCCAAGTGGACCGCGCTCGGATTCTCCCTGGCGGAGCTAGTGATCGCGGGCGCGGCCTGGTTCGCCTACGACCCGGCGGGCCCGCGGCTGCAACTCACCAGCTCGGTGGAGTGGATCCCGGCCTTCGACATCCGGCTCTCGTTCGGCATGGACGGCATCGCGCTGGTGATGATCGCGGTGATCGCGCTGCTCACCCCGCTGGTGCTGGGCTACAGCTGGGGCGAGCGCCTGCCGGCCGGGCGCACCCACGGCGGCTTCTTCTCGTTGCTGCTGCTGGAGCAGGCCCTGACGGTGGCGGTGTTCGCCGCGACCGACGTGTTCCTGTTCTACGTGCTCTTCGAGATCATGCTGATCCCGATGTACTTCCTCATCGGCGGGTACGGCGGCGAGAACCGCACCTACGCCGCGGTGAAGTTCTTCCTGTACTCGTTCCTCGGCGGCCTGATCATGCTGGCCTCGGCGATCGGCGCGTACGTCTACTGCGCGCAGGTCACCGGGCGCGGCACGTTCGACTGGGCCTCGCTGGTGCCGGTGCTCTCCGGCGCGCCGGCCAGCGTGCAGGTATGGCTGTTCCTCGGGTTCTTCACGGCTTTCGCCATCAAGGCGCCGCTGATCCCGTTCCACACCTGGCTGCCGGACGCTGCGCAGCAAGCGCCGATCGGCGTCGCGGTGATCGTCGTCGGCGTGCTCGACAAGGTCGGCACCTTCGGCTTCCTGCGCTACAGCCTGCCGATGACGCCGGAAGCGTCGAAACTACTGGCTCCGTTGCTGCTGGTGCTCGCGGTGCTTGGCGTGCTTTACGGCTCGCTCGCGGCGTTCGGCCAGAGCGACTTCAAGCGCTTCATCGCCTACGTGTCCATCGCGCACTTCGGCTTCATCGCGCTGGGCATCTTCGCGTTCACTTCGCAAGCGCAGGTCGGCGCGGTGTCGTACATGATCAACCACAGCATCGCGACCGGCATGCTGATCCTGGTGCTCGGCATGGTGATCGCTCGCGGTGGCTCCACCCGGATCGCCGACTACGGCGGCATGGCGAAGGTGGCACCGCTGCTGGCCGGCACGCTGCTGATCGCCGGACTGACCACCCTTTCGCTGCCCGGGACGAACTCGTTCATCAGCGAGTTCCTGGTGCTCATCGGCTCGTTCCGGACGCAGCCGGGCTACGCGGTCCTGGCCACCATCGGCATGGTGCTGGCCGCCGTCTACGTGCTGTGGCTGTACCAGCGGACGATGCAGGGCCCGGTGCGCGGCGACGCGCTGCTGGGCACCGCCGGCGGGCCAGGCGCGGTGACCGACCCGAACAAGCCCGACGCGCACCGGCGACGGGTGCCCGACCTCAACGCCCGCGAGATCGCGGTGCTGACTCCGCTGATCGTGTTGGTGCTCGCGTTGGGCTTCTACCCGAAGCCGGTGTTGGACGTGATCACCCCTTCGGTCGCGGCAACCATGAGCGAGGTCGGCGTCACCGACCCCGTGACCTCGCAGGGAGGTAACTGACAGTGGGTGCTTTGACGCAGGGGTGGGGTGCCATGACACAGGTGCCGTCCGTGCAGATCCCGCCGATCGACTACGCGGCCGTCGCGCCGCTCCTGGTGATCCTCGGCGCGGCCTGCCTGGCGATCCTCGTCGAGGCGTTCCTGCCGCGGCACCAGCGCTGGTCGGTGCAGGTGGGACTGAGCCTGCTGGCGATCGTGGTCGCCCTGGTGGCACTGGCCATGTACGCCCGTGCGGGAAACGCCGGTGTGACCACGCTGGCCGACAGCCTTGCGATCGACCCGCCCACGCTCTTCCTCTGGGGCACCCTGCTCGCGCTCGGGCTGACCGCGATCCTGCTGATCGCGGACCGCTCGGTAGAGCCCGGCGGCGCGTTCGTCGCCGAGTCGCGGGCGGCCGACGGGCCCGGTGCGATGAGCCGCGCGACCGCCGCCGTCGCGGGGATGCGCACCGAGGTCTTCCCGCTGGCCCTGTTCTCGCTCGGCGGGATGATGGTGTTCTGCGCGGCGAACGACCTGCTGACCATGTTCATCGCGCTCGAAGTGCTGAGCCTTCCGCTGTACCTGATGTGTGGACTGGCCAAGCGGCGCAGGTTGCTGTCGCAGGAGGCGGCGGTCAAGTACTTCCTGCTCGGCGCGTTCGCCTCGGCGTTCTTCCTGTATGGCCTGGCCCTGCTCTACGGCTACGCCGGTTCGGTGAAGCTGCAGGCCATCGCGGACGCCACCGCCGGCTCGGACCGCTCGGACACCCTGCTGTTCGCCGGGCTGGGTCTGCTGCTGGTGGGCCTGCTGTTCAAGGCTTCGGTGGGCCCGTTCCACACCTGGACCCCGGACGTCTACCAGGGCGCGCCGACCGCGGTCACCGGTTTCATGGCCGCCTGCACGAAGGTCGCCGCGTTCGGCGCGATCTTGCGGGTGTTGCAGGTCGCATTCCACGCCTCCAGCTGGGAGTGGCGGGGTGTGCTGTGGGCGGTCGCGATCGCCTCGATGGTCATCGGCGTCGTACTCGGCCTGACCCAGCGCGATATCAAGCGGATGATCGCCTACTCCTCGGTCGCGCACGCCGGATTCATGCTGATCGGGGCGCTGGCGATGACCGGCCGCGGCCTGGCGGGCACGCTTTTCTACCTGCTGGCCTACGGGTTCACCACGATCGCCGTGTTCGCGGTGATCAGCCTGGTGCGCAGGGCCGATGGTGAGGCAACTCACCTTTCGGACTGGGCCGGGCTGGCCAAGCGTTCGCCGTTGGTCGCCGCGGTGTTCACCTTCCTGTTGTTCGCTCTCGCCGGTATCCCGCTGACGAGCGGTTTCGTCGGGAAGTTCGTCGTTTTCGAGGCGGCGCTGGCGGATGGCATGGCGCCGCTGGTGGTGGTCGCCCTGGTGGCCAGTGCGGTTGCGGCCTTCTTCTACCTTCGTGTCATCGTGCTGATGTACTTCAGCGAACCCGCCGCGGACGGCCCCACCGTCAGCGTGCCGGGTGCGTTCACGACAGCCGCGATCACGCTCGGTGTGGTCGTCACGCTGTTGCTGGGCGTGCTGCCGACTCTGGCTCTGGACTGGGCGAACGTCGGCGGCTTCGTGTCGTAGAGTGCTCGCCCGTAGGGCGACCAGGGGGAGCGAAGGCGACGGTGACGTGAGCAGGCCAGCGGGTGACCCGATCAGTGAGCTGACCACGGGAGGATCGGGCGGGATCGCCATCGCCGACGAGGCGTTGGCCGATTCCGTGCGGCGGGGCATGGCTCGGGTGGAGCGGCTGCTGCACGATTCGGTGCAGAGCGAGTTCAAGTTCGCCACCCGCACCTCGCTGCACCTGGTGGAAGCCGGCGGTAAGCGGTTCCGGCCACTGTTCACGCTGTTGGCCGCGCAGTTCGGCGACCCGACGACGGACGAAGTGATCAAGTCCGCGGCGGTGGTCGAGATGATCCACCTCGCCACCCTCTACCACGACGACGTGATGGACGAGGCGACCATGCGGCGCGGCGCGACCAGCGCCAACGCCCGCTGGGACAACTCGGTGGCGATCCTGACCGGCGACTTCCTGTTCGCCCAGGCGTCTCGGCTGATCGCCGATCTCGGCGCCGCGGCGGTCCGGCGGATGGCCAGCACCTTCGAGGCGCTCGTCACCGGCCAGATGCGGGAGACCGTCGGGGTCGCCGCGGACGAGGACGCCGTCGAGTTCTACCTGAAGGTGATCTACGAGAAGACCGGTTCGCTGATCGCCACGGCCGGCCGGTTCGGCGCCTGGTTCTCCGGGGCCGACGAGGCGCACACCGAAGCGCTGGAGCGCATCGGCCGGATTCTGGGCACCGCTTTCCAGATCTCCGACGACATCATCGACATCGCCTCGCCGGCCAAGGAGTCCGGCAAGACGCCCGGCACCGACCTCCGCGAGGGGGTGCGGACGCTGCCGATGCTGTACGCGCTAACCGATGCGGACACCGGTACGCGGCTGCGCGAACTGCTGGACCGGCCACTGACCTCGGACCCCGAGGTCGACGAGGCCTTGGGGCTGCTGCGCGCATCCAACGGGCTGGCGCGCACCCGCGCGACCCTGGACGAGTACGCCGACAATGCCCGCAAGGAACTCGCTTCGCTGCCGGACGTTGCGGCCCGTGAAGCGCTGTCGACGCTGGTCGACTACGTGGTGGCGCGAACCCGCTGAGGCCGTCCCGATCTCGGGTACTGGCAAGCACCGCAGCCCGGGGGCTGTGGCTGCGAATCGGGCGGCAACCGACGGCTCCCAGTCGCGAAGCGTGCCCCAAAGTTGTGGCGCGACCACCCTCACGTGTCACGAGCCGGTCAAGCCGGGCCTTTGCCGGGGTTCCACGTGGTAGGTATCGCGGGAAGAACTTGCGGTGCTGCCGGAGCCCGGAGGAGGGACATCGCTCGTGATCACCTGGCTGTTCACCCAGGTGTGGCTGTGGAGCCTCGCCGCGTTCGCGTTTGGGGCGCTGATCACCTGGCTGCTCTTCGTCCGGCCGCTGCGACGCCGCTTGGTCGAAGGCACCGCCCCGCACCCGGCGGACGAGTACGAACACGACCAGTCGAACGGGTTTGAGGAGCGCGATGCGCCGCTGGATCTGCTGCGACCGGTGACCCGAGACCGGGACCCGGAGGAGGAACCGGAGGTCGGCGACTGGGGCCGGGCACCGCGCGCTTGGGTTGCGCCGAACCAGGCCCGAGCCGCCCGGCCCGACGCCGACAGTACGTGGTTTCGCGAGTGGGACGAGCGCGTGAACGGAGTCGGAGTGCACGGCGACGACGTCGCAGTTGCCGCCGTGCAGCCGCGCGTTCCGCCAGCACTGGAGTCCCAGGCACCGACAGGCCCGAAGGCCGCGGAGCCGAAGGCGGGTGTGGAATCGCCTGCTGCGCAAGCCAAGGCGGCGGTGCCGTTCGAGGATGAGCAGTCGACGGAGTTCGCGGCGATGTGGCCGAACGCGGAGCCCGAGACGACGACGTCGTCGGTGCCCGCGTGGGCGTCCGAGGATGCGGCACCCGCCACGGAGACAGCGAGGGTGGAGCAGGCGGAGCCGGAACCCTCGGAGCCGCATGACGAGGAGTCGCGGATTCCCGGATGGCCACGAGGTGCGGACGACGCGACGGAGTCGCGGTTGTCCGGGCATTTGCGGTCGCTGTTCGAGTCGGTGGAGCCGCGAGGCGCCGACGACGCGGCGCAGTCCCTGTCGCCGATCGGAGCAGACGCGACGGAGGTGATCCCGAAGTTCGAGGACGGTGGTGCGGCGGAGCCGCCGCCGTTGCCGCGGCGTACGCCCGGCGCCGGGCCGCGGCCCGGCCGAGAGGTCGGCTCGGGGCCGATGATCAAGGGGCACTCCGCGTCCCGGCAGTACCACAGCCCCGAATCACCGGCGTACGACAAGATCGTCCCCGACGTCTGGTTCCGCACGGCGGGCGATGCGGAGATCGCCGGCTTCGAACCCTGGAACGGCAAACGCGCCACCTGAGCCCTCCGGACACCGGGCCGACGTTCCCGCAGGCCGGTGGGCGTAGGTACGCAAGCTTCCGGAACAGGCGAAGCAGCTCTTGGCGTTCACTCCGGCTGCGGTTGGCGCTCCAGGAGTCGGGAGAGCACCACCGTGGACACTGTCCGGTTCACGAACTCGACCGAGCGCAGCCGTTCCATCGCCGATTCGAGGTGGTGGATGTTCGCCGCGCGCAGATGCACGATCGCATCCGCCTGCCCGGACACGGTGTAGGCCGCGACCACCTCCGGCAGCGGCTCCAGCCCGGTGCGGATCCGGTGCGCAGGAACATTGCCATCGCAGTGCACCTCCACGAACGCCTCCGTTCCCCAGCCCAGCGCCTCGGGGTCCACGACGGCGGTGAATCCTTGCAACACGCCCAGATCCAGCAGTTTGTCCACCCGCCGCTTCACCGCAGGCGCGGACAGGCCGACATCGGCCCCGATTTCCGCATAGCTCGCCCGCGCGTCGGCCACCAGGCGAGAAATGATTCGTTGGTCCAAGGCGTCCATACGCAACATTCTGCCGCAAAAAACGAACATCGCGTTGTTGATAGCTGGTTTGGCCACCACTTAGATTTCGATTCATGACGGTCACCGCCGGACAGGCTGTAGCAACCCTGGCGTCGCCCCACGCCACCACGCGGCGCTACGTGATGTGCGCGCCCAAGTACTTCACCGTCGAGTACTCGATCAACCCGTGGATGGACCCCGGCGCGCCGGTGGACGTCGACCTGGCGATGCTCCAGTGGGCGGAGCTGAGGCGCACCTACGAGCGGCTCGGGCACCTCGTCGAGGTCGTCGAGCCGCAGCCCGGACTGCCCGACATGGTGTTCGCGGCCAACTCGGCGACCGTCATCGACGGACGGGTGCTGGGCGCTCGGTTCCGCGCGCCGCAGCGTGCCGCCGAGGCCGAGCACTTCCGCCGCTGGTTCATCACCCGCGGCTACCGGAACGTGGTCATGCCGTCCCGGATCAACGAAGCCGAGGGCGACTTCGCCTGGACCGGCCGAGTGCTGCTGGCCGGCAGCGGGTTCCGCACCGATCCCGAGGCCCACGCCGAGGCCCAAGAGGCGCTCGGGGTGCCAGTGGTGTCGCTGCGCCTGGTCGACCCGCGCTACTACCACCTGGACACCGCGCTGTTCGTGCTGGAGTGCGGCGAGCGGGCGCAGATCGCCTACTTCCCGGGGGCGTTCTCGTCCGGTTCGCGCCGCGTGCTGGAGCGGATGTTCCCGGACGCCGTGATCGCCGACGCGGCCGACGCGGCCTGCCTCGGCTTGAACGGGGTGTCCGACGGTCGGCACGTGGTGCTGCCGGCGGAGGCGACCGGGCTCGCCGCGCAGCTGGCCGCTCGCGGCTACGAGCCGATTTTGCTGGGCATCTCCGAGCTCCGGAAGTCCGGCGGCGGCCCGAAATGCTGCACGCTCGAACTCCACGCCTGAGGGGGCGGGGACGCGAAGGGCGCCGTTGACCAGCAACGGCACCCTTCGCCACGGTCGACGGCGAACTACTGCTCCAGGATCGCCTGCACACCGAGTTCGATGTTGATGGTGGGGCCGACCATGGCGATGCCCTTGGCCAAGGTGGCCTGCCAGTTGACCGGTCATGCTAAGCGGGGCGTGTTGCGAACCGATCACCTCGGGACGTTGGCTTCAGCACATCCGCTCAGCGGAACTACGACTCGCGCCGGGTCGTTTTCTGGGTGACCTTCGAAATATTTGGAAAGGTGTCACGAGCGGCGATCCGGATGTCCCAATAGGCACCGGTTGAGCCCTTGGGCGGAGGCAGGCACGGTGCACAGTCACGTCAACGGTTTAAAGACCGCGCTGCTGCTCGGCGGTATGAGCGCGCTGGTGCTGCTGGTCGGGTCGATCTTCGGCCGCGCCGGCCTGATCATCGCGCTCTTCGTGGCGTTGGGGATGAACGGCTACGCGTACTTCAACTCGGCCAACCTGGCGCTGCGCGCGATGCGCGCCCGCCCGGTGTCGGAGGCCGAGCAGCCCGCCATGTACCGGATCGTGCGCGAGCTGGCGACCTCGGCGCGGCAGCCGATGCCCGCGCTCTACATCAGCCCGACGCGGGCGCCCAACGCCTTCGCCACCGGCCGAAACCCCCGAAACGCCGCCGTGTGCTGTACCGCCGGGATCCTCGAACTGCTTAACGAGCGCGAGCTGCGCGCCGTGCTCGGGCACGAGCTCTCGCACGTCTACAACCGCGACATCCTGATCTCCAGCGTGGCCGGGGCATTGGCCAGCGTGGTCACTTTCCTCGCCAACTTCGGGCTGTTCCTCGGCATGTTCGGCGGCCAGGACGATGACCGGCCCAACCCGTTCGCGATGCTGCTGGTGGCGCTGCTCGGCCCGATCGCGGCGGCCGTCGTGCAGATGGCCGTCAGCCGCTCCCGCGAGTACCAGGCCGATGCGTCCGGGGCCCAGCTGACCGGCGACCCACTCGCACTGGCCTCCGCCCTGCGCAAGCTGGAGCGCGGCACCCAGCAGGCGCCGCTTGCCCCGGAGCCCCAACTGGTGTCGCAGTCGCACTTGATGATCGCCAACCCGTTCCGCCCCGGCGAGCGGCTGGCCCGGCTGTTCTCCACCCACCCGCCGATGGACGATCGCATTCGCCGGCTGGAGGGCATGGCGGGCTACCAGCTCCCCCCGGCCTGGTGACGGCGGACCGTTCGGCGCTCAGGCGCTGCGGGCCCCGGAGCGGCGGGCGACCTCCATCACGTATTCGCCGTAGCCCGACCTCGCCAGCGCGGTGCCCAGCTCGAAGCATTCCTCGGCCGAGATGTAGCCCATGCGCAGGGCGATTTCCTCCAGACACGCGATCCGCACGCCCTGCCGGTGCTCCAGTACCTGCACGAACTGCGACGCCTCGACGAGCGAGTCGTGGGTGCCGGTGTCCAGCCAGGCAAACCCGCGGCCGAGCTGCGTCAGCCGCGCCCGGCCGCGCTCCAGGTAGGCGAGGTTGACATCGGTGATCTCCAGTTCGCCGCGAGCCGAAGGCGTGAGCCCCTTGGCGATGTCGATCACTTCGTTGTCGTAGAAGTACAGGCCGGTGATGGCCATTTTGGACCGCGGGCGCTCCGGTTTCTCCACGATGGACACCAGACGGCCGTCGCCGTCCAGCTCACCGACGCCGTAGCGCTGCGGATCGCGGACCGGGTAGCCGAACAACGTGCAGCCGTCGAGTTCCTGGACGCACTGCTGGAGGATCCGGGAGAAGCCCTGCCCGTAGAAGATGTTGTCGCCAAGGACTAGCGCGACCGACTCGTCGCCGACGAAGTCCGCGCCGATCACGAACGCTTCGGCGAGTCCGTTGGGCTGGTCCTGTTCGGCGTATTGGATCCGGATGCCAAACCGCGACCCGTCCCCGAGCAGCCGCTGGAACAGCGGCATGTCGGCGGGGGTCGAGATGAGCAGCACCTCCCGGATGCCGGCCAGCATCAGCACCGACAGCGGGTAGTAGATCATCGGTTTGTCGTACACCGGTAACAACTGCTTGGACACGGCCTGCGTCAACGGGTGCAGCCGCGTCCCGTTGCCGCCCGCAAGCACGATCCCCTTCACCCGGATACCTCCAGCGGTGGATTACCGGAAATTCTCGAACTGGAGCGCGACATCGAAGTCGCTGGACTTCAGCAATTGGATCACGGCCTGCAGGTCGTCCTTCTTCTTGCCCGAAACCCGCAGCTGCTCGCCCTGGATCTGGGCCTGCACGCCCTTGGGGCCCTCGTCGCGGATCTTCTTGGAGATCTTCTTCGCGACGTCCTGCGAGATGCCCTGCACGACCTTGCCGGTGGCCTTGTAAATCTGGCCGGAGCTGGCGGGATCGCCCATGTCGAGCGCCTTCAGCGAGATGCCGCGCTTGATCAGCTTCTCCTTGAAGACGTCGATGGCGGCCTTGCAGCGCTCCTCGGTCTCCGACTCCAGCACCACGGCGTTCTCGCCCGACCACTGGATCTTCGAGCCGGTGCCCCGGAAGTCGAATCGGTTGGCGAGTTCCTTGGCCGCCTGGTTCAGCGCGTTGTCCACCTCTTGGTGGTCCACCTTGCTCACCACGTCGAACGACGGGTTTGCCACCTGTCTACCTCCCGTTGAGCCGAAGCAGCATATCTGCGAGAACACGCTACCGGGCAGCGCCATTCGAGTGGCCGCGGTCGTGGCAGGGCGCGGCGACGCGCAAAAAACCGACCCCGTGACCGGTCGGTCACGGGGTCGGTGCTACGAGTGCCAGGTAGAGGATTCGAACCTCCGAAGGCTCCCCGTTACATCGATCTTGACCAGCAAAAATGTATCCTAGCCTCGACCACGGATTGGCCACCGACACCGCGAAAGAGCGCCGCCAGAAGGCTACGGCCAAGCTGCTGGCCAGATGCACAGCACCACTGATGCAAGCGCGTCAGCCCAAGGAGGCGGTGACTTTCTGTTGTCGCGTCGTGACCGTATGCTTGCGCGATGCGGGGTCCCCAAGTAGCGCCTAAAGGCAGCCTGCCTTCCAAGACTCAGATCAACCTTGTTGGCAACCGCCTGAGAAAGATGGTTGACGCCGACAGCTATGAGTTGTTGGACAGTGAGGCCGTCGCCTCCGATAAAGGTCTACTCCAACTCTGGAGAGCTGTGCACCAGCCACCTTTGCTGAAGTTGCGGATCACGCTTCAACGGGTGGTGTCGTCGGAACTTGGTCCAGCTGGCAAGGGCAAAGTCAACCAGAGGCTGAAGACGGCCCCGAGTATCGTTGCCAAGCTCGCCCGCCTGAAGACGCGGCTCGCGGAGATGGAGGATCTTGGCGGATGTCGCGCAACGCTGCCAGACATGGAGACGCTAACAAACATTCGCGAACGCCTACTGGGTACAGCTAGCCTCAATATCGATTCGACAAAGGGCATCAAGGATTACACCGGTACCCCACAGATCGGGGGCTACCGGGCGGTCCATCTAGTCGCGCGGCGCGATGGGTGCAAGATCGAAATACAGCTAAGAACGCAGCGCCAGCAGGATTGGGCGCAAGACGTGGAGAGCTGGGACAGTGAGTTCGGATTCGACCTGAAGCATCAGAATGCCCCGGACAATGTAGTGCGGCTCTTCCGGCTACTCAGTGACGTTCTTTGGTATCAGGACTGTGGGGAACAGGTCCCATCAAGTATGCTCGCTGAGCTGGATGAACTTCAGGATCTTGTTGAGTTTGACCTGCTGGAGGGTGGACATGGAGGGCTCTAAGGCGGCTATGTGCTGGTTCCTTCTGTTCCACGACCGTCAGGCGAGCAAGTCCTGGCACTCGACCTTCGACAACGCCGAGAGCGCGGCCGCTGCCTACGACGAAGCTGAACGCAGCTACGCCGAATTGATCTTCGGGCACGCCCCGCGTATGGAGATCGTTTTGGTGGCTGGCGAGACCTTGGACGAGGTGAAGCGTGGTTACCCGCGCTACTTCCGCAGCGGTGGCCGTAGCGACCGTCGACGTCTACTCATGCAGCAGACACGCTCTCTTGCGCACACTTGAGGCACCCCTGACCCATGAATGAGCCCCCTGCCGGGTATCTACCTGGCCCGGGGGCTCATTCATGGAGAGCGCTGCCTGGAAAGCGGAACGGCGACGACGCTCTCGAAGGTGCAAGCCACGCTCGGAGGTTCGCCAGTCCCCGAGTGATTGTGTGGCTCGGGCGGAGCCACCCGTGGGCAACCGGCGCTGCCTGCGTAGCAACAAGACGGCCCTGTGACCGGTTCATACTGGTCACAGGGCCGTTCTCGCTGGGTGCCAGGTGGAGGATTCGAACCTCCGAAGGCAATGCCGGCTGATTTACAGTCAGCTCCCTTTGGCCGCTCGGGCAACCTGGCGTGCGCACCAGCAGTACTGGCTTGCGGTTAAAAGAATACATACCGATCGCCACCGGTTTCGCAGGGGGTTGCGCCCCGTCTTCGCTCAGTCTTCCTCGGGGTGGAAGACAAGGGTGTTGGCCTGGCTTAGGCCGGCCTCAAGCTCGGCGCGCACCGCCTCGGGCAGCTCTTCGCGGAACGTCGGACCGGCGGCCTTGACGAGCACCATCAGCCGCTTCGCGAGGCCGCGGGCCTGGGTGAGGCGGACCTCGTCGGTCGCCAGGGTCTGCCGGGACTCCGCAATCAGCTTGCGGTAGCGGTGGTTGAGCTCGGCGTGGCCGTTGACGACCTCCAGCGCACTCGCCAGATCCGCGAGTTCCGCCGTGCTGACCAGGACAAGGTACGGATCGCGCACGAAAGGCAGCCTAGTTGACCCGCCACCGGGCGGGCATCCGGCGCGGTAGGCGGGTGCCCGGCAGATCGTCGGCAGCGCCGGTCAGCTGCATCAACGCCGGGCTAGCCTGGACGCATGGCCATTGATCGAGCAGGTCGTGCGAAGCGGCGGCAGGAGCAGCGCGCCGCGGAGCCGCCCACCGAGGCGAGACCTGCCGAGCAGCGCGGGGCCGCTTCGGCCGCCTTAGGCGTCGAGGGCCTGTTCAGCGCGGGGGCCAAGCACCAGCTCGAACAGCTGGCCTGGGTGGAGGTCGTCAAGGAGGACGACCGCGAGGCAGGCGGGCCGCTCGACCTCGACTCGGACGTCGTGCACCTGGAGCGGAAGGAACCGTGAGCGATTCGGGGCGCCCTCGGCACCCGGTCCGATCGCGCGGTCATCGTTGCGTGGCGGACCAACCGCTCCACCCCGAAACCCGGACCACGATCAACGTGCCCGTCGGCGGAATTTCCCGGTACTGCGAGTACTTCTCCGTCAGGGCGGCGAGCAGTTCGGGGCGCGACTCGCACTCGGCCAGTTCGGCCTCGCCGTCGGCGCGCGCCCACCACAGCCGGGACCAGTCGTCCTCGTAGTGGTCGACGAGCAGCGCCACCTGCGGGTTCGCGCGGATGTTGCGCAGTCGCTTGAGATTCGGGGTTCGCTTCGGCTTGTGGTCCACCGCGGTGACGATCACATCGCCGCGAACCGCGAAGACGATCGGCACCAGATGCGGTCGCCCGTGCTCATCGACGCTGGCCAGGCGTGCCACCCGCGCTTCGGTGAACCAGGTACGTGCCTGCTGTCGGCTGATGCGCATGGTCCGGTCCGATCCGTATGTTCGAAGTGTGCCTTCGGCTCCATCCGCCCCAGGGTCCGCCACCGTCGTCGGTCTCAGCTACCGCGATCAGCTCTACTGGCTGCGTTACCAGGACTTCTTTCCCGGTGCGCTCCGGCTCACCGTCGAGAACGCTCCGGCCGAGCAGTGGTGGTCGTGGCGCGGCATGAAGGTCCACGTCGATCGCGTCGCGCGGCCGAGCGCGCGCACCAAGCTCATCGCGCTGCACGGAGTCGGCACCTATGGCCGCATGCTCGGCCCGTACGGGCGGCTGCCCTCGCTGGTGGACCTCGAATTCCTTGCCCCCGACCTCCCGGGCTTCGGCCTGACCAACACCGGTCGGCGCACGATCGCCTACCAGGACTGGTTGGCCTGCGTGCTGGACCTGATCGAGCTGGAGCGATCCCGCGACGAACGGCCGATCGTGCTGCTCGGCATCAGCACCGGCGGCCGACTCGCTTACGACGTCGCCGCGCTGGCCGGCGGCGCGGTGGCCGGCGTGATCACCACCTGCCTGGCCGATCCGCAGCGAGATGAGGTCCGGCGGCGGCTGGCGGCCCGCCCGGAAATGGCCCAGTGGAGCGGCCTGCTGACGCTGATCCCGAAACCCCTGACGGCGACGCGGGTGCCGGTGCACTGGATGGCCAACATCGCGGCGGTGTCCAACCACGCCCAGTTCGCCAACCTGGTGTGGGCCGACAGCCTCGGCGGCGGCAGCTGGCTGACGCTCGGCTTCGTGCGCAGTTGCCTGGCCGCCGCGCCGGCCGCGGCTCCGGAGGACTACGCGGGACCGCCGGTATTGTTGGCGCACCCGGACGAAGACCGGTGGACCCCGCCGCTGCTGTCAAAGCGGTTCTTCGACCGGATCGCCGGGCCTACCCGCTCCGCGTTGCTCGGCGGCACCGGCCACCTCCCGGTGGAGGAGTCGGGACTGGCCGATCTCGACCGCGCGATCCGGGACTTCCTGGATGAGCTCGGTCTCGAGTAGTCACAGCCCGTTCCCGCCGGTTGCATACGGCGTTCGGGCCGATCGGTTGCTGCGGCGATCATCACAAGAAGCCATGCCGTGCCTGGTCGGGCCCGACCGGGGACGGTGCTCGGCGGCCGTTGTGAAATCTTTGCAGGTCAACTCGCAGTCTTGTGCAAAGATGTCGAGCCGGACCATGCGCAGCAAGGAAGATGCTCGTTTCGCGGTACCTGCGGCGGGGGGCCGTTGACCTCTGGCCATCCGTGCGCTCGTGCGTCACGATCGGCGACGGCAATTGTGTGCGCGCCCGCGTCGCCGGGTGGGGAGGAGCGTGGATGATCGAGCGTCACCGCTCCCTCGGTCCGGAATCCGGTCTCGAGCCCGCCCGCCCACCGGTGCGCGCCGAGGTAGATCCGGTGCGGCGCCGGATGTTCACCGGCTTCTCGTTCGTGGTACTCGCCGTCGGCATCCTCGCCTCCGTGGCGACCTCGGCGATGTTGCCCTTCCACTACCGTCCCGACCTGCTGTTCATCGGACCGCTGCTGGCCATGGGTTTCCTGCTGGCCGAGCAGTTGACCATCGACGTGGACGTCAAGCGGGTCGGCTGGACCATCTCCTTCACCGAGATCCCGCTGATCCTCGGGCTGCTGACGGTGCCGTTCGAGGTCGTGCTGGCGGCCAACCTGCTGGCCGGGCTCGGCGCGCAGGTCGGGCGCCGCGCGGCCACCCACGTGGTCTACAACGCGGGCGTGCTGTGCCTGGAGATCGCGGTGCCGTTCGCGGTGGCCAATGCGGCGAACCTGGCGTTGGCCGAGGTGGCCCCGGCCTGGTTCGGCCCGGTCGTCGGCACCCTGACCTCTCCGCTGATCAGCTGCGCTTTCGCGCTCGCCGCGCTGCACGTGCTGGGCGGCGCGATGCGGGTGTCGGCCGGGATGCGCCTCGCGGTGAACACGTTGGCCGTGGGCCTGCTCAACACCTCGGTCGGCTTGGTCGGCTACGAGGTCTCGATCAGCACCCCGTGGGGATGGCTGCTGGTGGCGCTGGTCGCGGTGGCCGTGATCGGCCTGTACCGCGCGTACTCCGGCTTGCTGCGCGAGCAGCGCGACCTGGAGACGCTCAGCGACGTCAGCCTCAGCGTGGCGCGCTCCGGGCAGACGGCCCCGCACGGCCCGTCCGAGTCCGTCGTCGGCGAGCCGGAGGTGTCGGTCAGCGAGTGGGAGCCGGTCGCCGAACGGATCCGCGAACAGCTCAACGCGACCCGGGTGGTGCTGCGGCTGCGGCTGGACCCCAGCGGCGAGGTCAGCACGCTGGTCGCGGGCGGGTCGCTGCCCGATGTGGCCACGCAGGCCGCGCCCTCGGCGTTGCGCGATGACCCGCTGTTGCAACTGCCGGGCAGTCACGTGCGCTCCTTCCGAACGCTTGAAGCGCCCGAGGACGTGCGGCGGGCGCTGCGCCAACGCGGGGCGTACGAGGCGCTAGTCGTGCCGCTGCGCGGCGCGAGCCAGTTGCTCGGTGCCGTTGAAGTGCACGACCGGGTCAGCCGGTGGCGCGGGTTCGGCCGCGCCGACGTGCGTCTGCTGCACACCCTGGCCAGCCACCTGGCGACCGCGATGGACAACCGCCGACTGCTCGCGCGGCTGCGTCACGACGCCTACCACGATCCGCTGACCGGCCTGCTCAACCGCACCGGATTCCGCGAGATGGCGGCCGAGGAACTGCGCAACGGGCGCACCGCCGTCGTGCTGCGGATCGACCTCGACGTGCTCACCACCGTCAGCGAGGCCCTCGGCTACACCTGGGGCGACCGGATGATCGTCGCCGCCGGGCAGCGGATGCGGGAGGAACTCGGCGAGGCGCCGCTGGCCAGGCTGGAAGCGAATTCCTTCGCGGTGCTGCTGCTGGATCGCAGCGAAGCCCAGGCGCACGAGACCGCTCAGCACCTGCGCGAGGCGATCGCCAAGCCGTACCCGCTGGACCGGATCGTGGTGGAGGCCGTCGGCATCGCCGGGTATGCCTCGTCCGAGCCGGCGGACGGCGATTGCGAAACCGACATCGACACCCTGCTGCAGCACGCCGACGTGGCGGTGCGGGCGGCCCGCAACGGCGAGGACGGCGTGCGCGGCTACGCCCCCGCGATGGGTCAGGTCTTCCTGCGCCGATTCCAGCTGGTCACCCAGTTCCGGCAGGCGCTGGACTCCGGCCAGGTCGAGGTGCACTACCAGCCGAAGGTCGCGCTGCCCGCCCGTCAGGTGGTGGGCGCCGAAGCGCTGGTCCGCTGGTCGCACCCGGAGTACGGGCGGCTGGATCCCGACGAGTTCGTGCCGCTGGTGGAGGCCACCGGGTTGGTCGACGCGCTCACCTCGTTCGTCATGGAATGCGCACTGGTCAAGATTCGGCAGTGGATGGACCGCGGGCTGCGGATGTCGGTGGCGGTGAACCTGTCGGTGCGTAACCTGGCCGACGAGACCTTCCCGGATCGCGTCGGCGAGGCGTTGCTGCGCCACGACATCCCGCCGGAGCTGCTCACCTTCGAACTGACTGAGTCCGGCGTGATGGCCGACCCGGAGCGGTCGCTGCCGGTGCTGCGCCGACTGCACGCGATGGGCGTGGTGCTCGCGGTGGACGACTTCGGCACCGGGTACTCGTCGCTGGCCTACCTGCGGCAGCTGCCGGTAGACGAGGTAAAGATCGACAAGAGCTTCGTGCTCGGCATGGGCACCGATCTCGGCGACATGGCGGTGGTCCGCTCGATCGTCGAGCTCGGGCACTCGCTGGACCTGGTTGTCGTTGCCGAGGGCGTGGAGGACGATGCGGCGCGCGATCAGCTGGTGGAGATGAGCTGCGACGTCGCGCAGGGCTACCTGATCTCGCGGCCGCTTTGCGAGGAACGCTTCGAGGCGTGGCTGCAGGCCCGCACCAAGCGCGATTGCGGGCCCCGATGCGAGACGGTGCTCACACTGCTGCACTGAGGCGCGGCGGTGCGCGCGGCGGGCCATTTCGGGTCGAAAAGCGGCTTGTGACCTGGCTTTTCGGACTAACGACCCCCCGGTTTCGCGAGGCCGTTCGGGGTGTGTAAAGTTCTAATCGCTCCGCAAGGGCATGCCCCAATAGCTCAGTCGGCAGAGCGTCTCCATGGTAAGGAGAAGGTCTACGGTTCGATTCCGTATTGGGGCTCGAAAGGCAGCCGCGGTGCTCGGTAAACTGGGTGCTGTGGCTGTTTTGCGTGGGATATCCTGCGTCGGCTGAGGCGCCAGGTGCTCGCATCGAGGGTCCCAGCATGGCGGTGTAGCTCAGTCGGTAGAGCAAGCGGCTCATAATCGCTGTGTCGCCGGTTCAAGTCCGGCCACCGCTACCAGTCACGGGTTCGCGCGGATCTCCAGCGAACCGTTCCGGAGTAAGACCGAGAGAGAAAGGCACCTCCGTGGCCGCCACCGACGTCCGACCCAAGATCACG
Organism: Saccharopolyspora phatthalungensis; assembly: GCF_014203395.1. Classification (NCBI taxonomy): domain Bacteria; kingdom Bacillati; phylum Actinomycetota; class Actinomycetes; order Pseudonocardiales; family Pseudonocardiaceae; genus Saccharopolyspora; species Saccharopolyspora phatthalungensis. Next base: position 2,452,690 of record NZ_JACHIW010000001.1, read on the forward strand.
CTGGCGTGCGAGGAGTGCAAGCACCGCAACTACATCACCAACAAGAACCGGCGCAACGACCCGGACCGCTTGGAGATGAAGAAGTTCTGCCCGAACTGCGGTACGCACAAGCTGCACAAGGAAACCCGCTGACCCAGCGGTCCTGCCCAGCTTCCGCGAAAGCCCGCCCCCGAACCGGGGAGCGGGCTTTTCGTTGTTCCCGCCCGATGCGATCGAGTCCGGTTGCTTGATGACCGGTCGCTTGGTGACCGGTTACTTGGTGAAAGGGGCTTCTCACCTCGTCCGGTAGCCTGCGGGCGTGCCGCTTGACCAGTCATTCATCGGACGTGAGTACCCACCCACCGAGCCCTACGAGGTGGGCCGGGAGAAAATCCGCGAGTTCGCCACCGCGATCAAGGACGACTCCCCGCTGTACCGCGATACCGACGCCGCGAAGGCCGCCGGATACCCGGACGTGATCGCTCCGCCGACGTTCGCGGTGATCCTGTCGATGGCCGCGCACGACGTGATCGTCGAAGACCCGCAACTCGGCCTGGACTACGGCCGCGTGGTGCACGGGCAGCAGGAGTTCACCCACCACCGGCCGATCCGGGCCGGTGACCGGCTCGTCACGGTGGTGCACGTGGACGACGTGAAAGCCCGCGCGGGCAACGACTTTCTGACGGTGCGGGCGGAAATCGTAACTGTCGCGGGCGAGCCGGTGTGCACCGCGAAGTCGATGCTGGTGGCCCGCGGCACGGCCGACGAGGAGGCGTCATGAGCGTGCGGATGTCCGAGGTCGCCGTCGGCGACCTGCTGCCGGAGCTGAGCGTCCCGCTCACCCGCGCCGACCTGGTCCGCTACGCGGGGGCCTCCGGCGACTTCAACCCGATCCACTGGAACGAGCGGTTCGCCACCGAGGTCGGCCTGCCCGATGTGATCGCGCACGGCATGCTCACCATGGCCGTTGCCGGTCGCCTGATCAGCCGGTGGACCGGCGACCCGGGCGCGATCTTGCACTACGGGGTCCGCTTCACCCGGCCGGTGGTGGTCCCCGATGACGGCACCGGCGCGCTGGTCGAGGTGACCGGCAAGATCGCGACGAAGAACGACGACGGGACCGTCAAGGTCAACATCACGGCGCGCAGCGCGGACCAGGGCGTTCTCGGCGGCGCCACCGCCATCGTCCGCCTCCCCGAATAGCGAAACGCGTGCGGGGCATCCTCGGCCGAAATGGCATGGGCGCCCCGCGCGCGATCTCGAAAAGGTGCTGGACGATTACTTGGCTTCGGCGAGAAGTTCAGCCATTCGAGTCACGCCGGTGACGAGGTCCTCGTCGCCCAGGGCGTAGGAGAGGCGGAAGTAGCCAGGCGTGCCGAAAGCCTCGCCCGGGACGACCGCGACCTCGGCCTGCTCCAGCACCAGGGCGGCCAGCTCCACGCTGGTCTGCGGCCGGAGACCGCGGATCTCCTTGCCCAACAGGCTCTTCACCGACGGGTACGCGTAGAACGCGCCCTGCGGCTCCGGGCAGCTGACGCCGGGGATCGCCGAGAGCAGTTCGACCATCTTGCGGCGGCGGCGGTCGAACGCCGAGCGCATCTCCGCGACCGCGTCCAGCGAGCCGCTGACGGCTTCCAGTGCGGCCCGCTGCGAGACGTTGGCGACGTTGGACGACAGGTGCGACTGCAAGTTACTCGCGGCCTTGATGACGTCCGACGGGCCGATCATCCAGCCCACCCGCCAACCGGTCATGGCGTAGGTCTTGGCGACCCCGTTGAGCACCACGCAGGTGTCGGCGAGCTCGGGCACCACGGTGGGCATCGAGACATGCCGGGCGTCGCCGTAGACCAGGTGCTCGTAGATCTCGTCGGTGACCACCCAGATGCCGTGCTCCACGGCCCAGCGGCCGATCGCCTCGACCTGCTCCGGCGGGTAGATGGCGCCGGTCGGGTTCGACGGCGAGTTGAACAGCAGCACCTTGGTGCGCGGGGTCCGCGCGGCCTCCAACTGCTCGACGGAGACCAGGTAACCGGTCGACTCGTCGGCGGACACCACCACCGGAACACCGCCCGGCAGGGTGATCGCCTCGGGGTAGGTGGTCCAGTACGGCGCGGGCAGCAGGACCTCGTCGCCCGGGTCGATCAGGGTCTGAAACGCCTGGTAGACGGCCTGCTTGCCGCCATTGGTCACCAGCACCTGACTGGCCTGCACGGTGTAGTCGGAATCGCGCCGGGTCTTCGTGGCGATGGCCTCGCGCAGCTCCGGCAGGCCGGCCGCCGGGCTGTAGCGGTGGTTCTTCGGGTCGGAGCAGGCGGCGATGGCGGCGTCCACGATCGCCTGCGGCGTCGGGAAGTCCGGCTCGCCGGCGCCGAACCCGATCACCGGTCGGCCGGCCGCCTTGAGGGCCTTCGCCTTGGCGTCCACGGCCAGCGTGGCGGACTCGCTGATCCCGCCGATCCGCGCGGAGACCCGCGACTTGGTCTGTTGGTCTGTCTGAGGTGCGGCCATACCTGCATCCTGGCAGACACGACTGTCCTCCAACACGCTGCCCACCAGCGGCGAAGTTGTTCATGAGCCGACACGGGGGGTGCCGTTGGAGCAAGGTCGTCGTCGTGCCGTACACTTTCGAACCTGGGATGCCTGAACACCGTGGAACCCCGGTTCCGGGGCCGGTGGCGGGCGTCCCGAACGCGGTCGAGGTCCAGGGCCGCAAAGGGGTGTAGCTCAATTGGCAGAGCAGCGGTCTCCAAAACCGCAGGTTGCAGGTTCAAGTCCTGTCACCCCTGCGTCGATGCGACGGTGAGCGGAGGATGGGCGTGAGCGAGGACCGCGAGCAGGAGCAGGGCGGAGCGCGTAATGACGCTGCCCGTCCGTCCAGCGCCGCGGCGCGGCGCGAGCGCCGTGCCTCCGCCCGCCCGGCCGGTCGCAAGGGCCGGTCCGGCGAGTCGGGTCCGGCCGGAGCCGACCCGGCGCGCACAACTGAGTCGAAGGGTCGACCGACCCCCTCGCGGGACGGTCGGCAGGGTCGGGTTTCGCTGTTCCGGAAGGTCGGACGCTTCCTGCGCGAGGTCGTCGCCGAACTGCGCAAGGTCATCTGGCCGACGCGCAAGGCGCTGACGACCTACACCCTCGTGGTGCTGGTTTTCGTCAGCATCATGGTGGCGTTCGTGGCCGGCGTGGACGTGCTCTTCGCCAGGGGCGTGGGCTGGCTGTTCGGCTCCGGCTGAACGGCTCAGGACCCGCGCTAGGTGGTGCCGGCGGCGGAGCAACGACCCGGCACGCAACGCACGAGAGGAAGCGAGACCGACTGTGACCTCCCACGAGGGCCAGGAATCCACCGGCCTCACCGACGAGCAGGTGCAGCCCGAGGCCGACCAGGTCGAGGCGACCGCGGACTCGGTCGACGCAGTCGATTCCGCGGACGGCGCCGAGTCCGGCGAGGACACCGGTTCGGCCGACGAGACCGAGGCGCCGGCCGAGGCCGAGGCCGCGAGTGCCGATGAAACCGACGAAACCGCCGAGGAAGAGCCGGACCCGGTCGAGGAGCTCCGCGCCGCGCTGCGCCGCGCCCCGGGCGACTGGTACGTCGTGCACTCCTACGCGGGCTACGAGAACAAGGTCAAGACCAACCTCGAAACGCGGGCCCAGACGCTCGACGTCGAGGACTTCATCTTCCAGGTCGAGGTGCCGACCGAAGAGGTCACCGAGATCAAGAACGGCCAGCGCAAGCTGGTGCAGCGCAAGGTGCTGCCCGGCTACATCCTGGTGCGGATGGAGCTCAACGACGCGTCCTGGAGCGCGGTGCGGAACACGCCGGGCGTCACCGGCTTCGTCGGCGCCACCTCCAAGCCGTCGCCGCTGACCATCGACGAGGTGCTGAAGTTCCTGGCGCCGCAGGTCGAGGAGAAGAAGGCCGAGGCCGGCAAGAAGACCGCCGCCCAGGCTGCGGCCAAGCCCGCCGTCGAGGTCGACTTCGAGGTCGGCGAGTCCGTCACCGTGATGGACGGGCCGTTCGCGACACTGCCCGCGACGATCAACGAGGTCAACCCGGACGCCCAGAAGCTCAAGGTGCTGGTGTCGATCTTCGGCCGCGAAACGCCGGTTGAGCTGTCGTTCAACCAGGTTTCCAAGATCTGACCGTCCTCCCCGGTGCGGGAGCGCGGCGGCTGCGCGTGGATCTGGCAGGACCCGCGCGCAGAACCGGGCGATGCCACCGTTTCGTGGTCTCGCCAGATTCGGCCCCGCCATTAGGCGGGACCGGGTAACCGGATAGCGAAGACACAGGAAGCAAACATGCCGCCCAAGAAGAAGAAGCTCGCAGCGATCATCAAGCTGCAGATCCAGGCCGGCCAGGCCAACCCGGCCCCGCCGGTCGGCCCGGCGCTGGGTCAGCACGGCGTCAACATCATGGAGTTCTGCAAGGCCTACAACGCCGCCACGGAGAACCAGCGTGGCAACGTCGTGCCGGTCGAGATCTCCGTGTTCGAGGACCGCTCCTTCAGCTTCGCGCTGAAGACCCCGCCGGCCGCCAAGCTGCTGCTCAAGGCGGCGGGTGTGGCCAAGGGCAGCGGCGAGCCGCACAAGACCAAGGTCGGCAAGGTCTCTATGGACCAGGTCCGCGAGATCGCGCAGACCAAGATGGCCGACCTCAACGCCAACGACATCGACCAGGCCGCCAAGATCATCGCCGGCACCGCTCGGTCGATGGGCCTGACGGTCGAGGGCTGACCCACAGCCGGAGACGGCGAGGCAAGAACGCTGTGGGAGGGCTCCTAGCGCAGCCCGACCAACCACAACTGATCCACCTTCGATAGGGACAGAAATGGCAAAGCGCAGCAAGGCATACCAGCAGGCGGCCGAGCTCGTCGATCGGACGCGGCTGTACGCGCCGACGGAAGCCGCCGAGCTGGCCAAGAAGACCGCCAAGGTCAAGTACGACGCCACCGTCGAGGTGGCGTTGCGGCTGGGCGTCGACCCCCGCAAGGCAGACCAGATGGTCCGCGGCACCGTGAACCTGCCGCACGGCACTGGTAAGACTGCCCGCGTCATCGTGTTCGCCGTCGGCGACAAGGCCGCTGAGGCCGAGGCCGCCGGTGCGGACGCGATTGGTTCCGATGACCTGATCGAGCGCATTCAGGGCGGCTGGCTCGATTTCGACGCGGCGATCGCCACCCCGGACCAGATGGCCAAGGTCGGCAAGATCGCGCGGGTGCTCGGCCCGCGCGGCCTGATGCCGAACCCGAAGACCGGCACCGTCACCCCGAACGTCACCAAGGCGGTCGCGGACATCAAGGGCGGTAAGATCAACTTCCGCGTCGACAAGCAGGCCAACCTGCACTTCATCATCGGCAAGGTGTCCTTCGACACCGCGAAGCTGGTGGAGAACTACGCGGCGGCGCTGGACGAGATCCTGCGCGCCAAGCCGTCGGTGTCGAAGGGCCGGTACCTGAAGAAGGTCACCTTCACCACGACGATGGGACCGGGCATCCCGGTGGACCCGAGCGCGACTCGCGGTCTGTCGGCCTCTGCCTGACCCGCTGAAGTTCCGCCGAGAAGGGCGGGCCGACCGCACGGTCGGCCCGCCCTTCTCGCCTTCCGAACTGGGGAAACCGGGTCAGCCGCAACTGGCGGCTTGCAGTGCGTAGGCGCTGATCGTCCAGCCGCCGTCGGGCTGCTGGGTGAGCTTGAAACTGCCGAGCAGGGGGCCGCCGCCGACCTGCATCCGGCAGCCGAGGACCTGCGCTTCGGGGCCGACGATCGTCACCGCGTTGTGGTCGAACTTCGGGTTCGCGTAGGCGCCGGGGTCCGAAATCCGGTCGTGCACCTGGCGGGCCGCGGTGGGGCAGTCCGGGGCTTGGTAGGCGGCGGCGAAGCCGGATTCGCCTGCCGGGTCGAACAGATCGCATGCCCGTTCCGGATCCGGTCCGCGCAGCCAGTTGTAGACGCCGCGCACCGCCTGCTGCGGATTCGTCGACTTCACCGGCACCGAATCGACCGGCACACCCCCGCCCGTCCCGGTGCCACCGTCACCGGAGCCGCTGCCGCCGCTGAAGTAGTAGTCGATCGCGTACGGGATCAGCAGCAGCGCGAGCAGCAGGTAGATAAGGCGGCGGACGATCTTGTAGCGCAGCAGCCGCAAGGCCCGTTTCCACCAGGGCGTTTTCGGCTTCGCCGCCGGGGGCGCGCCCGTCGGCGGCACCGCGACGTCGCCGCCCTGAGTCTGCTGCCACTCGCGGAACTTCTGGAATTCCAGGAACTGCTGGTACTGCCGGAACTCCTCATCGGCGGCGGGCTGCTGCCGACGAGCCGACGACGCCGAGTCGGCGGCCACGACGTCGGCCCCGACGCTGTCCACGACTTCGGCGTCGACGACCTCCGCCGTACCCGGTTTCGCCGGTAGGCTCGCGTCGGCATCCGGCGGCGTGGGTCGCTCGTTCTGATCAGCCACGCCCCACATGATGCCCGCCCGTGCGGCCAAGGTCATCACCGGTGATTCGGGGCCTCGGTGGTCCGCGACGATGTCGCGCGGTCGGCCCGGGAAGTTCGCGGCCGATGCGGCTCTCGACCGCCGGATTCCGGGGTGCCTGGAAGTTCCCGAATCGCGTCGCGTACCCTGGGGAAGGTTCCACCCAAGACCGCTGGTCTTCTCCGTGCCCTGACAAGGGCGGGGAGAACTAAGGTCCCGTGAGATGCGGGCGGCCCGCGCAGGAGGGACGAGGCTATCCGTGCGCGCCCGCGCGCCCATGATCTTGACGCCCCGTGCTTGCTGCGCCGGGGCGTTTTGTCGTCTCAGGACCGGCTGGATGCGGATCACAGTCGGAAATAGAGAGGAGGCGACATGGCGAAGCCCGACAAGGTTGATGCGGTCACCGAGATCGCGGAGCGGTTCAACACCGCGACCGCTGCCGTCGTGACCGAGTACCGCGGGCTGTCCATGGCGAAGCTGTCTGAGCTGCGCCGTGCCCTCGGTGCGGGCGCGACCTACCGTGTCGCGAAGAACACGCTGGTCAAGCGTGCCGCCGAGCAGTCCGGCGTCGAAGGCCTCGACGACCTGTTCGTCGGTCCGACCGCCATCGCCTTCGTGGAGGGCGAGCCGGTCGACGCGGCCAAGGCGCTGAAAGAGTTCGCCAAGGACAACAACGCCCTGGTGATCAAGGGCGGTTACATGGACGGCCGCGCGCTGTCCGTGTCCGAGGTCGAGAGCATTGCCGACCTCGACTCCCGCGAGGTCACCCTGTCCAAGTTGGCCGGTGCCATGAAGGCCAAGATGGGCCAGGCCGCCGCGCTGTTCGCCGCGCCGGCGACCAAGGTGGCTCGGTTGGCTGTCGCCCTGCAGGACAAGAAGGGCGACGCCGACGCCTGAGTCCCCGGTGGACGTGGTTGTCGGTCGCAGAAAAACCCCACCCGGACACTGCCGGTGTCCGGGCATCGAACGGAAAGGAACGCCGTCGTGGCGAAGCTGAGCAACGAAGAGCTGTTGGACATCTTCAAGGAGATGACCCTCCTGGAGCTGACGGGCTTCGTGAAGGAGTTCGAGGAGACCTTCGACGTCACCGCCGCCGCCCCGGCCGCGGTCGTGGCCGGCCCGGCCGCCGGTGGCGCTGCCCCGGCCGCTGAGGAGCAGGACGAGTTCGACGTCGTCCTCGAGGGCGCTGGCGACAAGAAGATCCAGGTCATCAAGGTCGTCCGCGAGATCGTTTCGGGCCTGGGCCTGAAGGAGGCCAAGGAGCTCGTCGAGGGCGCCCCGAAGCCGATCCTGGAGAAGGTCGACAAGGAGAAGGCCGAAGAAGCCAAGGGCAAGCTGGAAGACGCCGGCGCGTCGGTCTCCCTCAAGTGAGCAGCTGACTCCCGGTCAAAGGCGGGCACTCGCAGTCGCGGGTGCCCGTCTTTTTGCTTTGCGGAATAGCGAATCGCAATTTATCGGACAAATCCAGGGGCCCGCCGAATCCGACCGAACTGACGAGTAACCCACCCGCGTCGAGCTCGTTGCATAGGTGTGACGCCGCTGGCCTTCGTTATGCGCGTCACCTGTGCCAGGCTGCCTTTCCGGGACGACCCGGTGGCATCGAGGGACGCGGAGGTTCGGATGGGCGTCGAGGTGGTCGTCGACGGACTGTCGAAGTCCTTCGGCGCGCAGACCATCTGGCGGGATGTCACGCTGACGCTTCCTCCCGGCGAGATCAGCGTGCTGCTGGGGCCGTCCGGCACCGGGAAATCGGTGTTCCTGAAGTCCCTGGTCGGTTTGCTGAAACCGGAGTCGGGGCGGGTGGTCATCAACGGGGTGGACATCTGCACCTGTTCGGAACGCAAGCTCTACGAGATCCGCAAGCTATTCGGCGTGCTGTTCCAGGACGGTGCGCTGTTCGGTTCAATGAACCTGTACGACAACATCGCGTTCCCGCTTCGCGAGCACACCCGCAAGAGCGAGGCCGAAATCCGCAATGTGGTGCTTGAGAAGATGGAGATGGTCGGTCTTCTCGGTGCCGAGGAGAAGGTGCCCGGCGAAATTTCCGGCGGCATGCGAAAGCGGGCCGGGCTGGCCCGCGCGCTGGTGCTGGATCCCGAGATCATTTTGTTCGACGAGCCGGATTCCGGGCTCGACCCGGTGCGCACCGCGCTGCTGAACCAGTTGATCGTCGACCTGAATGCGCAGATCGACGCGACGTTCCTGATCGTCACGCACGACATCAACACCGCGCGGACGGTGCCGGACAACATCGGCATGCTGTTCAGCCGCAACCTGGTGATGTTCGGGCCGCGCGAGGTGCTGCTCACCTCGACCGAGCCGGTGGTGGAGCAGTTCCTCAACGGCCGGCCGCAGGGCCCGATCGGGATGAGCGAGGAGAAAGACGCCGCACAGGCCGCGGCCGAGCTGGCGCAATTGCGCGGCGCCGATCTCGGCGTGCCGCAGATCATGCCGCAGTTGGAAGTCACGCCGGGGCTGCCGGACCGCACGGCGGTCGGCCGTCGCAAGGACCGCGTACTGCGCCAACTTCACACGCTGGCCCCGGCCGCCCAGCAGGAGATCCTGAAGACACTGACCCCGGAGGAGCTGGCGCGCTGCGGCTTCGCCGGTCCGGCGACCGGGGTATGGCCGCAGCGGACCGAACCGGTGCAAGTGCGGGGCCCGGGTTGGCCACCGGCCGCGGACGTCGCCGAAGTGCCGCAGCGGGTACGCCCGTCGCCGCGGCCGAGGCAGCCGGAACCGGCTCCGGCGGAACCGCCGTGGCACGCCGGATACCGGCCGGAACCGGCCGAGCAACCACGACGTCGTTGGTTTGGTCGTAAGCGGGGTGAGCCGTGAGCGCGCCATCCCAGCCGCGATTTCCGGGCGCGGGTGGGCTGCGTGAGACCGGTCGGCTTTTCGCCCTGGCGCTGGACGTGGCGCGGGCGATGCCCAGCCGACCGTTCCAGATCCGCGAGTTCATCCAGCAGTGCTGGTTCATCGCGAGCGTGACGATCCTGCCGACCGCGCTGGTGTCCATCCCGTTCGGCGCGGTGATCGCGCTCCAGCTCGGCTCGCTGACCAGGCAGATCGGCGCACAGTCGTTCACCGGCGCGGCGAGCGTGCTGGCGATCATCCAGCAGGCCAGCCCGATCGTGACCGCGCTGCTGATCGCCGGGGCCGGTGGTTCGGCGATCTGCGCCGACCTGGGTTCCCGCAAGATCCGGGACGAAATCGACGCCATGGAGGTGCTGGGCGTCTCGCCGATCCAGCGGCTCGTGGTGCCGCGCGTGCTGGCCGCGATGCTGGTGGCGCTGTTGCTTAACGGCATGGTCAGCGTGGTCGGCGTGCTGGGCGGCTACACGTTCAACGTGATCATGCAGGGCGGCACGCCGGGCGCGTACATGGCGAGCTTCAACGCGCTGGCGCAGCTGTCGGACCTCTGGATCGGCGAACTCAAGGCGGTGATCTTCGGATTCCTGGCCGGGGTGGTGGCGGCCTACCGGGGCCTGCGCCCGCCGCCCGGCCCGAAGGGCGTCGGAGACGCCGTGAACCAGTCGGTGGCGATCACCTTCCTGCTGCTGTTCGCGGTGAACTTCGTGCTGACCACGCTCTACCTGCAACTCGTGCCACCAAAGGGAATGTGACATGCCTGAAAGCCCGTTTCCAGACCCGTTTTGCGTGGCGGCGCGGGCAAGCGGCTTCGCCGCCGCGAAGATCAGAACGGCGGACGTGGCATGGTGACGATCTCGCGGCGTGCGAAGCGCGCGGCTCGGCGGCCGCTGGAGATGCTGGACGACCTGGGCGACCAGATGTCGTTCTACCTCCGGTCGCTGGCCTGGATCCCGCGGGCGATCACCCGCTACGCCAAGGAAACGCTGCGGCTGCTCGCCGAGGTCAGCTTCGGCAGCGGTGCGCTGGCGGTGATCGGCGGCACGGTCGGCGTGATGATCGGCCTGACACTTTTCACCGGCACGGTGGTCGGCCTGCAGGGCTTCGCCGCGCTGGACCAGCTCGGGACCTCGGCATTCGCCGGTTTCGTCTCGGCGTACTTCAACACCCGAGAGATCGCGCCGCTGGTGGCCGGGTTGGCGCTGTCGGCCACGGTGGGGTCCGGCTTCACCGCGCAGTTGGGGGCGATGCGGATCTCCGACGAGATCGACGCCCTGGAAGTGATGGGCGTGCCGAGCCTGCCGTACCTGGTGACCACCCGAGTGATCGCCGGGTTCATCGCGGTGATCCCGCTGTATGTGCTGGGGCTGCTGACGTCATACATCGCCGCCCGCGCGGTCACGATCTACCTCTACGGCCAGTCCGCCGGTACCTACGACCACTACTTCAACCTGTTCCTGCCGCCCGAGGACGTGCTGTGGTCCTTTGGGAAGGTGCTGGTCTTCAGCGTGGTGGTGATCATGACGCACTGCTACTACGGCTATCGCGCCAGCGGCGGCCCGGCCGGGGTCGGGATCGCGGTGGGCCGCGCGGTGCGCACCGCGATCGTGACCACCGCGCTGCTGGACTTCTTTCTCAGCCTCGCTATCTGGGGCACCACGACGACGGTTCGGATCACGGGATGAGCACCCGAGGCGCGTTGACCAGGATCTTGTGGGACGCCCGCACGGGAGTTTTGCGGGACGCCCGCACCGGAGTCTTGCGGGGCGCCCGCACCCGGGCGCGGGTTTCATGAGCGGGAGGTATGGAAATTGTCGCTCATGACGCTTCGGGTGGTGCGGCGCCGGGCGCTCGGTCTCGCGCTGCTGCTGTGCATGGTGCTGTTCGTCAGCGTGACCGTGGCGATCTATCAGAAGGCCTTCGCGTCCAGTGTGGACGTGGTGCTGAAAGCGCCGTCGACCGGCAACCAGCTGCTGCCGGAGTCGGACGTGAAGGTGCGCGGCATGGTCGTCGGCCGGGTGGTGCGCGTGACGTCCACAGGGGACGGTGCCGAGCTGCGGCTGGCGCTGGACCCGGACCAGGCGGCGGAGTTGCCGTCGAACGTGTCGGCGCGACTGCTGCCGAGGACATTGTTCGGCGAGCGGTACGTGTCGCTGGAACTTCCGGAGCTGCCCTCGACCAGGTCGCTGGCCTCCGGTGACGTGATCGAGCAGGACCGCACCCGCGCGGGCATCGAACTGGAGCAGGTGCTGTCCGACACGATGCCGGTGCTGCAGGCGGTGCACCCCGACGATCTGGCGGTGACGCTGAACGCGCTGGACCAGGCGCTGTCCGGGCGCGGCAAGCCGCTGGGCGAGACCTTGTCGCGGCTGAACACCTATCTCGACGGGCTCAACCCGTCCGTCCCGGACCTGCGGAAGAACCTGCGGGAACTGGTCGGTGTCGCGGAGACCTACGAACAGGCCGCCCCGGATGTGCTGGAGGCGCTGGACAATTTCAGCACCACGGCCCGGACCCTGGTGGCACAGCGGGAGAACCTGACCGCGCTGACCGGGCAGCTGACCACCACCTCCGGGGACCTGACCACGTTCCTGCGGGACAACCGGCAGAACATCATCCGGCTCGGCCAGACGCAGCGGCCGACGCTGGACGTGCTGGCAAAGTACGCCCCCGAGTACCCGTGCTTCCTGCGGCAGATGGCCGAATTCGCGCCGCGGATCCGGCAAGCGTTCGGCGACGGTTCGGCGGAACCGGGGCTGCACATCACCCTGGAGGTCACCGCGCATCGCGGCAAGTACATCCCGAACCAGGACGAGCCGGAGTACGCCGACAAGCGCGGACCGCGCTGCTACCACCCCGCGCAGCTGCCGGACCCGGTGCCGGAGTACCCGGCGGACGGGCCGTTCAAGGACGGCTCGGTCCCGCCGCCCGCGTCCCGGCCTTCCGGCGGCCTGAACCCGCCGCCAACGGGGCAGGCCAACCGGCCGGCGAGCACCTCGCCGCAGTCCACGACGTGGGTGAACTCCCCGGCGGAGCGGGACATGGTGGCGACGCTGCTGGCGCCCGCGCTGGGACGGGACGCGAGTGACGTGCCGGACTGGGGATCGCTGCTGGTCGGGCCCGTGCTGCGCGGAGCGGAGGTGAGCTACCGATGAACGGCCGCGGCATCACCGGTCCGCTGGTGAAGTTCCTGATCTTCGTGCTGGTCACCGTGCTGGCCACCGGATTGCTGGTGCTCACCATCGCCAACCAAGACCTGCGCCCGGCGCAGTCCTACACGGCGCGGTTCACCGACGTCACCAACCTCAACGAGGGCGACGAGGTGCGCATCTCCGGGGTGAAGGTCGGCGAAGTGGAGAGCATCAAGGTGGTCGACCGTCGGATCGCCGAGGTGCGGTTCAACGTCGCCGACCGGCGGCTGCCGAGCTCGGTGACGGCAACCATCAAGTACCGCAACCTGGTTGGCCAGCGCTACATCGCGTTGGAGCAGGGCGCGGGCAATTCCGGCGGTTTCCTGCCCGTCGGCGGCCAGATCCCGTTGGAGCGCACCAAACCGGCACTGGACCTCACGGTGCTGCTCGGCGGGTTCAAGCCGCTGTTCCAGGCGCTTTCGCCGGCGGACGTGAACAAGCTGTCCTACGAGATCATCCAGGTATTGCAGGGCGAGGGCGGCACCGTGGAGAGCCTGCTGGCCCACACCGCCTCGCTGACCGCCACGATCGCCTCCCGCGACCAGGTGATCGGGCAGGTCATCGACAACCTCAACGGGGTGCTGGACACCGTCAACGCCCGCGACCAGCAGCTGTCGGAGTTGATCGGCCAGCTGCGGCAGGTCGTGTCCGGGCTCGCCGCCGACCGGAACTCGATCGGCGCGGCGATTACGGCGATGGACGGGCTGACCAACAGCACGGCCGGGCTGCTGACCGAGGCGCGGCCGGGCCTGCAACAGGACATCGCCGGACTTGGCGCGTTGTCACAGAACCTCAACGACCACGAAGCGATCACCGAACAGGTGCTGCGGAACATGCCGGGCAAGCTTGAGACGATCGGCCGGACCGCCAGCCACGGCTCGTGGTTCAACTTCTACATGTGCCAGGCGAGCGGCACGGTCGGCGTCGGTGATCTCCGGCTGCCGGTGCCGCTGGCACCCGTGACCCAGCCGAGGTGCCAGCGATGACCGCATTCTCCCGGCGCGACCCGCTCAAGATCGGCATCGCCGGCCTGCTGGTGCTGGTGCTGCTCTTCCTGCTCGCGCTGAACTTCGAGCGGCTGCCGTTGGTCGGCGACACCACCTACACCGCGCAGTTCACCGAGGCCGCCGGGTTGCGTCCGGACAACGAGGTGCGCATCGCCGGGGTGAAGGTCGGCACCGTCTCCGACGTCGAGATCGAGCGCGATCACGTGCTGGTCAGCTTCCGGGTCGGCGACGCATGGCTGGGCGACCACACCACCGCCGCGATCCGGATCAAGACGCTGCTCGGGCAGAAATACCTGGCGTTGGATCCGCAGGGCGGCAAGGAACTCTCGCCGTCTGAGCCGATTCCGCTGCAACGCACCATGTCGCCCTACGACGTCATCAACGCGTTCAGCGATCTTTCGACCACAGTGGACAAGATCGACACCAGGCAGCTAGCGCAGAGCTTCCGCACGCTGTCCGACACGTTCTCGGGCACGCCCGGCGAGGTCAGCGGCGCCCTCAACGGGCTGTCCCGGCTGTCGGAAACGATCTCCTCGCGGGACGAGCAGCTGGAGCACCTGCTGAAAAACACCGCGCAGGTGTCGAAGACGGTCGCCGACCGCGACGCCGACTTCGAGAAGCTGCTAGCCGATGGCAACCTGCTGCTGGAGGAGATCCGGGCGCGGCGGGATTCGATCAGTGGGCTGCTGGTGGGCACCCGCAAGTTGTCCGCGCAGCTGACCGCGCTGGTCGACGACAACGCCGCACAGATCGGCCCGACCCTGCGACAGCTGGACCGGGTCACCAAGATGTTGCAGCGCAACCAGGACAACTTGAACCGAAGCCTGGCGATGTTCGCGCCCTTCACCAGGTTGTTCTCCAACGTGTTGGGCAACGGGCGGTGGTTCGACACCTACATCTGCGGCCTGCTGCCGCCCGCTGTCGGTCCGATCAACCAGAAGGGCTGCCAGCCATGACCAGCGCGTGCCTTTCGCTGACCAGGGCACTGTCGATCGCAGTGGTGGTCGTGCTCGCCGCGACCCTCGGGGTGTGGTGGGTGTTCTTCGGCTCCGCCGAGCGGACGTTCACCGCGTACTTCAACGCCGCGGTGGGCATTTATCCCGGTGGCGATGTGCGGATCCTCGGGGTGCCGGTGGGCACCATCGACGAGGTCGTGCCGCAGGGCCGATTGGTCCGCGTCGTGATGAGCGTGGACCGCGACGTGGCAGTACCCGCCGATGCGGGCGCGGTGGCGGTCGCGCCGAGCGTGGTCAGCGACCGGTACGTGCAGCTCACCCCGGTCTATCGGGACGGGCCACAGCTGGCCGACGGCGCGGTGATCCCGAAGGAGCGCACCGCGACACCGGTCGAGCTGGACCAGATCTACCGCAGCCTCAACGACCTCACCACCGCGCTCGGGCCGGGCGGCGCCAACGCCGACGGCGCGCTGACCGAACTGCTCAACACCGGGGCGGCGAACCTCCACGGCAACGGGCAGGCGCTGTCGGAGACCATCCGCAACCTCGGCGAGGCCGGGACCACGTTGTCCGGCAACAGCGATCAGCTGTTCGCCACCGTCGACAACCTGCAGCGGTTCACCTCGATGCTGGCCGCCAACGATGATCAGGTGCGCCGGTTCAACACCCAGATGCAGCAGGTCAGCTCGTTTTTGGCCGGCGAGCGCGAGGACATGAGCGCCGCGCTGGCGGAGCTGGCCGTGGCACTGGGCAAGGTGGAGGCGTTCGTGCGGGACAACCGGGAACTGCTCAAGTCCAATGTGGACCAGCTGAACTCGGTGGCGAACGTGCTGGTGGAGCAGAAGGCGGCGCTCAGCGAGTCGCTGAACAACGCGCCGTTGGCGTTGAGCAACCTCAACAACGCCTACAACGGGGCTTCGGGGACGCTGGACACGCGCGCGGACATCAACGAGCTCAACCAGCCGCCGCTGGTATCGGTGTGCAAGCTGCTACAGCAGCACGGCCCGGCGGATGTGCCGAAGGAGGTCCGCGACGCCTGCGCGTCGTTGCAGCCGATCCTCGACGGTGTGGTGAAACCGCCGACCCCGGCGGAAACCCTCAACGCCGTGCAGAACGGCAAACTCCCCCCGCTGCCGCTCCCGCTGTCCACCCAATCCGCGGGAGGTGCTCGGTGAAGGGATTGTTTCCAGGCTCGCTTTGCGCAGCGGTGCGGGCCGGGGCTGCGGTGGTCGTGGCCCTGCTGGTGCTCGGCGGGTGTAGCTCTCGCGGGGTTTACGACCTGCCGCTGCCCGGGGGTGCGGATGTCGGGAGCCACCCATACAAGGTGCGGGTTCGCTTCGCCGACGTGCTGGACCTGGTGCCCAACGCCGGGGTCCGGGTCAACGACGTGCCGGTCGGCCGGGTGTCGAGCATCGACCTCGCCCCCGACTCCTGGCAGGCGCAGGTGACCGTGGAGGTCAACGGCGACGTCAAGCTCCCGGCCAACGCGACGGCCCGGTTGCGGCAGTCCAGCCTGCTCGGCGAGAAGTACGTCGAGCTCGCCGCACCGCCGGCCGGGCGCCCCCCGGTCGGCCGACTGGCCGATGGCGACCTGATCGGCATCGAGCGCACCGGGCGCAACCCCGAGGTGGAAGAGGTGCTCGGGGCGCTGTCGCTGCTGCTCAACGGGGGTGGCGTCGCGCAGCTGCAGAACATCACCAAGGAACTCAACGCCGCGCTGGAAGGGCGTGAGTCCGACGTCCGCGGCCTGCTGTCCAACCTGGACGAACTGGTTGCCGGGCTGGACGCCCAGCGCGACGACATCACCCGCGCCCTGGACAGCATCAACCGGCTCAGCGCCCGGCTCAACGATCAGCGCGGCAGCATCGACACTGCGCTGCGCGACCTGGAACCGGGCCTGCGGGTGCTCAACGAGCAGCGCACCCAGCTGGTCACCATGCTGCAGTCGCTCGACAAGCTCTCCGGCGTGGCGACCGACGTGGTCAACCACTCCCGGGACGACCTGGTGCACGACCTCAACCAGCTCGCACCGGTGCTGCATCAACTCGCCGCGGCGGGCGAGAGCCTGCCGAAGTCGCTGGAGGTGCTGGTCTCGTTCCCGTTCCCGGACAATGCGGTGGACGGCATCGGCAACAGCGACTACACGAACCTCTATGCGAACGTGGACCTGGATCTCACCCACGTGCTGGATAACCTTGGCCGCAGCCGACAGCCGCTGCTGCCGTCGCCGAGCGTGCCGAACTCGATCCCACTGCCGTTGTCCCCGCCGGTGCAGCCCCCGCAACCGCCGGCCGAACCGGACCGGGAGCAGAACCCGGGCGGCGGTCTGCTGGGCTCGTTGCTGGGAGGTGGCCGCTGATGCTCACTCGTCGAGTTCGCCTGCAGATCATCGCGTTCGTCACGATCGCCCTAGTGGGCGTGAGCTACGCCGGAGCCCGCTACGCGGGACTTGACCGGCTGTTCGGCCCGCGCGGCTACGTGGTGACGCTGCAACTAGCCGACACCGGCGGCGTTTTCGACAACGCCGAGGTCACCTACCGCGGCGTGCCGGTGGGCCGGGTCGGCACCATCCGGTTGACCGGCGGCGGGGTCGAGGTGCCGCTGGACATCGAATCCAGCGCGCCGCGAATCCCCACCGACGTGCAAGCCGTGGTGGCCAACCGGTCGGCGGTCGGCGAGCAGTACGTCGACCTGCGGCCCAAGCGCGACGACGGACCGTTCTTGCAGGACGGCTCGGTGATCGCGCAGGAGTCCGCGACCACGCCGCTGCCGGTGGAGAACCTGATGATGAACCTCGACTCGTTCGCCAACTCGGTGCCCGAAGACTCGCTGCGCACCGTCGTCGGCGAACTGGGCACCGCGTTCCGCGACAACGGCGGCCATCTGCAAACCATCCTGGACACCAGCCGCGAGTTCACCGCCGCCGCGCAGGAGCACCTGCCGCAGACGGTGCGGCTGCTCGAAGACGGCAAAACCGTACTGGCCACCCAAAACGAGCAGGGTTCGGCGATCAAGTCGTTCGGCAAGGACCTGCGGCTGCTGTCGGAGTCGCTGGAGCGCTCCGACGGTGATCTGCGAGCCGTGATCGAACGCGCCCCACCGGCCGCGCGGCAGGTCAGCGCGTTCCTGCAAGAGAACCAGCAGCTCGGTCCGCTGCTGGCGAACCTGACCACCACATCGCGAATCCTGGCGACCCGTACCGACGGGTTGGAGCTGATCATGACGCTGTACCCGTCCGTCGTCACCGCCGGCCACTCCGTGGTGCCCGGCGACGGCACGGCGCACTTCGGCCTGGTGCTCAACGTCTTCGACCCGCTGCCCTGCACCAAGGGCTACGAGCAGACCGAGCGCCGCAACGGAACCGACTTCAGGCAGGTGCCGCTGAACACCGACGCGCGCTGCCTGGAACCCCGGGGCAGCGACACGTCGGTGCGCGGCGCGCAAAATGCCCCGGGACAGTAGGAAGGAGACGGACATGCCCACCGAAAACGCTGGGCGGCGGCGCCCGGTAGTGGCCTTGGCGCTGTTCTCGGTGAGCCTGGTGGCCTGCCTGTTCTTCGGGGTCTCCTGGGCGCTGGCCGCCAATGACTCCTCGGTCGGTCGGGCCGAGGCGCGCGACGCGGCGCTGCGCGACGGGGTGAGCGCCGTCATCAACTTCAACACGCTGGACTACCGGGACGTGGACCGCGGCCTGCAACGCTGGGAGGACAACTCGACCGGCCCGCTGCGCGACGAGGTCCGGCAGGGTCGGAAGAACTACGCGACCCAGATCGCCCAGGCCAAGAGCAGCACGGACGCCCGGATCCTCGACGCCGGGATCGTCGAGCTCGACGAGCGCGCCGGCAAGGCCCAGATGATCGCTGTCGTGCAGGTGACGGTCACCATCGAGGGGCAGCAGCCGGCCAACAAGCAGGACCGCTACCAGGCCGATCTCACTCGCGAGGGCGAGACGTGGAAGCTCAGCGGACTCGGCACCGTGCCGGTCAGCTGATCGGCGGGACGCGCAAGCAATCCGAGGAGTGGAGCCAGTGCCAAGCAACCGCCGCAACGGCCCGAACCGCCAACCCCCGACCCGCCGCCCCCGGGTGGCGGGCCTGCGCAATCGCACAGCCAATCACGGCGAAACATTCAAGTCGCAGGCGCAGGAATCCGGGCGCGTGACGGCGGATGCCGTTGATGCCCTTGACGAAACCAAGCCGGACGACGTGGACCAGCCGCTTGCAGCGGAGGCGGTCGCGGAGCGCAGCGAAGCGACCGGTGTCGGCGCGGAGCCCGTGGGGTCTGATGCGGAGACTGAGCAGTCCGCCTCGGTGGGGCCTGAGCGGCCGAGTTCCACGGCGGTGCCGGAAACCGCACAGCCGGATCGTGCTTGGGCGCAAACCGTTCGGGGCGTGCATATTGCGGAGCTTTCGGAGACGAAGCCCGGCAGGACGTCGGCGAAGCGCCGTTGGTGGGCGCTGTGGGTCGCCACCGTCGTGCTCGCCGGGTTTGCCCTGTGGTTCGGCATCGAGACCTACGCCGTGCGCGACACCGGGTCGGCGGCCAACGAGACGTTGGTTTCGGCCGGGGCGACCAGCGAGGTCAACGGCCAGATCTCCGATGCCGTGGAGAAGGTGTTCTCCTACGACTTCAACGACACGGCAAAGACCGAGACGGCCGCACGGGACCTGCTCGTCGGTCCGGCCGTGCAGCGCTACAACGATCTGTTCGCGCTCGTCAAACAACAGGCCCCGCAACAGCAACTGATCGTCACTACGACGGTGAAGAGCAGCGCCGTGACCCGGTTGCAGGACGATCGCGCGGAGCTCCTGCTGTTCGTCGACCAGCACTCGATGCGCGCCAACACGGGCGAGAGCAACACCGGCCCGGCCCAGATCTCGGTGAGCGCCGAAAAGCAGGGCGACCGGTGGAAGATCACCCAGATCACCCTGCGTTGACGCTTGGTTGTCAGGGGCAGTCTGCGATCTCTTGGCAACCACCGGTGACCGGGACCGGCGGTCAGGGTCCGATGTGGACGTGGGCGGACCAGAGGCAGTGCTCTTCCGGATAGCGGGCGCGGAGTTCGCGGGCCGCGTTGTGCAGGGCGTAGGGCGCGCGGTCCGTGTCGTACTCCGCGCCGCCGAACACCGCGCCGTAGACGTCGGCGTGCACCTGCACCGCGCTGTCCTCGTCGACCTCCCACAGGGTGCCGATGACGTGCGTGAACCCGGCGAAGCCCAGCGCGCCGGGAAGCGATACCGCCGCTGCGCACGGCGGGTCGGCGGCCGTCGCGCACTGGCCGAGGTAGCCGAACTCCGCTTCCTCTAACGACACCTGCCCGAGCTCCACCAGCCCCAGCGGCCGGTGCGGGGACTCGCGGTCCAAGAGCAGACCCGCCGCCGGCTGCGCCGGGAACTGCGAGCTCGGCTCGCAGACATGCAGCCACGGGTGCTTCGGCAGGATCCGCAGCATCTCCGTCGCGCTGGTGCTCTCCACCGACACGATCTCCGCGGACGGCCAGTACTGCGCCAGGACCTGGTTCTGTGGCGGCAATTCCCGCCCGACGAGCGCAGCGGAACCGGCCGCCACCAGCGCCGAGCCCTTCTCCGGCAGCGGTCGCTTCGCCGCCCGGAGCAGGCACCCCAGCGTCGGGGTGTACGACGACACGACCCGGTCCAACGTGGACTCCCCGGTCTTCGCGGTCGCCGAGTGCACCGGCAGAAACGCCATCGGGCCGAGGGCGCTCCACCACATCCGCGGCCACCGGGCACCGGGTTCGGGCGTGGTCAGGTAGCCCATCCGGTCCAGGACCGGCCGCGCGATGCGGTGCCAGGTCCAGTCGAGGACGTTGGCCACCGTGGCGTGGTCGTCCTGCTGCGCGGCGGCCAGCAGTTCGGCGGCCCGCTCGGCCACGGTGTCCGGGTCCGCTTTCGGCAGCGGCACGGTCAGCACCCGATTCGCGATGACGATCAGCGCATCCGACCGGTAGCGGCTGAGGTTGACCAGCACTGCCGAACCGTCCGGCGCGGCGGTGGACAGTTCCGGAAACGGCGTGCGCAACAGGTGGCCGGGTTGCACCGCGCGAATCTCCGCGAGCAGCTCATTCCAGGCGCCTGCCAGCCGGACCCGGTCGTCGGACTCGGCCAGCGCCGATTCGTCGACCGGGCGGTCCAGCAGCCGCCGCAGCCGGACCATTTCGTCCGCGAGGTCCGGGTGGGTGCGGTGGAGTTCGCCGAACTCCCCGCCGGTGGGCAGGAAGTCCGCCAGGATCGCCGACCGCCCGTACTCCGCCAGCGTCACGGCCCGTTCCGGATCGCCGCTTTCCAGCGCGCACGCCGCGGCGTCGGCCACGATCATCGCCCACCGCTGCTGCGCGGCCGGCGAGGCGACGACTCGCTTGCCGCGCGTCACCAGCGGCAGCAGTTCTACCGCGAGCTCGAACGATTCCAGCGCCTCGGACCACCGATGCGTCTGCGCGGCGATCCGGCCGGACAGGCTGGCGGCTCGAAGGCGCTGGTCAACAGGGGCGTTGGGCTGCTCGGCGGCGTCCATGAGGACCTTGCGAGCCCACCGGTAGTAACGGCGACGTCCGCTGCGCTGGTGCATCGTTTGCAGGGCCCGACCGAGGTGGATCGCCACGCCCGCGCGGCTGGGCGCATTCGTGGGCATCGCGATGAGCGCCTGATCGAACAGCTCGATCGCGGCTTCGACGTCCCGCATCTTGGCGGTGAATTGGAATCGGTGTGCCGACACGATCCCCAGCTGGGTCCAGGCGGCGGGCTGCGCCGCGGCATCGTCCTTCGCCGCCTCGCGCGCGAGCTCGGCAGCGCGGTCTAGGTCGGCACTGTCACCGCCGTGCTCGAAACGGCCGATCAACGTGTTGATCAGCGAGTTCAACACCGCGCCGCGCTGCTTCGCCGTGGCCGACTCCACCGCGGCCCGCCCGGCGGCGACGGCGGTATCGAGCGCCTTGGCCTCCGCACCGTGCAGGAAATGCCTGCGCAGCAGGGTCGCGTAGGCGGTGAGGGCGACAGCGCGGCTTGGATCGTCAGCGGACATCGCGCGCGCCGCCGGGGCGATCGGCCGCAAGACGCGGCGCAGCTGGCTCGCCTCGCCGGTCGCGTCCACGTGCTCGACGGTGGCCGCCGCCAGGTTCCAGACCGCCGTGCCGAGCAGCGGGTGTCCGCTGCTGAGCACCCCGAGAACCCCGATCAGCTCGCTGATGGCCGAGTTGAGGTCGGTCAGATCACCGTTGTGCTGGAAGCGCCGCCGCAGCGCGCTGGCCAGGTGGCACAGCGCGGCGCGCCGGGGCTCGCCGTCGGCGAGGGCCCCGGCGCCGGACCCGAGGTGCTTGATGCCCTCGTCCAGGTCCTCGGACGGGCCGCCCCGCTCGTACCGGCGCAGCAGTGCGGCGCCGAGGTTGATCAGCAGCTCGGAGGTCGCCGGGTCGTTCGCCGGGGAGATCCGGGCGGCTTCCCGGAACACGGTGACCGACTCGTCGTCGGACTCGGGCGCATCGGCCAGCTTGGCGTGCAGTTTCAGCGCGTTTGCCAGCCGGAGCAACGCCATCGCCCGGCGCTGGTCGCGCCGCGGGGTCTGCTCGACGGTCTCCCGCGCGATCCGCACGCTCTCCGCCGCGGCTGCGGCGCTGTTGGTCTTGCTCGCGAAGTCGGTGAGCGCCAGCACGAGGTTGCACCGGTAGAGCATTCGATCGCGGTCGCTGTCGTCGGCCGCGGACGTCGCGGACCGGTAGTAGGAGATCGCGTCTTCCAGGTCGGCCAGCTCGCCGCTGCGCAGGTGGGTGAGCTGCGCGGCGCTGCCGAGGTTGTTCAGCACCCCCGCGCGCGCCGGGTCGCCGTCATGCAGCACCCCGGCGGTGGCCCGGAACACTTCGGTAACCCAGGGCAGTTCGGCGAAATCGAAGGTGGTGACGATCTTGTTCATCGCCGCGATCGCGTCGGCGTAGCGCTGCTCCGCGCTGCGCCGGGGTTCGGGCTCCTGCGTTTCCTGCGGGGATTGCCGGTGCGGGGGCGCGGCGTCCGCCGGCTCGGCGGCGAACCAGCTGGAGCTGGAACCGCCGCGGTCCTGGCCTCCCGTCCAACGCTGCAGCCCGCGGAACCGCTCGTTCGCGCGGCTTGCATCGTCTGTCATCGAACGTTCTCCTGTGGCCTGCTCGCCCGGGGCACCTGCGTCGCAACGCGGTGGGGCGTATCACGCTACCGGCGTAACCGGCCGCCGAGTAGCCCGCGTGCACTACCTGAGATCGGGCCGGTGGGCAGTTGTGGCCAACGGTCCGATTCGTCAGATCTCCGCCGACGAGAAAATACTCGTCCCGGGAGTGCTGACGGCCCCTCCGCGACCATTGCCACTCGCGCTCAGCACGTGGTCACGCCCCGCGTCGGCGGGAGAATGGGGAAGCACCCGAGCAAGATCCAAATCGCGAAGATCGAATTCCGCGGCCGGCAATGACGGGTAGTGGCGATATGGGCACCCGGAGTGAATTTGGAGCGTCGGCTTCGGGAATGACTCCGTTCGGCCGCGCCCGGGAATAGGGCGGGCGATCCCGGACGTTGAGGTTCTCGTCACGTTCCGGGGCGGTTCTGGCAGGCGTGTCAAGAGCCGTTCGGCGGGGTGTCGCCGATGGCGCGCCGAGGCTCGGCGGGTTACCCGCAGGTATGCTCCTGACCAGGGAAAAAGGGGTTGCCGGTGGTGACTTCCGGTGATCGTGTTTTGCGCCACGAGGGTGATCGAAGCGTGATCTCTTGACTGCGAGCGCGCGCGGGTTCACTCTGGTCCTCAACACGGGGCTGGGTCGCCATCGGTGGGCCCCCTCGACAGCTGGCGTCGTTCCGGCTAGACTGCTACTTTGCGCTGCCTTCTTTCCGTCTGCCTCAGGGGTCGACACGGCGTGTCGACACAGCACCGGGCCGTCGGATCGTGGGCGCCATTGCACCCTTGACAGTTGTGTTAGCGGACTGTGCCAGCGGATGTGGGCCCGTCGCCACTTTCCCCGGCCACCTTTCGCCGACGCGGCTGTAGCCAGTTCAGAGTCCCGGAAGGACGCATCTTGGCAGTCTCCCGCGCGACCAAGGTCTCTGCAGCTTCCAACTACACGTCGGGGATCCCTGGGGCACCCAAGCGGGTCTCGTTCGCGAACATCCGCGAGCCGTTGAACGTGCCGAACCTGCTAGACCTGCAGATCCAGTCCTTCGAATGGCTTGTCGGTAACGAGGCCTGGTTCCAGCGCCGGGTCGACGCCGGCGAGGAGAATCCGGTTGGCGGTCTTGAGGAGGTCCTTGGCGAGATCTCCCCGATCGAGGACTTCTCCGGATCGATGTCGCTGTCTTTCTCCGATCCACGCTTCGACGAGGTCAAGGCCTCCGTCGAGGAGTGCAAGGACAAGGACATGACGTATGCGGCCCCGTTGTTCGTGACCGCGGAATTCACCAACCACACCACCGGCGAGATCAAGAGCCAGACGGTGTTCATGGGTGATTTCCCGATGATGAGCAACAAGGGGACCTTCATCATCAACGGCACCGAGCGGGTCGTGGTCTCCCAGCTCGTCCGTTCCCCCGGTGTCTATTTCGACCAGTCGGTCGACAAGACCACGGACAAGGACGTCTTCAGCGTCAAGATCATCCCCAGCCGCGGCGCGTGGCTGGAGTTCGACGTCGACAAGCGCGACACCGTCGGCGTCCGCATCGACCGCAAGCGCCGCCAGCCGGTCACCGTGCTGCTGAAGGCGCTGGGCTGGACGGCCGAGGCGATCCGCGAGCGGTTCGGCTTCTCCGAGACGCTGATGGCGACCCTGGAGAAGGATCACACCGCCGGTACGGACGAGGCGCTGCTGGACATCTACCGCAAGCTGCGTCCGGGCGAGCCGCCGACGAAGGAGAGCGCGCAGACGCTCCTGGAGAACCTGTTCTTCAAGGAGAAGCGCTACGACCTCGCCCGCGTCGGCCGCTACAAGGTCAACAAGAAGCTGGGCCTGGGCATGCCCTACGAGACCGGCGTGCTGACCGAGGAAGACATCGTCACCACGATCGAGTACCTGGTCCGGCTGCACGCGGCCGAGACCGAGATGCCCGCGCGCGGTGCCGCCCCGGGCGAGACGGTGCCGGTCGAGGTCGACGACATCGACCACTTCGGCAACCGGCGGCTGCGCACCGTTGGCGAGCTGATCCAGAACCAGGTCCGGGTCGGCCTGTCCCGCATGGAGCGGGTCGTCCGGGAGCGGATGACCACCCAGGACGTCGAGGCGATCACTCCGCAGACCCTGATCAACATCCGCCCCATCACGGCGGCGATCCGGGAGTTCTTCGGCACCTCGCAGCTGTCCCAGTTCATGGACCAGACCAACCCGATCGCGGGCCTGACGCACAAGCGCCGGCTCTCCGCGCTCGGCCCGGGCGGTCTGTCCCGTGAGCGAGCGGGCATGGAAGTCCGTGACGTGCACCCCTCGCACTACGGCCGGATGTGCCCGATCGAGACGCCGGAAGGCCCGAACATCGGTCTGATCGGCTCGCTGGCCACCTTCGCGCGGGTCAACCCGTTCGGCTTCATCGAGACGCCGTACCGCAAGGTCGTCGACGGCCGGGTCACCGACCAGATCGACTACCTGACCGCCGACGAAGAGGACCGCTACGTCAAGGCGCAGGCCAACGCGCCGATCGACGACGATGGCAACTTCGTCGACGAGCGGGTGCTGGGCCGACGCAAGGGCGGCGAGGTCGAGCTGCTGGCGCCGACCGAGATCGACTACATGGACGTCTCGCCGCGGCAGATGGTCTCCGCCGCGACCGCGATGATCCCGTTCCTGGAGCACGACGACGCCAACCGCGCCCTGATGGGTGCGAACATGCAGCGTCAGGCCGTGCCGCTGCTGCGCAGCGAATCGCCGCTGGTCGGCACCGGCATGGAGCTGCGCGCCGCGGTCGACGCCGGTGACGTGATCACCGCCGAGAAGGCCGGCGTGGTCGAGGAGCTGTGCGCCGACTACGTCACGGTGATGGCCGACGACGGCACCCGCCGCTCGTACCGGATGCAGAAGTTCTCCCGGTCCAACCACGGCACCTGCATCAACCAGAAGCCCATCATCAACGAGGGCGACCGGGTCGAGGCCGGGCAGGTCATCGCGGACGGCCCGTGCACCGAGAACGGCGAGATGGCGCTGGGCAAGAACCTGCTCGTCGCGATCATGCCGTGGGAAGGGCACAACTACGAGGACGCGATCATCCTGTCCCAGCGCCTGGTGCAGGACGACGTGCTCACCTCGATCCACATCGAGGAGCACGAGGTCGACGCCCGCGACACCAAGCTCGGTGCCGAGGAGATCACCCGGGACATCCCGAACGTCTCCGATGACGTGCTGGCCGACCTCGACGAGCGCGGCATCATCCGCATCGGCGCCGAGGTACAGGGCGGCGACATCCTGGTCGGCAAGGTCACCCCGAAGGGCGAGACCGAGCTGACCCCGGAGGAGCGGCTGCTGCGCGCGATCTTCGGCGAGAAGGCCCGCGAGGTCCGCGACACCTCGCTGAAGGTGCCGCACGGCGAGACCGGCAAGGTCATCGGCGTCCGCGTGTTCAACCGCGAGGACGACGACGAGCTGCCGCCGGGCGTCAACCAGCTGGTGCGGGTCTACGTCGCGCAGAAGCGCAAGATCCAGGACGGCGACAAGCTCGCCGGCCGCCACGGCAACAAGGGCGTCATCGGCAAGATCCTGCCCGCCGAGGACATGCCGTTCCTGCCGGACGGCACCCCGGTCGACATCATCCTGAACACGCACGGTGTGCCGCGACGGATGAACATCGGCCAGGTGCTGGAGACGCACCTCGGCTGGATCGCCTCGCAGGGCTGGTCCATCGACGGAGACGCCGAGTGGGCCAAGCGCCTGCCCGACGACCTCTACGACGTGGATCCGGGCACCAACACCGCCAGCCCGGTCTTCGACGGTGCGCGCGAGGAGGAGATCACCGGGCTGCTCGCCTCCACCAAGCCGAACCGCGATGGCGAGCGGATGGTGGGCGGCGACGGCAAGGCCCAGCTGTTCGACGGCCGCAGCGGGGAGCCGTACCCGTACCCGATCGCCGTCGGGTACATGTACATCCTCAAGCTGTCGCACCTGGTGGACGACAAGATCCACGCCCGGTCCACCGGTCCGTACTCGATGATCACCCAGCAGCCGCTGGGTGGTAAGGCGCAGTTCGGTGGTCAGCGCTTCGGTGAGATGGAGTGCTGGGCCATGCAGGCCTACGGCGCCGCGTACACGCTGCAGGAACTGTTGACGATCAAGTCCGACGACGTGGTCGGCCGCGTCAAGGTCTACGAAGCGATCGTCAAGGGAGAGAACATTCCCGAGCCGGGTATCCCGGAGTCGTTCAAGGTGCTGCTGAAGGAACTCCAGTCGCTGTGCCTGAACGTCGAGGTGCTCTCCAGCGACGGTGCGGCCATCGAGATGCGCGACAGCGAGGACGAGGACCTGGAGCGCGCCGCGGCCAACCTCGGCATCAACCTGTCCCGCAACGAGTCGCCGTCGGTCGACGACATCGCGCACTGACCCTCGCCGCCGGTCCGCGGGAGTGATCTCGCGGACCGGCGACCGACCCAACCTGGCACGAGCTGATTCTTTGGGGCACGCCCCAGGGCAGCACCTTCCGACCAAGGGAGAAGACCCGACGTGCTTGACGTCAACTTCTTCGATGAACTCCGCATCGGCCTCGCCACGGCCGACGACATCCGCCAGTGGTCGTACGGCGAGGTCAAGAAGCCCGAGACCATCAACTACCGCACCCTGAAGCCGGAGAAGGACGGGCTCTTCTGCGAGAAGATCTTCGGCCCGACCCGGGACTGGGAGTGCTACTGCGGTAAGTACAAGCGGGTGCGCTTCAAGGGCATCATCTGCGAGCGCTGCGGCGTCGAGGTCACTCGCGCCAAGGTTCGTCGCGAGCGGATGGGCCACATCGAGCTGGCCGCCGCGGTGACGCACATCTGGTACTTCAAGGGCGTCCCGTCCCGGCTGGGCTACCTGCTCGACCTGGCCCCCAAGGACCTCGAGAAGATCATCTACTTCGCCGCCTACGTGATCACCTCGGTGAACACCGAGATGCGGCACAACGACCTGTCGACGCTGGAGAGCGAGATCAGCGTCGAGCGCAAGCGGGTCGCCGATCAACGCGACGCCGACCTGGAGGCCCGGGCCCAGAAGCTTGAGGCCGACCTGGCCGCGCTGGAGGCCGAGGGCGCCAAGAGCGACCAGCGCCGCAAGGTCAAGGAAGGCGCCGAGCGCGAGATGAAGCAGCTGCGCGACCGGGCGCAGCGCGAGCTCGACAAGCTCGACGAGATCTGGGAGACCTTCACCAAGCTGGAGCCCCGCCAGCTGATCGCCGACGAGATCCTGTACCGCGAGCTCTACGACCGGTACGGCGAGTACTTCACCGGCGGCATGGGCGCGGAGGCCATCCAGTCGCTGCTGTCGACCTTCGACATCGGCGCCGAGGCCGAGTTGCTGCGCGAGACCATCCGCAGCGGCAAGGGCCAGAAGAAGCTGCGCGCCCTCAAGCGGCTCAAGGTCGTGGCGGCCTTCCAGGCCACTGGCAACGACCCGAGCGGCATGGTGCTCAACTGCGTGCCGGTCATCCCGCCGGACCTGCGTCCGATGGTGCAGCTGGACGGTGGCCGGTTCGCCACCTCCGACCTCAACGACCTGTACCGCCGGGTGATCAACCGCAACAACCGCCTCAAGCGACTGATCGACCTCGGGGCCCCCGAGATCATCGTCAACAACGAGAAGCGGATGCTGCAGGAGTCCGTGGACGCGCTGTTCGACAACGGCCGTCGCGGGCGTCCGGTCACCGGCCCGGGCAACCGGCCGCTGAAGTCGCTGTCCGACCTGCTCAAGGGCAAGCAGGGCCGGTTCCGCCAGAACCTGCTCGGTAAGCGCGTCGACTACTCCGGCCGTTCGGTCATCGTGGTCGGCCCGCAGCTGAAGCTGCACCAGTGCGGTCTGCCGAAGGAAATGGCGGTCGAGCTGTTCAAGCCGTTCGTCATGAAGCGGCTGGTCGACCTCAACCACGCGCAGAACATCAAGTCCGCGAAGCGGATGGTGGAGCGCCAGCGCCCGCAGGTGTGGGACGTGCTGGAAGAGGTCATCGCCGAGCACCCGGTGCTGCTCAACCGGGCGCCCACGCTGCACCGCCTCGGCATCCAGGCCTTCGAGCCGCAGCTGGTGGAAGGCAAGGCCATCCAGCTGCACCCGCTGGTCTGCGAAGCGTTCAACGCGGACTTCGACGGTGACCAGATGGCGGTGCACCTGCCGCTGTCGGCCGAGGCCCAGGCCGAGGCGCGGATCCTGATGCTGTCCAGCAACAACATCCTGTCGCCGGCCTCCGGTCGGCCGCTGGCGATGCCGCGTCTGGACATGGTCACCGGCCTGTACCACCTGACTCGTCTGGTGGACGGTGCCAAGGGCGAGGGCCTGGCGTTCTCCTCGGTCGGCGAGGCCATCATGGCCTTCGACCGCGGCGCACTGGACCTGCAGGCCAAGATCAAGATCCGGCTCCGCGACGTGGTGCCGAACAAGGACCAGATGCCGGAGGGCTGGGAGCCCGGTCAGCCGTGGTTGGCCGAGACCACCCTCGGCCGGGTGTGGTTCAACGAGCTGCTGCCCGAGGACTACGCCTTCGTCGACGACCTGCTGCCGAAGAAGAAGCAGGCCGCGATCGTCAACGACCTGGCCGAGCGGTACCCGATGGTCACCGTGGCGCAGACCCTGGACAAGCTCAAGGACGCCGGTTTCCACTGGGCCACCCGCTCCGGTGTGACCGTGTCGATCAGCGACGTGGTCGTGCCGCCTGCCAAGACCGAGATCCTGGACTCCTACGAGGCCAAGGCCGACCAGGTCGAGAAGCGGTACCGCCGCGGTGCGCTGTCCTACCAGGAGCGCAACGCCGAGCTGGTCAAGGTCTGGACGGCAGCCAAGGACGAGGTCGCCGAGGCCATGGAGGCGAACTTCCCGGAGGACAACTCGATCAGCATGATCGTGAAGTCCGGGGCCGCCGGTAACATGACCCAGGTCGTCCAGCTGGCCGGTATGCGTGGTCTGGTGTCGAACCCGAAGGGCGAGTACATCCCGCGCCCGATCAAGGCGAACTTCCGCGAGGGCCTGTCGGTGCTGGAGTACTTCATCTCCAACCACGGTGCCCGCAAGGGTCTGGCCGACACCGCGCTGCGGACCGCCGACTCGGGTTACCTGACCCGTCGTCTGGTGGACGTCTCGCAGGACGTCATCGTCCGCGAGCCGGACTGCGGCACCGAGCGCGGCATCAAAATGCCGATCGCGGAGCTGCTGGCGGACGGCAAGCTGCTGCGCGACGCGCACGTGGAGACCAGCGTCTACGCCCGCACGACGGCCGAGGACGTCACGGACTCCGACGGCAACATCGTGCTGGCCCGCGGTTCCGACCTGGGCGACCCGGCGATCGAGAAGTTGCTCGCCGCCAATGTCACCAAGGTCAAGGTCCGCAGCGTCCTGACCTGCGAGTCGGGCGTCGGTGTCTGTGCGGTCTGCTACGGCCGTTCGATGGCCACCGGCAAGCTGGTGGACGTCGGCGAGGCCGTCGGCATCGTCGCCGCCCAGTCGATCGGTGAGCCGGGTACGCAGCTGACGATGCGTACCTTCCACCAGGGCGGTGTCGCCGGTGACGACATCACCACCGGTCTGCCGCGTGTCCAGGAGCTGTTCGAGGCCCGGGTCCCGAAGGGCAAGGCGCCGATCGCCGACACCTCGGGCCGGATCCGGCTAGAGGACAACGACCGCTACTGGAAGATCACCATCATTCCGGACGACGGCGGCGAGGAGATCGTCTACGACAAGCTGTCCAAGCGGCAGCGGCTCGCGGCGATCTCGGTGGACGGCACCGAGCGGCAGTTGCAGGACGGCGACCACGTCGAGGTCGGCCAGCAGCTGCTGGAAGGTGCGGTCGACCCGCACGAGGTGCTGCGCGTGATGGGCCCGCGCGAGGCCCAGCTGCACCTGGTGCGCGAGGTGCAGGAGGTGTACCGCTCGCAGGGTGTGGGCATCCACGACAAGCACGTCGAGGTGATCGTCCGCCAGATGCTGCGCCGGGTCATCATCATCGACTCGGGTGCCACCGAGTTCCTGCCCGGTTCGCCGGTCGAGCGCTCGCAGTTCGAGGCGGAGAACCGTCGCGTCGTCGCCGAGGGCGGCGACCCGGCGTCCGGCCGTCCGGTCCTGATGGGTATCACGAAGGCGTCGCTGGCCACCGAGTCGTGGCTGTCGGCGGCCTCCTTCCAGGAGACGACCCGCATCCTCACCAACGCCGCGATCGAGGGCGCGAGTGACAAGCTGGTCGGGCTGAAGGAGAACGTGATCATCGGTAAGTTGATCCCGGCCGGTACGGGCATCAACCGGTACCGCAACATCCAGGTGCAGCCGACGGAGGAGGCACGGGCCGCGGCGTACGCGATCCCGTCCTACGACGACAGCTACTACACCCCGGATGTGTTCGGCACCGGCACCGGTGCGGCGGTTCCGCTGGACGACTACGACTTCGGCCGCGACTACCGCTGAAGTGGCTAGTTGACCAAAGGGCCCCTGTCCGACTCCTCCGGACAGGGGCCCTTGTCCGTCTTCAACTGCGTGCGATGCACCGGGCGGGCGTGGAGTTCTCACGCTGCCGTGGCGATTCGTGTGCGCCGGCCGAACATAAGTCGGGGGTCCCGGAGCCCCCGCGGCGTCTGAGGTTCCGTTACCGGCACCGCTACAAACACTCCCTAGTTGGCCGGGCGGCCGTGAGCCGTTAGCGTGTGCGACGGTGACGGGAGGTGGATCATGAACCACCCTGGGCAGCAGCCGGGTGTTCCGATCGTGGAGTGGGCGTCGCGGCTCGGGTGGCGTATTGCCTGGAACGTGCCCGATGGTGTGCTGAACCAGTTGCCGGGCGCGCCTTTTCACAAGTACCGGCGCAAGTCCGTGCCGGTCGTGCTGGCCGGGCCGTACCAGGGGATGCCCGCGTTGGCGATGCACATCGACTACACCTCGAAGCAATCCAGTTCGGGCGGCTCGTACTACTCGGCGAGCACGGACATGTATGTGAGCACGTCGAAGACGACCAAGCGGGTGTCGACCTGCGGCGTGGTGGTCCTGGAGTTGTCGTCACCGGTTCCGGAGCTGGTGCTGGACGAGAAGCGGGAGAAGCTCGACGACATCCTGGACATTTTCAGCTTCAACCGTTCCAAGGACCTCATCCAGGGCGGAGCGGTCGATGTCGGGCCCGCCGCGTTGAACGTCTACCACGCTTCCGGTGCCTCGGCGGGGTTCGTGCGCTCGATGGTGACGATCGAACGCACGCAATGGCTTTACAACCAGGGGCGAGGCCCGGCGTCCAACACGACCTTGGGCAAGGTCTGCTTCCGGCTCTCCGGCCGCAAGGTCATCGTCTGGTGCGGCCGCAATTTCAAGGAGCCCGCCGTGCTAGACAACCTCTTTGGCGTGGCGCAGGAGATCGTGCGCTGGATCCCGCCCGCCGCATACCAGGACCCCGCGGCCGCACAAGCCGACCAGCAGCACACGCCGTTGCCCCAACTTCAGCTCCCGTTCAGCTGAACCCATCGAGACGGGGCGGCGCATGGGCAGTGCCTACTCCGGGAACCTTGGTTGGGGTATAGATCACCTCGGGGGCGCACCCGACCGCACGGTGCGGGTCGCTTCGGGGAAAATCGCCAATCTCGCTGCGCGGGCCCCTCGATTACCCGGCCAACGTTCCTGGACACGGCACTTGCTTCGGCCGTGGTCACTGAGGTGGCCGCCGCGTCCGAACAGTTGCTTGCGGCGAAGGTTGGCCGGGCGGCCGTGAGCCGTTAGCGTGTGCGACGGTGACGGGAGGTGGATCATGAACGTTCCCGGGTCGCAGCCAATGCCGGGGGACCCGTTTCAGCAGTGGGCGGCGCAGCAGGGTTGGCGGATCGCACGGGACGTGCCGACGGACGTGCTGGAACAGCTACCCGGGCCGCCCTTCCACGAGTACCGGCGCAAAGCGATTTCCTTGCTACTGGCCGGTCTTCATGAAGGCATGCCGGCACTGGTCATGCAGCTTGCGAATTCCTACCAGCACTCGGCGCCGAGCGGTTCTTACTATTCGCCGGGTGCCGACCGGCAGGTATCGACTTCCACTACTCATACCGGTACATCGATGACCAGTGTCGCGGTGCTGGAGTTGCCGGCTCCTGTCCCGGAGCTCTTGGTCGAGCAGCAACGGGACAAACTGGACGACGTGCTGAACCTGTTCAGGTTCAACCGCTCCCGAAGGCCGTTCCAAACCAGCCCGGTCGCGACGGTGCAGATCGGTGATCCGTCGCGGTCGCTCGAAGCGTTCACGTACCACCTCTCCGGTGCCAGCCCGCAGTACGTGCAGGCCGTGGCGACACCGGAACGACTGAACTGGTTGTACGCCTCGTTCGGCACTTATGCGGGCCTGGATGTGCAGGCACGGCCATACTTTCGCTTCTCCGGGCGCAAGGTCATCTGCTGGACCGGGGAAAGGCTTTTCAATCCCAAAGCGGTTGATGATCTGCTCGGCTGGGCGCATTTTCTGACGAGCTGGATTCCGCCTGCCGCCTTCCAGGACCCCGCGGCCGCACAAGCCGACCAGCAGCACACGCCGTTGCCCCAACTTCAGCTCCCGTTCAGCTGAATCCTTCGAGGTGAGAGGCATCCTTGGCGGGTCAAGGATGCCCCTCACCCATCATTTGCTCGGTTGGTTCACCAGTTGAGGTCACCGCTGATCGTCTGGTCCGGCGGGACTTCGGTGAAGCCGCCTTCCTTCGCCTGCTTCTCCAGGGCGTCGGCTGCAGTGCCGAGGCCGCCGGCCACCTGGTTGAAGCCGGACTTGGCGACGTCCTTTGCGCCGTAGCTCGGGGTGGATTCGCGGGACGTGACGGGGTTGCCGTCGGCGTCGCGGACGGGGTTGCCGTTCGCGTCGAGCTTGGTGCGTGTTCCGTCGTCGCTGACCGATGCGACGTCGCCGTCGCCGTCGACGGTGTACCCGTCCTGCTCGGCCTTTGCGGTGTTGCCCTTCGCGACCTGATCGGCGATGCCCTTGCCGTCCTTGAGCTGTTTTTTCGTGTCGCCGAGGGCCTTGCTGCCGATGTCGGCGGCGCCTTTCCCGCCGTCACCGCCGGGTTTTCCGTCGGTGATCTGCTGGACGCTTTCGTAGATGCGGATGGCGTCCAGGATCGCCTTGATGGCCGTGATCACGTCCATGATGTGACCGATGATCTTGGTGATCTTCTGGATCTGCTGGGCGGCCCGGGCGCAGGTGATGCCCGCTTCGGCCGTGGTCACCGCGGTCGCCGCGGCGATCGAGCCGCCGAAGGTCGGGCCCGCCGACGCCGTTGCCGTGATCCAGGTGGTGATGGCCCAGGTCAGGAAGTCGGCGAGGATGCCCTTGATGACCCCCTCGGCCGCTTGCATCATGGTGCCGCTCATCTGCAGCAGTTGGGAGAGGTTGTTGGCCTGGCCGCCGGTTGACTGCACGCCCTCGATGAATTTGGCCATCTTCTTGCGCAGCGCGTCGGCGGCCTCGCCGTCCCAGTTGGCGAGCTCGGTGTCGAGCGTGTTCGTCAGGTTCTGCGCCAGCTTGTCGATTTCGCCCTGCACGCCGGCGAAGGCTTCCGCGCCCTTGGCTAGTGCTTCGCTGTCGCCGGTGACGAGCTGGATCGCGTCACGCACCGGCGCCACGAAGTTGATCACGAACTCGACCCCGGTGCCGATGAGAAAACCCATCGGGTCCAGCGCGAAACTGGTCGCGCTGGACAGGTAGCTCTCGATGTCGCCCTTGAGCGCTTCGACGTCGCCCTTCCCGGCGTGGTCGTTGGCGCTGATGATGTCCTTGACGAACGGCAACTTGCCGAACGCCGAGCCGTCGACCGGCGACGCGGCCGGGTTGAGCGCGCTGTTCTCGCTGATCGCTTCCGCATTGCTGGTCACCAGGAACCGCCTCCGCCCCCACTGCCGGCGCCCTTGGTCAGGTCGCCGAAAAGCTTGCTGAACATGTCGGCGATCGACTGGTCGGCGTCCTGGTACTCCTTGCCGCACGCGGTCAGATCCTCGCCCGCCTTGGTCAGCCCTTCGGCCATCTCGTCGAGGTGCTGCTTGAACTTCTCCAGCAGATCGCGGTACGAGCTGTAGGTGGTGGCCAGGCCGAGCAGGCCCCAGGAGATCTCCGGGACCTCCGCCCCGGCGGCCTTGTCCTTGATGGACTTCGCGTCGGCGTTCATCCGGTCGACGTTGGTGCCGCAGCGCATGATCGCGTCGGCGGAAGCTCTGTAGCCGGGCATCGTCACCGCCCGCCGTCGAGGAAGGAATCCGGAAATTCGTCGTCGTCCGGCGCATTCCGCGGCTGCTCGACCGGGGCGGCGAACAGCTCGTCCTGAGTGCGCAGCACGCGTTCGCGAACATCGCTGTCCGGCACGTATTCCTGCACGATCTCGGCCTGCTTG
The DNA here is from genome assembly GCF_014203395.1 of Saccharopolyspora phatthalungensis. Taxonomy (NCBI): domain Bacteria; kingdom Bacillati; phylum Actinomycetota; class Actinomycetes; order Pseudonocardiales; family Pseudonocardiaceae; genus Saccharopolyspora; species Saccharopolyspora phatthalungensis. Next base: position 2,487,662 of record NZ_JACHIW010000001.1, read on the forward strand.
CGGGCGGCTTCGGCGACCGCCTGTTGCAGGGTGCTCATGACGGTGCCGGACAGCTGGGCGGGCGATTGCCGCAGCGCGTCCTGGGTGAACTGGATTCCGGTGACGCCACCGGGGCCGGCGGTGACGGTGACCGAGCGATCGGCGGAGGTGGCGGAAGCCTGTAGCTCGCTGATCTGCTCCCGCATTCGGCTGAAGTCGCCCATCTGTTCTTCGGCCCGGCGGCCGGCTTCCTTGAGCGCTTCTAGCTTGCGTTGCAGATCATCCAGATCCGCTGGCATGACTCGCCTCCTCGGCGCAGTGCTGATTGGTTCTGACCGACGATGATTGCTGATCAGCTGCCGCGATGGGGCGAGTAGCGAAAAATTTCTGGAGGTCGGCGCGCGTTCGCGGTCGCAGCTCGCCGCCGTCGAGTCAGGACCGATCGGGTGATACGTGACTGTGTCCCTATTCCGGCGGCTGCCGTTGTTCGTACTGACGCACGTAGTTCTTGATGAGCCGCCGGGAATCCGACTCGCCCAGCGCGAGTTCCCGGAGGTGCTCGGTCGTCTCGACGAACACCGCGACGTCGTCCGGGGCATCCAGGATACCGATCGCGCACCGTTGCTCCAGGTGCACGGTCGGGCGGTCGTATACGAAGTCGACCAGCATGAACGCGCCGAGCAGGCCGGCGTAAGCGCCGATCGCGTTCGGAATCGCTCGAATCCGGATGTCCGCCGCCTCGGCCGCCCGGAGCAGGTGCTTGAGTTGCTCGATCATCACCCGCGGCCCGCCGATGGGCCGCCACAAAGCGCTTTCGTCGACGTAGAGGTCGTAGCTGACCGGTTCTTCCTTGTGCAGGATGCCCTGCCGGAGTTGGCTCAACTCGATGTAGCGGTCCATCTGCTCCGGCGGGACGCCGTACGCGCTGAACAGTGCCCGGGTATAGCCGCGGGTTTGCAGCAGGCCGGGCAGCACGACCAAGGAGAACTGGGTGATTCGGGTGGCGCGCTGCTCGGCGTCCAGCAACGCGGTCAGCTGCGGCGATAGGTCCAGGCCCAGTTCCCACCAGGCGGGCTGGTCGAGGTCGCGGGCGAGCCGGAGCAGCTTCTCGCGTTCGGCGCCGGTCACCCCGAGGATCACCAGAACACTGGACAAATCCGTCTCGCTCAGTTGATGCTGGGCGAGTTCGATCCGGCTGACCTTGGACTCCGACCAGCCCAGTCGTTCGCCGAGCCGACGCATCGACATGCCGGTCGACTTCCGGGCCGCGCGCAGCTCTCGGGCGAGCGCTCGTGCTCGGGGGGAGCCAGTCATGCGGCGTAGCATAGGACTTGATCGACTGGCCGGTACGGGTGTTGCGAGACTCCCACCGCATCTGGGAGTCTCCCACTGCGTGGTTACTGTTTGGTAGCTCGGTCGGGGTCGCAACGACCGGGGCCAGGCCGTGTGGCGTGCCGTGTCGTCGAGGGGCCGACACGGCATGCCGCACCGCTGATTTCCGGGTTCGCGTCGCACAGCCAGGGGCGGAAAGGCCGGGCGTCGCCCCATTTTCGAGGCGACGCCCGAGGGTGTGCGAGCGGTGGGAAGAAGTCTCAGGACTCGAGTTCGGCGAGGGCCTTGCGGACCCGCTCGACCTCGGCTTCCAGCTCGGCGAGCTTCGCCTCGTGCTGCTGACGCGCTTCGTGCAACACGCTTTCGATCGTGTCGGAGATGTCCTGGTGCAGCTCGGCGGCGGCCTTGGACACCGCGGCCGCAGCGACCGGCAGGCCCTGCACGACGCGCTTGCCCGAATGCATCAGGTCGGCCTGCCACTCGCCGTCGGCGCTGCCGGTGACCGTCAGCGTGAGCTCGACCGTCCGGATCTTCTTGGCCGTGCTCTGCTTGCGGGCCCGTGGCTTCTTCGCCGCCGGCTCGGCGGTCTCAGCGGACGCGGCGGATTCGGGCTGCGCCGACTCGGCCTGGGGTGACTCGGGCTGCGTCGGTTCGGGCTGCGTCGGTTCGGCTTGGGCCGACGCGGTCTGCTCGGTGCTCGTCTGCTCTTCGGTCAACGCTGTACTCCTGTTCGTCGCGGCAGGGGAACCAGAATATTAGAACAGGTGTTCCCCCGGTTGGTGGTGCGGACATGTCGGGCGCCGCGGCGGTGGCGCCCGCTCGGGTCACCGCTGCAGGACGGTGACCAATGCTTGTAGCGCGGGGCGGAAGGCGTGCTCCGCGGGTGCGGCGTAGCCGATGACCACGCCGGGCGGGTGCTCTCCGGGAGCAACCCAGTACGGCCCGAGCACCTCAAGTTCCACCGAGTGCTTCCGCGCCCGTGTCAGGACTTCTCGCTCCGTCGGTCCCTCCGGGTCGAGCTGCAGGGTGATGTGCAGGCCCGCCGAAATCCCGGCCGGGTAGGGCCGGTGGTTCGCGCGCATGCCGCTCAGCGCATCGCGGAGTTGCTCCCGTCGCCTCCGGTACACGGCGCGCGATCGGCGGACATGCTGATCGTAGGCTCCCGACCGGATCAGCTCCGCCATGGCCAGCTGTTCGAACAGCGGGGCGTGCAGTCCGCTGTGTTCTTTGAGCGTGCGGACCGGCGCGACCAGCTGCGGGGGCAATGCGAGCCACGCGAGCCGCAGGGCGGGGGCGAGGGTCTTGCTGGCCGTGCCGGCGTAGGCGATGTGGTTCGGTGCCATGCCTTGCAGCGAGCCGATGGGCTGGCGGTCGAAGCGGAACTCGCCGTCGTAGTCGTCCTCGATGATCAGCCGGTCTTCGGCCTTGGCCAGCTGGACGAGTTCCATCCGGCGCGTCGAGCTCATGGTGATGCCGAGCGGGAACTGGTGCGCCGGGGTGACCACCACGGCTTGGCTGTGCTGCTGCGCGACGTCGATGCCGTCGCGGTCGACGGGCACGCCGCGCACCGCCATGCCAAGGCTGGCCGGGATCGCGCGCAGGCTCGGCAGGGACGGGTCCTCGAAGTCGATCGAGTCCAGCCCCTGGTCGTGCAGGGCATTGCTGAGCAGCGACAACGCCTGGGAGTAGCCGTTGCAGATGATAATCCGGTCCGGCGTGGTGGCCACCGCGCGGACTCGGGCGAGGTAGTCGGCGAGGGCCTCGCGCAGTGCCGGATGCCCCTGCGGATCGCCGTAGTCGAGATCGCCCGCCGGGGTCGTTTGCAGGGCGCGGCGGCTAGCGGCCATCCAGTCCCGGCGCGGGAAGGAGCTGAGGTTCGGTCGGCCGGGGCGGAAGTCCCAGCGGGATGCGGGGGTTTCCAGGCGGGTCGGGGCGGCGACCGGGTCGGGGCTCGCCAGCCGTTCGGCGACGGTGGTGGGCGCACCCTGGCGGGACAGCAGGAAGCCCTCGGTGACCAACTGGTTGTAGGCGCGGGTGACAGTGCCGCGGGCGACGCCAAGGTCGTGCGCCAGCGCACGGGTGGAGGGGATGCGGCTGCCTGCCGGGAGGCGGCCGTCGCGGATCGCGGTGCGCAGCGCCTCGGCCAGCTTGCGGCTGTCGGGTCGGCCCACCCAATCCAGGTGCAGATCCAGCGAAGTGGACCATCCAACTGTCACAGCAATCGACCCTACCGAAGTGTCGCATTCGCGCCCCCGGCCTTTGGTCGCCGGCGATGTCGCCGCCGGCCCCGGGCGAACCGAGATTCCACTGGACCATCCGAGTGGGGTGGAACTGGACCACTTCGGTGGGCCGGTCGGTCCTAGCTTGGGGAGGTGAGTGGAATGCGTATCAACCTGCACAAGACCAGTCCGGCCGCCAGTCGCGCCATGTTTGCGTTCTCGCAGGCGGTCGCCGAGGAGTCCGACCGGGCGGGCCTGGCCCCGGACCTTCTGGAGTTGATCAAGATTCGGGCGTCCCAGCTCAACGGCTGCGCGTTCTGCCTGGACATGCACACCAGGGACGCGCGCAAGCTTGGCATGGGGGAGCAGCGGCTCGACCTGCTGGCCGCGTGGCGGGAAACAGACCTCTACTCCGAGCAGGAGCGGGCCGCCTTGGCGTTGACCGAGGCGATCACGAACCTGCCCGGCGGGGTCCCCGACGATGTTTGGGAGGAAGCCGCCGAGGCGTTCTCGGAAGAGCAGCTCAGCGTCGTCGTGTGGGCAGCGACGGTGATCAACACCTGGAACCGCCTTGGCGTCACGTCCCGCGCCGACTTTCCCCGGCGCTGACTACTGGCAGCGAGCCCGATCGGGTCAAGGGGGGCACCCTGAACTGATGGCTCAGTGGGAACGGGCCGGGTAGTCGAGGACCCGCCCGGGACCCCAGCGCGACCGGGACAATGCGATGCGTTGCGTGCCCGAGGTGATCGGCGCCCCGAGCAACAAGGGGCCCGGGCGAGACAAAAGAGCTACGGTTGGGCGGTCTGTCGTGTCGCTTTGAGCCGTATTCGGCGCTGTCGTTGGTAGTCGCTGGCGGCCTTCCTGCATGGGGTGCACCGGCATCCCCGGGAGTAGGACGCCCTGGTGCCGTGCTCGCGTACGGGGCGGGACGCCCATGCCTTTCGGTAGTCCCTTTTGGCGTGGCGGCACGCCTCGCACCGGCAGCCGAACTCGTCGTATGCATAGAGGGTGCCGTGTCTGCCTGCCGGGACGGCGCGCCGGGCGTTTCGGAGTCGCCTGTTCTTGCGGTATCGGGTGTGCTCGGCTTTGCAGGGCGAACACCTGCACTCGTGGTGCTGGTATCTGCGGAGAGTGCCGTGGGGTGGTGGCGTCTTGGCCCGTGATTTCATGGGATTTCGGTGTCTGTTTTCCGGGTAGCCTCGTTAAAACAGCGAATCGCCGATCGTGTTCTCATTTGGTGCGGAACTCACGGCGCGCCCTCGTGTGGTTCGGAAGGCTGGGGGACTGCCGGGCATGCGCGTCGCGTTCGTGATCCGCTACGACATCGCAGTATCGATCGGAGAATTCGCACTCATCGTGCGTGCACCGGTATACGAACATCAGTGTCTCGTGCGGAATTTTCGTCGGCATCAAACGCCCCTCGATCGTCGGATTAACGGCGGCCGTCGTCGCGGCCATCCAGCCAGGGCCGTGAGCGTCGTGTTCATGCTGAGCCACCACGGCCTGGTCTGCGTTCGTGAATAAGCATTTTGCGGCGTCACAGGCGAAAAGGACGGCGTAGCCGTAAACGAACACACGGTGCGGCATGAACGTTCTCCAAGATCGGGCCAGGACGCTAAGGGCGGGGTTTGGGGCCTTCGCCCACGCGGCTGCAAGGTCCGGATTTGAAAAGGTTTCGAATCGCCGCATGCCCGCAGTGGCGGTGTCGAGGGGCGTTCGGCGGTACTGGAACTATGGCCCGATCAGCCACGATTCCTCCGTTTGCAACATTCTACCGCGGTTTTGGTAGCTTACCATCGATTTGGATGTAACGGATCATGATGGCAACAAAGCAACTGTGGCAATCGTGTTACCGTGAGCGCAGCGGGTGAACCTCTGAGCCAGGGCGGTTGCTGTAGCGGCGGACAACAGGAGCGAACACGTGGCTACGACGCCAAAGGGACGTGCGTTGGGTATAGCCTTGCGCAAAGTCCGCAAGGAATGTGGCATTACCTTGCGTGAATTGGCAAGCATGATTGGTCGTCATTCCGGCGAGATATCCCGATGGGAAAATGCGGAGCGTCCACTGACGCCTGAGCGAGTTGCGCAGATTCTGACGGCGCTAGGTGTGAATGGTGAACGTTTCCAAGAGATTGTGGCACTCGCATACGATTCAAAGAACCCGCCTTGGGTTGCAACGACTCTACCGGAACGTGAACAGCAACTAAGTGCGCTGATCGAGTTTGAGCAAACCGCAACGTTGATAACAGCTGTCGCCCCCCTCCTGGTTCCGGGGCTACTACAAGACCGCGGCTACATCCAAGCAATCATGAGCGCTGGTGGCGTACCGCCAAGTGAGATACCCACACGGATCGCGATTCGCGTGGGACGGCGCGACGCGATAACGCGCGCCCAACCTGTTCGGTTCGTCGGCCTTATCGGCGAGGCGGTGCTACATCAGGTTGTAGGCAGCAGAAAAGTCATGGCTCAGCAACTTCGGCACCTGGGCGAAATGAACGGGCGACCAAACGTTTCCCTGCGAGTCATCCCATACAAAAGTGGCTGGCACCCTGCGCTAGAGGGCGCGTTTACCTTGATTGACTCGGACAACGCTACCCCGATCGTCCAACTTGAGAACCGACGATCAACGCTCTTGCTACACGAAGAGGATGATGTCTCAGCTTACCAGGAGGCGATTGAACAGCTTCAGTCAGCGGCATTGAACGAACACGACTCGATCAAGCTTATTTCCGGAGTTTTTGAAAGGTTGGAGAAAAACCGTGACACGTAGATGGAAGAAATCTAGTCGCAGTCAGAATGGTTCTGATTGCGTGGAAGTGGCTAGCACGCTCGATGCACTACGCGACTCCAAAGACCCGGAAGGGCCGGTCGTCACGGCCGACGTTTCAAAATTTATCCGAGCGGTGAGGGCTGGCCGGTTCGACCGGTGAGGCATGTGCGCAGTGGTGCCCCCGGTGTTGTACCGGGGGCATGACTGTGTCTGGCGTCGGCTGCGGCGGAGGGGCGCTGAGATGGCCCTGCGATGGCCCTGGGCTGACCCGTTCTCGTCGCGTGGCGACCTGATCGTGATCGTCGGTTAACGGGAAATACAGCCGATCCGGCCCGGCCTCGTGCGTGCGGTTGATACGGTTCTCGCCGCAGGACAAGATCGAGAAGACGGCACGCGTCCAAAGTGGATGGTGGTGGACCGGTTGAACGGCGGAGGGGTATGGCGATTTCAATGGAAATCGTCATACCACGATCGGAGTCCTGGCCATGGCTGAGAATATTTCTGAGGGCGCGAAAATGCACGCGTCGTACCGATTGACCGAAACGCCGCTTCCGGAGATCACCGATGGCGCTCGGGACTACGCGCGCAGCCACCCGGATTCCTGGATCTACTACACCGATCACACGCTGCCCGACGGCGCCCCTGTGACCACGGAGAACGTGATCGGGGGGCGTTGCATCGGTACGAACGGCGAGTTCACCGGGGAGACCTGGGTCAACGATCAGTTCCTGCCGCAACCCGCCTTTGCCAAGCGCCGGTTCCACGCCCATCTCGACCTGGTGCTCTGGCGTGTCCTCCACGGCTACACCGATCTCGGCGGACTTGCGGAGGCGTTCGCCGAAGCGAGCCCCTTGGTGGTGGTCGACCCGGACGAGGAGAACGCGCCGCAAATCGTCGAGATCGACGGTAAGCGGGCAATCTTCGCGTTCACCTCGCGAGAGCTGGTGCCGGACGAAAGCGACGCCGTGCGCGAAATTCCCGGACGGCAGCTGTTCGACTTGGGCGCGACCGACCCCGAACTCTGGATCGAGCTCAACCCTTCCGAGGCGGGACAAGGACTGCGCTTGCGGCTCCTGATCCAGGGTCTCGGAACGGTTTTAGGGCTGCTCCCACAGCTGGCTCAGGAATCCGCGGCTCGGCAGGCAGAACAGCCGGGCGCGGACACCCAGCAGCCGCAACCAGCTGCCCAGGCCCAATCGGCGGAGGCCCCGCCGGACGCCCATGAGCGGTTCATGGGGTCGATGCTCGCGGGGGCGGTGGGGGATGCGCTCGGTTATGCCATCGAGTTCCATGACATTGGGCTGATTCGGCAGCATTACGGGGATGCCGGGCTTACCGCTCCGGTGCTGCGCGACGGCGTTGCGCAGATTTCCGATGACACGCAGATGATGCTGTTCACCCTCGAAGGGCTCATCCGGGCGCACGTTGCCCGGCGGATCAATCCGTCCGACAACGATCCCGTGCCCGAGGTGCAGCACGCTTACCAGCGGTGGTTCCACACCCAGAACCAGCCCTGGGAGCGGGCCGGTGGTCCTTACACGAGGCATTTGCGGCAGCCCGACGGGTGGCTGATCACTCATCGGGAACTTTTCAGCGCTCGGGCTCCGGGTAGCACGTGCATGTCCGCGCTGGCGAATTTCGCGCAGACGCACCGGCATGCCAGCCCCCAGTTCAGGATCAACGATTCCAAGGGGAGCGGCGGAGTCATGCGGGCCGCGCCGGTGGCGGTGTGGTCCAACGATCCTGCCGAGGTGTTCTACGCCGCCGTCGGGACCGCCGCGCTGACCCACAGCCACCCCAGTGGCTTTCTGTCCGCCGGGGTGTTGGCGGTGATCGTGCACCAGTTGATCCGGGCCGTGCCGCTGCCGGAAAGCGTTCGGATGGCGCGGGATTTGCTGCTGCGGTGGCGTGGGCACGAGGAGCAGCTGCAGATCATCGACGCCGCGGTTGAGCTCGCCAAGAAGGGTCCCGTCACTCCCGAGGAGCTCAAGGACGCCCTCGGTCAGGGCTGGGTCGGCGAGGAGGCGCTCGCGATCGGGCTCTATGCCGTGTTGGCCACCGACAACCTCCGGGATGCGTTGCTTTTGTCGGTCAACCACTCGGGGGACTCGGATTCGACCGGGATCGTGTGCGGCAACATTGCGGGGGCGATCTACGGGACGCGGGCCATTCCACCGGACTGGCTGGCGACCCTGGAGTTGCGCGAACTCGTCGCGGCGCTGGCCAAGGATGCGCTGGTCGAGTTCAGCCCCGGGCCGCCGACCGATCCGGGGTGGACCCGGCGTTACCCCGCCTGGTGATCAAGAGGGAGACATCGCGATGACCGACGCTCAACCGGGCTCGTCGCTGAGCTGGGCCGATCGATTCCGCGGCGCCATGCTCGGCGGGGCGGTCGGGGATGCTCTCGGGTCCGGCGTGCGAAACGCCACCACCGCCGAGATCCAGCAGTGGTTCGGGCCGCAGGGCGTCGTCGATTACCTGCCGGTGTACGGGCGGCGCGGCGCGGTCACCGACCTGACGCAGCTGACCGTGTTCACCCTCGAAGCGCTGCTGCGGGCGAAGGCGGTCGGGGAGCAGTCGGCCGTGCCGACGATCGAGGGCAACCACCTCGCCTGGTTGCACACCCAGGGCGTGCCGTGGACATACGCGATGTCCAAGTACGCGGCGAGCGACCCGACCGGTTGGCTGTTGCAGCGTCCCGAGCTGTACTCCACCCGGAATCCCGGCGGTCCCGCGCTCTTCGGCCTCGGTGACCTCGTACACCGACCGGCGTTCCCGAACACCTACCAGTCGTCCAGCGAGCCGCCCATTCACCAGGGCTTGAGCGACTGCATCGTGTGGACGGCACCGCTCGCGCTGTGGAGCCCAGACCTCAAAGTCGTTGACCTGGACGCGCGAACGACTGCGGCGCTGTTGACGAAGGACAGCGGCGCGGTCACCGCGACCGAACTGCATGCCGATGTGCTCGCCCAACTCCTGCTCGGGTACAGCCTGTGGGGGGCGGTCGAAGCCTGGCAGACGCACCGGGCGTTCGCCGGGAGTGCGTCGCCACATGGCGCGCTGCGCGCAGCGCACGCGGCGATGTTCGCTACCAATGGGGGCCGCCGTCCGAGTCCGACGCAGCTGGACATCGAGTTCGACACCCGGACCGGACCGGGCGATCTGGGTATCGCGCTGGCGGCGGTCGCCGCCTCCCACAACTTCATCGACGCCGTGATCATGGCGGTCAACCACTCCGGCGACAGCGCCGTGACCGGGGCGCTGGCCGGGCAGCTCGCCGGGGCGATCTACGGGCTCGATGGGATTCCCACGCCGTGGCTCGACGAACTCGAGCTGCGCGAGATCATCGAGATCTTGTGCCAGGACGCTACCGAGGCATTCGCGCCGCCACCGCCGCCACAGTGGGTTCAGCGGTACGCGCCGAACCCCCGGCAGCTCGGTGGGCCGCGCGAACTGCCGAACACCGTCGAAGGCTTCGCCGAGCAGACCATGGTGTTGCCGGCCATCACGGCCGGACCGGTACCGGCATCGGACGGGTTGGACACCGTCGACACGCCCCCGCAGGGCATTCCCGCACCGAGCGGCGATGCTCGTGGTAACCGTGCCCAGCGCGACGGTTCTTGGAGTGATGCGGGCAGCAACCGCAGCGCGGGAAACATCGGAGGACCGACGTTCCCGGCGGTCAGCGCCGGAAGTCGGGCGGAGCCGGTGGCATTCGAATTCACCGACCCGTCGAGCACCGGGCCGATCCCGGTGTCGCAGCTGCGCTCAGCCGAAGCGCCGCTCGAATCCAACGCGGTATTCCCGACCGTCGACGCCTGGGTGGATCCGGTTGCGCGGGAGCGGGCGCAGTCCGAGGCCGACTCGCAGTTCGGGGCCTTCCCGTCGCTGGCGGCCCCGGTTGCTCCGCAGGCGGCGGAGTTCTCGACCTCGGCCGAGGAAGTCCCGGCGCCGGACTGGGAGTCGGCACCGGCTGCCGTGACGCCGGATGAGTCCCCGGTCGAGGACTGGTCGGCACCGGTCGCGGAGCGGGAGCAGACGGCCCCGACGCTGGACGCGTCGGAACGCGAGTTGCCGCAGGCCGTTCCTTCGGCGGCTGACCCGGAGCCGTTGGTCCCGGAACCCGCGGTCGAGCCGGAGGCGTCGGCGGAAGAAGCGCCGATCGTCGTGCCGGACGCCGATGACATCTCCGCCGCTCCGGAGCCGGCGGCTGCATCCGGCAGGTCCGTCGCATCGCTGGAGTTCGCCGAGCTGGAGTTGCCGGACGCCGATGCCGCCGACGCGGTGGCGGAGGGGGCGGTCGTCGGGCCCGCAACGTTCATCGAGCCGCCGGAATCAATTCGCGGGGAGTCCTTTCCGGACGCTTTCGAAGATGATGCGCGCGGGCAAGAGCAGGAAGTCGGCGGTGTTCAACAGGGCTCCAGCCCCGTTGAACGCGCAGGATCCGAGGCGGATCCGGACGTGGAGCGCGAGCCCGTCGACCTGGAGCCACCGGAGCCGATCGAGCTCGAATCGGCCGAACTCGGCGTGAAGCCGGACGAAGACGTCGTCGCAGCCGCCGACGCTGGTGAGCCCAAGGTCGCGGCCGCCGTCGCCGATTCCGAGACCCAGGGTCGCGCCGCCGAGCCGCCGAAACCCGACTCCGCAGACCTGCCGGAAGTTGCGGAAACCTCCCGGGAAGCAGCGGCTGAGACGGTCCTGCCGGACGTGGATGACCTCGGTGCGGGCGGGCCGTCCGATGTCGACGAGCGCGAGCCGTCGAACGGCGAACCCCGGGGAGCGGCAGAAACCCCCGCCGCCGGGCCAAAGCCGCCGGAGCCGGCGGTGCCGCCGATCGCACGTGGTGAACACGCCAAGGCGGACCGGCCCGACGACAGCGCCCCGTCGTTGACCGAGCGCGTGCTGGGCTGCTTCCTCGGCGGTGCCCTCGGTGACGCGCTCGGTGCGGACCTGGAGTTCATCACCGCCTCGGAGATCGCCGAGCGCTTCGGTCCCGACGGCCCGAGCGGCCTGCGCGAGGCGTACGGGGTGCATGGGGCGATCACCGACGACACCCAGATGACGCTGTTCACCGCCGAAGGACTGATCCGCGGCAGCGTCGCGAACCGCATGCTCGGCACCGCTGAGCCGCTGGCCGAGGTACAGCTGGCCTACCAGCGCTGGCTGCACACCCAGGGCGTTGAGTGGGATGCCGCCGCCGGGCCGTTCCTCGCCGACTACCCCGCGCCGGACGGTTGGCTGGTCGAGGTGCCCGGCCTGTTCAAGACCCGGGCACCCGGCAAGACCGTGTTCCGCGCGCTGGCCCGGTTCGGTGACGGCCACCCGGCCGGTTCGTTCACCGAGCGGATCAACGACTCCAAGGGCTGCGGCGGCGTGATGCGTGCCGCCCCGGTCGCGTTGTGCTCCACCGATCCGGCCGAGGTATTCCGGCTCGCGGCCAGCACCGCGGCGCTGACCCACAGCCACCCCGCCGGTTACCACTCCGCCGGCGCGCTCGCGGTGATCGTCCAGCAGGCGCTGCTCGGCCGTGGCCTCGACGACGGGGTGTGGCTGGCCTTGCAGGTTTTGGAGACCTGGGAGGACCACGAGGAGACCAGCGCGATGCTGAAAGCCGCCGTCGACCTCGCCGAGGCGGGCGTGCCGAGCCCGCAGCAGGTCGCCGAGACGCTTGGCGGAGGCTGGGTCGGCGAAGAGGCGCTGGCCATCGCGGTGTGCGCCGCCCTGGTCGGCGGCGAGGACGTCGAGCTCGCGCTGCGGATCGCGGTGCACCACGACGGGGACAGCGACTCCACCGGCGCTATCTGCGGCAACATCGTGGGCGCGCTGCTCGGCGTCGGTGCCCTCCCGGTCGACTGGCTGGCCGAGTTGGAGCTGCGGGACGTCGTCGAGCAGATGGCGCTGGACTGCGTGGCCGAGTTCGGCCGGGGCGCGTTTCAGCCGGGCCGGTCCGCGCTCGAGCCGCCGACCGACGAGGACTGGAACGAGCGCTACCCGGTCCGTCCACAGTGGTCGGCGGCGCCGGAGCCCGCGCGACGCGCGGCCGGTGACGAGCCCGGCCCGGAGTTTCCGGCACCCAAGCCCGCGCCCCGGCGCATCAACGGCGTCGTCCACACGTTCGAGGGGGAGGCCAAGTAGAAGGTGGCTGCCGAGGGGGCCGCCTCGGAGGCCAAGTCGGTCCGCCCCGCCGCAGCGACCGGGCGGGACTACCGCAGGCACCGGGTGTGCACCGGGTTCCAGGTGATCTCCGGAGTTGCGAAACCGGCCTACGGCCAGTTCGGCGGCGGCACCGCCGCCGTCCTCCCTGGTCACCGACGGCTGGCTCGCCGAGGCCTGAGACCGGCACGCGGCTTGGCCTGCGGTGTGACCGTTCGGTGTGATGCATCTCGCTTGGCGGGACGCCCTTGTCATGGTGGGTAGAGTGTCGAGTCAAGAAGACGTGAGCTCGCACTCAGAGGTGGCGGCGCCGGGTGATCGAGCAGGTCAAGGGGGACCCCGTTTTGACCCTCTGAGAACGGGGCAGGTATCTTTGTTTATCGGACCCGACACCCATCGGGTCGATCCGCATGCCCGTGCATGACGTGGTCGCCAGCTGTTGGTGTACCGCGTTAGCGCCGAGGATGTGTGGAACTCCTCTCGACAACCCTCTGGGGTAGTTCCCATTGGGGCGCATCGGCGCCGAAAGGCCGAGGAGCGGGCGACACGCCCGACCTCGTGGTGCGGGAGGAGTCCCGAAACACAGTGCCTGACAGGTGCTCGACGCCAGGGCACGCCGAAGCTCGAACGAGCGGCCGCTTGGTCGAGTACCAGAAGACGCGAACGCTGACAGAAAGCCGGTCCATGCCCACCATCCAGCAGCTGGTCCGTAAGGGCCGCCAGGACAAGGTCGCGAAGACCAAGACCGCGGCGCTCAAGGGGAGCCCGCAGCGGCGTGGCGTGTGCACCCGCGTGTACACCACCACCCCGAAGAAGCCCAACTCGGCACTGCGCAAGGTCGCTCGTGTCAAGCTGACCAGCGGCATCGAGGTCACGGCCTACATCCCGGGCGAGGGCCACAACCTGCAGGAGCACTCGATCGTGCTCGTTCGTGGCGGCCGTGTGAAGGACCTCCCCGGCGTGCGCTACAAGATCATCCGCGGTTCCGCTGACACCCAGGGTGTGAAGAACCGTAAGCAGGCTCGCAGCCGGTACGGCGCGAAGAAGGAGAAGAGCTGATGCCCCGCAAGGGTCCGGCCCCGAAGCGGCCGCTGCACGCTGACCCCGTGTACGGCTCGCCGCTGGTCACGCAGCTGGTGAACAAGGTCCTCGTGGACGGCAAGCGCTCGCTGGCCGAGCGGATCGTTTACGCGGCGTTGGAAGGCTGCCGGGAGAAGACCGGTACCGACCCGGTCGTCACGCTCAAGCGTGCCCTGGACAACGTGAAGCCCACCCTGGAGGTCCGCAGCCGCCGCGTGGGTGGCGCGACCTACCAGGTGCCGATCGAGGTGCGGGCCGGTCGCTCCACCACCCTCGCGCTGCGCTGGCTGGTCGGTTACTCCCGGCAGCGCCGGGAGAAGACCATGGTCGAGCGCCTGATGAACGAACTGCTGGACGCGAGCAACGGTCTCGGCGCGAGCGTCAAGAAGCGTGAAGACACGCACAAGATGGCGGAGTCCAACAAGGCCTTCGCGCACTACCGCTGGTGACGTCGGGTCGGCCCTTGCCCGCCTCGGCACACCGATTCGACAGCTTGCATCTGTCTCAGGATTTGCACCTGCTGTTAGGGAACGGGGAAGAAACTCGTGGCACGTGACGTGCTGACTGACCTGACCAAGGTCCGCAACATCGGCATCATGGCCCACATCGACGCGGGCAAGACCACCACGACCGAACGGATCCTGTTCTACACCGGGATCACGTACAAGATCGGCGAGGTGCACGACGGCGCCGCGACGATGGACTGGATGGAAGAGGAGCAGAAGCGGGGTATCACCATTACCTCGGCTGCTACCACGACCTTTTGGGGCGACACCCAGATCAACATCATCGACACCCCGGGCCACGTCGACTTCACGGTCGAGGTGGAGCGGTCGCTGCGCGTCCTGGACGGCGCGGTCGCGGTGTTCGACGGCAAGGAAGGTGTCGAACCGCAGTCCGAGCAGGTCTGGCGTCAGGCGGACAAGTACGAGGTCCCGCGCATCTGCTTCGTCAACAAGATGGACAAGCTGGGCGCCGACTTCTACTACACGGTCCGGACGATCGAGGAGCGCCTCCACGCCCGGCCGTTGGTGCTGCAGCTGCCGATCGGCGCCGAGTCCGAGTTCGAGGGCGTCGTCGACCTGGTCCGCATGAAGGCGCTGACCTGGCGCGGCGAGGTCAAGAAGGGTGAGGACTACGAGGTCGAGGAGATCCCGGCCGACCTCGCCGAGACGGCCGCGGAGTACCGCGAGAAGCTGATCGAGGCCGTCGCCGAGTCCGACGAGGCCCTGATGGAGGCCTACTTCGGCGGCGAGGAGCTGACCGAGGAGCAGATCAAGAGCGGGATCCGCAACCTCACCAACAGCCGCGAGGCCTTCCCGGTGCTCTGCGGTACGGCGTTCAAGAACAAGGGTGTCCAGCCGATGCTGGACGCGGTGGTGGACTACCTGCCCTCGCCGCTGGACGTCCCGCCGGTGCAGGGCCTGCTGCCCGACGGCGTGACCCCGGCCGAGCGCAAGCCCAGCATCGAAGAGCCGTTCTCCGCGCTGGTGTCCAAGATCGCCGTGCACCCGTTCTTCGGCAAGCTCACCTACGTCCGGGTCTACTCCGGCAAGGTCTCCTCGGGCACCCAGGTCATCAACTCGACCAAGGAGCGCAAGGAGCGCATCGGGAAGATGTTCCAGATGCACTCCAACAAGGAGAACCCGGTCGACGAGATCCAGGCGGGTCACATCTACGCGGTGATCGGCCTCAAGGACACCACGACCGGCGACACCCTGTGCGACCCGGCGAACCCGATCGTGCTGGAGTCGATGACCTTCCCGGCGCCGGTCATCGAGGTGGCCATCGAGCCCAAGACGAAGGCCGACCAGGAGAAGCTGTCCACGGCGATCCAGAAGCTCGCCGAGGAAGACCCGACGTTCCAGGTCAAGCTGGACGACGAGACCGGTCAGACGATCATCAAGGGCATGGGCGAGCTGCACCTTGAGGTGCTCGTCAACCGGATGAAGTCCGACTTCAAGGTCGAGGCGAACATCGGTAAGCCGCAGGTGGCCTACCGCGAGACGATCCGCAAGTCGATCGACAAGTACGAGTACACGCACAAGAAGCAGACCGGTGGTTCCGGTCAGTTCGCGCGCGTGATCATCGGACTCTCGCCGATCGAGCAGACGTCCGAGAGCGCGACCTACGAGTTCGAGAACAAGGTCACCGGTGGGCGCATCCCGCGGGAGTACATCCCGTCGGTGGACCAGGGCGCGCAGGACGCGATGCAGTACGGCGTGCTGGCCGGCTACCCGCTGGTCGGCGTGAAGGTGACCTTGCTCGACGGCCAGTACCACGAGGTCGACTCCTCGGAAATGGCCTTCAAGGTCGCGGGTTCGATGGCGCTGAAGGAAGCCGCCGCCAAGGCGTCCCCGGCGCTGCTCGAACCGATGATGGCGGTCGAGGTGACCACGCCCGAGGACTACATGGGCGATGTCATCGGCGACCTGAACTCCCGCCGTGGTCAGATCCAGGCCATGGAGGAGCGCAGCGGTACCCGCGTCGTCAAGGCTCTCGTGCCGCTGTCGGAGATGTTCGGGTATGTCGGCGACCTGCGGTCCAAGACCCAGGGGCGCGCGAACTACTCGATGGTGTTCGACTCCTACGCCGAGGTTCCGGCGAACGTGGCTAAGGAGATCATCGCCAAGGCAACGGGCGAGTGACCCGCTGCTCGGTCCCGGCCGGGACCGAGCATGAGGCAACGCCTCGCGAAGGCGACCGGGGAGCAATCCCCTCCAGTTCGGCGGCGGACGGGCCGCCACCCGCAAGGGCAGTGCTCTTCCGGGATCGGTGGCCCGCTCGTCACCTACCCGACAGGACTCCGCCTGGCACAACAAGTCGTACGGCGGAAAGTTAACAAGTCCAGGAGGACAATCCAGTGGCGAAGGCGAAGTTCGAGAGGGACAAGCCGCACGTCAACATCGGGACCATCGGTCACGTTGACCACGGCAAGACCACGCTCACGGCGGCCATCACCAAGGTGCTGCACGACAAGTACCCGGAGCTGAACCCCTTCACGCCGTTCGACGAGATCGACAAGGCGCCGGAGGAAAAAGAGCGCGGCATCACGATCCAGATCGCGCACGTCGAGTACCAGACCGAGAAGCGCCACTACGCCCACGTGGACGCCCCCGGTCACGCCGACTACGTGAAGAACATGATCACCGGTGCGGCGCAGATGGACGGCGCGATCCTGGTGGTCGCGGCGACCGACGGCCCGATGCCGCAGACGCGTGAGCACGTGCTGCTGGCCCGCCAAGTCGGCGTGCCCTACATCCTGGTGGCGCTGAACAAGGCCGACATGGTCGACGACGAGGAGATCCTCGAGCTCGTCGAGATGGAGGTCCGCGAGCTGTTGTCGGCCCAGGAGTTCCCGGGCGACGACGTGCCGGTGATCCGCGTTTCCGCGCTGAAGGCGCTGGAGGGCGACGCCGAGTGGGGCGCGAAGATCGTCGAGCTGATGGACGCGGTGGACGAGAACGTCCCGGACCCGGTCCGCGAGATCGAGAAGCCGTTCCTGATGCCGATCGAGGACGTCTTCTCCATCACGGGCCGCGGCACCGTGGTCACCGGCCGCATCGAGCGCGGTGTCATCAAGGTGAACGAGGAGGTGGAGATGGTCGGTATCAAGGAGAAGCCGATCAAGACCACCGTCACCGGTGTCGAGATGTTCCGCAAACTGCTCGACGAGGGCCAGGCGGGTGACAACGTCGGCCTGCTGATTCGCGGTATCAAGCGCGAAGAGGTCGAGCGCGGCATGGTCGTCGTGAAGCCCGGCACCACCACCCCGCACACCGATTTCGAGGCGCAGGTCTACATCCTGTCCAAGGACGAGGGTGGTCGGCACACGCCGTTCTTCAACAACTACCGGCCGCAGTTCTACTTCCGTACCACCGACGTGACCGGTGTGGTGACCCTCCCCGAGGGCACCGAGATGGTCATGCCGGGCGACAACACCGAAATGTCGGTGCAGCTGATCCAGCCGATCGCGATGGACGAAGGTCTGCGCTTCGCGATCCGCGAGGGTGGCCGCACCGTCGGCGCCGGTCGCGTCACCAAGATCCTCAAGTGACGTGGCGAGGGCCCGTCCCCGTGTACTCGGGGACGGGCCCTCTCTGCTTTGCAGAGCAGACCGAACACGGGACCACCTACGCAAGGTGAGTCCGGGCCATCTTCGAAAAAGCCACCCCCGGTTTGGGCTGGCTGAACAGGTATGTCATCCTGTATAGGTTGCTCGTTCAGGGCGGCCGGGTTGTGAACGGACCGAAGTCGATTAGGTTCGAAGCTCCGGCCGCCTTGCTGCGAGGGCCTCGCGCCCTTGTTCCGGTTCGCCGACCGTTCTCAGACGGTAGCTGAATCGCCGGGTTCCCGGCGGTGGACCGAGCAGGGCACAAGAAGGTGTACGGGCCGCAAGGCCCATCCCGTCGGCGACGTTCGAGGGGACCGGTATGCGGTAGCCGGGCGACACGCCCGACCGCGGGTACCGGGCACCAGATACCTGAACAGGGGCGGACTGAGAGCTGTGGCGCCTCCCGGCATCGGGACGACACCAGGCTGAGGCCGCGTGGAGCACCACCCCCGCGAGGGTGCGGTGCGCCCGCACCCAAGACCAAACCGCGGCACGAGACTAGAGGAACGGCAAGCCACTATGGCGGGACAGAAGATCCGCATCCGGCTCAAGGCCTACGACCACGAGGCGATCGACGCGTCCGCGCGCAAGATCGTCGAGACCGTGACGCGCACCGGCGCTCGGGTCGTTGGGCCGGTGCCGCTGCCCACGGAGAAGAACGTCTACTGCGTCATCCGCTCCCCGCACAAGTACAAGGACTCGCGGGAGCACTTCGAGATGCGGACGCACAAGCGGCTCATCGACATTCTCGAACCGTCGCCGAAGACGGTCGACGCGTTGATGCGCATCGACCTGCCGGCCAGCGTCGACGTGAACATCCAGTAAGCGCGGCGACGAGGTAGCTGGAGAGAACGAGACCTATGTCTGACAGGCAGATCAAGGGGATTCTGGGCACCAAGCTCGGCATGACCCAGGTCTTCGACGACCAGAACCGGGTGGTCCCGGTGACGGTCGTGCAGGCCGGGCCGAACGTGGTGACCCAGATTCGGACCCCCGAGAAGGACGGCTACTCGGCCGTGCAGCTGGCGTTCGGCGCCATTGACCCGCGCAAGGTGAACAAGCCGCGGAGCGGCCACTTCACCAAGGCCGGTGTCACCCCGCGCCGCCACGTCGTGGAGCTGCGCACCGCGGACGCCGGCGAGTACGAGCTGGGCCAGGAGATCAACGCCGACGTCTTCGAGGCGGGCGCGGTGGTCGACGTGGTCGGCACCAGCAAGGGCAAGGGCTTCGCAGGCACCATCAAGCGGCACGGCTTCCGCAGTCAGGGCGCCAGCCACGGTACCCAGGCCGTGCACCGCAAGCCGGGTTCCATCGGCGGCTGCGCCACCCCCGGCCGCGTGTTCAAGGGCATGCGGATGGCCGGGCGGATGGGTTCGGACCGTGTGACCACCCAGAACCTGAAGGTTCACAAGGTGGAGTCGGAAACCGGCCTGCTGCTGATCAAGGGCGCCGTGCCCGGCCCCAAGGGCGGCCTGGTCCTGGTTAAGAGTCCCGCGAAGGGTGGTGCGTGATGAGCCTGACGCTCGATGTCCGTACCCCGGACGGTAAGACCGACGGCACCGTCGAACTGCCCGCCGAGATCTTCGACGTGCAGGCGAACGTGGCACTGATGCACCAGGTCGTGGTGGCCCAGCTGGCCGCCGCGCGCCAGGGCACGCACGCCACCAAGACGCGCGGCATGGTGTCCGGCGGCGGCAGGAAGCCGTACCGCCAGAAGGGCACCGGCAACGCCCGGCAGGGCTCCATCCGGGCCCCGCAGTTCACCGGCGGTGGCACCGTGCACGGTCCCCAGCCGCGGGACTACTCGCAGCGGACCCCGAAGAAGATGAAGGTCGCCGCGCTGCGCGGTGCCCTCTCCGACCGGGTTCGCGCCGGCCAGCTGCACGTGGTCACCGGCGTGGTCGGCGGCGAGCAGCCGTCCACCAAGCAGGCCAAGACCGCACTGCGCAACTGGACCGAGGCCAAGAAGGTTCTGGTGGTGCTCAACCGCCGCGAGGAGGAGAACTCGTGGCTGAGTCTGCGGAACCTGCAGAACGTGCATCTGATCGACCCGGGCCAGCTGAACACCTACGACGTGCTCAACAGCGATGACGTGGTGTTCACCAAGGCCGCGCTCGACCGTTTCGTCGCGGGCCCGGTCAAGGGCCGGTCGGTCAAGGCCGCCGCGTCTTCCGCAGAGGGGGCAGAGCAGTGAGCGCCGACCCGCGAGACATCATCCTTGCGCCGGTGATCTCCGAGAAGAGCTACGGGCTGCTTGAGCAGGGGCAGTACACCTTCCTGGTGGACCCGCGCTCCAACAAGACCGAGGTCAAGATCGCGGTCGAGAAGATCTTCGGCGTCAAGGTGACCAGCGTCAACACGATCAACCGCGTGGGCAAGCGCAAGCGTTCCCGGACCGGGTACGGCAAGCGCAAGGACACGAAGCGGGCGATCGTCACCCTGTCGCCGGAGAGCAAGCCGATCGAGATCTTCGGCGGACCGGCCGCCTGACGGTGCTGATTAGGACGAGGTTGCGTTAACAATGGGCATTCGCAAGTACAAGCCGACGACGCCGGGCCGTCGTGGCGCGAGCGTGTCCGACTTCGCCGAGATCACCCGGACGGAGCCGGAGAAGTCGTTGGTGCGTCCGCTGAACAAGAAGGCGGGCCGCAACGCTCAGGGCAAGATCACCACGCGGCACAAGGGTGGCGGTCACAAGCGGGCTTACCGCCTGATCGACTTCCGCCGCAACGACAAGGACGGTGTGCCGGCCAAGGTCGCGCACATCGAGTACGACCCGAACCGCAGTGCTCGGATCGCGCTCCTGCACTACGCCGATGGCGAGAAGCGCTACATCATCGCGCCGAACAACATCAAGCAGGGCGACAAGATCGAGAGCGGTGCGCGTGCGGACATCAAGCCGGGTAACAACCTGCCGCTGCGCAACATCCCGACCGGCACCGTGATCCACGCGATCGAGCTCCGTCCCGGTGGCGGCGCCAAGATCGCGCGGTCCGCCGGTGCCCGGGTGCAGCTGGTGGCCAAGGACGGCCCGTACGCCCAGCTGCGGATGCCCTCGGGCGAGATCCGCAACGTGGACGCCCGGTGCCGGGCCACCGTCGGCGAGGTCGGCAACTCCGAGCACGCCAACATCAACTGGGGCAAGGCCGGCCGCATGCGGTGGAAGGGCAAGCGCCCGACCGTCCGCGGTGTCGTGATGAACCCGGTGGACCACCCGCACGGTGGTGGTGAGGGCAAGACCTCCGGTGGTCGTCACCCGGTCAACCCGAAGGGCAAGCCGGAGGGCCGCACCCGCCGCCGCAAGCCCAGTGACAAGCTCATCGTTCGCCGTCGCCGTACCGGCAAGAAGCGCTGAGCAGGGAGGTAAGCAAACATGCCACGCAGCCTGAAGAAGGGCCCGTTCGTGGACGACCACCTGCTCAAGAAGGTGGACGCGCTCAACGAATCGGGCAAGAAGACCGTGATCAAGACCTGGTCCCGCCGGTCCACGATCATTCCGGACATGCTGAGCCACACCTTCGCGGTGCACGACGGCCGCAAGCACGTCCCGGTGTTCGTCACCGAGTCGATGGTCGGGCACAAGCTGGGCGAATTCGCCCCGACCCGCACCTTCAAGGGCCACGTCAAGGAAGACCGGAAGTCGCGGCGCCGCTGAGCGGGTCTGTGACACGAACGAGTAAGAGCAAGGGGTAGCAGGATGACAGCCCGTTCCGACGACACTGCCGCGGAGGAGACCCCGCGCGCAGTGGCGCGGGCCCGGTTCGTCCGCGTGTCGCCGATGAAGGCGCGCCGCGTGGTCGAGCTCATCAAGGGCCGGAGCGCCAGCGATGCCCTGGCCGTGCTTCAGTTCGCGCCGCAGACCGCCAGCGGTCCGGTGTCGAAGGTGCTCGCCAGTGCGATCGCCAACGCGGAGAACAACCTTTCCCTCGACCCCGAGACGCTGTGGGTCCACCACGCGTACGTGGACGAGGGTCCGACGTTGAAGCGGTTCCGGCCGCGCGCGCAGGGCCGTGCGTACCGGATCCGCAAGCGGACCAGCCACATCACGGTCGAGGTCGAGTCCCGGCCGAAGGCGGCGACCAAGTCCCGAAAGAGCCAGAAGGGGAGTGCCCGGTAGTGGGTCAGAAGATCAACCCGCACGGCTTCCGACTCGGCATCACCACGGACTGGAAGTCTCGCTGGTACGCCGACAAGCAGTATTCGGAATACGTCGCGGAGGACGTCAAGATTCGCCGGCAGCTGTCTCGCGGCATGGAGCGCGCTGGGATCTCGAAGGTGGAGATCGAGCGCACCCGCGAGCGGGTCCGGGTGGACATTCACACCGCTCGGCCGGGCATCGTCATCGGCCGCCGCGGTGCCGAGGCGGACCGCATTCGCGGTTCCCTGGAGAAGCTGACCGGCAAGCAGGTCCAGCTGAACATCCTTGAGGTCAAGAACCCCGAGGCGGACGCCCAGCTGGTCGCGCAGGGCGTGGCCGAGCAGCTGTCCAACCGCGTGTCCTTCCGGCGCGCGATGCGCAAGGCCATCCAGTCGGCCATGCGCTCGCCGCAGGTCAAGGGCATCCGGGTGCAGTGCTCGGGTCGCCTCGGCGGCGCGGAGATGTCCCGCTCGGAGTTCTACCGCGAGGGTCGGGTTCCGCTGCACACGCTGCGCGCGGATATCGACTATGGCTTCTTCGAGGCCCGCACCACCTTCGGCCGCATCGGCGTCAAGGTGTGGATCTACAAGGGTGAGCTGGTCGGCGGCCTGAAGCAGAAGCAGCAGGAGTCCGAGGTCCGTCCGCCGCGCGGCGGTGGCGACCGCGGCGAGCGCGGTGGCCGTTCCGACCGCGGTGGTCGTCGCCGGGGCGCCGGTGGCGCGGACCGCGCCGCAGCTGACAAGTCCGCCAAGGCCGACAAGGCCGCGGAGGGCGAGCAGCCGCAGGCTGCTGCGGCTGAAGAGAAGACGGAGGGCTGAGACGTGCTCGTCCCACGCAGGGTGAAGTGGCGCAAGAGCCACGCGCCGAAGCGTAAGGGCTTCGCCAAGGGTGGCACCCGGATCAACTTCGGCGAGTACGGCATTCAGGCGATCGAGCACGGCTACGTGACCAACCGGCAGATCGAGTCGGCCCGTATCGCGATCACCCGGCACGTCAAGCGTGGCGGCAAGGTGTGGATCAACATCTTCCCGGACCGCCCGCTGACCAAGAAGCCGGCCGAAACCCGGCAGGGTTCCGGTAAGGGTTCGCCGGAGTCCTGGGTCGCCAACGTCAAGCCCGGGCGCATCATGTTCGAGCTGACCTTCCCGAACGAGAAGACGGCGATCGAGGCGCTGACCCGTGCGGCGCACAAGCTCCCGATGAAGTGCAAGATCGTGTCCCGTGAGGGTGGTGACTTCTGATGGCAGCGGGTGTCACCGCATCCGAGCTCCGCGAACTCAACGAGGAGGAGCTCGTTCAGCGACTGAAGGAAGCGAAGGAGGAGCTGTTCAACCTCCGCTTCCAGATGGCCACGGGCCAGTTGCAGAACAACCGGCGGCTGCGCGTCGTCCGCCAGGACATCGCCCGGATCTACACCATCATGCGCGAGCGCGAACTGGGCCTGACGGTTTCCCCTGAAGGCGCCGAGGAGGGCGCGGCATGAGTGAGAAAGGACAGGGCGTGGAGCGCAACCGCCGCAAGGTGCGCGAGGGTTACGTCGTTTCGTCCAAGATGGACAAGACGATCGTGGTGTCCCTCGAGGACCGCAAGAAGCACGCCCTCTACGGCAAGGTCATGCGGCAGACCACCAAGGTCAAGGCGCACGACGAGGCCAACACGGCCGGTGTCGGCGACCGCGTGCTGCTGATGGAGACCCGACCGCTGTCGGCCACCAAGCGCTGGCGGCTGGTCGAGGTCGTGGAGAAGGCCAAGTAAACGGTGTGCGGTCGGCTGGCCGCCGGGAGTCCTCCCAGCGGTCGGCCGGTTCGCGTGCCAGCAGTGACCGCGCGCGTCAGGTCGGAAATTTGGCGCGCCAGAGTGTGCTCGGGCCAGGTCCGGGTACTTAGGGTCAGGAGTCAGACGTGATCCAGCAGGAGTCGCGACTGCGTGTCGCCGACAACACCGGGGCCAAGGAGATCCTCACGATCCGGGTCCTCGGTGGGTCGGGTCGGCGGTACGCGGGCCTCGGGGACATCATCGTGGCGACCGTCAAGGAAGCCATCCCGGGTGCCGGTGTCAAGAAGGGCGATGTGGTCAAGGCCGTCATCGTCCGCCAGAAGAAGGAAAAGCGTCGGGCGGATGGGTCCTACATCCGGTTCGACGAGAACGCCGCGGTGCTGGTCAAGCCCGGTGGCGAGCCGCGGGGTACCCGTATCTTCGGGCCGGTCGCCCGCGAGTTGCGCGACAAGAAGTTCATGAAGATCATCTCGCTCGCGCCGGAGGTTTTGTGATGAAGATCAAGAAAGGCGACACGGTCGTCGTCATCTCCGGCAAGGACAAGGGCGCCAAGGGCAAGGTCATCAAGGCCATGCCGCAGGAGCAGCGGGTTCTGGTCGAGGGTGTCAACCGGATCAAGAAGCACACCAAGGTCTCCCGGACCGAGCGTGGTGCGCAGTCCGGCGGCATCGTCACCCAGGAAGCGCCGATCCACGTGAGCAACGTGATGGTCGTGGACTCCGACGGCAAGCCCACCCGGGTCGGCTACCGCATCGGTGAGGACGGCAAGAAGGTTCGCATCTCTCGTCGTAACGGTAAGGACATCTGATCATGACTACAGCTGAGAAGATCGTCCCGCGGCTCAAGACCCGTTACCGCGAGGAGATCCGCCAGGCGCTCAACGAGGAGTTCAACTACTCCAACGTGATGCAGACGCCGGGCGTGGTCAAGGTCGTGGTCAACATGGGTGTTGGCGACGCCGCTCGGGACAGCAAGCTGATCGAGGGTGCGGTCCGCGACCTGTCGATCATCACCGGTCAGAAGCCGGAGATCCGCAAGGCCCGCAAGTCCATCGCGCAGT
The DNA here is from genome assembly GCF_014203395.1 of Saccharopolyspora phatthalungensis. Taxonomy (NCBI): domain Bacteria; kingdom Bacillati; phylum Actinomycetota; class Actinomycetes; order Pseudonocardiales; family Pseudonocardiaceae; genus Saccharopolyspora; species Saccharopolyspora phatthalungensis. The sequence goes on from NZ_JACHIW010000001.1 coordinate 2,512,283, forward strand.
TCAAGCTCCGCGAGGGCATGCCGATCGGCGCGCGGGTCACCCTGCGCGGCGACCGGATGTGGGAGTTCCTCGACCGCCTGGTCACCATCGCGCTGCCGCGCATCCGCGACTTCCGCGGGTTGTCGCCGAAGCAGTTCGACGGCAAGGGCAACTACACGTTCGGCCTCAACGAGCAGTCGATGTTCCACGAGATCAACCCGGACCACATCGACCGCCCGCGTGGCATGGACATCACCGTCGTTACCACGGCCACCAACAATGAGGAAGGTCGGGCGCTGCTGAAGCACCTGGGCTTCCCGTTCAAGGAGAACTGAGCGATGGCCAAGAAGGCGCTGGTTATCAAGGCGGCGCGCAAGCCGAAGTTCAACGTTCGCGGCTACACCCGCTGCCAGCGCTGCGGTCGGCCGCGTGCGGTGTTCCGCAAGTTCGGGCTGTGCCGGGTGTGCTTCCGCGAGATGGCGCACGCGGGCGAACTGCCCGGCGTGAGCAAGTCCTCCTGGTGACTGCCCGCCCGCTGGGGTGATGCCGGTTCCCGGTACCCTCAGCAGGCGCTACCAGGGCCGATGCCCACGCTCCGCGGCGAACGCCGTGCTTGCACGCGAAATGACAAGGGACCCGGCTGCTCGGCCGGGAAACCCCGAACTTCGTCCAGGCCAGGGCCCAGACGGCCACCCGGACCCCGGGTGGTGCGCGGTCGGGGCCCATCGGAACCAGACGAGAAAGGTTGAGCAGGTCATGACGATGACCGATCCGATCGCAGACATGCTGACGCGTCTGCGCAACGGAAACTCGGCATACCACGACGAGGTCGTGATGCCGCACTCCAAGCTGAAGGCGAACATCGCCGAGATCCTCAAGCGGGAGGGCTACGTGTCCGGCTCCCGCGTCGAAGAGGGCGAAAACTGCAAGCAGCTCGTCGTCGAGCTCAAGTACGGCCCGAACCGCGAGCGGAGCATCGCGGGCCTGCGCCGGGTCTCCAAGCCCGGTCTGCGGGTCTACGCCAAGTCCACCGGCCTGCCGAAGGTCCTGGGCGGCCTGGGCATTGCGATCATCTCGACCTCCGGCGGTCTGCTGACCGACCGGCAGGCCATGAAGAAGGGCGTGGGCGGGGAAGTCCTCGCCTACGTCTGGTAAGGGAGGAGGAGCGGCAATGTCGCGCATCGGAAAGCTGCCGATCACCGTCCCCTCCGGCGTCGAGGTGACCATCGACGGCCCGGCGGTGACCGTGAAGGGCCCCAAGGGCAGCCTGCATCACCAGGTCGCCGAGCCGATCGCCGTCGAGCGGGACGAGGACGGTTCGATCCTGGTGAAGCGCCCCGACGACGAGCGGGAAAGCCGTTCGCTGCACGGGCTCACCCGGACGCTGGTGAACAACATGGTCATCGGCGTCAGCCAGGGATACCAGAAGGACCTGGAGATCCACGGCGTCGGTTACCGCGTGCTGCAGAAGGGGTCGAACTTGGAGTTCGCCCTCGGCTACAGCCACCCCATCGTGATCGAGCCGCCGGAAGGCATCCAGTTCGCCGTGGACGGCCCGACCAAGCTGTCGGTCAAGGGCATTGACAAGCAGCTGGTCGGCGAGATCGCGGCCAGGATTCGCAAGCTGCGCAAGCCCGACCCGTACAAGGGCAAGGGTGTCCGCTACGCAGGTGAGATCATCCGCCGCAAGGTCGGGAAGACGGGTAAGTGACCATGAGCGAGACCACAGCTACCAAGCGCAAGCCGGTGGGCAAGGACATCTCGACCAAGCGTCGGCTTGCCCGTGCAAAGCGGCACACGCGCATCCGCAAGAAGATCGTCGGCACCGCGGAGCGCCCGCGTCTGGTCGTGACCCGGTCGCTGCGCAACATCGTCGCGCAGGTCATCGACGACACCAAGGGCCACACCCTGGTCGCCGCCTCCAGCCTGGAAACCGATGTCCGGGCCTTCGAGGGCGACAAGAAGGCCAAGGCCACCAAGGTGGGCGAACTCGTCGCGGCCCGTGCCAAGAACGCCGGCATCGACAAGGTCGTGTTCGACCGCGGCGGTAACGCCTACCACGGTCGGGTGGCCGCGCTGGCCGACGCCGCCCGTGACGGCGGACTGGAGTTCTGACAAGTGGGTAAGAACGAGAACGGAAGGGACGCCTGATGCCTGGACGCACTCGGCGTGATGGCGGGGAGTCCGGCGGCAAGGACCGCCGGGACCGCCGCGACGGCGGCCGTGGCGGGGCGGCCCAAGAGAAGACCCCGCAGTTCGAACGCGTCGTGACCATCAACCGGGTCGCGAAGGTCGTCAAGGGCGGTCGGCGGTTCAGCTTCACCGCGCTGGTCGTCGTCGGCGACGGCGACGGCATGGTCGGTGTCGGTTACGGCAAGGCCAAGGAAGTTCCGGCGGCGATCGCCAAGGGCGTCGAGGAGGCGAAGAAGAACTTCTTCCGCGTTCCGCGCCTGGGCGGCACCATCACCCACCCGGTGCAGGGCGAGGACGCCGCGGGCGTCGTGCTGCTGCGTCCGGCCAGCGCCGGTACCGGTGTCATCGCCGGTGGCCCGGTGCGCGCGGTGCTGGAGTGCGCCGGTGTCCACGACGTGCTGAGCAAGTCGCTGGGCAGCGACAACCCGATCAACATCGTGCACGCCACGGTCGCCGCACTGAAGCAGCTGCAGCGTCCGGAGGAGGTCGCGGCCCGTCGCGGTCTGCCTCTGGAGGACGTCGCGCCGGCGTTCATCCTGCGTGCCCGTGCCGCGGGGCAGGGGGCCTGATCGAGATGGCACAGCTGAAGATCACCCAGGTGCGCGGGCTGGTCGGCACCAAGCAGAACCAGCGCGACACCATGCGCACCCTCGGGCTGCGCAAGATTCGTCAGTCCGTGGTGCGTCCGGATGACTCCAACGTGCGCGGCATGATCAACGCCGTCCGTCACCTGGTGACGGTCGAGGAGGTCGACTGACATGGTCATCAAACTGCACGACCTGCGTCCGGCCCCCGGCTCCAAGCGGGACAAGATCCGCGTCGGCCGCGGTGAGGGCTCCAAGGGCAAGACCGCCGGTCGCGGTACCAAGGGCACCAAGGCCCGCAAGAACGTCTCCCCTCGTTTCGAGGGTGGGCAGATGCCGATCCACATGCGGCTGCCGAAGCTGAAGGGCTTCAAGAACCGCTTCCGCACCGAGTACCAGGGTGTGAACATCGGTCGGCTGGCCCAGGCGTTCCCGGAGGGCGGCACCGTCGGCATCGACGAGCTGATCGCCAAGGGCCTGGTCAAGAAGAACGAGCTGGTCAAGATCCTCGGCGACGGGGACCTGGAGGGCGTCAAGCTGGAGGTGACCGCGCACGCGTTCACCGGCAGCGCCCAGGAGAAGATCACCGCTGCGGGTGGTTCGGTCACCAAACTGGACCGCTGACAACGGTTTTCCAACCGGGGGCCGGTCGACACAGTCGACCGGCCCCCGGTCTTTTCACCGATCGGGTGAAGAGTTCGGGGCAGGCTTATCCAAATAATTTGGTCAAGCGTGCCTCTCATCGGTACTCCGAAACGATCGGGGCGTTGCGTTCGGATCGTGTTTTCCATTGAAGCCGCACTCGAATCTTGTTGCGGGAAAACGATTTCCGTCGAAACGGCGGTCGATGGCTCCCGGTTTCAATTGAAATCGGGAATAGTGGTGTTCGCCGATAGCGCAAGCGGTGACTCGCTGGTGGGGCTTCGGTCGCCGTCCGTGGCAGCGTATGGGCCTGCTAGAGTCGCCCCGGCAGCGCCGTCATATCGGATGCTGCCGAAATTGCCGCATCTTTCCCGGCCGGTCCCGACCGGCTCGTGTACAGGAGGTTCGCGTGCTCGGCGCCTTCCGCTCGGCTCTGGCGACGCCGGACCTGCGCCGCAAGATCCTGTTCACCCTGGGCATGGTCGTGCTCTACCGGCTCGGTGCCACGATTCCCTCGCCGGGGGTGTCGTACCCGAACATCCAGCAGTGCATCCAGCAGATCCAGGGCAGCGGTTCGCAGGGCGTGTACTCGCTGCTCAATCTCTTCAGCGGCGGTGCGCTGCTGCAGCTGTCGGTGTTGTCGCTGGGCATCATGCCCTACATCACCGCGAGCATCATCATCCAGCTGCTGCAGGTGGTCATTCCGCGCTTCGAGCAGCTGAAGAAGGAAGGCCAGTCCGGGCAGGCGAAGCTCACCCAGTACACCCGGTACCTGACCATCGCGCTGGCGATCCTGCAGGGCACCGGCATCGTGGCCCTCGCGGTGCGCGGCCAGTTGTTCCAGGGCTGCTCGGTGTCGCCGGTCCCGGATGACTCGGTGCTGAACCTGATCACCATCGTGGTCGTGATGACCGCAGGCGCCGCGGTGCTGATGTGGATGGGCGAGCTGATCACCGAGCGTGGTATCGGCAACGGGATGTCCCTGCTGATCTTCGTCTCCATCGCGGCCCGCATCCCGGCCGAGGGCGGCACGATCCTCACCTCGCACGGCGGGCTGGTGTTCACCGTGGTGTGCGCCTTCGCCGTCGTGATCATCGCCACCGTGGTGTTCATCGAGCAGGCCCAGCGCCGCATCCCGGTGCAGTACGCAAAGCGCATGATCGGCCGCCGGATGTACGGCGGAACCTCCACCTACCTGCCGTTGAAGGTGAACCAGGCGGGTGTCATCCCGGTCATCTTCGGCTCATCGCTGCTGTACCTGCCGCAGCTGGTCGGCCAGCTGGCGGGCAACACCGATAGCTGGTGGGCGCGGTTCATCCAGACCTACATCGTCGCCCCCTCCAGCTGGGTGCACATCCTGCTGTACATGTCGCTGATCGTGTTCTTCGCGTACTTCTACGTCTCGATCACTTTCAACCCCGAAGAGCGCGCCGACGACATGAAGAAGTTCGGCGGGTTCATCCCGGGCATCCGGCCCGGTCGGCCGACCGCGGAGTACCTGAACTTCGTGCTCTCCCGGATCACCCTGCCCGGCTCGCTGTACCTGGGCGTCATCGCGATCCTGCCGAACTTCTTCCTCGGCATCACCGGTGGTCAGGGCCAGAACCAGAACTTCCCGTTCGGCGGTACGGCGGTGCTGATCATGGTCAACGTCGGCCTGGACACCGTGAAGCAGATCGAGAGCCAGCTCACGCAGCGCAAGTACGAGGGCTTCCTCCGGTAGGCTGAACGGTCCGGGCGCGCGATCCCGCACGCCTGGAAACCTCTGTTGCGGGTGGGATGGTCTGGTGCGTCGGGCCATGCGTAGGGTTGGAACGCCCGGTCGCCCGGAGGTAGGAAGGTGCCCGCGGAGCTCGTCAGCGGTTGACGCGCGATCGGATTGATTCGGAGGCAGACCCTTGGTGCGATTGGTTCTCGTCGGCCCGCCCGGTGCTGGCAAGGGCACCCAGGCGGCCGTGCTCAGCGAACAGCTGGGCGTCCCGCACATCTCCACCGGAGATCTGTTCCGCGCGAACATCGGCAACGCCACACCGCTCGGCCAGAAGGCGAAGAGCTACATGGATGCCGGCGAGCTGGTCCCGGACGAGGTCACCAACGAGATGGTGCGCGACCGCCTCTCCGACGAGGACGCTGCGAAGGGCTTCCTGCTGGACGGTTACCCGCGCAACACGGGGCAGGCCGGGGTGCTGGGTGAGATGCTCGCCGAGCATGGCGTGGAGCTGACCGCGGTGCTGCAGTTCGACGTGCCGGAAGAAGAGCTGGTCAAGCGGATGCTGGCGCGCGGGCGCTCGGACGACACCGAAGACGTCATCCGGCGTCGGCTGGCGGTGTACCGCTCGGAGACCGAGCCGCTGCTGGCGTACTACCAGGACAAGATCATCAAGATCGACGCCGTCGGCTCGATCGAGGAGATCTCCGCCCGCGCGCTGGAAGCGCTGGGCGCCCGCGCGTGAGCCGGCCGGCCGGTCGCCCCGCGGTGACCGGCCGAACCCATTCCTTAGAAAGATTCCTGAAGGCCTAGAAAGATTCTCGTAGGCCTAGAAAGATTCTGAAGGTGAGTGCCTTGTTGCGTCGGGGGAAGGGCATCGAGCTCAAGTCGCGGGGCGAGATCGAAGCGATGCGCGCCGCGGGCTTGGTGGTGGCGGCTGCGCTCGCCGCGGTGACCGAGCAGGCGAAGCCCGGATCGAGCACCGGCGAGCTGGACGCGGTCGCCGAGCAGGTGATCCGGGATGCGGGCGCGGTGCCGTCCTTCAAGGGCTACCACGGCTTCCCGGCGTCGATCTGCGCTTCGCTGAACGAGAAGGTGGTGCACGGGATCCCGTCGCGCTCCGAGGCCCTCGCCGAAGGCGACCTGCTGTCCGTGGACTGCGGCGCGATCCTGGACGGCTGGCACGGCGACTCCGCGGTGACGCTGGCGATCGGTGCGGTGAGTGCGAAGGACCGCGCCCTGTCGGCGGCCACCGAGGCCAGCATGTGGGCCGGTATTGAACAGGTTCAGGCCGGGAACCGGCTGACCGACATCTCGCACGCGGTGGAGACCGCGGCCCGCGCGGCGGCGAAGGCCGACGGTGTGGAGTACGGGATCATCGCGGAGTACGGCGGGCATGGCATCGGCACCCAGATGCACATGGAGCCGTTCCTGCCGAACCTCGGCAAGCCGGGGCGGGGCCCGCGGCTGCGGGTCGGCATGGCGATCGCGGTGGAGCCGATGCTCACGCTCGGCTCGGCGGAGACCGAGGAACTCGACGACGCCTGGACCGTGGTTACCGAGGACGGCTCGCGCGCCGCGCACTGGGAGCACACGGTGGCGATCACCGAAGACGGTCCCTGGGTCCTCACCGCTCCCGAAGCGTGATGGCCGCATCGTGCTCCGGACCCGTTTTAGCAGGTCAACGGCACATTGAAAGGACTCGCGGGCCATTGCTCGCGAAGCATTCGCCGGATCACCTGGGGCGACGGCAGGCGTAGATGCGGGCCGGGGGCACGTTGCGCCAGATCGCGGTGCGCGGCAGCACCTCGTCGAAGGTGTCTTGCAGCGCCGTGATGAACGCGCGGGTGGGCTGTCGCCAGAGCGTGGTCAGGTAGGTGACCGTGGTGAACACCCCGTTCGGCGCCATCACCGAGGCCGCCTGGAGGAGGAGTTCGCGCTGCTTGTCCGGCGGCAGCAGGGTCCACGGAATGCTGCTGATCACCGCGTCGACCTGGTCGACTCCGGCCTCGTCGAGCAGTTTGCGCAGGTGGGTGGCATCGCCCTCGATTACTTCCAGCCAGGGCTTGGCGCAGCGCAGGTAGTGCACCATCTTGGGATCGATCTCGACCGCGAGGTGCCGGGCGCCTTCGGCCAACCGGCGCTGGATGGGGCCGCTGAGCGCGCCGGTGCCCGGGCCGAGCTCCAGCACGGTCGGGGCACCATAGCTGGGCACCACGGTAGCCACCGCCGCCGCGACGTACCGGGACGTCGGCAGCACGGCCCCCACCGTCGACGGCTGACGGGCCGCGCTGTTCATGAACGTCCAATATTCGCGAAGCTTTTTTCGCTTGCTCACGGCTACTCCTGCCCATCCGGCGAACGCGGCGACGGTAGCTGGTGTTTCCATCGCAGCGTGCAGCCGTTCCCCGCAGGTCGCAGCGCGTAGCCGGGTGCTTTCACGGGGTCGCGTCGCGTCCAGCGGTAGGGCTTGCGTCCGCTCGTACGACAAGCCTGCGCGGGCGGTGTCCCCAGGACTCCTGGTGATCTCCCTGGCACAACCCGGGCCGCGCGCTATCGCAACGGGCGGCGGCAGATGTAGTGCAGGATCGGCGGGAGGTTTCGCCACGTGGTGTGGGTGAGGACCTCGTCGAAGGTTTGTGTCAGGCGGGTGCGGAAGCGGCGGCCGCGCGGTGTCTGGTCCGCAGACAGGTAGGTGAGCGCCGTGAACGCGCCCTGCGGGGCGAGTGCCTCGGCGGCCTGGCGCAGGATGTGGTCCTGGGCACCACCCGGCAGCAGCGACCACGGGATGCTGCTGATGACGGCGTCGACCCGCTCGATGCCGTGCTTGTCCAGCAGCGCCAGCAGGTCGCCGGCATCGCCGTGCACGATCTCCATCCACGGCTTGTGGGCTTGCAGGTGCTCCACCATGCCCTTGCCGAGCTCGATGCCGATGTGCCGAGCGCCCTTGGGCAGCCGGCGGCGGATGCCGTCGCTCAACGAGCCGGTGCCGGGGCCGAGCTCCACCACGACCGGCGCGCCTGTCGTCGGCACCACCTGAGCCACCGTGGCGGCGACGGCGGCGGAGGTCGGCGTCGCCGCGCCGACCATTTTCGGGTTGCGCACCGCGGTCTGGAGGAAGGTCCGGTACTCGTCCAGCTTGCTAGCCACGTTCTGGGCGTCTCTGCCGATCCGCGATGCGGCGCTTGAGCCGCGCGGGTCCTGCTGGGATGTCACGCTTCTCCTCGGTTGTCCCATGGTCTGGGCCCTCGACCCCGGTGTCGAGCGTGTGATCGAAATTAGTGAGCCCCAAAGCGGCCACGCAAGCCAATGAGGAGGCGTGGTCGTGGAGTGTGACCGCACTGTTGCGCAGCGTATCCGCTACCGCGTTGAGCTGCCCCGATGTGGAGGGGCGAATGGGCGGCGCGTACAGTGGAGCATCGGCGCACTCGTAGCGCCGGTTCGTTGTGCCTGGGTATCCGCATCCGAGTCCGGATCGGGTCATCATCGGTGTTTCGGGCCGGGCTGGAGTGTGCCCGTCGCGGGTGCCGGGGCCTCCGGTGCCGGCGGCGGGACTTAGGTCCGCAAACCGTCACCGTCACGAAACGCGGAGGACATGGGCAAGAAAGACGGGGCCATTGAGGTCGAGGGTCGGGTGATCGAACCGCTTCCCAACGCGATGTTCCGTGTCGAGTTGGAGAACGGCCACAAGGTCCTCGCACACATCAGTGGCAAGATGCGTCAGCACTACATCCGCATCCTGCCCGAGGACCGGGTCGTGGTGGAGCTCTCGCCGTACGACCTTTCCCGTGGGCGCATCGTCTACCGCTACAAGTGACCTCCACGGTGTCCGGGTGACCGGACACGCGTCCGAGCAGGAGAGCACGACCGTGAAGGTCCAGCCGAGTGTGAAGCGAATCTGCGACAAGTGCCAGGTCATCCGCCGTCACGGGCGGGTGCTGGTGATCTGCGACAACGCCCGTCACAAGCAGCGTCAGGGCTGAGCGCAGCGCAACGTCGCGACGAGTAGGAACTTCCCCGACCTGTCGGCTCGCACGTGAGCCGACTGACCCCCGGACCAGGCCGGGGCTCCGCACCGGTTGCGGGGGCGGCGGGGGAGCAGACCTGGACAACAGAAGGAGAACCGGCCAGATGGCACGGGTCGTCGGCGTTGATCTCCCGCGCGAGAAGCGCATGGAGATCGCGCTTACCTACATCTACGGGATCGGCAAGACCCGGTCGAAGGAGATCCTCTCCGCGACCGGCATCTCACCCGATGCCCGCCCGCGGGACCTCGATGACGACCAGCTCGCGAAGCTGCGTGAGTTCATCGAGTCCAGCTACCGGGTCGAGGGTGACCTCCGCCGTGAGGTCCAGGCCGACATCCGCCGGAAGATCGAGATCGGCTGCTACGCGGGGCTCCGGCACCGCCGGCACCTGCCGGTTCACGGGCAGCGGACCAAGACCAACGCCCGTACCCGCAAGGGGCCGAAGAAGACGGTCGCCGGCAAGAAGAAGGCCGGGAAGAAGTAAGCCTCGCTAGGAGACAGCTAAAGCTATGCCACCCAAGTCTCGCGCCGGTGCCGTCAAGAAGGTGCGGCGCAAGGAAAAGAAGAACGTCGCTCACGGCCAAGCGCACATCAAGAGCACGTTCAACAACACGATCGTTTCGATCACCGACCCCACCGGTGCGGTGATCAGCTGGGCCTCGGCCGGACACGTCGGGTTCAAGGGCTCCCGCAAGTCCACCCCGTTCGCCGCGCAGATGGCCGCCGAGAACGCGGCCCGCAAGGCCGCCGAACACGGCATGAAGAAGGTCGACGTCTTCGTCAAGGGTCCGGGTTCGGGCCGGGAGACGGCGATCCGTTCGCTGCAGGCCGCCGGTCTAGAGGTCGGCACCATCCAGGACGTCACCCCGCAGCCGCACAACGGCTGCCGCCCGCCGAAGCGTCGTCGGGTCTGAGCCGCGGGAAGGAGTAAACAAAGATGGCTCGTTACACCGGTCCCGCGACCCGCAAGTCCCGCCGTCTGAAGGTTGACCTCGTCGGTGGTGACCAGGCGTTCGAGCGCCGGCCCTACCCTCCGGGGCAGCACGGCCGCGCGCGCATCAAGGAAACCGAGTACCTGCTGCAGCTCCAGGAGAAGCAGAAGGCGAAGTTCACCTACGGCGTCCTCGAGCGGCAGTTCAGCAACTACTACGAGGAAGCCAACCGGCGCCCCGGCAAGACGGGTGACAACCTGCTGCAGCTGCTGGAGTCCCGGCTGGACAACGTCGTTTACCGTGCCGGCCTGGCCCGCACCCGCCGGATGGCGCGGCAGCTGGTCAGCCACGGCCACTTCACGGTCAACGGCAAGAAGGTGAACGTCCCCAGCTTCCAGGTCTCGAAGTGGGACATCATCGACGTCAAGCCGAAGTCGGTGCCCACCACGCCGTTCATCATCGCCAAGGAGACGTTCGGTGAGCGTCCGGTGCCGGCCTGGTTGCAGGTCGTGCCCTCGAACCTGCGGATCCTGGTGCACCAGCGCCCGGAGCGCGCGCAGATCGACACGCCGGTCACCGAGCAGCTCATCGTCGAGCTCTACTCGAAGTGACGCGTTCCGCCGGCGGCCTTCCCCCGGGGTCCGGCCGCCGGCGGTCGCAGCCAGCGGTGGCGGTGCAGGAATCCGCCACCGGCCCGCGCAACGCGGGCAACGCCATTCCATCGGCGTCAAATAGCGGGCGTCGTGAGGAAAGGAAAACGAAGTGCTCATCTCCCAGCGACCCACACTGTCCGAAGAGGCGGTGTCGGAGACGCGCTCCCGGTTCGTCATCGAGCCGCTGGAGCCGGGCTTCGGCTACACCCTCGGCAACTCGCTGCGTCGTACCCTGCTCTCCTCGATTCCGGGGGCGGCGGTCACCAGCCTGCGCATCGACGGTGTGCTGCACGAGTTCACCACTATTCCGGGTGTGAAGGAAGACGTCACCGACGTCATCCTGAACATCAAGGAGCTGGTCGTCAGCTCCGAGGAAGACGAGCCGGTGACGATGTACCTGCGCAAGCAGGGTCCGGGTGAGGTCACCGCGGCCGATATCGTGCCGCCGGCGGGCGTCACGGTGCACAACCCGGATCTGCACATCGCCACCCTCAACGCGAAGGGCAAGCTGGAGATCGAGCTCGTCGTCGAGCGTGGTCGTGGCTATGTCCCCGCGATGCAGAACAAGCAGACCGGCGCCGAGATCGGCCGCATCCCGGTGGACTCGATCTACTCGCCGGTGCTGAAGGTGACCTACAAGGTCGAGGCCACCCGTGTCGAGCAGCGCACGGACTTCGACAAACTGATCCTCGACGTGGAGAGCAAGCCGTCGATCACCCCGCGCGACGCGGTGGCCTCGGCCGGACGCACTCTCGTCGAGCTGTTCGGGCTCGCCCGCGAGCTCAACGTCGACGCCGAAGGCATCGAGATCGGTCCGTCGCCGGCGGAGGCCGACACCATCGCGGCCTACGCGATGCCGATCGAGGACCTCGACCTGACGGTGCGCTCCTACAACTGCCTCAAGCGGGAGGGTATCCACACCGTCGGCGAGCTGGTCTCGCGCAGCGAGGCCGACCTGCTGGACATCCGCAACTTCGGTGCGAAGTCCATCGACGAGGTCAAGATGAAGCTGGCCGGGCTCGGACTTGCGCTCAAGGACAGCCCGCCCGGATTCGACCCGTCGGCCGCGGCGGCCGAGTACCCGTCCGAGGGATGGTCGTCCGAGGAGACCACCGTCGGCGCGGTCGGACCCGTCGAGGACAACGGCTACGACGACGGTCAGGACTACGCGGAGACAGAGCAGCTGTAGCTGTGTTGCGCGTCCGGGGTTCACCGGCGCGCCCTGAGAGGAGCAACCGATGCCCACCCCGACCAAGGGTCCTCGTCTCGGCGGGTCGCCGGCGCACGAGCGGCTCATTCTGGCCAACCTCGCCACCGCGCTGTTCGAGCACGGCCGGATTACCACGACCGAGGCGAAAGCGAAGCGGCTGCGGCCGATCGCCGAGCGGCTCATCACCAAGGCCAAGAAGGGCGACCTGCACAACCGTCGCGAGGTCATGAAGACCATCCGCGACAAGGACGTCGTGCACAAGCTCTTCGCGGAGATCGGCCCGTTCTTCGCGGACCGCAACGGCGGTTACACCCGCATCACCAAGACGATGCCGCGCAAGGGTGACAACGCGAAGATGGCCGTCATCGCCCTGGTGGCCGAGAAGACCGTCACCGCCGAGGCGGAGGCCGCGCGCGGCGCGAAGTTCGCCAAGGACGAGCAAGCGGCCGCGCCAGAGGTCACCGAGGCCCCGAAGGCCGAGGAGACCGAGGCCACCGAGGCACCGGCGGAGACCGCCGAGGCCACCGAGGCCAAGGCCGAGGACACCGCTGCCGAGAAGAAGGACGAGTCCTGATTCCGGCACGTAGTGCTGCCGTGCACGAGCCCGCTTCTCCCGCTGGGGAGGGCGGGCTCGTTCGCGTGCGCCTTGATCTGTCCTACGACGGCACCGATTTCTGCGGCTGGGCGAAGCAGCCGGGCCAGCGCACGGTGCAGGGCCTGCTCGAGGACGCGTTGGCGAAGCAGCCGCCGGGTCGGGCGGTGCCCGCCTCGGTGGTGGTCGCCGGGCGGACGGATTCCGGTGTGCACGCCACGGGACAGGTCGTGCACTTCGACGTGGTTCCGCACGACCCAGCCGGAACCGGGCGGATTTCCGTTGACGCGCAGGGGATTCCGGACCTGGGGCGGATGGCCCACCGGTGGAACCGGATCCTGCCGCCGGATGTGCGCGTGCTGGGTGCGCGGGTGGTGCCAGCGGCGTTCGACGCGCGGTTCTCCGCGCTGCGTCGGCATTACCGCTACCAGGTTTCGGATGCGCCGTGGGGTGTGGACCCACTGCGGCGCCGGGACACGCTCGCCTGGAATCGCGCGCTGGATGTGGCCGCGCTCAACGCCTCGGCACAGGAGTTGTTGGGCCTCAACGACTTCGCTGCCTACTGCAAGCCGCGAGAGGGCGCCACAACGGTGCGGGAACTGCAGCGCTTCGAGTGGGAGCGGGTGGCGGAGCACCTTATCGTCGCGCACGTGAGCGCGGATGCGTTCTGCCACTCGATGGTCCGGAGTCTGGTGGGCACGCTCCTGATGGTCGGAGACGGCCGCCGAAACCAACCGTGGCCGACGGAAATTCTCGGGTCCACCACCCGGACTACCGCGGTGGCCCCGGCCCACGGGCTCACCCTGACGGGCATCGACTACCCGTCGGACGAAGACCTCGAAGCCCGAGCCGCCCAAACCCGAGCCCTCCGCACCCTCCCCTAAGGACAAGCTTCCCTAGTTTGCCCCGTATGCGGTCCCGATTTTGCCTAAAATTGGGCGCATTCTCGCTCTGGGCACCCGGCAGGGTGGTCGCGAACGATCCACAGTGGCCTGTGTTATCCACGGATTCCCGATACCGTCTTGTACCCGGGGTGACCAATTGAGAACCCTGGGTTCATGGTTACCAACGTGCGTGCCATCGGTACGTGTCCCGGCATTTTCACCCGGGTCGAAGCGCTCCAAGCCGGGTTGACCGATGATGATCTGAGGAAATCTGAGTATCGCCGGGTGATCCACGGCGTTTACCGAACGGCGGAAACGGCCCTCACGCATGAGCTCCGATGTCGGGCTGCAGCCATGAAACTTCCGCCAGGAGCAGTGATCACGGGCAAATCGGCGGCGACCCTACATGGCGTCCCGGTGGCCCGACCGCAGGACCCGGTTGAGGTCCTCATCAAGGGCTGCAAACGGCTGCACGGCATACGGAGTTGGGCCGTGCGGCACTACGGGTTCGAGAGCACTCCGTGGTTCGGCATCCGTCTCGCGACGTTGGAGCGGACCGCACTCGACCTGCTCATGCGAAACGGACTCCACCAGGCGGTCGGGCTTTGCGATGCGTTGTTGCACGCCGGGCTGATCGACGAGGAAACGATCGGGAAGTACATGGTGGGGAGACATGACCACGGAATCCGCCGGGCGCGACGGGCATTCGGATTCCTGGATCGTCGGGCCGAGTCGATACCCGAGTCGGTCCTTCGCGTCATGCTCGTGCTGGCTGGACTCAATCCGGTGCCGCAGTTAAAGATTCCCGGTGAGACCGGCTCGATGCTCCGGGGGGACCTGGGATTCGAGGAGGCGAAGGTGCTGGTCGAGTACGACGGCGCTTGGCATGCGGACCCCGAGCAGTTCTACCGGGATCAACAGCGGCTTCGGTGGCTGCGGGCCAACGGCTGGCACGTCATCGTGGTCACGGCCGAGGATCTTGCGAAGGCGCCGCGCCGGATTGTGGAGGAGGTCAAGGCTGCGGTCTCGAGCCGGAAACCCAAGTTTGCCTAAAATTGGGACGCGAGACGCGCGGTACGCGACGGGGGTGGGGGTTCCGATTTTGCCTAAAATTGGGCCCCCCACCCTCGCCGCGGGTTAGTCGCCGCGGCGGATCGGGCCCAGGATTTCCTGCTCTTTCTTGTTCGTCACCAGCCGGATCATCCGCCACGTCATGTTGCCGAGGGCGATCACCTGGTCGTCCGCGAGCTGGGTGAGCTGCTGGACCTGGGGGCCCCGCAGACTCCAGATGCGCTGGGCGAGCTGGGCCTGGTTCAGCGGGAGACGCTGCAGCAGCACCAAATCCGCCGTGTTCGCCGCCGTGCCGCTGCTGACCTGCGGGTGCAGGTAGGGCAGCACGTACATGGTGGTCTGCCACGGCGCACGCGGCGGGAACAGCTCCTGCGGCACCGCGCCGCCATCGTGGATCACCAGCAGCGGACTGTCCTCAGAGGACCGTGGCAGGTCGAACGGCGCAAGCCGCCGGATCTGCGCCAGCGGCACCGGCTTGCCGTCCGGGGTCTGCCCGGCCGCCCGCTCCAGCATCTTCCACGCCGCCGGACGTCCGGTCGCGACGATCACCCAGGCGCCGGTGGCCATCGCACGCAGCGCGAGCTGCCGGGCGAGGTACAGGCCGCCGACGTTGACCATGCGGGTCGGGTGCGGGCGCAGCATCGAGGCGGCCTGCGCCTCGCCCTGCGGATCCGAACCGATGATGACGCCACCACGGTCGCCGGACGGGCTGATGGCGTCCAGGGTTTCCGGGGTGACCAGGAATTCCGGTGCCGCACCGCGGCTACCGGGCACATCGATCGTTCTGCTTCGGCTCATGCCGCACCTCCCAGCGGCAAAGTCGCCGCGTAACCCGCCAGTTGCGAGCCGCGCAGCGGGGTCAGGGTCAACCCGAGGTTGTGGCTGATCGCCTTCAACCGCTCGTCGGCGGCGTCCAGCTCGGAGGGCGTGCGGGCGCTGACCCGGACCAGGCCGCGCAGCCCGACCTCGCCTTCCTCGCCGACCGGCGAGACGGACAGCGCGATGCTGGTGGACAGCGCGCGGATACCGGTCAGCGCGTTGAGGCTGTCGTTCATCTGGTTCGGCCAGCCGGTGATGGCGTAGCTGGAGTGCCCGACCCCGCCGGCCGTCACGCCGTCCCACCGTTCCTTGAGCCCCACCGGGCGCTGCGAGCCGAGCACGTTGTGCAGCTCCGCCGAGGAAATCCCCGCTTGCAGCAGCTCGTCGGGGTCCAGCGGGCGGGTCGGCACGCCTTGCCGCTCCAACGCATTGCGCACTCGGGACAAGGCTCCGATGAGCGCCCGCTGCGCGCCGATGACACCGCCGCCGCGTTCGCCGATCGCCTTGGCGCAGCGCTGCGGGTCGAGGCGGACCGCGACCCAGGTGGTGCGCCTTGCGGCCGCGGGCAGCCGGCCCAGGACCTCAAGGTAGGAGTTCAGGGCCGGCGAATTCGACGGCAGCGCGGCGCTACCCGGGTAGCAGTGCCAGATGACCTGCACCGCGTCGAGCACCACGCCACGGTCTTCCAGGCACGGAACCAGCACGCCCAGCGGCAGGTTCGGCGCGTTGTCGACCGGGTTCAGCAGCGACGGCGTCGGCTCGACCATCAGCACCGCGGTCCATTTGCCGTTGTGCCAGGACATTCCGACCGGATTGCGGTCGTGGTCCTGCGTACGGGCGATCACCAGGTCCTCGACGACCAGCCGCAGCAGCGCGACCCGGTGGTTCTCGTCCGGGCCGATGATGCCGTCGCCGTCCTTGTCTTCGGCCGGTTCCATCGCGTCGACGTTGGCCGGGTGGGAAACCCGCGTGTGGTTACGGCCGCGGTATTCGAGTACCAGCCCGAACCACTGCGTGAACCACCGGCCGCGCCGCCGCAACAGCGCGAGGATGATCGCCAGCGCCGCCACTCCCGCGCTGACCGGCAGCAGCATCTGGTTGGCCAGGAAGAGGATCAGGCCGATGGCGAGGCCGACCTCGATGAGCACGATGTTGGCCGCAGGGATGCCGCCGAGCGTCACGCCGTTGATCCGTCGCCGACGCGCGCGAATTCGGGCGCGGGGCGGGTTGGCGGGCCCGGGAGCTTTCGGCTGGGCCGGATGTTGTGTAGGCACGGACATCCGTTCGGTCTCTCCCCCTCGCAGGTAGGTGCGGCGCAAGGCCCCGCTGGGACGCGTTCTGGAGGCAGCCGCGTGATGAGAATACTGACGGACTCGGTCGAACCGCACCCATTCGGTATCTCTCTGCGACTATCCTGCGAAACCGTACCTCGGACGGGAGAGCTGTAGGCGAAGAATGGCATCAACACCCACAACAAAGTCACAGGTTCAGGCGTATCGGTTCGTACTACGCCGCATGGAGTCGGCGCTGGTGCGAAAAGACGCGGTGATGCTCCACGATCCGATGGGCTCGCACAAGCGGGCCACGGTCGCGGGTGCCGTGCTTGCCGCCGTTGGCATGATCGGGTTCCTGGTGTGGGGCCTGTTCGGCGGCAAGGGTTCGGTGCCGGATCCAGGGTCGATCATCATCGCCAAGGAAAGCGGCAGCGTTTTCGTTGTCACTTCGGACCAGGACGCGCAGAAGCGACTGATCCCGATGCTGAACATGACCTCGGCGCGCTTGCTGGTCATGGCGCAGGGCGGTGCCCAGGGCAGTGGCCCGGTGCAGCCGACCGTGGTGAAGCAGTCCGCGCTCGGGGAATTCCCGCGCGGCGCAGTGACCGGAATGGTCAACGCGCCTACGTACTTGCCGGATGCGAGCAACGCTGCGGATCCGTTCTGGGCCATCTGCGATGTCGGGCAGGTCAAGGACACCCTCAACGATGCCCGGGTGGAGGCCGCGACGAAGGTGGAGAGCACGGTGATCGGGGGCGACGGCGCCCACGGCACCGAGCTCGCACCGAACCAGTCGCTGTTCGTCCGCGACCAGACTTCCGGGCAGGACTTCCTGATTTACCGGGTGAATGACCTGCCGGGTCGCGCCCACACGCAGACGGTGAAGTCGAGGGTGGACCGCACGCAGACCACCGTGATGGACATCTTCGGGCTCAACGGCAAGACGCCGCGGACGATCAGCACCAACATGCTGAACTCGATCCCGGAGGTTCCGGCGCTGCGGGTCCCCAACGTTGCGGGTTCGGGCCAGCTGTCGTACATGCCCCGCTACCAGGTCGGTGATGTGGTCAAGCGCACCGTCCCGGGGCAGCCCTTCCAGTACTTCCTGTTGCTGCAGAACGGAAAGCAGGAGATCCACGAGGGTGCGGCGGCCGTGCTGCACGCGTCGAAGTACAACAGCCAGGACATCCCGAACGCCACCGGTGCGGTCACGGATGCCCCGAAGGCGGACCCGAGCGAAGAGCTCAACCTCTCCAACTTCCCCATGGCCGTGCCTACGCCGGTGACCTTCCAGCAGGCCGACACTTCCTGCCTGAGCTGGAAGAACGTCAACGGTGACCAGAACATCACGGTGACCCTGAGCAAGGGCTCGCCGGCGGCGAAGGCGCCGGTCAAGCTGGCCCAGTACGACGGTGCCGGGCCGAACGTCGACTATTTCTACATGCCGGCCGGCAAGGCGGCGGTGGTGCGCGGGTCCTCGAACGAGGCCGGTGCGGACAGCGGCCCGATCTTCCTGGTGTCCGACCAGGGCGTGCAGTACGGCATCAAGGACGTCGCGACCGCGCAGGGCCTCGGGGTGATCCGGGGTGGCGGCGACATCAAGGCGGGACCGTCCTGGCTGATGCGGACGCTGCCGAGGGGCGACTTCCTCGACCCGGCGAACGCGAGCATGACCTACGACTCGGTTCCGGTGGCACCGGGCGGGGTGAACCGCCCGCCGCAGAACAAGCAGCAACAGCAGGCGGGAGCCGCCCAAGCAGGTAGCTGATGTCGTGAGCGGTGCTGGCCGCCGGAGCAGCCACGACCGCTTAAGACCGGGAACCGAATAGGTCGGCTCGAACGTCCGAGGAACAAGCGATCCGCCCGCAGCCCACGGTGAGCTGCGGGCGGATCGTCATCAGAGCGACCTACGTGGGAGGTGCCGGATGTCGGGGATCCGGATCGACGTCGAATGGCTGGCGACGTATGCGCGCGAGGTGCGCGCCGCCGGCGGGGAGATCACCAGCGCGCAGCCGGGTCTGATGGCTGCCGAACTCGCCCCGGAGGCATTCGGCCGGCTCGGCCGCGAGGCGGGCGCGGGCGAGGCGTACCAACGAATCTGCACCCTGCTGCTGGACCAGAACCGCCGTGCCGGCGAGACCTTGACCCGTGCCGGGGACGAACTGGGGCAGGTCGTGGATTTCCACGCCGGTGGCGATGACGACAGTGCCGCCGCGATGCGCAAGCAGGAGGCATGAGCATGTCGCGCACCAGTTCCGAGATGGCCGAACACCTCGACTACCTGTCCGGTATTGCCGACGAGCTGGACGTCGCGCACTGGATCCCCGCCGACCTCGCCGACCTGGTGGGACGCCAGGAGGATCTGCGCGCGGCCGCCCGGGTTTGGCGCACCGCCGCGGACGGCGTGGAGAACGCCTCGGCGGACGTGCAGGGCCGTCTGGGTGGCATCGATTCGGCTTGGCAGGGCCAGGATGCCGACGCGTTCCTCGCGCACATCCAGGAGGTGGGCCTGGCGGGCAACGACCTGGTCGACACGATGCACGGGCTGGCAGATGTGTTGGATCACACGGTCGATGCCGTGCAGGCGCAGTTGGGGGACTTGGGCGCGTTGGTCGCGGCAGCGGCGGATTCGGTGTCCGCTGCCCTGCTTGCGCCCACCGAGGGGCCTGCGCGGGCACGCAAGCACCTCGCGGATCTCGCCCAGCCCGCTCGCGAGCTCGAAGAGTCCATTTCGGACACTTACCGGGCGTTCGCGCGCTTCTGCGACGACGTGGTGGCGGGCCGGTCGGCCGGATCGGTCAAGTTCGACCGCCGGATGCCCGCGCAGTCTTGGGACTTCAACGTTCCCGAGCCGACAGCAGCGCCGGCCCCTGCCGAACCAGCCGGTGCGGGTGGCAGCGCCGACCGGGGCCGAGTTGCAGTTGCGGGTGGCGCTGCGACGGGTGTTTCCGGTGCGGCGCCCGGTGAAGGCGCAGAGAAGGAACTCACGCCGGGCGGCACCACGCGGGGCGGGGAGCCGTCGGAGATGCCACCCGCTGCCGGCGGCGCTGCGGTGGCCGGCGCCGCAGGCGGCGTGGCGGGCGGCGGGATGGTGGGCGGCATGGTGCCGATGGGCATGATGGGCATGATGGGTGGCGCCCAAGGCGCCGGCCAGGAGCGCAAGAACCAGTCGCGGTTCAAGTCCAAGCCGGCGGAACTGTTCGGCGCGCCGCCCGACGCGGCGCCGGCGGTCTTCGGCGCACCCCCGAAGGATGGGGCGCAGAACCCGGAACCGCCCAAGCCGACCAGCCCGCAGTCGCCGTCGACGCTTGGCATCCAGTCGGTCGTCGAGCCCGCCGCCCCGCGCCCCTCGATCGACGACGCCCTGCACCCGAAGCCGACGACCGGTGACGCCACAGGCTCGAAGTCGAGGTCAAGCGGGGCTTCGGTGGGCGATGCCTTGCCACCGAAGCCCAGAACCGGCACGGCATCCGTCGGCGACGCCCCGCCACCGAAGCGCCGAGACTAGGGCCGTGTCTGTGGGCTGACGGCAATTTCCGCGAAAACGTTGCCAGTCCCGCACCGAGATCTTCAATTTCGCGCGACAACGCCGGACCGGCCACGCGAGTCACCGGCAGCAGCTCCCGGTCGATGCGAAACGGCCCGGCGTCCATAGTGGACACCGGGCCGTTTCGCTCGAACTACTCAGCGGCTGCTGTTCTCGCGAGCTCGCGCTCGGACATTGCGGACCGCATTAGCCAAGAACGCGGTGAAGATGATTGCCGCGATGCCCGCTCCGGCGCCGCCCATCGCGACGATCAGGGCAGGGAAGTCCTTCTGCGGGATGACGTCGGCCTCCAGCTTCTTCGGCTTCGGCGGCGGAACCGCCTTGCCCCATTCGGCGGGCACCACGTCGCCCAGCGCCGCCGCCGGGTCGACCATGCCGTACCCGACGATGTCGTTGCGCCCGTTGATGCCGCCGGGGTGCAGGGCCGTCTCCTTGATCCGGTCCATGACCTGCTCGGCCGTGAGGTCCGGGAACTTCTGCTTGATCAGCACGGCCAGCCCCGATACGTACGGGGCGGCGAAGCTGGTGCCCTGGATGGGGCCCATCTGTCCGTTGTCCCCGGTGGCGATCTGGCTCGCCAGGCCGTTGCCGTTGACACCCGGGTCGAGGGCGATGAGGTTTTCGCCCGGCGCGGCAACGTCCACCCACGGGCCCGGTACGGTGAACTCGGACGGCGCACCAGCCTGGTTGACGGAGGCAACCGTGAGCACGTAGTCGTCGAACCAGGCGGGCAGCACTGCGGTCGTCGGGCTGCCGGACGGGTTCTTCTGGCAAGCCTCTCCGACGTTGCCGGCCGCGGCGACCACCACGACGCCTCTCTCGTAGGCGTATTTGACCGCGTTGTGCAGTTCCTGGTTGCCGGAGTCGCTGTAGTTGCTGGCTTGCGCGATCGACTGGCACGACGACTGCGAGATGTTGATGACGCTGACGCCCCGGTCCACCGCGATGTTGATGGCCTGCGCCATCGTTTCGGTGTTGCCGATCGTCTGGTTGGTCGCGTCGTCGACGAACAGCTTGGAGGACTGCCGGATGGAAAGGATCGAGGCGTCCGGCGCGACGCCCACGTAACCGGTTTGGCCGGTCGGGTCCGGGGCCGCCGCGATGATGCCGGCCACGATCGTGCCGTGCCCGTCGCAGTCCTTGTCCCCGCCCCCGTCACGGGCGACGCTGCTCCCGCCGTTCTGGACTTTGCCGCGCAGTCGCGGATGCGTCGCGTTCACGCCGGTGTCGATGACGCCGACGGTCTGCCCGCGGCCGGTCAAGTTCTGGTCGTGGGCCTGTTCGAAGCCGAGCACCAGCTGGCTCCACGGCTTCTCCTCGATCACGGAGTTGCCCGTGTTGCCCCGCATACACCCTTGCTTCTGCGGGAAGGGGAACGACTGCAGCGAATGACTGGCCTGTCTGGACGGATCTAACGGCGGCGGGCCGACGGTCTGCGCGACCGCGGGTGCGGTCGGTCCGCCCAGCGCGAGCGTGCCCACCGCGGCGCACAGCGCGAAACCGCGCAGCGCGCCGCGGGAGCGGGAGTAACTAGAGCGCATCACGCTGCCCCTCAGAAGTTGAGGTTGAGGTCGCGGATGTACATGTAGAGGTCCATCGCGGCCAGCGCCAGCGGCAGCACCAGTGCGATCAGGACGGCTTCCAGAAGGTCCACCATGCGGCGCTGCACGGGCGAGAACCGGCGGTGCGGGAACACCACACCGAAGATGATCGCCAGGATGCCGAGCAGCAGCAACGGCGGGAACACCCAGGCCACCGCCATCGGCATCTGCGCCACCTGCACCAGCAGTCCGACGCTGACGCCCAGAGACGAGAGCAGACCGCTGAGCAGCAGCGCGATCGCTTGGCTGCCGTTGGCGTAGTTGCGACCGCGCAGCAGCAGGACCGCCGAGACGACGATCGCGAACACGGCGCCCCAAATGCTGGCCGCGGCGGCCAGCATCGAGCCGAGCGCGGCGACCGCGCCGCAGCCGATGATCAGGCCGGTCATGTACTGGTGCGCCAGCCCGGTCTGCTTCTCGATCATCCGGTAGTCCGGGAAACCGGTGTCTTCCTTGAGATCCTCGGCGCTACCCGGCACGTGCGGCAGTGGCAGCTTGGCGAGCTGGATGGTGATGCGCGGCAGCAGCGAGATTCCGGCCAGGCCGACGGCCGCGGCGCCCGCGGCGATGCCCGCGGTGCTGGCGGCTTCCACCAGCGTCGCGACGAGGAAGGCAATGGTGCCGAACGCCGCCGCCGTGGCGGCCGCGATGAACGTCACGATGCCCGCGCCGATCACCATGATCGACACCGCTGCGAAGATCAGCATCAGCGCGCTGGCCAGCAACAGCCTCGGTTCGAGGGCGTTGCCCGGCACGATGTTGAAGCCCGCGACGAAGGCCATCGGCAGCCCGCCGGCAGCGGCGATCACCGTGCCGGTCGTGGGCGCCGCGTAGGCGCGGGTCACGATCGAGCCGACGCCGGTGGCGAAGATCGCCACCACTACCGCCGCGACGGCGGCCATGATCTGGTAGACGATCGGCGTCGTGCCTTGCAACTCGCGGTGCAGCATCCCGGCCGGACCGGCCAGTCCAAGCGCGACGGCCGCGCCGATGAGCGCCAGCGCTCCCGCGGTGTGCCCGATCCTGGCGGCGGTTTCCTTTGTCCACGGGCGATAACTGCCCGGCTGAGCTTCCGCGAGCGCGTCGACGACGTCGTCGTACAACGGCGGCGGCGGGTCGTCCGATCGCCGGCGCAGCTGCAGCATGTCGCCGTCCACGACGCCCTGCGAGGACAGCGTCTGGCTCGGGTCGAGGGGCTGACTCTCCCCGAGTTTGGCCAGGCACCAGCCGCCGTGCCGCGAACCGCCGTCCGGGGTGATCTCGCGGGCCATATCCAGCAGCATCGGCAGCAGGTCCGCTACCGACACGTCCGCGGGAAGCGCCAGGTCGATACGAGTTGTAGGCGCCACCACCGTCACGCGGCTGAACACCGTGGTCCCGGTCGCCACTTGGGCCCCCTACTCCCTGAGGTTGATTGCCTTGCATTCATATGTGTCGTCGGGCTCGATCCAACCAAGGCCGGTTTTTCTTCCGAAACCCACCCGCCCGGTCCAAGAGCGCCCCTAGTATGGCCACACCGACCGTCGAGGGGTGATGGGTTTGGTGGAACTCGTGCCAACGACTTCATATCTGGTTGGTCACGCTCGACTACCACCCCGCCGCCGGTGGGGCCGCAGCGGTACAGAATGCTGGCTGCGACATTCGAGAGCACGATTGATACGGAAAGGTTGTTGCGTCCGGTGAGCACGCTGCAGTTCAAGCGAACGCCACGCCTGGCCGCTCCCAGGCCACCGGGCGGGGAGGTGCACCTCGAACCACCGCCGGAGATTCCCCGGACGATTCCGGGCAACATCGTCCAGAAGGTGCTGCCGGGCGTCATGATCGTCGCCTCGCTGGGAATGATGGTCTTCATGCTCCAGCGGGCCAAGGACAACCCGATGATGATGATGATGCCGATGATGATGCTCATCTCAACTTTCGGGATGATGGCCGGCGGCGGCAAGGAAGGCGGCCAGAAGAAGGCCGAGATGGACGAGGACCGCAAGGATTATCTGCGGTACCTCGGGCAGATGCGCGACCGGGCGCGGGAGGCCGCCGACGAGCAGCGGCTGGCCCGGGAGTGGGTGCACCCCGACCCCCAGACCCTGTGGTCGCTGGCGGCCGGCAGCCGGCGAATGTGGGAACGACGCCCCAACGACAACGACTTCTGCCAGGTCCGGGTCGGCCGCGGTTCGCAGCGGCTGGAAACCCGCCTGGTGCCACCGCAAACCGGCCCGGTCGACGAGCTGGAGCCGATCACCACGCTCGCGCTGCGTCGTTTTGTGCGGGCGCACTCGCTGGTTCCGGACCTGCCGATCGCCACGTCGCTGCGCGGCTTCGCCGCCGTCGGCCTGCAGGGCGACCGGGAGATGGTCCGCGGCTTGGCCCGCGCGATCGTGTGCCAGCTGGCCACTTTCCACACCCCGGACGACGTGATGATCGCTGTCGCCAGCAGCGGGCGCGCGCGCACGGAGTGGGATTGGGTGAAGTGGCTGCCGCACGCCCAGCACCCGACCGAGACCGACGGCATTGGCCAGATGCGGCTGATGGCCGGTTCGCTGAGCGCCATCGAGCAGATGCTCTCCGAGCAGTTGGCCGAGCGACCCCGGTTCCAGCGCAACGCGGCCCCGCCGGATGGCCAGCCGCACATCGTGATCATCATCGACGACGCCGAGATCAGCCGCGAGGAGGCGCTCTTCGTCGAAGGCGGCCTGGCCGGCGTGACGATGATCGACCTGTCCGACCTGCTCGGCCAGCTCACCTCGCGCCGCGGCATGCGGATGGTCGTCGAGGAGGACCGCATCGGTGCCCGCGGCGGCACCGGCGTGGAGTGGTTCGGCAAGCCGGACTCGCTGACCATGGAAGAGGCCACCTCGCTGGCCCGCCAGCTGGCCCCGTACCGGGTGGCCGGTGGGTACTCGGCGGCGGACGCCGACAGCGGCGGCTACGAGCCGCTGACCACGCCGCTGAACTACATCGAGCAGTTGGGGCTGGCCGGTGACGTGGTCACCTTCGACCTCAACGAGGCGTGGCGGCCCCGGTCTCGCGATGACCTGTACCGCGTCGCGATCGGCCCCGGTGAGCAGGGCGAGATCGTGCACCTGGACATCAAGGAGACCGCGTCCGGCGGCATGGGCCCGCACGGGTTGTGCATCGGTTCGACCGGTTCCGGTAAGTCCGAGTTCCTGCGGACCATCGTGCTCGGCCTGATGGCCACCCACTCGTCGTCGATGCTCAACTTCGTGGTCGTCGACTTCAAGGGTGGTGCGACGTTCAACGGCTTCGAGCCCGCGCCGCACGTTTCGGCGAGCATCTCGAACCTGGAGGGCGACGGCTCACTGATCGACCGCATGCAGGACGCGCTGGCCGGTGAGATGAACCGCCGCCAGGAGGTCCTGAACAAGGCGGGCGCGAAGAACGTCTGGGACTACCGGAAGATGGGCGAGGCCGGCGACGAGCGTTGCCAGGAGCCGCTGCCCGCGCTGTTCGTGGTCATCGACGAGTTCTCCGAGCTGCTGTCTCAGCAGCCGGACTTCGCCGAGCTGTTCGTGATGATCGGTCGACTGGGTCGTTCGCTTCAGGTCCACCTGTTGCTGGCCTCCCAGCGGCTGGAAGAGGGCAAGCTGCGCGGCCTGGATACGCACCTGTCGTACCGGATCGGTCTGAAGACGTTCAACGCGGCGGACTCCCGCGCGGCCATCGGTGTGCCCGACGCGGCCGATCTGCCCGCGACCGGTGGTCACGGATATCTGAAGCACCCCAACGGCATGGAGCGGTTCCGCGCCGCGTTCGTGTCCGGCCACATGCACCAGACCAGTGGTCGTCGCCCCACGTTGAAGGGCGGCGCGTCGCCGGTCACCGGCGACAAGATGCCGCGGTTCTTCATCCCGGACTTCATCGAGAAGCCGCCGGAGCCGGAGAAGCCGGTCGTCGAGGAGGTCAAGGAGGAAAAGGACGACCTCGCGCCGACCGACTTCCAGATCATCATCGACAAGATCCGCGGCCAGGGCCCGCCCGCCCACCAGGTGTGGCTGCCGCCGCTGGACACACCGCCCACTTTGGACACTCTGTTGCCGCCGCTGCAGCAGACCGACGACCGCGGCTACACGGCGGCGGGCTTCGCGGGCAGCGGCCGGTTGCAGTTCCCGGTGGGCCTGATCGACGTGCCGTATCACCAGCGGCAGGATCCGATGACGCTGGACCTGAGCGGTCAGGGCGGGCACGGCGCGCTCGTCGGCGGTGTCGGCGCGGGCAAGTCGAACGCGGTCCGCGCGATGATCGCTTCGATGGCGCTGACCCACACCCCGCGGGAGGTGCAGTTCTACTGCATCGACCTCGGTGGTGGTTCGATCGCCGCGCTGCGCGGCCTGCCGCATGTGGGCGGTTACGGCACCCGGCGCGATCAGGACACCGTTCGGCGGACGATCGCGGAGCTCAAGACGATGCTGGCCGAGCGGGAAGCCCGGTTCCAGCAGCACGGCGTCGAGGGCATGAACGACTACCGCAACCGCAAGCGGCGCGGCGAGTTCGAGGATGACCTGTTCGGCGACGCGTTCCTGATCATCGATGGTTGGCGCACGTTCCGCGAAGAGTTCGAGTCGCTGGAACAGGATGTGCTGAACCTCGCGGCCAACGGTTTGGCCTACGGCGTGCACGTTTTCGTCACCGCCGCGCGTTGGGCGGAGATCCGCCCGGCGATGAAGGACCTGATGCAGACCCGCGTCGAGTTGCGGCTCGGTGACCCGAGCGAGTCGGAGATCGACCGCAAGTTCGCGGTGAAGGTCCCGCCGGGACGCCCCGGTCGCGGTATGCACGGCAGCAAGCTGCACTTCCTGACCGCCCTGCCCCGCGTGGACAGCGAGACCATCGGTGACCGCGTCGAGGCGGAGCACGAGCAGGTCAAGCGGGAGATCGACGAGGGCAAGCCGGTGCGCGCCCCGCGCATGGGCTGGGAGCTGTACAACGACGACGTTTCCGATGGCGTCGCCGACCTGGTCAACCGGGTCAAGAGCTCCTGGAAGGGCCGTCCGGCGCCGCAGGTCCGGCTGCTGCCGGAGTTGCTGCCGCACAACCAGCTGCCGCGTCCGGAGCAGCAGCCGAACCCGAAGCTGGTGCCGATCGGCATCAACGAGGACGGCCTGCACCCGGTGTACCTGGACTTCAGCGCCGAGCCGAACTTCTACGCGTTCGGCGAGCGGGAGTCCGGCAAGACGGCGTTGCTGCGCACCATTGTTTGCGGCATCACCGAGCGGTACACGCCGAAGGAAGCGCTGATCCTGCTGGTCGACTACCGGCGCAGCATGCTCGGGTTCCTCGACTCGGGGCACCTGCTGGAGTACGCGGTCAGCGCGGACCAGCTCAAGGGCAACGTCAAGGATGTCGTCGGGGCGTTGAAGAAGCGGTTGCCCGGACCGGACGTCACACAGGAGCAGTTGCGGAACCGCTCCTGGTGGAAGGGCCCGGAGTTGTTCGTCATCGTCGATGACTACGAGCTGGTGGCGCCGCAGGGCAACAACCCGCTGGCGCCGTTGGCGGAGTTCGTGCCGCAGGCCAGCGACGTGGGTCTGCACATCGTGCTGGTGCGCAACTCCGGCGGTGCCGGGCGCGCCCTGTACGAGCCGATCATCGGCAAGATGCGCGAAACGTCCGCGCCGGGTCTGGCGATGAGCGCGAACAAGGACGACGGTCAGCTGGTGGCCAACATCAAGTCGCGGCAGCTGCCGCCTGGTCGAGGCACCCTGGTCAGCCGCAGCCTGCGTGGCGGCCCGCAGATGATCCAGACGGCGTTCATCCAGCCGGAGTAACCGACCCCTCGCAAGGAAAAACCTCCCCCGGCTTCGGTCGGAGGGAGGTTTTTCGTTGCGAGGGTTGGTGGGCCGGTGCGGTGGGTCGGGAAGTCGCCGCATCGGCCCCGTCTGGGGGTGCACTGGGGTCGTGAGTGGGGACGGTGTTATTAGCGACTGTTCTCAGTCGCGCGGGTCTAGGTCCGCAGGTGGTGGCGGCCGGTGGGTTCGTCGGGGTCGGTGGTGGGGAACTCGGGTATGCCGGGACGTTCCGGTTGCGCGCGGTGTCCGGAGTGCGTGTCGCGTTGGGCTTGGACGTCCTTCTTGGCTTTGTTTTCGGCTTCGATGTCGGCGATGAGGTGCCAGACGGAGTAGGTGCCTTGTCCTGTGCCTGCGTGCTGTGCCGAGGAAAGCAGGAGCGAGCGCATCGGTGCCTGGCTGACCAGCAATGCGGCGATGAGCAGGTTGAACAGGACGAAGGTGCTGAGCTGGATCCAGAACATGACGGTCTGCCTTTGGTGGGGGGTGGGCGTTTTTCGCGCGGAATCGCACCGCAGTAGGGATCGTCAGGGGTGATTGGCGAGGGTGCGCGAGCAGCGCATGCAGGTGCCTTCGCGGATCCAGTCCATTTCGGACCTGTCGTGCAGCTCCGCCGCGTCCACCTCCGCGCCGCAGAACGCCGACACCGGTTCCCCGGCGGAAGTTTTCGTTGCGGCGATGGGAAAAGCGTGGCGGCCGCCGGTGACCGGACGCCAGACGTAGCTCGGGTACTCGCTCATAGGTTCTCCCTCCAAAGCCGTTTGGCAAATCTTGCCAAGATCTTGGCAAGATGCTCAACTACACAAAAGAGGGAGATCAAAAGGGTGGTCGGAGATCCGTAAGCTGTGCGCATGGCGGACACCCCACGGTCGCGAGCGCTTGCGAAAGAGCTTCGTGCTGCTCGGAAGGCCGCAGGTCTGACCCTGCACCAGCTCGGCGAAATCTTGGGCTGGTCCGAAGCGAAGATCAGTCGAATCGAAACCGCGCGACGTGGTGTCAAGGTCGACGCCGTCGAAGCGCTGCTCGATGTCCTGAACGTTCACGGTGAGGACCGCGAACGTCTCCTGAAGATGGCCCGCGATATCCACGAACCTGCGTGGTGGGAACTCGGGCGCGACCTCCCGCATCAGTTGACCGCACTTATCGACGCCGAGCAGCGTGCCAAACGGATTACCAACGTCTCGCTCGATCTGATTCCCGGTTTGTTGCAGACTCGCGCGTACACACGGCAGATCATGGAAGCTTCCGGCGTTGAGGACCCCGATCTTGAGGATCGGGTGTCGATTCGTCAAATGCGGCAGGGCATTCTGAGCAAGCGCGACCCTGTCGAACTGTGCACGTTCATCGACGAGACTGTGTTCACGAGGCCGGTCGGCGGACCGCGTGTCATGGCCGACCAACTTCGTCAAGTCCTGTCCGCGAGCGATGCGGCAAACGTGACCGTCCGAGTCCTTCCCCGCTCGCTGGGAGCTCATGCGGGTTTGAGCGGGGCGTTCGTGCTGTTCGAGTTCGTCAAGGCCCGTTCCGTGGTTTACCTGGAGGCGCGCAGGTCAGGCGCGTTCATCGACGCTCCGGATGACGTCGCCATGTTCTCGGACGCAGTGAATTTGTTGGATGTTCAGGCATCCGATCCGACTGCTTCGAGCGAGATACTGAACGAGTACGTGCAGCAGTACGAGAGTGAGGCGAGATGAAAGCCGAGTTAGGCGGATGGCGTAAATCCAGCCGGAGTGGCGCCGAAGGCGACTGCGTCGAGGTTGCCGTGGGATTCGAGTTGGTGGGGGTTCGGGATACCAAGGATCGGGATGGCGGCACCCTGGTGTTCCGCCGTTCGCAGTGGCGGTCTTTCGTCGCCGGGTTGCGTGGCGAGTGACGACGGATGGGTGAGGGGCAACTGTGACCCGGTCAGTTGGGCGTGCCGCCGCGCGCCCGCCGAATGGCGACATTCGGTGATGGGGGGGCTCGCGTTGCTAACCCGGTCAGGGGCAGACTGTTGGTGCGCTCGCACCCTTAGCATCTAGGGTGCTCGGGGGGAGTCGGCGCGCCGAGAGATCGCCGGAAATAGCGCTCCGGCGACGGTGAAGGAGTTCTGGGTGTCCCTGCACGTCTCGATCGACTTCGGCACATCGAGCACTTGCACGGTGGTGTCGGTCGGCGGTGCCGAACCACAGGTGGTAGTCATCGACGGGCAGCCGCTCGTGCCGTCCTCGGTATTCGCTGCGGCAGACGGCACGCTGTTCGTCGGGCACGAGGCCGAGCGGCAGGCCGCGGTGGACCCGGCTCGCTTCGAGCCGCACCCGAAGCGCCGCATCGACGAAGGCGAGCTGTTGCTGGGCAGCAGCGTGCTGAAGGTCGGCGACGTGATCCGGGCCGTGCTGCAACGCGCGGTCGGCGAGGCCCGCCGCTTCGCCGGTGGCGCGACCGTCGACCTGCTGGTGCTGACCCACCCGGCGGACTGGGGCACGGTGCGCACCGCCGAACTGCGGCAGGCCGCCACCGGTCTCGGCAAGGAAATCGTCATGGTGCCGGAACCCGTTGCGGCGGCGGTTTTCCACTCGGCCGGTCACGGCCTGCCCGACGGCGGCGCGCTGGCGGTGCTCGACCTCGGCGGCGGCACCGTGGACGCCAGCGTAGTGCGCAAGCAGGGGTCGTCCTTTCAGGTGCTGGCCACCCGCGGCGAACCGAACTTCGGCGGCGCGGACATCGACCAGGCGCTGCTGGATCACGTCGGCCAACTCGTCTCCGGCAGCGATTCCGAGGCGTGGCGCAGGCTCGTCGAGGGCCGCGACATGGCCGATCGCCGACGCCGCCGGG
This sequence comes from Saccharopolyspora phatthalungensis, assembly GCF_014203395.1. Lineage (NCBI taxonomy): Bacteria > Bacillati > Actinomycetota > Actinomycetes > Pseudonocardiales > Pseudonocardiaceae > Saccharopolyspora > Saccharopolyspora phatthalungensis. The sequence goes on from NZ_JACHIW010000001.1 coordinate 2,542,615, forward strand.
TGCTGCGGCAGGACATCCGCGGGGCCAAGGAAACCCTCTCCCGGCACACCTACACCGATGTGCCGCTGCCGCCGCCGTTCTCGGACGCGCACGTCACCCGCGTCGACCTAGAGGCGCTGATCGCCGGGCCGCTGGGCAAGGCCGCCGACCTGGTGCTGACCACCCTGCGCGAGGGCAAGGTACCTCGGCAGCAGCTGGCCGGGGTGTTCTTGGTCGGCGGGTCGAGCCGGATCCCCTTGGTGGCGCGGCTGATTCATGAGCGAAGCGGCGTGGTGCCGACCACTTTGGACCAGCCGGAAACCGTGGTGGCGCGCGGTGCGTTGCGCGCGGTGCGGCTGGATCCGGATCGCAGCGGCGGATTGGCGCCCGCCGGCGCCTGGGCCGGTGCCTCGACGGTGCGCGCCTACCCGGTCGTCGGCCCGCCTTCGGTTGGCCACCCGGTCGGCCCCGGCGGGACCGTCGGCGATTCGCTCAGCGGAGCCCGCACCGTCGTCATCGGCGGCAGCGATCCGACGATGCCGGTCGCGCGCAAGCGCCGTCGCCGCAAGGATCGCAAGCTGCCGTGGCTGATCGGCGCCGGCGCGGGCGTCGTGGTGGCCGCAGGAGTGGTCGCGACGCTGATCTTCACCAGCGGCGGCGAGCCGCGTGCCGAGCCCGACGATCCGGCCAGGCACGTCGCGCAGTACGACTACGAATTCTCCTACCCCGCGGACTGGAAGCAGGTCGGCGGCGACCCGCAGAAGTGGCAGACGCTGATCGGTCCCCAGGACGGCGCCCAGGGCTCGCTGGTCGCGATCGAGGAGGGCAAGCTCGGCTTCGACACCGACGCCGACCGGACCAGGGCGGTGCAGCAACTGCGCAGCGAGTACGAGAAACGCGTGGCCGCGGGCGAACAATTCTCGTTGTTCAACGCATCGACCAGTTTCGCCGGCCGGGACGTGGTGTACTACCGGGAACAACTGCCGGATACGACGGTCGAGTGGTACGTGCTGCACCAAGGGCAATTCCGGGTCAGCGTGGGCTGCAAGTACGGCGCCGTCGGCAAGGGCGATGTGGTGCGCGCCTGCGAACAGGTCATCGGTTCGGTCAAGGTTCGCTGAACCGGCGGTGAATTCGCTGCCGCGGAACGGCTTTCGCCCGCGAGGCTAGGACAGGGAGGCATGCCATGGCGGATCCAGCGGATTCCGTCCGAAGATTCCGGGCCGCGCTCGCCGACGCGGTCAGCCGCAGCGGGCGGGCCCGCGGCGAAGCGCACCAGCGAGCCGAGGATTTCCAAAGGAGCACAACGGAACTCGCCAGGAGCAAGTCGCCGGGGTCGGCCGTCGAATCGTCGCAGCGGGCCGCGGCGGCCGCCTACCGCATCCGGATGGGGCTGGAAATCGAGGAGTTCTCCGAAAACGAACCGAATGTGCGCCCGGCCACTGCTCCAAACGGTGCGGCGGCCGGGAATTCACCGGAGCAAACGCCTTCCGATGGCAGTGATCTCGACTTTTCGCAAGCGCGAATCATGCGCTGACCTGCGAGTTTCGCGCCCGGCGTTTACATCAGCAACGGGTTGCACAGAAATCCAGGACAACCTGGAACCGGACATGGCAATGTTTGCGTCGCAGGTACATCCGAACTTGATGTCACGAGTTTGAAGGGGGTCATCCAGAGATGGCTGGAATTGGTGCGGACACCGAGGCGATTCAGCAGGCGTCGGTGGACATCGACGAGGCTCGCAACTCCGTCGAGCAGGCGCTCCAGCAGTTGAGCGGCCAGCTGGAGGGGCCGGTCGCGAACTGGAAGGGCGCGGCCGCGGACGTGTTCCGCAAGCTGATGGAGCAGTACGAGGAGAGCGGCAAGAAGATCCTGCAGAAGCTCGACGAGCTGGGTCAGAACGTGCAGAGCTCCGGTCAGGACTACGCGCAGACCCAGGAGGAGCAGGCCCAGGAGATCTCCAAGATCACGAGCATGCTCGAAGGCTGAGCCCGAGCTTCGACGTCGCACATTCCGAAATCTTGACCATAGGTATTTCGAGGGGATAAGCAATGAGCGAGATTGCAGTCAACTTCGCCGAGCTCCAGCAGGCGTCCGACGACCTGCAGGCCGCCGCCCAGAAGATCCAGGGTGAGCTGGACGATCTGGAGGGCAAGATCCAGAAGCTCGTCTCCACCTGGGAGGGCGAGGCCGTGGCCGCGTACCAGGAGGCTCAGAAGACTTGGGACCAGGAAGCGGCTCGCATGCAGGAGACCGCCGCCAAGATGGGTATGGCCGTTGGTGCCGCCAACGAGTCGTTCCAGGCTGGTGAGAAGAAGAACGCCGGTCGCTTCGGTGGCTGAGCTCACCCGCTGAAAAGCGATCCGCGGCCCCGGCGAGCGCCGGGGCCGCGATGCTGTCCGGGGCCGCGCGGGTACCGCGCCCGGCATTAGCTATCCTGAGTCCGGCGATGTGCCAGGTCAGCAACCTCGGAGCAAATACCGAGGACCCGTTTTGACCGGGCCGGAAGCCACCAAGTACCCTCATTCTTTGTTGTGCGGTGCGCGGCTGCAGTTCGCGCCAGCGGATCGGATCTGCTGAATGTGGATCACGGTCCCGGCGGCGTTCTGGCGGACGGGCCGGTTCCCAGGGGAGTTCCTGCGGGAACCGACCGGCGTGATCGAGACGGGCTCCGCACTGACGATTCCGACGCGAACGACGACGAGGTAGATCCGTGCGCACGTACAGCCCGAAGCCCGGCGAGGTGACTCGCGCCTGGCATGTGATCGACGCCGAGGATGTGGTGCTCGGCCGGTTGGCAACTCAGGCCGCGACGCTGCTGCGCGGCAAGCACAAGCCGACCTACGCGCCGCACATCGACACCGGTGACTTCGTCGTCATCGTCAACGCCGAGAAGGTGGCCCTCACCGGTAACAAGCGCGAACAGGCGTTCCACTACCGGCACAGCGGTTACCCCGGTGGTCTGCGCAAGCAGTCCTTCGGGGAGGTGCTGCAGAAGCACCCCGAGCGGCTGCTCGAAAAGGCGATCAAGGGCATGTTGCCGAAGAACAAGCTCGGCCGCGCCATGGGCAAGAAGCTCAAGGTCTACGCCGGTCCGGAGCACCCGCACCAGGCCCAGAACCCGCAGCCGTTCGAGATCAACGCGAAGGTCGAGAAGTGACTGACGAACTTCAGCAGGAAGAGAACGTGACCCCGGCTCCGGAGGAGACCGCCGAGGCCGCGGTCGAGGAGACCACCCCCGCTGCGGTCGAGGAGACCGCCGAGGCGGCCGCCCCCGCCCCGCTCCCGGTGCCGACCGGTCGCCCGGTGCAGACCGTGGGTCGCCGCAAGGAAGCCGTCGTCCGGGTCCGGCTGGTGCCGGGCAGCGGTGGCTTCAAGCTCAACGGGAAGAGCCTGGAGAAGTACTTCCCGAACAAGGTCCACCAGCAGCTGATCAAGGAGCCGCTGGTCACCGTCGAGCGCGTGGAGAACTTCGACGTGCTGGCCACCCTGCGTGGCGGTGGCCCGTCCGGCCAGGCCGGTGCGCTGCGCATGGCGATCGCCCGTGCGCTGGTGGCCTACGACGCCGACGACCGCCCGGCGCTGAAGAAGGCCGGCATGCTCACCCGTGACGCGCGGGAGAAGGAGCGCAAGAAGTACGGCCTCAAGAAGGCACGCAAGGCGCCGCAGTACAGCAAGCGCTGACGTCTTTCCATACGATCTGCGGGAGCAGTCATTCGTCCACTGGGGACGGGGCTGCTCCCGCAGTCGTATGTGCTGCCAGGTCCCAAGGCATGACAAGAACTCATCGCGGCGCGTTGTCGCGCGCCCCGCGGAGGTTTCCGCGTCACACGAGGAGGACGTGCTGCTGATGGCTCGGTTGTTCGGTACTGACGGCGTGCGCGGATTGGCCAATGCCGATCTGACCCCGGAGTTGGCGATGGCAGTGGCCGCCGCGGCGGCGCGGGTGCTCTATGACCGGGACGACTCGCAGCGCCGGGTGGCGCTGGTGGGCCGCGATCCGCGGGCCAGCGGCGAGATGCTGGCGGCGGCCGTCACCGCGGGCCTGGCCTCGGCCGGTGCCGACGTGCTGCACGTCGGCGTGCTGCCCACCCCGGCGGTAGCGCACCTGGTCGCGGAGCTGGGCGCGGATCTCGGCGTGATGATCTCCGCATCGCACAACCCGATGCCGGACAACGGGATCAAGCTGTTCGCGGCCGGTGGGCACAAGCTCCCGGACGCCGTCGAGGACGAGATCGAGGCACGCCTGAGCGAGCAGGTCGACCGGCCCACCGGGGCTCACGTCGGCCGGGTCCGGGACGTTCCCGACGCGGTGCGGCGTTATGTCGATCACCTGCTGGCTGCGGCCCCGCAGCCGCTCGGCGGGCTGAAGGTCGTCGTGGATTGCGCCCACGGCGCGGCCTCGGCCGCGGCCCCGGAGGCATACCGCAAGGCGGGTGCCGAGGTGGTCTCGATCAATGCCGAGCCCGACGGCATCAACATCAACGACGGCGTCGGCTCGACCCACCTCGACGTGCTGCAAGCCGCGGTGCTGGAACACGGTGCGGATCTGGGCATCGCGCACGACGGCGACGCCGACCGCTGCCTCGCTGTGGACGCCAGCGGGGCCGTGGTGGACGGCGACCAGATCCTGGCGATCCTCGCGGTGGCCATGCACGAGGCCGGCGAGCTCACCGAGAACACGCTGGTCGCGACCGTGATGAGCAACCTCGGCCTGCACTTGGCGATGCGCGAGCACGGCGTGGCGGTGCGCACCACCGCCGTCGGCGACCGGTACGTGCTGGAGGAACTGCGCGCCGGCGGTTTCGCGCTCGGCGGCGAGCAGTCTGGGCACGTCGTGCTGCCCGGCCACGCCACCACCGGTGATGGCCTGCTCACCGCGCTGCGGCTGATGGGGCGGATGTCGGCCACCGGCACGCCGCTGTCATCGCTGGCCAAGGTCATGCGACGACTGCCGCAGGTGCTGGTCAACGTGCGGGTGGCGGACAAGGCCGCCGTGGTCGCGGCGCCGGAGGTGACTTCGGCGGTGGCTGCGGCCGAGGCGGAGCTCGGTGACACCGGCCGTATCCTGCTGCGCCAGTCCGGCACCGAGCAGCTGGTGCGGGTGATGGTCGAGGCACCGAGCGAGGAGAGCGCGCAGGCTGTCGCGGAGCAACTGGCTGAGATCGTTGCCGCAATCCGGTGATGTTGTGACTTTGCTCTCTCACATGGTCGAAATTTGTGAGACCATGGTCACATGGGTGCCATCGTTGTCGCCGTGGTAGTAGGGCTCGTCGCTGTCGGGCTCGTCCTCGCTATCGTGATCTTCTCCGTGCTTGCGCTGGCCGGCATGAAGGCCGTCAATGCCGCACATGAGAGTCGGTCCAGGTTTATCAACCGGCGAGGGCGGAGTTAACGAGCCATGCGCGAACGGATCTTCGGTGACCTGCTGATCGTGTTCGTGTTGCCATTGGTGCTCATGATCGTTGGCGCCTTCGTGCTGGCCGTCGTGCTGGCGCAGGGCTGGGGCCTGCACACGATCTTCGGCTGATCCCGCTCGCCGGTCCGGCGGCATATGGTGCCGCGATCGGATTCCCGGAGTTCGTCGGCGTTCCCGGTGGTATTCGACGGCCGTGTGCTGGTCGCTGGCATTGTCGCGCTCGCGGTGCGTGATTCCGGTACGGCGGCGCCCAACGGCCCGCGCCATATCCGCATCAGTGCTTGGGCCCGCAGCCGCCTCCGCCGGGCTTCGGCCAGCCGCGCAGGGGCCCTACCCGCCGCAGCGACCCCGGCACCCTTCGCGGATGCAAGCACCTGAAGCGGATCGGGCGTTTCGGTCTGCGGAACCTGCCAAGATGAGGAACCGGTGAGCCGCATGCGCCGTCACACCCCTGCTGTGGCGTGCGTGACAGGTCCGTTGAAGGGGGCGCGATGAGCGGGGCGGAGACCTCGGGCAGTGACATCGAGAAGGCGGCAAACGCGTTCTCCGACGGCGCCGGGTCGATCAAGGAACAGGCCAAGAAGGCCACCGAGACCAAGGTGACCGCGGAGAAGGCCGGAAAGAAGTTCCACGAGGCCGGTAAGGCCTACAAAGACGCGCTGGACAAGCTGGGGAAGAACATCGAATCGTTCGCCGAGCACGGCACGAAGTTGTCCGAAAGCTTCTCGTCATCCGCCAAGGAGTACCGGGCCCGGGACGAGGCCGGTGCCAACGAGGTCGGGAAGGTTGAGGCCTGATGGCGAACGACAAGAAGAACGACGACGGCGGCTGGGTCGAGGATGCGGGCGAATTCCTCGGCGGGGTGCAGGGCGCCGTGACCGGTTCCGCCTTCGGCCCGCTCGGCACGGTGGCCGGCTACAAGGCCGGCTCGGCGATGGGTGAGGCGGTCGGCGGGGCCGTCGAAGACGCCGGCGAATGGATCGGGGACAAGGTCTCCGACGCCGGCAGTTGGCTGGTCGACAACGCGGGCAGCATCGCCGATACCGCCATGACCATCGCCAACCCCATCGGCGGCGCCCTTTTCGAATCGATCACCGACGGCGGTTTCTCGGCCCTGCAGGAGAAGGCAAAGGCGGCCGAGGAGCGCAAGGGCAAGTTCGACGATGCCAAGCAGAAGCTCGAAGGCACCGGCGATGTCAAGACCTCCGACGAACTGCTCGACGACAGCAAGATGGGGCTGGACTTTTTCGAGCAGTTCCTCCCGCTGTACCGGGACTGGGCGGGCAAGGGACCGGACTTCAAGGGAGAGGTCGTCAAGGAGTACGACCAGCTCCGCGAGATCGACTTCGCCGCGTTCCGCGAAGACGCGGAGCGGCTAGGCGGCGTGCACAAGACGCTGCTCGACCAGAACGACTCGATGGGGCAGGCGTTCCGGGGTGCCAAGCAGACCTGGAAAGGGCGGGCCGCGGACGCCGCCGAAGGCAAGGTCGGCAAGTACAGCTCGGCCGGCACGACGGTCACCAATGAGACCGAGAACATCGCCGGGGCGATCACGCCCGCTATCGATGGCATTCAGCAGACGGTGCGCGAGTACGCCAAGTTCGTCCTGGACCTGGGCAAGGAGATCAAGTGCGCGGGCAAGGACCCCGACGACACCAAGGACGAGATCCGCAAGGCGCGCGGTGACATCAACCTTGAGGATCTCAAGGACATCGGCGTCGACGACATCTTCTCGGGCGCGTGGTCCATCATCAAGGACCAGGCGATCGGCCTCATTCTCGGCGGCCCGATCGGCGGCCTGATCGGCCAGTTCATCGGCGCCAAGGATGCCTGCGACGAGATCCGCAAGGGCCTGATCGACGACGCCAAGAAATGGCTCAACGAGTCGTTCAAGCCCGAGATGGAGCAGAAATACAAGGGCTTCCAGGACCAGAGCAAGGCCACCCAGGACGCCGTCAAGGGCGCGTACGACAAGCTGCTGCAGGCCGCGAAGGTCAGCGATGACCCCTTCAAGGGCCTCGACGAGAGCAAGAAGGGCGGCGGCGACAACAGCGGAGGCGGCGGTAGCGGCGGAGGCGGCGGCGCGGGCTCCGGTGGCGGCGCGGGTGCCGGTGGCGGCGCGGGTGCCGGTGCCGGTGGTGGCGGCGCGGGTGCCGGTGGCGGCGCGGGTGCCGGTGCCGGTGGTGGCGGCGCGGGTGCCGGTGGTGGCGCCCCGCAGCAGCCAGAAATGCCGGAGCCGCCGAAGATGCCGGAACCGCCGGGCATGCCCGGCGAGGGCGGTGCCGGTGCGCCGGGCGAGCAGAACAAGGTAACCCTCGGCGAGGGCAAGGACGCGGTCACCCTCCAGGAGCCCGGCGCGGACGGCAAGATGCAGGTCGAGGTGATGGGCCCGGATGGGAAACCGAAGACCTACGCGGTCGACTTCGGCCCGCAGGGCGGCACCGGTCAGCCCATGCCCGGTCAGAACCCGGCCCAGGGCGGCGTGCAGACGATGCCCGCCCCCGGTCAGATGCCCCCCGGTATGACGGCCGCGCCCGGTGGCGGTCAGCCGCCGATTCCGGTTCAGGCCGGCGAGGACGGCAAGGCGGTGATCCACGAAGGCGACCGCACGATCACCCTGGAGCGCACGCCGGACGGCCAGGTCAAGGTCACTGCGGACAACGGTGGCGGTCAGCCCCCGCTGAACCAGACCGTCGACTTCGGCGACGACCGGTCCGCGCCGCCGAAACCCCCGGACCTCGGCCAGCCCATGCCGGCCCCCGCCGAAGGGCCCAGGCCTGGCGAGTTCGCCGAGTCGTTCCGGGCCGACGCGGGACCGGCCGCGCCGGAAGCCGGCACGATGCCCGCGCCGGGTGCTCCGATGCCTGCGGCGGAAGTCGGCACCATGCCCGCTTTTGACAGCGGCGCGGGAGCCATGCCCGCGGCGAACGGCGGCACCACGATGCCTGCGTACGCCGGCGGCGTGGGCACCATGCCCGCCTTCGACACCGGCGGTGGCGCTCCGGCGGGTACTGAGCCCGCGGCGGCGGGTGCACCGGCTTCCACCACTCCGCAGTCGGCCGGTCTGAGTTCGTTCAGCGGCATGGGCGAAGGGGTGCAGAACTCGTTCGGCAGCGCCTCCGGTCAGCTGTTCGGCGCCGGCGGCCCGGACCAGCCGGACAACCATGGCGGCGCCAACCAGCCCGGACCGGAAGGCCAGCCCGGGCCGGAAGGCTCGGTCGGTCTGTCCTCGTGGGGCGACTCCGCCGCCGGTAGCCCGCAGGGGGCCACCGGCATGTCCTCGCTGGGTGACCCGAGCGGTGGGTCCGGCCAAGGGTCCAACCAGAGCGCCGCGATGGGCGGCGGGATGATGGGTGGCATGGGCGCGATGGGCGGCCACGGCGGCCAGCAGGGCGGCGAACAGGAACGCACCAACAGCAGTCCGTGGCGTACCCAGGGCCAGCTCTTCGATGACGGCGTCGATGCGTCGAACGTCCGGTTCCGGTCGGTCCTGGGCGAAGACCGGGAGAGGTGAGGCTTGGTGGTCCTGATCAACCAGCGGGTCGCGGACGAGATCGCCACGCTGGTCGCGCGGCACCGCTACGGCGTCGAGGACAGCATGGACGCGGTCCGCGCGGCGGAATCCGCATCGGCGCAGAAGAACGAGGAAATGAAGGCCGCGGCGGACGCGCGGAAGCAGGAGCTCGTGGACCGGGCCGCCAATGCCCAGCCGCCGGACGACAAGCCGCGCAACGACTGGGCGGGGAAGCGGAACGCGGACAGCAACGAGATCAGCTTCGGTGCCGCCGACGACTACGAGGACGCGCCGCAGCAAACGGCGGCCCGGCCTGTGTCGCCACCACCGCCCGCAGCCCCCAAACCGGCGCCGCGGCGACGGCCCGCCTACGACGATGACGACGATTTCGAGAATCAGAGTTGGCTGAGGTGAGAACAGCCTCCCCCGAGGCGCGAGGTGGACCGCGGTTTCAATTGAAGCCGCGGTCCGCCCAGCGGATCGCCTAAGCGCGCGTCACGCCGCCGCGAGATCGCCGCGGCTGTGCTTGTGATCGATGCTGCTACCGCCGATGTCGGCACTCAGCAGCGCCTCGCCGCGCCGGTCGCCGACCATTGTGCGCAGGAAGAACGCGGTGAGCAGGGCCTTGGTGACGCGCTGCGTCGCATACTCCGGCTTGCCGTGCAGCAGCAGCTGAGTCCAGTGCCGCCCCTCGGTGAAGCCGAGGTGACTGGCCTTCTTCACCGTCCGCAGCTGTACCGGGCCACCCCATGCGCTGACGATCGGTTCGGCGTTGGCGACCGGCGGGGCCACCAGGTCCTTACCCGCCGCAATGTGCAGGCCGGGCACCGTGACCTGGCTCGCCGTAGCGAACGCCGACGGCATGGTCTCGGCGGGGGCCAGCGTCGCGACCGAACAGATCCGCTTGTCCTCGGCCGCCGCGAGCACGGCGCAGCCGCCGCCCATCGCGTGTCCGGCGACCCCGAGCCGCTTCTCATCGACGCTGATCTCACCCGCACCGAGCCGGACGCCGACGCAGATGTCCAGCGCGGTCCGCAGATCGGTGGCGAACAGCCGGTGCGACGCGAGCGCGCCGCGCTGGGTGCCGGGCGCGGCGACCACGATGCCCCACGAGGCGAGATGCCGGAAAAGGCCGAGGTAGCGCTGCGGTGGCTGCAACCAGCCGTGTCCGAACGCGATCGCGGGCAGACCGAGCCCGCTGCGCGGCGTGCACACGATGCCGGGCAGGCCGACGAGGGCCAGATCACCGTGCAGCACGTCGTGTGGTCCGCGTCGGGACAGCTCTTCGAACGCGTTCTTCGCGGAAGGAGCCTTCTTGGCAGTTCGCGCCATGGTCAGCAACGGTAGCCGACCTGCGCGAGTGCGCGCGGTAGCCGCTCGGGTGGGAGTTGCCGATCTGGCCGATGCGGACAGGTACAGACCATATGGAGTAGCTACGCTGGTGCGGGTGTGCGGCATCGTTGGTTACGTAGGACATCGCCAGGCGCTCGAAGTCGTCCTCGGCGGACTCCGGCGGCTTGAGTACCGGGGTTACGACTCGGCCGGGGTTGCGCTGCTCGACGGCGACGGCAGCCTCGCGGTGGAGCGCGCCGCGGGCGCGCTGTCGAACCTGGAGAAACGGCTCACCGAGGTCGACGGCAGCAGATTCGCCGGCAACAGCGGCATGGGCCACACGCGGTGGGCGACCCACGGGCCGCCGACCGACCGCAACGCCCATCCGCATCGCGACGCCAGCGGTCAGGTCGCGGTGGTGCACAACGGCATCATCGAGAACTTCGCCGCGCTGCGCGCCGAGCTGGAAGCGGCGGGCATCGAAATGGCCAGCGACACCGATACCGAAACGGCGGCGCACCTGGTCGCCGCCGCTTACACCAGCGGCCCGACCGCCGGCGACCTGACCGGCAGCGTGTGCGCGGTGGCCCGGCGCCTGGAGGGCGCCTTCACGCTCGTCGTCACGCATGCCGCCGAGCCGGGCAAGATCGTCGCCGCTCGCCGGTCGTCGCCGCTGGTGGTCGGGGTCGGCGAGGGCGAGCACTTCGTTGCCTCGGACGTGGCCGCGTTCATCGAGCACACCCGCGACGCCGTGGAGCTCGGCCAGGACCAGGTGGTCACCATCACCCGCGACGGCTACCGGGTGACCGATTTCTCCGCCGCGGACGTCGAGGCCAAGCCGTTCACCGTCGACTGGGACCTGTCGGCCGCCGAGAAGGGCGGCCACGACTACTTCATGCTCAAGGAGATCGAAGAGCAGCCCGAGGCGCTGACGAACACGCTGCGCGGGCACTTCGCCGACGGCAGCATCGTGCTCGATGAGCTCCGGCTCACCGAGCAGGACCTGCGGGATGTGGACAAGGTCTTCGTGGTCGCCTGCGGTACCGCCTACCATTCCGGGCTGCTCGCCAAGTACGCCATCGAGCATTGGTGCCGGGTGCCGGTCGAGGTCGAGCTGGCCAGCGAGTTCCGCTACCGCGACCCGGTCCTGGGGCGGGACACGCTGGTGGTGGCGATCTCGCAGTCCGGCGAGACCGCCGACACCCTGGAGGCGGTGCGGCACGCGCGCACCCAGCGGGCGCGCGTGCTGGCGATCTGCAACACCAACGGCGCGCAGATCCCGCGCGAGTCGGACGCGGTGCTCTACACCCATGCCGGGCCGGAGATCGGGGTCGCGGCGACCAAGACGTTTTTGGCTCAGGTCGCCGCGAACTACCTGGTCGGGCTGGCCTTGGCGCAGGCGCGCGGCACGAAGTACTCCGACGAGGTGGCGCGGGAATTCGCGGAACTGTCCGCGATGCCCGAGGCGGTGCGCCGCACGCTGTCCACGGTGGATCAGGTGCGGGAGTTGGGCCGGGAGCTGGCAGACGCGAAGGCGGTGCTGTTCCTGGGGCGGCATGTCGGGTATCCGGTGGCGCTGGAGGGTGCGCTCAAGCTCAAGGAGCTCGCCTACATGCACGCCGAGGGCTTCGCGGCAGGCGAGCTCAAGCACGGGCCGATCGCGCTGATCGAGGACAACCTGCCGGTGGTCGTGATCATGCCCTCGCCCAAGGGGCGCGCGCTCCTACACGCCAAGATGGTCTCCAACATCCGCGAGATCCAGGCGCGCGGCGCCCGCACGATCGTGATTGCCGAGGAGGGCGACGAAGACGTCCGCCCGTTCGCCGACGAGCTGATCACGATCCCGTCGGTGCCGACGCTGCTGCAGCCGTTGGTTTCCACGGTCCCGCTGCAGGTCCTGGCGGCGGAGATCGCCCGTGCTCGCGGCTTCGACGTCGACAAGCCGCGGAATCTCGCGAAGTCCGTCACGGTCGAGTGATCGTTTGTGCCGGGGCGATTTCACTGGAGATCAGCGAGTCGGTTTCCATTGAAATCGCCGCCGAGCGCCGTCGACCGGTGATGAGGGAGAACGCGATGCACGGAGTTTGGACCCCGGAACAGATCCGCGCCGCAGAGCAGCGGCTGTTCACCCGGACCCCCGAACCGGCAGTGATGCGCCGCGCCGCCTACGCCGTTTCCGTCCGCACCGCTCGACTGCTCACCGAACTCACCGGCGGCGTCTCCGGCCGCCACGTCACGCTGCTCGTCGGCGCGGGCAACAACGGCGGCGACGCGCTGTGGGCGGGGGCGTTCCTGCGGCGGCGCGGTGTCGGCGTCACGGCCGTCCTGCTCGCCCCGGAGAAGGCGCACGCCGCGGGCTTGGCCGCGTTGCGCCGCGCAGGTGGTCGGGCAGTGCCTGCCGAGGGGGCGAGCGCGGACACCGCGGGAATCGGGGCCGAGGCGGCGGATGCGGTCGAACGTGCCAACGCGGTGATCGACGGAATCGTGGGGTTGTCCGCGCGTGGTCCGCTGCGGCCGACGGCCGCGGAACTGGTGCGCCGGGTGGACGTGCCGATCATCGCCGTCGACCTGCCCAGCGGCGTCGATCCGGTCACCGGCGTGGTCGACGGCCCGGCAGTGCCGGCAGACGTGACGGTGACCTTCGGCGGGCTCAAGCCCTGCCACGTGCTGGGTGCCGGGGTGGTGCATTCCGGGGATGTCGAAGTGACCGACATCGGGCTCGCCGACGATCTGGCCGATCCCGAGCTCTACCTGCTGCAAGCCGCCGAGATCGGGGCGGCCTGGCCGGTGCCAGGGCCGACTGACGACAAGTACAGCCAGGGCGTGGTCGGGGTCGCGGCCGGCTCGGCGACCTATCCCGGCGCTGCGGTGCTCGCCAGCGGCGCTGCGGTCCAGGCGACCGCGGGCATGGTGCGCTACGCGGGGCCCGCCGCGGATGTGGTGCGATCGCACTGGCCGGAGGTGGTGGCGACCGGATCGGTCAGCGACGCCGGGCAGGTGCAGGCGTGGGCGGTGGGGCCGGGGATCGGCACTGGGGCCAGCGGCCGCGAGGTGTTGCTGCACGTGCTGGAATCCGGTCGGCCGGTGTGCGCGGACGCCGACTCGATCACGCTGTTCGCCGAGGACGACACGCTCTGGGACGCACGCGACCCGGATGTTCCGCTGGTGCTCACGCCGCACGCGGGCGAATTCGCGCGGCTGGCCGGCGCGGAACTTGGGGCGGACCGGGTCGGGGCGGCACGGGAGGTCGCGGCGCGCTTCGACGCGGTTGTGCTGCTCAAGGGCAACACGACCGTCGTCGCCGCGCCGGAGGGCCGGGTGCTCATCAACGACTCGCGGCACGCCTGGCCCGCCACGGCAGGCTCCGGCGACGTGCTCACCGGCATCATCGGCGCGCTCCTGGCCAGCGGCATCGATCCCTGGCTTGCCTGCGGTTACGCCGCTTACGTCCACGCCCTGGCGGCCGATCTCGCCGCCCACGGCACACCCACCGACCACACGCCTGCCGAGGTCGGCGCCCCGATCGGAGCGTCCGCCCTGCTCGCGGCGGTACCCACCGCCATCCGGTCGGTTCGCGGATCGGCCCTGTCGTGAGTCCGCAGCTCTGCCGCTGATGGGCTCCGGCAGCCGTGCGGGCCCGGGTCGCACGGCTGCGGCCCTGTTGGTCCGGTGACCTGGGCTGGAGCGAGGGGCCGCCGGGGCGGTATGCGACCATGACACTGCCATGAGTGACGAGCCCGCGTACCGCGCCGACCTGCGCATCGACGTCGGCGCGATCCGCCACAACGTGAGGGTGCTCTCGGCGTGCGCCCGCAGTTCGGGCGCCCGCACGATGGTTATCGTGAAGGCCGATGGCTACGGTCACGGCGCGTTGACGGTCGCCAGCGCCGCGCTCGAAGCGGGTGCGGACTGTCTCGGTGTCGCATCGATCGACGAAGCCCGGCAACTACGCGCCGGTGGCATCACCGCGCCGCTGCTGTGCTGGCTCTACGCCGAAGGCGACGACTTCGCCCCGGCGGTCGCCGAGGACATCGAGCTCTCCGCCTCATCGCAGGCCAGCCTGCACCGCATCGCCGCCGCAGCCGAGCAACGGGGGCGTGTCGCCCGCGTGCACCTCAAGATCGACACCGGGCTGTGCCGCAACGGCTGCCCGGCCGAGTTGTGGCCCGCGTTAGTGGAGGACGCGGCGAAGGCGGAGGCCGACGGGCACCTGGAAGTCGTGGCGGTGTGGTCGCACCTGGCGTGCGCCGACGAGCTCGAACACCCCTCCATCGACCGGCAGGCCGAACGCTTCCACCGGGCCTACGAGCAGGCGCGGGCGGCCGGGCTGAGGCCGATCCGGCACCTGGCGAACTCGGCGGCCGTGCTGACCCGCCCCGATCTGCATTTCGACCTCGTCCGGCCCGGCATCGCGGTCTACGGCCTGGATCCGGTGCCGCAGCACGGAAATCACGAGCTGCGCCCGGCCATGACGTTTCGCTCCTCGGTGGCGTTGACCAAGCGCATCGCGGCAGGCGAGAGCGTCTCGTACGGGCAGACCTGGACGGCCGACCACCCGGCGAACCTGGCGCTGGTGCCGGTCGGCTACGCCGACGGGGTGCCGCGCACCCTGTCCGGCCGGATGTCGGTGTGGCTGGCCGGGAAGCGGCGCCCGGTGGTCGGGCGGGTGTGCATGGACCAGCTGGTGGTGGACTGCGGCGACGACGAAGTCCGCGAGGGCGACGAGGTGCTGTTGTTCGGGCCGGGGGACCGGGGCGAGCCGACGGCCGCGGGGTGGGCCGAGGACATCGGCACGATCCACTACGAGATCGTCACCGGCATGTACCGGCCCCGGGTTACGCGCACCGTCGTGGATACGGAGGCGCCGTGAAGCCGATTTGGCAGGCATTGGCCTGGACGAGCGGTGTCCTCGGTGCCGCGATCACCGGCGCCGCCGTCGGCGTTGCCGCGCACAGCTCGCGGGTCGCCGCGCAGCGCAAGGCCGAGGATCCCTACGCCGACGAACCGTTTGGCCGGCTCCGCCCGGACCGGCAGTCCACTGTGGCCGCCGACGACGGGGTTCCGCTGTCGGTGCAGGAGATCCAGCCGGCTGATGGCGGCGAAGCCGAGCTGACCGTGGTGTTCGTGCACGGGTTCGCGCTCGACTCCCGCTGCTGGCACTTCCAGCGCCGGGATCTGCCGGAGCTCGCCGAGCCTCGGGTTCGGCTGGTGTTGTTCGATCAGCGAAGCCACGGCCGCTCCGGTCATTCGTCCAAGCGCAACAGCACGATCGACCAGCTCGGCAGGGACCTCGATGCGGTGCTGCGCGCGGCGGCGAGCCGAGGGCCGATCGTGCTGGTCGGGCATTCGATGGGCGGGATGGCGATCATGGCGCTTGCCGAGCAGCGCCCGAAGCTGTTCCGCGATCGGGTCCGCGCGGTGGCGCTGATCGGCACCTCCGCCGGCGCGGTCGGCGCGTCCGGGCTGCCCCGGCCGTGGCTGAACCAGTACAACCCGGTGCCGCGCAGCCTCGCGCTGTTGGCGGATTTCCAGCCTGGCCTGGTGGAACTCACCCGGCGGATCGGCGACAAGCTGACCTGGAACCTGGTGCGCAACCTGTCGTTCGGGGATCGCGACATCTCGCCCAAGATCGTGGATCTGATGGCCGAGATGATCGGTGCCACCACCGTCGAGGTGGTCACCGACTTCTTGGAGACGATCAACCTGCATGACCGCAAGACCGCGCTGGCCGCGCTGCGGACCTGCGAGGTGCTGGTGCTCAGCGGTGACGTCGACCGGGTCACCCCGTTCTCGCCGCATGCCGAGGTGCTCGCCGCGGAGCTGCCGAAGGCGACGCTGGTGCGGGTCGAGGGCGCCGGGCATCCGGTGATGCTGGAGCGTCCCGAGCTGGTCACGGAGGAGCTGATCGCGTTGGTGCGCAGGGCGGTTGGCGCGAAAAGCGGGGAGGTGACCGAAGGTTGAGCTCCGCACTGCAGACCGTGGAGCTGCCCGAGGAGTCCGACACGGTGCAGTTCGGCCGACGGCTGGGGGCAGTTCTGCGCGCGGGTGATCTCGTGCTGCTGGACGGGCCGCTCGGTGCCGGGAAGACGGCGCTCGCGCGGGGGATCGCGGCGGGCATGGGCGTTACCGGCGTGGTGACATCACCGACGTTCGTGATCGCGAGGGTGCACCGGCCAGCATCGGGCGCTCCCCCGGCGCTGGTGCACGTCGACGCCTACCGGCTGGCCGGGTTGGACGAGATCGACGATCTGGACCTGGACACCGATCTGACTGATGCGGCGGTGGTCGTGGAGTGGGGTGAGGGCCTCGCCGAGCGGCTTGCCGATGCCTATCTGCTGCTGCGCATCCGCCGCCGGGACGACGACGTCCGCGAGATCACCTTGGAGCCGCACGGCGAAACCTGGGCCCCGCGGCTGGCCGAGCTCCTGTCTTGATAACGGATTTGCTGGCCGGAATACCCGGCCCGCTCGCGCTCGTCGCGGTCGCGGTGCTGCTGTTCGCCGAATCCGGCCTGCTGATCGGGGTTTTCCTGCCTGGCGCGGGCACCGTGCTGGCACTCGGGTGGCTTGCCGGGCACGATGTCGTGGAAGTGTGGACGGCTGCGGTCAGCGCCTTCGGCGCGACGGTTGTGGGCTCCCAGCACGGGTATTTCCGCGGTCGCCGGGACGGGCTGCTGCGACGTCGGCTCGTCAAACGGCTGGGCGAGCGGCGGTTCGGGCGCGTGGAGTCCGCATTGGACGGACGCGCGGAGGCGACCGTAGCGGCGTCGCAGTGCTTCGCGGTGGTGCGGACGCTGGTGCCTCGGCTAGCGGGTCGCGCCAAGATGAGCCACCTGCGGTTCACGATCTGCAACGTGCCGGTGGCCGCCGGGTGGGCGACCGCGTTGGTGCTGCTCGGTGCCTGGTCGGGCGCGGCGTACGAGCAAGTCGAGGCCGTCGTGGGATTCATGGGTCTGCCGCTGCTCGCCATCGCCGCGCTGATCGCGCTCGCGGTGTGGCGGCTCCGCCGTCGCACGGAGCCCGGCAAGATGTCGTGAGGACCCGCGGTTTCCGCCGAAACTGCGTTCCGGCTGTGCGCGGGATCAGGCGGAGTTGCTGACGCTGAGCTCGGCGGACAGGTCGTTGGCCAGGCGCTTCATCAGCGGGATGACCGCGTCGGTCGAGATGCGGGTCATCCGGCCCTCCGGGCCGCTGATGGAGATCGCCGTGCCCGCCGGTGCGCCCGGGACGGCGACGGCGTAGCAGCGCACGCCGACCTCCTGCTCGCCGTCGTCCAGCGCGTAACCCTGCTGCCGGATGCGGTCGAGCTCCTCCTGCATCGCCTCGACCGTGGTGATGGTGCGCTCGGTCTTGGGCTGCATCGTGGTTCGCGAGAGCAACTGCGTCACCGCTTCGGGCGGCATGCCGGCCAGGACGGCCTTGCCGACGGCCGTGGCGTGCGCGTCGACCCGCCGGCCGACCTCGGTGAACATCCGCATCGAATGCTGCGAGGGGACCTGCGCGACGTAGACGACCTGCTCGCCGTCGAGCACCGCCATGTTGGAGGTTTCGCCGGTGGCCTCGGTGAGCTCGGCCAGGTAGGGGCGGGCCCAGGAGCCGAGCGCCCGGCTGGCGGTCTCGCCGAGCCGGATCAAGCGGGGGCCGAGCGCGTAGCGCCGCGATGGCTGCTGGCGGGCGTAGCCGTTACTCACCAGGGTGCGGACGATCCGGTGGATCGTGGGCAGCGGCAAGCCGGACTTCTCGGCGAGCTCGGACAGGGCGACTTCACCGCCGGCGTCCGCCATCAGTTCCAGGAGTTCGAAGGTGCGCTCGACCGACTGCACACCTCCGCCCTGATTCGCCCGCTGCGGGCCAGTGGTCATCGCAGAACTCCCTTTCCGCCGTGCCGGCTGAGCAGAAGTCTAGTCCGTGGTGGGTGCGCCAGCTCATGTTGCCTTGAGCGCCATGTGGAAACTAACATCCACGATGCAGAAAACATTCACAGGCGTACCGCAAGCGGAACGGCCGCCGGGTGCGGGACAGTCCGTCACGCGGCAAGGTGAGCCATCAGCCACCGTCTGGAATCCGGCAGCAGAAAGAGGTGGACTTCCCATGTCCGAAACGCCAGCAGGAGTGCAGGTGCTCGGCGGTGCCGTCGAGCGCGGGGGCGAGATCCTCACCACGGAAGCACTCGAATTCCTCGCCGGTCTGCAGCGCGCCTTCGGCGCCCGGCGCGACGAATTGCTCGCCCGCCGCAAGCAGCGCCGCGCGGAGGCCGCCCGCAAGGGTCGGCTGGACTTCCTCGACGAGACCCGGCACGTCCGCGAATCCGACTGGCAAGTGGCCGCGCCCCCGGCCGACATCGCCGACCGGCGCGTCGAGATCACCGGCCCGACCGACCGCAAGATGGCGATCAACGCGCTGAACTCCGGCGCGCGCATCTGGCTCGCCGACCTCGAAGACGCCAACACCCCGCACTGGAGCAACGTGGTCTCCGGGCAGGTCAACCTCTACGACTTGGTGCGCAAGCAGATCGAGTTGACCACGCCCGAGGGCAAGCAGTACAAGCTGCGCGACGATGTCAAGCACGCCGTGCCGCTGGTCCGGCCCCGTGGCTGGCACCTCGACGAGAAGCAGATCCTGGTCGACGGCAAGCCGGTGGTGGGCGCGTTCGTCGACTTCGGCCTGCACTTCTTCCACAACGCCGCCGAGCTGATCAGCCGGGGCAGCGGGCCGTACTTCTACCTGCCGAAGATGGAAAGCCACCTTGAGGCGCGGCTGTGGAACGACGTGTTCACGCACGCCCAACAGGCGCTCGGCATCCCGCACGGGACCGTGCGCGCCACGGTGCTGATCGAGACCTTCCCGGCCGCGTTCGAGATGGAGGAGATCCTCTACGAGCTGCGCGACCACTCCGCGGGACTCAACGCCGGTCGTTGGGACTACCTGTTCAGCGTGATCAAGACCTTCCGCGACTCGGACAAATACATCCTCCCGGACCGCAACTCCGTCACCATGACCGCGCCGTTCATGCGTGCCTACACCGAGCTGCTGGTGCGCACCTGCCACAAGCGCGGCGCGTTCGCGGTCGGCGGCATGGCCGCGTTCATCCCGACCAAGGACCCGGCCACCAACGAGAAGGCGATGGCCAAGGTTCGCGACGACAAGAGGCGCGAGGCCAACGACGGCTTCGACGGCTCCTGGGTCGCCCACCCCGGCCTGGTGCCGATCTGCTTCGAGGAGTTCGACGCGGTGCTGGGCGACAAGCCCAACCAGATCGACCGCACCCGCGACGACGTCTCGGTGACCGCCGACCAGTTGCTCTCGGTGGCCGAGACTCCCGGCGAGAAGACCATCGAGGGCCTGCGCGCCGCGGTCGACGTCGGCGTCCGCTACATCGTGTCGTGGCTCGGTGGCAACGGCGCGGCCGCGATCCACAATCTCATGGAGGACGCTGCGACCGCCGAGATTTCGCGATCGCAGATCTGGCAGTGGTTGCACAATAATGTGGTGCTTGCCGGTGGCGAGCAGGTCACCGCGGATCTCGTCCGCGAGGTGCTGGCCGACACCGAGAAGCAGCTGCGCGCCGAAGACGGTTTCCCGGTCGACAACCTGGACCGGGCGATCGAGCTGTTCGAGCGGGTGGCGGTGGCCGACGAGTTCGTCGACTTCCTGACGCTGCCCGCCTACGAGCAGATCGACTGACCCGGGCCCTTTCGAAGGGAGCGAAAGTGGCCAGAACCTCGCTGGAATCCGCCGATATCGCGAAACGGCTCGCCCGCCTGGCCGCCCTGGACGAGCACATCGCGCGCATGTACCCGGGGCCGAGCGGGGCCCGGCAACCGGTGCACACGTGTTACGTGCCAGCGAATGGCGTCGACGCCGAAACGGTGCGGCGGTGGGGTCAGGAGGCGCTGGCCGCGTTCGACCGGGACGCGGCTCGGCCCGAGGATTTCGTGGCAGTCCTCGGGCTGGACGCGCAGATCGCCCGGGCCGTGCACCCGCGGGTGCGGGCGAAGCTGCGCAACACCCCGGTGGAGGACCTGCGCATCGACTTCGAGGACGGCTACGGCCGTCCCGGCGACGACGTCGAGGACGCCGACGCCGAGCGCACCGCCGGGGTGGTCGCCGAGTGGCTGCGCGACGGCATGGAACCCGCCAATTTCGGGCTGCGGGTGAAGTCCTTCGACACTCCCGAGCTGCGGGCCCGGTCGGTGCGCACGCTGGACGTCTTCCTCACCGCGCTATTGCAGCAGTGGGGCAGCCTGCCCGCCGGGTTCGTGCTCACCTTCCCGAAGGTCGTCGACGCCGCGCAGGTCGAGGTATTCGTCGAACTGCTGGAGCTCTTGGAGCACCAGCTGGGCATGCCGGAGAAGTCGCTGCGTTTCGAGATCCAGGTGGAGACCCCCCAATCCATCGTGGATTCCTACGGGCGCTTCGCGCTGCCGGTGTTCCTGCGGTCCGGTGGTGGCCGGGTCACCGGACTGCACTTCGGCACCTACGACTACACCGCCAGCTGCGGGCTGACCGCCGCGCACCAGCACCTCGCGCACCGCGCTTGCGACTTCGCGCGGCACGCGATGCAGGTGTCGGCCGCCGGCACCGGGGTGTTCCTGTCCGACGGCTCGACGAACGTGCTGCCGGTCGGCGATCAGGTGCACCTCGGCTGGCGCACCCACTACGAGCTCACCCGCCGCTCCCTGGAGCACGGCTTCTACCAGGGCTGGGACCTGCACCCGGCGCAGTTGGTGACCCGGTACGCCGCGGTGTTCGCGGCCTTCCGAGACACGGCACCGGCCGAGGCGGCGCGGCTGTCCGCGTACGTCTCGGCCAGCGGCGGCACAGTGGCCGACGAGCCCGCGACGGCGCGTGCGCTGGCGGCGTCGTTCGTGCGTGCGTTGGACAATGGCGGCACCGACGCCGACGAAGTCAAGGCGATGACGGGCCTGGCGGAGGCGGAGATTCGCCAGCTCGGGCGGCTCTGAACGTGCTGATTTCCAGTGAAATCGACGACGCCCCCGTCGTCGGAGCGGCTAACGTCGGGTCAGTCTGACAATGCTGCGAAGGGGATGATCATGGGAGAGCGAACCGACCACGCCGACATCCTGGAGACGCTGGCCGAACGGTTGGGCGAGCACCAGGTCTTCGGTGACCCGGTGCAGCAGGGCGACACCACGCTGTTGCCGGTCGCGAGCATCCGTGTCGGTGGCGGCCGTCGTGGTCGCCGCGATGACGACGGCCGCGGCATCGGAGTGATCTCCCGGCCGGTGGGCGCGTTCTCCATCTCGCCCGACGGCCAGGTCGCCTGGCACCCGGCGGTCAACGTCAACCGAATCGTCTGGGGCGGTCAGCTGGCGCTCGCCGCCGCCCTCATCGCCTTGGCAATCGCGTTTCGCCGCAAGCGCTGAAAGCGGATCAGGCGACCTGCATCAGGTGCCGCTGGTTTCCGGATCAATGCCGGACCAGGCGATCAGCCGCGCCGAGACTTCTTCGACGGTCGGGCGGTCCTTCGGATTCGGGGCGAGGCACGCGTCAACGATCCGGGACAGCGCGGCGGGCAGCCTCCGGTGGGTTCGCAGCGGCGCGGCGGTGGTGTGCCGCTGCGGGTAGTAGCGGGTGCCGTTGCTGCTGCGTTCCCGGTGCGACACGGCCGCCCACGGGGTGGTGCCGGAAAGCGCCTCGTACAACGTGATGCCGAGGCCCCACGTGTCGGCCTTCGGAGTCATCTCGCCGCCGTTGGCCTGCTCGGGTGAGAGGTAGTCGAAGGTCCCGGCCGAGCTGTGCTCGCCGATTCGGCAGGCAAGGCTCAGGTCGAGCAGCACCGCCCGGCCGCCGACTTCGACCACATTGGACGGTTTCACGTCGATGTGCACCCAGCCGCGGCGGTGCAGGTAACCCAGCACCGAGCACAACTGGATGCCCAGCACCGCGGTGTCGATCGGCGGCAGCTGGCCGAGCTCCTCGATCAGGAAGCTCAGCGTGTGACCGGACAGCGTTTCGGTGATCACCGCTGGCCGCTCCGGCGGCTCGGTCCGCACGATCTCGTAGCCGCGCACCAGGTGCGGATGCGTGAACTGAGTCAGCAGCACGCCTTCATTGCGCAGCCAGCCCACCGCGCGCTCGTCCGCGGCGCGCTCCGGCCGGACGGTCTTGGCGATGCAGCGACAGGAACGCTGCTCGCTCCACACGTCGTAGACGTCGAGCCGACTGCCGCGGCGCAGATGGCCGATGACCCGGTAACCGGCCGCGAGCGGATCACCCGGCGACAGCGGCGATCCCGGCGGCCCCCAGCCCTCGTCCGGTTCGCCGTAGTAATAGGAACTCAACGAGTCGATTAGCACCGAACGAAGCCGATTGCGCTCGGTCAGCTGTGGCTGCGACGGCGGTAGTGGCCGTGGCTGCTGCTGCGCGAATGGTGCCGACGGTAGCCATGCCCGCTGCTCTCGTACCGACGGCGGTGCCCGCTGCTGGAGGGCCTATGTGAGTGGTGCTTCGCCGGCGACACCATCTTGAACAGCTTCGAAAGGTCCATCGGCCCACGCTCCCGAATCGGTCGGCAATCCGCGCGGTCGCGCGGTGCACTGATCATTGTTCCCGGATTAGGACGCGCGGTCGAGGAATTTTGCACCATTCGCGTATTCAGCCGAGTTGCGGTATGTGGTGCGCATTCCGGCTCTCAACCGGGACTGGGGCCTCCGGCGACAGCCGGGTGCCGATTTCCCACCCGTCCAGCGTTCGGCTCCGCGGTGAACAGGCTCGCCACGGTCAGCAGGGTCATTCCACGGCGGCAGGCCATTGCCTCGCCGACGCGCCCCCGTATCTGGTGGCGAGCCGCAGGCGAACAAGCGGCTTGCGGGCAGCCGGGTGCACCGCGGTTTCCGTTTCGGGAGCCGCGGTTGCGGCGGACCTTGAAGAGGACCATGAGGGCTCCTGGGCCGCAGGAATCGGTTCAGGTCGATTTCAACGCCGGTATTCCTTCTCGTGCTGCCGGAGTCTGTATGGTCCACTGTGGATATAAATATCCACAGTGGATCATTTGAATCGGTCTCGTGCGCCAGTAGTTCGAAGGGAGGTCGCTCGCGACCGTCCCGAAAGACCGCGGCGTTGAACGCGATGGACGGCCGGTCCCGATCAGAACTCGGGCAGGCTGTACCAGGCTTGTGGCGCCTCCTCGACGTCGTCGCGCGTGACGACGCCTTCGATCAGACCGTACGGACGGTCTGCGGCGAAGAACACCTCATTATTGTTCTCCAGCCCGCAGAATTCGAGGTCGACCAGGAAGTGGTGCTTGTTCGGCAACGACAACCGCACCTCGGCGATCTCCGGGTGCTTGTCCAGCGCGGCTTTGCCCATCTCGTACAGGCTCTGCTGGAGGGCCAGGCTGTGCGTGGTGGCGAAGGTCTCCAGCATCGTCGCGCGGATCGACTCGAAGCTCTTGCCCCAGTCCACGTCGGGGTGCCGGTAGCGCCAGCGGGCGGTCACCGCGGTGGCCAGGATCCGTTCGTTGGTCTCGGCCAGCGTCGTGTACTTGTCCTTGGGGTAGCCCCAGAACTCCGAACCCGTGGACTTCAGCACCATCAGGTCCTTCAGTCCCGACACCACGTGGGCCCGGTCGCCGTCGATGGTGACGGCGGTGGTGCGTTTCTCGTCGGTGGAGCGGGCGAAGGAGTGGTCGTGGCCGGTGCCGCCGACCGGAATCCGCCGCCAGCTGTATTCGTCGATGAGAATCCGCGCCCCCGTGATGCCGTCCGCGGTGCCGACGAAGTGCTTGCCCAGCCGCAGCGCGAAGGACTCGATCTCGCCGATGGGCGCTTCCTTGGCGAAGGCGAAGACCGTGTTCTTCTGGGTGTCGGTCGGCAGGCAGTGGCTGTTGTCGCCGGTGAGGTGCACGGCGTCGAGGTCACCGCGCAGCGAGGTGCTGACGCTGAGGTCCTTGATGGTGTGCCGCGGGTTGTCCCGGTTCACCGCGAAGATGCGGACCTCGGCCTTGCCGTACTGGTTGCGGCCCATGACGATGCCCATGCGATCAGCTCCCTCGATAAGTGGAGTAGGCGAACGGGCTCAGCAGTAGCGGGACGTGGTAGTGCTCCTCGGGGTCGGCGATCCGGAAGGTGATCTGTACCCGTGGGTAGAAGGTCGCGACGCCGTGGCGGTCGAAGTACTCGCCGGTCTCGAAGGTGAGCCGGTAGTCCCCCGCGTCCAGCCGGTCCGGTCCCAGATCCCCGATCCGGCCGTCGTCATCGGTCAGCCCAGCGGCCAGGAGTGTCCACACTTGGCTGCCCGGTCCCGCAAGCGGGTCTTCGGTGGACTTCGCGGCCTCCAGCCGGATCGAGACCCCGGCCGCGGCAGCTCCCTGCGCGGCGTCGAGCACGTGTGTGGTGACGGCACTCATCCTTCGATCACCTTTGCCAATCTCAGACCTGCGATCTTGCGGAGCTCGTCGGCGACGATTCGCAGCTCGGTCTCCGGCTCGTTGTCCAGGCGGGAATGCAGGATCTCCAGCAGCTCCGTGCCGCTGCGGCCGCTGGCGCACACCAGGTACACGTGCCCGAACCGGCGCTCGTAAGCCTCGTTGCCCTCGCGCAGCGCGCGGGCCAGCTCGGCGTCGCCGCCGTCCACCCCGGACTGCTCGTTGCACGACCACTTCGCCGAGGTGTCCTTGCCCGTCGCGCATTCGCCGATGCGGGGATGGGCGGAGAGTGCGGCGTGGATCTCCCCGGCGGTCAGTTCCGGCGCGGCGGCGTCGGCCGCCTGGTAGACGGCCTTGACGTCGGCGAAGGGGCGTCGGTCGGCGACGTCGGCGGCCCAGCGCGGCACGTCCAGGCAGGCGAGCAGCTGCCGGATGAGTTCTGCCCGGGGCAGGTCGTTGAGCCGGTCCGGGCCGGTGGTTGTTGACATCGCGAATCCCCAGTGGGTGCTCGGGAGTGGCGGTTGCCGTTACGCGCTTTGGTGTGGCAAAAGCTTGAACCGCGCTCCGCGAGGTGTCAACATTTTGTTGAAATCCCCTGGTGGTGGGGTCGGCCTACTCGCGGTTGAGGTAGTTGTAGACCGTGAAGCGGCTGACGCCGAGTGCCTTGGCCACCGTCTCGACCGACTTGCGCAGCGTAAACGCGCCGCGCTCCTCCAGCAGCCGGACGGCGCGCTGCTTGTCCGCGCGCGGCAGGTCCGGCAGGCGTCCGCCGAGTTCGCCTTCGAGGGTTCGGATCATCCGGTCTAGGGCGCTGGTCAACTCCTCGCCGGGCAGCCGGACGGCAATCGCCGGGGCGCCCTCCCAGTGCAGGACGATGTCACCGGGCTCGCACTCGTCGGCCGGCACGGCGGTGCCGCCTATGTGCTCCAGCAGCGGTGCGATCGCATGGGCGAGCGGATGCACGCCGGCCAGCCTAAACCTGACCCTCGTCGGCGTTGCCGACGCTTACTTGCAGGGTGATCCGGTGCCCGCCGTTGTCCAGGACGGTGTCCAGCACGGCCGCCAGCGCGGGCAGCACGGCCTCGCGGTCGCCGGTGATCGAGGTGCCCAGCGGGCCGAATTCGGGCTCCAGTCCGGCGGCGCGGAGACAGTCTCGGGCGGCTACGGCGTGTGCCGGTGGCTCGCCTTCCCCCTCGAAGGGTTCGGTGGTGAACTCGGCTCGCAAGATCATTGAAGTGACCTCCCAGTTGAACCGTATCGGCCGAAGCTGCTCGTGGCTCGCGAGGACTTCGCCGCTGACCGAGGCGGGGCTGAAGGTGCTCGGCGGCGGGCTCGCCGGCAGCGCGGTGCTCGACGCCAAGGGCGAGAAAATGCGCAACCGCGAGTTCGCCCCCGGGATTCCGGATCGAGCCGCACCACAAGGACATGGGGCATCGTGCAGGCGGCCGCCCGCGAGGCTCGCGTCGACGCCATGAGCGAGCCCGAGCCCGTCCCCAACGCATAACGGACCACTGGGCAGGCCCGGCGCCGGGACGCGTGGTGTGTTGGCGGGCGCACCCCGCACTTCCCCATGACCGAGTCCTCGGGTGGAATACCCGGTGACCCCGGTGTCCTCCGCCGGGCACGTGCCGGGCGGCTCGGCGGAGGACACCGCCCCGCGACTTTTCGGGAGTTCGTTTTGCCTGGTCCTGTCCTCATCGCACCGGACAAGTTCAAGGGCTCGCTGACTGCGCCGCAGGTCGCCGAGGCGGTCGCCGCCGGACTGCGCCGGGGCCGCGCCGACGTCGGAGTCCGGCTGGCGCCGGTGGCCGACGGCGGGGACGGCACCGTGCAGGCCGCGCTGGCCAGCGGGTACCTGCCGATCCCGGTGCGGGTCGCCGGACCGGTCGGTGAGCCGGTCGACACCGAGATCGCTATCCACGGCGACACCGCCGTCGTCGAGCTCGCCTCGGCCTCCGGGCTGGCGCTGCTGGAGGACGACGAGCTCGCACCGCTGGCGGCCTCCAGCGAGGGCACCGGCGAGGCGATCCTGGCGGCCCTGGACGCGGGCGCGCGCACCGTGGTGCTCGGCGTCGGTGGCAGCGCCAGCACCGACGGCGGCGCCGGTTTGCTCACCGTCCTGGGGGCACGGGTTTTGGATGCTGCGGGTAATCCGTTGCCTCCCGGAGGCGGACCGCTGGCCCGAGTGGCCACAGTGGACCTTTCCGGCCTGGATCCCCGGCTGGCCGACACCGACTTCATCCTGGCCTCGGACGTGGACAACCCGCTGCTCGGCGAGCGCGGTGCCGCGCACGTCTACGGCCCGCAGAAAGGCGCCGACCCGCAGCAGGTGCGGCTGCTGGACGAAGCGCTGGGCAACTGGGCCCGCGCGGTGCTGGCCGCCGGCGGCCGCGACGTGGCCGGCCAGCCCGGCGCCGGCGCGGCCGGCGGAGTCGGCTACGGGGCGCTGGCCGTGCTCGGCGCGCGGATGCGGCCGGGGGTCGACGTCATCCTGGAACTCATCGACTTCGATCAGCGCCTTGCCGGGGCCGGGCTGGTCATCATCGGCGAAGGCGCCCTCGACGAACAGACCCTGCACGGCAAGGGCCCGGCCGGCGTCGCCGCCCGCGCCGTCGAAGCGGGCATCCCGGTGGTCGCCATCGCAGGCCGCTGCCGGCTTTCGGCCGAACGCCTGCACGAGGTCGGCATCCGTGGCGCCTACGCCCTTACCGACATCGAACCCGATCCGCAACGCTGCATGGCGAACGCAGCCAGCCTCCTGGCCGACCTCGGCGAACGCCTCGCCCACGACTGGCTCTAGCCGCGCGGGCGGGCAGCCATCCGGACACGCCCCCGATGGCCCGGAACCATCGTGGCGATTTCAATGGAAGCCAGCGCGTCTGCGACGAGGAGGTAACCGCGGTGCCCGAAACCGCCACCGGGGCTTTCGACGTCGTATTCCGTGCGCGACGGCTCATCGGCCCGAACGGGGAGATGGCTGGCAGCGTCGGTGTCCGCGACGGCCGGATCGCCGCCGTCGAGCCGCTGGACGCCCAGCTCGACGCCGTCCGCACCATCGAGCTCGCCGGGGACGAGGTCCTGCTGCCGGGTTTGGTCGACACCCACGTGCACGTCAACGACCCGGGCCGCACCGAGTGGGAGGGTTTCGACACGGCCACCCGCGCCGCGGCAGCCGGCGGCGTCACGACCATCCTCGACATGCCGCTGAACAGCCTGCCGCCCACCATCGACGTCGGCGCACTGGAGATCAAGCGCAAGACCGCACGCGACAAGGCGCATGTCGACGTCGGGTTCTGGGGCGGCGCGGTGCACGGCAACCGCACCAAGCTGCGCGGGCTGCATGAGGCCGGGGTGTTCGGCTTCAAGTGTTTCCTGCCGCATTCCGGGGTCGACGAATTCCCACCGCTGAGCCCGACCGAACTCGACGAGGCGCTGCGCGAACTGACCGGCTACGACGCGCTGATGATCGTGCACGCCGAGGATTCCGAGGCCATCGAGCACGCGCCCGCGGCCCACGGCCAGGCCTACGGCGACTTCCTGAACTCCCGGCCGCGCGGCGCCGAGAATCTGGCGATTGCGCAGGTCATCGAGCTGGCGCGGCGCATCGGGGCGCGGGTGCACATCGTGCACCTGTCGTCCTCGGACGCGCTGCCGATGATCGCCTCCGCGCGCGCCGACGGCGTCAGGGTCACCGTCGAGACCTGCCCGCACTACCTGAGCTTCAGCGCCGAGGAGATCCCCGACGGCGCCACCCAGTTCAAGTGCTGCCCGCCGATCCGCGAGGCCCGCAACCGGGAACTGCTGTGGCAGGGGCTGGCCGACGGGATCATCGACTGCGTGGTCAGCGACCACTCCCCGTGCACCCCGGAGCTCAAGCGTTTCGACATCGGCGATTTCGGGGTGGCCTGGGGCGGGGTGTCCAGCCTCCAGTTGGGGCTTCCGGCGGTGTGGACGCAGGCGCGGGTGCGCGGCCACGGCCTCGCCGACGTCGTGCGGTGGATGGCCCACAAGCCCGCTGACCTCGCCGGACTGCGCCGGAAGGGAGCCATCGCGGTCGGCCACGACGCCGACTTCTGCGTGTTCGCCCCCGATGACGCGTTCGTCGTCGATGTGCGCAAGCTGCACCACCGGAATCCGGTCTCGCCCTACCACGGGCGTCCGCTGTCCGGTGTGGTGCGCGAAACCTGGCTGCGCGGTCGCCGGATCGTTGGGGCCGATGTGGAATCGAGCGGGCCGCGAGGCGAATTGCTCATCCGGCAGGGCTGAACAGCACCGCTGGCCGCGCCCGTCGTGGTGTTCCCCACGTAACCCCGGTGAGCAGGGCTGACGTACGCTGAGTAACCGTGCTCGTCATTGCGCTGGACACCTCGACCCCCGCGGTCACGGCCGGGCTGGTCGCCCTGGACGGCGGTCCGCCACGCGCCCTCGCCGAGCGCGTGACGGTCAACCCGCGCGCGCACGGCGAACTCCTCATGCCGCAGCTGCTGGACGTCATGACCGAGGCCGGACACGAACTCGCGGATGTCGACGCGATCGTCGTCGGTGCAGGCCCCGGCCCCTTCACCGGCCTGCGCGTCGGCATGGTCACCGCCGCGGCGCTCGGGCAGACCTGCGGTCGGCCGGTGCACCCGGTGTGCAGCCTCGACGCGATCGCCGCGCAGGCCCCGGCCGACGGCCCGCTGCTGGTCGCCACCGACGCGCGCCGCAAGGAGGTCTACTGGGCCGCCTACGATGCCGCGCGGAACCGGCTCGACGGCCCGCACGTCCAGCGCCCGGCGGAGGTACCGACCCGCGATTTCGCCGCGGCGGCAGGGGAAATGGCCGAGGCGTTGGGAGTCAAGGTCGTCGAGCCGCGCTATCCGACGCCGGTCGGGCTGGTCGCGGCGGCGGTCGCTGCGCTGCCGGGCGAACCGGCGCCGCTGGTGCCGCTCTACCTGCGGCGGCCGGACGCCGAGGCCCCGGGCAAGCGGAAGTCCGTGTTG
This sequence comes from Saccharopolyspora phatthalungensis, assembly GCF_014203395.1. NCBI lineage: Bacteria > Bacillati > Actinomycetota > Actinomycetes > Pseudonocardiales > Pseudonocardiaceae > Saccharopolyspora > Saccharopolyspora phatthalungensis. Next base: position 2,572,229 of record NZ_JACHIW010000001.1, read on the forward strand.
ACCAGAGGTGGGAAGTGACCGATTACGCGACCACCGCGCTGCGCGTGCTGAAACTGCGTCGCGGCGATCTGAAGCGCTGCGCGGAACTGGAGCGGATGCTCTTCCCCGGTGATGACCCGTGGTCGTGGTCCGCCTTCGCCGCCGAGCTCGACCAGGGCCACTACTACGTCGGCGCCTACACCGATGAGCGGCTGATCGGCTACGCCGGGCTCGCCGTCGTCGGTCGTGCGCCGCACGCCGAGGCCGAGGTACACACCATCGGCGTGGACCCGGTGCACCAGGGGCGCGGCGTGGGCAAGGCGCTGCTGCGGGACCTGCTGGCCCGGGCCGACGAGCAGCGCGCGACGACGTTCCTGGAAGTGCGCACCGACAACGAAACCGCGATCGAGATGTACCGGAAGCACGGTTTCGAGATCGTGGGCCTGCGCAAGCGCTATTACCAGCCGTCCGGGGCGGATGCGCACACCATGCGGCGCCCCGCATCGGCTGCCCCGACGCAAGCCGCGGAGACGGTGACTACGGAGGCCGGGGGATGACTGCGGACCGAGTGGTGCTGGGCATCGAGAGTTCCTGCGATGAGACCGGCGTCGGCCTGGTCCGGCTGGCCGCCGACGGCACGGTCGAGCTGCTGGCCGACGCGGTGGCCTCCAGCGTCGACGAGCACGCCCGCTTCGGCGGTGTGGTGCCGGAGATCGCCAGCCGCGCGCACCTGGCGGCGATGGCCCCGACGATGCGCCGCGCGTTGGACGAGTCCGGCCTCGAACTGTCCGATGTGGACGCTATTGCGGTCACGGCGGGGCCGGGGCTGGCCGGGGCGCTGATGGTCGGGGTCGCGGCGGCCAAGGCTTACGCGGCAGCGCTGGGCGTGCCGCTCTTCGGCGTCAACCACCTCGGCGGGCACGTCGCGGTCGACACCCTGGAGCACGGGCCGCTGCCGTCGCGCTGCCTGGCGCTGCTCGTCTCCGGCGGGCACACGCAGCTGCTGCTGGTGGAGGGCATCGGGGAGCAGATCACCGAGATCGGCTCCACCATCGACGACGCCGCCGGCGAGGCGTACGACAAGGTCGCCCGCATCCTCGACCTGCCCTACCCCGGCGGTCCGCCGATCGACAAGCAGGCCAAACTGGGCAACCCGAAGGCCATCGCGTTCCCGCGCGGGCTCACCGGGCCCCGGGACGCCAAATACGACTTCTCCTTCTCCGGGCTGAAGACCGCGGTCGCGCGCTGGGTGGAGACCGAGCAGCGCTCCGGGCGGGAGATCCCGGTGGCCGACGTGTGCGCCTCCTTCCAGGAGGCCGTGGCCGACGTGCTGACGGCCAAAGCGGTGCGCGCGGCGCGGGACCTGGACGCGGACACGCTGGTGATCTCCGGCGGCGTGGCGGCCAACTCGCGGCTGTCGGAACTGGCGGCCCAGCGGTGTGCGGAAGCAGGGATCACCCTGCGGGTGCCGCGCCCGCGCCTGTGCACCGACAACGGCGCGATGATCGCCGCCCTCGGGGCCCACGTCCTCGCCGCGGGCGCCAAGCCCTCGCCGCTGGACATGCCCGCCAACCCCGGCCTCCCGGTGCACACCATCGTCGTCCAGTAGCGCGGTTGCGATGGAAACCGCGCACCGGCCGCCGGTCTGACCGCGGTCTCAGCTCAAACCGCGGTCAGACCGGGCGGGTCAGTACCGCCGGTCGATCGTCGAGTTGTTCGCCGCGGACCACTGGATGTAGCCGCGCTGGAAGTTGTTGCGACGACCGCCCGGGACCGCGAACTCGCCGCTCGTCGGGTAGCCCAGATACGAGCCTTCCCAGCCGAGTGCCGACCAGCGTTCGCGGATGCGCCCGTACACCTCGTGCGCACCGGTGCCCGGCGTCCAGTAGATCGAGCCGGCCTTGGTGAAGTGGTTGTAGCGCCCCACTCCGTCCGGGGTGACCCGCTCATCGGTCGTCGGATACCCCAGCGGGCCGAGCTCCCAGCCCAGCTGCGACCACGTCGCCCGGATCGCGCCCCAGATCGCGTGGGCCCCGGAACCCGGCGTCCAGTAGATCGAACCGGCCTTGGAGAAGTGGGTGTACCGGCCGACGCCGTCGGGCGTGGTCACCTCGTCGGTCGTCGGGTAGCCGAGCGGGCCCTGCTCCCAGCCGTTGGCCGCCCAGTTCTGCCGGATCGCGCCCCACACCGCGTGCGATCCGGTGTCCGGGCTCCAGTAGATCGACGCCGTCAGGGTCGTGGGCGTACCGGCGAAGTGGTTGTACCGACCGACACCGTCCGGTGTGGACAGTTCGTCGGTGGTCGGCGGGCCGAACTTGCCGTGCCCACCGAGTTGCAGGTACTTCGCGAGGTTCCCGCCGTAGACGTAGTGCACGCCCGTCTGCGCGGTCCAGTAAAGCCGCCCGCGTTCGTAGCCGCGGTAGCGGATGCCGTCCTCGGCGATCTCCGGTCCCGTGGGTTGCCCGAGCAGGCTGCGCAGCTGCGGTTCGGCCGCGTACCGCTGGTCGATCGGCGTGGAATACCGGGCGGTGAGCGTCTGGTCGCTCGCGCCCATCGTCAGCACCCGCGATCGGTTGCCCACGCCGTCGCCCCACCCGTCGAAACTCGCCACGCCGTCGGTGGCCGTCGTCGCCGCGATCACATCGAAGGTGGCCCCCTCGGTGACCATCGCCGAACTCCGCCCGCCCTCCGAGGGGATCTGCAGCACCGCAGGCACGTTGCTGGTCAACGTCAGCAGGTGCTCGCGCGGCATCGCCGCATAGGTCTGGCTGCTGACTACCCCGGCGCTGTCGGTCGTGGTCGCGGTGATCTCCATCCGCGAGTCGGGGTGGTCGGTGAACGCGATCTGGAAGGACTCGCCGGTGCCCCCGACCCCGGGATGCCGGTGGCAGGTCGCCTCTTCCGGGCAGTGCACCTCGGCGCTGGTCCAGGTCACCGGTGTCGTGCCGTCCTCGACATCGGTGGCCTGCGCGGACAGCGACACGGTCTCGCCGACGGCGAAGGTGCGTTCTCCCGGCGTCGTCAGCACCACCCGCGGCGAATTGTTCGCCGGTGCGACCACCACATCCGCGCTGTCCGACGCCCCGAGCGGATCGGTCACGGTCAGCCGCGCGGTGAAGCGGTCGCCGGTCGGGTAGGTGTGGCTGGTGCGCACGCCGGTGCCCGTGGTGCCGTCGCCGAAGTCCCAGCGGTAGGTCAGCGCATCACCGTCGAAGTCCTGCGATCCCGATCCGTCGAAGGTGACCGTGCGGGTCGCCGGGTCCGTGGTGATCTCGGCCGCGGCCACCGGCGCGGAGTTGCCCTGCGGATAGCTGAGCCGGCGCAGCGTGCCCGAGTAGATGTCGGCGAACACGATGTCGCCGTTGGGCGCGGCCGCGAACTTCACCGGGCCGCCGATGTCACTGGCGAACGGCGGGCTTTCCGGCGCCCGCACCAGCTTTCCCTGCGCGTCGAAGCGCAGCGTCCAGAGCTTCTTGGTGGTGTAGTCGCCGAAGAAGTACGCGCCCCGGTATGCCTCCGGGTAACTCTCGCCCTGGTAGACGATGCCGCCGGTGACGCTGTTTCCCTGGTCGAGGCCGCCCCCGTGGCGGTACTCCCACAGCGGCGGGGTGTTCACCACGGACGCGCACTCGGGCAGGTCGGTGTAGCCCGGGGTCGGGTGGTTGCCTTCCCAGCAGGGCCACTTGTAGTTCTGGCCGGGGCGGACGAGGTCGACCTCCTCCCAGGTGTTGTAGCCGACGTCGCCGACGATCGGGGTACCGGTGCTGGGGTCCAGCGACAGCCGGAACGGGCTGCGGAAACCGCTGGCGTACACCCGGCTGCGCCACGACGAAGGGTCCGACGCCTGGTAGTAGGGGTTGCTCGGCACGCCCTGGCCGGTGGCGGTGACGTGCAGGATCTTCCCGTTGGGCGCGTCGAGGTTCATGGCCTGCAACGCATTCCGGTCGGTGCGGGAAAAGTCGGAGAGGTCGCCGATCGACACCCACAGCGTGCCGTCGTTGGCCGCCACGACCCCGGTCAACGCGTGGACCGCGTTGGTGCTGGGGAATTCGAAGAGCACCTGTTCGCCGCCGAGGCCGGTCGGTTCGGGGTTGCCGGTGACCGTCCAGCGCGCGAGTCGCAGCAGGTAGCCGCCGGTGCCGGCGGGGACCGAGCGGATCAGGTAGACGTGCCGCGAGGTCTCGTAGTCGGGTGCTATCGCGATGCCGGTCAGGCCGAGGTCCTGGCTGGGGTCGACGGGAAGGGTGGCGATGGTGCGGGTCCGGCCGTCGGCCGCCACCCACGTGACGGTGCCTTTCTTGCCGGTGGTCAGGATGCTGTCGTCGGGCAGGTAGGCGAAGTCGGTCAGATCGAAGGCGGCCTGTCCGCTGGGTTGGTTGCGCAGGACGAAACCGGAGGGAACCGCCGCCTCCGCGCGGGTAGTCGGTAAGGCCGCTAACAGGCCGATGGACAGCAACGCCACGCAGCAGGCGCTTAACCAGCCGCGGGCTCTTCGAGCGATCACGATGACACACCCCTATTCACAAAGGACGTGCTGGTATCGCCCGAACTTCCGCGTGGGTTGCCCCATTTTCCCGAGTTTCCGGCAACATTTCGTTGCGTCACGGGTGGTCGCCTAATGTGATCGAGACCGGTGCGGGAGACCGCCGATGGTCAGCGACTCCACCAGAAGGCTTTGGTGGTGGCGAGAAATTCGCGGCGGGCACCGCGGGCGGAGACCCGGCGCAAGCCCTCGGCGGCCGCGTCGTGGCCGACGCCGTAGGCGTCGATGCCGGCGCGGCGGCACAACGCCACGGCGCGGCGCAGGTGGAACCGGGTGGTCACCACGGTAATCTCGCGCAGGCCGAAAGCCTCGGCCGCGCGGCGGCAGGACGACCAGGTGTCTACACCGGACTCGTCGAGCGTCACGGCGGAGGCGGGAACTCCGTGCGAGACGAGGTGCTGGCGCATCACGACCGGCTCGCTGTGCCCGCGTGATTCCGGGCTGCCGCTGACGATGATCCGCCGGACCTTGTCCGCTTCGAACAACGCCCGAGCCACGTTCAACCGACCCTGCAGGATCCGGCTCGGCTTGCCATCCCAGCGCACACCCGCCCCCAACACCAACGCGAACTCGGTGGCGGGCACGTCCGGCACCGCCCGGACGCGGCGAAAGCTGCGCGCCATTACCCACCCCGACGGTAGCGCGGCGACCAGCACGAGCCCGGCCAGCGCGGCGAGCCCCATCCACAGTCCACGCACCGGCCAAGTGTCCACCGAGAACCCCGGTCCGATGGCGATTTCAATGGAGATCGGCGCGCCGACGTCCATTGAAATCGGCGGTGAAACGCCGGTCGCAGCGGTACGCGGAGCTCTACCGCCACCAGCCGGAGCAGCGAGCCCCGCGCGGTGGCGGCGGCATCACTTCGGACGCCAGCTCGACCGGGTCGGCGGTCCGGGCGGGCCGGGAGGTCGCGCGGGCCGGGGGCGGCGCTCCCAAGGGCGGTTGGCGGGCTTCGAGAGGGCTGGCATGCCTGGCAACCTAGGGCACCGAACTGCTTTGGCGTAAACCACCTCGTGGCATTGGTGACATTTCCCGCATGCCGATCTACCAGCGATGATCACGCAGGGCTGATCGTTTGTCACAACTTCGCAGGTGGCAGGGTCGATGGGCGGTCCCGCTACGTTCCGAACCGAATCGAATCCGACGAGTAGCGGCGGGGGCTGGGCTGATCGAACCGCCGCAATCGGCCGTCGGGGACTCGCGCCGCCGGTTCTTCTGCTTGACTATCGGTCGGCGGGGTCTTTGGCTGCCAGGGCGGTCGCCGGGTCGCGGGCCGGTTCGCCGCGACCGAGCGGCGGGCTCCGGGCTCGAAATTCCGGGACGGCTGGCGCCCCGACATTCCGACGATGCGGGTGGTTGTTGAGCGTTGGCACTCTCATGGGTAGAGTGCTAGCAGAACGGCGCCGGAGCGCCCCGGCACCCGCGACGGCGGGGAGCCACGGAGCCGTCTTATCCCAGCCAACGCTTCGAAGGCCCCAGAAGGTGGAGGTCACACCGTGGCGAGCATCAAGCCGCTTGAGGACAAGATCGTGGTCCAGGCGAGCGAGGCCGAGACGACGACTGCGTCCGGCATCGTGATCCCGGACACCGCTAAGGAAAAGCCCCAGGAGGGCAAGGTTCTTGCCGTCGGCCCGGGTCGCGTCGACGACAAGGGCAACCGCATCCCGGTGGATGTCAAGGAAGGCGACGTCGTTATTTACTCCAAGTACGGCGGCACCGAGGTCAAGTACAACGGTGAGGAGTACCTGATCCTCTCCGCCCGCGACGTGCTGGCCGTCGTCAACTGACGCCACACCACGCGAGCAATGCCGCCCCGGCGGTCCCGACCGCGGGACCTCCGGGGCGGTCGCATGTCCGGGGCGGAATACCCCAAAGGCATCCATGAAGGGCTGTTGGAACCATGGCTAAGCAGATCGCCTTCGACGAGAAGGCACGTCGCGCGCTGGAGCGCGGCGTCAACCAGCTCGCCGACGCGGTGAAGGTCACCCTCGGACCGCGTGGCCGGCACGTCGTGCTGGACAAGCAGTTCGGCGGACCGCAGATCACCAACGACGGCGTGACCATCGCTCGCGAGATCGAGCTGAGCGACCCGTTCGAGAACCTGGGCGCCCAGCTCGCCAAGAACGTCGCGACCAAGACCAACGATGTCGCCGGCGACGGCACCACCACCGCCACCGTGCTCGCCCAGTCGCTGGTCCGCGAGGGCCTGCGCAACCTGGCCGCGGGCGCCAACCCGGCGGCGCTGAACACGGGCGTCCAGGCGGCCACCGACGCCGTCGTCGAGGCCCTCAAGGCCAAGGCCACTCCCGTCCGCGGCCGCGACAACATCGCCCAGATCGCCACCGTGTCCTCCCGGGACGAGACCATCGGTGCGCTGGTCGGCGAGGCGATGGAGAAGGTCGGCGAGGACGGCGTGATCAGCATCGAGGAGTCCTCGACGCTGGCCACCGAGCTGGAGATCACCGAGGGCCTCCAGTTCGACAAGGGCTTCATCTCCCCGCACTTCGTCACCGACGCCGAGCGGCAGGAGGCGGTGCTGGAGGACGCGCAGATCCTGCTGCACCGGGAGAAGATCTCCAACCTCCAGGAGCTGCTGCCGCTGCTGGAGAAGATCGCGCAGAACGGCAAGCCGCTGCTGATCGTGGCCGAGGACGTCGAGGGCGAGGCGCTGTCCACGCTGGCCGTCAACGCGATCCGCAAGACCTTCAAGGTCGTCGCGGTCAAGGCCCCGTTCTTCGGCGACCGCCGCAAGGCATTCCTGGACGACCTCGCGATCGCCACCGGCGCCCAGGTCATCGCGCCGGAGATCGGTCTCAAGCTGTCCGAGGCCGGCCCCGAGGTGCTCGGATCGGCCCGCCGGGTCACCGTGACCAAGGACACCACGACCATTGTGGACGGCCGCGGCAAGGCCGGGGACGTCAAGGACCGGGCCGACCAGATCCGCAAGGAGATCGAGGCCAGCGACTCCGACTGGGACCGCGAGAAGCTGCAGGAGCGGTTGGCCAAGCTGGCCGGCGGCGTTGCGGTGATCAAGGTCGGTGCGGCCACCGAGACGGAGCTCAAGGAGCGCAAGTCGCGCATCGAGGACGCGGTCGCCGCCGCCAAGGCAGCGGCCGAGGAGGGCAGCGTCCCCGGCGGTGGGTCCAGCCTGATCCACGCCGCAAAGGTGCTGGCCGACGACCTCGGGCTCACCGGTGACGAGGCCACCGGCGTGCAGCTGGTGCGCCGCGCACTGGACGCCCCGCTGTTCTGGATCGCCAGCAACGCCGGTCAGGAGGGCGCCGTCGTGGTCTCCAAGGTCCGGGACCTGGACTGGGGCTCCGGCTACAACGCGGCGACCAACCAGTACGGCGACCTCATCGAGGCGGGCATCGTGGACCCGCTGAAGGTGACTCGCTCCGCGGTCGCCAACGCGGCATCCATTGCCCGCATGGTGATCACCACCGAGAGCGCGGTGGTGGACAAGCCGGAGGAGCAGCCGGAGGCCGCCGGGCATGGCCACGGCCACGGGCATGGCCACTGAGCCGGGCCCGTGAGCGCATAGCCGGGCCGGAGCCCGGACTCGCACTCGGCACGGAGATCGGGGCGGCACCCGCAATTGGGGTGCCGCCCCGATCTTCGTGCGTCCTGCCCGGAGCCGAATGACGCCCCTCGTTGCCATTCGACTCCGGCGGTCGGCCGCGGCTCGCACCGCGTCGACCGCGCAAGCTCATCAGCTGGCCGCAACCGCCAGCTGCTGGCGCTTGCGCGCCTTGATGATCACTTCCCGCTCCGACTCCGACAGCCCGCCCCAGATGCCGTACGGCTCCTGCACTGCAAGCGCATGGGTCCGGCACTGCGCGATCACCGGGCAGTGCTGGCATACCTCTTTCGCCTTCGACTCGCGCCGGGCTCGCGCCGGCCCCCGCTCGCCATCCGGATGAAAGAAGTACGCGCTGTCCATGCCTCGACAGGAGCCCCGTATCTGCCAATCCCAGATATCGGCGTTCGGTCCTGGAAGACGTCGAGTGTCTGCCATTGCGCAAACCACCTCCTAGCGGTGGGTCCCCTCCCCGCTGCGGCGGGCGGCCGCAGCCTCGCATGATCCGACCGTAGAACCGCGCCAAAACTTGTTCAACCCTTATCGTGCCAAAAGCTGTTCATCGTTGGAGTGATCTTTGGCCGACGAAGATCGACCCCCCGGCGGCTTGCTCTCCACACGCCAGAACCGGAACATGTCCCGGGTGACGACGCGGCCGGAACCTGTGCCGGGGCAGGACGCCCCCAACTCGACCGACGATCCGGAACCGGTCGGAAGTTCCGATGGCGCGGCGTCGGACGATCAGCCGCGCCTCAGCGTCGCCGCAGTAGCCCGACGACTCGGTGTGGCACCTGCCACGCTGCGCACCTGGGATCGTCGGTACGGCCTTGGTCCCAGCGATCACACCAGCGGACGCCATCGCCGGTACGCCCCGGACGACATCGCCCGCCTGGAACAGATGCAGCGAGCCCTGCTGCGCGGTGCCTCCCCGATGGAGGCCGCTCGCTACGCCCGCACCGTCGCGGCGCCGCTACCGCAGCGATACCCAGAATCGGCCGAACAACAACAACCGGATTCCGACGGTTCCGGTGATGGCCCGATGATGCTGTCCGGTGTGCTCGACGGCGCGGGCGACATCAAGTTGGTCGGCGGCTCCAACACCGGCGGGCGCGGGCTCAAACTCGTCGGCGCCGGGCCCCACGCCCGCGGGCTGGGGAGAGCGGCGCTCGCCCTGGACTCCTGGTCCGTGCAGCGCTTGCTGATCGAGTCGGTGGAGAGTGACGGGGTCGTCGGCACCTGGCGAGGAATGCTGCAGCCGGTGCTGCGCGCGGTCAGTGAGCGGCGCCAGCGCTCCGGCTCCGGCGTCGAGGTCCTGCAGCTGTTGGTCGACTGCGCCTCCACCGCGCTTCGATCGGTGATCGCCAACGCGCAGGCCCCGATCAATCCCCGCCCGGTGGTGCTCGCTCCGGTGCCCGGCGAAGCCCAAGAGCTCGAACTCGTGGCGCTCGCCGCGGCGCTGGCGGCCAACCGGGTCGGCCACCGGCTGTTCGGTGCCGCGCTGCCGAGAGAAGGACTCGCGGCGGCGGTGCGGCGGTCCGCGCCTGCGGCCGTGGTGCTTTGGGCCGATCAGTCGCACTACGCCTCGCCGCGGGTCTTGGACGACATTCCGATCACCCGGCAGCGGGCGCGAGCGTTCGTCGTGGGGGCTGGCTGGGCGCACCAGGCGCTGCCGGCTCATGTGGAGTTGCTCGATTCGCTTGAGGCCGCCGTCGCACGTGTCTCGGAGGCCGTCCTCGGCTGAGTTACGCTCTTTGTGTCGTAAATCACAACCCAACGTGTGGGTGGGATGACGGTTTTCGTGCGGACGGGCGAAGATCTGGTCACGACAGGGTGCAATCGGGTGAATACTGCAGGTGCGGGGCGTGGTCGGTGACGTCGTGGGGTAGTCGCCGACCCGGTCTCCGCGACTTGCTCGGTTCCGATGAACCCGGCCCGGATGGGGGCGACGCAAAATTTCTTGACGGATTAAGCACCGGATCGTGTCAAGGTTTTGGCCCCTGCGTCCGATAGGGGAGTTGGAACGTCACTCGCCTGCAGGAAGGAGTTCCCGTGACGACGGTCCTGATCTGCGATGACCGACGTAGCGTTCGGGAAGGGCTCACTCGTGTGATGTCTGCTGTCCCCGGAGTGAGTCGAATTGATTGCGTTGCGCACGGTGACGAGCTTTTGGCCCGCTTCTCGCGTCAGGCCGTGGACGTCGTGCTGGTGGGAACCCAGCGCGCAGTGCCCAATGGCGTCGAGGCCACTCGTCGGCTCGTCTCGGCTCACCCACAAGCGAACGTGATCGTGTTCGGTGCGCCGGACGACGCGGCCAGCATCGCCGCGGCGATCGCCGGCGGAGCACGCGGCTATCTCCGCTGGGATGCCTCCCGGCCGGAGCTGGTGGCGGCGCTGGCGCACACGCTGGCGAGCACCTCGGTGCCCGCGCCCCGGCAGCCGTCGGACCCCGGCGTGCAGCTGACGGAGCGGGAGCTCCAGGTGCTCCGCGGTATGAGCCAAGGCAAGAGCAATGGGCAAATCGGCCGGGAGCTCTACCTCTCGGAAGACACGGTCAAGACCCACGCGCGTCGGCTGTTTCGGAAGCTCGGTGTGCGAGACCGTGCGCAAGCTGTGGCGCACGGATTCCGCCGCGGCCTCGTGGCGTGATCGACGCGCGCGGCGCAGGCCGCGCGCGTCGATAGGTTCGATCCCGAGCTCGCGGCGCTCGGCGCGGGCGTTGGCTTGGCGCGAGCTGACGTTACGAAGGTGTTTATGGCTCGCGTCACTTCGGCGCGGCCCGAGTATCGGGCCGAGGCAGCCGGTGTGGCGCGAACCATAGTCCGCCCCGATCGGTACTGGCGGGTCGAAACACCTTTTTGCGGCAAACGGCGTACCTATCCCGGAGGGGCCATGGTCGCGTCGCCGCGCGACCCGTGCGAAGATCATCGCCGATCTTCGCTCATGAGCCTTCTCGATCCCGGTGGCCAGGGCAAACGCCGCCGGGCCCAGCGTCTGGTATCTGTGAATGTGTGACGACCACGGCCCCCGACTCCGCCTCCCTGTTCAACGATCGTCCCTTGACCGGTACGGTGAGATCGGCATGACGTGCGGCGCACGAGATGTCCGCCGGGCAAATCCGAATCGCTTGAACGCGTAACACCAGGGCTGCTGTCTGCGATGACCAACGTGGGGGACGGGCTGGACGCTCTTGTAAGCGCCGCCGTCGACGGCGATCGCCAGTCGATCGAGCGCTTGCTGGCCGAAATCCGTCCTTTGGTGGTGCGGTACTGCCGCGCCAGAGTCGGACGAAACGAGAGGTCGTTCGCTTCGGCGGACGACGTGGCCCAGGAAGTGTGCCTCGCGGTGCTGACCGCGCTGCCCACCTACAAGGACCAGGGTCGTCCGTTCTTGGCGTTCGTGTACGGCATCGCCGCCCACAAGGTGGCTGATGCGCATCGTGCGTTGGCCCGCAATCGCTCCGAACCGGTCGCGGACGTTCCGGACACCCCGGAATCCGAGGCCGGACCAGAGCAGCGGGCGATGCAGGGTGAGCTTTCGGGCAGGATGGCGCAACTGCTTCGTGTCCTCCCGGCCAAGCAGCGGGAAATCTTGCTGCTCCGGGTGGTTGTCGGGTTGTCGGCGGAAGAAACCGCCGAAGCGGTCGGTTCGACGCCGGGCGCAGTACGCGTGGCTCAACACCGCGCGTTGGCCCGGCTGCGAAAGACGCTGTCCGCGGAGGAGGTGGTCTGAATGGCGGAGCGGAAAGGGCCCGAGGGGGAGCAGGCGGGACACGACCCTGTCGAGTCCGGCCGGCACGAGGACCGTTCGCACGCGGAAGTTGCGCGGGACTCGGCTCCCGCAGAAGGGTCCGCAGACGAGGGAACGGAACTGATCGACAACCATCGGGATTCCGACTCGGCCGAGTCTGAAACCACCGAATCCGACGCCGCGTCCGCCGGGACGGGCGGAGCCGCGGTGCTTGCTTTCCGGCAGCGTCCGGACGACCGGGACAACGACGAGCTGATCGACTTCGACGACTTCGCCGAAGAACCGATCGACCTGAGCGCGCTGCAGGCCGACGACGCGTTGCTGGACGCGCTCGGCGGAACCAACCCAGACGTGACCGCATCGGCCGACGGCGGGCGGCCCAGCCTGGAGGCGCTGCTGATCGCGTGGCGGCAGGACATCGATGCCGCGCCGATCGGTGATCTCGTCGATGCGGAGACCGCAGCCGCGGCGATCGCGGCGGGCAGTCGCCCGCGCCGTCGGCTCAAGCGGCGGCACCTGGTTCCGGTGGCCACCGCGGCCGCGGTCCTGATGATCACGTTCACCGGTGTCGGGGTGGCCGCTCGCGACGCGCAGCCCGGCGACATGTTGTGGGGCGTGGCCCAGGTCCTTTACACCGACCATACCCGCGCGGTCGTGGCGGCGAGCTCGGCTCGGGAGGAGCTGAACACCGCCGAGGGCGCGATCGAGAAGGGCAACCGCACCGCTGCCGAGGCGGCGCTGCGTTCCGCGCAGGAGCAGATGCGCGGCGTCGACGACGAGCACGGACTCTCGGACCTGCGGGCCGCGCATGCTTCGCTGACCGCGCGGATGGACCAGGACGAGAACCACCAGACCTCGGAGCGGCCAACGTCCCAGACGCCCCCGACGCCGACCACGTCGCCGTCGCCGTCGCAGCCGTTGCCCCAACAGCCGCCTCCGACGAACAGCTCGTCGCAGCCGCCGACCTCGTCCACCCGGCCGACGCCGGAGCCCAGCACATCGCCGAGCGAGACCAGCGGTACCTCCGAACACACCTCCAGCGGCATCGGCTCCGGGCTGTTCCCGCCGCAGCAGCAGCAGAGTTCGAGTAACCCCTGATCAAGACGACAAGCAGAAGAGGGGTTCCCCACGCCGGGAACCCCTCTTCTGCTGTCTGCGCCCAGAACGCGCGTCAGTGCGTGCTTTCGCTCTCCGTGACCCCATCGGCGTAGCCGCGGCAGTACTCCCACGTGACGTAGTCGCTCGGGTTCGGGTCGAAGGCCGGCTCGTGCGGGCGCATCCGGCCGTCGTGCAGCAGCTGTTCGAGGCTGGAGCGCAGCAACTCCCAGTCGTGATAGTGGCATTCGCCGCAGTCCGCGCAGTCCACCACGATGCCGCGAATCCCGCGGGGCTCCAGAAGGGCCTGGTAGACGGCGAGGTCGGTCAGGTCGGCGAGCAGCTCGGCCCGCTCCTCGTCTCCGAGTGGCGGTCCGTCGTCGGCGTCGTCGTCGTGATCACCGAGTGCCATGCTCGGATCTTCCGGATCGCCCGCGAACGGGTCTGGTGGCATCGGATCGTGCGGCACGGCCCGCACGGTACCGGCTGTGTCCACCTCGTGGGGCTGTCGGGGCGGATTTGGCCCCCTGCGGTGGTGTGGCGCACGCCTGCGCAGACGGGGCAATCGGGCCCTGACCTGTGGTCTCTATCATTGAGGGAATCCCCGATGTCGATGCCACGTTGCACGACGTAATCGCCGAGGACATCCAAGCCGCATCCGCCGGTTTGTGGACCATAGCGTGAAGGAAGGCACATCCCTCGCCATGACCAGCGAACTCACCGCACCCGGCCTCCCCTCGAAGTTCGCGACGCTGGGGCTGACCTTCGATGATGTGCTGCTGCTACCGGACGAATCCGATGTCATCCCCAGCGGAGTCGACACGTCCACCCTGTTGTCCCGCAACGTCCGGCTGCGGGTGCCGCTGCTGTCGGCGGCGATGGACACCGTCACCGAGGCGCGGATGGCGATCGCGATGGCCCGGCAAGGCGGTGTCGGTATCCTCCAGCGGAACTTGTCGGTCGAGGAACAGGCCGCGCAGGTCGAGGTGGTCAAGCGTTCCGAGGCCGGGATGGTCACCGACCCCGTGACGTGCTCGCCGGACGACACCCTCGCCGAGGTGGACGCGCTGTGTGCCCGCTTCCGCATCTCCGGGGTTCCGGTGACGGACCCGGACGGCACCCTGGTCGGCATCATCACCAACCGCGACATGCGCTTCGAGGTGGACTACACGCGCCGGGTGCGCGAGGTGATGACCGCCACGCCGCTGGTCACCGCGCAGGTGGGCGTCACCGCGGAGGCCGCGCTCGGGTTGCTGCGGCGGCACAAGATCGAGAAGCTGCCGATCGTCGACAACGCCGGCAAGCTGCGCGGGTTGATCACCGTCAAGGACTTCGTCAAGACCGAGCAGTACCCCAACGCCACCAAGGACCCAGACGGTCGGCTGCTGTGCGGCGCCGCGGTAGGCGTCGGTGCCGACTCGCACGAGCGCGCGATGGCGCTGGTGGATGCGGGTGTCGACGTGCTGATCGTGGACACCGCGCACGGGCACTCGCGCGCGGTGCTGGACACCGTCGCGACGCTGAAGAAGGAACTCGGCAACTCCGTCGACGTGATCGGCGGCAACGTGGCGACCCGCGCGGGCGCGCAGGCGCTGGTCGATGCCGGGGCGGACGCGGTGAAGGTCGGCGTCGGGCCCGGCTCGATCTGCACCACCCGCGTCGTCGCCGGGGTGGGCGTGCCGCAGATCAGCGCGATCTACGAGGCGAGCATGGCGTGCCGCCCGGCGGGTGTGCCACTGATCGGCGACGGCGGCATCCAGTACTCCGGGGACATTCCGAAGGCGATCGCGGCCGGCGCGAGCAGCGTCATGCTGGGCAGCCTGCTGGCCGGCACCGCCGAGTCGCCGGGCCAGCTGGTGTTGGTCAACGGCAAGCAGTTCAAGGTGTACCGGGGCATGGGCTCGCTGGGTGCCATGCAGTCGCGGGGACAGGCCAAGTCGTACTCCAAGGACCGCTACTTCCAGGACGACGTGCTGTCCGAGGACAAACTGGTGCCGGAGGGCATCGAGGGCCGGGTGCCGTTCCGCGGGCCGCTGGCGCAGGTCGTGGACCAGTTGATCGGGGGATTGCGCTCGGGCATGGGCTACACGGGCTCCAACACCATCGCCGAACTGCAGGACGCGAAGCTGGTGCGGATCACCGCGGCCGGGCTCAAGGAAAGCCACCCGCACGACATCACGATGACGGTCGAGGCCCCGAACTACACCACCCGCTGATCAGCACCGGCCCGGCGTCGTGGCGGCGATGACCTGGTCGCGGGATCTGAAGGTCACGGCGGGCCAAGGTGCCCCGGCTGCAGGTCACCCGGATGCCGTAGAGACAATGTTTCGTTGGACATGGGTGCCGCGAGGAGGGACTGACGGTGCGGGATCAGGTTGAGATCGGCATGGGCCGGACGGCCATGCGCGGCTACGACTTGGATGACGTGGAAATCGTGCCGTCCCGGCGGACCCGGTCATCGAAGGATGTGTCACTGTCCTGGCAGATCGATGCCTACCGGTTCGACATCCCGCTGGTTACGCACCCGACCGACGCGATCGTCTCACCCGCCACCGCGGTGCGTGTCGGCGAGCTCGGCGGCCTCGGCGTGCTCAACGCCGAAGGACTGTGGGCGAGGCACGAGAACGTCGAGGAGAAGATCTTCGAGGTGGTTCGCGCCGCCGAGGAGAGCAGCGACCCGGAGGCGGCGATCCGGCTGCTGCAGCAACTGCACGCCGCGCCGATCCGGAACGACCTGCTGGCCGCCGCGCTGAAGCAGGTCAAGGATTCCGGCGTCACGGTGGCGGCGCGGGTGAGCCCGCAGCACGCCGAGGAACTGACTCCGGACCTGCTCGCGGCGGGCGTCGAGATGCTGTTCGTGCAGGGCACCATCATTTCCGCCGAGCACGTGGCCCGGGACGGCGAGCCGCTGAACCTCAAGCGGTTCATCGCCGAACTCGACGTCCCGGTTGTCGCCGGCGGGGTCGGTGATTACCGCACAGCGATGCACCTGATGCGCACCGGAGCGGCCGGGGTGATCGTCGGCTTCGGCCAGTCCCGCGCGGCCACCACTACCCAGGTGCTGGGCATCGGGGTGCCGATGGCGACCGCGATCGCGGATGCGGCCGCGGCCCGTCGCGATTACCTGGACGAGACCGGCGGTCGCTACGTGCACGTGATCGCCGACGGTGCGCTGTCGTACTCCGGGGACATCGCCAAGGCGATCGCCTGTGGCGCCGATGCCGTGATGCTCGGCGAGGCGTTGACCGAGTCGTCCGAGACGCCGGCGCAGGGCTACTACTGGACTTCCGCCGCCGCGCACCCGAATCTGCCGCGCAGCGAGATCGTCGGTTTCGCCGGTTCCGGGGCAGATTTGGAGCAGTTGCTGTTCGGGCCGAGCAGCGATCCGTACGGCACGCTGAACCTCTTCGGCGGCCTGCGCCGCGCGATGGCCAAGACCGGCTACCGGGACCTTAAGGAGTTCCAGCGGGTCGGCCTGATGCTCCGCGGCTGAGCCTCGTTCTCCCTTGCGGGAGAGCCTTCTGAGGTTAGGGGCAAAATCGGGGATTTCGGGCCCGGTGCTGTCGTGGAGATCTAGCTACTGGCGAGTAGTTCCGTCTAATCTGTCGCGCATGGCTGGACGCGGCGAAGGCGACACCGATTTCGACGTGGTCGTCATAGGTTCCGGGTTCGGCGGCAGCGTGGCTGCCCTGCGCCTGACCGAGAAGGGCTACCGCGTCGCGGTGCTCGAAGCGGGTTGTCGATTCGCCGATCATGAACTGCCCGAAACCTCCTGGGACCTGCGGAAGTTCCTCTGGGTGCCGAAGCTCGGGTGCTATGGCATCCAGCGGATCCACCTGCTGCGCAACTCTGGCGACCAAGGGCGGCGAGGGGCCGCGTTGGAAGCAGTTGTGGCAATACGTGCGGCAGCACCCGTTGCGGGCGTTGCGCATGCTGTCGGTGCGGAATTGGAGCGAGCGCACGGTGATCCTGCTGGTCACGCAGAGCCTCGACAACTCCCTGACCACCCGGTCGAAGCGGCGTTTCGGCAAGTCCCTGCTGACTTCGGAGCCGGGCCACGGCGCGCCCAACCCGACCTTCATCCCGGCCGGCGATCGGGCCAACGAGCTCGCGGCGGAGCAGATCGACGGGATCGCCGGCGGTACCTGGGGCGAGTTATTCGGCATCCCGCTGACGGCGCATTTCCTCGGCGGCTGCCCGATTGGGGAGAATGCCGAGCGCGGGGTCATCGACCCTTACCACCGGGCGTACGGGTATCCGACGATGTCGATCGTGGACGGTTCGGCGGTGTCCGCGAACCTCGGGGTCAACCCGTCGCTGACCATCACCGCCCAGGCCGAGCGGGCGTTCTCGATGTGGCCGAACAAGGGCGAGAAGGACACCCGCCCGAGCCAGGACGCCGGCTACCGCCAGGTGAATCCGATCGCCCCGAAATCCCCTGCGGTTCCGGCCACCGCACCCGCGGCGCTCAAGATCTGCCAGCCCTATGGTCATCGGTCCCGCGCCGGAGCCGCCAGGTCCCGCTAACCCCGCGGCACTGGCCTGCCAACGGCGTTCGAGCGGGTGCTTGCGGGAGGGGTCCGCCGTCCGGTGGTGGCTCGTGTCGCGTTTCCGGGCCGTGCAGGGTCGGTGCCGCTGTGGCCTCGGTTACCTGGGACAATGGCTGCCACCGCTCTCGCCAGGAGGTTTCGACGACGTGTCCGGTACCGCAAGCAACAGGGGCGCCGATCGCCAGGGCAAGGGGCCTGTTCTCGTTGTCGATTACGGCGCCCAGTACGCCCAGCTGATCGCGCGACGGGTGCGGGAGGCGCAGGTCTACTCCGAGGTCGTCCCGCACGACACCCCGGTCGAGGACATCGCGGGCCGCGACCCGGCCGCCATCGTGCTCTCCGGCGGTCCCGCCAGCGTCTACGCCGACGGCGCGCCGCAGGTCGATCCGGAGCTGTTCAACGCGGGCATCCCGGTCTTCGGTATCTGCTACGGCTTCCAGGCGATGACCTCCGCGCTCGGCGGCACGGTGGAGCACACCGGTACCCGCGAGTACGGCCGCACCGAGCTGGCCATCAGCGGTGACGGCGGCACGCTGCACGCGGAGCTGCCCGGCCACCACCCGGTGTGGATGAGCCACGGCGACTCGGTGAGCAAGGCACCCGAGGGCTTCGCCGTCACCGCCGCGACCAACGACACTCCGGTCGCTGCCTTCGAAAACCTCGACCGCCGGCTGGCCGGTGTGCAGTACCACCCCGAGGTGGTGCACTCGCCGCACGGTCAGGAGGTGCTGCGCCGGTTCCTGCACGAGATCGCCGGTGTCCGTCCGCAGTGGACCACCGCGTCCATCGTGGACGAGACGGTGGCCGCGATCCGCGAGCAGATCGGTGACCGGCGGGCGATCTGCGGGCTGTCCGGCGGGGTGGACTCCGCGGTGGCGGCTGCCCTGGTGCACCGCGCCATCGGCGACCAGCTGACCTGCGTGTTCGTCGACCACGGCCTGCTGCGCTCCGGCGAGCGCACCCAGGTGGAGCGGGATTTCGTCGCGGCCACCGGAGTCCGGCTGGTCACTATCGACGCGGTGGACCGGTTCCTCGGCGCGCTCAGCGGCATCACCGACCCCGAGGAGAAGCGCAAGATCATCGGCCGGGAGTTCATCCGGGTCTTCGAGCAGGCGGCCCGCGACCTGCAGGCCGAGGCGGGCGCGGCCGGCGAGCAGATCGACTTTCTCGTGCAGGGCACGCTCTACCCGGACGTGGTGGAGTCCGGCGGCGGTACCGGTGCGGCCAACATCAAGTCCCACCACAACGTCGGCGGGCTGCCCGATGACCTCCAGTTCGAGCTGGTCGAGCCGCTGCGCGCGCTGTTCAAGGACGAGGTGCGCCGGGTCGGGCTGGAGCTGGGCCTGCCGGAGACGATCGTGCATCGGCAGCCGTTCCCCGGGCCGGGGCTGGGTATCCGGATCATCGGCGAGGTGACCGCCGCGCGGCTCGCGACGCTGCGCGCGGCCGACTCGATCGCCCGCGAGGAGCTGACCGCGGCGGGCCTGGACCGCGACATCTGGCAGTGCCCGGTGGTGCTGCTGGCCGACGTCAGGTCGGTCGGCGTCCAGGGCGACGGCCGCACCTACGGGCACCCGGTGGTGTTGCGCCCGGTGTCCAGCGAGGACGCGATGACCGCGGACTGGACCCGGCTGCCCTACGACGTGCTGGAGCGGATCTCCACCCGCATCACCAACGAGGTCGCCGACGTCAACCGGGTCACCCTCGACGTCACGTCCAAGCCGCCGGGCACCATCGAGTGGGAGTGATCCCGGGAGGGGCGGCGGTTTCGCGCGAAGTCGCCGCCCCCTCCTCGGCGCCGGTGTCGGTTTCGCGCGAAATCTCTAGAGCGCTCAGGACCGCGTGACGCGGACCCAGTCGACCAGGTAGCGGACGTTGCCCGCGGCGATCTTGTCCACTGTGGATTGGGGTAGGCCGAAGTAGGGTTCGTCAACGCCGTTGACGCCGTTCGGGTACTCGCCGCCGAGGGCGAAGTTCAGGATCAGGAACTGCGGGTCGTCGAACACCCAGGTGAAGCCCTTGGCCTGCATCTCCTTCTTGGTGATGCGGTAGGTCTCGGTGTCGTCGACGAAGAAGGTGAACCCGTAGGGCGTCCAGTCCACCCGGTACACGTGCCAGTCGGCCGGGTCCTTGCCCTCGAATCGCTGCCTGCCGTCGATCGGGGTGTCGCCGTGATACTCCGGGCCGTGCATCGACACGCTGGTCCACGGCTCGCCGACATTTTCCATCACGTCGACCTCGCCGCACTCCGGCCACTGCCCACCCGTGTCGATGTTGGCACCGAGCGACCACCATGCGGGCCACAGCCCGGCAGCGGTGGCACCCTCGGGGAGCTTGAGCCGCGCCGCGTAGCTGCCATAGGTGAACTCGACCTTGCCCTGGGTCTTGATCCGGCCGGAGACGAAGTCGTAGGTCTCCCCGTCCGGGGCCTGATGGCCCGGGACGAACCGGGGGTGCAGGGCCAGCGCGCCGTTGCTCGCCCCGGTCGCCGGGTCATGGTCAAGGTAGATGGTTTCGGGCGAATCTACGTAAGCCTGTTGTTCCTGGTTGACGGTGTCGAAGTTCTCGCCGGTGACCTCGACCGTCCATTTCGAACGGTCCAGTTCCGTCCCGGTGAAATCGTCGAAGAACACCTCGGTGCGGGGCGCGGCGCAGGCATTGAGGAGTGGGATCGAGGCCAGTAAGGCAAGTGCGGCGGCGAGCAGTTGTCTGGGGGCCATGACAGTTCCTTCGGGGGGTGGGAGCGCTCGCCCCACTCTTGCGCGCCCAGCGAGTGCAGCGGATTGATCAAGTATGCACAAAGTCCCGCGCTTGGCGGATTTTGGGACTCCGTGATTTCGCCGGACTTTCGCGGTTCTCCCGAAGACGGCCGGTGAACAGTCCCGATCGACGGTCAGTTGTCCCGGCGGCTGCGGAACGAGGCGATCAGCATGGTGATCCCGATCCCGACCGCGGCGACCGCGAGCAGCCACTGTAGATGGCCGCCGAAGCCGGCCAGCACCCCGCCGGCGACGGCGACCGAGAGCAGACCGGCTACCAGCGTGACCATGTCCGGGCCGTCCCGGTCCGGGCGCCGGGTGATCTCGTTCTCAGCCACGGATGACCTCCACGTTTCCGGCGCCCACCGTCAGGTCGAGCACGAGGTTCCCGCCGCCAGGGCCGTCGTCGCCCTGGTCGACGACGGAGCGTTCCGCCCGCCGACCGTCCGCCGAGTCGCGCAAGCACTGCACGCCGCCGATCTCGGCGGCGCACCGCGCGGTCACGTCGACTTTGGGTGGAACGCGGACGAGGATGTCACCGAACCCGACCTTGGCGCCGGTGCGCAGTTCCTGACCGTCGGCGATTCGCAAGTCTTGCATGTTGAGCACCAAGGAACCGGCCGAGCGCTGATAGTGCGGCTGGACCTGCTCGATCGAGCTGGGCGTGATCTCCTCGTTGCCCAGCCCGCCGGTGATGCCGTCGGGTGGCACCACGGCCAGCAGCATGGCCAGCGCGCCGACCGGGATCGCTGCCCCGATCAACCCGCGGCCGCCGCGCAGGAACGCGCCGGCGATCATGCCCAGCCCCAGCACGCCGAGCGCGATGGCCAGCGCGATGTCCGGCCGAGCGCCGAGCGTGGCGGCAAGACCGCCGAAGAACGCCGCCAAACCCAGGGTCGCGAAGCTGATCCAGCGCCGTCGCGGGCGTTGCGGCTCGGGTTCCTCGGGTTCGTTCGGTTCCGGCAGGTCCCAGGCGAACGGCGCGGCGCCGAGCGGATCCCAAGCCGGTGGTGTCTGCTGCGGCGTTTCGTTTGGCGGTGCCGTAACCGCTGCGCTTCCTGGGTAGACCCAGGTGTTGTCGGTAACCGGAACCGTAGGCTGCGGAGCGTCGGCGGGCGTCGGCGCGGCCGGTGCGACGCCGCGGTCGCCATAGTTGCGATGCACCAGGTAGAGCGCGCCGAGGCCGAGCGCCAGGCCGATGATCGAAGGCGAACTCGTCAGCCAGAACACGACGGGAACCAACAGCACTACCAACACCACGGCCAGCGCGGTGGACGTCGGTTGCCGGGTCGGCTCGGCCGACCCGGGTGCCGGGTCGCCTTCCTTCGGGAACAGCAGCCATCCCAGCAGGTAGAGCACCAGACCGGCACCGCCGTAGAGGGCGGCCAGGACGAAGGCGACGCGAACCAGGATCGGATCGATGCCGTACCGCACACCGATGGCCGCGGCCACGCCGCCCACCTTGCCCCCGGCGAGCGGTCGCACCGGGCGGGTCTCCCAGAAATTCCGCAAGGTGTCCTCGACACCGCCGAGGCCGGTTCGCTTCGTGCTGTTCATGGCTATCACTATCCGAGCCCGGTGCCATCGGAAGCATCAGGGAGGCCCCTGAGACTGCCCGGAAAGTCAGGGACGGCCCCTGATGCCCATGCGCGCGCGGTCTGTGACTATCGACGCTGTGAACGCCCGGAAACCTACTCGTGCGGCGGAAACGGCCGACGCAACCCAGGAGATCGCGATGCCTAGCGCGACGGAGCGCCGACCGCAGGCTCCGGCGTTCGCGCAGCTGCGCCGGCGGCGCACCGGACGGTTGGTCGCCGGGGTCGCCGGTGGGGTGGCCGAGCACCTGGACCTGCCGGTGCTCTGGGTGCGCGGCGCCTTCGCGGTGCTCGCCGGGTGCGGCGGCGCGGGAATTCTGGCGTACGCGCTGCTCTGGGTGTTCGTGCCGCAAGGCACCACAGCGGAGCGACCGATTTCGGTCAGGGAGCGCCAGCAGGGCCTCGGGCTGATCCTGCTCGGCATCGGGGCGATGGTCGCGGTCGGCTCGCTGATCGCGTTGCCGACGTGGGTTGTGGCTCTGCTGGTGGTGGAGCTGGTCGGGGCCGCTGTCGTCTGGCGGGAGGCCGACGAATCGCAGCGCCGCCGTTGGCGGCAGGGCGCCCGGTCCGGGGTGGCCGATGCGCTGTTCGGCGGCGGCGGGCGATCGGCACTGGTGCGCATCCTGGCCGGGGCGTCGCTGGTGGTCGTGGGCATCGTGGTCTTCCTGGTCGGCACGTCTTCGATCGACGACGTCCGCTTCGGGCTGCTGGCCGTGGCCGCCACGCTGATCGGCGTCGCCGTGCTGACCGTGCCGTGGTGGGTGCGCCTGGTGCGGGATCTCAACGTCGAGCGCGCCAGCCGGATCCGCTCGCAGGAGCGCGCCGAGATCGCCGCGCACCTGCACGACTCCGTGTTGCAGACCCTCGCGCTGATCCAGAAGCAGGCCGACTCCGAGCGCGAGGTGCGCCGCCTGGCGCGGGGTCAGGAACGCGAGCTGCGGAACTGGCTCTACGGTCCGGACGGCTACGGCTCCGATCGCCGTGCACCGGTGGAGGACGCGCCGGCCACGGCCTTCGCCGCCGAACTGGGCCGGATCTGCGGCGAGGTGGAAGACGTCTTCGCGGTCAAGATCCAGCAGGTGGTGGTCGGCGACTGCGACCTGGACGAGCGGTTGACCGCGCAGCTCGCCGCGGCTCGCGAGGCGGTCGTCAACGCCGCCAAGCACGCGGGCGTCGCCGAGGTCAGCGTCTACGCGGAGGTGGAGTCCGCACAGGTTTCGGTGTACGTCCGGGACCGCGGTGCCGGGTTCGACCCGGACAACGTCCCGGAGGACCGGCACGGCCTGGCCGACTCGATCCGTGGCCGCATGCAGCGGCACGGTGGCCGGGTCAAGGTGCGTACCTCGCCCGGCGCGGGGACCGAGGTGCAGATGGAAATGCCCAGGGCAGCGGCGTGAACTCGGGTACGCTGCCGGCGAGCCCAGCGATGGAGGATGTTGATCGTGACCGGTGAAGCGACAGCCGAGGTCGGCGAATCCCGGCCGGTCCGGGTTTTCCTGGTCGACGACCACGCCTTGTTCCGCGCCGGGGTGCGCGCCGAACTCGCTGCGGCGGCCGAGCAGGTCGAGGTGGTCGGCGAGGCCGGATCGGTGGCCGAGGCGGTCGCCGGCATCGGTCACTACCAGCCCGAGGTGGTGCTGCTCGACGTGCACATGCCCGACGGCGGCGGTGCCGAGGTGCTGCGGCAGGTGCGCAGCAAGAACGCCGAAGTGGTGTTCTTGGCGCTGTCGGTGTCGGACGCGGCCGAGGACGTCATCGCGGTGATCCGGGGCGGCGCGCGGGGTTACGTCACCAAGACCATCTCCGGGCGGGAGCTCGCGGACGCGATCGAGCGGGTCCGGGCCGGTGACGCGGTGTTCTCGCCGCGGCTGGCGGGTTTCGTGCTGGACGCCTTCTCGGAGGGGCCGAATTCGGCGCCGGTCGGCGACCCGGAGCTCGACCTGCTCACGCCGCGGGAGCGCGAGGTGCTGCGGCTGCTGGCGCGCGGCTACGCCTACAAGGAGATCGCCTCGGAGCTGTTCATCTCGGTGAAGACGGTGGAAACGCACGTGTCGAGCGTCCTGCGCAAGACGCAGCTGTCGAACCGCTACGAGCTCTCCCGCTGGGCCTCCGACCGCCGCCTGGTCTGAACGCCCGGGCGGGATGGGCCCGTCTGGTTCCGCTCACTTCATGGGGTGGTTGGTGGCCAGGTCGGCGTAGAGCTGGGAACCCCGCATCAGCCCGAGGCGGAACCGGGTCCAGGCGCGAGGGTGCTCCGATGCGTTGTCCTGCTCCTTACCCGATGCGGGAAAACCGGCGGGGACAACGGGTTTCGGCGCAGGAGAGCGGCGGGTCAGCGCGACGCCGAGCAGGACGATCGCCATGCCCAGCAGGCTCGCAGGCCCAGTTCCTCGCCGAGCAGCAACCAGCCGAGCAACACCGACACGATCGGCATCAGCCGCCGTCCGCGATCAGCCAACAGCTGTCCACGCTGGAGAAGGAGGCGGGCACTCCGCTGCTCGAAAAGGTCGGGCGCGGGCTCAAACCGACCCCGGCGGGCACTCTGCTCGCCGAGCGCGCCGGGAAGATCGCCGACCTGCTCAGCAGCACCGAGGTGGAACTGGCCGACATCCGTGCCGGACGCACCGGGCTGCTGCGGGTGCGGTTCTTCCACACCGCCAGCGTCGGGCTGATCCCGCCCGCGGTCGCCAAGTTCCGCGCCGAACATCCCGAGGTGCAACTCGACCTGCGGATGCAGGAGGCGGGGCTGCTCGACGAGGTGGTCCTCGGTGAGGCCGATCGCGCGATCACCGTGGTGGGGCGGGCGGCACCCGAGCGACGCGGAGTGCGGTTCGTGCACCTCGCCGACGACCCGTACCGCCTCGTGCTGCCGAAATCGCACCCGATGGCCGCGCAGGACTGCGTCGATCTCGCTCAGCTGGCCCGCGATTCCTGGGTGAACAGCGCCTTGACCGGCGACGAAATCTGTGCACAGCTGCTCCAGGACGCCTACGCCAGTGCCGGGTTCACGCCCAAGGTGGTGCTGGAGACCGACGGCAGCTACTCCGCACAGGGCTTTGTGGCCGCCGAACTCGGCGTCGCGCTGGTCCCACGGCTGGGCCTCGACGTTGTGCATCCCGGCGTGGTGGTGCGGCCGGCGCGCCGCCCGGAGCCGGTGCGCCGACTCTACGTCGCGGTGCGCGAAACGGTAGCCGACCGCCCGGCCACCCAGTCGCTGCTCGACACCCTGCTGGAGATCGCCCGTGCCTGACCTCGAAATGCCGTGCGGGAAGGGCCCCGACCAGGCGTGACACGGGTCAGCCCCGGTGGTCGGTGTTGATCAACGGCTGGCCGTCCGGGCCCGTGACCATGCCGAGCACGTGCCGCTCGGTGATCTTGTTGCCGCCCTTGGCGAACTGCACTGTGACGACCACGTTCGAACCCACCTGCACCGGGTCACCGATGATCACGACGTTGTCGATCGAGTGCCAGAAGCGCTCGTAGCGGTCCTTGCCCTGCGCCTGCAGGCTCGGGCCCAGCATGTTCCAAGCCTGGTCCAGCCTCTGCGGCACCAGCGAGTAGTACGTGCGCACCGCACCCACGCTGTCGTTCTGCGACGGCTGCGGCGGGGCGGCGGGCGGCGAGCTGATCTCGGTCGGTGTCGAAGTCACCGCCGCCGAGGTCACCGCAGCCGAAGTCGCCGTCGTCGGTGACGCCGATTTGGTCGGCTTGCCGCTGGCTGCCGGAGCCGGCTCCGCCGGAGCGGACGGACTGGGCTGCCCCTGCGGCGAGTCGTTGCCGAAGGCATTCGCGGCGAGCACTCCGACCAGCACCGCTACCAGGATCGCTACCAGCCACAACACCACCTGGCGGTAGTTGCGCCGCGGTGCCTCCGCCGCCTGCGCCGCACCGCCGACCCGAGTGGGTGGGTTGGCCGTCGTTGGCGGCGGAGCCACCTGGGTGCCCGCCGGCGGGGTGCGCGGCGCTGCTGGCGCAGGCCGCTGCCAGCTGCCGTTCGGCGAGGTGTTCGGGATCGGCCGTCTGTCGACCACCGCCTGCAGCAGTTCGCGGGCCTGCGCCATCGTCGGCCGGTCGACCGGGTCCGGGCGCAGCAACTGCATCAGCGCCGGGGTCATCGGCCCGGCCTGCCGCGGCGGCTCGATCTGCCCGCGCGCCACCCGGTGCAGCAGGCTGATCGCGTTCTCGTCCACCCCGAACGGCGGCTCGCCCTCGATCGCCGCGTACAGCGTCGAGCCCAGCGAGAACACGTCGGACGCGGGTGCCGGGTCCCGGCCCAGCGCCACCTCCGGCGCCAGATAGGCCGGGGTGCCGGCGAGAATGCCGCTCTTGGTCACCGCGACGTCCCCGATGGCTCGGGAGATGCCGAAGTCGGTGATCTTGGCGATGTTGTTGTCGCCGAGCAGGATGTTGCCCGGTTTGAGATCTCGGTGCACGATGCCGGCCATGTGCGCCGCGGCGAGTGCCCCGGCCACCTGCACGCCGATCCGGGCCACCTGCAGCGGTGGCAGTACGCCCTGCTCGTCGATGACCGAAGCGAGGCTTTGCGACGGCAGGTACTCCATGACCAGGACCGGATGGCCCTCGTCTTCGGCGACGTCGAACACGACGATCGCGTTCTGATGCTGCAATCGGGCGGCGATGCGGCCTTCGCGCATCGACCGCTGACGGGCTTCCTCGGTCTCCTCGGGGGTGTAGCCGGGTTGCAGCAGCAGCTGCTTCACTGCGACCGTGCGGTGCAGGCGCTCGTCTACGGCCTGCCACACCACGCCCATGGCGCCGCTGCCGATCTGCTGCTGCAAGCGGTACCGGCCCGCGATCAAACGACCTTCGGCGCTCACCGGTGTCTCCTGGTACTGGCTGTGCCTAGTTGGACAGTACTGACCGGACCCCCGTGGCCAGCTTTCACCCGACGGTGTGCAACGTTACTGGGCGTCTCGCCCCCGTCCACACCCCGGGGCCACCCGTGCCCGAAAACGCCTGGGACCGGGGCGCCCGCGCCTTGGCGAACGCCCCGGCCAGCGCGTGTTCGAGCCTGATCCCCTAGTTCCCGCCGGAGCCGCCGCCTGCGCCACTGCCGGAGCCGCCGGTCGGCTGAGTCGTCGGCTCCGACGGGTCGTTGGTGTCCGTGGGGGGCGTCGTCTTCGTGGCCGTTGGCTGCTTCGACGTCGTCGGAGCCTCCTGCTCCTGCGTCGTGGTCGGCTGCTTCGCCGTCGTGGTCGGCTGCCGCGCCGTCGTCTGTTGATGCCTCGCCGTCGTGGTGGGCGCGTCCTCGGTCGTCGTCTCCTGCGGAGGCGCCGGCGCCTGAGGCTGCTGCGAGGTCTGCTGATTGCTCGTGTTCCCCGGCGGAGTCGGGGTCTTCATCAGCGCCGAGGTCACTAGGACCGCGATCACCGCCACGGCCACCAGTGCGATGCCCGAGATCACGACCGGCCGCTTGTTCTTGCGCGGCTTCTCGTAGATCGCCGCGTCGCCGCGGGTGTCGGAACCCATGTACGAGGTGGCGTCGGCGTAGGCCGGCTCCGAGTAAGGCTCGTCCTCGAAGTAGGCGACGGCGGTGCCCTCCGAACCGACCACGCTGGTCGGGGCCAGGTCCGGCTGGCTGGACTCCGGAGCCAGCGCGGGCGGGATCGGCGCCGCCATGGTCGGGATCGAGGTCACCGAGCCGCCGTCGGCAACCGACTGCAGCATCTCGCGGACCTGTGCCATGTCCGGCCGGTCCTCGACCCGCGCGGCCATCATGGCCATCAGCGGCTGTGCCATCGGGCCGGCCTGCTGCGGCGGTTCGATCTTCCCGGCGGCCACCGCGTGCAGCAGCGCGAGGGTGTTCTCGTTGAGCCCGAACGGCGGACGGCCCTCGATCGCCGCGTACAGCGTGGCGCCGAGAGAGAACACGTCGGAGGCGGGCGTCGGCTCCTGACCCATCGCCACGTCGGGCGAGAGATAGGCGGGCGTTCCGGCGAGCATCCCGGTCTTGGTGACCTGCACGTCGCCCTGCGCCCGCGAGATGCCGAAGTCGGTGATCTTCACCTGGCCGTTGTCGCCCAGCAGGATGTTGCCGGGCTTGATGTCGCGGTGCACGACACCGGCGGCGTGCGCCGCACCGAGCGCCGAGGCCACCTGCGCACCGATCCGCGCTACCTCGCGCGGCGGGAGCGGTCCGTGGTCGGACATCATCCCGGCCAGGCTGGTGGACGGCAGGTACTCCATGACCAGGACCGGCTGACCCTCGTCCTCGGCCACGTCGTAGACCGAGATGGCGTTCGGGTGCTGGAGCCGGGCCGCGATCCGGCCCTCCCGCATTGCCCGTTGCCGCGCTTCCTCGGCCTCACCCGGATCCAATCCGGGCTGCAGCAACAACTGCTTGACCGCGACCGTGCGGTGCAGGCGCTCGTCGACACACTCCCACACCACGCCCATCGCGCCACTGCCGATGCGTCGCTGCACTCGGTAGCGTCCGGCGACCAGGCGACCTTCGTCGCTCACCGACGTCTCCCCGTACTGCTATCGATGCCCAACAGGCACCGCGAGATCCCAGGCGGTTGGTTCCCGGGCGCGGCCCCACCGAACATCGGCGGATTAGGCGGACCGGGCTCCGGTCCCCCGACATGTACACATTCTCGACGCGGCTCGAGTTGGCCGGATGGCTCGATCCAAACCGCGATACCGGAGCCTAGCCGACGGCGTATCGGCGTAGGCCCGAAGTCGAAAAGATCCGTGCGACCTGATTCGACGGTACGCGACAAGCCCGGCGCGGTCGGTCGAACCGGGTGCTCCACACAGTCGTTTTCGCTGGTGATGTTGGTTCTATCGGGCGGTCGGGGGCGCCCGGTGGGGCGGCGCACCGGTTGCGTGGCGCAACGATATCGGCTCTGTCTGGTTCATCCCGGTACGGCATGGAGCGTTTCAGTGGACTCGGGTCGTTGTCGCATTGTTGTGAGAACCCGCCGAGGCGCGTGAAGGTGCTCAACGGGGTGCCAGGTGCCGTGCGCTGAGCAAATCCGCATTGACGATCTTCGGGCAGGCGCCGGATTCGACGGTCAGCAATTGCCGCAGCACCACCCGGTCGCCGTCCGGATAGGTCGCCTCGACCTCCGCCAGCACCACCCCGTCCGGCCTGGCCCGCACCCGCGGCCGCACCGATGTGACCGCGTCCCACGCCTGGGCCAATTCAGCCTGATGCCCGGCGAGCAGGCCAGGGGCCACCAGCTTGACCGCCGTGCTCGGGTCGCGCTCCAGGCGCCGGTAGAACTCGGTGGCCACCTTGAGCGCTGAGTCGTCGCTGCCTGCGGCGGGGTTCGCGGTGCTCTGCTCGGCCACCAGCGGCTCCTCGATGGCGCTGCCCGAACCGGCCGCCTCGGCGAAGCCGCCGTTGGCGGAGAACGGCCAGCGGGCCTGCCGAACCAAATCCGGTCGCAGCGCCAGCACGCCATCGATGCGGGCGGCCGAGGTGGCCGGACGTGGCGCGGCGGCAGGCTGCGTGATGATCGCCGTAATGGCGGCGGTGGCGCCCATCAGCAGCACGACACCCAGCGTGCCGAAGGCGATCCGGGTGAGCCGCGGCGGTGCGGCGGCCGCCGGATCGGGCGCTCTGAGGAGTTCATCGGCGAGCCTTTCGTGCTCGGCAGAGACCGGATCCCGCTTGATCAACTCGGTTACCGTGACCGACTCGCCGTGGGCTCGCCGCCTGCTGCTCGAAGGATGCTGCTCCACGCTGCCCGTCCTCGTCAGTTGGCTCCGCCGAACTCGTACCGCGCCGACGCCCCGGTGGGAAGACCTACCGCCGAGTTCACTGGAAGGGGTGCGCCGGACGGGCCCCAACGGAGTACTTGATCACGATCCGTGATCAGGTGATCCGCTTGTCGGAGATGATCAGCGGCTCGTCGGCGAGCGTGTACCGCAGCTCGTGCCGCTCGGTCTGCACCTTGCCGTCCGCCTTGGTCAGCCGCAGGGTGTGCACCGTGCTGTCCGGAGTCACGTGCACGTCGACGACCTCGACCGACCTGGCGTGCGAGTACCGGGCGGCGAACGCCTCGTAGCCCTCGGCCCGCAGCGGACCGGTGGTCAACGAGTAAGCGCTTCGCAGGTCGCCGCGGCCGATCGCGGCGTAGTACTCGTCCCCGCACCTCTTGATCGCATTGGTGTCGGCGAACAACAGCAGCTGCTGGTCCTCGAAGGCTGGCGTCGGTGTGGTCGACGTCGGCGCGGAGCTGGCGGTCGGCGAGCCGGGCACGTCGGGGTCCACGCCGCCGACCGCGAATGTGCTCGGCGGGCTCGGTTCGCCGTTCAGCACGGTCGGCAACATCTGCACCGAACCGGTCATGCGCACCGCCTCCGGCCGGGTCGGCTCGCCGGTCAGGTAGTACGGGTCCGACGCCGGCACCGATGGGTACAACCGGCCGCGCGGCATGCCCGGTAGATCCAGCCCCTCGATCGGCGAGGAGCCGTCGGCCAACCACGTGGTGGCGAACATCAGCCCGCCCAGCGCGGCGGCCGACGAAGCGATCGCGAACCAGGCCGCTTGCCGCCAGGTTCGCGGCGGCGTGACCGAAGCCGGGACCATGCCCAGGTTGAACTTGTGCAGCCCGCCGACCGGAATGGTGTCGACCAGCGGATCGATCACCGGTTGTGCGGCAAGTTCGCGCGACGACGTCGGGCGGGTGTGGGCCGCCAGCGTCCGCCCGTGCGCGGGCTGTTCCGGGGCGGGCGGCCAGTCGAGCCGGCCGCTCCAGCCGAGGGTTCTGCCGCTGTCCATCGGAGGTCTCGACTTTCTGCGACTCGCGGGGAGTTCAGGACGTGTCGACTACGTGGAATGCCTCGGCGAGTCGACCGGCCATGCCGTGCCGCTCGGCCGTTCGTGCCAGATGTCGCCGGATCATTGACCGGAGATCGTCGAGATGCGCGGTTTGCGACCGGTGCGCCGACAACGCCGCGAGCTTCGCGTCGAAGTAATCGGTGATGTCGACCGCTCGGTTGATCCGCTCGTCGGGTGATTCCGACATCCACAGCTCGGCGACCGTCCATGGCTGCAGCCCCTCCTGCAGCAATTCGGGGTGGGCGAATCCGTTGCGCGCGTCCGGGTAGATCGCGGCCAGCGTGGCCTCGCCGACCGCGCGGTGGTCCGGGTGCGAGGTCGGGAGGTGGGCCCAGTTGATCTCCGGTGAATGGCTGATGACCCGGTGCGGGCGGACCGTGCGGATCATCTTGGTGATATCCCGCCGCAGCTGCAGGTTCGCGGTGACCTGGCCATCCCGGTAGCCGAGGAAGTGCACGTCGGTGACGCCCACGGCAGCCGCGGCGGCTCGCTGCTCGTCCTGCCGGAGGCGCGGCATGTCTTCGCGCGGGGTGTCGTCGAAGCCCCCAGCATCGCCAGCGGTGCACACGCAGTAGGTGACCTGCACGCCTGCGGCGACCCAGGAGGCGATGGTGCCCGCGGATCCGAAATCGACGTCGTCGGGGTGCGCGGTGACGACGAGGACGCGCCGGATTTCTGGGGATGGTTCCGGCGAAGTGGTCATGGTCACAGCCTATGCGGCAACCCTAGTAACTCCGCTGCGGGGTCGAGTAAGCACCCACTGTGATCAAGTGGGTCATTCGGCGCCCTCGAATGCGCCGAAGGGACTAATGCTGATCAGAAGTCTCCCCTGCGGAACTTGCTCTGCGTAGACTGCAACGCCTTGACCGAGGCGATGCCACCGCCCCCACCGAGCAGGATCGCGAAGATATCCGCGCCCGCCGTGTCGCCGGTGCCGATCAGGAATGCCAGCAAGGTCACGCCCAGGCCGACCCCGGCGATCGGAAACCGCTTCCGGGCGAAATCGACGGCGGGCTGACCGCCGGGGCGCTTCTTCGCCGCGGACGTCAGCATCGCGAGATAGCCCGCGTGACCGGCGGCGGCGAGAACCGCGGCTAGCGTCACAAGGAAGGCCACTACACCGAGAACCATGACTTCAGTCTGCCTTGTCTCGGCGTTGCCCGGTATGGGTGATATCCCGGATATCTTCCGGATGACCCCGAGGTCGACGCGGCGACCGGGAAAGGTTGTGCTCTGGCCCCTGGATTGAGACCGGACTCACGCCTAGGTTCTCAGGCTATGAGTGGTGATCGGTCGGCCGAGTCGGTTGGTACGAACTCCGCAGCATCCCGCGCCGGCTGCCCGGGCCTGGCGGGCAAGCGCGCGCTCGTCACCGGAGCGGCCAGCGGGATCGGGGCCGCCGTGGCCCGTCGACTAGCCGGGGCCGGGGCCGAGGTGATCGCGGTGGACCGGGCGGCGGATGCGGTCAAGGCGGTCGCCGCCGAGATCGGCGCCGAGGCCCGGGTCGTCGATCTGGCCGACCTCGATGCCGCCGCGGATCTCGGCGATCGGGCGGACGTCGTGGTCAACAACGCCGGCTTCCAGCACATCGCACCGATCCACCAGTTCCCGACCGACACCTTCAGCGCGATGCTGCGGGTGATGGTGGAGGCGCCGTTCCGGATCGTGCGCGCCGCGCTGCCGGGCATGTACGACCGGGGCTGGGGCCGGATCGTCAACATCTCGTCCGTGCATGGCCTGCGCGCCTCGCCGTTCAAGAGTGCATACGTGACCGCCAAGCACGCGATCGAAGGGTTGTCCAAGACGATCGCGGTAGAAGGCGCGCCGCATGGGGTGACGTCGAACTGCCTCTGCCCGGGCTTCGCGCGCACCCCGCTGGTGGAGCGCCAGGTCGCCGAGCAAGCGAAACTGCTCCGGGTGCCCGAGGACCAGGTCGTCGAGGACGTGCTGCTGGCCCGCACACCGATCAAGCGCCTCGTGGAGCCGGACGAGGTCGCCGAGTTCGCGATGTGGCTGTGCGGTCCGGGCACCACCTCGATCACCGGCGCCTCGTTCCCGATCGACGGCGGCTGGACAGCGCACTGAACTTTCCGTTGTCCCGCAACCTGATCGCCACGGCTGCGGTTTCGGTGCGCCAAAGGCCGAAATCCCCGGTGGGGAGCGCTTGGTCAAGGCCCGTGGGATACGTCGGATGGGTAGCGCAACCCGATGTACTCACGGGCCTTGACCTTGGCGACACCTGGGTTCGGACTTGAGTTCCCGGTTGGCCGTGTCCCGGGCGCACCTTCGCTCGGCGGTGCGCCGTGTCGGCTCAGTGGCCGAGGCGGCCGCGCCCCAGGCGCAGCAGGATCATCGCGAGTTCACGACCTTCCGGGCCGAGTTCCCGGTAGCGCGCGAGCACGTCCATCTCGCGGTTGTAGACGATGCGTGGTCCGCCGGCGGCCATCCGGGCCTGGCCGACCTGTTGGGAGACCTCGGCGCGCCGCTTGACCAGGCGCAGGATCTCGGCGTCCAGGTGGTCGATCTCCTCGCGGAAGTTGCTGATGGCCTCCGCGGCGGCCAGCTTGGCCGAGGCGGGCTCGGACTGCGGCTGGTCACCGTCCACAGTGGCGTTCATCGGGCGTTGTCCTCCGGCTTCGGTCCCTGCCCCGGCCCCGGAACGCGCGAACGCCCCGAGTCCGAGGACTCCAGGGCGTCGTAGTGGTTTTTAGCTCACGCAGCTACGGGCACCGAAGTCCGGGGCCCGTAGTAAAACTCGTAGGTCAGCGTTCGCACGGGTTCAGTTTGCCACACCGACGTGGGGCCTGGCGACGAGGTGGTGCACCAATCCCAACCAGTGGACCCGAACGTATCTGTATCCCGTCGCTCGATCACCAGTTCGAGTTATTTTGAACCACCACCGCCGCGGCGATCCGCACCGCGGCCCACGGCGCGAGCCGGGCCCCCCACCGTCATGCCCGGCGCCGCACGGCCGCACGGGCGCGAGCGCCGCGTCGCTGGGGTACCGGGATTCGGGTTTTGTCCGGGCTCGCCGGTAACGTGGAACAACGATGAGCACCCCACTCGATCTCCAGTGGCAGGGCGATCTCGCGCAGCATGGATCGCCGCAATCGGCCGAATCCGGGCGCGCTTCGCGGTCCGGTCCGGATCCGGACGCACTGCTCACCGGCCTGAACCCGCAGCAACGCGACGCCGTCGTGCACACCGGGTCGCCGCTGCTGGTGGTGGCGGGTGCCGGATCGGGCAAGACGCGGGTACTGACCAACCGCATCGCCTACCTGCTCGCCGAGGACGTGCACCCGGGCCAGATCATGGCGATCACCTTCACCAACAAGGCCGCGGCCGAGATGAAGGAACGCGTGGTCGACCTGGTGGGGCGCCGGGCCAACGTGATGTGGGTGTCGACGTTCCACTCGATGTGCGTCCGGGTGCTGCGCCGAGAGGCCAAGACGCTGGGGCTGTCGTCCAACTTCTCGATCTACGACGCGGACGACTCCCGGCGGCTGGTCACCATGATCGCGCGGGAACAGGACCTGGACTCCAAGCGCTACCCGGCGCGCACGCTCGCGGTGCACATCTCGAACCTGAAGAACGAGCTGCTGACCTCGGAGACCGCCGCCGAGCAGGCGGGCAACGACATGGAGCGCAAGGTCGCCCAGGTCTACGCCGCATACCAGCGTCGGCTCGTCGACTCCAACGCGATGGACTTCGACGACCTGATCATGCGCACGGTGGAGCTGCTGCAGGACCACCCCGCAGTCGCGGAGTACTACCGGCGGCGCTTCCGGCACGTGCTCGTCGACGAATACCAGGACACCAACCACGCGCAGTACGTGCTGGTGCGCGAGCTGGTCGGCACCGAGGCGACCGACAGCGGCATCGAGCCCGCCGAGCTATGCGTGGTCGGCGACGCCGACCAGTCGATCTATGCCTTCCGCGGCGCGACGATCCGCAACATCGAGGAGTTCGAGCGCGACTACCCGCAGGCCAGGACGATCCTGCTGGAACAGAACTACCGGTCCACGCAGACGATCCTGTCCGCCGCCAACGCGGTGATCCGGCGCAACCCGAACCGCCGCGACAAGCGGTTGTGGAGCGATGCCGGGGACGGCGAGCCGATCGTCGGCTACGTCGGGGACAACGAGCACGACGAGGCGGCGTTCGTCGCCGGCGAGATCGACCGGTTGGTCGACGAAGGCACCGCGACGTTCAACGACATCGCGGTGTTCTACCGGACAAACAACCAGTCCCGGGTGTTCGAAGAGGTGTTCATCCGGCTCGGCCTGCCATACCGGGTCGTCGGCGGCGTTCGGTTCTACGAGCGCCGCGAGGTGCGGGACGCGCTGGCCTACCTGCGGGTGCTGGACAACCCGGACGACACGGTCAGCCTGCGCCGCATCATCAACGTGCCAAAACGCGGGATTGGTGACCGAGCGGAGGCCGTGGTCGCCGTGCACGCCGAGCAGGAGCGGATCTCGTTCGCCGCGGCGCTGCGGCAGGCGGCGGCCGGGGAGGTCGCGCTGCTGAATACCCGGTCGCGGAAGGCGATCGCGGGATTCGTGGCATTGCTCGACGAGCTCCAGGAGGTCGCGGCGGAGTCCGATGTCGCCGAGATCCTGGAGCAGGTGCTGGAGCGAACCGGCTACCGCGCCGAGCTGGAGGCCAGCGACGATCCGCAGGACGCCACGCGGGTGGAGAACCTGACCGAGCTCGTCACGGTCGCGCGGGAGTTCACCGAGGCCCGCGCGGGTGCCCCGGTCGGCGAGTCCGCGGCCGAGGTCGATCCGTCGGCGGAGGCGGTGGTTTCCGCAGTGGCCCCGGCCGCCGAGGACGCCGAGGAGGCGGCGCTGGGGCTGCCGCCCGACGACTCGCTCTCGGCATTCCTGGAGCGCGTGTCCCTGGTGGCGGACGCGGACTCGTTACCCGAGTCCGGGGACGGGGTCGTCACCCTGATGACCCTGCACACCGCGAAGGGCTTGGAGTTCCCGGTGGTGTTCTGCACCGGCTGGGAGGACGGGGTGTTCCCGCATATGCGGGCGCTCGGCGAACCAGCCGAGCTGGCGGAGGAGCGGCGGCTGGCGTACGTGGGCATCACCCGCGCCCGGCAGCGGCTGTACCTGTCGCGGGCGCTCATGCGCTCGGCGTGGGGCCAGCCGATGACGAACCCGGCCTCCCGGTTCCTCACCGAGATCCCGGACGAGCTGATGCACTGGCGTCGGATCGAGCCGGAACGCGCCGCCCCGCAGGTGCGCAGCACCTGGGGCAGCCGCGGCGGTTTCGACCGCACCGGTTCGGATTCGGCCCAGGCCGGGCTGGCGGCGCGCGGCATGCGCAGCACCGGCATGAAGGGCTGGAAGGACACGGTCTCGATCAAGCTGGCGGCCGGCGACCGGGTCACCCACGACAAGTACGGGCTGGGCACGGTGCTGTCCACCGAGGGCGAGGGGCCACGCGCCACCGCGACGATCGACTTCGGCAGTTCCGGCACGGTCCGCCTGATGCTGATCGGCAGCGTCCCCCTGACCAAGCTCTGAGCGCAGTGGTGGGCCGTCCCGAATGGCTTCGGTCGTCGGTTTCGTGGCGGAACAACCGCCCACCGGGCGGCGTGCCCAGCCGCGCTTACCTCCCGTCCGGCCGCGGGTGCTTGGGTTCGTAGAGCCCGATCTCAGCGCCGCTGGGCAGCCGGAACGCGGTGAGCAGCCCCCAGTTCTCGTCGCTGACGGAACGCGTGATCTCGACGCCTTTGGCCCGCAACTCGTCGACGGTGGCCGCGACGTCGTCGCACATCAGGTAGAGCTCACAGGTGGGATCCCCGTGGGTGGGGTGGGTCGCGAGTTCGGCGGGCGGCAGCCCGAACAGCAACCAGCCGCCCCCGGCGTCGACGGACCCGAACCCGAGCACGTCGCGGAAGAACGCCCGATCCTGCTCGGCATTTCGGCTGAACAACAGCAAGTGCGCCCCGTTGATCATCGCAGACCTCCAGCTGCACCGACTCCACACGAAACCGTGCCACGAGAAGCTCCAGACCGCCGGGCCGGACGTCAGAGCGCTGCGGACGCGCCGACGAGACGGAGGCGGGTCGACCGTTCTTCGATCGTCTTACCGGGCCGAAGGAATCGGTGCCGCCGGGGCGGCGAGCATTTCCGGACGACGTTCCCGGCGTGCACCGGCTCCGGTACTCGGAGGTGTCCTGCCGGGGTCAGAAGCGGTAGCGGAGCATCCGGCCCAGACGCCGGACCGCAGTGATGTGCCCCGAACCGCGTATCGCCGCCCGTACCGGCCACGGGTAGCGGTCCAGTTCCGGCGCATCGGTGAACGACCACTCGGTGACGAACCGCAGGCCAGGCACGCGAGATTCCAGCGATAGCGGCTCGTCGATGCCCCATTGCAGGTGCGCCCCGGCATGCACCACAGCGGGGTTGAGCCGGTTGGACACCCGAACGCCCAAGCTGCTGAAGGCGTCGAAGAGCAGCTCGCCGCTCGGGAAGTGCTCGGTGATCCGGCGGAGCAGCGCCAGCCCGTCCGATTCGGACAGATACATCGTGAGGCCCTCCGCGACCACCAGCACCGTTCGGTCCCCCGGGATGTCGTCGAGCAGGCCGGGCGCGGTCACCGACGATCCGATGGTGTGGTGGTGCGGGCGATCGGGAAAGAGCCGTCGGCGCAGCTCGATGACGTCCGGCTGATCGATGTCGTACCACTCGACGTCCTCCGGCGGATCGACCCGCTCGAAGCGGCTGTCCAGCCCGCAGCCGAGGTGCAGGACCGTCATGCCCGGCCGGAGCGCCTCTTCGACCCAACGGTCCAGCGCCTTGGCACGGATCGTCACCGAACCGGTGTTGCGCGCGCCCATCTTGAACTTGCCGAAGTCGAAGTCGATGCGTTGCACGGCTTCGTCGGCGTGCCGGTCGCCAAGCACCGGCTCGGCCGAACGATTGTCCAGCGCGCGCAGGTAGAGAGTCGCGAGCATGGTCGCTTGCGCGCCGGTCAGCTCGACCTTCTCCCGGGGCCGGTGCTCGAAGCTGAAGTGCAGTAGTCGGAGGGCCTTGCGCAATGCCGGAATGGAATTCATGACCTTGGCGGCCACCCGGTCGGCCGCGGCCAGCTTCGCCGCGTCCGGCAGGTCGACCATGGGCAGTTCCTGCGACAACCGGAGTCCGGGAACGCGCAGTTCGAGGGTGTGCGGATCGCCTATGCCCCAGCGGAAGGTGGCGCCCGTCCGCTGTAGGAACCACGAGAAGCGGGCGGCCGACACGGTCCACGGCAGCGCCGCGTCGAACATCATCTCGCCGGTCTCGAAGCGTTCGACCAGCCGGCGCAGCAGGGCCACGCCGTCCGCCTCGGTCAGGTACATCGTCAGGCCCTCGGCGACGATCAACGTCGGTCGCCCGGTTGGGATCTCGTCGAGCCAGTCCTGCTCGGTCACCGAGGTCGCGATGGTGCGGTAGTTCGCGGGGGTTTGCGGGTAGAGCCGCTGCCGCAGGCCGATCACGTCGGGCAGGTCGATGTCGTACCACTGCGCGCTGGCGGGGATGGCTAGCCGGAAGGCCCGGCTGTCGAGGCCACACGCCAGGTGCAGCACCACTGCATCGGGGTGCTCGCAGAGGTAGCGGGCAACCCAGTCGTCGAGTTGCTTGGCCCGCAGGATCACCGCCATCCGGTCCCCGGAACTCATGTGCAGGCTGCGGAAGTCGAAGTCGATCTCGTCAAGCAGGCGATCCGCTGTCTCGTCGCCGAGCACCGGGTCGGGCCTGCGGTTGTCCAGGGCCCTGGCGTAGAGGGGACCGAGGAGGGTCTGCTGCGCGCCGGTCAACCGGATCTGTTCGGTCACGCCGTTCAAGCTACACTTGTTTCACAAATTCATGAACTAAAGAAACCATATAAAATTGCTTAGTTGATCAACACGGCTGGCGAGGAACGGGACATGGCGCAACGCGACGGCGGCGAACGGCACGGCGAGGACGTGGTCCTACGGTTCGTCGAAAGGTTTGCCCTGGACCTGACCGGGGCGGGCTTCCCGCGGATGGCGGCGCGGGTGTTCGCGAGCCTGCTGGTCGCCGACGAGGGACGGCGCACGGCCGGCGAACTCGCGGAGGTCCTGGAGGTCAGTCCGGCCGCGGTGTCCGGCGCGGTCCGCTACCTCGTGCAGGTCAAGCTGGTGGTGCGGGAGCGCAGTCCCGGCGAGCGGCGCGATCACTACCGGGTGCTCGACGACCTTTGGTACGCCAACATCATGAGCCGCGATGCGGACCTGCTCGGCTGGGAGCAGACCCTGACCGAAGGGGTAACCGCGGTCGGCGCGGACACGCCGGCGGGGACGCGCCTCGACGAGACGCGGCAGTTCTTCGAGTTTCTTCGCGCAGAAATCCCGGAGTTGATGCAGAAATGGCGCCGACAGCGGCGGCCGTAGCCGCACCGTCAGGCGCCATCGCTGAGTGCTCGGGTGATTCAGACCGGGGAGATGCCTCGGGCCTGCATCCAGGGGAGCGGGTTGATCTTCTTACCGCTGACGTTCCACACCTCGAAGTGCAGGTGCGGGCCGGTGGAGAAGCCGCGGTTGCCCATGGTGGCGATCTGGTCGCCGGCCTTGACCTTCTCGCCCTCGTTGACCGTGATGGTGTTGACGTGGCCGTAGACGGTGATCGTGCCGTCCTCGTGCTGCACCCGGACCCACAGGCCGAAACCGCTGGCCGGGCCCGCCTCGATCACGACTCCGTCGGCGACGGAATAGATCGGTGTGCCCTTGGCGTTGGCGATGTCGATGCCGTAGTGCGTGGTGCCCCAACGACCACCGAAACCGGAGGTGAAGGCGCCCGCGGCGGGAACGACGAACTTCGGCGCCCGCGCCGCTTCTTCGGCGGCGATGCGAGCGGCGTCGAGCTGCTGGCTGATCCGCTCGCTTTTGGTGAGCTTCTCCAGCTCGGCGCTGGCATCCGAGGTCTTCGCGACCGGGAGCATCGCCGGAGCGGGGGCGCTGCCGCCCATGCCGGTGTAGGGCCCGTCGGCCAGCGCGCCGTTGAAGGAGGCTGAGGCGTCTGACGGGTTGAAGTCGTCGTGGTCCGGGGCGGCGTGCCCTTCACCAGCGGCCATCGACTGCCCGGCGGCCGCGAAGGCGCCGGCGGCGACGGCGGCGACGACCACGCGGCCGCGCCAGGCCGATGCGAGTGAGGAGGGCCGGGATTTTCCCGGACTACTGGAGGGGTCGTCGGGGGACGCCTCCGCGTAACCCGGAGAACGTTCTTCGCCGCCGGGGGAGCGGTGTCGAGCCAATGCTTGCCCTTCCGTCTCGGGGAGTCGGATCACGTTCCCGGGCGGGGATCCCGGGGGCCGGTCGGGGTACCGGCCGAAGGTTGTCCTTCGTGATCAGACCGTGACAACGGACCGGGGGACAGTAACCAAGCTGATCCCCTAGGGGCAAATCCCGGTACGTGACGCGTCGGATACGGCGCGTGTTCGAAAAGTGCGTTGCGAGTCCGGTTTTCAGGCGTGCGTGGATACTGGGCGTGGTCGTCGCACAGCGAAGCTGCCTGCGGCTTCGTGATCATTGCAGGGCGGGCCCATTGGCCCGTGACGAGCCCCTGGGCGTTTCCATCCGGGAATCCTGCGGTAGCGAAAGGTGTTGTAAGTCACACTCTAAGAGCCGCTTCATGGGCAACCTCGGAGTGCTCCGTTCGGTGGGGACATCAGGGATGGCCCGCAGGGGCCGCGACCCGTGGCGCAGTCCGTGCCCGGGGTTGCTAGCGTCTGCGCGGTGACTGCGCGGCCCGACCTCCCGCCCGGCGATTCCTCGGCTCCGGCCATGAGTCCGCAGCCCAATCTTGATCTTCCGATGCGACTTCGGGTCGCGATCGTGGTGGCCGGCGCGGGTGCTTTGCTCGTCGGCCTGGGGCCATTGCTCGGTCTCGTCGAGCCCAGCGCCCCGGCGGCGTACCCGGCCTGGCCGTTGCTGCTGGTGCTCGCGCTGCTCGCCCCCGTCTTGGCGGTCGTCTTCGCCCGGCTCGGGCGGCTCGGAACGGCGGCGGCCGTGCTCGTCGGCCCTGCCGCGCTCGCACCCGGTCGGCTGGTGCTTGACCTGCAATTCGTCGTTGACGCCGGGCTGGCCACCCGGCCCGAGTTGCTCCGGGTGGACAGCCTCGACGCCGAGGCCCCTTCGACCGGGGTCTGGCTGCTCATCGCCGGGCACGTGGCGGGGATCGTCGCCGGGATCCTCGCGGTTCGAAGCATCGAGCACGGCGATGAGGGCACGGGCTCGCACCGGCAAGGCCTGCTCACGCTCGTGTTGTGCGCGGGTGTGATCGCCGCTGTCGGCGTGCTGATGGCGCCGTTCGTCTCCGACGATCCATATCTATTGCCGAAGGCGGCCCTCGACGGCCCGCTGCTGGTGCTGATCGGCGGCGTCCTGCTCGCCGTCGGAGTGCCGAGCGCCGCCGGCTTCCTGGCCGGCTCCGCAGACCCGGAGTTCGCCCGCGGCGGACTGCTCGGGGTGGCCGCAGCGCTGGCGGGCGTGGTCGTGCCACCGCTGGTCTCCGCGGCCGTGCTTGAGCAAGTCCAGTTCGCCTGGGGGCCAGTGCTCGGACTGGTCGCGGCGGTCGCGCTGGTGGTGCTGGCGGTGCCCGCCGGACGCGCCGAGTCCGCCGGACAGGCCGAGGACCTGCGCCTGCCCGCATTGACCCGGTTGATCACCCTGTCGGCCGTGTTCGCGCTCGTGGCCGGTGCGCTGGCGGTGCTCGCGGCGGCCGCGCCACAGGTGCAGATGCCCATCGGACTACGCGACCCGTCGCCGTACCCGGCGCGGATGCTGTGGCCGGCCGGGCTTTTGCTGCTGTCGCTGGGTGTCGGGCTGTTGCTGCCGCGTGCCTCGGGGTGGCTGCGCCCGATGCTGCCGGTGGTTTGGGTCGTGGTCCCGTTCGCGTCGGCTGGTGTACTCGACGCGGTGTTCACCGCGGTGCAGGCAACCGACGCGCATGTCGGGATCGGTGCCTGGGCGGCCGGGATCGCGGTGCTGTTCGCCGGCCTCGCGGCGACAATCGCCGCCATCGCCGGTGCGGTGGAACGCGACGACGTGGATCTCACGGAAATGTCGATGCACCGCCTGGTGCTGTTCCCCTCGCTGGTCGCGCTGCTGCTCGGCGCCGGTGCCTTCAGCCTTCCCGTGGTGACCGCCCCCGACTACACCGCGCCCGGCGTGTTCGCCGCCTTCGAAACGACGTCCTGGGGGTTGGTGATCGCACTGGCTGCGGTGGTCGGCGCGGCCGTGCTCGCGCCGATGTGCCGACCTGCTCGGGCCGCCGCGCTGCTCTGCGGGGCTGCGCTCGTCGTGGCAGTCCGGGCGCTGGAGTATCCGCTGACTGCCGAACGGCTGCCGGACTCGGCACCTGGCCTGGGGCTGTGGTTCGGCGTGGCCTGCGTGCTGGTGCTTCTCGGCAGCGCTCTGGCCGCCGCCCGTGCGCCGCGGGACCGGGCGTGATACCCGCGGATTCGATCAGTTGAGCCGCGAACCCATGATCGTCCGCGGCGGCTGTGCGCCGGGCAAGTCGCTCGTTCTGCGTCTTGTCCGCGGCCGGACGCGCGGTCGAGAATGCGGGCACACCGCCGCGAAGCGCTGTTCCGTTCGTCACCACAAACGTCGATATCGGGCCTGCCGAGCAGGCGAATCCCCAAGCCGGACAGTCCGACCAGGCGTAATGCGCCATCTCAGGTGAGCCAGTTCACCAGGTGCGCCGCCCCATGCGTCGTCGCAGGTCGATATCGTCACCGGAGTCCGACACCGACGTCGCAGGAGAGTCGAGTGGACCTGTACGAGTACCAGGCGAAGGAGCTTTTCGCCTCCCACGGAGTGCCGACGCTGCCCGGCGCCGTGGCGACCGATCCGCAAGGGGCCAAGGCAGCCGCCGCAGAACTGGGCGGGCCCGTCGTGATCAAGGCCCAGGTCAAGACCGGGGGCCGCGGTAAGGCCGGCGGTGTGAAGCTGGCCGGGAACCCGGATGAGGCCGAGACCAAGGCCGAGGCGATCCTCGGCCTGGACATCAAGGGCCACATCACGCGCAAGGTGCTGGTCACCACCGCCTCCGACATCGCCGACGAG
This sequence comes from Saccharopolyspora phatthalungensis, assembly GCF_014203395.1. NCBI lineage: Bacteria > Bacillati > Actinomycetota > Actinomycetes > Pseudonocardiales > Pseudonocardiaceae > Saccharopolyspora > Saccharopolyspora phatthalungensis. Next base: position 2,614,974 of record NZ_JACHIW010000001.1, read on the forward strand.
TACTACTTCTCGTTCCTGCTCGACCGCGCCAACCGCAACTTCCTCGCGATGGCCTCCGTCGAGGGCGGCATGGAGATCGAAGAGGTCGCGGCAACGAAGCCCGAGGCGCTGGCCAAGATCGCGATCGACCCGATCGAGGGCGTCGACCAGGACAAGGCACGGGAGATCGTCACCGCCGCCAAGTTCCCGGCCGAGGTCGCCGATCAGGTCGCCGACGTGATCGTCCAGCTGTGGGAGACCTTCGTCGCCGAGGACGCCACGTTGGTCGAGGTCAACCCGCTGGTCAAGGACCCGCAGGGCAAGATCATCGCGCTGGACGGCAAGGTCACCCTCGACGAGAACGCCGCGTTCCGCCAGGCCGGGCAGGCCGAGCTGGTGGACAAGGACGCGGAGAACCCGCTTGAGGCCAAGGCCAAGGAGAAGGGCCTCAACTACGTCAAGCTGGACGGCGAGGTCGGCATCATCGGCAACGGTGCCGGGCTGGTCATGTCCACCCTGGACGTGGTCGCCTACGCCGGCGAGAAGCACAACGGTGTGAAGCCGGCGAACTTCCTGGACATCGGCGGCGGCGCCTCCGCCGAGGTCATGGCCGCCGGCCTGGACGTCATCCTCGGCGACCCGGCCGTGAAGTCGGTGTTCGTCAACGTCTTCGGCGGCATCACCGCCTGTGACGCGGTTGCCAACGGCATCGTGCAGGCGCTGAAGATCCTGGGCGACGAGGCCACCAAACCGCTGGTCGTCCGGCTCGATGGGAACAACGTCGAAGAGGGTCGCCGCATCCTGGCCGAGGCCAACCACCCGGTCGTGACGATGGTGGACACCATGGACGGTGCGGCCGACAAGGCCGCCGAGCTGGCTGCGGGGGCATGAGGCGATGGCTATCTTCCTCAACGAGAACAGCAAGGTCATCGTTCAGGGCATCACCGGCTCTGAAGGCACCAAGCACACCGCTCGGATGCTGCGCTCCGGCACCAACATCGTCGGTGGTGTGAACGCCCGCAAGGCCGGGCAGACCGTCGAGATCGAGGGCAAGCAGCTCACGGTCTTCGGCAGCGTCAAGGAGGCCATGAAGGAGACCGGCGCCGACGTGTCGGTCGTTTTCGTGCCGCCGAAGTTCGCCAAGGACGCCGTGATCGAGGCCATTGACTCCGAGATCGGCCTGACAGTGGTGATCACCGAGGGCATCCCGGTGCACGACTCGGCCTACTTCTGGGCGCACGCCAAGGCCACCGGCAACAAGACCCGGATCATCGGGCCGAACTGCCCGGGCATCATCTCGCCCGGTAAGTCCAACGCCGGCATCATCCCGGCCGACATCACCGGCCGGGGCAAGATTGGCCTGGTGTCCAAGTCGGGCACGCTGACCTACCAGATGATGTACGAGCTGCGCGACATCGGTTTCTCCAGCTGCGTCGGCATCGGCGGTGACCCGATCATCGGCACCACTCACATCGACGCCCTGCAGGCGTTCGAGGACGACCCCGAGACCGAGGCGATCGTCATGATCGGCGAGATCGGTGGGGACGCCGAGGAGCGGGCGGCCGACTACATCAAGGCCAACATCACCAAGCCGGTGGTGGGCTACGTGGCCGGTTTCACCGCGCCCGAGGGCAAGACCATGGGCCACGCCGGCGCCATCGTCTCCGGTTCGTCCGGCACCGCCGCGGCGAAGAAGGAGGCCCTGGAGGCCGCCGGGGTCAAGGTCGGCAAGACGCCGAGCGAGACCGCCAAGCTGATGCGCGAGATCGTCAAGGGCTGAGCCCGATCTCCGTTGGTCATCTTTCGGGGCCGGACGCCTTCGGGAGTCCGGCCCCGGTGGCTGTCCGAAAGCCTTTGCGCGGTGGCGCGGATAGCGCAAGTCAGGCGCTCCCGCGACATCCACTGCGGCGGTGCGAACCGCGCGCCTGGCCGAAAGCGGTTGGCGCTGCAGGAAAGAACGGGCTTTGCGGTTTTCGGGACACTGTGTCCGGTTGATCCGATACCGTCAGCGAGCTCCGCACCCGTGTGTTCAAGCGAGGAGTCTGTCCAGCCATGTCCGCGCCCTTCCCCCAGCGGCCACGTCCGGCCGCACCGGAACGCTCCGGAATCTCGCTCGACCGCAACGAAATCCTGGCCCTGGTGGCGGCTGGCGCCGGCCTGATCGGCTACCTGACCGGTTTCTTCGACCAGGTCGCAGGGGTGGCGATAGGTAGCCTGGCGGGCTTCTCGTTGGTCGTCGCCGGGGCCCTAGCGGGGCTTCGGTTCGTGCCGAAGACGCCTAACTGCCTGTTCGCGGCCGCACCACTGTCCGCCTACGCAACGCTGTCGTTGCTGCAGGATCTCGTCAGCGGCAGTTCGGGCGGGATCATCGTGCTGGTCCTGCTGGCGATCGCGCAATTGGCCGCCGTGGTCGGGGTGCTGCTGATGGAAGGCGGGATCCTGAAGGCGCCGCCGAAGCCTGCGCCGCCCGCGCGGCCGCAGTTCGGGAAGCCCGGCCCGTTCCAGCCGGGCAAGCCCAGTGGTCCTGGTGGTCCTGGTGGTTCGGGCGGTCCGGGCGCCCCCGGTGGTCCAGGTGCTTGGAGCCCGGCCGGACAGCCCGCCCAGCCCGGTCAATTCGGTCAACCGAGTGGCGGGTGGAGCTCGGCGTCCGCTCAATCGCCGCAGTCCGGCGGTTGGAACCCGCCCTCGGGCGACTTCTCGACCCCGAACCAGCCGGGCCAGTCGAGTCAGCCCGCCCAACCGGGGCAACCCGGTCAGTCTGGCCAGGCCGGTCAGTCCGCGCCGCCGTCGAACCCGTCCGCGCCGCCGTCGAACCCGCCCGGTCAGCCGGGCCCGTCCGGGCAGCCCGGCAAATCGGGCCCGTCCGGGCAGCAGGGCCAGGGGAGCGGACCGCAGGGCACCCAGCAGATGCCACACCCCGGCGCCAACCCGCCGAGCTTCTGATCAATGCGTTCCCGTCGCCACGCGGGTTCCGGCAGGTGTTGGGCGCCGGAGTGATCCAGGTCCCCGAGGTGCCTGTTCTTCGGTGACCGAATGAGTCGGGTCCACAACAGTTCGGCAGCCTCTGATGATCGCAAATGCGCGTCGAGGAACTCTCCGTCAGCGTGCTGGCGAGACGTGCCGAAATTTCCGGAGTTCGTCGAGCCCGTGCAGCGCGTAGCGGTCGAAGCCCGATAGTCCGACGACCCGGGCGACAGCAGCGTCCCAAGCGGACAAGCGGTGTCGCTCGATGGGCGGAGCCGGCGGCGTGTTGTGACTCGTTTGGCGGAATATCGGTGCGACATTCGGCGGCGTGTCCGTGCTCGACTCGATCCCCCACGCGATTGCCGACGCCCGGCGCGAACGCAGGCTCGGGATTCGTTGGTGGCTGCTCGCCGTGGCCATCGGCGCCGTCCTGCTCGTCGGTTATCTGATCGCCGCCGGGCTGATCGCGCTGGCGGTGGCCACCGCCACCAGCGCGCGTTTCGACCCGGCCGTGGTCTTGGTGGCCGCGCTGCCCGGGTGGCTCGCGTTGCACCAAGCGACGCTGAAGATCATGGACGCTCCGCTCAGCATCCTGCCGTTGCTGCCGACTGCCCTGATGATGCTGGTGATCGCTGGCGCGTCCGCCTGGGTCGCGCGACGGTCCCGGCTGCGGCGCCCCGACCAGGCGTGGCCGTTGATCATGGCGATGGGGCTCGTGCACGCCTTCGTCGGCACCGGCATCGCGATGGCCCTGGACGGGCCGGTGAACGCGGTTCCGGTGGATGCGTTCCTGAGCTGCGGGCTGACGGCCACGATCGCGTCGACTGCGGGCGTTGCGAACAGGTGCGGGTTGATCTACCTGGTCTGGGAACGCGTCGAGGCCGAGGTCTGGTCGGGCATGCGCGTCGGCCTGCTGGCGCTGGCGGCGCTGGTCGCGGCCGGTGGTGTGGTGCTGCTGTTCGGGATTTGCGTGTCGGCCCCGGAGATGGCCGCCGCCATCGCGCGATCCGGAGGTGGAGCCGGCGACGCGATCGGCTCCACCCTGCTGTCGATCCTGTACCTGCCGAACGCGGTGTTGGCGGGCTGGGCCTTCGCCGCCGGGACGGGCCTGTCGATCGGTCGGCTCACGCTCCAGCCGCTGCAGTCCACGCCCGGCCCGGTGCCTGACCTGCCGCTGCTCGCGGTCCTGCCGACGCAGGACTCGGCGGTGTGGTGGGCAATCGTGTTGGCACTGCCACTCCTCGTCGGCGCCCTCGCCGGAGCCGCTTGCCGACGGTCGTCCGGCCTGCTGGCGCGCAGACTGCTGGCGGTGGGCGTGGCTGCTGCGATCGCGGCGTTGGGGATGTTGGTGCTCGCCTATGTCGCCGGCGGCGACATAGGCAACGGTCCGTTCGGACCGGTGACGCTGCGGCCGGTCTCGTTGGCTGCGGCGACACTGTGCTGGATCGCGGTGCCAGCGGCCGCCGTCACGTGGCTCGCCGGGCCGGACACCGACGACGAGCCTGAAGCCGATGTGACCGACAACGGCCATTCCGCTGACCCGGCCACGGCGGAAGCCGATGAAGACTCCGCAAACGAGACCACCTCCGCCGAGGCAGACAGCGACTTGGCGGAAAGCGGCACTGACAATGCCGCCGATGCCGATTCGGCGACCACCGATGATTCCACAAGCGACGCAAGCGACAAGCCCGCTGAGGCCACCGGCACCACTGACGCTGCCGCGGGCGGCGCGACGGACGCCGATGAAGATCAAGTCGGCGACCGCTCGGACGAAGACGCTGCGTCCAAGGCCGATGCGACGGATGACGCGGCCAGCGATGAGCCGGGCGACTCCGCAGCGCGGATTCCGCTCGCCCGCGCTGGTGCGGAATCGGATTTGCCCAAACACAAGCCCACCGAGATCGACCCCACCGAGTTCGATGGTGACCTCCGGGAGGACGACCGGAGCTGAGGGCTGCGCCACTCGCCCGGCCCCTGGCGGCGTCGGCACCGCAACCAGCGCTTACGCTTTTGCGAGAGATCGTGCCGAGGCATGTCAGGAGCGAACGCTGAACCCGAGTACGACTGACCAGCCGAGCGCCGCCGCGCACTCGCAACCCACCCGGTTCGCCACCACCGGCCCAGCGCGGGTGGTCGTGCTGGTATCCGGCTCCGGCACCCTGTTGCAGGCGTTGCTCGATGCGACGAGCGCGCCCGACTTCCCGGTGCAGGTGGTCGCGGTGGGCGCCGATCGTGGCGGCATCGAGGGGCTGGCCCGCGCCGAGCGCGCCGGGGTGCCGACCTTCGTGCGCCGCGTCAAGGACCACGCCAGCCGGGCCGACTGGGACCATGCGCTGACCGAGGCCTGTGCCGAGCACGAGCCGGACCTGGTGGTCTCCGCCGGTTTCATGAAGCTCGTCGGCACCGATTTCCTGGCCCGCTTCGCCGGCCGGTACCTCAATAGCCACCCGGCGTTACTGCCGTCCTTTCCCGGGATGCACGGAGTAAGGGACGCGCTGGAGTATGGGGTGCGGGTCACCGGCTGCACGTTGTTCGTGGTGGATGCCGGTGTGGACACCGGGCCGATCCTCGCGCAGGAGGCCGTCGAGGTGCGGCCCGAGGACGACGAGGAAAGCCTCCACGAACGGATCAAGGCCGTCGAGCGGCGGCTGTTGGTCGACACTCTGGAACAGCTGGCGTTGCACGGCTGGACCGTGCAGGGACGGAAGGTGAGTATCCCGTGACCGCGAATTCGCAGGAGCGGCGAGGCGTTCGCCGTGCGTTGATCGGCGTGTCGGACAAGTCCGGTCTGCTTGAATTGGCCACCGGACTCCACGCCGCCGGTGTGGAGATCGTGTCCACCGGCGGAACGGCCCGCACGATCGCCGCGGCGGGCGTGCCTGTCACCCCGGTCGAGGAGCTCACCGGCTTCCCGGAGGCGCTCGACGGTCGGGTCAAGACCCTGCACCCGCGGGTGCACGCCGGACTGCTCGCCGATCTGCGCCGCCGGGAGCATGTCGACCAGCTGCGTGAGCTGGACATCGCGCCGTTCGAGCTGCTGGTCGTGAACCTGTATCCGTTCGTGCAGACGGTGGCCTCGGGCGCCGCCCCGGACGAGGTGATCGAGCAGATCGACATCGGTGGGCCGGCGATGGTCCGGGCCTCCGCCAAGAACCACGCGAACGTCGCCGTCGTGGTGGACCCGAGCCGCTACGAGTGGGTGCTGGAGCAGGTCCGCGAGGGCGGTTTCACGTTGGCCGACCGGGTCGAGCTGGCCGCGGCCGCGTTCCGGCACACCGCGTCGTACGACGTCGCGGTGGCGTCCTGGATGAGCAAGGTGCCGACCGGGGACGACTCGGTGTTTCCCGGCTGGATCGGGGAAACCTGGGACCGCCGTTCCGCGCTGCGCTACGGCGAGAACCCGCACCAGCCCGCCGCGCTGTACGTCTCTGGTGGCGAGGCGACCGGACTCGCGGCCGCGGCGCAGTTGCATGGCAAGGAGATGTCGTACAACAACTACGTCGACGCAGACGCGGCCTGGCGGGCCGCGCATGATCACAGCGAGCCGTGCGTGGCGATCATCAAGCACGCCAACCCGTGCGGCATCGCGGTTGCCGGCGACATCGCCGCGGCGCACCTCAAGGCGCACGAGTGCGACCCGGTGAGCGCGTACGGCGGAGTCATCGCGACGAACCGCGAGGTGTCGGTGGCGATGGCCGAGCAGGTCGCCGGGATCTTCACCGAGGTGATCGTGGCGCCGGGCTACGCCGACGGCGCGGTGGACGTGCTGAGCAAGAAGAAGAACATCCGGATCCTGACCGCGCAGCCGCCCAAGAGCGGCCGGATCGAGATGCGGGCGATCTCCGGCGGCATGCTGGTGCAGGGTTCCGACGGGATCGACGCCGAGGGCGACGACCCGGCGAACTGGACGCTGGCGACCGGCTCGCCGGTGGACGAGGCCACGCTGGCGGATCTGAAGTTCGCGTGGCGCGCCTGCCGAGCGGTGAAGTCCAACGCGATCCTGTTGGCCAACGAGGGGGCGACCGTCGGCGTGGGCATGGGGCAGGTGAACCGGGTCGACTCGGCGCGCCTCGCGGTGTCTCGGGCTGGCGACCGGGCAAAGGGCTCGGTTGCCGCGTCCGATGCGTTCTTCCCGTTCGCGGACGGCCCGCAGGTACTGCTGGACGCCGGTGTGCGCGCGATCGTTCAGCCCGGCGGTTCGGTCCGGGACGCCGACACGATCGCGGCGGCGGAGTCGGCCGGCGTGCCGCTCTACTTCACCGGGACGCGACACTTCGCGCACTGACTCCGGTGCACTGTGGACGGTGCGGGCGACTTCGGTCGGCCGCACCGTTTTCGTTGCTGTGGTTTTCGCTGCTCCGGTTTTCGTTGCGGCGGGTTCCGCGGTAGGCCGGTGGCCCGTGCGGGTTTCGGTGGTGCGCATGTTCCTTGCCTCCTCGGGCTCCGCGCCAGAGCCGTCGGCGCAAGGCCGGTGGCTATGGCGAGTGGTGTTGCTTGTCCGCGGGTTCGTCGGCATCGACGGGCCCGCCCGCTCGGGCGACCGCCGGAACTGCTCGTTCGGCCGCCGCGCAGGGTGGAAACGCGGTCATGTGTCAAGTTGTAGCGGACTTTTCGGGCAAGATCAGGTGATCGAACAAATGTTCACTCGATCTGGTCGGGACGCTTGACGTGGGCCGGTGCGCAGGGTTTACTTAAGTTGTTCGAACTGAGGTTCGAGATCTGGAAGTGGCCGGTGTCGGGGTCGGCTACTCCGATGGAGTTGGCGTTGTGTTCGGGTGCAGGCGCAGCGCCGACTCCACCGCTGTCTTCCCCACAGCGGCTAAATGGGTGCCCGCGCCGGGGTCGGGCACCCATGCGGTCACGATGTGGGGAGGCAGCGATGTCCGCGATGGCGTCTTTGACGGCGCTGGGCGCGTCCACGGCTGACGGGGTGTCCGTGGGTGTGCCGGCCGTCGAGGCGGGCGGCGTTCCCGGAGCGGGCCGGGTGCTGCCCACGCGGACGGAGCTCGCTGCCGTGCTGCCATGGCCAGGTTTGCGCCGTGGCAGCACGGTGGCGGTGCACGGATCGGTCTCGCTGCTGTTCGCGCTGCTGTCCGAGGCGACGGCGAACGGGTCGTGGGCGGCCGTGGTGGGGTTGCCCGGCATCAGCCTGGTCGCGGCGGCCGAAGCCGGGGTGGAGCTCGCCAGGCTCGCGGTGGTGCCGCGGCCGGGCAGCGATCCGGCGGGGGTGATCGCCGCACTGCTCGACGGCGTCGACCTGGTGGCGGTAGGCGGCACCAGGCAGGTGGCCGACTCGGATGCCCGGCGGCTGTCCGCGCGGGCGCGCAATCGTGGCTCGGTGCTGCTGCCATTCGGTCCGTGGTCGGGAGCCGAAGTGCAGCTGCACTGCGCCGATGCCAACTGGCGAGGTCTCGGCCAGGGCCATGGCTACCTGCGGGAACGGGCCGTCATGGTGCGTGCTAGCGGGCGTGGCGCGGCGTCCCGGCCGCGTTCGTCCCGACTGCTGCTCCCGGCGCGCGACGGGCTGATCGGGGTACCTGCGGACGAGCCCGGCGAGGCGTCCCGGCCCTGGCTGCGCCCGGTGGCGGGGTGAGAGCGATGCCGCCCCGCCGGCTCATCATCTGGTGCCCGGACTGGCCGGTGGTCGCCGCCGCCCGCGTGGCCGAGCTCGGGCCGCTGGTGCCCGCCGCGGTGTTCGCGGCCAACCGGGTGGTGGCCTGCTCGGAAACGGCGCGCGGCAGCGGAGTGCGTCGCGGGATGCGCCGCCGCGAGGCGCAGGGCCGGTGCCCGGAACTGGTGGTGTGCGAACACGATCCGGCTCGGGATACGCGGTTGTTCGAGCCGGTCGTGGCGGCGGTCGAAGAACTGGTGCCGGGCGTGGAGATCGTGCGCCCCGGGCTGGTGGCCGTCCCGGCGCGGGGGCCCGCCCGTTACTTCGGCTCCGAAGAGGCCGTTGCCGAGCGAGTGGTGGACCAGCTCGACGCGCAGGTCGGCATCGAATGCCAAATCGGCATCGCGGACGGGATGTTCGCGGCGATCCTGGCCGCCCGGCGCAACAAGCTCGTGGCCCCCGGCCGCAGCAGGGAGTTCCTCGCCCCGCTGTCGATCGAGGAGATCGACCAGCTCGCCGATCAGCTTGCCGGGCAGCGCGCCGCCCAGCAGGCGGAACTGGTGGATCTGTTGCGGCGGCTGGGGATTCGCACGCTGGGTGAGTTCGCGGCACTGTCCCCGTCGGACGTGTCCACGCGGTTCGGCCGGGCCGCGCTGGTGGTGCACCGCGCGGCCGGCGGCCGGGAAGAACGGCCGATCCGGCGGCGGCAACCGCCCCCGGACCTGGTGGTGGCCGAGGAGCTCGATCCGCCGGTGGATCGGGTGGACAAGGCCGCGTTCGTGGCGAAGATCCTGGCGGATCAACTGCACGACAGGCTGGGCGAGCTCGGGCTGGCCTGCACCAGGCTGGGGATTTCGGCCCGCACCGAGCACGGCGAGGAACTGCACCGGGTGTGGCGGTGCGCGGAGCCGTTGACGCCGGCGGCGACTGCGGACCGGGTGCGTTGGCAGCTCGACGGTTGGTTGCACGGTCGCAGCGGTCGGCAGCGCCCGACGGCCGGGGTGAGCGTGCTGAGCCTGCGGCCGGAAGAGGTCGTCGGGGCGGGCGGACTGCAGCTCGACCTGCTCAATGCCGCGACCGGGGAAGCGGATGCCCGCGCCGGGCGTGCGTTCGCGCGGGTGCAGGGCATGCTCGGGCCGGAGGCGGTCCTGACCGGGGTGCTCGGCGGCGGCCGGGATCTGCGCGATCAGGTGCGGTTCGTGCCCTGGGGCGACGAACGCCGTCCCGAGCTGCCCGCGGACCGGCCGTGGCCGGGGCGCCTGCCGTCACCGTCGCCATCGGTGGTGCCGGATTCGCCGTGGCCTGCGGCGGTGTTCGACGGTGAAGGCCGACCGGTGGGCGTCACCGAGCGGCATCGGCTCACCGCCGTGCCGTGCCGCGTCGAGGTGGCGGGCGGGCGGTCGCGAGCCGTGTCCGGCTGGGCCGGACCGTGGCCGGTGACCGAGCGCTGGTGGGTGGAGCTGCTGGCGGGCGGTGCGGGACACACTGCGCCGGCAGCGCAGGTGCCGCCGCGAGAGGCAGTGCGGGTCCAGGTCGCGCTCGAACCGGAGCCGGAGCCCGCCGATGGCGATGCCGACGCGGGTGAAGTGGCGCTGTTGCTGGTGCACGAAGGGGCCAGCTGGTGGGTGCAGGGCGCCTATCGATAGTGGGCGAACACTCGTTCGAGTGGAGTGGGACTTTTTTGCTGGCGCCGATGATTCGAACAGGAGTTCACTGGCTTCATGAGTTGGTTCAACCCGCTCCAGACCTGGTCGGACTTGGAGAAGGCGCTCTCCGGCCGGCCGCTTTCGGGCGACGGATACGGCCCGCGCGACGAAAGGCATCCCGGTGATGGGAACGACAGCCCGGCGTGGACTCGGCGGCGCGCCAAGTACGCGGCGGACGTTGTCCCCGCGACTCCGGCGGTGCCCTACGCGGAGTTGCACGCGCACTCCAATTTCAGCTTCCTTGACGGTGCCGCCCATCCCGAGGAACTGGCGGCGGAGGCGGCGCGGCTCGGGCTGGAGGCGATCGCGCTGACCGACCACGACGGGCTGTACGGGGTGGTGCGCTTCGCCGAGGCCGCGGCCGAGCACGGGGTTCGCACCGTGTTCGGCGCCGAGCTGAGCCTGGGGCTTTCGGCGCCGCAGAACGGGGTCGCCGATCCCGAGGGGCGGCATCTGCTGGTGCTGGCCCGCGACCCGGCCGGTTACGGGAGCCTGTGCCGGGCGATCAGCGAGGCGCAGTTGGAAGGCAAGGAAAAAGGCCGCCCGCGGTACGAGCTGACGCAGCTCGCGGAGGCGGCGCAGGGACACTGGCAGGTGCTCACCGGGTGTCGAAAGGGAGCCGTCCCGGCGGCGCTCGCCGAAGGCGGTCCGGCGGCGGCCGACGCGGAGTTGGACCGGCTGATCGCCTTGTTCGGGCGGGATCACGTCACCGTGGAGCTGACCGACCACGGGCTGCCCACCGATTCGGAGCGCAACGACGCCCTGACCGAGCTCGCCGACCGCGCGAGGGTGTCCACAGTGGTCACTACCGGCGCGCATCTCGCCCGCCCGGAACGTGCTCGGCTGGCCGGGGCGATGGCGGCGATCCGGGCCCGCCGCAGCCTGGACGACATGGACGGCTGGCTGCCCGCCTGGGCGGGCAACTACCTGCGTTCCGGCGCGGAGCTGGCCGAGATGTTCGCCCGCTATCCGGGGGCCGTGCAGCGGGCCGCCGAACTCGGCCGGGAGTTCGCCTTCGACCTGCGGCTGGTCGCCCCGAGGTTGCCTCCGTTCGACGTGCCGAAGGGCCGCACCGAGGCGAGCTGGCTGCGTGAACTGACCTACCGGGGCGCGCTGGACCGGTACGGCCTGCCGCAGGAGAACCCCGCGGCCTACCGGCAGATCGAGCACGAGCTGGCGTTGATCGAGCAGTTGAAGTTCCCCGGTTACTTCCTGGTGGTGTACGACATCGTGGAGTTCTGCCGGGAGCAGCGGATCCTGTGCCAGGGCCGGGGCTCGGCGGCGAATTCGGCGGTGTGCTTCGCACTGCGGATCACCAACGCCGATCCGGTGCGCTACCAGCTGCTCTTCGAGCGGTTCCTGGCACCGGAGCGGGACGGGCCGCCGGACATCGACCTGGACATCGAGTCGGACCGCCGCGAGGAGGTGATCCAGTACGTCTACCGCAAGTACGGCCGGAAGCATGCCGCGCAGGTCGCGAACGTGATCAGCTACCGGCCGCGTTCGGCCGTGCGGGACATCGCGCGGGCGCTCGGCTACTCGCCCGGTCAGCAGGACGCCTGGAGCAAGGAGATCGAGCACTGGGGGCCGCTGCCCGAGGATTCCGAGATCCCCGCGCCGGTGCGGGAATTGGCCGGCGAGCTGATGGGCTTCCCCCGGCACCTAGGCATCCACTCCGGCGGGATGGTGATCTGTCACCAGCCGGTCAGCGAGGTTTGCCCGGTGGAATGGGCGAGGATGCCCGGCCGTACCGTCCTGCAATGGGACAAGGACGACTGCGCTGAGGTCGGACTGGTCAAGTTCGACCTGCTGGGTCTCGGCATGCTCTCGGCGTTGCACTACGCGATCGACATGGCCCTTGAGCACCACGGGGTCGAGGTCGACATCGGCAAGCTCGACCTGAACGACGACGCGGTGTACGAGATGTTGCGGCGGGCCGATGCGGTCGGGGTGTTCCAGGTGGAGAGCCGGGCGCAGTTGGCCACGCTGCCGAGGTTGAAACCGCGAGAGTTCTACGATCTCGTGGTCGAGGTGGCGCTGATCCGGCCGGGCCCGATCCAGGGCGGTTCGGTGCACCCGTACATCCGGCGCCGCAACGGCCTGGAGGAGTGGGACTTCGAGCACCCGTCGATGGCCGGTGCCTTGAAAAAGACTCTCGGCGTGCCGCTGTTCCAGGAGCAGTTGATGCAGCTGGCTGTCGATGTCGCGGGGTTTTCCCCGGCGGAGGCGGACCAACTGCGGCGGGCGATGGGGGCCAAGCGTTCCGAGGAACGGATGGAGCGGCTTCGGGGGCGGTTGTTCGAGGGAATGGCGGCCAAGGGCATCTCCGGTGAGCTGGCCGAGCGGATCTACCAGCGGATGCTGGCCTTCGCGAACTACGGTTTCCCGGAAAGCCATGCCTTGAGCTTCGCGCTGCTGGTGTTCGCCAGCGCGTGGTTCAAGCACTACTACCCGGCGGTGTTCTGCGCGGCGCTGCTCAAGGCTCAGCCGATGGGCTTCTACTCACCGCAGTCGCTGGTCGCGGATGCCCGTCGGCACGGAGTGCGGGTGCGCGGGCCGGACGTCAACGCGAGCCGGGCCCAAGCCGACCTGGAGCCGGATGCTGCCAGCGAAGGCGGGCAGGCGGTACGTCTTGGGCTGGCTTCCGTACGCAAGCTCGGCGACAGTGCCGCCGAGCGATTAGTCGCAGAACGTTCGGAGAACGGCGACTACGCCGATTTGGCCGATGTGGCGCGCCGGACGCACCTGACCGCCGCGCAGATGGAGGCGTTGGCGACCGCTGGCGCATTCGACTGCTTCGGCCTGTCCCGGCGGGAGGCGCTGTGGAATGCCGCCGCCGCTGCCGGTGACCGGCCGGATCGGTTGCCGGGAACCACCGCGTCGGCCGCCGCGCCGGCGCTGCCGGGGATGGACGGGGTGGAGACGGCAGCCGCGGATGTGTGGGCGACCGGGGTGTCACCGGACAGCTTCCCGCTGCAGTTCGTGCGGTCCAGGTTGGATGAACTGGGGGCGCTTCCGGCCTCGCGACTGTCCGAAGTGGAGCATGGAACCCGGGTGCTGGTGGGCGGCGCGGTGACGCACCGGCAGCGGCCGGCCACCGCGGGCGGCATCACGTTCCTGAACCTGGAAGACGAGACCGGGATGGTCAACGTCATGTGCTCACCGGGTTTGTGGGCGCGCTACCGGAAGGTCGGGCGTACCAGCGCAGCGCTGCTGGTGCGCGGAATCGTGGAACGAGCGGAGGAGGTGATCAACCTGAGAGCGGACCGGCTGCAGAAACTGGAAGTGCGCATCCCCTCGACCTCGCGCGACTTCCACTAGCCACGGCGAAGATTCGTATCTCACCAGTGGCTGCGGCCACCGAACCGGCGTCGATCATGCCTGGCCGGCAGCGAAAGAGCACTTCTCCCTCCCAGAGTGTTGTTTCCCCAACCTGACCGGCTGAGCACTCGAACGCCCTGGGCCCGGGCGCGACGTGCGTGCCTGCAACGTCGTACCCGGGCCGGTTCGGCGAACCCCTTCGCTGCGATGAGCTAGTTCGTGCTGCGAAGCCCCAACGCTCCGCTAGACCGCCCGAGTCATTCCCTGGATGCCCAACATGCCGGTAGCGTCGACAAGTCGACGTTCCCGATTGTCTCAGGACCGCCCGGCAGTGGGAAACGCACGCTCGCCAACCCCACAAGCTGCGCGCTCAACGGGTGGCGGCTCGACTTCTCGGAATGATCAGGGCTGCGTGAGCGGGCGTTGATGTCCATGACGTCGCTGGCGGTCAGGCGGTGCCGCAGCGGCGGATGGCCAGGAGGGCGTAGGTACGGGGCGCTTGTTCCAGGTCTGCGACCGGGACGTGCTCATCATGCGCGTGGGCGTAGCGAACGTCGCCTGGTTCGTACTGCAATGTCGGGATCCCGGCTGCGGCGTATAGCCGGAGGTCAGTGCCGTACGGCGCACTGCAATGGGCGTGGCACCGCTGGCCGCAGTGACGGCGTTGCGGGTTTCGCCGAGCAGCGCGTGCCCTTCGGGCAGGCGTCCGCTGGCAAACACCCCACCTGACCCGCACCGGGTGTTTGGAGAGCCAGGGGTCGGCGGCGCAGGCGTGTGCGATGGTGGCCTCGAATTCGGCTTTGGCGTCGGGGATCGACTCGCCGACTCGGACGCCGTAGCGGCCTTCGGCGATCGCGAGATCCGGCACCGTGCTGGCCCAGTCGCCGGCCCGGGCCACCCCGACCGACAGCGGGTACGGCACCTCCAAGTGCGCGACCAACGGGTCGGGGTCGGCGTTGCGGCGGGCCTCCAGCCCGCGCAGCACGGGCAGCAGTTCGGAGAGCTTGTCCAGCGTGCTCACGCCCCGGTAGCTGTGGACCCGTGAGTGCCTTGCCCCGGGATTTCGAGTCGGGAACGTGAGCGACCCGCCGTTCGCGGCCACGATCGTGCCGGAACTCGGCTCGGCCAGGATGCACGCGGCACCGCGGTGGCCCCGCTGAGGCGTCGCGTATGCACCGAGCTTGCCGTCCTCCTCGCCGACGACGGCGTGCACGGCCACGGGCCGGGCCAGCTCGATCCCCGACCGTGCGCAGGGCCCGCAACGCGCCGAAGATCGCGACCACCCCGCCCTTCATGTCGCAGGTGCCCCGACCCGCGGCGACGCCGTCCGCAACCCGCAAGGCGTATGGGTCGCGGTTCGGCCACCGGTCGAGATCACCGGGCGGGACGACATCCCTATGCCCACAGAAGAATCGGTGTGCCCACAGAAGACCAGCGCAGGCTCGGGGCCTTCGCCGCGCACGCCTACGCAGCCGTAGGCGACATCGCGGTCCGCTTCCTGGCCGGGGAAGTCGGCCTACTCGGCGAGCGACCGGACGTCGATACGCCAGTGATCCACCCGGTGTCCCAGCGCTGCCAGCTTGTCGGCGCACACTGCTGGGCGTCCTGTTCGCCGGTGGTGCCCCGACGCTGGGGATCGTGACGAGTTCTCGCAGGTCGTGCAGAAGCCCGGCTACATCTATCGCGTCCAGGACGCGACGTTCGAGGTCGGAGGGGGTGCGTGCGCCGTTCACGTTTCGAGTGTGTCGTATGCGTCCAACGGCCCGGCGCGCGCCAACTACCATCTCGGCGTGGCCGAAGGCGACAAGACCGAGCGGGAATTCGAGATCGGCAAGGACGGGCTGGGCGGCATCGTCGTGGGCATGGACGGCAGCCCGGCGAGCTTCCACGCCGCGGCGTGGGCGGCCGGCCTGGCGCGGCGGGAGCGTGCCCGCCTGGTGCTGGTCTACGTCGAGGCGGTGGGCGGCGTCGCCTACTGGTCGCCGATGGGCGTCGCGGTTGCCAGCGAGGCCGCCGAAAGCCTGGTGGAGGAGCTGAAGAAGGAAGTCGTATCGCACCTGAGGTGGGTGGACATCGATTGGGACTTCGTGCACCACCGCGGCGACCCGGCGGTCGGTTTGGAACAGGTCGCCGAGCAGTACCGGGCGGATCTGATCGTGGTCGGCCGGTCCCGCCGGCGCGGCGGTCTGCTCGGCACGGTGCCCGCCACCCTGGTGGTCGAGGCCGTCCGTCCGGTCGTCGTGGTGCCGTAGCACGGAGAGCGGTTCGCCCGGGTTCGGTACCGAAGGCGGTTCGCCCTGGTTCGAAGCGGTTTCATTCGCCGTTATTAACGGCTCACCGGTGCGACAAGATGTTGAGGACTGTGCCGCTGGGATCGCGGCAGAAGAAGCGGCGGACGCCCCACGGCTCGTCGGTCAGCGGGTGCACGATCTCGTGGCCCTGCTGCCTGGCCTTCGCATACGCCGCATCGACGTCCTCCACTTCGATCGAGATGTCCGGGTGCACCGGGGCGGTGGCGTCCGTTCCAACGATGCTGATCTGCCGCTGCGGATCACCCGGGGCGCTCACCGTGACGATCCAGCCGTGGTCCATCACGACCTGGAAGCCCAGGGTGTCGATGTAGAAGTCGCGGGTCGCCGCGAGGTCGTTGGCACGGATGTTGGGTACGACTCGCCGCACGTGCACGGTGCCTCCATGAAGGTCGATGACACGTGCCACCCTAGGGGCATGACGAGTGCGGTCGGGGAAGATTTCCAGGACGCGGTGCTGACGAACCAGCAGTGGGATGGCCGGACCTTCGAACACTGCGACTTCACCGATGCCGATCTGACCGGTCTCAGCACTCGCAATTGCGTGTTCACCGAATGTGTTTTCACCGGCACCGATCTCAACGGTTCGAAACACGTCGCCACGGCGTTCCGGTCCTGCAAGTTCGAGCGCACCGTATTCGGAAAGTCCACTATGGACGGATGTAGTCTGCTTGGGTCGAACTTCGTGGACTGCCGTCTGCGCGCCTGGACGCTGCGCGAGACGGATCTGACGCTGGTCGGCATGGGCAAGGCGGATCTTCGCGGCCTGAACCTGCGCGGAATCCGGTTTCGGGAAGCGAACCTCACCGAATGCGATCTGCGCCGTTGCGATCTCCGCGAAGCGGACTTCAGCGGCGCGCGCATGCTCGGCGCCCGCCTGGGCGAGGCGGATTTGCGCGACGCCCGGATCGACGCCGACGCCCTGGTTGCGGCGAATCTCAGGGGCGCCCGCATCGACATGGCGACGGCCCTCACCTTCGCCGCCGCCCACGGACTCCGCGTCGATTGACCCAGGCCCGGCACGCACCACCCGGGCCGACGGGAGGACCGGCCGGAGGATGCCCGGGTTGCGACGGGTGTCCGATGTGAAGCGATGTGCAGGCTCAGGGTCGTACCTGGATTCGAAGAAACCCACCTTCCCCGGGCGCCCGGGGAAGGTGGGCCGGTTCAACGTGGGCGAATCAGTGAGGGGCACCTTCGACCGGTTCGAAGGTGCCCCTCACTCGTGACCTGCTCGGTTACTCCATGGGCGGGCGGTCGTTGGCCGGCATTTCGGCCAGGGTGCCGTCCGCCAGGAGATCGTTGACCGTCGTGGGAAGCACGAACGCCGTGCCCCCGCCGGGCTGTTCGAACCACGGCACCGCCGTGCCGCGCAGCGCCTGGATCGGCCGCTGCACCCGGTAGGCGAAGTACGAGCGGTTCGCCCACTGCGGTGGCAGCGAACGGTGGGTGTACGGCGTGCGGATCGCGTATGTGACGTTGCCGTTCGGCTCGCCGAACCGGTCCAGTTCGGTGCCTGGCTGCAACACCACGATCCGCCGGTCCCGGTACAGCGTCAACGGCGGTTCACCGCCCAGCGGCTGAATCTGCTGACCACCACCCTGCGGCTGACCAGGTTGGGCACCCGGCTGTCCGCCCTGCGGCGGGCGCGGCGGCCCGGGTGGTGGGCCCTGCCGGTGCGGACCGGCCATGCCGGGCCCGCCGGGACCCGGGCGCCGCTCCGCACCGCCGACCGGTCCCTGCGCGGGTCCGCCCGGAGGCATTGGCGCACCGCTGTCCCGGCGCGGCTGGCGCTTCGGCAACGGCGGTGGCGCGCCCGGCCCACCAACCGGAGGCTGCGCGGGCTGCCCGACCGGCGGCGATGGCGGAGCCATCGGGGGCTGCGCGGGACGGTCCAGCCGCGGTGCGGGCTGGAACCGGGTCACGTCGTCGCCTGCCTGGGCGGACGGTGCGGATTCGTGGATCGCCGGTTCCGGCGGCGCGCTCGGGGCGTTGGTCGGTTCTTGGTTCGCGGTGAACAACGGGTTCGCCCCGCTGTGCTCCGGTTCCGGCGTGAATCGTGGTGGCAGGTCGGCTGTCTCCGGCGCGGGCCGCTGCGGCAACTCGGCCGGTTCCGGCGGGGCCATCGGCAGCGCAGGCGGCGTGATCGGAGGCGGAACAACCGCCGGGGCGGGCTGGTCCATCAGGAGACTGCCGAGCAGGTAAGCGGCGGCGTGGTCGACGCGAGTGAACCGGACGTCGTCGCCGCCGTCGGTACCGGCGGTGACGACCCAGTCCGAGCCATCCTCGACCAGGCAGCGAGCTCCCGCGCTGTGGCTGCCGATCCGGTAGCCGTCACCGTCCACCTGGTAGTCGGTGAGCCGGTCGTGCAGCTTGGCCAGCACTTCCTGGGTGTCGGGGACGTCGGCCTCGTCGAGCACATGCCGGGATCCAGCGGCCTGCTCCGGCTCGGCGATCACGTCGTCGACGGCCGGTTCGGGCGTGGGGTCCGGTGTGGACTCCAGCGCCTCGTCCGGCACCGGTGCGGCGTGCTCCTGCGGCTCGCCGTCGAGTTCGTCGGCGGGCTGGTCGAGCAGTTCGCTGAGGGCCGCATCGCGGGTGGCCTCGTCGACCTCGGCGAGCTGGAAGCCGCGGCTGCGGATGTGCGCGATCAATTCCGATTCCGGCGGAACTCCGTACTGCGCGAGGTAGAAGGCGATCGCGCCCGGCCACAGCCAGACGCCGTCGGTGTGCCAGGTGCCCGGCACCGAGGCGGCGCGGGCCGGATCGAGCTGGTCCTCCTCGTCCTCCCGAGCGGCCAGTACCACCGGGGAGTTCTCCAGGTACTGGCGCAGCGGCCCGACTTCCTCGGCCGGGATCGGCGAGCGGTCGGCGACCACTGGGCGGCCCTGCTCGTCGTAGTCGTCGAAGACGCTGGCCACCCGAAAACCGTCGGCCGGTTCGCCGATCCCAGGCTCCGGGATCGGTGTTTCGGCGACCGCTGGCGCGGCGGCCGGTGCTTCGATGGGATCGACGATCGGGGCCTCGGCGACCGCTGCTTCGGCGTCGGCTGGCTGGGCCGGCGCGGTACCGTCAAGGCGTTCCCGCATCCATTCCGGGATGTTCTCCTCGGCGCGCGGGTAGCGGCGCAGCTCGTCGACGTACGCGGCGCGCGGCAGCGGGCGCTGCCAGTGCGGCTCGGAATCGAAGTTGATGTCGATCCGGTAGCTCGATGGACGCTCGACGACGTAGAGGGCACTGAGCCAGGTGCCCACATCGGGCCGGTACATGCCCTCACGCAGGCGCTCGAAGATCTCCTGCAGCTCGGTCGGCGGTTCCCAGGCACGGGAACTGCCGTCCTGCGCGGTGACCTCACCCAGCAGGTCATGGTATTCGCCGGTGGCGCGATACTCCACCGTGATCTCCTGCCAGTCCTCGGGAGCGCCTTGTAACAACAGAACCCCGATCGTGCGGGCAATCTGCTCCTGCTCTTCCGGACTGATCGCTGTCGGACGCGACATGGGTGACATCCTCCCCCTCTCGACGAGGCAACCCGACTCCACCCCGGCCAAGACGCTACTCGACGCGGGCGCCGACATGTGCGCTGTGTGTCAGTTCAGTGCGGCTGATCCAGGACATTTCTTTGCTTTCAAGATCCTTGTCACGTTGCGCGGCCATCTCGTCACGAAAGCCTGCCCGGTGGACGGCCGGAGAAACATCACACCACCAGGTGGATCAGCGATACGTCGCCGTCGGTGGCTGGCGGACGAAATTCGGTAGCGGTACGGACGTGCCAGAAGACACAGTGATCGCTGCGCTGACGTTGGTGGCCGTGGGCGTGGCGGCAATACAGGACCGGGCGGGGCGGTCTGCGGGCCATCTGCCACGATGAACAGCCGTGAGCGCGACGATTCTGGACGGTAGGGCCACCAAGGACGCGATTTTCGACGAGCTGCGGCCTCGGGTGGCCCGGCTTGCCGAGCAGGGACACACACCCGGACTGGCCACGGTGCTGGTTGGGGATGACCCCGGCTCGCAGTCTTACGTGCGCGCCAAGCACAACGACTGTGCCAAGGTCGGTATCAAATCGATCCGCAAGGACCTGCCCGCCGACGTCAGCCAGGCCGACGTCGAGGCGGTGCTGGACGAGCTCAATGCCGACCCGGCCTGCACCGGCTACATCGTGCAGTTGCCGTTGCCCAAGCACCTGGATGCCGGGCCGCTGCTGGAGCGCATCGCCCCGGCGAAGGACGCGGACGGGCTGCACCCGATCAGCCTGGGACGCCTGGTGCTCGGCGAGGAGGCGCCCCTGCCGTGCACCCCGCGCGGCATCATCGAACTGCTGCACCGCTACGACGTGCCGCTGAACGGCGCGCAGGTCGCTGTCGTCGGACGTGGCATCACCGTCGGCCGCCCGATCGGTCTGCTGTTGACGCGGCGCAGTGAGAACGCCACCGTCACGCTTTGCCACACCGGGACCAAGGACCTCGCCGCCGAGGTTCATCGTGCGGACGTCGTCATCGCCGCCGCCGGTAAGCCGCACTTGATCACGGCGGACATGGTCAAGCCGGGTGCGGCCGTGCTCGACGTCGGCGTGACCCGCACCGACGCCGGGCTGGCGGGCGATGTGCACCCGGACGTCGTGCAGGTCGCCGGGTTCCTGTCGCCCAACCCGGGCGGCGTGGGGCCGATGACCCGCGCGATGTTGCTGACCAACGTCGTCGAGGCCGCGGAACGCAACGTCGGTTGATTCGTGCCGGGTGGTTTCGGGTAGAACCCACCCGCTGTTGGCCCACCACCACGGGAGGAACGGCGTGAGCGAACGGTTCGGCGGCAGGTCGCAGCTGTCGGTGCACGTGCCGTTCGGCTTGGTGCTGCTGATCGTGCTGATCGGGTTGCTGCTGGTCGCCTTGGGGCACTGGCGGCGGGGTTCGGTGCTGCTCGGCTTCGCGTTGCTGCTCGCGGCGGCGACGCGCGCCGTGATTCCGCAGGAGCGGATGGGGCTGCTGGCGATCCGCAGCAAAGCCGTGGACGTCCTGCTCTACAGCGGATTCGCCTTGGTGATCATCGCGGTGGCGATAACCATCCGGGGCGGGTTGCTCGGCTGAGCGAAGTGAAGTCCCGATTTTAGGAATTGGGGCCTCCGCACCTGGCGAAGAGCGAGCCGAACGGCGGCCAGAACCCGGCGACCATTGTGGACGGATTCGGCAATGCGGCCGGCACCATAGGTGATGAGTCCGGTCTGGACAGGCCCCGTTACCACCGATTAGTCCATCGTGGACTGATTCGCCCGTCCTGAGCGCATGAGCGTCGTGACTGCCTGGCCGGGCCCAAAGGCGCGGTGCACCCGGGCAGTGTCTACTCCCACCAGAAAGACCAGGTTCGGCGGCCGCGGATTTCCTGGGCGTAGGCCGCGATGGTGCCGGTTTCCTGGAGGATCCGGTCCGGGCAGAAGGTCCAGTGCTCGGCCGCGACCGCTGCGGCGTGGTCCGGGTCCTGCGGGGGCGCCGCCACGCTCAGGTCCAGGCGGTCCGGACCGAGGCGCAACAGGCGCGCCCCGAAGCGCTCCTCCCAGCTGCGGGCCATTGCCGAGAGTCCGGCCGTGCGCGACACGTGGTTCGCCGCGCCGGACCAGCCCAGCGCCGTCAGCGCGTCCGCGCCCCGCCGCACCGGGATCAGCGCGAGCCGGGTGTCGGCGTCGATGAACCGAGGCAACTGCTGGTTGGCCAGGATGTCCGGATCCGCCAGGAGGTTCCCGGCCCGCGCCGGTCCCGGGCAGGCGTAGTCGAACGGGGCGAGCACCTCCAGGTCGTAGGCCGGGCCGAGGTCGTCGTCGGCCTGCACCAATCCGTCCCAGATGCGGACCATGACGTCGACCACCCGCCAGCGGTCGATGTGTTCGAGCGGTTCCGGCGGCACCACCCCGACCGTGCACCGCTCCCCGTAGACCTCGTCGCTGTCGCACAACAGCAACGGCCACAGGCCGCTGACACGGTGTTCGGCTCGAAGCGTGGCGACGAGCTGTGGTGCCGGGGCCTCATCGCTGATCCAGCACAGCGGGGTCGGGTTGCCGGTGACGGTGACCTGTTCGGTCAGCACCTCACCGGGCGGCAGCCGGACGGAAACCCCTGCGCCGGTGCCGAAAACCGCGGACAGGTCGGCAGGAGCCCCCGCTAGCCGGTCGTCTCGCAACACTTCACCGCCTTCTCGCCAAACGCCGCTCGTCGCGAACCACCTTAGAGCCTGTCCTCAACCCGTTTCGCGTTGCGGTGCGAGCTGCGGAGGTGTTGCGGAGCAGCGGTGGTCCGTCATGCCACTGTGCGGTCCGAGGAGAGGCCCGGAACGAGCACGATTCTTCCGGTCTGGGTGCCGGAGATGTGCAGGTCGAGTGCGCGCGCCGCGGATTCCAGGGGCAGCCGTTGGGCGATCAGGGGCCGCAACTGTCCACTAGCGACCATTCGGAGCAAACGCTCCAGGTCTGCTCGGAACTGGGCGTTGGACTTGACGTAGTACATGCGGGCGCGGCGGCCGCCCGTGCGGCCGATTAGCCGTGCCAGCTCCCAGCGGGCGAGCCGCTTGGTCAAGGCCACATAAGGCAGCCACCACGGTCCCGTGTCGTGCAACGTCGACGAACTGCCGTACGCGTGCAGGGATCCTCCCGGTGCGAGGAGCTGCCACGACTTGTCCAGGCTCTCCGGCCCAAGCGGATCGAAGACGGCGTGCACGCCGCCGGGCGCGAGCTCGGCAACGCGGCTGCGAACGTCCTCGGTGCGGTGGTCGATCAGCTCAACGCCGATGTCCCGCAATGCTTCGTGTCGGCGTGCGGAAGCCGTCCCGATCACCCGGGCACCGGCGGCGACCCCGAGCTGCGCGAGCAGGATGCCGACGCCGCCACCGACACCGTGCACCAGCACAGTGTGTCCACTTCGAACTTTTGCAGCCCGGTGCAGCAGCTGCCAGGCGGTGACGCCGTTGAGCACCACCGCGAGCGCCGCGGCGGCATCGACCTCGTCCGGCACGGAAACCAGTTCGCTGTCGCGCACTTCGACGTACTCGGACCAGGCGCCGGTGCGCGGCATCGCCGCAACCCGCTGCCCGGGCAGCCAAGCGGCGACCGCCGAGCCGACCTCGACGACCTCGCCGACCAGGTCGTAACCGGGCACGAACGGGAATTTCGGCTGTGCCGGGTAGCGGCCGCGCAGCATTTGGACCTCGGCGAAGGCCACCCCGGTGGCTTCGACCCGGATCAGCACGCCGTGCGGTCCTGGCGGGCGCGGTGCGCTGCGGCGGATGGTAACGACTTCGGTGCCGCCCGTGCCGGTCAGCACGACCTCGGTTCCGGTGCTGGGAACGGCCATGACGCCTCCAGTTATAATTTGTCTTGTTTGTGAGAGGTCGTAACAAAACTATGAGCATGTTACGGTTAGCGTGTCAAGGGAGGAGGGATGCCGGGCATGGAAACAGCGCCGCGTAGCCCCCGCGAGCGGTTCCGTGAGCAGACCCGGAACGAGGCCAAGCGGGTCGCGCTGGAACAACTCGCCGAATCGGGGCCTGCGGGGATCTCGGTGAACGCGATCGCCAAGCGGATGGGCGTCACCGGGCCCGCGTTGTACCGGTACTTCGAGAATCGGGACGCGCTGCTGACCGACCTGGTCGTGGACGCCTACCGCGACCTCGGCGACGCGCTGGAAGACGCGCTGCGCACCCACCGACGCAAGGCGCCCGCGACCAGGTTCCGCGAGCTGGCAGCGCGGTTCAGGGGGTGGGCGTTGCAGCAGCCGCATCGGTATCTGCTGCTGTTCGGCACTCCGGTGCCGGGGTTCCGGGCCCCGGAGCTCACTTTCGACCTGGCCGACCGGGCATTCCGGCCGATTCTCGAAGTGTTCGTCGATCTCGCGCCCGAAGGGCTGCCCGCGGAGCGCTCGGTGCTGGACCGGCAGCTAGTCGCCTGGCGCGAAGTGCGCGGCGGCCTGATGGCGCCACCTGCGGTGCTGCAGCGGGGGCTACTAGCGTGGTCGCGACTGCATGGGCTAGTCAGCCTTGAGGTCGAAGGGCAGTTCGTCGACATGGGTGTCGACCCGGAGTTGCTTTTCCGCGCCGAGGTGGAGTCGTTACTCGCCCAATCCTGGAAATGACGCCGGAGGCAGGGGCTCTTGAGCGGAGCCTGTGGGCGAACCGCCAGGCGCCGCCTCGACTGCAGGATCCCCGGCATGCGCAATCTTGCGTGTCGGCACTGTCCTCGCGAGGCGGCGTCTGAGAACCCGTGGCGATGCAAGCTGCTTACGCGGCCGAAAGCGGCTTACGCCGCTTGCCTGGCATCAGGTCCGCTCGACCTTCGTTGGTCGCCGACCAGTTGACCGGGGCTTCACGACCGGCCGTGACTTTCGGGTCAGTCCCCCTGGCGGGGAGGGGGCGCCTCGATCTCGCAGTCGCCGCCCGGGAACACCAGGCTCTCGTGGCCGTCCTTGAACCGGACCTTGTACGGCGGGGCGCCGTTCTCGCCGCGAACCTCCAGGATCACGGCGATCTGGTCGGCCTCGTCGATGTGCTTGCTGTGCACATGCAATTGATCACCCACAGCTGCCTTCATCACCCATCACCTCCGCGGTCCCAGACTAGGTGACCGAGGCCACAATGCGCATCGGATGACCCACGGCGGTGCGGGCGGCGTCGCGGTAAAGCCGGCTTGAGGGTGCTGTCCGAATCAGCGGCGCTTCGGTTCGCGCAAGCGGCGCAGCCGCTTTCGCCGGCGGCGCGAGTTGCACCGCTAGGGTCTGTTCATAAGCGGCTTAAGCCACTTGCGGTGTGGGACTCAGCTTGCGCCGCCCGCTAGCCGCCGATCTTTGAGCAGGTGGTGGTTACCTGCTGGTACTTCTCCAGTTGGGTGGCGGTCCACTCCGCGCTGGACTCCAAGGTGATCTCGCCGGCGGCGACCCGCTGCACGGACTGCTGGACGTCAAGCAGGTTCTTGCGCAGCGTCTGGTCGGTAGTCTGCTCGGCCAGCTGGAACAGTTCCTCGGCCCTGGCCTGCGCATCGGCTTGCGCCTGCTGCGGGTCGGCGAAATTAGGCATGAAGCTCGCGACGTTGATCGCTTTCAGGCAGCTCGATGCCGCATCCAGATTCTCGTGCGCCTGCTGGATCTGGTCGTTGGCGTCCTGCAGGCCCTGCCGGGTTTCCTGGATCTCGCCGCACGCGGCGAGGCCGACCAGCAGCGGCAGCGACAGGGCAGCCACCACGAACCGCTTTCGAGCTCGCATGTTCCCTCCGGGACTCGGGCGACACGGAAGTTGTGCCGCCCTTGTACCCTATCGACCCCGGAACGAGCGATGGGCGAAATGTCGTATCCGGCGGTGCCGGGTGCCGTGCCCGGATCGCAGCGAGCGGGTCCGTTCGCCGCACTGATCGAGGTGAACGGCTCATTCGGGGCAGCCACCCGCCTGTCACGAGTGCGCGATCCAGGCCATGACCTCGGGTGGCAGGTCTAGCTGCCCGAGCCAGGGGGCGGCACCGATCCGGTAGAGGACGACCGAACTCAGCACCACGGCGGCGATAGTCAGGCCGGGGCCGACCACCAGGAGCTCCACCTTGCCGCCGGTCCGCATCCGCAGCGGCTTCGGCGGGGCCACCGGGTACCAGGTCTTGCCGCCGAGTGGTACCGGCCACAGCATGGGGCAGCCCAGTTCGGTGATCGCGTCGCCGAGAAAGTGCGCGACGCAGCCGATCATCACCGCCACCCCGAACGCCGCCGCGTCGGTGGGCTGATCCCCGGCCCACGCCCAGCAGGCGACCGTGAGCAGCAGCGAGGCCACGCTGATCAACAGCGCGTCCTTGCTGGAGGACCAGGTGTGCATGAGCCCGCGGACCGCGAGCCCCGCGAAGAAGAACATCAGCACGGCGAGCGCGATGCCCGCGCCGGTCTGCACGATGGCCGTGGTGATCAGGCCGGCTAGCACCGCGAACACGACGGTATGGGTGAAGCCGCGGTGTGTGCCCTCCCGGTCGGTGTCCCGCTTGGTACGGGTCAGCCGGTACAGAAAGCCGCTGAAGCCGCTGATCCCGGCCGACGCACCGCGCGATATGGCGCCGAATGTGCTGGCCACCGTCGACTTGGGGTGGTCGATGTCGGGCAGGAGCGCGGCCCCAGCGGACAGCGTCGCCCCGACCACCCAGGTCTTCAGGGATAATTGCCCTATAGCGTGCGTGTCGGTCAAGGCGGTCACGGCCGCCCAAGCGGCCACCCCGCTCATCGCATGCGTCGGTCCGGTCGACACGGGCCCCCTCCAGGATCACTTAATAAAGATCGCTCAGTCAGGGGTTGAGCCTAGAAGAAGATCACGGCACGGCGTCGTCGTCGCCAACTGTGGCGCATCGCGCTTTCCGCGGCAGTGGTCGTAGGTGAAGGGTGGAGGACACAATCGAGGCCGATAGCAGTACGCTTGTACCGCTTGCATTCTCGCGAGAGGAGCACCCCGCCACATGAGCAAGATCAAGGTCCAGGGCACCGTAGCCGAGCTCGACGGCGATGAGATGACCCGGATCATCTGGTCCTTTATCAAGGACAAGCTGATCCACCCGTATCTGGACATCAACCTCGACTACTACGACCTCGGCATCGAGCACCGAGACGCCACCGACGACCAGGTCACGGTCGACGCGGCCAACGCCATCGCCAAGCACGGCGTCGGTGTGAAATGCGCCACTATTACCCCGGACGAAGCCCGCGTGGAGGAGTTCGGCCTCAAGAAGATGTGGCGGAGCCCGAACGGGACGATCCGCAACATCCTCGGTGGCGTCATCTTCCGCGAACCGATCGTTATCTCCAACATCCCGCGCTACGTGCCGACCTGGACGAAGCCGATCGTCATCGGCCGTCACGCGCACGGCGACCAGTACAAGGCCACCGACTTCAAGGTCCCCGGCCCCGGCACCGTCACCGTCACCTACACCCCGGACGACGGCGGCGAGCCGATCGAGTTCGAGGTCGCGAAGTTCAGTGCGGACGGCGGCGTCGCGATGGCGATGTACAACTACCGCCGCTCCATCGAGGAGTTCGCGCGCGCGTCCTTCCGCTATGGCCTGGAGCGCGGCTACCCGGTCTACATGTCGACCAAGAACACGATCCTCAAGGCCTACGACGGCATGTTCAAGGACGTGTTCCAGGAGATCTTCGACAGCGAGTACAAGGCCGAGTTCGATGCCAAGGGCATCACCTACGAGCACCGGCTGATCGACGACATGGTCGCCAGCGCCCTGAAGTGGGAGGGCGGCTACGTCTGGGCCTGCAAGAACTACGACGGTGACGTGCAGTCCGACACCGTGGCGCAGGGCTTCGGTTCGCTGGGCCTGATGACCTCGGTGCTGATGACCGCCGACGGCAAGGTGGAGGCCGAGGCCGCGCACGGCACGGTCACCCGGCACTACCGCCAGCACCAGCAGGGCAAGCCCACCTCGACCAACCCGATCGCGTCTATCTTCGCCTGGACCCGTGGCCTGCAGCACCGCGGCAAGCTGGACTCGACCCCGGAGGTCGTCGGCTTCGCCGACACGCTGGAGAAGGTCGTCATCGAGACCGTCGAGAGCGGCAGGATGACCAAGGACCTGGCGCTGCTCGTCGGCGGTGACCAGAGCTACCAGACCACCGAGGCGTTCCTCGCGACGCTGGACGAGAACCTGCAGAAGAAGATGGCCGACCGCTGATCTTCAGCCTGCCGCGAACGCCGCTCCCCAGGTGGGGGCGGCGTTCTTGCTATCCAGTGTCGGCCGGAAGGGGTTCGTGGACGGGCTCCCGCCGTTCCGGGCGGGAGCAATCGTTTTCCTATTGGCACCGGCGGGACTCAGCGCGCGAAGACGCAAAATTCGTTGCCTTCGGGGTCGGCGAGGACGTCCCAGTCGATTTCGGCGTCGCGAGCGCGGATCAGGGTGGCGCCCAGGCCGAGCAGTTCGTTCCGGTCGCCGATGACGTCCAGGTGCATCCGGTTCTTGCCGTTCTTCGGCTCCGGCACCGGATTGAGCCAGATCAGTGGCCCGACGCCGGCCGGGTCGACGATCGGCACCGGCCAGTCGGCCGGGCGGTCGGTGGTGCCGGTGAGGCTGTCCCGGCGGACGTAGCCGAGCGCCCGGCACCACCAGTCCGCCTGCGCTTGGTGGTCGAGCACGTCCAGCGCGAGGTCTTTGAATCGTGCGGCCATGTGACCGATTCAACATGGCTACCGCGCGCACCTGAACGCCGGGCGGGCGACCCCCGGCGCGTTGAACCGGGCGCGCCGACGGGTGCCTCGGGTTCCGCCTGCCCGGCCCAGGCCGTTATAGCTGGGTTGGCGTGACTGACCAGGAGGTATGCCATGTTCCCGCTGCCCCGTCCGTTGTTGCTCCTCGGCGCCGGTGCCATCGGCGCGATCTACCTGATCGGGGCCGGCCAGCCAGGGAGTAGTCCCGGCGAGACCAAGCCGTGCATCTTCCGGGTCACGGCCGACATCCTCAACGTCCGCTCCGGCCCCAGTTTCGGGGCGGGCCGGGTGGACTCGCTCGACCACGGTGCGCAGGTGATCGGCACGCCCTACGTGGTCGGTGGCTTCCGCGATCTCGGCAACGCCCGTTGGGCGGCCGCCGAATTCCTTGCCCCGGCGCCGGGCAGCATTTGTGATCCCTGACGGAACCGGCGGCGGCCGCGCATCGTCGCACTCCTGACAGGTATTCGCGCGAACGGGGAGAGCCGATGCCGTATCGGTACAAGGTCGTGGAGCTCCGGGAGAAGTGGCTCGGCGGCAAAATGTCCGGAGACAGTCTGGAACGGGTTCTCAATGATCACGCCGCCCAGGGCTGGCAGCTGAAGGCGATCACCGGGGCCGACGTCAAGGGCCGGCTCGGGCCGGGTGCTGTCGAAGGGCTCCTGGTCACCTTCGAGCGCCAGGTGTGAAACAGGGGTGGTGCTCGGCCGCGGCAGGGGCTTGGCTAAGCTGATGCCCGTACGCGGCCGAGCCGCTCAGCGCGATTAGCTCAGTGGGAGAGCGCTACCTTGACACGGTAGAGGTCACTGGTTCAATCCCAGTATCGCGCACTGGAAGATGCTCAGCTCAGAGCCCCTGCCGACGATCATCGGTAGGGGCTCTGCTGTTCCGCTTTGACGCAGAGGCGTTGGAGTCGGCGCTGAACGGCGGACTGGGCGGAGGCGGCCGAGACGAGCGGCACGACGCCTGCACCACGCACGGCACCGCGCGGACGAGCCGGTAACGGCCCAGAGTCCACTGTAGACCGAAAAGGGGACGACGCCGGTCCTATCGGCATCCCCGCCCTCGTCCCAGAGGCAATGCGGATCTTGCCACTTTGGTCCAGACCAGGTGTCGCGATCTGTGGCTATTCCGGCCCAGTTGGCGGCCGTTCCGACCGCGGCGATCCGCCGGGAAGGCAATGTCCGGAAACCGTCCACTGTCTACCCGAGCCGCAACATTTCCGGAACTGTGGCGGCTACTCGGCGTCCCGCAGTAGGGCGCCAGCTTGGGGCCGGACGGACCTGGGTCGCCGTCCGAAGGCTGCGTTTTCCCAGGCCCGGCGCGGTCCCCGCATCCGTTACCGGCGTCGGTACTGCGGGTCGACCGCCCGAGCGGGCGCTCGGAAATAATAGGAATTCGATCAAGAACTGTCCACTGAGGAATACATTTGAGCCAAAGGGTGCCACTCTTTGCGGTGACATAATGGGCTTTTTTCCGGCGGTGCTGGTAGAGATCTTATTCGGCGGTCGAAAAATCGATTGCCATTCTTTTCTCCGAAAAGATCTTGTGGAGGGGTAGTCATGATGCGTGCTCGCTGGATGTTGGGCGCTCTCGGTGCTCTGGCGCTTGCCCTCGTTCCTGCGGCTCAGGCCGCTTCGGCTCCTGCTGACGCGGGGTTCGAAACGGAGATCACCAGCTCGGCCGACGGATCCCGCTGGGCCGTCTTCGGCGACCCGGTGATCAAGACCGTTCCGTTCGGTGCGTTCGGCGCCACCGAAAAGTGGATCATCGCCCGCCAGTACGACGGCAGCGTGACCATCCGGAACAAGCGAACGAACCAGTGCGCGGAAGCCAACATGTGGTCCGCCCGAAGTGTTTTCGTCGCGCCTTGCGCGTACGGAAAGCAAGACCAGCGGTGGATTCTTGAGTGGCGCCCGGCTGGTGTCTCCATCGCCCCGCTGATCGCCAAGGACATGACCGTGTCCGTCCGCGACCTGCACCACCCGATGGGCAGTTGGCTGACCCTCGAATCGCGCGGATTCGGGCAGACCGACAGCGTGAGCACAGGAAGCGTCTTCCGGCTCAACGGATGAGTTGACCGGGGCGCCGACTGGGCCCCTAACACGGTATGAATATGAAGCCCGCTGATCCGGCACCCGTCGGGTCAGCGGGCTTCGTCATCTCGGACGAGTGGACACTGTGGACATGCGATTGCCCTGTCGCCCAACGGTGATCACTACTTGGGGTGATCACGGCGGTATCGGCATGGCAGGGAATGTCTTGGCGACGGTAGGTTTCTGTTGCCCCGCTCGGGGTTGTGGATCCAGGAAACCCGATGGTGATTTGCAATTGCGGATCATCGCGGGACATCGGACCGCACATCAATGTTGGTCTACGAAGGGAATCGGTTGATGCGTACCGCGAAGCGCGTGCTCGCTGCGGCTGCTGTGGGGCTGCCGGTGCTGCTGGGGACGGCAGGCACGGCGCTGGCCGCCGATGGGCATCCGACGAAGCTACCGAAGGCTTCCAAGATCACCAAGCAGGTCCAGGACCAGGCCGAGCATAACCACACGGTGCAGAACAACATCAACGTCTCGCCTGTCACCCAGGTCAGCACTGGCGGCAAGGGCGAGCAGGCGGCGATGACCTGGACCCAGCAGAACAACTACAACGGCACCGAGCAGACCGAGGGGGAGATGCTGGTCGACGACTAGGTCGACGCATCGGCCCCGACGTGGCAGTGCATCACACGCCAGGGCGGAACGAAACGAAGCTGAAAATGGCTTGGCCCGGCGAGAGGGATCGCCGGGCCAAGCCTTATTCATGATGTCATCGAGCCGAGGGCGGCCGGGGCCGCCGCCGTCAGTCTTCCTGCTCCTGCCAGGCCGCTTCGGTCTGGTCGATGTCGGCGTCGTTGTCCTGCTTGTTCCAGCTCACCGCGTTCTGGTCGCCCTTGCCAACGTTGAACAGGTACTGGACAGGCTTGTTCTCGTTGCTCTGCTTGATGCTGGCGTCCTCGTCCTGCTTGATGTCCTGGTCCTGCACCTCTTTGTGGGCCTTCTTGCCGTGTTCCCCGTGCCCGCCGTCGGCCAGCGCCATTCCCGGGGCGCCGAGCACGAGGGGAAGCCCGAGAGCAGTTGCAGCGATGACGCGCTTGGCAGAGAGCATAACTAAAATCCCCTTCTTACTGAATTTCATGGATGACGCCGTAAGGAATCCCCTGCCGACTCTTGGTCGAGGCAGAACCGGCAAAGGATTCCCTCGGGATTTGAAACCCCGCCGCAGCGGGACCTCCTAGAACATAGCGCGGCCAGATAGTCGTGCAAGTCGAGATTTTCGCCGCTCACCTCATCTGATGATCTCTAGCCGAATTTTCTCGACGCGGGACACCAGGGGTTGATCTCCGTTGAGGACAAACTGCTTCGTTGCGCGAATATCGGCGGTGCGCCGGCAGCGAGATGATCACGCGATCGGAAAGCCGTGCCCGATTGGGGTTGTTTCATGATCACGCTCTGTCCCATGACGTGCTCGTGTCTTCAAGTTGCGGACCTAATCCGCAGCCGTCCGGCTCTGGAAAACTCGATTAGTGGACAAATCGATGTGAACTTCCGTCGCCTATTTCCGGGCGTGGCACACTCGCGGGGCAATAAGGGCTACCCGGTGTCGTCGATCGATGTGGGCTGTCGCCAAGTCGAATCGTTGTCGGACCGTGCGGTCGGCCCATCCAGGGAAGGGATCGGGATCCGGCGGTGGCGGGCCGTAGCGATTACCGATTCGAGGGAACCCGATCAGTGATCGTTTCCGGCTCGCGCGGAGAGATCGTTCTGGGTGCGGTAAGGAAGACAAGGGTTTCTTTTCCGGTCAGGACGGAGGATGACGTGAAATGACCGATACTCGGTTTCCCGGCCGCGCCGTGGTCAGCATTGCGTTCGCTGCGGCGGTGCTGGTTCCAGGGGCCGCTTCGGCTGAGTCCGGCAATGACGAGGGGCAGACCACATTCAAACTCACGGTGACGGAACTTCATGAATCCCGAACTGTCACGCTGAATTGCTACCCGGCGAGTGGAAACCATCCGCGAGCCGCCTCCGCATGCGACGAGTTGCTGCAGGCCGACGGGAAGTTCGAGCAGTTGGGCTCGGGGCAGCCGAAGACCTGCACCAAGGAGAGCCGGAAGGTGAGCGCGTCCGCGGAAGGCACCTGGCGCGGCCAAGAGGTCGGCTACCAGGTGACGTTGGCCAACCCCTGCGCGCTGAAAGCCGCGACCGGTTCCGTGTTCGACTTCTGAGCGCACGAGCTACCAATTGCCGCCCGGACTGGATCCGGCCGGCGCGTTCGTGGCGTCGTCGTGGCCCCTCACGGATTGCCGAAAGGCAAGGAGTGCAGCGTAAAAGTCGCCGCCCGTGGTCCTTCTAGCGCACGCCACGAGGTGGAACCAAGGTGGGATCGTACGTTGGAGGGCGTGACTCTGGCCCTTCGATCTGCCTGCGTCGCACTCGCGGTGGCTTCACCGGTTTTCGGTGAAGCCACCGGTTTTTCCTGCGGTCTCGGCGCGCTGAGAGAAGGCGTGCCGACGCGAAAACGGCGGGGAGCGGGATCCTTTCCCGCTTCCCGCCGTGGTTTATGCGCGCCCGATTCGGGTCAGCAGCGTCCCGCGACCATCCGGTCGACAAGGACGGTCGGGCCGGTGGTCACCACGAGCCGAGAGCTCTTGCCGCCGTCGATGGTGACGCTGTTAATGGACTGCCCGCCGCCGCTGACCGAACCGCTCGCCCGCTGCTTTCCGTCCACTGTGACCGAGTACGAGACCCGCTGGCCGTCAGCACTCCGGAAAGTCATGGGCACCATTGCCGCCGGAGCGCCGTTATCCGCTTTGTCCGCCAAGGATTTCGGCAACCCAATCCTGGATAGCAGGTCGGCGCTAGTGTGACACTCGACCTTGCCCATCTCGACGTGCAGCGGCGGTCCGGCCCAGGCAGTTGCTGCGACCACCGAAGCGCTGACGGTCAGCGTCCCCAGCGCGGCTAGGACGACCGCTGCCTCGCGGCGAATTCCCATGACATCCTCCTGAAACGACAATCGGGGCGGGAGCAGTTACGAAGGCTAGGGCCGACTCGTGTGGCGTGCTCGCGGTGCGCATGTTCTTGGCCCCAACGAGCGACCCGTGCCGACTACCGGGCCGCGACGGTCACGAGCTCAACTAGTGCAAGTGCCTTGTCTTCAACAACTTTCGGTTTGATTGTTCTTGATCATTTTGTGATCGTGATCGTGTTATCCTACTTCTTGATCTTTTTTGGCGATGCCGGATCTGCTTCATCTGATCAGTTGAGTTGCGGGGTTCGGAATCCCGTCGGCCAGACGACGCTGCGTAATCTTGAATCCGCAAGAGTGGCTGATGATTCTCTTTGGTGTGGCTCGACATGCCGGAACCCCCGGATCAATGGCACGGTTTCTCTTGCCGGTCGGCGCACCCCCAAATCCCCGGAACTCCGGGAACTCAACATGCCGACCCGGCATTGTCCAACATGGATGGGAGTTAAGTAATGCGCACTTCGATTCGCCTCCTGGGTGTTACCGCTGCGGCGGCTGCGATGCTGGCCATGGGTTCCCCGGCCTTCGCTGGCGGCCACGGGAAGGGGAAAGAGAAGGACGACCACTCGATCACTGCTGCTGAGGCTACCGGTGGCCACGGCAAGGGCGGCAACGGCGGCATCGGCGTGAACGTTCTCTGCGGCATCGGTGTCGGCATCCTCGGCAAGGGCGAGGGGTCCTGCTCGGCCGGCAACGGCGGCAACGGTGTCGGCGGTGACGCCGAGGCGACCGCATACGACGAGGACTGACGGTCGATTTGGGCCACTGTTGAGCGAACGTCCTGTTAGGAGCGTGCCGACCGGTGCACACCGGTCGGCACGCTCTTTGTTTGTGCGCACACCGGTCGGTGTCGCACCTCCGGGTGACTGATCGGCGGGTCTGCATGTCGCTCAGGACAATTTGCCGTCTCCGGTGAAAGGGTCCACGCGTTGATTTCGGCACCGCCGAAACCCGTCTCCGGGACCGGGGAGGGGGCCTCAACAGTGTGGTAACCATCCGGATAGGAGTCTGTAGTGCGCAGGTCTGTTCGTGCTGTGTTCGCCGGGACCGCTGCCTTCGGGTTGCTCGCGATAGGCGCATCGCCAGCGCTGGCCGCGAAGGGCGAAAAGAGTTCTGATGACGACTCTACGGTGACCGCCGCCGCCGAAGGCGGCAAGGGCGGCAAAGGCGGCCATGGTGGCTTCGGGGTGAACGTGTGCCCGTCCGTCGCGTTGCTCGCTCCGGCGAAGGCCCGCTGCGACGGCGGCAACGGCGGCAACGCCAACGGTGGCGACGCGGAGGCATACGCGGAGGACGACAGCAAGGACCGGAAGTACAGCAAGGACGACGACTGATCCCGGAGATCTTCGGGATCTAGAGCCGCGAAATCCGTGCCGGCCTCTCGTGTGGAGGCCGGCACTTCGCGTACGCGATTCGGACTGGTGGCGAGCAGGCCACGTCCGAGGAAATCCCGTGGCCTGCCCGCCTTTTGAGGGTAGCTCCGTCGATACGGCGCCTCCGGATGAACCGGCGAAAGCACCCAGATCGTGCGACGACAAGCACCTGTCGGTTGAGAAGTCCATAGTGGACAGATTATGGCGAAGAGGCCTGCCGCAGGGAGGAAGGTCCCGATTCCAGGCAATATCGGGAATCA
Organism: Saccharopolyspora phatthalungensis; assembly: GCF_014203395.1. Lineage (NCBI taxonomy): Bacteria > Bacillati > Actinomycetota > Actinomycetes > Pseudonocardiales > Pseudonocardiaceae > Saccharopolyspora > Saccharopolyspora phatthalungensis. The sequence continues at coordinate 2,649,774 of NZ_JACHIW010000001.1, forward strand.
CCTCTGCTCACGCCATCCCTGGCAGTCACAAGAGAAAAAGTGTCGGCCTCCGTGCGGAGACCGACACATTCACCAGGTGTGTCGCGAAGAGTTCTCGGACGTCAGGATTCGTCCTCGTCCGCGCCATCTTCGCCGTGGTCCTTGGCAACGTAGTCTGCGGACCCGTTGGCGCTTCCACCGCTCGGCGCCGACGAGCATTCGACCGTGATCGGGCCGGTGAAGGAGATCGGGCGGCAGATGCTGATCCCTTGACCGGACTCGCCGTCGGTGCCCGGCTTTTCGGTGCTCGCTGCCGTTGCGGTTGGCTGGGTAAGCAGGCTCGTCGCCAGCACGCCGACGCCGAGCGCGGCGGCGGTGCCGAGAAGGCGAACAGAAGTGGTCACTAGTACTCCGTTCTAAGTCGTTCGCCCCGAATCGTCAGTCCGACGGCTCTGGGCGAAGACCTCGTAGCGGGACAGGTTCGCCGGTCGGCCGCAGCGCGCGAGACCGAAGTCTGACACCCCGTTCGGGCGGGAGTGCCGCGCCCCGAGCCGGTCGGCGGACCCGTGAGGATGACGTCAGTCTTCTTCGTACTCGGTGTCGTGGCTGTCGTCTTCCGCGACGGCCTTCGCGTCGCCGCCGTTCGCGTTTCCGCCATTGCCACCGTCGCAGCGGGCCTCCGCCTTCGCGAGGATGCCGATCGCCGGGCAGATGTTCAGGGCGAGCCCGCCGTTGCCGCCCTTTCCGCCCTTGCCGCCTTCGGCCGCCGCGGTGACGGTCGAGTCATCGTCCGACTCTTTGGCCTTGCCCTTGGCGGCGAGCGCCGGCGTGGCCCCCATCGCGAGCAACCCGGTCGCGGCGATACCGGCGAACAGGATGCGAACAGAACTGCGCACGTCAAACTCCGATCTGGCTGTTTTCGCTAGCGTCAACACGGCGTCGATTCCGGGAGGGCCGGGGTGTGGGCCGTGTGAATGACGGGGCAAAACTTCCACCAGCTTGGTGAATCGCCACGCCAACACGCCGTGAGAGCCCGAGCGACCACCCATTAGTTGAACGGCAGGGTTGGGTCGGGTCGGGAAATCCGATGTGGACGGTTAGCCGATTCGGGCCAGCGCGCCGGATTCCAGCGCGGTCCACACGGCGCCGCCACCGGTTAATCGACGCGTCGCGTTCTGCGGCGACTAGCTTCCGAGCACGATCATCCGCCCGCCATCGCGCCGACGATCAGGTACGGCTCCCGGCCGGCGGCCACCTCGTCCGGGAGCGGGGCGTCCGGGGACTCGTGAGAGAGGTCCAGTTCGCAGGCGAAGAAACGGATGAACGCCCGGCGAAGCTGGGTGTCCTGGTCGCGGATCGTGCCGCGCAACATCGGGTACCGGGCCTCAAGCGCGTCGAGGACCGCGCGTTGCGTGGGCCGACCGTCGACCTCCAGCGTGATCTCGCGGTCCGCGATCTTGGCCAGCGACCGCAGGTGGGCGGGAAGCGCGACCCTGATCATGGCAGCGTTTGCACCTCGACGGAGAGAACCGCGGGCAGATCCCGGACGATCGGCTGCCAGCTGTCCCCGGCATCGGGCGACACGTATACCTGGCCGCCGGTGGTGCCGAAATAGATGCCGCAGTCGTCCAGCGAATCCACTGCCATCGCGTCGCGCAGCACGTTGACGTAGCAGTTGCTCTGCGGCAGGCCCTTGGTTAGCGGCTCCCACTCGTTGCCGCCGGTCCGGCTGCGGTAGACGCGCAGCCTGCCCTCCGGCGGGTAGTGCTGCTCGTCGCTCTTGATCGGCACGACGTAGACCGTGTCCGGCTCGTGGGCGTGCACGTCGATCGGGAAGCCGAAGTCGGTCGGCAGGTCCCCGCTGATCTCGTACCAGGAATCGCCTGCGTCGTCGCTGCGCATCACGTCCCAGTGCTTCTGCATGAACAGGACGTTCGGGCGCTCGCGGTGCAGGGCGATGCGGTGCACGCAGTGGCCGACCTCGGCATCCGGGTCCGGGATGCCGTCGGAGTGCAGGCCGTGGTTGATCGGCTGCCAGCTCTGGCCGCCGTCGTCGGTGCGGAAGGCGCCGGCCGCCGAGATAGCGGTGTAGAGCCGCTTCGGGTCGTCCGGGGCGTGGATGATCGTGTGCAGGCACATCCCGCCAGCGCCCGGTTGCCAGCCGGAGGCGGAGCCGTGCTCGCGCAGCGCGGGTAGTTCCTGCCAGCTCTGGCCGCCGTCGGTGGTGCGGAACAGCGCGGCGTCCTCGACCCCGGCGTGCACGGTGTCCGGGTCGGTCGGCGACGGTTCGAGGTGCCAGACCCGCTCGAATTCCCAGGGGTGCGGCGTGCCGTCGTACCACTGGTGCGTGCCTGGCGTGCCGTCGTAGGAGAACTGGTTGCCGACCGGCTCCCAGGTCTGGCCGCCGTCGTCGGAGCGCTGGATCAGCTGGCCGAACCAGCCGAGCGACTGCGAGGCGTAGAGCCGGTCGGGGTCGGCGGGCGATGCCTTGAGGTGGTAGAGCTGCCAGCCGCCGAAGTGCGGGCCGCTGACGTCCCACTGTTCGCGGGTGCCGTCCGCGGTCAGGATGAACGCGCCCTTGCGGGTGCCGACGAGAACTCGGACACGGCTCATGAGGACTCCCTGGTCAGCCGCGGGAAGGTAGTTGCCGGTCAATGTATGGCTGCGGGGCGCGCATGTCTTCTCCGATTTTGCGCAGTAGGCGACGCCAGCGGCGGGAGCGCGACCAGCACCGGTGTGGTCCACTCGGCGGCCACGTCGAGGTGCACGTCACGGTGGTGGCAGGTGTGCCGTTGGGATACCCGCAGAGGCTGCGGCGACCCGCCGACCACGTTCCAGGCGGGCACTAGCTGCGCCGTCGTGTCCGCGCGTGCGGGGAAGGCCGTGGACAGCAGCCAGTAGGTACCCGCCGGGACGCCGGTCAACATGAAGTCACCGGTTGGGTCGAGCAGCGCGCCGCTGACCGGTCTCCCTCGCGGGGCGCGGCGCGGGAACAACCCGACGTAGATCGCTGCGGTGTCCCGCAGCGTCGTCTGCGCCGCTGCGCTGAGGCGGACTGAGCCGGTGACGATGCCGCCCTGTCGTAGGGGGCCAGGCACGTGCACCGGTTCCGGCGGCGCGTCCGAGAGCGAGTCGGGCAGTCGGCGGAATTCGGTCGGACAGACCCCGACATCGGCGGTGAACCGCCGGGTGAACGTGCCGACCGAGGTGAATCCGACCGCGAAGCAGATGTCGATGATGCGGTGGTCGTCGGCGAGCAGCAGCTGCTTGGCCCGCTGGAAGCGGTGCGCGGCCAGGAACTGCCCGGGCGGCAGGCCGAGCCGTCGTTCGAACGATCTGGCCAGGTGGAACGGGCTGTAGCCGACGTGGTCGGCCACGTCGGCGAGCCTGATTCGCTCGTCGGCGTGGGCCGCGATGAAGCGCGCGGCCTCGGTTGCGACGTCCAGCATCCCGGCAGCCCCCAATCGGCCCAGTCCACCACGGCACCCGGTGGCTGGACACCGACGGTAGCTCCGACGACCGACAGGTCGCGAGAGCTTTCGGCCTCGGGTGCCTGTGCGCTCGGGCGTCGCTAGGGGCGCGAAGGGCCCGCGTGGCGGGTTTGCGATTTCGCGCGAATTACCGCCCCGGTGCGGAGCTGGCGGCGTTTTCGCGCGAAAACGCAAGAATGAAAGCCGACTTCATCGCGTTTACCGTGAACCACTCCAGGTCGTCGAGTTCTCGTTCTTCGGGGTCTTGATGAGCAGTGCGGTGACCAGCGCGAGGGCGACGAAGGCGCCGGAGGACCACAGCGCGGCGTGGAAGGCGTCGAAGGTCGGGGCGCCGCCGTCGCTGACGGAGGTGACGACGCTGGCGGAGACGGCGATGCCCAGCGATCCGCCGATGCCGAAGCAGGCCCCGTTGAGGCCGGGCAGCGAACCGGGTTTGTCCGCCGGGGCGGAATCGACGCCCAAACCGTTGAGGGCGGTCAGCTGATAGCCGGTGTAGGTGACGCCGAGAACCGCCAGCGCCGCAACGGTGATCCACGCCAACTGCGGGAACAGCACGAGCGGCACGAAGGCCGCAGCCGTGCCGACCGAGCCGATCAGTACCGAGCGCCGCCAGCCCGTGCGAGGCCCGAAATGCCCGACCAGTGGGGCCGCGATGACCCCGAGCCCGGAGGCCGGGGTGAGGAACAGCAGCGCCGACATGGTCGCCGACATCCCGTAGCCCTCGCCCGCGGTCTGGGTCAGCAGCGGGATGGTGAAGTTCAGCATCCCGAACACCCCGGCCAGGGTGAACACGGTGGTCAGCAGCAGCGGCCAGCCACGTCGTGACGCCAGCACCGAGGCGTCGATGAGCGCGTCGCGCGTGGACCGCTCCACCGCGATGAACAGCACGAGGGCAAGCACACCGCCGATGAGCAGCGCAAGGGTGGCGGACGAAGACCAGCCCCAACTGCTGCCTTCGTTGAGCGCCAGCAGGATGCCGGTGAGACCGATGCCCAGCAGGGCGGCGCCCTTCCAGTCCATCCGGCCGGTCGAGACCGTGGTGGTCGGTGCCCACAGGTGCACCGCGCCGATGGCGATCAGCGTCAGCACCAAGGTGATCACGAAGATGCCGCGGAATCCGACGGTGTCGGCGACCGCGCCACCGATGATCGTGTCGACCCCCGCGATGCCGCCGTTGACCGCGGTGATGATCCCCAGGGCGCGGCCGAACTGCTGCGGCGACAGGGTCTCGTGCAGCGTCAGGTAGGCCAGCGTGAACGACGCGGAGGCCAGGCCCTGCAGGATCCGGCCGACGATGAAGATCTCGATGGTCGGCGCCAGTGCGCAGACGGCCTCGCCGACGAGCAGTGCCACCAGGGTGGCCAACAGCATCGGGCGCCGGCCCAGGTAGTCGCTGAGCCGACCGATCGTGACCTGGCCGATCGCCGAGAACAGGAAGAACACGGTTTGCGACAGCCCGGCGGTGCCGCTGTCGGTGTGCAATCGCTCGATCACGTCGGGTAGCGCGGGTGAGAGCATGGTGGCGTTGATCTGGTAGCCGCCTACGGCGAGTACCAGTGCCACGAGCAGACCGGCGTAGCGCACCGGTGGTGCGCCGGTGGGCGAAAGGTCGCGGGCCGTCGTCATGAAAGTGCCTCCGCTTCGGCGAGGTGGGGCGGAACAGGGCGGGTGGCTGCCGGGAGCCCTGCGGAGCGGTCGGCTAAGCCGAACTTGTCTGACAGGCCGTAAGCATTGCCGGACGGGTGTGCCAGCTCGCTGTGGCGCGGGTCAAGGAGTGCAGTCCTTTTATGCTCGTAAGTTCGGCCTTTTCTGGCCTCCCCGGTGTTGACGAGCCGAGGCTATCGCTCTTAACTTGTCTGACATCAATCCGGCAGGGGGTGCGATTGTGGGGGCCAGACGACCCCAACGGCGACCGGTCGTGGACCTCTACGAGCGGATCGCCGAAGCCATTCGGCGAGGCACTTATCCGCCGGGCTCGACGCTGCCGTCCGAGCCCGACCTCGCGGCCGACCTCGGCGTGAGCCGACCGGCGCTGCGGGAGGCGTTGATCCTGCTCCAGGTGGACGGCGTGATCACCGTCCGGCGCGGCGTGGGGCGGACCGTCAGCGACCGCCCGGCCCGGCGCGGATTCGAACGGCTGCGACCGATGGAAACCCTGCTGGGCGCGGGCGACACCAAGGTCCGGCCGCTGGTGCGCGACATCGAGCAGCCGACCGACCTGGTGATGCAGCACCTGCCGGTGCCGGCCAGCTGCGAGATCTGGTTCTGGGAAAGCGTCGTTGTCGTCGACGGCGTGCCGGCCTGCCTGGTGGAGGAGTGGAGCGTGCACGACGAGGCGCTGGCCGCCGTCGATCCCGCGCTGCCCGGCATCCTGGCGGCGGCGGAAAACCAGCCGAGCACGATGTTGCACGTGCTCAGCTCGATCGACCCGCACCTGCCGCTGAGCGCCGCGAGCACGGTCAACGCGACGGTGCTCGGGCGGCGTCGCGGCGAGGTCTTCGACCGCTCGCCGGACACCCCGGTCGTGCTGGTCACCCAGGTCGTCTCGATCGAGCACACCCCGCTGATCGCCGCGAAGTACGTGTTGCCCAGCGGCGCGCCGGGCCTCCCGGTGCGCCAATCCCGATGAGCCGGGCACCCCCCGGCACGACTCCGCTCCCAGCAGAAAGGCGCGCAACCGATGGCGTCCAAGGAAACCCTGATCGTCGACTGCGACACCGGAATCGACGACGCGCTGGCGCTGCTGTACCTGCTTCGGGATTCGGGCGTCGACACCCGGGCGGTGACCACCGTCTTCGGCAATGTCGATGCGGTCACCGCGGCCGACAACACGTTGCGAGTACTCGAATTGGCGGGACGGCCGGACATCCCGGTGGCCATCGGGGCTCGCAGCAATTGGCACGGGGACGCGCATCTCGCGCTGTACGTGAGACGTCTCCCCGGTGCTGGCACCGGTCGTCGCGGTCGACGTGGACACCGGCCAAGGCCCGGGGCGGCACGACCATTGCCGACGTTCGCCGGCAGTACCGGGACTTCCCGGCCCAGGACGGCGCGCACGTTCGCGTGGTGCTGGAGACCGACGGAAACTTCGCCGAGCTGCTGACCGACCGATTGTGCGCCGATCCGAAAGCTTCTCAACGCGTTGCGTGAGCGCAGCAGCGCGTTCGCAAGTGCGCTCCAGCGAAGGGTTTTGGAGCCCCGGCCCCATTCATCGCCGAAATTCGCTATCATCGCCGCATGGCGATGAATGCTGATAGGTCCCTGGCGTCGAGACCGGCGACGAGTGGGCTGGATGCGGCGGTGGCGCTGTTCCACAGCCTGTCGGATGCCACGAGATTGGCGATGACGCGGCGGCTGGCCGACGGCGCGGCGCGAGTGGCGGACTTGGTGGGTGAGCTGGGGTTGGCCCAGTCCACGGTGTCGGCGCACGTGGCCTGTTTGCGGGACTGCGGGCTTGTGGTCGGACGGCCGGAGGGGCGGCAGGTGTACTACTCGCTAGCCCGGCCGGAGCTGATGGACCTGTTGGCCTCGGCCGAGAAGTTGTTGGCCGCCACCGGGCAAGCCGTGGCGCTGTGCCCGAACTATGGCACCGACAGTGGCGTGGGAGACGCGTCCGAGGTCGCGCGGGTGGCCGGTGAGTGAGGCGGAGATGTCCTGGACCGCCGGGCCGTTAGCGGACAATTGCGAGGACGGGTGCTGTTCGGGATCGGCGGCAACGGGCGCGGGTTTGAGTGCCGAGCGCCGGGCCGTGCTGACGCGGCGGATTCGGTGGTTTGTCGCCGCGACGATCAGCTACAACGTCATCGAGGCGATCGTGGCGATCACGGCGGGGACCGCCGCGTCGTCAACGGCGCTGATCGGCTTCGGGTTGGATTCGGCCATCGAGGTGGCCTCGGCGGCGGCCGTGGCCTGGCAGTTCAGCGGCTCGGACCCCGAAGCACGAGAACGCATTACGTTGAAGATCATCGGTGTCTCGTTCTTCGCTCTGGCCGCCTATGTGACTGTCGAATCAGTGCGCGCGTTGTTCGGCATGTCGGAGGCTGAGCATTCCATCGTGGGCGTCGTCCTGGCGGCGTTGAGCCTGCTGATCATGCCTGTGTTGTCTTACGTCCAACGGTGCGCCGGCCGGGAACTCGGCTCCAACAGCGCGGTGGCCGATTCCAAGCAAACCTTGCTGTGTACGTACCTATCGGGCGTGCTGCTGGTTGGCTTGCTGCTCAACAGTTTGTTCGGCTGGTATTGGGCGGATCCGATCGTGGCGTTGGTGATCGCGGCGGTGGCGGTGAAGGAAGGCCGCGAAGCCTGGCGCGGCGAACACTGCTGCTGAATTCCGTGCCGGGAAGTCTCCGATCTGTGCCGATGGAGGTTATGGAGCGGCCGGCTGGCGTCCTGCGGAACTGCCAACCGGCCGCGCTATTTCGCTACTGCTGGGTGGCCTGTCGTGTCGCTTTGAGCCGTATTCGTCGCCGTCGTTGGTAGTTGCTGGCGGCCTTCCTGCACGGGGTGCACCGGCATCCCCGGGAGTAGGACGCCCTGGTGCCGTGCTCGCGTATGGGGCGGGACGCCCATGCCTTTCGGTAGTCCCTTTTGGCTTGGCGGCACGCTTCGCAGCGGCAGCCGAACTCGTCGTATGCATAGAGGGTGCCGTGTCTGCCTGCCGGGACGGCGCGCCGGGCGTTTCGGAGTCGCCTGTTCTTGCGGTATCGGGTGTGCTCGGCTTTGCAGGGCGAACATCTGCACCTGTGGTGCTGGTATCTGCGGAGGGTGCCGTGGGGTGGTGGCGTCTTGGCCCGTGATCTCATGGGGTTTCTGCTTGTGTTGCTATCGCGATGGGATGGCGTCGGGCGGTCACGCCGCCTTGGCGAGGGCGGCGGCATCGTGGGTGCGGGCGAGCGTGTTGGTGTCGTCGGGGTCGGTAGTGGGCCAGAGAGGCCGGGCCGTGTGTGGCGGTCGCGGTTGCGTTGGTTGCCAGTGCACGGCGGCGGCGCAGGCTTGGCACACCGCGAAGTGATTTGTGGGCGGGTCGATGCCGATCCTGCGGTGAAATGGCTCGTAGAGCCGGTTACCGCAGGCCATCACGAGTGATCCTCCGGCGTCGCTGACATCGCAGGCATGCCACTGGGATTGCTGTGTGCTGGCGACCCACGCTCTCCGGCTCATCGAGGCCGACTCCAGCCGCTCCGGTCCCGCATGCAGATCGTGTCGTCATGTACTGCGGAACTCACAACGCGCCCCCTGGGGTTCGGGATGTCGGGGAGATTTCCGATCGTGCAAGTCGCGCTCGTGATCGGCGACGACGTCGGAGTATCGTTCGGAGAATTCGCACTTCTCGTGACTGCACTGGTATGCGAATTTCAGTGTCCGATGTGGAATTTTCGTCGGCATCAAAACCTCTTAATCGTCGGATAGTGGGGGAGGTCGAGGTGCCCGGAAGCGAGGACGGTCCTGGGGGCTGGCGAGCTGACTTCACCGCCCCGGCGCGCGCCACGCTTTTGGGTGAAAGCATGTCACGTCAAACCGAAAACACCGCATGAGTCGGGACGTAGGATGCTTCACCGATTGCGTCTACCGCGTGCCCAAAACACCGCGCGCGGTCGTTGTCAAGCATCCGTTTGGGCAGTCCAGATGGTCGGCCGGAAATGGTGCTGTAACCAGTCAAGATGCCTCCCACGAGGGTTGACCCAACAAGTACGCTGATACGGCAAGGGTTGATCAGCGCAGTCAAGAGATTGGGTGATGCCGACATGACATCGCAATTGCTCTAAACGGGTGATTACGCCCGGCGACACGTAAGGATGAATCGCATGGCTACAGCAACCGGATCGCCACGCGCCAGGGCACTATCGGCCGCTCTGCGAGAAGCGCGCAAAGAGCGAGGAATCAGCACGCGCGAACTAGCCCATAGGCTGTCGATAGATCAATCGCACCTTTCAAGGATCGAGACCGGCAAGAGGGTTCCGAGTATTGAAACGACAGCGATGATCCTGGCGATACTGCGTACCTCGCGGGAGGAGCGTGAAAGAATCCTCGATCTGGCGCGTAACGCGAGCGAGCCAAACTGGCTCACGGTTGGGATACCCGGTATTCCGCTACAACTGGCTGGGGCGTGGGAGTGCGAACGAGCGGCATCGGATATTGCAGCGTGGCATCCGTGCCTCATACCAGGGTTGTTGCAGACGACGGACTATGCTCGCGCCATTGTGGTCGGAAGTGCGCGCTTGGATAAGCTACCTCAGCACGAGATAGAATCTCGCGTAATGGTCAAGGTTGCCAGGCGAGAGGTCCTCACGAGTCGTAATCCGGTGCGGTTCAATGCGCTCATTGCGGAATTCGCGCTTCGCGAACCAATCGGTCCTTCTGGTGTCATGGCTGAGCAACTGCGGCATTTGATCAAAATTAGTGAGCAGTCCAATGTGGTTATTCGGGTAGTTCCGCAACGCGTTGGCTGGCACCCAGGATCACCCGGTCCGTTCGTCTTCTACGAGTTTAAGGATGCGCCGCCTGTTGTTCATTTTGAACATCACAGTTCGGGTGCTTTCGATCAAGATGAAGACGACATAAAAGCGTACCGCAAGGCGGTAGCAGAGATCGGCAAGATCGCCTTGTGTCAGTCCGAGGCGATTGAGCTAATTGCTCGAATCATTGTTGACGAATGGAGTTAGCATGACAGTGCATCGTTGGCTTAAGTCCAGCTACTCTAGTGCGAACGGCGATTGTGTCGAGTTGGCCGACACGTTAGACCGTATCCGCGATTCCAAGGATCCGCATGGGCCGACCTTGGGGATTGACGTGGCGGGCTTTGTTCGGGCGGTGAAGGACGGCCGTTTCGATCGTTGATCAAGATCGGATTATTGTTATCCGAATGGAGTCAGGATGGCAGCGTATCGATGGATTAAGTCCAGCTACTCCAGCGCGAACGGAAATTGTGTCGAATTGGCCGTCACGTTAGACCGTGTCCGCGATTCCAAGGATCCGCATGGGCCGACCTTGGGGATTGATGTGGCGCCTTTCGTTCGAGCCGTGAAGGACGGCCGTTTCGATCGTTGATCGAGACTGTGTGCCCCGGTAGCTGATACCGGGGCACGGGTCTCTTACCTCGCGGGTTGCCACTCGTTTGGTGGTTCGCTGCCCGCGATTCCGGTGGCTTTCAGCGGTACTTCGGCTCAAACCTTCTGACTGTACGCGTTGTGTTGCGCATCGAACTGTCGTCGTGGTCGGCTCGATGACGGGATAAGCGCTTGCAACACTTCGCCCCGCAACTGTCTTACTCCGCGCTCGACCGCGTGCTGCGCGGATCCGGGCTACCGAACGCGATTTTCACACCAGGAGGTTTCTCATCGTGGAATTTTCGTCGGCATCAAATGCCCCTCATGCAAGCGTCACATCCGATTCGTGGTGACGCTCGCCTAGTTACGAGAACGACCGGCTTCTCACAGCGGGCGGTGCGACAGCGAGTGATGTGGGTGCCGGTGACGACGATCAGCAACCATTGAGACATGAGACAACCCTCGCCCCTTGAGAACGGGGCGAGGGGGACTAATGGTCACCGGGGACGCTTAGTCCCCCACTAATCGGGTTATGCAGCGATGCCGAGACGTTCAGCCAACTGAGCGGCTTCGGACCGGACTGACATCGGGCCGTGGTGTACCAGATGGCTGACGACTTCACGGGCCGCCATGTTGAACTGGATGGACTCGGCCGAATGCCTTTCAGCTTGGATCAACGGAATCAGTGCACCGCTGTCGCGTTGCTGGTGCAGTGCCCTGGAAAGGTGGACCAGATGCGACGCCCGCCAGTTCCGGGACGGAATCGACTCGATGTTCACCGCATCGGCAGATCGAATGGCCTCGGAGGCATCCCCAAGAGCTTGAGCGATCCACGTGCGATGTAGCGCGACGTGGCCAGCGCTGTAGCCGTGATGGTGGGCATAACTTTCCGGTAGGAGTGAGACCATCCGGTTCGCGTCTTCCCAATGAACCCAGGCCGAGGGGTCGCCGAAATGGCGGGCGGTGGTGGAGGCTCGGGCCAATTGTATTGCTCCCCATAGACCACGCGCTTCGTCCGCGCCCGTTTCCAGAAATGGATTGAGAGCGTCAGTGGCGAGACGAAGGAGATCCAGAGCCTGTTCTGGCCTACCGGTAGTGCGAAAGGCGAACGCGGAGTACATAAGACCGGCTGCGTATGCCATCGGTGCGTCGGCGTCTTCGCCCAACGAATACCCTTTATCTACGGTGAGCCAGTACCAATGATGGGCGGTGCCTTGCCACGCGAGGTATGCCTGTCCGAGGTGCATCACGTCAGCCAAGGCCGCGCGCGCCGCTCGTTTCTCGTCGCCTTCGTGGGCGCGAACCGAAGAACGACCAGCGCGGATCAGACCAGGCAAGATCCGGGCAGAAACAGTCCGCTGCGCTTCGGACGCGTGCCAGTCGCGCCATGCTTGAGCTGCGGCAGCCTTAAGTCATTGCGGCGAAACTGGTGCTCCTTCTGGGGGGAGATAGCCGGTAAGTGCCTCGCCGACTTCCTCTGCCGCCGGGTGGGATGGGCGTTCGGCGTTGATCACCGGGGCGGACACCTCGGGCCCGTAAATATCTTGGAGGTTCTTCACACCAAGGAGCCGCGCCAAGGCAACGCCGGTTTCCAGCGGAAGGCGACGCTGCCCCCGTTCGATCTTCTTCAGCCAGTCTTCACTCTTTCCCATTAGGCCCGCTATAGTCGCCCGGCTCTTGCCCCGGCGTTCCCGGAGTTGGCGAACCCTGTTACCCACTTGTGCACGCACATCGTCGGACGTCATTGAGCCACCTGCCCTCTCGCTTGGTGGTGCCACGTTGTTCCCGCCGAGCCCCCAAGGCGTCCCCGGGGAGGCGTACCTCGGCGGCGATGTTCCCTGAGCGTAGCGACTGATCACCTCAGAGTGACAGACCTGATCTGCGAGGGCTAGAAACGCGGGCTTACCTTGAAGCGGCAAGCCAAGCAGCCATCAGGTCCCGGCGGCCTTCGCATCCACGAGTGTGTGTGATGTCGGCCGAAGGTGTCGTCGTGGTCGGTCGATGATGATCGCCCCGTGCAACACTTCGGCCCGCAACTGTCTTGCCCGGATAGCGGTTTTCGCACCAGGAGGTTTCTTATCGTGTCCGACGGAAAGTCCGCCGCGCTCCCCAGGATCGCCTCGTCCCTCGCCCTGCTCGGTGTGCTTGCTACCGGCTGCGCCACGGCCCAAGGTGCCGAAGGGGTGAGGTCCGCCGAGCCCGCCCCGAACCTGTCCGACCTCAAGAAGTCCATCGTGGACTATCACGACTCGGGCCGGTGGGACGCCGACATCGCCCGAGCCGACCGGCGCGGCCAGGACTACCTGGCCCGGCGCCTGGCGCAGGGCGTGTCGAAACCGGCCATCGTGCTGGACATCGATGAGACCAGCCTGTCTACCTACGGTTATGAGACCGAGCACGATTTCGGTTACGACAAGGCGGAATACGACGAGTACGTGCTGGCGCGCGAGGCCACCGGGATCGCCGCGACGCGGGACCTGGTGCGCTTCGCCGACGCGCACGGCGTCGCGGTCTTCTTCGTCACCGGCCGCCGGGAGAGCCCGAGGATGCGCGACGCCAGCACGCAGGACCTCCGGGAGGAGGGCTACCCCGAGTTCGACGGCCTCTACCTGCGACCGGTGTACGACCACGACCCGTCGGTCGTGCCGTACAAGAGCGGTGCGCGGGCCGACATCGAGCGGCAGGGCTACCGCATCATCCTGAACATCGGCGACCAGGACTCCGACCTGGCAGGCGGCCACGCCGAACGCGGCGTGAAGCTCCCCAACCCGATGTACAAGGTCAACTGACCGGGGCCGTTCGGTGCCATGACCGGCAGGGCCCGCATCTTGCCATTGACAAGATGTCATGCCGGGGTCAATCTTGTCGTTGACAAGTTTCCTCTCGGGGGAGGCCCGGCATGGCTCCGTTGATCATTCTGCTCGTCGTCACACTGGTGCTGCTGGTGGCGGGCGCCGCCGGGGTCCGCCGGCTGCGTCCCTGGTCGGTCGCCGTTCGCGGTGGTCTCGCGGCCATGTTCGTGGCGACCGGCATTGCGCATTTCGTTGGGATGCGGGCGGAACTCATCAGCATGGTGCCGCCCGGCCTGCCCGCTCCCGGCTTGCTCGTGACCGTCACGGGCGTCCTTGAGTTGGCGGGCGCGGCGGGGCTGCTGTGGCATCGAACCGCGCCGTGGGCGGCGGGCGGACTCGCTCTCATGCTCGTCGCGATGTTCCCCGCGAACGTCCACGCCGCTCTCGCGGGCATCCTCACCGCCCCGGAGGACCAACTCGTGCCGCGCACAGCGATGCAGATCGTCTTCCTGGCCGCCACGCTCGCGGTCGTCGGCTACCACTGGCGGACCCGGCGTGCGACCCAGGATGAGCGCCTTCTGGCGAGGAGCTGACCGCCGCTGCTGTCCAGCCGTCCCCGAGAACGAGTGGGGACGGCTGGTTGCCGCCGATTGCGGCTTACCGGAACCCGTACGAAATCCGGTTGCTCTCCTGGGAATTCGGAGAACTTCTCGACCGAGTTCCCGCGCCGGGGCGCCGTGGCGCGGGAACTCGATCGTTTCGGGATACCCCGGCGCCGGGGGCGCGGTCCATTGAGGACTCCGACACCGGGGTTTGGGGCGGGGGCGGCGGACCGAGGGTCCGCTGCCGAAGCGTCAGGCTGAGGCGGCCAGCCAGGCCGAACGGCCGGCGCGGGTGGGCAGCCAACAACCCACGGCCTGCGCGCCGATCTCCGGCGTAGGCTCGGACAACGCGAGCAGATCCTTGATCACATCCCGCGCCGGGCCGGTGGTTCGCCACAGGACCTTGCTCGGGAACAGGACGTCCGGCTCGTCGCCGGGGATCCGCGCCGCATCGGCGTCGTGCTCGCCGAAGAGCTGCAAGATGTCGAAAACCCCTCGATGAACCCGGATCCCCACCACTGCGACCAGGCCGCCGTTGGCGTCACGCGGGTGCGCGAACTGGAAGTCGCGGGCCATCAGAGCCTGCAGACCGTCGGTAATCTCGTTCATGGCGCCACCGATATTTCTCGTAAGGGCCTCCGCGCGCGGCGTCGGCGCCGTCAGACGATCAGATCGTCGAACTCGCCATCTTTTGCCCCGTGCAGGAAAGCGGCGATCTCGTCCCGGCTGTAGACCAGTGCTGGACCCTCGGGGTATCGCGAGTTTCTGACGGCGACTCCGCCGTCGACCAACGATGCCAATTCCACGCAGTTGCCCACCGCTCCGCTGTGGCGGCTCTTTCGCCACACCACGTTGGGAAGCTGCTGCGCGGGCATACCGTTCTGGATGTTCGGCATCCGAACCCCACCCTTCCCCGACCAATGCTGCACGATCATCTGCACGTGCAGTTGATCGTGCAGCAACCGTAGCAGGTGCAGATGCACGGCAAAAATGCACGTGCATCTCAGCCGACCTTGATCACTCGAACGGAGTAATTCGGCGGTGGGACGCCAAGCGTCTATCAACGCCCGTGCTGAGGGGATGGTCGTCCGCGCATGAGGCCGCCACCTGCGGGTTTTCGGTGATGCGGGCTACGGTCGGCCGACCGTCAGCTGCGCTTCAGGGCCTCTTGTAACGTCTTTCGGGTTTCCTCCGGCGTCTGCGCGTCGACCGCGAGCCGGTGGCTGACCTTGCTGTACACCTCGACCTCGTCCGGCTTGTCCAGGTACAGCGCACCGCAAAGGTGTTCCAGGTAGACGATGTCCGGCAGCTCCGGCTCGGCGAAGCGCAGGATGGTGAACGCGCCCTCGGCCCCGGACCGGCCGAGCTCGAACGGCAGGACCTGCAGCGTCACCGTGGGCATAGCGGTCGCTTCGAGCAGGAACTCGATCTGCTGGCGGAGCACGTCCCGGCCGCCGATCGGCCGGTGCAACACCGACTCGTCGATCACCGCCCACAACCGCGCCGCCTTCGGCTGGGTGAACAGCTTCTGGCGCTGCATGCGCAGCCGCACCCGCCGGTCCAGCTCGTCCTCCGGGAAATCCGGCCGACCCTGGGTGGAGACCGCGCGGGCGTACTTCTCGGTCTGCAGCAATCCGGGTACGAACTGGACCTCGTAGGTCTGGATGCGGGAGGCCGATTCCTCCAGACCCACGTAGTCCTGGAACCACGAGGGCATCAGGTCGTTGAAGCGGTACCACCAGCCCGGTTCGTTGGACCGGCGCACCAGGTCCAAGAAGGACTCGCGCTCGGTGTCGTCCACCACGCCGTAGAGGGTCAGCAGATCGGCGACGTCGCGCTCCTTGAAGCCGACCCGGCCCAGCTCCAGCCGACTGATCTTCGAGCCGGAACCGCGGATGGCGTATCCGGCGTCCTCACGGGAAATCCCGCTCGCCTCGCGCAGCCTGCGCAGCTGGCTGCCCAGCACGAGACGGCGAGCCGTGGGGCCGCTTCCCGTGGCACTGTCCGGGGCCACGCGAGACCTCCTGTGAAATGGACTCTCCAACCACTGTCGCGATCCAACGGTTGGACGTTACGCGAGGGGGATAGTAGTGGAATCCGGCTCCAGGTCGAGTGCCTTACCCGGATCGGCCGTATCCACCCGCTCGTGCGGTGCGCGCGCGTGATCGCCTACGCTCAGCGAATCGGGGCGGCAATTGGGTTGGGAGCGACATGACACCAACCAGCGGAGGACGCGCGGGCACGTCCGGCGGCATCGACCCCACGCGGCCGACCAGCGCGCGGGTTTACGACGCGTTCCTCGGCGGCAAGGACAACTACGCGGCCGACCGGGCGGTGCGCGACGAGCTGGCCGGACTCATCCCGGAACTGAGCGCGTTGGCCACCGACAATCGGGCTTTCCTGTTGCGGGTCACCAGATACCTGGCTGGCACCGTCGGGATCGACCAGTTCCTGGACTGCGGGGCGGGGCTGCCGACGCTGGAGAACACGCACGAGGTCGCGCAGCGGAGCAACCGGGACGCGACCGTCGTTTACGTCGACAACGATCCGATGGCCATCGTGCATGGGCGTGCCCTGCTCGCGGAGAACGACCGGACGCACTACGTCGCGGCGGACATCACCGATCCTCGGCAACTCCTGGCCGCGCACGGTGTCGCCAGGGGGCTGGACTGGACCTCGCCGATCGCGCTGTACCTGATCGGCACGCTGCACCACATCTCCGGCGAGTTCGGCCTGCCCGAACTGATGGCGTACTACATCGACGCCCTGCCGTCCGGCTCGTACGTGGCGATCAGCCACTTCTGCCGTCCCGAAGACGCCGAAACGGCCAAGCTGGCTGGCCGAACGGAGGCGGCCTGCCTCGCCACGATGGGTACCTGTTGGTTTCGGTCCGGCGAGGAGATCACCGGCTTCTTTTCCGGGCTCGCCCTGCTCGAACCGGGCCTGGTGCCGGTCGCGCGCTGGTGGCCGGAAGGGCCGCAAGGACCGGTGGACTCCTTCCAGCGCCTGCTGATCGGCGGCGTTGCGCGCAAGCCCTGACAGGCCCTGCGCGGCGATCGGTCAGTATTCCTGGGTTTCGACCTGCGTGGGGTGGTCGTGCCAGGTCGCGATCACCGATGAGCCGTGTTGACCCGCGGTGAATTCCACCCGCAGCCAACCGGCTACCTGGTCCCAGGTCTGCACCGTGTAGCCGGAACGCGGCACCGCCGAAACCAGGTCAGCTCCGTCGGGACGCAGCGAGAGCACGACCTTGCCGCCCTTGACGTCGTACGTGCGCACCTCGCCGGCCTCCTCGCTCGGCGGCGTGCTCGACGGCGTGCTCGACGGCGGGTCGGGCTCGGTCTCCGAGGTAGGGGAGTCCACTGTGTCCGAAGGCGGCGGTGCCGGCGCGTTCGAGGTGGGCGGGGGCAGCGGCGATTCCGTCGGCGGCAACGGAACAGGGCGGACCAGCGGAACCGCGTCGGGTTGCTCGAATACCGCGCCGCGGATGACATCGCGCACGCCGAGCCAGGCCAGCGTTACGGCGGCGGTGGTCGCGGTCAACCAGACGCCGACGTAGCAGACGGCTTGTTTCATGCGCACGGGAGCGACATCCTTCACCGCCGGGCCATGAATGCGCAAGCAACCCCGGGCATTCGGCCGCGCGGCCCCAGGGCGACCGCTTGCGGTGTGCCGGAGCTCACCCGCAGACCGCAAGCCGAAGAACTCTCACAGGGCCCGTATCGTCGCCGCCATGGCTGTGGTTCTGGTTGTCGAGGACGATCCGGTGGTGCGGGCGGCGATGATCCGCGACCTGTCCGCGCGCGATTGGGCGGTCCGCAGCGTCGGGACGGCCCTGGCTTCGCTGCGCGAGGTCGCCGAACACTCCCCGGATGTCATCATCCTCGATCTCGGCCTGCCCGACCTCGACGGCGGCGAGACGCTGAAGATGATCCGCGGGATCTCCAACGTGCCGACCATCGTGGCGACCGCCCGCGACGACGAGAGCGAGATCGTGCGCCTGTTGCGCGCGGGCGCGGACGACTACGTCGTCAAGCCGTTCTCCAGCGAACACCTCAACGCGCGCATCGAAGCGGTGCTCCGGCGGGCCCGCGGCGCGCAGCCTTCGCAGGTGCTGGAGGCCGGCGGGCTGCACATCGACGTCGACAGCAGGGTTGCGAAGTTGCGCGGCACCGAGCTGGACCTGAGCCGGCGCGAGTTCGACCTGCTCGCCTACCTCACCGCCCGGCCGGGCAAGGTGGTGCCGCGCCGCGAGCTGCTCGCCCAGGTGTGGCGCCAGTCCTACGGCGACGACCAGACCATCGACGTCCACCTGTCCTGGTTGCGGCGCAAGCTCGGTGAAAGCGCCGCAGAGCCGCGCTACCTGCATACCGTCCGCGGCGTCGGCGTGAAGCTCGTGGCACCGGAATGAGGCGCACGATCGTCCTGGTGGCGCTGGCGGTGACCTCGATGGTCGCGCTGGCGTTTCTTATCCCGCTCGGCCTGATGATCAAGGAAATGGCCCGCGACCAGGCGATGTCCGATGCCGAACGGCAAGCGGTGGCGCTGGCGCCGGTGCTGGCCACCACGACCGATCACGCGCTGGTCGGCAAGGCGATCGCCAGCACCCACGCCGGTCAGGCCGGATGGCTCGCGGTGTACCTGCCGGATGGCGGTGTGGTGGGCGAACCCCGGGTCGGCGCCGGTGACGTGCACCTGGCGATGGCGAAGGTGCGGACCTCCAGCATTGAAGTGCCCGGCGGCACGGCGTTCGTGCAACCGATCGCGCTGGACGGCGGTCGCACCGCACTCGCCGAGGTCTTCGTGCCGGCCGAGGAGCAAACCCGCGGCGTGCTGCGGTCCTGGCTGGTGCTCGGCGCCGTCGGGTTGCTCCTGGTCGCTGGATCATTGCTGGTCGCCGACCGGCTGGCGGCCCGCGTCGTGCGCGCCACGACCCGACTCGCGCACGCCTCGTCCTCGCTTGGCGCCGGAGACCTCAGCGTCCGGGTGCTTCCCAGCGGACCGCCCGAGCTGGTGGAGGCGGGGCGCGCGTTCAACAGCATGGCCGACCGGGTGCGCCAGCTGCTCGCCGCCGAGCGCGAGATGGCAGCAGATCTCTCGCACCGGCTGCGCACCCCGCTGACGGCGTTGCGGCTCAACGCCGAGGCGCTGGGCGACGATCAGGCTGCGGAACAGACCCGGGTGGCCGTCGACCGGCTGGAGCGCGAGGTCGATCTCGTGATCACCAGCGCCCGCCGGTCCGGCCCCGGTGAGGAAGCCGAGTGCGACGTCGCGGGATTGTTGCGGGAGCGGCTCGAATTCTGGTCGGCGTTGGCCGAGGACCAGCAGCGGCCGTGGTGCCTGCGCGGCGCGGAGGGGGAGATCTACGTCCCGGTACCGAGCGCGGAACTCGCCGCGTCGGTGGATGCCGTGGTCGGCAACGTCTTCCGGCACACGCCGGAGGAGACCGAGTTCGTGGTGTCGGTGCAGCGCAACGACGGCGTGGTCGGCGTGATCGTGGAAGACGCGGGCCCCGGGGTGGCGGAGCTGTCCGATGCCGTGCAGCGCGGGCGCAGCAGCGCCGGGTCGACCGGGTTGGGGCTGGACATCGCCCGCCGGGTCGCCGAATCCACCGGCGGGCGGCTCGCCGTCGACCGCTCCAGCCTCGGCGGTGCCCGGGTGTGCATGTGGCTGTGGCAGCGCCCGGCGGCGCCGAAGTCCGTGCGCCGCCGCGATCGCCGCAGACGAACCCGCGAAGCGTTCTGGCTGGCCTGACCGCCGCGATTCCCGGCACTGTTGCCGCACAACCGTGTGTGCTGACCGTCAGCATGGGTGATTACCCTCGCTGGTGTGCTGACTGTGTCGACCGTGAACGTCAACGGCCTGCGCGCCGCCGCCAAGAAGGGCTTCGTGGAGTGGCTCGCCGCCACCGAGGGATTGCTGCACATGTGACACTGTTTAAATGAAATCAACACGACCCCACTCGGGCGACCATAACGCCAGCTCAGCGCCTCGCGGGACGGATCAGCCGTCCGAGGACCGGTGATCCCCGTGGGCAAACCGGTTGGGATCTATGTTCGGATCAGCGACGACCGCGAAGGCCGCGAACTGGGTGTCGAACGCCAGGAGGAGGACTGCCGGAAGGTCGCTGTGCGCGAAGGCGACACGGTGGTTGACCTCTACAAGGACAACGACATCGGCGCATCGACCCGCTCGAAGAAGCCGCGCCCGGACTACAAGCGGATGCTGGCCGACGCCAAACACGGCCGCATCCACAAGATCATCGCCTACACGTCGGGCCGGTTGACCCGCAGGCCACGCGAGCACGAGGGCCAGATCGAGCTGGCCGAGCGCTACGGCACCGAGTTCCAGTACGTCGCATCGCCGAGCTTCGACCTGAACACTTCGGCGGGCCGCCGGATCGCCCGCATCCTCGCTGCTAACGACGCGGGTGAGGCCGAGGACATCAGCGAGCGCGTGTGCAGGGAGAAGCAGCAGGCGCTTGCTCGCGGCGAGTGGATCGGCGGCGCACGCCCGTTCGGATACCAGGGGACGATCCGGGACGCCTACGGCAACGTGATCAACCGCGAAGATGTCGGCATCAAGATCATCGAGCACGAGGCCGCCATGATCCAGGACGCCGTGCAGCGGGTGATCTCCGGCGAGAGCTTGTACGCGATCTGCGAGAAGTGGACCCATTCGGGCGTACCGACCCCGCGCGGCTCGAAGCGCTGGTACCCGGCCACGCTCAAGCGCATCCTCGTCCGCCCGCGCAACATCGGGCTGATGGAGCACCGCGGCGTCGTGCTGGAGGGCGCGAAAGCGATCTGGCCGCCGATCATCACCGAGGACGAGTACCACGCCGTCCGCGCGATCCTGCTCGACAACGAGCACCGGACCACGTACCGGGGCAGCCGGTCGCTCAAGTGGCTGGGCACGAACCTCTACACCTGCGGCGTCTGCCAGGACTTGATGCGATCGGCGGGCATCTCGTCGCAGGGCGCGGGCGGTGAGAACCACGCGGCCTACCGGTGCAAGCACGGGCTCCACCTGTCGGTGCGCGCGGACCCGATCGACGCGATCGTGAACACCTACGTCTGCGCCCGGCTCGCCAAGCACGGCGCGGACCTGATCGGGGTTCCCGACGGCGACGCGGTGGACCTGCACACCGAGGCGAACGCGCTGCGGGCGCGGATCACGGAGCTGGAGGACATGCTGGGCGAGGGCGAACTCTCGCGCACGGCCTTCCTCCGGCAGCGGAACAAGATCATAACCAAGCTGGATGGGGTCAACGCCGACCTGGCCTCACGCTCCACCGGCTCGGTGCTCAGCGGAGTCGCGGACGCACCGAACCCGGCCGAGGTGTTCATGAACCCGGAGCTGACGCCGATCGAGCGCAAGCGGGCGATCGTGGACGCGCTGTGCACAGTCACGATCTTGAAGGGCAGGAAGGGGCGCAAACCTGCGCACCTGGCGGGCGACTACCGCGACCGGGTGGTCATCAAGAAGAAGGACGCAGTATGACCAAGCGCGATATTGGAGCCATGCCCGCCACCGCCGAGGATGGGTCCGAGCTGAAACCGACGTTCCAGCAGGAGATCATGAAACTGTTCGCGGAGTGGGAGCAGCAGAGCCGCGAACGCCCTGCCCGCCTGTCCGACCTGGTGGACGAGGACTACGAGGTGCCCGACGTCGTGGATTTCGTCCGCACCCGCGTCGAGGAGGAGCGCGAGGACGTGCCTGATCAGCGCAGCCGGCGGGCGCTGGAGGGCAAGCGGCGCGTGCTCGACGAGATCGACAAGCTGATCGAGGCGGACCCGTGCGAGGGCATGCCGGGCTACCAGAGGTTCTGGGATCTGCGCTGGGTGGTGTTCGGCTTCGCCGCCGAGTACGAGGACCACCCGGACTTCCACGACGACTACCGGTACCAGCGCTAACAGATACCAGAGGCCCCCGGCGCGGGCTGCGCGCCGGGGGCCTCATCTGAGCAACGTATCACCCGGTCAGAAAGTCACGGGTGCTCCGCGCCGCTGCTCATGGCGTCGCACTGTCAATCGTCCAGACGCGCGTTTCGTTGAGGAGTTCCTTGCTCCGCAGCGCGTCTTCGAGGCTTACGCCTTCGCGGTTGGCGATCGCGCACAGGTAGATCAGGACGTCGGCCAGTTCCTCGGAGACGGTGCCGGTGATCGAGCCGTGGTCGATCGGCAGGCGTTCCCGCTTGCGGACGGCCTTGAACAGCTCGCCGACCTCTTCGCCGAGCTTGAGGGACTGCTCCAGCACAGTGCTATCGGCGAACCCTCTCTCCTCCTCCATCTCGGCGACGTAGCGCTGAAGGTCGGCGAGGGTTGCGCCGGAACGGAGCGGCAGCATCCTGCTGGTCCTCCTGGAATTTGGTGGGTGGATGGGGCACTGTATCCGCCTCGTTGACTGACGCGCGGTCGTGGTACTGGTCTTGACACAACGTGGTTACAACAGTGCCAACTGGTCTTCTGCGGCATAGCGCGGCGTGCTGGACCATCCCAGCCGGAGAGCTTCGCTCAAGGTCGCGGCGTGGGTTCCAACGGCCTTCCGCAGCTTCGTGGTGCTACGGCCCCGTGCGAGGGAGTAGGCCACGCGCTTGCCGGGTGCTTGCCATGACCACGTGCCGATGACCTGGCCGTCCCAGATGACTGTGGGAAGTACCTCGCCGATCTGGTTGAACGCCTGCCGGGCAGGCAGCGAACCGAGATAGCGGCTCCTGGTCTCGAAGTAGGCTTTGAGCGCCACGTCCTCGTGGGCCAAGAAGTTGAGACCGGAGGAGCGTTGCTCGGGCGCGCTGGCCTGGAATTCCTCCCACCGCTGCCGGTACATGAACATCGGCGACGGGCTCCACGGCGCGAGCACGCGAACCCAGTCGCCACGTGATTCAGTCATAGCGGCGAGGATCGCGGTCCGGCTGAGTCCTGACCACCACATCGCGTCCTTGAGCGTGGCCGGGCCGTAGCGATCGAAGTAGGCGGCGATCAGTTCCCTGGTCGCGGTTCCCCGATCGGGCTTCATGTCAAGTCCGGGATGTTGCTTCGCGGTCACTGCGAACGTGCGGTGTTCCCTGTTCCAGCATCCGGACGCGTTGACGTAGGTGAGGATTCCGCGCTCCCACGCCAGCTTGAGTGCCAGTCGGACGGCGACGACAGGTCGGCGGGAGGTCACCAGACGAGTCTCGATGGCTCGGTGGTGCAGGGCGCCGTATACGAGGAGGAGGTCCGTGATGGCGTCGATAGCGGCGCTGATCGCGGACATGGGCAGGCTGGCGTTGGTAATGGCGCGTTGAGCGTCACGCTCGCGGAAGTGAAGCGTGGCTCCGTGCGCGGCAACAGCGAGTGGCAGCGGAAGCGTATGCAGCGTCTTCCGCATACAGCGCACGGTAATGACGTCGGACTGGGTCTCCGGCGCGAACAAGGTGGTGGCTACCTGTGGTGTTGTTCCACGCGCCAGCGCGGTCGCGTACGGCGAGGGTAACCGAGCAGCGTGGAGGCCGAGAGAGGCGTTGCTCATGTCCACGATGGACGGAAACTTCGTACCGGTGGAGAGACCTTGCCGAGATAGAAGCCAATTCCACAGGAGTGCGGCCTCAGAGTTGTCGAGGTCGCACTCCTGCGTTGTCACCGGCATTGAGGGCGGCATGAATCGGACACTATCACGCGATGAATGTCACGATGGTGAAACCGCACTGGCTTACCTAGCCTTGACTGTTCCAATTGGCCTCCACGAATTCCTTGAGTCGAACGTAGGACTCGTTGGTTTCCTTCCATTGCTCGTCGGTTCCCCACCAATGCTGATCGTTGTGGTGGATGTGAAACTTCGACCAGTCGCCGTCCCAGTCAGACTGAAGGTGGGTTCCCTTCACCGAGTAGACATCGGCCTGATCGTAGACCTGGGTGCCGGGCAGCGGGACAAAGCGGAACAGGGATACGCGAGAGAGGTCAGAGCCGAGTTCGCTCAGTAGCGAAATCGTATCGTCGGTGGTCGTGTTGTTCTCGCCCGGGAATCCGTGGATGACGAACACCTTGGCCTCAATCCCTGCATCGACCGTGGCGCGGATAGCGCGGGTGATCTGCTGGCGTTTCGTGTTCTTGCGCATGGCCTTCAGCAATGGCTCACTGCCGGACTCCATGCCGTACTTGATTTCGATGCAACCAGACGCGGCCATCTTCCCTAGCAGGGTCTCGTCAATCGTGTCCACGCGAGACAACGCCGACCACTTGAGGTTTAGGTCGGTGATCTTCTCGCAGATGTCGCCCACCTTGTTCTTATTGACAATGAAGTTGTCGTCGACGATGGCGAAGCCCTCGATGCCGTAGGAATCGATGAGGTGTGTCAGCTCGCGGCGAGCACTCTGCCCGCTGCGGTACTGGATTCGGGTTTGTCCGGCGGCGCAGAAGCTACAGGGGAACGGACAGCCACGCGAGAACATGACGTGCGCCATGCGATAGTTCCGCCCAGCCAACCGATCGGAGATCACGAAGTCCTCGGTCGGCAGCAGGTGACGCGCGGGCAAGGGGAGCTGGTCAATATCGCGCAGAAGAGGCCGGGAAGCCTCGTGTTTCAATTCGCCGTTGTCGTACCACCACGCTCCGGCGACACCCGCGAAGCTTTTGCCTGCCGCGCGGTCGAGAATCTCCAGTATCGATTCCTCCGACTCTCCATCGGTGGCGACGTGCGCCCTGAAATCGCGAATGCTATCGCGCGGGTAGAAGTTGCAATGAACACCGCCGACCATTACCAGCGCATCATCGCGAATCGTCGACGACATTCGAGCCTGGAGCATGATGCCATACGTGGCGGAGCTGGCGAGACTAAAGCCAACAGCGTCGAATTCCGACAGATCAAGACTGTCTGAATATGGAGTAACCTTTTCGATGACGACAGCATGCCCCGCCTGTTCAATGACGGCAGCAAGATACAGGACGCCGAAAGGTGGGAATTCCTTCCGATTCTCCTTGAAGCGTGCCATGTCGTAGACTTCTGGGTAGAGAAGGGCAACCTTCATGATGGATCATCACCCCGTTTTCTGCGTACATGAACCAAACAACTTCTTTGATCGTTCGTCCAATTGAGCGCCGCTGACGCGAGATCGCCTTGCCGGTCGCTAAGCAAAGATTCGACTACTGCCTGCACGACGGGAGCGAACGCCGCTATCCCGGCGTCTGCGGCTCGTCTGGTCGGCCGGTGGATGAGATGCGTGTTGTCCAGGATTGCGTCGAAGATTTCTCGGTCCAGAAACAGATCGAATCCGTGATGCTGAAGAAACAAATCTCGTGTGGAAGTGTCTTTGTCCTCGATGATCCGCAGGCAACCGTCGAGGTCGTGCTCCGGTGATTCTCCCTGGGATACGAAGCACTTCCAGGTCCGCGACAGGGCATCCGACTCGAACCACAACCTAACCATCGGCACGCGGCAGGTCCAAGCGATCGCCCAACTGTCGAGGACCAGTCCGTCTTCTTCCGTAGCGAGCTGGATCAGACGCCGGTCCAGCTCGGCGTCCACATCGCCAGCAGATCTGGCCTTCCGTATACGCTCCTGGTGATCGAACCATGCTCGCCCCGTGTCGGACTCGATCCCCAGCAACTCCAGCAGGATTCCAGTCGCCGATACGTACCGGTAGCCGAGCGCGTCGGCGAGAAGCCTCGCGTGCGTGGTTTTTCCGGCCGCCGTCAGTCCTGCGATCGCCACGTTGGGCCGAGGCGATAACGGCGTTTCCCTTGCCGATGGGCGACCACTTGGTATTACGGGCACCGCTCGTTCCTCCTTACGTGTTCGGATTTCCTACGATCGAGCCGCGAGTGAGGCACCGGGTCTCTGGAGGGCAGGGCGGCTGCTGTACCCGCGCCGGGCCTTAGGCCCGTTCCAGCCCGACGAGGACTCGGCGCAGCATGCCCGGATGGCACGCGCAGTCGGCTTCGCCCAGCGGCAGACCGGTTTCGACCAGCGGCAGGAACCTCGTCTCCACAACGGCGAGGTCATCGGCCAAGTCGCCGCGAAGGGTGACCGGTTCGCGAAGTAAATGCCGGGGTCTGCGTGCTGACTCGGCGGCTGCCTGGTCTAGCAGGTGGCGCACCGTCAGTGCGCCTTCGCCAGCCCCGCTGTGCTTGCCCTCCTCGACGTAGTAGCGAACCAGCAACCACGACACGGCTGCGAGAGCTGCACCGCCGAGCGCGATCAACGCGACGATCATCGGCCTGTTCTCCTTCTGCTTGTCCGCGAGGCCGTCAGATCGGCCGCGAAGTAGTACTCGGTGATCCGAATGGCCAACAGGTCGTGCAGTGGTGCTGGCCCGGTCTTGGTGGCGCGGGCACGCAGGCGGCACCGCATTCCGCGAGACCGAAAGGCGTCCGTCGGCCTGGAGGCGCTGGGCGTTCTCGGGCAGTACTCGGTGGATGACCTGCCTGCTCCAGACGCCCTTCCACGCCTCCGCCACGACGTTCAAAATCCCTCGCCTGGAACCCAGAGGCCGCTGCCGCGACGGTGTGTGCTGTTCGGTGCGCCGGGCGAACCGTGTGGCGGCAGTTCCAGGACCGCCGTGATGACTTCTTCCACCGTGCCGTGCTCTCGCCACAGCGGGTCGCCGTGCGGATAGTCCTCAACGCGGAATCGGGCGGCGACTGCCTCGTCCATCCCCCGCAAGGTGATGTTCTCGACTACGCCGTAGCCGCACCTCCGCTCGGCGTAGATGGCTGCCAGCTCGCCGTGTCCGTCGCGTAGGTGCATGAACTTGAATCCGGCCTCAACCGCCCGCTGGAGGGCGGCGATGTGCGGAACGTCTTCGTTTGTGGGGGTGAGCAACATGATCATTCCTCGGCGTGGTGGAACACGGCGACCCTGCGGAGTTCGGGGGGCATGCCTCCACAGGGCCGCCGTGGTCGGATCCCGCCCGGTCCGGTGGGAGGTCGGGTTGGGCGGGGAGCCTGAAAAGCCGCCGGAGCAGGCCGCCGCGACAGCGGCGGCGGTGGCGCGGCTTCATGCGGAGATCGAGGTCGGACAATGTGGCCCGGGCCAGCCGATAGGCCAGGCAGCGCGGGCACTTGCGCCCCGGCGGATTGGTCAGCGAGACCGGAACAACGAGGTCACCGCAGAACGCTTCGCTGAAGCCAAGTCCCTCGTGGAGGCGTGCCTGCTGCTCGTCCGTGACGGCGTGATCCTGGCCGTCGGCACCACTGCGCATCCACGTCACGTACAAGCGCTCAACCTGGCCTGACATCAGCTCCGCCTCCTGTTGTCCATCTCCCGACTTCGTCGATCACGTATTGAGGGGCGGCGGGCGACGCGCGGAGCCTGGGGACATCGCCAAATCCCGTTGGCTCGACGCTGCGTCGCCCGCCACATGAACCCGGCGCGTCCAGCCTGGTGGGCCACAGGACGGGCCGGGGTGGTCTCACTGGCGAAGACGCAGCGACGTGTGGGCGAGGTTTTTCCTGGTCGCACGGGAGTTCGCCTGAATTCTGGGTGCGGGCAATTTGGCCTCCGCAATCACTTGTAAGCTCTGCATCTCAAGTTCTCGATTGCATGAGCTGTATGTACTAGCGATAACAGTACAGTGATAATCACCTTTGCCTACCCCTCCAATCGGGTAGCACCGGGCGATACCCTCTGTGGCAGGAAAGGAGGGGTGTCCGCTCGGTGACCATCACGCCGCACGTCGCAGAGAGGGCACCCAATGCCGATGGCCAAGATGCGTACCGCCAGGAAGCTCCTGCTGGGCCGCGAGATCGCGCACATGATCGAGAGTGCGGGCGTCTCGCAGGCCGAGGCCGGCTCGATCATCGAGTCCAGCCAGAGCCGTATAGCCGGTCTGATCAGCGGAGCGGGAACGATCGCCGTCGGCGACTTGGACCTGTTGGCGTCCCGCCTCGGATTCACCGACGAGGGATACAAGGAAGCGCTGCGCGAGCTACGCCGCGACAACCACAAGCGAGGATTCTGGTCAACCGGCCACCGCCGCGCGTACAGCGAGGACATCCGGCTGCTGGTCGACCTTGAGAACGTGATGGACCAGCTTCGGTCGGCCGAAGTCGAGGTCGTTCCTGGCTTGTTGCAGACCGAGGCGTACGCCCGCGCCCAGCACGCCGACCTCCCGGACGACGAAGACCTCAGCCTTACCAGCGATGACTTTGTTCAGGCCAGGCTCGCGCGGCAGGAGATCCTGGACAAGAGCGACCCGCCGACAGTCCAGTTCGTGCTCAGCGAATCATGCCTGCGGCGCATGTGGGGCGACCCCGAAATCATGCGCGAGCAGATCGAGCACCTGATCAACCTGTCGAACAGGAAGCGCGTGATGATTCAGGTGTTCCCGTTCTATACGCCGCCCGGCCGTCGCTCACCGATCGGCCATCGGTTCACGCTGCTTCGCGTGCCCTCGCCGGGCGCGGCCGGGCCGTTGGAGCTGGCCTACACCGAAGGTGAAGGCGAGATCCGCTACCTGGATGACCGCAAGGCGCTCACATCCTACGAGTCCGCCTGGGCACGCCTCACCAATGCCGCCCTCCGCTTCGAGGAAAGCCGCGCCTTCATGAAGCAGGTGGCGGATGAGTACAAGAAGATGGAAAACCCTACCCCCTAGGGAGATCGCACCATGACCACCACCTCGCCGGTCTTCGCCGAGCATGAGTTCCGCAAGGCGTCCCGCAGTGACCCCAAGAAGCAGTGCGTCGAGGTAGCCCGCCGCGATGGCTGGGTCGAGATGCGCGACGACAAGCTCAAGGGCACCGCGGACTACGTGACGCGGGCTCTCAGGTTCACCGAGGCAGAGTTCGACGCCTTCCTTGTCGCCGCACGCGAGGGCCGGACCGAGGGCCTGTGCCTGGAGATCGGTCGCCGCGATGAGGACGGCGTGTATCTCTTCCGGCGTAGCGGCTGGTCAGGCATCGAGCTGGAGTTCACCGAGGCCGAGGTTGTCGCGTTCCGCGACGGCATTGCCAAGCATGAGTTCGACGCTTTGGCTTACGCCGTCTAGTTTTCATACCCGAAGGCCCCGTTGTCCGATGCGGACGGCGGGGCTTTTGTCTTGCCTGGGAGCAGACCGCTCACCGATTCGGCGCAAGTTTCTGCGGCCACATGGTTGCTCACTCTCCGTTGCAGGTGTTAAATCCGTTTCAACACGCAGGAGACCGCACAGGAAGGGTGACCCCGTATGGCAACTGCGTCCGCAATGGATGCCGAGGTCCGTGCGTACCTGGAAGCCGCACCGCCGGAAGTGCTCCGTTGTAGGCGGTGGAACCACGCTTGGGATCCGACCCACGATGGATTCCTCGTGCGCAACAAGGGTCGGAGTGACGAGTGCTGGTCCACCGAGCTGGAGTGTATGCGTTGCCATTCCGGCGCGGTGGATCGTTTTGAGCCCTGGACGATGGTCAAGATCGGCGAGCGTGAATACGACTACGTGGACGGCTATCTCCAGGAGGGCGTGACGGTCACAAAGCAAGACGTGCGCCAATTCTTTGCAGAGCAACAGATGGGAAGGCGTCGGCAGGTGCGCGGGAAGCGAAAGATGCGCACTCGTAAGCCGACCGCGAAGGCTGCGTGAGGGAGGTTTTCCGTGGCGACGCAAGTACTTCTGGTCGACGACTTCGACCACGACACACGAGCCGATCACACGCTGGTGTTCGCATTCGACGGTGAGACGTACTCGGTGGACTTATCCGACGAGAATGCCGCCGAGTTCCGCGAGCTGATGGCGCCGTACATCAACGTGGCGACACGGCTGGGCAAGCACAGGCCGGAGAAAAACCCCGTCAACGGCAAGCGCCCCTCGCCCGCATTAGCCCGGCCGTCGATGCCGAGCACGACGAACGGCAAGCCCTGGTACAAGTCCGAGCCTGGCGGCCCAGCCGAGACGGAGAAGGCCAAGAAGCGCTACCGCAACATGGCACGCGACTGGGGCCGCGAGAACGGCTACGACATCGGTGATCGTGGGGTGATCCGTGATGAGGTGTACGTGGCCTTTGAGGAGCACCGCCTGGCCAAGGGGCTTCCCGTCGGCCCGGCGAGCGTGGGGCTGTCATGACGGTCTACGGCTACCTCCGTGTGCACCCGCAGGCGGTCGCTGGTACGTCGGACGTACAGGGCCGATGGATGCTGTACTTCGGCTGCTCTGAGGTGTATGTGGACATCTGGAAGGGCAGTCAGCGTCCGCCGATGTTCGAGCGGCTGCTGTCGGTGCTGCGCCGGGGCGATGAGGTGCGAGTGCCCCAACTGGACGTTTTCGGGCCGACGCTGACGAACGTGGCGAATGCGATGACACGCCTGCACGGGCGTGGGGTGATGGTCGTCGTCATCGACGAGGACATACCGCGCGAGTTGCGGCTGACTGCCTGAACTCGGTCACACAATAGCTTCCGCTGGCGCGGAGCGAGCGCTCTGACATCATTTGGTCACAAAGAAAAGGCCCCCGTCTGTCCCGATAGGACAGACGGGGGCCTATTCAGTCCCCTACGGAATGACCGCCGCAAGGTCACGGTAGCAGGACATCGATCGAGTGCGGAGCGCGCGCCATCACATCAGGGGCGGCGGCTCCGGATCTGCGGCCGGGACCAGTGGCCGGTCGGCGTCATCGTGGGGTGCTGCTACCGGCGTCACCAGTGGCTCGGCGTTGTCGAGGACATGGAACTGCGCGACGGCGGACGTGGCGAAGGTGACCAGGGTGACCACCGCAGCCACAAGATTGTCGAGCGCAGTCGCCTGTTCGGCGTTGAGTACGCCGAAAGACACCGCTGCCGCGAGCAGGGTGCCTAGGATCGTCTTCCACCCGCCACCGCGGATTGCTTCCAGGATGGGGCGCGGCCGATTCGCGTACTTTTCCATGAGCTATCACCGAAACCCGAGCTTGGACCAAGTCTGCGCGCCCACGATGCCGTCGACCGCGAGGCCGGAGCGCCGCTGGAATTCCCGGACCACGGCCGTGGTCTTCGAGCCAAAGATGCCGTCTACGGCCAGCTTCGAGTACGCGGGGTAGACCAGGTCCAGGTATGCCTGGAGGTCGCTCACGGCGCGGCCGGTGGAGCCCTCCTGGATCGTGGGGCGGCCGGATGGCGGCGGTGCGGGCGCGGGGCTTCCCCCGGCAATGCCCCACCCGGCCCGGTCGTCGTAATTCGTCCGGGAGAACGAAATGTGGACGTGGCCGGTGTGCGGATCGGTGCCGGTGTAGGCGTGCCAGCCGGAGAAGTCGGCGTTGGTGATCCGGCGGTTGTAGATCACGTACCCGCCATTGGTCAGCCGGTGGTCACCCGTGCGGCCGTCATGCCCGGTCAGGCCGCGCTGGCGCAGGTACTCGGCGAGCCAGGCCGCGTCGATGCCGTCTACGTCGATATCGATCGCGCGGACCACGCCGACGCCGTTGCGGTCGATGATCCAGGGGTTGTGATCGCTGGTCCGGCTGGCGTGCGCCGCGTCGCCGATCGTGCCGTCGGAGGTCCGGTCCCGGTTCGGCCAGCGGGCGTTGACCTCGTTGCGCAGGTCTATCAGTGCGTTGGCGAGACGCCACGCCAATCAGGACTCACCTTCCTCATCTGCCGATCTACCCGTGTCCTCCGGGGCGTCGGCTTCCTCTCCGGCGAGCTGCCAGGCGTCCTCGTGCGACTCCTCGCCTGCCGTCGCAGCCGGCGGTTCGTCGGTGGGCGATTCGGGCTCGGTCATCGCGGGCCTCCTTCATCTGCACAGGTCACGTGGGGGCGGCGGGTAGGGGTGCTTCTGTCGTTCGGCTTCTGCTTCGGCCCGCTTGGCGAGGTACTGGCCGACCGCCTCGCGGACCTGTCCCCGCACGACGGCGGGTTGGATGGGTAGTTGACAGGATCGCGAGCGCGGTGACCAGTGGACGGGGCAGCACCAGGCCCCCTTCGCGTCACAGGGAACTGCTGTACTGCACCGTGATCTCGCTGGGCACGCCGAGCGACGATCCATAGAGCGTGGCGGCGGCGAAGCACCAGTTCGACCAGTAGAGCTTGTCGCCGAGGTTGAGATAGGTACGCGAGCGGATGGCGTCGAGCACGGCGCCGTCCCCGCCCTGCTGGGGGATCTGGCCGGAGTCGGTCGCGATGGAGTTGTTGACGTTCGCGGCGTTGAGCGTGACCTTCGCCCCGGCTACGGCGTTCGCTGCCCCGATGGCGCTGTGGAAGTGCACGCGGTAGTACCCGGCCCGCTCGATCTGGATGTAGGCGGACACTCCGGCTGCGCCGGGCACGTACATGCCGAACGGGTCGTAGCTCGCGCTCCAGCCTGTCTGCGCGAAGGTGTCCACGTTCGCGGCGAGACCGACGTTGCTGTTCAGGCGGATGACGCAGACGGGGAGCATGGCTTTGGGTCGCGCCAGCTCCTCAATGCGGCGTTCAAGTGCGCGGAACTGCTCGGCGAGCGTGCCGGTGCCGGGTGGCTGGAGCATCAGATCACCGCCGGAGTCGGTTGCAGATCGAGCTGCACCGAGGCTTCGTCTTGGTTGCTGAACGAGAGAACCCGCCGCCGATATTGCCCATCTGCGAGCCAGGGGTGCCCGCTGACGCCGAAGGTCGGCGCGTCGCCGAGGCTCCAGTTGCCCAGCGCGGGCGAGACTTCGATGCCGGTGCCCGTCGCGCCGTCGATGCGCACCGAGCACTTCCAGGTTTCCGTGGGCGAGCTGAACTGGGCCAAGTCGGCGTCGGCGTAGCTCTCCAGGGTGGACTGCTCAACCACTGAGGTGTGGTCGCCGTCCACGTAGTCGGTCGGCGGGAAACCCAGGCCGACCAAGGTGGTGTCCTCAGCGAACCCGGTCATCAGGCCGCGCTCGCTGCCCGAGCCCTTGACCCACACGCGGGTGCACGGGCTGACGCTGCCGTTCACGTCCACGTCGATCGTCGACAGCGCGCCGCCGTAGTCCCAGACCGCCGCGGATTGCTGGTCGCCGAGCAGCGGCGAGCCGATGAGCATCTGCCAGCGGAGCTTGTTCTCGCCGGGCACCAGGTAGGGCCAGAAATCCAGCTCTGGGCCGTCGATCACCTTGGCGAGGTCGTCCAGCCGGTCCCAGACCCTCGCGAGGTCGTAGCCGTAGTAGGAGCGGGTGTTGGTCCCCGCCTCCGGCGCGGGCAGGTCGATCGGCAGGCCGTAGCCGCTCTGTGCCAGGTTGGCGGCCACGATCTCGCGGGCGATGCCGCGCAGGCTCTTGTTCGAGATCGTCAGGTCCTCGCTGGGATTGACGATCGCGGTGTATCCGAGGGGGTTGCGCAACACTCGCCGGTCGAATAGCCCTTGGATGCCCGTACCGGACACCGACAGCGTGCGGGAGTTCTCGTCGTAGGAGTGGGTGAACGTCGGCCCGGCCTGCACAACGACTGTGCCGTAGATGATCGCCCAGGAGAACCGCCCGGCGTCGGTGTAGGAGTGGAGATCGAGACTGGCGTTCGCCGGGTCGTCCGGGACGACGTTGATCGTCCAGGTTCCCTTGTCCGTCAGCTTCCGCGAGAAGGACGGCAGGTCGCGAGGCGTCACATCGGCCAGCACGTTCCCGGTGACCGTCTCGGCCACCATGACTCGCCAGTCGTTCATCAGACTGCCGGGGGCTGCACTGTGGACGGGTAGACGCAGACGGACAGCAGGTTGTGTCCGACATCGTTGCCCCGGTACCCGAATCCGCCGCCGGTCGTGGTGGCGATGACTTGAGCCGTCAGATAGACGGTGTGCTGCCCGGTCAGCTCTCCGTACATGATCGGCGGCACCGAGTAGACGTGGCGGGTGTCA
The DNA here is from genome assembly GCF_014203395.1 of Saccharopolyspora phatthalungensis. Taxonomy (NCBI): domain Bacteria; kingdom Bacillati; phylum Actinomycetota; class Actinomycetes; order Pseudonocardiales; family Pseudonocardiaceae; genus Saccharopolyspora; species Saccharopolyspora phatthalungensis. The sequence goes on from NZ_JACHIW010000001.1 coordinate 2,683,400, forward strand.
GCGTTGACGTTTCCCGTGTCGTCGCCGACCCAATTGACCGCTGAGCCCGTAATGGGATCGTCCACTTTGGTGTGGACATCGACTGCCGTTCCGGGCGACTGTTGCGTGACCAGCCGCGCGGTGGGATAGATCATGTAGGGCGTGCCGGGGTCGGGAATCGTCACCGAGCAGACCGACTTCAGGTTGCCCGCGCCCAGGGTCCACAGCATTTGCCCGAGCGGCGGATTCGCCGTGTAGACCATGCAGTTGTGGACACCGCGCCAGCCCTGTGGTGAGCCGTAATAGACCTGGTGCTGGAAACCCGAGGCGTGCACCCAGCGCTGATCGCCGGGATAGGCCCCGGCCTCGGAGTACGCGGAGCTGCCCGGCAGAGCGTCCGGTCCGAACAACGACCGCATTCCGCCTCGTGCCACCAGGCCCGGCCCGCGTTTGTCGGTGATGTCCGTGGTGGTGATCGCCGTGGCGTTCTTGTTGACCTTGACCGCTGCCAGGGGGTGCCAGCCGGACGTTGGTGTAGGAACGGGCTCCGCCGGGGTGTTGGTGCTCGGGTCGCCCTGCCAGACTTCCACGGCGAACTTGCGCACTCCGGACGCGGAAGCGATGGCCGGGTTCAGATCGTCGTAGACCCTCGCGATGATCAGGTCGATACGGTTGGTGGTTGAACTGGATGCCGCGAGGCTCAGGGTCTTAACCGAGTCCAGCGCGCACATGTACGCGCCGAGGCCCGGCGTGTTGATGACGGCGTTGCCCATCTCGACGGTGACCGCCAGGCCGGACGTCGCGGGCTTGACCCTCATGGCCATGTGCGAACTGCCGCCTACTCCGGCGGTGTCGCCGCTGGCCATGATCCCGCTGCGGTAGTCGATGTAGCTCAGGTTCGGGCGCGGCATCAACACGGAATCCAGCGCCAGCCGCGCATCGGTGAGCCCCACGCGGGACTGCACCGCCCACGGGTCGTAGGCCGAGGTAACCGAGGTTCCGAGCGCGACCACTGCTTACGCCCCTGGCGCCGGTTCGGGAGCGGGGTCCTGCGGCCATTCGGTCGTGATCGGTCGCAGTCCGGAGGCCCGCAGCACCTCGTCGGTGATCGCGGTGTTGCCCTTGTAGAGCCAGTCACCGAGGTGCAGGAAGTAGTAGCCGAACCAGCGGATCGTGGTGCCGTCCTCACCCATCCGGACGTTGGTGGACTGCTGGCCGCCGAAGGCGTAGTTGATCCGGTCCATGAACCACTGCGCCTGGCTCAGGTCGGTGTAGCGCACGCAGTCGGACGCCTCGACCGCCTGGTAGTAGACCGGCGGGTCGGGCTCGTTGGAGTACACGCCCACGTCGGGATCTCCTTCCGGTAAGCGGGAAATCGGGTTAGAACCACGCGGAGCGGACGACGGCCGTGACGTAGCCGCTGTCGGTGACCGCTCCGGTGTGCGTGAGGCCGACGGAGAGCACGCCGGGTTCGCCAGTGGGGCTGGCCGGCGGTACGGCGAAGGCTCCGAACTGCGCGGGGCTGAGGAGCTGGCGACGCCCGGCGGTGCCGCCGAGGAGGACCGAGGGGGCCGCTGGATCGATCACCACGTATTCCCCTGCTGCGAGCACGGCGTTGTAGCGCATGCTCGCGGTCCCGGCGGTGAGCGTCGGATTGGTCAGCGGGCCGTACAGCGTGTAGACCGGCGTGGTCGGAGCTGTTCCGCGGTTGGTCAGCAGCATGAACCCGGAGGCGTTCGAGGTGCCGAAGGTCAGCCCGTCGTCATCGGCACCCCAGCCGAAGAACAGCCCTTGGTTCGTGTCGCCCGCGATGATCTGGGAGAAGTCCAGCCCGTCTCCTGCGTCGCGCGGGAGTCCGGAGGACATCACCTGCTGTTCGACGGCGTACTTCGCCGGATCGGGCGCGACGACCTGAACGCTGAACTCGATCCCGGGCTCGCTGATCACGTCCAGCGGTGTGCACAGGATCTCGTCGTCCAGGTACACCTCGCAGCACAGCGCGCCGATTTCGGAGTAGCAAGTCAGCGTCGCCGGTTTCATGGGATCGGACAGCAGGCCGAGCACATTGGACTCGGCCTGGCGGAGAACGGCGTAGTCGTCGGCGTAGGCCCGCCCGGTCAGCGAGATCGTGCGCTGCTTCTTCCATCCCGGAGAGCGGTAGGCCCCGTGCCGCGCGAGCCGGGGCGACAGGCTTGCGTTCGTGGCCGGGGAGCTCCAGAAACCTTGCTCTTTCGTGAGAATCCACTGCACGCCGGAGGCATCGCGGTAGTCGCCGTCGGGATGCAGGGTCAGCCAGTCGAGGGTCCAGACGTGCGCGCCCTGCGGCATCGCTCACCCCCTACAGTCGCGTGCCGATTGCCAGGTGTCGATCGACGGAGTGAGCGATGTGCTCAGGGTCGGCGTCGGTGCGCGCGTAGACGGTGATGTAGCGCGCAGGTTCTCCGGCTTGCATCTGTCCGACCAGGGCCTCGTACTGATCACTTGTGAAGACGGCCTCGGGGCGGCCGGTGCCGTTGTAGACAGTGGACAGCCCGGGTGGGAGCCAGCCGCCCTGGTCGTAGCCCTGTGGGGTGGGGCCGACGGCCTGCTGAACGCGGAAGATGGTTCCGTAGCTGCTCTTGATGTAGTTGATGCCCGCGACGAGGTTGGCGATGGGGTCGTAGATGTCGGCCGAGAGCCGCCGGTCTCGGTAGGCATCGAAGGTGGACCCGATGGTCTGCATGAGACCCCGGCTCGGGTCTCCCCGTTGGGCGTTGATGTCCCAGAGGTTGATCGCGCGGGGGTTGCCGCCGGACTCGCGCATGATCAGCGTCCGCAGCGGTCCTTCCCAGTTCGCGGGCACGCCCGCGAACATCATCGCTGCGCGAATCCACCCGGCCAGATCGCCGCCGACGGTGGGCGCACCGGGCTCGCCGGAGGAGAACGGGTTGATCTTGGCCCACAGCCAGTCCACGGCCTTGCCGATCAACTCGCCCGGCATCTTGGCCAGCATCGTGATCCAGGGAGAGTCCGGGAATCCAATGCGCGCCTTGACCCAACCGACCGGGTCCTTGAACAGCGAGACCACGCCCTCGCCGATGCCCTCCACAAGGGACAGGAGCGAATCGATGACGCCACCGCCAGCGAACCGGGCGATGCCTCCGCCGGAGAATCCGCCGCGCCCTACCACGGTGGCCGGACGCCCGGAGGCCGCAGCATTGAGCGCCAGCACGTTTTCCGGACCGACCAGCCGCGTGGCTTCCGGTGTGAGGACCGACTCCCCGCGCGACAGCAGTGCCGGTACGTCGTCGCGGCCGGGCGCGTACCCCGCCAGCACACCGCCCCCGGCAAACTGGATAGGCGTGGCCTCGGCGAGCTTACCCAGGCCCAAGAAGTCGGCGACCCAGTTCCAGACCGCGCGGATGCCCCGGTTATAGACCCAATCGATCACGAAGTTGACCGGCACGGCCGCGATGCCCTTGACCCGATCCCAGACCCTGCCGATCCAGGCAACGGCCGCGTCGAAGGCTTCGCCCACGGAATGAACCGCCGACTTGACCGCCTCGAACGCCGGATGAATCCAGTGGTCGTAGACCCACTGGATCGCCGACCCCACGGCGTCCCAGGCTGGCTTGATCCGCGCCTCGTAGACCCAGGTGAAGAAATCGCCAAGCTCGCAGCGCCCATCGCAGCAAGCCAAACACCACCGCGATCGTGCCGTGGTAGGCGTCGGAAATCGCGGTCGAGATCGCCGTCCAGGTAGGAACGATCTGCTGCGTCCACAGCCACACGGCCCAATCGCCGATCGCACGGAACGCGCTGACGATCAGGTTTGCAACAAAGCCGATCGTGTGGTCATAGAGCCAAACGAAAGCCTGGCCGATCGCGTCGAACGCTGGGACGATCTTATCTGTCCACAGTGCACTAGCCTCAGCGCCGAGCCACCGGAATCCGCTGATGATCCAGTCGATCGCGGGCTTGATCCAGTCTGTCCACAATGCGATTGCCGAAGCGCCGAGCAACCGGAACCCGGCGACGATCCCGTCAATCGCGGGCTGAACCCAGGCGTTCCACAGTGCCGCCGCTTGCTCGCCGACCCAGCTGAAGAACGGCCCGAGCGCGTTGTCCCACAGCCACATCGCTACCGCCGCGAGCGCCTGAAACGCGATCACCCAGGGCGTGACGAGCACCGTGAACACGATCGCCGCCAGCACCCGAACCGCCAGCCAGATGAAGCTGAACACAGGCGAAAGCACGTTGAACCAGAGCCAGGCCGCTGCCGCAGCCACCGCATTGAACGCTGCGACGGCGCTCCGCCAGAGCCACACGGCCGCCGCGCCGACAGCTTCCACGGCGGTGACGACCCCGTTGAACGCAGGCACGATCGCGTTCTGCCAGAGCCACACCGCCGCCGAGCCGACCGCCAGCGCTCCGGCGACGATCCCGTCGAAGGCGGGCTTGATCGCGTTGTTCCAGGCCCACAGCGCCGCGTCCTGGATGGCCTGCCAGCAGGCGAGTACGACGGCGCGGAAGCCCTCGAAGTGCGTCCAGGCGTAGATGACCCCGGCGACCAGACCCGCAACCAAGGCGATGATGAAGTCGATCGGGCTCGCGGCGAAGACCAGGCTCAGTGCCAGCCAGGCAATGCGCACGGCCATGATCGCGTTCCGGACAAGGGTGACCGCACCGGTCACCGCCGCCACTGCGGCGGCGATCCCGTACCAGGTCGCGAACGCTATGGCCAGGCCGACGATGACCGGCGTCAGCGGCCGGACCCAGGTGGACACCGTGATCAGCGCGGGTGCCACATACCCGCCGAGCACATCACCCAGTAACCGCCAGCCCCCCACGATCGCGGCTCCCGCGATCTGGCCTAACAGGCTCACGACTGGCTGGAGCGCGTCCCAGACGTTGCGGGCCGCCAACCCGACCGCCTCCAGGAAGCCCGCGACGCCCGACGAGGTGAGGTCGGTCCCGCCCTCGCGCCAGGCAGCGAAGAACGCCCGGACACCACCGCTGATCTCAGCGAAGGCCGTCTTGAGCGCGCCCGTGACCAATTGGAACAGCGGACTGTTTGCAATGGACTGGAGGAGCGCGGGAACCTGGTCGAGCGCATCGGTCAGGAAGCCCAACGAGGTTTTGATCAGCGGCAGCGCGGGCGTGACGAGCTGGCCCAGCGCCTTGTTCAGGTTGTCGGTGAAGTTGGACCAGATGCCGGTCAAGGTCGTGGCCTGGTTGGCCATCATCCCGGCGAACGCCTGCGTCTGCCCCGCCGCTCCCTGGGTGCCCTGCTGGATGCCGGACATGAGTTTGGGGATCGCCTCGGCGCTGGGGACCAGCCCCTTGGTGATCATGTCCTGCAACTCGCCAGTTGTGACCCCGAACTGGTTGGCGAGGATGCGCAGCGCCGGGATCCCGGCCTCGGTGAGCTGCAAGATCTCGTCGCCCTGGACCTTGCCCTTGGCCGACATCTGCCCGATCGCCAGCACGACCTGGTTGATCTGCTCCGCCGAGCCGCCCATGCCCGACACGGCATCGCCGATCGCGGTCAATGTGGGCAGCACGTCCTGAGCGGCGAACCCGAACGCCATGAGCCGCTGCGCCCCGGTGGTCACTGACGGCAGATCGAACGGGGTCCTCGCCGCAAAATCCTGGAGCTCGGCTACGAACCGCTGGGCCTCCTGAGCACCGCCGAGCATCGTCGTGAACGCCATCTGGGCCTGCTCTTGGCTGGCCGCGAACTTGATGCCCATGCCAGCCGCGGCGACGCCAGCGAGACCGAACACGGTCCCGGCGGTAATGCCGTAGCTGGCCAGCAGGTTGTTCGCGCTTCGGATCGGTGCGAGCAGGCCGCGCCCGATCGCGCCGCCGGTCCGCGTCATCGCGCCTTCGCTCAACGTGGCCATCGCGCCGAAGCCGGCACCGACGCGACCGGTGTGATCGACCACGGCGCGTAGGCGCCCGCCCGCGGTGCCCGCCGCGCCAGAGAACGCCGTCGCCGCTACCCGGCCGTCGTTGAAGCCGTCGCGGACTCGCCCCAGTACGGGACTGACTCGGGCGAGCTGATCGAGTACCGGGGCGGTGCCTCGCGCCAGCGTGCCCATCGACGCCGACCCGTCACGGGCCAGAGCATCAAACCGGCCGCGCAGCCGGGTCAGGGTGGCCGACAGCCCGGTTTCCATCCCCCCGCCGACATTTCGGCCAATCTGCTGTCCGGCAGGACCACCGACGCCCGAGAGCTGGGAGTTGATCTGTGAGGCCGCCGAGCTGCCGAAGCCGCGCAGGCTGGGGAGCAACTGGACGTACGCTGCACCGGCCGAATACGCCACGCGGGAGTCACCTCCCGAGCATCAGCCGCACCCGATCGCGATGACGTTGGTAGCTCTCGGCCGCCGCCAAGCGGTCCCGTGCCAGCCGGGGCCGGGGCATCGGCGTGGCCTTCTGTTTCTTGCCGGTGCGCTGCGCCTCCAGCGAGGCCCGGATAGCGAGCAGGATGTCGGCCACGTCGGTCAGTGCCGCCCGTTCCGGCGTCCAGGTGTGCGCGTCCACCCTGGACTTGCCGGAGCTGCGCTTGCCCATCTCGTGCTCGGTGGCGCGCTGGCGTTGGGCCAGCTCGTCATCGTCGTGGATGGCGACCTTGTAGTGGCTGTGGTCGGGCAGCCGCTCGGCCAGCCGGAGAAGCTGAGCCCACGGCCGCTCGGCGCGGAAAAACTCCAGGATGTCGATCCCCAGCTCCCGTTGGAGGTCGTATTCAAGCGCCTCGCCGTAGTCCTCGATCAGCGCGACGAGGCCCGCGTACCCCCCGGCGGGGCCGCCGCCAGTCCAAAGTGGTCCGCCATGTCGGCGACCAAGCCGTTGAGCACGCTCGCGGGCTCGTGGCGTACCAGCTCGTAGACCTGGTCGAAGTAGTCGCCGGTCAGCAGCTCCAGGGTGCGGCGTGAGCTGCGGGACTCCTCGATCTCCAGCACCGTGTCCCCGTCCGGGGCCGGAATGCTGATCTCCTGGCCATCGTCCAGCTCCAGGTCGAACGGTTCGCTCCTGGCCTCGCGGACGTAGCGGTTGAACTTGTACTTCCTGCCCATCGTCGGGGTGGTCTCCTTCTACTGGTCGTCCTCGTACTCGTCGTCGTCCTGGTGCTCGTCGTGCTCCTCGGTGGCCGGCTGATCTGGCGCGGCTGGCTGGTCCTCGGGCACGACCGTGTAGCCGTGGCCGAGGGTGAGGTTGCGGACCTCGGCCTCGTCCTCGGTGCGGTACGTCCTGCCGTTCGGAGAGCGCAGGGTGGGCATCGCGGTCCTCCTCTGCTGAGCGCGGGGTGGTCGGATACGCGGGGCGAAGGGTGTGGCGCGACGCCACGGCCACCCCGTCCGTGAGCGTCGCGCCACGTCTGAGGGGCCGTCAGGCCGTGGTGAAGCCCATCTCCTCCAGGAGCGCCTTCCATCCGGGGCCGCCGAAGAAAAACCGCATGGCGGTGCCGACTTCGTCGTCGTAGTTGGCGGTCATCGTGACCTCGTAGCCCACCGGGTCGTCACCGTCGGACCACTTCTGATCGCCGGTGTCGGTGACGTCGGCCTTCGGCGCGAGCTTGGCGACGTAGATGGTGTCCGGGCCGACGCCATCGACGAACAGCCCGAACGCGCGGAAGGTGCGCGTGGTCGGGCGGGGCGGGCGGTCGAAGGTGACCTCGCCAGTGGTGGCGTCGGGGGTGACGCCGGAGAGGTTGACGCCCTCGTACAGCTCCAGGGTCCGGCGCTTCGTCTCCTGCGCGGTGAACTTCAGGCCGTCGGTCTGCTTTGTGATGTCGCGCCGGGTCGGCTCGACCGCACCCCAGGAATTCACGTCGGAGGTGTCCACGCTCTTGCTCCAGGTGGCACCGTCGCCCTTGTCCACCCAGCCGATGTCCTCGTAGCCGGTGGGAAGCGGGAGAAGATCGGAGGTGGCCCCGGTCGTCAGCGCCGTCGGCAGATCCGCGGAAGCGTCGGCGATGAAGATCGAGCCCTCCAGCGCCTTGCGGATCAGGTCGCTCTGCTTCTTCTTGAGCGCGTCGTATGTGGTGGTCGTTGGCGTAGTCATGGATCACTCCCGACGTGTTGAATCGCGTTTAAACGCATACTGAGCGCTGTACAGTTGCTGGGTGTCAGTGACAAGGGCGGTACGCGATGCAGACGACTATGGCGTGCGAAACCTCGGCCATGTGCTCGTGACCATTGATGACCTAGAGGCCCTTCTTGCGGTAACTCGGTCTCTTGATCCTGAGAATCAGGCCACATTGGCGTTCGATGGCGGCAGCTTTTCTGAAGCCGAAGACTTGCGCAGCCTATCCGATGATGAGCTGAGATCCGTTTGGATCACAGGGCGCTCTGGATTTATGGTTACTTTAAACGCCAACCAGGCCAGAGTAAGAGGAAGCAAACGCGAACGCGATGCGGTTTACAAGTGGGCGCGTGCGCGGCGTACGCGACTTCGGAGCAATAGTCCGGCAGACCGCCTTCTCTCGGGGTTAAGGATCTTCGTCAGCCTAACTTTCCTGGTGACGCTAGTTTCGGGAACCATAGGATTGCTACAAAAAGGCGAGACGCCTGCTTTTCTCGTCGTGACGTACATTCTGACTTCGTCGATCACGTGCGTCGTAATGTGGACACTCCACTTTATTTTCGGGTCGTCGGGTGCGGTATTGCGTGCGCAATCGCTGGAGCAGTACAGAGAAGATGAGAGATCGAGCCAACGTCACCGGCAGGTAGGTGCAATTTCTGTCGCGGGCGTTGTCGTAACCCTTGTGATTGGAGTCCTCGGGCTAATCCTTAAGAAATGATCCCGGTCTTCGCCAGGCCAGCCGGAAATAGCCGATGACGCGGCGAGTGTCCTCAGTGGTCGCGTAGGGCACTTGCGTCGGTGGGTTGTCGGTGCGTGCGTCGTCGATGAGCACGCCGTCCACTCGGGACCGGATGCTGCCGAGGATCACTTGGCGGCATTGCTCCGCAAGCTGCCATGCCTGCGCGCGGTCCAGGCCATAACAGGCCACTTCCACGCGGGGGAAGTCGGTGATCCTGTCGTCGCTGCCGCCGACGCGGTTCACCCTGATCAGCGGCGGCGTGAGGTCGGCCGGAGTCGCGGTGACCGTGGGCGCGACCTGCTCCAGCAGCGTCATCACGACGGTTTCGGCGTCCGGAAACGGAGGCAGGACCAGGCCCATGTCTTAGCCCGCTTCCACGATGTCGATCGTGCGACTGAGCACGTGATAGGCGTGCGGCTGGCACTCGTTGCCCCACTCCACGGCCGCCGAGTGCGGTGCGGTGGCCACGATCAGCCCTACGGGCCGGTCGTTGCGTCGGCCGCCGAGCCCGCCGTCTTCGGCGCGGAGGTTCGCGGCGTACTCGCCGGTCCTGCGTGGCGCGATGCGCTGGGCGAACTGCGCGCCGCCCCGCGCCCGATCCATGATCAGGTCATGCACCTCGGGACCGCGCAGCAGCGCGGCGAGGCCCTGGTGGTCGAGTCTGAATTCGACGTTCGCCATTCAGCCGGTCACCCTCTCCAGGTTGATCACGCACACACCCGCATCCTCCACGAACGGGCTTCGGTAGCACTGGGGTTCACCGCTGACCGCCCACCGGGTGCCGTCGGGCAGCACCACGCGGTCAGTTGCCAGGACATCGGCGTTCAGCCCTGCGTAGACCCTCATGCGCGCGGTGACCTGATCGGCCCGATCGGTGTCCTCGGACGATCCCGCCGGGGCAAGGACGCAGTCCTCGACGACATGCACAGTGGGCGGCAGGGAATCGCCGTAGCGGTCGGTACCCGATGGGCGGGACACCGTGATCCGTTGCCCGATCAGTCCTTCGGGCGTCATTCTCCGTCCACAACGGACTGTGTAGCGGTGCCGACGCTGAACGCCTTGCCCTTGCCGACTGCCCGACGCAGCCGGGTGCGCTGCTCGCGGCTCAGCGCCAGACCGGAGCTGCCGGTGTCGGCGTAGGTCGCCGAGTACGGCCCGATCGTGGTCGAGGCCGCACCGCCAGGTGTGGGCACAGCAGCCTCGCCCAGCTCCAGCGCCACAGCCGCCACCCCTGGCGGGACCGGCTCGGGCAGGTCGCCGATTTCGGCGATGATCGCCGCCAGCACCCACGTGTGGATCGCGGCGGCGGTCTCCTCCGAGACCGCGCGGCCGGCCAGCGCGGCGAGGGTGGCTGCGGTGAACAGCTCGGCCACGCCTTACTCCGACCGTGCCCGCCGGGTCTTGGCCGAAGCGTCCTTGCCGGACGTGTCGCCGTCGTCGGGCTTACCCGTCTCGCGGACACCCAGCTCGGGCGGGAGCTTGCGCAGCTCGGCCGCCGTCTTGGCATCCACGTCGGCCACCCCGTCGGTGAAGCGCACGCCGAGGTCGCGCACGATCAGGCCGGGATGCTGCTCGCTGGTGAACTTCACGACCCGCCGCCCTTCTTAGTGTTGTGGCTGCCCTTCTTCGGGCCGGGCTTGGCCCCGCGCCCGGAGATGCGCTGGTCCTTCGGCGTTCCGGAGTTCGGCCTGCCGCCCATGACGATCAAGCCGCCGGGGTCGTGGTGAGTCCGGTGATCTTGCCGTGGGCGCGCTCGTTGCCGTAGTTCAAGCCCACTTCGCCGTAGATCTGGTACTTGTCGCTGGCGCCGGTCTTCGCCAGCGGCTCAGTGAACAGGAATCCGCGGCCGGGGATGCGCAGGAACACCGGGGCCAGCTCGTCCAGCGACGCGACGATCACCGTGTCGGCGGGCATGTAGCGGTTGAGCATGATGTTCAGCCGCCCAAAGTCGGTCTCGATGGTCTGCAACGCGACCCCGCCGACGTTGCGGGTCTGCTCGCGGTAGCCCTTGTCGGCGATGAATGCCTTGGTGAGCTGTCGCTTCTGGAAGGCGTTGCAGATCAGCGTCGCCGTCTCCGAAACGGTGAGCCCGCCGTTCTCCCATGTTTCCTGGAGCAGATCCACGATCAGCTCCTCGGTCAGCGCGGCGGCGGTGGCGTTGGTGATCACATTGGTCTGGATGGCCTGGAGAAGGCCCCGCGTCTTGCGCGGCTGGGTGTTGTCCGTCGGCTGCGCGAACGTGCCAGTGATGAAGGACAGCTCGATGTCGCGGGCGATCTGCTCCAGGTGCCGCTGGGTCTGCCAGGTCAGCTCGTCGCCGACCGGGTTGATGCCGCTGATCGCGCCCGAGGTCGACACCGCCGAACCGGTGCCCGCGTATTGGCCGGTTGCGGCCTCGCGGGTGTAGGAGATGTCCAGCGCTTCCTGATGGATCTCCACCGTGTTGAAGTTGTTCCAGCGCGTACGGGCCTCGGGCTCCGGGGCATCCGCGCCCTCCAGGCGCTGCCGGGAGTTGTCGGCCGCGCGCAGGTCGTAGGACTGCCAGGTGAAGATCGTGGAGTCCGTGGACTGGCCGCCGGTCAGCCCGCCGATCGAGGACAGCAGCGGGGTATCGGTCGGCGTGACCGCGAACAGCTCGCCCACGTAGTTCGGCGAGTTGAACGTGGTGATCATGCCGGTAATGCCGGGCATCGCATTTCTCCTGTTCTGCTACGACGCCGACACCTCGACGCCGATCAGCTCGACTTGCGTTCGAGCAGTTGCGCGGTCTTCAGCCGCAGCGCTTCCCGGTGATCCCCGTTGCGCTCGGCCTCGCGGATCTGGTCCGCGACCGACACCCCGCCCCTCGCGCCCTGGCCGGGATCGGGGTTCGGGCCACGCCGACCGCCCTCGGCCGCCGCGAGGTGCGGGCGGTCCTTGAGCACGGCGGCTACGTCCTCGGCGATAGCGGCGGTGTCGATCTCGCCGTCCTCGGTGACGTAGCGCGCCTTGTCGTCCAGGTAGCGCGGGGCGTCGGCGGGAGTGGCCCACCCGTGTGCGGCGGCGCGGATCTCGGCGTTGATCGCGGAGGTCAGCGCCGACTTGGCACGGGCCTCGGCCTCGTCGGCGCGGGCGGCGTTCTTCTCGGCCTCGGTGCGGTTGGCTTCCTCGGCCTCGTCCCACTTCTTGGCCTTATCCCGGTTCTCGCGTGCGCGAGACTCCCACTTGCGGGACTGGGCAAGGGTCTGCTCGTAGAGCTTGCGGTAATCCTTCTCCGGCTCGTCCTGCGTGGACTTCTCATCGGCGGGCTTGCCAGCCGGCGACTGCGTGCCGGGGTCGGACTGCTGCGGTGTGTCGTCGGTCCCGCCGTCGGCGGGGGCGTCTGCCGTGGTGGTGTCGGACATGAACTGTGGTTCCTCCCGTGCGGGATCGCCGGGCGTGCCGTGCGGAGCCCGGTACTGCGGCGGAAAGGGATTGCGCCGTGCGGCGCGAGAAGGCGAAGCGGCACGGACTCGTGCCGCTCAGCGCGAGAAGCCAGAGCGACGCGAGTCCGTTCCGCCCAGCGCGGGGGACAAGGCCAAGAAATAGCATGCCCGTTGACCCTGCCGAAACGCCACGAGGCTGCGGGTATATCTCATCCGCCGCAGGCCCCGGGAAAAGTGTTACCGATGCTGGCACTTGGATGGAGGCGCGAGCTTCGCTCCACGTGCCAGCAGGGTGATCCTGCCCTGTATTGGCGCATGGCATGCAAGAATGCTTGAGTGCTCGCAGGCCAACCGTCCGATTCGGAGTTGTTCGTGCCAGCGAGAGTGCGCACCCTGGCCAGAGGACGCGCCGTCACACCGGTCTGGCGGAACCAGCTCGGTGGATTGACCTTCGAGGTCCAGTCGGACGCCAGACGGGAGTTCATCAAGTGGGCGCCGACCGGCAGCGACACCGCCCTGAAGCCGGAAATCGCTCGCTTACGCTGGGCGGCGTCATACATGGACGTGCCGAAGGTGCTGGACTACGGCAGTGACGACGCCGGTACGTGGTTGATCACCGAGGGCGTGCCCGGTTACAACGCCGTCTGCGACCGCTGGAAGGCGGAACCGAAGACCGCTGTCATCGCCATCGGCGAGGGACTTCGCGCACTGCACGACACACTGCCAGTCAACGAGTGCCCATTCTCCTGGACGGCCGAGACCCGGCTGGCCGAGGTGCATCGGCTTGCAGCCCAAGGTCGACTCGGCCCAGCGCACTGGCATCCCGAACACCAAGCGCTCGACGTCCGTACCGCCGTGCAAATCGCAGACCAGCCGCCACCGATCGACAAGCTCGTCGTGTGCCACGGCGACGCGTGTGCACCCAACACGCTGATCGGAGACGACGGGAACTGGACCGGGCACGTCGACTTTGGATCGCTTGGGGTCGCTGACCGGTGGGCGGATCTGGCCATCGCGACCTGGAGCACCCAGTGGAACTACGGGCCCGGGTGGGAAAGGCGCCTGCTCGACGCTTACGGCATCGACCCGGACCCAATACGGACCGCCTACTACCGATTGCTCTGGGACCTCGGTCCGTGACTCGCCCGCCGACGACCGGGTGACAGAACTGCCGCTCCGGGCACGTCCCAAACACATCCGGGGGGTTGACAACCAGATTGGGATTCCCCGACCCAGCTACCGGCTTCGCGCGTTCACTGGGGAGCTCAGCGAGTCAGGTAGGCATGGCGGCGGAGTTGGCGCACCAACTCTTCGCGGTCCCACCCGAACTCGTGGCCCAGCTGGAAAATCTCACCTGGAGTCAGGCGAGGAGCTTCGGTGACGCGGTAGCGGCTGCCGGACACCTTGCGCAGCTCGCTGTCCGGCCGCCGCCGGAGCCGACCATCCGGCAGGATCTCGTAGCCGCCGTATAGGGCTCGCGTGGTCGTGCCGGTGGTCGTGATCTGCATGGTCCGGCCGAATGCCTGGACCGTCGCCATTCCGCTCCGAGCATTGACGACCTGGGAGATGTCGCCGCCCATGCGGATGACCTCGGCGTTGGCCAGGCCGAAGCGCCGGTTCTGCTCGGCCTCGCTCATCGCGTGGAACAGCGCGGTCGGCTCGTTCTCCGGCCGCCCGTCGCGCCACTCCTGGCGGCTGACCGGGACCATCGTGCAGTCGCAACGCGGGTGCCGGAGGAAACCCGTGCTGTAGCGGTAGAACCTCCCAGCGAGCACGATGCAGCGATCGCACGCGGGCAGGCGCACCACCCGCTCGTGACCGGCAGCGCCAGGGTGCGCAGTCTCGGCGACCTGCACGGCCGACCGCCCCGCATCGTTGATCTCGGTCGAGACATAGGTCAGCGCCCGCCGGAGACCGACCTGATGGGCGTCCGTTGTGGACATCCCGGCGCGCAGGTTCTCCAAAAGCCACACCTGGAGCGCGGTGGCCAGCCATTCCAAGCTCATACCGCCAGCGGTCACGCCGCCGAAGCTCGCGGGCAGCACCGAGGCCACCGCAGATTCGTCGGTGCCGGACAGTGCCTCGTCCACGAACGGCTGCGCCAGCGCGGCGGCGTAGATCTGGCCGTTCGTGACCGCCGAGATGAACACCGGCAGGATCGCGGTCGGGTACGCAGAGCTCAGCCGGTCGGGCACGACTTCGCGCCACGCCTGCTCTACCTCGTTGGCGGCCCGCCGGACGGTGGCCTGGTTGGCGTCCTGGTGGTCGTGGCCGATCTCGGTGCGCTCGGCCGTCGGCGCGGTCATCCGCTGGCGCTACCGGCGGGCACCGGGGACCGCCGCTGCTGGTCGGCGGCGGCGGGTTCGGCCTTCGGTCCTGTCTCGGCCGCCGGGTCGTAGACCGCTCGGGTCACGTCCTCGCGGTCCTCGCGCTCCATGTCCGCGATCTGAGTCTGGGTGTAGCCCAGGGTGCGGCGCGCCATCCGGCGCGGTACCAGCTTGTCGGCCTGGTAGAGCTTGACCACCGCGTCGGACTTTTGCGCGAACGTCGGCGTCGCCGCGTCGGCCCAGGCGGTCTCCATCCAGCGCGCCGAGTCCGGCACGGAGCCGTCACGCACGAGCATCACCAGCCGCATGATCCGTTCCCAAGCGGTCTCGAAGCCCTTGATCCGCCGCTCGGCCCGCTTGACGTGCCGGGCTTCGGCGGCGCGGATGCCGTCGGCGCTGGCGGGGTTGTCGCTGGAGTAGCCGAGGTGGTGCAGCGCGAGGCCGGCGACCGTGGATACCTGGGTTGCCAGCGCTCGCAGTGTGTTGTGGAAGTTGGTCAGGTCGGCCTCGTTGAACTGGCCGACCTCAACGCCATCGTCCTTTTTGGTCTTGGAGGTGGACCAGATCTTGCCCGCGATCGTCTGCCAGACGGAGACTTTCTTGCCGTCGGCGTCGGTGAAGTCGTCCTCATCGAACCCGAGCGCCCAACGCCTTGGCATGGCGTGGAATTCGGCGCTGATCATCATGTCCGTGGCGATCTTGCAGGCCGCGTCGGACAGCGGGATAACGTCGGCCAGCTCGGACGTGCCCAGCGGTGCCCACAGCTGCGGCCGGTTCACGATCGGGACCACCAGGACTTCGCCGAGGCCGTGATCATCGCGTGAGACCTCGATGTAACCGCCGCTCTCGCGGGAGACCACGTAGGTCACCGTGTAGTCCGGCAGGTAAAGCGTGATGAAGTACCGGACTTCGCCGTCGGGAGTGGAGTCGTGCCAGCGCTTGATCGCGGCGATGACCCGCCGGGTCGCCGGGTCCAGCTCCACATGGACCTCAAGCGGCGACTCGATCGTGACCAGCGGGTACTGCGCGTCGGCAGGGCGCGGGTTCGCGCCGACGATCGCGTAGGCCCGCTTCATCACCATCGCGGTGACGTGGGCCTGCTGATACCCGGCGTCGAGGTCGTTGTACTGCGCCACGTGGTCCAGGTCGCGGTCGAGCTTGGGTTGCCCGCCGAGCCGGAAGCCCTGGAGATCGATCCGTTCTTCCAGCGCGTCGACCACGAGGCGCGGCCAGTTGATGACCACCTGGCGGACTCGCTCATCCAGCGTGTCCATCAGCTCCGGGTGCATGTACGAAAGCCGCTGCTGACCCTCGTAGTACTCCAGCAGGCGACGCAGCTCGGGAAGCTCGTTGTTGTGCTGAAGGATCAGCCGGGTCAGCCATTGCTGCTCCACCTGCGTGGGAGCGTCACCAATCGCCACCAACCCACCCCCGTCCGTTCAGTGCGAAGGGGTGGGTGCAGAGGTCACGGTGATCTGCAAGCGTGGCGTCGCCACTACCCGCCAAGGCGACTGCGTACGGACCAAACCCGCCGAATCCAGGCCGTACGTCCCGTGTGCGGCTGCCGAAGACGCCTAGCACACGCCGCTCTCGTTTCCAGGATCGACAGCTTCGCCGCGTGGTAGAGAGGCGTGGTGACGATTCCTTTGCCACTTCAGACCGCTCTGATCAGTGCGATCACTGCTGCGGTCGTAACGCTGCTTGTTGAGTACGTAGCGAAACCGCACCTTGAAGCACGAAAAGATCGTGTCCTCGAAGCGACCCGCGCAAAACGTGCTGTGGATACCTCGTTGGGCGGCATCATGTCGGCTGCGGTACGACTCATGGTCGCTGCGACGAAGGCGGACAACTGGGACACGGTCTCAGAACACCTGAAGATCCTTGACGAGCGCGTAGCTGCTCTGGAGCTCCATCACGCTCAAGCGCGCGGCGCAATGCCCAATCGACAGCGCGAGCTCGCAGACAAAGCAGTTGACGCCGTGACGTCCGTGCCGTTGCAAATAGAAGCCGTGTTCTTTAACTGGCAGGACCGGCGTCGGGAGCCGGTCTTTCAGAAGGTAATCCGCAGGCAGCATATTCAGATAAGGGATGCCGCCACACTGGTGCAGAGTGCATACGGGTGGCCGCGAATGACCCGATGGAAACCGCTGCGCACCAAACGGGTCGCGCTCTTCAAAGCCGCTGCGGACGAGTTGCAGAACGAAATTAATTCGCCGTATAGATTTCTCGAAGTCGAAATCCTGTGAGCCCGTATATCCGACTACCGCACGACCATGCGGCCGGACTTCGCGTGCTTCTGCGCCAGCTCGCGCCAGCGGGTGATCGCCATCGCGGCCGTGGGTACGGCGTCGATGCGCTTGCCGACGGCGTTGCGGTCGGGCTTGTCGGGCCGGAGCTGGTCGGCGTCGCCGGGTGGGTGGCGCACTTCCACCACGTCGAAGTTCCACTCGGCGACTGGGTTGGCGTGGTGGGTCCAGCCGCGTGATTTGGTGAGCGCCATCAGCTCGGTCATGCCGAACGTGAGCCCGCGGTAGGTCTGGGCGATCGGTGCGAGGTCAAGCCGCGTCTTCTTTTGGATCTCCTGGCGGACCGGCTCGCCGGACCACTCGTCGTATCCGGCGGCCATGACCTTGAAGTCGCGGCAGTCGGCGGCGACGTCGGCGTAGATCACGTCGTAGTCGATGACGTCGCCGGGCGTGACGGTGATCCATCCGCCGTCGGCCCACTGCGAGACCCGCCCGTTGGTCCGGCCGTCGAGGAACTGCACGGCCGCTTCGGGCAGCCAGAACCGCCACAGCATCGAGGGCACGCCGTCCAGGCCGTCGGGCACGAACAACGCCCACGCGGTCATGTCGAGCTTGGCGGCGAGGTCGAGACCGCCGTAAGCCCGGCGGCCGGCCAGCTCGGCGCGCAGCCAGTCCGGGGCCGGGGCGACCGTGCCCGCGCAATGCCGGTACAGGGCATCGGCATCCAGCGATGCGCCTGTTGCACCCACTGGTTGAGCCGGTACTGCCGGAAGGCGTTCTCTTTGCTCGGATCGTTCTTCGCCTCTTCGGCTTCCTGCCGCAGCGACCGGATCGAAAGAAAGTCGCCCAGCGCCGGGTTCGCCTTCGGCCAGTTTCGCTCATCCCAGGGGTCGGCGTCTTCGGGGACGTTGCGCACGTAGGCGAAGCGGTGCCGCGCCCGGTCCGGGTCGTCCATGATCCGCACACACTCGTTGTGCTCGCTGCGGGCGAAGCTGGCCGGGTCGTCCCCGGCCGTGGTCGCGGCCACCATGAGCGGTTGCATCCGCGTACCCATGCCGGTGCGCATGGCGTCCCACAACCGGGCGTCGCGCTGGGTCAGCACCTCGTCGAAGACCACGCCGTGCGGGTTGTGGCCGAGGTTGCCCGCCGCGTCGGCGGCGACCACTTCGTAGTAGCTGCCGGTGCGCTCGTCGATGATCCGTTTGATGTGGTCCTTGACCACCAGCCGCGCCGAGAGCACCGGGGAGAGCTTGACCATGCGGGCGGCCACGTCGAAAACCTTGGCGGCCTGGCCCCGGTCCATCGCGCAGCCGTAGATCTCCGCGCCCTCCACGTCGTCGCCGACCAGGAGGTAGAGCGCGATGAACGCCAGCAGCTCGCTCTTGCCGTTCTTGCGCGCGAGCTCGATCCAGCCGATCTGGTATCGGCGGACGTAGGACTCCCATTCGGGGTCCCAGGTGACTTCGCCGAACAGCGGCTCGATGATGTCGCTGCGCTGCCAGGTCGAGAGCACGAACGGCCGCCTGGCCCACTTGTCCTTGGTGTGGACGCACAGCTCGGCACAGAAGGCCACCGCGTGCGCCGCCCGCTGGCGGCAGAAGTGGTTACCGCGCTTGCGGCAGGACTTCCCGTCGAGGGTGAAGCCGCACTCCGGCAGCCGCGTACGGCCGTTCGCACCAGCCCTACCCATTCAGCCGTCCCCAGTGCATGTCGAGTCGAAGTACGGTCGCGCCGTGCTCGTTCTCCTAGCGCAGGCAATCACCAACGAAGGACCGAAGATCACCGACTGGCTCTCGGTCGGAATCGCCTCTCTCGCGCTTACCGCTGCAACGTGGGCTGCGTGGGCATCGCACAAGACCAGTGTGAACCAGAGCAGACAGCTCAAGGAAGCACAGGATCAGGACGTCCGACGTCAGGCGGCACACGTCGCGGCTTGGGCGGCATTAGGGGAAACCAATGAGGATGGGTCTGGTGTTTGCTTCGTATTTTTGATGAACGCGAGCCCAATGCCGATCTTCAACGTGGAGGTGGCGTACCCCAACGGGCGCGTAACGCTCCTTGCAATGTTGTCGCCAACCGGGCAACACCCAAGAAAACAGACGCTTACAGTAGCTAAGGTGGAGGAGACGGATCTCTTCGAACGGTTTTGGGAAGCCCTACCCCTGGAGATGGCCTTCATTGATGCGGAAGGCAACCGTTGGAGGAGGAACCGGGACGGGTTGAAGCTGATCGAGCCCGCTCCGCGCGTGACCAAGTCTTCATGACAGAAGACGCTCCGCACCCGCCCCCGAACGACCCGAGGCCACGTCCACCTTGAGCTGCGTGCGGTCGGACGGGGTGAGCCCGAACCGAGCGCCGTACTGCGCGAACGTCGTCTCGGCCTCGCGCTGCACCGTCAGTGCGGGGTTCTTCACAAAGCCGGTCGGCCCCTGCACCAGCAGCGCGGAGCCGTTGACCAGCTTGGTCGCCTGCTTATACCGCGCCAGCGACTCGCAGACGATCACGAAGGCGTCGGTGTCCCACGGGGTGAGCACGCCGACCGCGATCAGGCTGGGCGCCAGCCGGTTCCACACCGCGCGGGCGTCGTCGGACAGCTCCTCCGGCGGCGTGACCTCGCCCTCCGGCGGAAGCGGCTCCTCGTGGTTGATCCGGTCGGAGCGGTCGCCGTGCAGCACCTTCAGGGCTGTCGGCTTCGGCTTGGCCCCGCGTGCACCCATGTTCGGCTCCCTTCATGCCTGGGATGGATACGACGAGACCCCCGCCCGGGAGCGTGGGGACGGGGATCTCGTCGCAGTGGGCGGGATCAGGTAGCGGAGCTACGGCCACCGGCCGCGCCCGGCGAACGGATACCGAGCCGACGAGCGGCCCCGCGAATCATCGCCCCGCTGACACTGAACGCACGACGCATGGCGTCCTCCCTTCCTTACTCGTCCTCCATCGGCACGCCGAGCACTCGTGCCACGGCGTAGCCGTCCATGTACTTGTCACCGATGCCCAGCAGCCGTGCATTGCGCAGGAACGTTTCCTTGTCCTCGCGGGACTTGAAGCACACCGCGATCCAGTACTCCGAGTCCGTGGCGAGCCGGAACCGCTCGGCCTCCCGCTTCGCCCTGTCTCGGAATCCCTGCTGAAGGGCGGTCAGTTCCCGGCGGGAGTCCTCCGGCAGGTCGCCGGTGTACTCCACGTTCTCCAGAGGGTCCGGCTCCGGTTCAGCGTTGAGCTGCGCCAGGATGTCTTCATTGGACTCGCCCATCGGAGCGGCCGATCCGGCGAGCTGGGCCATCACATCGTCGTTAGAGTCCGGCACGGAACAGCTCCAGATCCGCCAGCGGGAACCACTCCAGGATGCGGTCGTAGTCGGCTGGCGCGTTGTTCTTGATCGGCTCCAGGAACCGCAGGTCCAGGCCGTCGAAGGTCCTGTTGAACCACTCGTAGTCGATCGGCAGCGGGCACTTGTGCTCTGCCAGGGCCGCCCGGACGTGCTTAATCCGCCAGTCCCACACCGGGCTGACCTTGATCACGTGCTCGCGGACCGCCCCATGACCCTTGATCGCCGTCCGCCGGTTCGGCGAATCCGCAGCGCGGATGCCGTCGGCGGTGAAGGTGACCTTCGGGTCCAAGTCGTAGTACTGCTCGCACAGCATCCGCGAGACGTCGACGTAGTCCGGCTCCGGAAGCTGCGCGGCCTCGATGATCCGGATGCGCTCGGGCACCTGGAACGTGAGGTTGTTCAGCCACCGGAACAGCGACGGATGCGGAAGCTGCGGGATCGTGACCCCGAAGTACCGCTCGTAGTCCGCCAACGACTCGTCCACGAACTCCAAGCCAGGCACCAGGTACAGATGGAACGGCCGCACTTCCACCCCGGCATCCCGCAGTGCCAGCCACGCGGCCAGCGAATCCTTGCCCCGGCTGAATGCCAGGAGCACCGGAATGCCCTCGCGGGCTAGGTGCTGCCGGATCTCTGCCGACGGGGTAGACCCCTCGATCACGATCGGAGCCGCCTGGTCAGCGGCCGGATTGATCACCAAGAGTCATCACCCCCGGCTGGCGTGCGCGGACGGTGATCGAAATCTGTCAGCACACATCTCGGCCTGCCTGACGATCGGGCCTGCCGGGTGGGGGGAGGGGTAACCCCCTGGGGGCGTCGGCGAGCGCAGCCGGCGATTTCCCGGCGGTCTCCTCGGCGGGCGCGGCCAGGCTCACTGGCTGCCTCCTCCTCGGGTGGCAGGGTCACGGGCGGTGTGTCGGTTGTGGCATGCCTGGCAGAGGCCCCGACCGTGCTCCGGACTGTCCGGGTCGAGCCCCTGCCGAACGAGTGCCCTACGGGTGACCGGCCAGTGATCGGCCACTGTGGAGGGATGCTCACACGGTCGGCCCGGATGGTGCGGGCACTGTGCATCCGGGCACCTGCACATGGGGTCACGAGTGAGCACAGTGGACCGAAATGCACGGTGCCCCGGTGTGCGGTATCCCTGCTGTGCAGGGTCGGCCCTTCTGCGGCTTGCTGCCTGCTGGGCATGGCCAGCACAACGGCCACCCCTGGGGGCAGCCTCACCACATCCGGGCACTGTGCAGGGGGCAGCGGCACGGTACGGCATGCCCAACCCCCTGACTGCCCTGTAGGGCAACGGAAATACACCACAGGCAAGGACCTACCGGGGGCCGAAATACACCCCCGAACGGGCCTGTGGGGCACCGGAATTACACCCGGTACCCCACTACCCCGGAACGGGCAGAGCCCCCCTAGCCGAACGGCAGGGAGGCTCTGTTTGGTCGGCCCGGTCACTTGGCGGCCACGATGTCGAGTGCACGGGAGAAAGCTTTGTGCTTCAGGTCATTGTATTGACCGGCAAAGCTCCGGTCGGCCCGAGCGATCTCCCTGGCTTCCGGGGTGTCGACACCCACCACGGGCACGAACCAATCCAGGTACTCAGTGATCGAGTTGTAACCGGCCCACACGGTGCCCCGGATGTTTTCCTGGGTGTCGGCGGACTTGAACAGTCCGGACAGGATCTCCCAGTGTTCCTGCTCGGGCCTCTTCCAGTCATCGAGAGGCTTTTCGAACTTGTCCGGCCAGACGGCCTTGATCAACTCACCGAACTGATCATTGTTCATCTTGGTGTTGATCATGGATTCAGCTTCGGCCTTGAACACCTCGGTCCAGTCGAAGTTGATCTTTAGTGCCTCTCGGGCCTTCTGGAGCTTGCCTTCCAGACCCGAACTGTGCCAGTAGGTGTACTCACTGCGGAAGTTCCGGAGTGCGGCTCTCTCAGTGTTGGCACATACCACCCGGACAGGGGTGGTCACCACCTTGAGCTTGCCCTGACCACTGTAGTTGTTGAAACCGGCCAAGTAGAGGCCGATGTCATCGGTGCCACCTATCTTGATCGACTCCGGCAGCTGCATGGTCAGGAAGATGTCCCTACCATCACGGAGCGATCCTCCGGTGTCGAACACGGCCCCCGAAGTGTCCACAATGGCCTGCATGAACTCTGCGAACTGCTCCGGCTGAATGACCGGGTAGACACCCGACACGATGCCCAACGGCTGAAGCTCACCACTGATAGGCACGGTGCGGTAAGTGCTGTACCACCCCGGAACCTCTAGGAGCTGGGCGGTGTCCTCTTCGAAGACTTCCTTGTCTCCAGTGCGGTCCGGGTCCTGAAGCACGGGGCACTTCACAGTGTGTTTGGCACCAACGGCACGGTTGCACTCCAGGCACCGACCGGATGGAACCACAGCGGTTAGGCCCAGCGATTTCCGGATGTTCCACCCGGACAGACGTGCCAGGTCCAGCACTTCCTGGGCAGTCATAGGGCCGGGGGCAACGGTGCCCAACCGGTGCCAACCGGGCTCACGGGCAGCGGCAAAGGCATAGCTGCCATCGGCAAGTTTTTCCAGCTCATGGGCCATCGAGGGCTCTCCCTGGGGTGTTGGTTGCTGTCTTGCTGACATCACCAACATTAACCATTGATCAGATGATTGTCTTATTAAAGTGATACAGAACACATTAAATAGACAAACATCGTAAGTGGTCTGCATTCTGGGTCTGTCAGCAAGGCAGCACCCCAACAATGCAGGGAGGCACTACCCATGAAGTTGCGACGGGGCCGGAACATCCGGCCACGACCGGCGATTCGGCAGGCGGCAGCCGATGAGGCACGCGCCGCCGGGATCGACCGAGGATGGGACGCGGCGAATTTCGCCGAGGCGTACGGCGGCAACCCGATGGGCGGCATCGACGCGCACTCGTACTCCGGCCCGGACTTCGAGGCCGGTTACCGCGAGGGCATCGACCGCTTCCAGGGAAACAGGTGGCAGGACGGAACTCCCCGCGAGGAGTCCTAATGTCCTGCGACCCCACGGTCGATCTCATGGGCGGAACGTTCGTCGCGTACTGCCCATGCGGCTGGAACGAGGAGCACCCAGTGCGGGCGGCGGCTGAACGGGCCGCCGCCCGGCACCCGGCACCGGTTCCGGTGTGGTGCCTGAAGTGCGCCTATGAGCCGCCGCGAGAGCTGTTCGAGCGGTACGAGGCGGGTGAGTTCGACTCCCGCGAGGAATTCGACGACCACCTGGACAAGCTGCACCGCCAGGTCGACGGCGCGCATTCCCCGAACTGGTTCGAGGAGTGCGAATGACGGCCCGCATTCGAATCGACGGGGTGGTGGTGTTCGGCGACGGCCGGACCCACCCCGTCCGCATCACTCCGGAGCTTTTTCTCCAGTGGTGCGCCCCGAAATCCCAGATGGACGAGGCCGAGGGCGCGCTCCGAGCGATGTCCTCGGCGCTCGCCGCAACCTTCAAGAAGGAACAGACCGATGACTGATCCCGTGGACCCGCAGGAGGTCCGGCGGAAGATCGCTGCGCTGTTCGGAGAGCGTGCGATCGCGATGGCTGCAAAAGAGAACCCACGCTCGCGGGTGGACTACACCGTGCCCGAGGTTCAGGCGCTGGCAGACCTCACAGTCGCCGATCTGGTCAAGGACCACAACGAAGGTGACGGCAGCATCGCCGCGCTGCTGTTCGAGATCGCCGACGAGGAGGGCTGGTCGTGAGCCAACCGATCATCTGCGAGGTGTGCAACCTCGCGCTGGATGCGTTCACCAACGAGGACGGCGTGACCTACCTGCACACGATCTCGGACGCGATGGATGGCAAGGACATCAACCACGAACCGGTCCCGATCCAGGCTCCGGTCGACTGGCGTGGGCACTGCGATTTCTGCACCGGAGAGGTGCCCAAGTTCCTTGTGCCCGCACGGGATTTCACAACGCCGAACACGCCGAACGGTTTCAGCACGGGCGATTGGGCGGCGTGCGAGTGGTGCGCGCTGCTGATCGGCACGGACCGCTGGCAGAGCGTGGTCAAGCGGGCAATGAACCACTTCCAACAGCGCATGGGCGTCCCGATGCCGCTGGAGTCGCGGGTCAACATCTGGACGCTCTACCGCAAGCTCGCCGAGAACATCACCGGTCCGATCCGGCCGATCGAGTCGGAGGGGGCCAAGTGATTCACTCGCCGACGCACGCGGGGTGCCAGACCTTCGGGTTCCTGATCTGGAAGTGGTGCAAGGACCGTGCACAGGAGTTGATCAGGACCGATTGGGACGCTGCGCGGCTCCACCCGGAGGTCTCCATCACGGGCCTAGACCACCTTCTGCCGCTCGCGCCGCCCGAGCCGGGCAAGCTGCGGCTGGTCCAGATCGAGGTGGACCCCGAGTACGCGATGACGACCGACCTCAATAAGCCGATCATCGCCGCGCCGCTGGCCCCGGAGCACGACGACAGCGGCAACCGGTCCGTGATGGTGATCGACGGCTGGCACCGGGTCTACCGGGCTCGCCGGGAAGGTCGCGAGGTCCTGCCGATCTTCCTGCTCTCACCGGACGCCGAGCAGGCGTGCCGCATCCCGATCTTCATCTAGGAGGTGAACACCCTGTGACAGGCGACAGCCCCGGTCGCGTCGCGGCCGGGGCTATCGTGTCTTCCTGCAATCGTGTGTCAGCAAGACAGCAGGGAGACCCCCGGATGGTACGTGACCCGCTTCTGCCCAGGCTCGTTTCGGTGACCGAGGCGGCCGAGATCCTTGGGTACAACCGGTCGCACGTGCACCAGTTGATCAACGAGGGCAAGCTGCCTGCCGGGTACGCGGGCAACACTGTAGTCCTGGCTGAGGACACCGTGCGCCGCTACGCGGTGGGTGAGCGGTTCAGCTTCCCGACCCTGCTGGTCGTCCACGTCTACGACAACGACGCGGACGGCTGGACCGAGGCCAGCCGGACGGCCGTCGCGCCCGACTACGAGATGCCGGAGACGTTCCGCCTGGAGGACATCGCCGGAGTGGAGGATCGGTCGTACCGCGTCGAGCTGCTGGACAACCAGGGCAAGACGCTCGGGATCAAGACCGTGGAGCCGGTGAACTGATAAGCGGGGTTATCAGGTGAGGGGGCTGAGCCACACTCCTCGAACCTGATAACCCCGATCTTGCATGCAGGCCAGCCAGCACGCAAGCTCAGGCCGCGTGTCGCGGCTTACTCACGTAGGTAACTGCGAGGTCGCGCACGTCGCCGAACCGGAACACGGGGCGACCTCGCGCGTCGGTGCCGTGGGCAACGATGCGGCCTCGGCTGACCCAGGAGTCCCAGGTGCCGCGCGGGATGGTCTTGTCCAGCAGTAGCCGCGCCCAGCCCAGCGCTACCGTCGCGGTCACTCGGAGGTCGGCGGCGTAGCCGATCATCCAGTTCCGACGCTCGTCCACGTCGTGTTCGGTGCCACAGCTTCCGCAGGCCACCCGGCTCACGCCGGGGCGGGCGTAGAGGTGGTCGGGACACTTCTCGCCCTCCACCTGCGCATCGCAGGGTCCGGCGTAGATCCGGTCCGGCGGCCGGTCGATGACCCGGCGGACGCGAGCGACAACGTGGGTGATCTCGTCGTGCAGTTCGTCGGCGGCTGGGTGAAGTGCGAGCAGTCCGGGCAGGCCGAGCAACCACGCGACCGTGCCCGCAGTGGATCCCGCGGGCGGGAGTAGGTGCGGGTTGCACTCGTGGACATCGCGCGCCCAGGTCGAGATCGTGTTCGCCAGAACCCAGCTCATCTCGCTAGCTGCCGCGTGGAAAGGCATTGGCTGGGTAGCCGAGTGCGCCACCACGCCTGCGCCGGAGGCCATCACGTGCTGGCGGGACAACGTGACGCCCAGCTCGGCGATCAGGCCGCGTCCGCCTTGGCCGTCGTCCACCAGCTCACGCAGGGCGGCTGTCAGCTCGCCGAGGCAGCCGGAGCAGAGCATGTCCTGAGTCGGGCGCCCGCAGCCAGTGACGCAGGTGTGCTCAGCCATCCCGACCACCGCTCTCGGCGGCCGACCATACGGCGGCTGTCAGCAGCGCGGCGAAGCCGAGCAGCAGCCAGATCCAGTCGCCGGTCCACACGGCCGCGACGACTCCGGCGATGAGCAGCGTGAAGCCGATCGCGGCGAGCCGGGGCAAGGGAGTGTGGGCGCTCATCGGGTGCTCGCCCACGCTGTCGCGATGACCAGGAAGCAGACGACGGATGCCGCGACGAGGAGGATCTTCAGCCAGGTCATGCGGCCTCAGCCTCCCCGTAGCCCGCCGCGTGCAGCAGCGGCACCAGGTCCGCCAGCTCCAGACGCGCCGGAGCCTGAAGTGCGCGGTCGAGCACCGCCGGCCAGTTCTCGTGCCCGGCGGCCACGAGGCTGGCCAGGTCGCCGACGGGCAGCCAGACCCACCATGTGCCGGGATCGGACTTGCCGTCGCGCCGCTGGACGACCATGCCGTAGTCGGCTCCGGCCGCAACCGCTTGCTCGGTGGCCTGGGCGAGGATGCGCGTGATGTCCAGGGTGGACAGATCGCTGCGCGCCTTGACCTGCCAGACCAGGCGGGGCGTGCCCCGGATGTCGCCGAGGTCGGCCGACTCGCGGTCGGAACTGCGCCAGCCGTTGTCGGACTTGCGCTCGGCCTCCGGCCAGCCATGCACCCGCAGGTACCGGCCAACATCGCGCTCGGCCCGGATGCCCTTGTCCCGGTTCGCGCGGCCGATCTCGGCTCGCGTACGGGCCTTGATCCGCCTGCTCACGCCGGTCCCCACTCCTCGAAGGCAAGCCGCTCGGCGCGGGCCTCGGCTTCGTCGGGGCCGTCCACGATCTCGGCGGCCACCACGGCGCGCTGGTCGTAGAGCGCGCACAGCGCGTACCCACAGCCGAGCAGCGCGGCGGTCATGGTGTCGGTCGGGCTGGCGTAGCGCGCGGCCCTGCTGAGGTGATCGTCGGCACGCTGGCGAAGATCGCCGATCAGCACGTCCGGGGTCGAATTCGGGTAGTCGGTCATGACGCCTGCCTCTCGGTGCTCGGCGGGTCGGGGTCCTTCTTGCGTAGGGCGGCCCGGACCAAGGCCATGCCGCGCTGCGACGGTCGGCGGCCTGTGGGTCGTGGTCGCAGAGGCGTGTACCGGCGTAGCCGTTTTCGTCGCACAACGAGCACGCGGTGATGGCCTGCGACCTGGTGACGGCCCGTTCGTGTGCCTGCTCGGACCAGCGGGCCTGCTCGCGTTCGATGGCCCCGGCGTCCCAACGCTGCGCGGCTTCGCGTGCTCGGGCGCAGGCTCCGCAGCGCGGCGGGTCGGGGTCGTGCTCGTGGTCGATGCAGCGATCCGGTGGGCGTTCGGTTGGAGGCGTTGGGGGACGGGGGGCCTCGCGCGCACGTGCGCGCCTCCCCTCCCTGTTCCTTTCCCTTCCCTGTTCCTTTCCTGGCGTGAGTCCTCCGTGATCGCTCACGGAGTTCTCAGTGAGGGCTCCGTGAGTGGGTTGGCCTGCCGATATGTCCTCAGAGGAGTGATCCGCAGGTTCGGGTGCCTGTTTCACTGAGTCCTCAGTGCGCGCTCCGTGATCGCTCACTGAGTCGTCGGGAAGGGTGCTATCCGGGGGCGGTATCGCGTACCAGCAGAGGGGGCAGTGGCCCGGTTCGTCCGGGCCGGGCACGCCGACGAATTCCGGCGGTCGCGGATGTTTCGACGTGCCCGGCCGATTGATGCTCTGGTGACGGTGCCAGTTCCGCACCGCGAGGTAACGGCGACCGGCGACGGTGTACCGCACGATCAACCCACGATCCGCAAGGGTATTCAGGTCGATCTCGATGTCGCGGATGGACACGTCGTCCAGCGGCCAGACCTCAGCCTTGATCAGCTTCACGTTGTCTTTGGCGCGGCCGTGGTCATCCGTGTGGGTCCACAGGCCGATCCACGTGAGCCGCGTCCGCATGGGCAGTTGGCTCACGTCCTCGGACTTGAAGAAGTCAGGCTTGATGGTGCGAATCCGTGGCACTCGGGCCGTTCCCCCGTCAGTTCGTGGTGGTTCAGTAGCGCCCGAAAGCGCTTGGTGCGTGGCCGAGCAGGACCGGGGCCTCCAGCTCATTGGCGAGCATCGAACGGATTTCGCCGAACGCGGTGCGCTCCACCAGATCCGGGCGGTGCAGCCGGTAGCCGATGAAGAGTTGGCCGTCCCGGATACGCCAGCGCAGTCGGGCGGTGACCGGTACGGCCGTGAGGCCGAGGAACGGGGCGACGGTGATCGTGAACTCTTCGGGCACTTCGAGCTTGCCGGAGGCTCCGGCCTTGGCCGTGGTCTCCTCCTGCCAGGAGAGCTGTACGTCTCCGGAGTCCAAGCGGGTGCCCCGGCTGAACGAGGCGTTGCGCCGGGCCTGGAAGGTCAGAGCGACCTCCAGCATCGTCGCGGCGTCCGGGTTGGTCACCGTGTGCGCGCGGTCCTCCAGGTGCTCGGCGAAGACTTCCTGGTCCATCAGCGTGCTATTGCGCTCCAGCCAGGCCGACCAGTCCTCGTCGCGCTGTACCCGCAGGAAGGCGCGGTGATCGCGCCATCCGGCCTGCTCGCCGTCGAGATGGTCGTTGAACGTCGCGGTGACAGTGCGATCGTCATCGTCGGCCCACACCGTCGTTGCGGTGGTGGACAGCCGGCGGACGTAGGTGGCGAAGTCCGAGGGATCGGTCAGCAAGGCGGTGCCACGCGGACGGCGTGGCCGGTCGAGCAGTTCTTCGAGGTTGGTGACGTCCAGGCGCTCGTCTTCGCGCAAGGTGCGCACGACCACCGAGGACTCAGGATCAAGATCGTAGGGTGCGGGCGGGGAACCGGCGTCGGCGCGGCGCTGCATGTCGGCGACGATCTGAGCGGTCGCCTGGCTGACGGCATCGGTCATGGGGTGGGCCTCCTACTCGCTGAACAGCGCCGTTTGGCGCGGGTCGTTGCGGACGAGTTCGCCGGAACCGGTGGCGAAGAAGATGGACTCGGAGCGGTCGTGCTCGGGCAACGAGCACTTGATCTGGTCAGCGACCATCACAGCGCCGGGCGTGCGCTCCTGCGGCTTGATCGTGAGGGTGTATGTGATCCGCCCGGCCTTGCGGGTGTCCTCCACCGAGAGCACGAGATCGCGCAGGGCTTCGGATAGCTCCTGGTGCGTCTTGCCCCGGCGGTGCTCCATCAGGAACGCGGCGAAGTCGCGTGGCTCGGTGCGCTCGGTCTGGTCGGTCTGATCGGTCATGCTCGCTCCTTGGTCACGGCCGCCTCCTCGTCCCGGACCAATGCGCGCACGTTGTGCGCCAGGCTGATCCCGGCGCTGATGCCGAGCAGGATCGCGGTGATGAGGCGGACGGCGTCAGTGGCTCGCTTCATGGGGTGGCTTGCTCCTCGGGTTGGGCCTCGTCGGTAGCGGGTTCGTCGTCGGCGTCGTCGGTCTCGGTGTCGATCACCTCCCCGTCGATGGCGAGGTCTTCGAGTGCCCCGGCGTCCAGGTCGGTACGGACCGAGCCCTCGGCGGCGATCGCGCGGTTCATCACGGTGGCCATCGGCAGCCACTTCGCGAGCTGGCGCACAGCGGTCTTGCGGGCCATCGCTTCCCAGTCGGTGACCCAGGGCCCCTTCTTGCCCGCGCGGGACCGGCCCCGGATGGCCTCCACCGCATCGACGCTCATGACCTCGAACTCCGCGCCGCCGTCGAGCAACGTGGCGGCGGCGTAGACATCGGTGATGCCACCGCGGGCTCCCCGCGCGGGCTTGTGGATCAGGTCCGGGTGCAGGCCGTAGGAGTACTCGAACTCGTCTTCCTCGTGGACGACGCGGGCCGAGATGTTGCGGAGCTGCCCGCTGTTCCATGCCAGCTTGATCAGGCCGCGATAGCCGGGGATGAAGGTCACCTGGTCGCCGTAGGGCACCAGGTACGCCTCGCCGAGCGGGCCGGGCTCCAGGCCGAGCTGGGCCGAGGTCATCAGCGCGCCGAGCAGTGATTCCGGTCGGCAGCGCTGGAGGTCCGCGCTTTGCCGGACGACCGTCAACGCCACGCGGGTGAAGCGCTCCGGGTCCAGCGCCGTGCCGGTCAGTGCCCGTGCGATCTCCGGCTTCTGCCGCTCGATGAGCGTGCGGAGGTCTCCGCTGCCTCCGCCGTTGCCTGCGGTCTTGCGCTGGGCGAGCGCGGCCTTGGTGTTGGCGTTGCTTACAGCTGATCCCTCCTGGCTGTCGTGCTGGTGTAGGTGAGTCGGCGGCCCGCCGGTCGCTCGGTGACGTACTGGGCGTAGAGATCGGGCTGCTCGGCGATGAACGCCTCGTAGTCCACCGACCGCGAGGGCTTGGCGGGGGCCTTGTGGCTGGCGACCTTCTGCCCGTCGATCTCGGCGACCTCGGCTTCGCCCATCGCGGCGCGCAGCTCGTTGTCGATGATCGTGCGCTCGGCCTCCAGGGCCTTGATCTGCTCGCTCAGCTCGTGGCGGCGGCCGATGTGCTTGTGCCACAGCGGGTCCAGCTCGGCAGTCTCGTCCGGCACCGAGGGCCAGCGCGACAGCGCCTTGCGAGTGGCTTCGGAACCGTCTGACGGCGGGGGCTCGTCGCGTTGGACGTAGCCCCAGAACTCGGTGGCGGCGTCGGCGAGGTCGGTGATCAGGTCCTCGTCGCGCTCGATCTCGCGTTCCAGGTAGGTGTTGGTGTCGAGCAGTGCCACCATGAACGTCCGGGGTGCGTCGAGCAGGCGCATGTACCACTGGGCCTGGCATACGTAGTGGATGGGAACCTTGTCGTCGGCCCAGTCCTCGGCCGCACGGTGCCCGCCGGTCTTGGCTTCGACGATCCCGGCTAGCTCGCCGGAGGGATGCCAGGCCAGTCCGTCGACGTTGGCGAGCATCCATTCGTGCTCGCGGTCGGAGTAGATCCCTTCGCCGCCGGTCAGGATGTACTCGGTGTGCCGCTCGTCCCATTCCCGCAGCAGCACGGGTTCCAGCACGTTGCCCCAGTACATGCGCTCGGTGGTTGCATCGTCGAACTCCGGATTGATCCGCCGGGTCTTCTCCAGCCAGAGCTGGAACGGTGTCTTCCACGGGTTCAGGCCACATGCGGCGGCAACGTCCGAACCGCCGAGTCCGAAGGTGCGGGCGAACTCCCAATCATCGCGGGATGCGCTGGCCGGTAGCACGACCGGGACGTCCACGAGTCCGCGCTTAGCCACGTGCCCCTCCCGTTCGTAGTGCAGGAGCATTGGCATCGGTGATCGTGCTGACACTCAACGGGACCTCGGCGACCCACCAGTGATCAGGCCGCCCGTCGTCCTCCAGCGCTTCGGCAAGGACGCGCGGGACCTGGTGCCACAGCGCCCAGGCCCGCCAGCGCACGATCCCGGCAGTGACGGGCACACACACGCGCATAGCGGTGCGGTCACAGGTGATCCAGTTCGACGTGAGTCCCAGGCCCCAGCGGTCAGGATCGGGAAGGTCGGTCAGCCAGACCAGTGCCGTACCCAGCAGTGGATGATGGTTCGGGCGTAGTTGCTTGCTGCGCTGGATGGCACGGGCTCCGTGCCGACAGGTGAAGTGATAGAGCGCAGTCGGCAATCATTGATCACCTGACCGAACGTCGAGTGGGTTGGTGCGGAACCACTCGTGCGCGTCGTACATGGCGACGGAGCGCGCAGTGGTCTTCGGCTTGTTCGCCTCGGTGATCGCTTGCCGGAGCACTCCCGGCAGCCGCAGCCAGCAGGTTCGGCACGCGAAGAACGCATGCTTGACCTGTCGGCCGCAACCGCCGGGACAGTTGTGGGTTCGGTTACGGGTCGCCGTCAGTTCTGATCACGCTCGCTGCTGTCGTCGCCATCGGTGTCCTCGGCCTGCTCGCCGGTCAGCGATGTGAGCTGATCGCGCAGGTCGTCCACCGTGCCATTGAAGATCGGTGTGTTGTCGTCGTAGCGGAGGTCCACTGTGGGCTCTTCCACCTCCGGCATCTCGGACGTTGGCATGGCCGGTGTCTCGGTCTGCTCGGGCATGAGCTCGGTCTCCTCGTGCAGGTTGGTCACAACAAGGCCCCCGCCAGGACGAGACCAAGCGCCACGCCGACACAGGCCGTCGCGACGAGCAGGACAGCAAACGTCGTGGGTACCTCGCGCGCCGCCTCCAGCAGGCGAGACAGCGCCGAGTGGATGCGGTCCGCGAGGCTGAGCCGGGCATGCTTGCCGGTCGGCGTCGGGGTGATCAGTCGGGCGCCCATCAGGCGACCCGTCCGTTCCAGTGGCGCGGCGGCTCGTGTTTCAGCGGCAGAGGCATCACGAAGTCGGTGATCCAGCCGTACAGCGTCACGGCATCCCGCCGCGTGCACTCGTCCTCGGGCCGAAGCACGTGCTTGCCCACAGGACCCTCATCGTGTGGGGCTTGATCGGCATACTCAGTGGTGGTCATCGCGGGACTCCCATTCCGTTGCGGTGATCGGAGCTGGCCGACGCGGTTCGGGGCACGGCGTCGGCCAGCTCCGCAAACCCGGCCCGCTACGCGCCACGGGCCAGGTGCTCAGTGGGGTCCGGCCGCAGCAAGACCACCAATCGGTCCTGCTGCTCCGGGGTGAGAGGGCCGTGCTGGTCGGCAAGGTCGGCCACGTAGTCGGCAAGGTCGCGAGTGATCCCGAGCCGCTCCAGGTCCTCGTCTGTGAGCAGCGAACGGGCGGGCTGCTCGCTCATGCCGCACCCGTCTCCGCCCCGTCGCCTTCGACGTCCGGCCGAGGAAGGTACGGGCCGATCAACTCGCTGGCTCCAGGGTCGTCCAGGACGAACAGGGTGCCGTGCGGAACACCGAGAACGTCTTCGAGCTTCGCGGCCTGCTGGAGCGGGATCACCGGCGAAGCGCCGCCGAGAATCTGGCTCAGTCGTACCGGCGAGATCCCGGCGCGGAAGGCGACGTCCGCGTGCCGACCGGTTGCCTCTACCAACTTTCGTAGTGCGCTAGCGTCACAGGCGCGTACGTAAGTAGCCACGTCTAACTCCTGTGGGTGTTCTGCATGGGTGGTCTGCACGGACGCCGCTGGGGGGCGTTCGCGAAAAGATCCCTGGTTGAAGGGGCGTGGCCGGGCCTGATCTCCACGTTAAATTGGTTTCAACACGGAGGTCAACGGTCACGCTCAGTTAAACGCGCTTTAATTCCTGTAAGGTCGTCCTAACCCACCGAAGCACGGGACGGTGCCAGGCGAAGTGAACCTCTGCGAGCTGATCAACAAGGTGAAGGACGAGGAAGGGCTGACTTGGCGGCAACTCGTCGACCGCGCCGTATCGAAGGGGGAAGCCGCTCCGACCAGCATCTTTCACCTAGGCAACCCGGACCGCCCCATGCAGGACTTCCCTCGCACGAAGACGATCCTCGGGTTGGCCGCCGCACTCGGCGTAGCGCCGGGCGTCGTTGCCGACGCCGCCTTGGAATCCCTGAACCTTCGGCGGCCCGATGTGGTCGAGGTGGAAGCGAAGGACGTCCAGGTCCATTCGGGTGACAACGAAGGTCAATCACACGCCCATTCGAGTGAACGTTGGATCATGATCGTCCCCGACGACTCCACCCCGGACGACGTGCTCAATGCATGCGAGACAGCCGCAAACCTGCGAGTCAGGCTGCCAAACGGTGAGACCAAGCGGCCATCGAACGTGGGTTAGGTAGCGCTTTGTAGTGTCGACTCCCCCTTGTGTCGCAGCTTGGTTCAACCTGTCGGGCGTCCGTATCGTCACCGTCACATTGCGAAGGGAGCCCTGCTCACAGGTCGGGGAGAGCGCGGCAAAGATAGTGCATGGCCTCGAAGGTGCGTGGACGGTGTGGCCGAGGAGTACAAGCTCATCAGAACCGACATGGACAGGCGAGAGGTGATCCTCATCCGCCGGAGGTACGGCAAGTTACCCGAAGTGTTCGCCGACCCATCGATGCCCATCTGGAAGGTGGACGCTCACGTGCGCGCCATCATGATCAAGGGCCTCGTCGAGGTCACCCCGAACGGCACTCCGGACTACCCAGGAAGCGACTGCGGGTAGACCACCAACACCCGCCCAGAGTTTGCACCGAACCGGCCACGATGCTCAGCCACTGAGCATCGTGGCCGGTTACGTTATGATCGTGTTTAACACTGCGAAACCCTTGCGGTACAGTGGTTTTCGCACCACGGGGGTCCAGTGAAGAAAAGGTGTCACAGTTAGGGTATTGCGGAGGCCGACGTGATCTGCCTGCAGGAGACCCGGGCCGAATCCGAGCAGCTCGCCGCCGAGGTCCGCGAGCCCACCGGTTGGCACACCGTGCTGGCGCCGAGCTCGGCGAAGGGCCGCGCCGGGGTGGCGATCTTCAGCCGCGCCGAGCCTGCGGCGGTGCGCACGGGGTTCGGCTCGGCGGAGTTCGACGAGAGCGGCCGGTACGTGGAGATCGACCTGCCGGGCCTCGTGATCGCCAGCCTTTACCTGCCCAGCGGCGACGTCGGCACGCCGCGCCAGGACGAGAAGGAACGCTTCATGAAGGAGTTCCTGGCGCACCTGGGCGACCTGCGCGAGCGCGCCGCGGCGGAGGGCCGCGAGGTGCTGGTGTGCGGCGACTGGAACATCGCGCACCAGCAGATCGACCTGAAGAACTGGAAGGCGAACCAGAAAGAAGCCGGTTTCCTGCCGGAGGAGCGAGCCTGGCTGACTCAGGTCTTCGAGAGCGGCTACGCGGACGTGGTCCGCCGCCTCCACCCCGAAGGCCCCGGGCCGTACTCCTGGTGGTCCTACCGGGGCAAGGCGTTCGACAACGACTCGGGCTGGCGGATCGATCTGGTCGTCACGACCGACGGCATCGCACAGCGCGCCGTGTCGGCCGTGGTGGAGAAGGCTCCGACGTATGACCAACGCTGGAGCGACCATTGCCCGGTCACGGTGTCCTTCGACTGGCCGTAGGCGGGACTACTGCAACCGGGGCCAAGTTATGCAACATCGTGACTAGTCGGGCGTCGCACCTTGATCCGGTCCGCGTGATCACCAACGCTGTGAAACATGAGGCTCCGCAAGGTATCTGGCTGTGACGACGATGAGTGTCCGGCGGTCTACCTCTCAGACCGGGGCACCGCGGTCATTCAGGGTGAGCGGGTCACGGAGGCGGAGGGACTGACGCTCAGGAAAGGGGAGACAGCGGTCGAGCTGCCCCCGGACATCCTGCTCGATGCAGTCGTGGCGTTGGCCGAATCCGGCAGCGCTGAGACCGTCCAGCGGCTGACGGGGGGCGCTGAAGTGCTGGTAGCAGGCGAACGACTCCGCGACCGGTTCACCGGATGCGAACGGTCGGCCTGGCGGTTCGAGTGCCAGCCGACCTACACCATTGCGCGAG
Organism: Saccharopolyspora phatthalungensis; assembly: GCF_014203395.1. NCBI lineage: Bacteria > Bacillati > Actinomycetota > Actinomycetes > Pseudonocardiales > Pseudonocardiaceae > Saccharopolyspora > Saccharopolyspora phatthalungensis. The sequence goes on from NZ_JACHIW010000001.1 coordinate 2,718,820, forward strand.
AGCAAGAGAACCTGCGCCGGTTCCGAGCGGGCGAGCCGAAACCGGCGGGACGCAACGCCAGCTGGCATGCGAGGGTCCGGTCGCTGGTGTCGGCGGGCAAGATCATTGGCCGGGTCCGTACCGTCCGGCGGCCATTGAGCGAGTATCAGCGGTACCAACTCGCTTGGGGCATCCCCGGCAACATCGAAGCCGGGGAAGATATCCGGATCCTTGACCTGGCCGATCTTGACCTGGACCTGCCGTCCCATGATTTCTGGCTCTTCGATGAGTCGTTAGTGGTTGATCTCAACTTCCGGCCGGACGGCACCCTGATCGATATCGACCAGCGGGAGGACCCGGACCTGACGCAGTACCTCAAGTGGCGAGACACGGCCTTGGATAACGCCGTTCCATTGAGCGAGTGGGATGCTCGAACCTGACACCGGGCAGTGGGACAGAAGAAACCTTGCCGAGACGCTGAAGCAGCTACGCAAGGCGGCCGGGCTCTCGGGTGAGAGGCTGGCCGTTCGGGCTGCTATGTCGCAGTCGAAAATCAGCCGTATCGAGTCCGGTCGGTCGCTTCCCACGGTGGTTGATGTGGAACGGATCATCAAGGCGCTCGAAGTGTCTCCCGAAGTCCGGGAAGAAGTCCTATCGCTGGCCCGAACCGCGAACGTCGAATACATATCGTTGCGTTCGTCTGCCCGTCTGGGTATCTGGTGGAAGCAAGCCGAGATCAAGGCACTTGCCGAATCGTCATCGGCGGTCCGCCAGTTCCTTCCCGCTATCCCCTCCGGGCTTCTCCAGACGCGCGAGTACGCGCGTTCGGTGCTCACACCCGGCGTGGCGGGAAGACCCGCGAGGGATATCGACCGCGCTGTCCAGGCACGGCTGGAAAGTCAGGATGCGCTGAACGACGAATCACGCCGGTTCTACTTCCTGATGACCGAGCAAGCCGTGCGGTTGAAGCGCGCTGCCGCCACTGTCATGGTCGGCCAGCTACGGCATATGGCAACATTATCCAACCGGCCCAATGTTGAGCTTGCGATTCTTCCCCACCGTGCGTTGGTCAACTCCTCGCCGCTGAACGTGTTCGTGGTATACGACGATCGGCTGGTCAAGGTCGAACTCTTCTCCGGTTCAATCGCGTTGCGCGACTATCAGGACATCTCGTATCACCTGAACCTGTTCGAACACTTCCGCGAGAGATCGATGACCGGGGACGAGGCGAGAGATTTTCTTGTTTCGGTTGCCGACGAATTTACCCAACAACGCGCATAGCACTACACCCGCGGCATGGCACCGCCGATAATTTCCCGTGGAGCGGTCCCGAGCAACTCCTCTGGCGAATCTCCCCCCGACTGGTCGGGACTGCTTCTCGACGGGAGGCACAGAGTGGTGATGTGGCTGCGGCGCTGGAAGGAGCAGCGTCGGAAGAACCAGGAATGGGCACGGATGCGCAAGCGCCGCAAGCGGGTTCGGCTATGAGCCGGGAACCGCAGCTGATCGGAAAGCCCATGAGCTCGGCCGCCAATCTCGCGGTCCTGCTCCGGCAGGCTCAATGGGATCTCGATCAGATGGCGTTCCGGCTGCCTATGGGCGAGGTCTCCACGGACGAACGCGACAAGCTCGCCGACATGCTTACCCGACTTGCCGCGCTGCTTCGCCAGCGGGAGTAATGACATGGCCAAACTCCCTTGCATCTGGCTCTACCTTGGCGGCTGCACGTTCCGTTGGGGACGTGGAGATCTGACCATCGACGTGTTGTTGGGCGATACCGGAGCCGTGCACGAGAACGACCATCGAATAGCCGCCATTCCGGTCGATCATGAGTGGACCGATGTCCGCGATCTGGATCAGCGGGCGCGGGCGTGGCTGAAAGCCATGGCATCGAAGAGAGCATTCGCAAGCCCCAGGGGAGCGAGGGGTGCAAAGCCAGGAAATGGACCTAGCGCTTGAGGAAGCAGTGAACCGTGGTCTTGATCTCAAGTTGAGGTCCTGTTAGTGCCCCGTCCGGGAACTGCGCCATTGCCGCCCACGGCGTTCGCGGGTCAGCGCTTGGTGTAGGTCAGGTGCATGACGCCGCTACTGAAGACCTGGGTGTCGGTAAGGTCGTACTGCTCGGGCGCGAATTCGCCGCCGAAAAGCGGAATTCCGGCGCCCGCGACGATCGGGTGCAGCTTGATGATCAGCTCGTCGATCTCCGGACGCAGAACCGCGGCGAGCTTTCCGCCGCCGCAGAGCCAGATCCCCATGCCGTCTTCCCGCTTGAGCTCCCGCACCCGTTCGATCGGGTCGGTGGCGACGAATTCCACGGTAGGATCGGGACTTTCGGTGATGCTGCGGGAGAACACGACGTGCCGCAGGTGCTGGTAGGTATTGGTGATCCCCGCCCGCGCACCGATGTCCCAGCTGCCGCGGCCTTGCAGGACGGTGTCGAAGTGCTTGTTCGGCGCGCCGGAGAGGCCGATCAGCGGACGGATGTGGGTCGGCATGACCTCCGGGTACTCCGCGCGGAGGAAGGTGCCGTGATCGCCTTCGTAAAGGAAGAAGTCCGGGTTGTCGTTGGCCGGGCCGGTAATGAAGCCGTCGATGGTCGACGCGACCAGGTAAGTCAGCTTTCGCATGGGTGCCTTCCCTTGAACCGCTCTGCGCGTAGTGCTTGAGCTGAAGGTAATCGTTGTCTCTTCGGAAAAGTTCGGTGGTGCCGGACACCGCAAGGCGGACGACCCCGGTCAACGCGGCCACCAAGGCCGGTGCGGGACGGCCCGGTTCCGAGCGGTCGACGCCGAGGCGGGTGCCAAGGCTTTTGGACTGCTTCTTTGGACTGCGATCGTGGAGTGGCGATCAGCGGGCGATCAGCTCGTTGAGCGGGGTGTCCGGGTCGGTGAGCGCGCCTAGATCGACGGTGGTGCCCGAGGTGATCAAGGTCTTGATCTGGTCCGTCACGTCCCAGATGTTGACGTTCATGCCCGCCAGGACTCGGCCCTCGGCGAGCCAGAAGGCGATGAACTCGCGGGCCGCCACGTCGCCGCGGAACACCACCTGGTCATAGCCGCCCGGCTCGACATAGCCGAGGTACTCCATGCCCAGGTCGTATTGATCCGTAAAGAAATACGGCAACTCCGAGTACTTGCGGTCGCGCCCCAGCATCGACGCCGCCGCGGTGGTCGGCTGGTTGAGCGCGTTCGCCCAGTGCTCCACCCGGATCTGCTTGCCCAGCAACGGGTTGAAGGCGTTGGCCACATCACCGGCCGCGACGATGTTCGGGTCGCCGGTGCGCAGCCCCGCGTCGACCAGGATGCCGTTGTCCACCCGCAGCCCGGCCTGCCGGGCGAGCGTGACCTCCGGGTCCACGCCGACCGCGATCAGCACCGCATCGGCCGGGACCGCGGCGCCGTCCTTGAGCCGAACCCCGGTCGCCCGGCCGTCGGCGGTGGTGATCTCGCTGATCGTGGTGCCGAAGCGAAAGTCCACGTCGTGCTCCCGGTGCAGCGCCGCGAAGACCTCGGCCACCTCCGGGCCCAGGACCCGCAGCAGCGGCAGTTCGCTCGTCCCGACGACGGTCACGGCCACGCCGGCTTCGCGCGCCGCGGCGGTGACTTCGAGGCCGATCCAGCCGGTGCCGACCACCACGAGCCGTTCGATGTCGGCCAGGGTCTGCTTGATCCGATCGGAGTCTTCGACCCGGCGCAGGTACAGGACTCCTTCGGCGTCGATGCCGGGCGCCGGCAGCGATCGGGGATTGGCGCCCGTCGCGATCAGCAGCTTGTCGAAGTCAAGCCGACTGTTGTCGGAGAGCTCGACCTGCCGCAGCGCCCGGTCGATCCGCCGCACCGACACGCCGAGTTGCAAGTCCACCCGGTTGTCGGTGTACCAGGACTCGTCGTGCACGTAAGCGCTGTCGAACTCGGCATTGCCCATCAGATAGTCCTTCGACAGCGGCGGACGCTCGTACGGGCGGTGCGGCTCGTCCCCGAGCAGCGCGATGCGCCCGTCGAACCCGAGTTCGCGCAGGGCCTGCGCCCCCTTGGCACCGGCCATGCCGGCCCCGACGATCACGAAGGTCTCCGAATCAGCCACGACCCCGCCTCACTCCCGCCCGACAACCCTCCGGATCAGAGCGTCCTGCCCCCAACTCGGTCAAGCAAGCCCAGATCGTGCGAACAGGACAGACTGAGGGGTGCCATCGCCCGGTATGGCCGGACCAGACACCCCTCAGTCATCACCCACAAGTGGGGTTGTGGTTACCTCCGCACGGCGTCGAGGGCATCGATCAGGCCCGCGCCGTAGAAGCCGGCGCCGCTGTTGCCGCCCGCGCAGACCGCGTCCGGCTTGCCGTCCCCGTCCGGGTCGTAGTGCTGCGGGCAGGCCAGCGCGTCAGCCTGGCTGGTCAGCGCGCCGATCACCTGCTGGGCGTTCCAGTTCGGGTGCGCGCTGCGCAGCAACGCGACCACACCGGCCGCGTGCGGCCCGGCCATCGAGGTGCCCTGCATCCAGCCCCAGCCGCCGCCGGGAACCGAGGAGAGCACCCGGCCGTTGCGCGTCGGCGTCGGCGGGATCTGCCGAGCGTCACCCCCCGGTGCGGTGACCGTGATCGACCCCAGCCCGTAGTTGGAGTAGTACGACTTCACCGCCTGCACGCCCACCGCGGACACCGAGACCACGCCCGGCAGTTCGCCGGGCAGGACGTGGCAGTCGTGGCCGGTCTGCCGGTCCTGGACCGGGCCGCCGTTGTTCGGGCTGTAGGTGTCGTGGATCGGCTTGGACAGGTCCCAGTTGCTGTTGCCCGCCGACACCACGTTCGCGACGTCCTTGCTCTGCGCGTACGCGACGGCGCGGCGCACCGCCTCGGCACCGGCCTTCTGATCCGGGTCGCCGTCGCACCACAGAAACCAGGGGTCGACGAAGTACGAGTTGTTGGTGACGTCGAAGCCGTGTTCGGCCGCCCAGATGAAGCCGCAGACGGCGTACTCGGGGTAGATGAAGCCGCTGTCGTCGATGATCCGGACCGAGGCCAGCGTGACGTTAGGGGCAACCCCGGCGATACCGATCCCGTTTCGCGCGGCGGCGATGGTGCCGGCGACGTGCGTGCCGTGGGCCTGCGTCGCGTTCTGTGGCTGCCAAGCCTGCTGCCGGGTGTCCGGGACGCCCTGCTGCACGCAGCTCACCGACTTGGAGACGTCCAGGTTCGGCTTGAGGTCCGGATGCGTCGGGTCGATGCCGTAGTCCAGCACGCCGACCGTGATGTCCTTGCTGCCCTGGGAGATCGCGCTCGCCTGGTCGGCCTTGATCTGCGGCAGGTCCCACTGCTCGGGCTCCAGCGGCTCCTGACCGGCCTTGACCCCCAACACGGTCGCGGCGGCAGTGCCCTCCAACGGCTCCAGCCGCTGCGATTTCGCGGGCGGCAGCTGCTCGGCGAGGTTGCGGCTGGCACCGGCCTGCTCCACGGCGGGCTGGGTACGCACCGCGCGGGCGAAGCCCGGATCGGTCGAGGTCGCGACGACCACGCCGATCTGCGGCCAGCTCTGTACCACGGTGCCGCCGACGGCGCGCACGGAATTCTCGGTCTGCCGCAAGCCGTAGCCGGTGGGGCCGAGCACGACGAAGTGCGCCGATGCGGCGGCTGTGGCGGACGCGGGCTCGGCCGAAGTGACGGCGCCGGCGGGTATCAGCAGCGCCGATGTGAGCGCCGAGCCGGCGATGCACATCGCCCGGCGACTCATCCTAGTGCGTGACACGTGTCCCTCCTATGGAGACAAAGTGCTATTCACCCAGTGGTATTCGTCGGATTTTGCGCGGGAAGTGATGATCATCGGTAGGGCGAAACGGAGTAATTCACTAGCCGGTAGTGAGGCATGGCGCACGCTGATGATGGCTGGGCAGCAGGGCTTTTGCGACTTAGAGTCGGCGGGTGTCGGTTGTAGATCTGGAACTGTCCCCGCCGGAGCCCACCCCGAGCGCGTCGGCCATGCGTCGTGCTCTCCGCCGCGCCACCGATGGCGTTTCGCTGGACGCCGCCGAGGCCGCGGTCCTGCTGCACGCTCGCGGCGATGACCTGGAGAAACTGCTGGACGCCGCCGGGCGCGCGCGGGACGCGCACCTGGTCGCCGAGGGACATCCAGGCGTGGTCACCTACAGCCGCAACGTGTTCATCCCGTTGACCAGGCTGTGCCGGGATCGCTGCCACTACTGCACCTTCGCCACCGTGCCGCACCGGGTGGAATCCGCGTACCTGGAACGCGACGAGGTGCTGGAAATCGCCCGGCAGGGCGCGGCCGCGGGCTGCAAGGAGGCCCTGTTCACCCTGGGCGACCGGCCGGAAGAGCGCTGGCCCGCCGCCCGGGAGTGGCTCGAAGCGCGCGGCTATTCCTCCACAGTGGACTATGTGCGGTCCTGCGCGATCGCGGTGCTGGAGGAAACCGGCCTGCTGCCGCACCTGAACCCCGGCGTGCTGAGCTGGTCGGAGCTGACCAGGCTCAAGCCGGTCGCGGCGAGCATGGGCATGATGCTGGAGACCACCGCCGAGCGGCTGTGGCGCGAGCGGGGCGGCCCGCATTTCGGCAGCCCGGACAAGGAACCCGCCGTCCGGCTGCGGGTGCTCGCCGACGCCGGTCGCGTCGCGGTGCCGTTCACTAGCGGCATCCTCATCGGCATCGGTGAAACCCGCGCCGAACGCGCCGAGTCGCTGCTCGCGCTGCGCAGCACCGCCCGCCAGTACGGGCACATCCAGGAAATCATCGTGCAGAACTTCCGGGCCAAACCGGACACCGCGATGCGCGGCATGCCCGACGCCGACCTGCACGACCTGGCCGCCACGATCGCGGTCGCGCGCCTACTGATGCCCTCCGGGGTGAGCGTGCAGGCGCCGCCGAACCTCATCGGCGACGAGCAGTTGCTGATGCTGCGCGCCGGGATCGACGACTGGGGCGGGGTCTCCCCGGTGACCCCGGACCACGTCAACCCGGAACGCCCCTGGCCGCAGATCGACGATCTCGCCGCGCAGACCCGCGAAGGCGGCTTCGAATTGCGGGAACGCCTGACCGCCTACCCGCGCTATGTGCGCGCCGGGCTGACCGGGGACAGCACCCAGTGGCTGGACCTGCGGGTGGCCGGCCACGTCGCGGCGCTGTCCGATTCGGACGGTTTCGCGTGCCCGGACGCCGAACCGGTCGGCCGGGAGTGGCAGGAGCCGGACGGCGGCTTCGAATCCATCGGCCGCACGGACCTGCACACCAGCATCGACACGACCGGCCGCACGGAAGATCGCCGCGGCGACTTCGACACCGTCTACGGCGACTGGGACGAACTGCGCCGGCAACTGCCCGCCGACGCCGCTCCGGAGCGGTTGGACACCGACGTGCGCGAGGGGTTGCGGCTGGCCGAGTCCGACCCGGCCGCGTTGCTCGACGAGGGCCGCGCCGCTGCGGCGATGGCCTTGATGACCTGCGACGGGGCCGCGCTGGATGCGCTCGCCGGGATCGCCGACGCGCGGCGCCGGGACGTGGTCGGCGAGGACATCACCTATGTGGTCAACCGCAATATCAACTTCTCGAACATCTGCTACGTCGGTTGCCGCTTCTGCGCCTTCGCGCAGCGCGAGCGCGATGCGGACGCCTACCGGCTCTCGCCGGAGGAAGTGGCCGATCGCGCCGACGAGGCGTGGCGGGCCGGAGCCACCGAGGTTTGCATGCAGGGCGGCATCGACCCGCGGCTGCCGGTGTCCGGCTATGCCGACCTGGTTCGCGCGATCAAGCGGCGGGTGCCCGAGATGCACGTCCACGCGTTCAGCCCGATGGAGATCGTCAGCGCCGCGGCCAAGGCCGGGGTGAGCATCGCCGACTGGCTCGCGGAGCTCAAGGAGGCCGGTCTGGGCAGCATCCCCGGCACCGCCGCGGAGATCCTCGACGACGACGTGCGCTGGGTGCTGACCAAGGGCAAGCTTCCCGCCGCCGAGTGGATCGAGGTGGTCAGCACCGCGCACCGGCTCGGCATCCCGTCCTCCTCGACGATGATGTACGGCCACGTCGACACGCCGGCGCACTGGCTCGGCCACCTCCGGACCTTGGCCGGCGTTCAGGATGCTGCTGCCGAGCACGGCAACGCCGGCTTCACCGAGTTCGTCCCGTTGCCATTCGTGCATCGCAATGCGCCCATCTACCTCGCCGGGCTCGCCCGCCCGGGGCCGACGCGGCGGGACAACCGCGCGGTGCACGCGATGGCGCGAATCCTGTTGCACGGCCGGATCGACAACATCCAGTGCTCGTGGGTGAAGCTCGGCGACGACGGCAGTTCCGAGGTGCTCAACGGCGGCGCCAACGACGTCGGCGGAACGCTGATGGAGGAGACCATCAGCCGGATGGCCGGATCCGAGCACGGCTCGGCGCGGAGCGTCGAAGAGCTGCACGAACTGGCCGGTCGGGCGGGCCGTCCGCCGCGGCAGCGCACCACCACTTACGGGCGACTCGGCCGGGTACAGCTCGGGATCAGCCCGGCCTAACTCGGGCGAGTGTGGCGCAAAACACAAACTCGTTGCGGTGCCGGAACCGCCTCCCGGGCCGGTTCCGATCGCTGGCCAGCGCGGTTTTGCCCCCCGGAGACCCGCCGAGCGCCGTCGCGATTCGGAAAATATGATCATTCCGTCGTGGCCGGTTTACGCAGAGCGACCACGTCCGCAACGGGTGGTCGGTACTGTCCGCCACCGAGCTCAGGCGAGTAGGTGACCCGAAACGGGTCAACTGTCGTAGGGAGGCACGCTCGTGCGTAGCCGAATATCTCGCGTGGTCACGCGCGTCTCCGTGCTCGGCGTCGCAGCCGCCGCGGTTCTCCTGGCGATGGCCGACGGTGCCGCCGCCACCGGGGCTACCGCCTTCGCGGCCGGCCCCATGGATTCGCTGAGCACGCCGGTCGGCCTCACCGCGATCGGGCTCGGAGTCGTCGGCATGGTCGCGGGCGCGTTCCGCAAGAAGAAGATCCAGCCGGAGAACCAGCGCAAGGGCTGACCCCCGGGCAAGAACCGGAGAGGTCGCTCCCGCCTCCTTTGCGGGACTTGCGAGAATCACCACGTGAGCAGTGACAGCCCCGCACCCCAGATCAGCGACAAGCCCGCGGCGCGGCCGCGCGTGCTGTCCGGCATCCAGCCCACCGCCGACTCCTTCCACCTCGGCAACTACCTGGGCGCCTTGCGGGAATGGGTCGTGATGCAGGACGACCACGACGCCTTCTACTGCGTCGTCGACCTGCACGCCATCACCGTCGCGCAGGACCCGGAGGTGCTGCGCCAGCGCACCCGGCTCTCCGCGGCCCAGCTGCTCGCCATCGGCATCGACCCCGACCGTTCGACGTTGTTCGTGCAGAGCCACGTCCCGGAGCACGCCCAGCTCAGCTGGGTCCTGGAGTGCCTGACCGGGTTCGGTGAGGCGGGCCGGATGACCCAGTTCAAGGACAAGTCCGCCCGCCAGGATGCCGACCACGTCAGCGTCGGGTTGTTCACCTACCCCGTGCTGCAGGCCGCGGACATCCTGCTCTACCAGGCCGACGCGGTCCCGGTCGGCGAGGACCAGCGCCAGCACCTGGAGCTCACCCGCAACCTGGCGCAACGGTTCAACTCCCGCTACGGCAACACCTTCACGGTGCCCGCGGCGCACATTCCCAAGGAGACCGCCAAGATCTACGACCTGCAGGACCCAACCTCGAAGATGAGCAAGTCGGTGCCCGCCGGGGTCGTCGAGCTGCTGGAGGAACCGAAGCGCTCGGCCAAGAAGATCCGCTCCGCCGTCACCGACCTGGAGCGGGAGATCCGCTACGACGTCGACAACAAGCCGGGCATCAGCAACCTGCTGGTGATCTATTCCGCGCTGACCGGCCGCAGCATCGCCGACCTGGAGGCGGCCTACGAGGGCAAGGGGTACGGCGACCTCAAGAAGGAGCTCGGCGAGGTCGTGGTCGAGTTCGTCACCCCATTCCAGCGGCAGGTCCGCGCCTACCTCGACGATCCGGCCGAGCTGGACAAGGTCCTGCACCGGGGCGCCGAGCGGGCGCGCGAGGTTTCTGCCGAAACCCTGCGGAGTGTCTTCGATCGGGTGGGCTTCCTTCGACCGATGAGCTGAGCTGATCGACTGCGGGTAACCTGCCACCGTCCGGGTGGTGCCGTTGCGGCAGGAGGTGCACCGTGACCGGTCCGGAGCAGGACACGAAACCGAGCCGGTTGACTTTGCTGCGGCGCCGCCACGAGTGGCTGGACCGGCTCATCCGCGCCTTCGAGCGCTATCAAAGTCAGTACGGCGACTACTACGCCGCCGCGATCACGTATTTCAGCGTCCTCGCGCTGGTGCCGCTGCTGATGATCGGCTTCGCCGCCGCCGCTTTCGTGCTGCGCGGCAACCCGGACCTGCTGGAGCGGTTGCGGACCTCGATCACCTCCGCGGTGCCGAGCCCGGCGATGAGCGACATGCTCAACCGCGTCGTCGAACAGGCAATCAGCCAGGCCGGGACGGTCGGGGTGATCGGTCTGCTCGCGGCGCTGTACTCGGGACTCGGTTGGATGACGAACCTGCGGGAGGCGCTGACCGCGCAGTGGACGCAGGAGGCCGCCAAGCAGTCGATCGTGCGGCGGATGTCCTCCGACCTGCTGGCGCTGATCGGGCTCGGTGCGGCGATGGCCGTCTCGTTCGGTATCAGCGCGCTCGGCGGCGGCGTCGGGGTGCAGTTGTTCGAGCTGGTCGGGATCAAGGACGGCCCCGCCGCGGGATTCGTGTTGCGGGTGCTGTCGATCGTGCTGTCGCTGGCGGAGAGCTGGCTGGTGTTCCTGTGGGTGCTGGCACTGCTGCCGCGCAAGCGCGTCACGTTGCGCAGCGCGGTCTGGGGTGCGCTGTTCGCGGCGGTCGGGTTCGAGATCCTCAAGCAGGCCGGGGTGATCTACCTGAACATCGTCACCAACTCGCCGGCGGGAGTGGCGTTCGGTCCGATCCTCGGTCTGCTCGTGTTCGCCAACCTGGCCGCGCGGTTCATCCTGTTCGTCACGGCGTGGACGGCATCGGCCCGGGAGAACCTGGAGATCGAACCGCCGCAACCGCCGGGCCCGGCGATCATCCGCCCGGTAGTCGAGGTCCGCAACCGGGTGGGCGTGCGTGCCACTGCGGGCCTGGTGGGCCTCGGCGCGGTCGCAAGCTGGGTTTGGCGCCGCAAGCACTAAAGCGCCGCGCGGCGCTCTTCATGGGCGCAAAACCGGTCAGAACTCGCCCTGATTGCTCTGCCGGGAGACGCGTGTCACATCCGATCCGACGAGTCGCTGACCCTTCGTCATCCATCGCCCCCGACGAATTGCGCGACGCCGTCCGCGAACTTGCGACCCCGCACCACGGCCCAAGCCGATCTGTGACGTCATTTCGGACGGTCGGGGTGTGCATTTCAAAGCGCAGTCCACCGGGGGACATGCCGTTTCGCAATTAATGTTCCGGCGCACAGTCCTCATTGGTTGACTAAAGATGTCAGTCGACTAATCCGACCACGGCCGGCGGGCCGCCGGATGCGAGTCCGGTCAGGGGTGATCGTTTTCGTTTTGCTTGCGGCGCGCCGCGGCGGCTCGTCGCGCGCGGCGCTGCCGGACCGCTAGGACACCCATCAGGACAACGGCGACGACCACAAGCAGCGTCAGCGGTCCGCCGACCGTGCCGAACATCGACGAGCTTTGCCGCTGCCCGCTCTCCGGCGTGCCCTGCGCATCGGCCGCGTTGTCCGCGGCGGGGGGCCGTGGCGACGTGGTCACCAGTTCGCCGACCGGCGAACGCCCGCCGAGTACGAATCCGTAGTCGAGCAGGCGCATTGTCTGCTCGGACAGCCGGATCGGCTGGTTCTCGCCATGCATCAGCACCGCCACCAGCCGGTGCCCGTCGCGTTCGGCCGCGCCGATGAAAGTGTGCCGAGCATCGTCGGTGAACCCGGTCTTGCCGCCGATCGCGCCCGGGTAGCTGCGCAGCACCTGGTTGTCGGTCCACACCTCCAGCGGCGGGCCGCCCGGTGCGCCCGGCAGCACGGCGTTGTGCGTCCCGATGACAGCGGCGAACGCGGGCTCGCGCATCGCCGTCCGGAAGATGGTCGCCAGGTCGTAGGCTGAGGTGCTCATGCCCGCGGCATCCAAACCGGACGGTGTCGTGACCCGGGTGTCCAGCGCGCCGATCTTGTGGGCCAGCGCGTTCAGCTTGCCGAGCGTGACGTCCACCCCGCCCATCTTCATGGCGAGCGCGTGTGCGGCATCGTTGCCGGACTGCAGGATCAGGCCGGTCAGCACCTGCTGCACGGTGTAGGTGACGCCGGGACTGAGCCCGACCCGGCTGCCCTCCTGGTTGGCGTCCTCCTGGCTAACCACGATGGTGTCGTCCAGCCGCAGCTCGCGGATCGCGGTGAGCGCGGTGAGCACCTTGATCGTGGACGCCGGGCGATGCCTGGCGTGCGGGTCCTTCGCCGCCAGCACGGTGCCGCTGTCGAGGTCGGCCAGCACCCAGCTGTCGGCGGTGACCTCGGGAGGCGGCTGCGGCAGCCCCGGCGCGACGATCACGCCGCACTCGCCCATCCGGTCGCCGCCGACCGGGGTCTCCGGAACCGGCACCGGCTCGGGCATCGGGACCCCCGGGGCGGGCACCTCGGAGGTGTCCACCGGCGGCGGCGGAGCGACGTGGGGGCACGCCGGGGGTGACTGGGCCGCGGCGGGGCCGGCGGCAGCCAGCATGAGCGAGGCGGCGAAGGTGCAAAGGGCCCCGCTAAGCGTGGATTTCGTGCGGAGCAAGGCGGCCGGGCCGCGAGCACTCAGAGGCACACGCAGCAGGCTAACCAACCCGGTGCGAGACCGGGACGTCGACCGCCCCCGGAAGAGTGAGTGAAGCAGGTTACAGCGGATACTGGGGGTCGTGACAATTTCCCGCCGCGTTGCGTTGTTCCTGCTGGCCTTCGGCGTGTGGTCGTACTTGCTGTGGCCGAACTTCGTGCGCAACATCTGGAACAGCGACCGCTCCTGGGCGGGCGGCTCGCCGACGTACTACCTGATCGTGCACCTGGTGATCGCGGTCGTCTCCCTGACCCTGGGCACCATCATCGGGGTCCTCGGCTGGCGCGCCTACCGCGCCACCCGCCGCTGACCCCGGGGATTGCATCGTCGAAGCCGGCTAAGACGACCGCATGCGCGGGACTCCGCCCTTGCGGCCCAGGCCGAATGCGACCCGGTAGATGTCGGGCATGTCGAGCTTGGTGTGCGACTCGATCCTGGTGAGAACTGGAAGTCGATACTCATCAGCCGCAACGGCACGAAGCGCCGGGTCCTGTAGGGCCTGGAACCACACCGTCTTTCCGACGCCGCGGCCGCCTTTCACGACCGTGACATCCGGGTCCAGGGCCAAGCGGTGGCCACGCGGAGTGAACAGCGAATGCGGATGCGGTTTGGTCGTGTCGGCGTCCGCCGTGCGCAGCGCTGATTGGAATAGAGCCCGGTACGCCCGTGCATTCAACGACGTCACGTGCTCTCCTCGACGATTAGCTCGGTTGCGGTGGTCACGAATTGATCGTAAGCCTCGCGGATAAGGTGTGACGAGTACCAGTCCGGTGCGGCCAGGTGGTTCAGACCGACCAAGCCGGCGTGGAACAGGATCGGCAACGGTGCGTGTGGTGCCTGTTCGTCTTCCGGGCCGAAGTTGAACGCATCCACGTCGGTCGGCGACATCTCGTCGTAGAGCGTATCCGCAAAGCACTGCTGAGCATTGTCGCGGAAGCCGCTCAGGTATCGCTCAGCGGCACTATCCGGCACCATTGCGGCGACCATGCGCAGCCGCTGGCGAAGATTGTTCAGGCGGTCATTAGTGAGTTGCCGCCATTGTTCGAAGAGTGCGCGGTACCCGGTCCAGGTGTGTGGGTTGTCGGTGGCGAATAGAAAACTGAAGCCGCTGAGCCTGGTGATCGCTATCGCCGCGATGTCATGGATACCGGCCCGGCTGTCGAGCAGCGTCACGTCAGGTTTTCTGCTGCGCTCCGCAACCTGCCGCTCGGCTTCGGCAAGAGCTTCTTCAAGACGGTCTGCGAGCGTTTTCGGACCGTCAGGTCCACCTGGTATTTCGGTGTAGACGCGGTTCAGCTTGGCAAGGTAGTCCCGTTTGGCCGGAGACCATTCATCAGTGGCGTGCGGCCGAATTGGTGCGCCGTCAGCAGGCAGCAACCAAACCTCGCCGTTGCCCGGAGATTTGATCACCTCGCTTCGGCTGACCAGTTCCAGACCGGCTTGGTTGCCGACCGCCGATTCGACGAGGTAGTCGACCAAGCCGTGTTTCGGGAGCGCGATCGTGTTCTGGAGCAACTCCCCGATTCCCGGGGACTCCAGGTCGAGATCCGCTACCAGCACACACAGCCCGAGGTCGGCCAGGTGCTTGGCGAGCATGAGCGTCGCCGTCGACCGTCCGACGCCGCCCTTGAACCCGTACAGCGTGACCCGGTGTTCAGGCGGATTGAGGCGGGCGCGAACCCAGTCGGCCCCGACAACGGTTCGCTCCAACACTGCGAATCGGCCACGGTTTTCCGCTGCTCTTGATTCGTGTCGAACGAGCAGATCGGGTGAGTTCAGGAAGGTGCTGGCCGTGAACATCTCACTAGCCCGGTGGACCGGTGTCGCGGCGCTGAACGGTCCCACCGCCTTGGCGAACTCGGTTGTCAATCCTTTTCTGGTATTGCTGCGTCCCGCGTGTCGTCGACAACCAGCGAGAGGCGGCCAACCAGATCGCGCACCAGGATCACGTCGATGCCGGTGCGGCTGGCGTGGTCCGCGACCTCGTAGGCGTTCTCCCACGCCTTGTCAAAGCGGATCGGGCTCATGGCAGTGCTCCGGTGATCTGTGCGTCTTCGTGCAACGAGAGTATTCGTTGTGCTGCTGCCAGGTGGGCATCGGTGCGTTCGGCATCGATGTGGCAGCCATCTGAGTAACGTTCGCCGACTTCCCAGCGTTGGAAGGGATTCGTTCCAGTGAGAAAGTGGTGGAAGGTGCTGCCGGTGAGGCTCCTGAAGACAGGAGCCATCGCCATTTCCTCCCACCGCCTGGGTAAATGTTTCCGGAAGCTGCTGCCCTCGATCCGAACACCCAGATAGTTTTCGAGGATTGCCTTCAACCCGCCCTCGGCGGCGAAGCCTGCGAGGTGATCGGCATTCGCGAGCCGATCGCGATCACGCAGGACCTGTGCGTCGTGGAAGTGCCGCCGCGCGGCTTCGGCGAAGCTTTCCGCTGTCGCTGGGGAGGGCATGATCAGCAGAATACTGACACGGAGTTACAGGAGACGACCGTCCGTGGATAATGCCGAACGCGAAACGGCGCCCGCCTCGGACGGGGCGGGCGCCGTTTCGCGGTGTTGTTCAGCGGCGGCGGAACATGAGGGCTCGCTTGACCTCTTGGATCGCCTTCGTCACCTGGATGCCACGCGGGCAGGCGTCCGTGCAGTTGAAGGTCGTGCGGCAGCGCCACACACCGTCGACGTCGTTGAGGATGTCCAGCCGCTCCTCGGCACCCTCGTCCCGGCTGTCGAAGATGAACCGGTGCGCGTTCACGATCGCCGCCGGGCCGAAGTAGTTGCCGTCCGACCAGTACACCGGGCACGACGTGGTGCACGCCGCGCACAGGATGCACTTGGTGGTGTCGTCGAACCGGGCCCGCTCGGCGACCGACTGGATGCGCTCCCGGGTCGGGTCGTTGCCCGTGGTCATCAGGTACGGCTTGACCGCCCGGTACGCCTCGAAGAACGGCTCCATGTCGACCACCAGGTCCTTCTCGACCGGCAGGCCCTTGATCGGCTCGATGGTCAGCGTGGTGTCGCCGCCCTTGGCCAGCAGGTCCTTCATCAGCACCTTGCAGGCCAGTCGGTTGACCCCGTTGATCCGCATCGCGTCGGAACCGCACACGCCGTGCGCGCAGGACCGGCGGAACGTCAGCGTTCCGTCGACGTACCACTTGATGTAGTGCAGCAGGTTCAGCACGCGGTCCGAGGGCAGCGCGGGGATCCGGTAGGACTCCCAGTGCAGGTCCTCGTCGACCTCCGGGTTGTACCGCAGGATCTTGACGGTGACCATCGTGGCGCCGTCCGGGATCGGCGGGGCATCGGCGGGAAGATCGGACGCCGGGAGGTTGGTCGTGTCGTTGTTCGTGGTGGCGGCGGTCATCAGTACTTACGCTCCATCGGCTGGTACCGGGTGACGACGACGGGCTTGTAGTCCAGGCGGATGTCGGCCTGGAAACCGGTCAACCCGAGCGGCGCGTTCGGGTCCTCGCGGTCGGGCAACACCTTGTACTGCATGCTGTGCCGCATGAAGTTGACATCGTCCCGGGCGGTGTAATCCTCGCGGGCGTGTCCGCCGCGGGACTCCTTGCGGGCCAGCGCGGCGTTGACCAGCGCCTCGGCCAGGTCGAGCAGGAAGCCCAGCTCGATGGCCTCCAGCAGGTCGGAGTTGTACCGCTTGCCCTTGTCGTGCACGGAAATCCGGCCGTAGCGCTCCTTGAGCGCCTGCACGTCCGACAGCGCCGTCTTGAGGGTCTCCTCGGTGCGGTACACCGAGGCGTTGGCGTCCATCGTCTGCTGCAACTCGGTGCGGATCGTGGCGACCCGCTCGCCGCCGTGCGCGGTGCGCAGGTGGTCGACCATGCCCTGCACGAGCTTGGCCGGGTTCTCCGGCAGCTCCGTGTGATCGTGGCCCAGCGCGTACTCGGCCGCGGCGATGCCCGATCGGCGGCCGAACACGTTGATGTCCAGCAGCGAGTTGGTGCCCAGCCGGTTCGAGCCGTGCACCGAGACACAGGCGCACTCCCCGGCGGCGTAGAGGCCGGGGATGGTGGTCTCGTTGTCCCGCAGCACCTCGCCGACGATGTTGGTGGGGATGCCGCCCATCGCGTAGTGCGCGGTCGGGTAGACCGGCACCGGCTCCTTGGTGGGCTCCACGCCCAGGTAGGTGCGGGAGAACTCCATGATGTCCGGGAGCTTCGCCTCCAGCAGGTCCTCGCCGAGGTGCGTCACGTCGAGCAGCACGTAGTCCTTGTTCGGGCCCGCGCCGCGGCCTTCCAGCACCTCCAGGGCCATCGACCGGGCGACGATGTCGCGCGGCGCCAAGTCCTTGATCGTCGGGGCGTAGCGCTCCATGAAGCGCTCGCCGTCGGCGTTGCGCAGGATCCCGCCCTCACCGCGGACGCCCTCGGTGATCAGGATGCCCAGCCCGGCCAGGCCGGTCGGGTGGAACTGGTAGAACTCCATGTCCTCCAGCGGCAGGCCCTTGCGGTAGATGATGCCCATCCCGTCGCCGGTCAGGGTGTGCGCGTTCGAGGTGGTCTTGAAGACCTTGCCGAAGCCGCCGGTGGCGAAGATGACCGACTTGGCCTGGAAGACGTGAATTTCGCCGGTGGCCAGCTCGTAGGCGATCGCGCCGGAGCAGACCTGGCGGCCGTCCGGGCCGTCGCTGAGCATGATGTCCAGCACGTAGAACTCGTTGTAGAACTCCACGCCGTGCTTGACGCAGTTCTGGTAGAGCGTTTGCAGGATCATGTGGCCGGTGCGGTCCGCGGCGTAACAGGCGCGCCGCACCGGGGCCTTGCCGTGGTCGCGGGTGTGGCCCCCGAACCGGCGCTGGTCGATCTTGCCTTCCGGGGTCCGGTTGAACGGCAGCCCCATTTTCTCCAGGTCGAGGACCGCGTCGATGGCTTCCTTCGCCATGATCTCGGCGGCGTCCTGATCGACCAGGTAGTCACCGCCCTTGATGGTGTCGAAGGTGTGCCATTCCCAGTTGTCCTCTTCGACGTTGGCCAACGCCGCGCACATGCCGCCCTGGGCGGCGCCGGTGTGCGAACGGGTGGGGTAGAGCTTGGTCAGCACGGCGGTGCGGGCACGCTGCCCGGATTCGATCGCGGCGCGCATCCCGGCGCCCCCTGCGCCGACGATGACCACGTCGTACTTGTGGAATTGCATGGTCGCCTCCTCGGGCTGTGGCGGGACCCGCGGTCGGGGCGTCGATCTCGCCACGCTGTGGTCGTCTGTGGCGCTAGCCGATGTTCGGGTCGAAGGTGAAGATCACGAAGGTGCCCAGACCCACGGTCAGCACGACCGAGACGTACAGCAGCATCTTCAGCCAGAAGCGTGTGCCGTCTTTTCGGGAGTAGTCGTTGATGACGGTACGGAGTCCGTTACCGCCGTGCAGGCCCGCCAGCCAGAGCATGGTGAGGTCCCAGAACTGCCAGAACGGGGACGCCCAGCGGCCCGCGACGAACGCGAAGTTGATCTTGTGCACGCCGCCGTCCAGGAACAGCATGATCAGCAGGTGACCCAGCACCAAGAACAGCAGGACAACCCCGGACAGGCGCATGAACAACCAGCTGTAGAGCTCGAAGTTGTTGCGGCGCGCAGCGGGCCGGGAGGGGCTGCGCGGCTTCTCCACGGAATGCGGTGCGTTGGTGACGGTCATGGCTCAACCCCCGAAAACTTCCGTGATCGCGCGGCCGATCAGGCTGATCGCGGCCGGGATGATCAACACCAGCCAGAGCGCCACTACGGTCCACAACATCGGTTTCTGGTACTTCGTGCCCTTGGACCAGAAGTCGACCAGCATGACCCGGATGCCGTTGAACGCGTGGAACAGCACGGCCGCCAGTAGTCCCAGCTCGAACAGGATCATCACCGGGTGCTTGTAGGTTTCGATGACCGTGTCGTAGGCATTCGGGGAGACCCGGACCAGAGCGGTGTCCAGGACGTGTACGAACAAGAAGAAGAAGGTGAGTACGCCCGTGATTCGGTGGGCGACCCACGACCACATGCCCAGATCGCCGCGGTAGAGACGTCCCTTGGCGCGCGGTGCGGTGGCGCGCTGCGGTGCCTCGGCCGCGGAGGCGGTGGTGCTGGCCATGGTGGAAGGCCTCCAACCTCGCTGGTGGACTGACGGCCCCGTCCGGGAACTGGGGCGACCGGCCCCGAGTCGCAGTTGGTCCCAATTCGCATTGGGTGCACGCCCGTCACCGGCCACGAACTGGGGCCTTGACGCATCGGATGCTAGACCCGACTAATCGCGCGGGCCTACTCGCATGCGCTCTCTGTGATCGACCAGACAAGTGCTTTGACCCGGTTGATCGATGTAGAAATCATTTCGTGACACGCGAGCAATGCCCAAGCAGCGCGTCAAGACTTAATTTCGAGAGCCACGTCACCGAATGGCGTGCGCCGTGCACTAGAAGAACAATTCACCGGAGGCAACCTCTTCGGGTGGGAAGTTCATCCGGCTACCGCGACCCCCACCCGGGGTCGCGGCCGGGGTCGCGGCGGGACTGACAGGAAAGGGGAACGGCATGCGGCGAACGCCGACATGGGGAAGGCGCTCGGGTGCCGGACGATCGCGCCGCAATGGCGCAGCAGTGGTCGCAGCGTTGCTTACCGGCGCCGTGGCGCTGGCGGGGTGCGCGAAGGACAGCGGGGGCGGGGGGACCACGAACGCCCAGGGCCAGGGCTGCCGACTGAGCGCGCCGCCGGCCGGGGCCACGCCGACCACTTCGGCCGCGCAACAGCAACAGCCCGCGCCGAACGCCGCCACGATGCGGGTGGGGCTGGCCTTCGACATCGGTGGGCGCGGGGATGCCTCGTTCAACGACGCCTCGGCCGCAGGGTTGGAGCGGGCCAAATCACAGATGGGCGTCACCGATGTCAAGACGCTCGACGCCGGGGCCGGTGAGCCGGAGGACGCCAAGCAGACCCGGTTGCGGCAGCTGGCGCGCGAGGGCTACAACCCGGTGATCGCGGTCGGCTACGCCTACGCCGACGCGCTCAAGCTGGTCGCCCCGGAGTTCCCGGGCACCAAGTTCGCGATCATCGACGAGGATGTGCCGGGGATCCCGAACGTCACCTCGCTGGTGTTCGCCGAGGAGCAGGGCTCGTTCCTGGTCGGTGTGATCGCCGCGCACCGGTCGAAGAATTGCCACATCGGCTTCGTCGGCGGGGTGGAGACCCCGTTGATCAAGAAGTTCGAGGCCGGGTACGTGGCGGGCGCCAAGGCGGCCGCGCCGGACATCAAGATCGAGCACAAGTACCTGACGCCGGCCGGTGACTTCAGCGGTTTCCAGGACCCCAACAAGGGCGCGGAGGTCGCGACCGGCCAGCTGGAGGCCGGGGCCGATGTGATTTATCACGCAGCGGGCGCGTCCGGCAAGGGCGTTTTCTCGTCGGTCCAGTCGGCGCACGGGCAGGCAATCGGGGTGGACTCCGACCAGTACAACCAGCCGACCGTCGCCCAGTACAAGGACGTGATCATCACCTCCATGCTCAAGCGGGTGGACCTCGCGGTGTACGACTACGTCGCGGCGGTCGCGCGCAACGACCTGAGCACGGTGCCGAAGAAGTTCGACCTGAGCATCGACGGCGTGGGGTACTCCACCTCGGGCGGGGTGATCAACGACCTGGTGCCCACGGTGGACGCCTACAAGGCGGCCATCGCCCGCGGCGAGATCAAGGTCTCTGACAAACCGTGACCTCGAAGGGGCTCCCTCGGCCAGCGGTCGAGGGTGCCCCTTTGCACCCGATCTGGTTGCAGGTTCGCGCCAAGATCCTTACGTTTGGCCCGAAGTCGTTCATTGCCGAGGGTCCATCTGGTTCGCTGCCGCTGTCGACGTCCCACGGAGCCCCATGAACACCTCCACCGAGCCGGATTCCGGCGGCCCACCCGGCACAACCGGGCCCCCGGCCGTCCAGCTGACCGGCATCATCAAGACCTTCCCCGGCGTGGTCGCCAACTCCGATGTGAACCTCACGGTGCGCGTCGGCGAGGTGCACGCGCTCTGCGGTGAGAACGGTGCCGGCAAGTCCACCCTGATGAAGATTCTCTATGGAATGCAGGCCCCGGACGCCGGCACGATTCGGGTGTACGGCGAGGAAGTCCGGTTCCGGACCCCGGCCGAGGCGATCCGGGTCGGCATCGGCATGGTGCACCAGCACTTCATGCTCGCCGACAACCTCACCGTGCTGGAGAACATCGTGCTCGGCGCGGAAGCCGAGTACGGCATCGGCGCGAAGGCCCGGCGGCGGGTCCTCGAACTCGCCGAGCAGGCCGGTTTCGAGCTGCGCCCGGACGTGCTGGTCGAGCGGCTCGGCGTGGCCGACCGGCAGCGGGTGGAGATCCTCAAGGTCCTGTACCGGGGCGCGCGGATCATCATCCTCGACGAGCCCACCGCGGTGCTGGTCCCGCAGGAGGTGGACGAGTTGTTCGCCACCCTGCGCACCATGCGCGAACGGGGCTTCACGTTCTTGTTCATCTCGCACAAGCTCGACGAGATGCGGGCGATCGCCGACACCATCACGGTCCTGCGGCGCGGCACCACGGTCGGCACCGTGCCGGCCGCGGAGATCAGCAGCCGTCGGCTCGCCGAGATGATGGTCGGCAGCGAGCTGCCGGTGCCCGAACACGGCGCGTCCACTGTGACCGATCGCGAGGTGCTGGTGGTCACCGGACTGTCCGCATTGGACGGAGACCGGGCCGTGCTCGCGGACATCGACCTGACCGTGCGCGCCGGCGAAGTCGTTGGCATCGCCGGGGTGGAAGGCAACGGCCAGACCGAACTGGTCGAGGCGATCATGGGCATGCGACCGGTCGCCGCCGGCCGGGTCGAGCTCGAAGAGCGAGACCTGACCGTACTGTCCACATTGGCGCGCCGGGAGGCGGGCATCGGCTACGTGCCGGAGGATCGCCACCGGCAGGGCCTGCTGCTGCACGAATCGTTGTGGATCAACCGAATTCTCGGTCACCAGACCCGCCCGCCGGTGGCCCGCGGACGGTGGCTGGACCGCGCGGGCGCGAAGGCCGACACGCAGCGGATCATCGAGCAGTTCGACGTCCGCACCCCGGGCATCGACGTGGACGCCGCCGCGCTGTCCGGCGGCAACCAGCAGAAGCTCATCGTCGGCCGGGAGTTGTCCGGCGATCCGGCGTTGCTCATCGCCGCCCACCCGACGCGCGGCGTGGACATCGGGGCGCAGGCGGGCATCTGGGACCACCTGCGCGCCGCCCGCGCGGCGGGCCTAGCGGTCCTGTTGATCTCGGCCGATCTCGACGAGCTGATCGGCCTGTCGGACACCATCAGGGTGATGTTCGGGGGGCGGTTGGTCGCGACGGCCGATCCGCGCTCGGTGACGCCCGAGGAACTCGGTGCGGCGATGACCGGTGCACGGGAGGCGGGATGAACACCTGGCGGGCACGGCTGCTACCGCCGGCGCTGGCGATCGTCTTCTCGGCGGTGCTGTGCAGCGTGGTGTTGCTGATCTCGGGCGCGGATCCGATCGCGACGCTGGCGGAGATGATCGCGCAGGTCGGCCGCGGCACGACCGCTGTGGATGTCATCAACACCGCCGGTGCGTACTACCTGGTGGCGGTCGCGGCGGCGATCGGCTTTCAGATGAACCTGTTGAACATCGGCATCGAAGGCCAATACAAGCTGGCCGCGTGCGTGGCGGCGATCGTCGGTGGTGCGATCAGCCTGCCGTTCGGGCTGCAGGTCGTGGTGATCGTGGCCGTGGGCGCGGCCGTCGGCGCGGCGTGGTGCGGCATCGCGGCGCTGCTCAAGGTCTACCGCGGGGTGTCCGAGGTGATCTCCACGATCATGCTCAACATGCTGGCCATCGGGGTGATCGCCTACCTCGTGCCGACCTTCGGCGAACTGCGCGGCAACACCCAGGGCACGGTGCTCATCCCGGAGAGCGGGCAGGTGCCGGGCATCTCACTGGGCAGCGCGGGCACCATGTTCGGCCTGGTGCTGCTCGCGGTCGTTGTCGGCGTTGGCTACGCGGTGCTGATCGACCGGACCCGGTACGGCTTCGACCTGCGCGCCTCCGGCCTGTCGCCGACCGCGGCCACGGCCGGCGGGGTCAACTCCAAGCGCATGATCATGTCCGCGATGCTGCTCTCTGGGGCCATCGCGGGATTGGCGGGCCTGCCGGAGATCCTTGGCCGGGACCACACCTTCACGCTCAACTTCCCGACCGGTTACGGCTTCGCCGGGCTGGCCATCGCCCTGCTGGGCCGCAACCACCCGATCGGCGTCGCTTTCGGCGCGCTGCTGTGGTCCTTCCTGGACAAGAGTTCCCTGACGCTGGACAACATCGGGGTGCCCAAGGAGATCGTGACGATCTTGCAGGGCGCCATCGTGCTTTCGGTCGTCGTCGCATACGAGTTGGTGCGCCGCCGCGAACTCGCCGCCGAGCAGCGGCGGGTCGGGCGCGCACTGGGCACCGCGGCCGCCCCGGTCGCCGCCGGATCCGGAGGTGAGCGGGCATGACCGCGGTCGCGACCGAACCGGCGTCGGACCGGAAATCGGGCCGTGCCGACCGCCGGATGCCCGGCTGGGCGCGTGCTCTGCTGTGGGTGGCGGTCGCCTTCGTGGCGGTGTCGATCACCTCGTACCAGACAGGTCTGCCGCAGCTGACGTCGTCGAGCACCATGCAGGCCGCGGTGCGGCTGGGTATCCCGATCCTGCTGGCCGCGCTCGGCGGGCTGTGGGCCGAGCGCGCCGGGGTCATCAACATCGGCCTGGAAGGCATGATGATCCTGGGCACCTGGGGCGGCGCCTGGGCGGGCTACCAGTGGGGTCCGCTGGCCGGGCTGGTCGCCGCCGTGGTGTTCGGCGCGCTTGGCGGGCTGGTGCACGCGGTGGCGACGGTGACCTTCGGGATCAACCACATCGTGTCCGGCGTGGCGATCAACCTGCTCGGCGCGGGCACCGCGAAGTACCTCTCGACGCTGCTATTCGCGCCGGTCTCGCAGAACCCGCGGGAGTCGCCGCCGGTACCCAAGTTCGACACCTACTCGGCGCAACCGCTGGGCACCTGGCTGGAGCAGCTGGAGAACCTGCAGCGGGTCGGGATCTCCGACGTCGCGGGCATCGTCGGCGGCCTGGTCACCGGGGTGTCGCCGCTGACCATGCTGGCGTACCTGCTGGTGCCGGTGAGCTACCTGGTGCTGTGGCGCTCGCCCTTCGGGCTGCGGCTGCGGTCCTGCGGCGAGAACCCGGTCGCGGCGGAGTCGCTAGGCGTGAACGTCTACCGCTACAAGTACTTCGCGGTGATCATCTCCGGGGCGTTGGCCGGACTCGGTGGCGCGGCGCTGATCCTCAACCCCGGGCAGGCGGGCTACCTGGAGGGCCAGACCAACAACCGGGGTTACATCGGTCTGGCGGCGATGATCTTCGGCAACTGGCGGCCCGGTGGGCTGCTCGGCGGCGCGGCGCTGTTCGGCTACTCCGACGGCCTGCAGCTGCGCAGCGGCGAGACCACCGTGCACGCATTGCTTTACGCGGCGACATTGGTGCTGCTCGCGGTCGTGGTCCTGCAGCTCTGGCGGCGTAATTGGTTCGCCGCCGGCGTCGCGCTTCTTTTCGCCGCGGTGATGTATTCGGTGTACTGGTTCACCGACGAGCTCCCGGACGAGATCACGGCCTACACGCCGCACCTGGTGACGCTGGTCGTTCTCGCGGCGGCTTCGCAGCGACTACGACCGCCTGCGGCCAACGGCCTCCAATACCGCAGGGGCGCCGACTAGTGCCGACCACAGTGGACTGGGAGGCCCTGCGCGCCGCGGCGGTGGACGCCGCGGCGCTGGCGTACTGCCCGTACTCGAAGTTGCAAGTGGGTGCGGCGGCGCTGTGCGACGACGGTCGCGTGGTCGTCGGCTGCAACGTGGAGAACGGCTCCTTCGGGCTCAGCCTGTGCGCGGAATGCACGATGGCGGGCCAACTGCGGTTGACCGGTGGCGGCCGGTTCGTCGCGGTGGCTTGCCGCAGCGGGACGGGCGATCTGCTGATGCCGTGCGGTCGCTGCCGCCAACTGCTCTGGGAGCTGGGCGGCCCGGACTGCCTGGTCGACACCTCGCGAGGGGTGCTGTCGATGCGCGAAGTCCTACCCGAAGCCTTCGAATTCTGATCCACTGCTCTCCGGGACTTCGCCCAAGATCACTCGTTCGGGGTGTATCCATACGCGGGGTTCGTTCCTCTTTATTAGCGGGAAGTTCCGGCGAGCCCAGGGAGGCGACGAAGATGCATTCCGCGATTGATGTGATCCGCGCGAAGCGCGACGGCGAGCGGCTCACCGAGGAGCAGATCGACTGGGTGATCGAGGCGTACACCCGGGGCCAGGTCGCCGACGAACAAATGGCGGCGCTGGCGATGGCGGTCCTGCTGCGCGGCATGACCCCGGCGGAGACGGCGCGCTGGACGGCGGCGATGGTTGCCTCCGGCGAGACGCTGGCGCTCGACGGCATCCGAAAACCCACCGTGGACAAGCATTCCACCGGCGGCGTGGGCGACAAGATCACGCTCCCGTTGACGCCGCTGGTGGCCGCCTGCGGTGCGGCCGTGCCGCAGCTGTCCGGCCGGGGGCTTGGCCATACCGGCGGCACCCTGGACAAGCTGGAGTCGATACCCGGTTGGCGGGCGCGGCTGTCGGCGGATGAGATTCGCGGCATGCTCAACGAAGTCGGCGCCGTGGTGTGCGCGGCGACCGAGGGTTTGGTACCGGCCGACCGCAAGCTCTATGCACTGCGGGACGTGACGGGCACGGTCGAGTCGGTGCCGTTGATCGCCAGCTCGATCATGAGCAAGAAGATCGCCGAGGGCGTGCAGTCGCTGGTGCTCGACGTCAAATGCGGTTCCGGCGCGTTCATGAAGGACCTGGGCCAGGCGCGGGAGTTGGCTGCCGCCTTGGTGGACATCGGCACGGCCAACGGATTGCGCACCAGCGCACTGATCACCGACATGTCGGTGCCGTTGGGCCGAGCGGTCGGCAACGCGTTGGAGGTGGCCGAGGCCGTGGAGGTGCTGTGCGGCGGCGGCCCGCCGGATGTGGTGGAACTGACGCTGGCCTTGGCCCGCGAGATGCTTGGCCACGCGGGCTTGTCCGATGTGGATCCCGCCGAGGTGCTGGCCGACGGCCGGGCGTACGAGTCGTGGCGCCAGATGATCAAGGGCCAAGGCGGCGATCCCGAGGCCGCGTTGCCGCGGGCCGAGCACGTCGAGGTCGTCACCGCAGCCGAGTCCGGGACGCTCACGAGGCTCGACGCCTACGCGGTCGGGGTCGCGGCCTGGCGGCTGGGGGCCGGACGAGCTCGCAAGGAGGATGACGTCCAACACGCTGCGGGCGTGCTGTGCCTGGCGAAGCCGGGAGACCGGGTGACCGCCGGCCAACCACTGCTGGAGCTGCACACCGACCGCCCGGAAACCTTTGCGGGGGCCGCAGAAGCGTTGACCGGCGCTTACGCGATCGGCGGCGCCGACGAGGCGTCGGCGCCGCTGATTCTGGATCGGGTGGTCGCGGATCGCGCGCCGACCGGGCCACCTTGATCGACCCGGCCAGGGCGGCGCGAACCGGGATCGCGCGGGTTGAGAGGTACTGAGTTCCCAACCCGCGCGATCCCCCGGATCAGGCGCTTTCGGCCGTGAAGTCGTCGCCCTCGTCGGCGGTAAGTGCCTTGTCCGTGTCGCGCTTCGCGCTCTTCGACCGGCCGCGGCGCTGCGACCGGGGCAGGGTGGTGGGCGGCGGCGGGGCGGACGGCGCGCTGCCGCCGAGGATCAGCTCGGCGAAGGTCGCCATCGCCTCATCAAGCTGACCGGCGTGCCGCCGCTCGCTCTCCTCGTTGGCCTCGCGGACCAGGGCGCCCAGCGCGTCGCCGTCGGGACGCGAGGACAGCGTTCCGGACAGCTGGGACAGGTTCTTCGACAGCGTGCCGCCCAGCTCGCCGAAGCCGCTCTTGACGCCCTCTTCGACGGTGTCCAGGCGGCTGGTGAAGCCTTGCTCGACGGTGTCGATCCGGGTATTGACGTTGTCCTCGACCTGATTGAGACGCCCGGAGACCCGGTCCAGCCGATCGGTGAGCTGCTCAAGCCGTTCGGCCAGGTTGTCCAGCCGGTCGGTCGGGTCCACCGCGGGACGCGCGGCGAGCTGGTCGAGCTTGGCGTCCAGCTGGTCGCGGGTGCCGGAGACCGCTTCGGCGAGCGTGTGCTGCGCGTTGCCGGTCGACTCGGTGACCGCGCGCTGCAACGCCTCGCGGGTGCCGTCGAGGTGCTCGTGCACGCCTTCGTCGATCTCGGCGAAGCGGCCGCGCAGGCTGGTCTCCAGCGAGTCGATGCGCTCGCGCACCGGGCCATGCACCGAGGATGGCAGCGCTTCCAGCCGACCGTCCTGCTTGTCGAGGTGCAGGCCGAGCTCGTCGAGGCGCTTGTGGATGTGGCCGAGCTTGTCCTCCAGGCCATCCATCCGGCCGGAGACGCCGTCCATCCGGCCGGCGACCCCGTCGAGTCGGCCGTCGAGCTGCGCGAACGGCTTGGCGAGCTTGTCCACCAGGCCGTCGACGCCGCTCTTCAGGTCGACCAGCGCGCCATCGTGCGCTTCCAGCTTGGCCAGTGCCTCGTCGAGTCGTTCGGCGAGCACGCTGACTTCGGTGCGGTCCGGTAGCTCGGACAACCGTTTCCGCACGGAGCCCAGGGACTCCAGCGGCGACAGCCGGGCGTGGATTTCATCCAGGGCGTCGAAGATCTGCTGCTGTTCGCTTTCGCGGATCTCAGCCGCACGCGTGAGCATGTTGCGCATGCGGTCGAACGACATGTTCTCGGTCACGGCTAGGGGCGTCCTTCGTCGAGGGAGGGTGAGGACTCAAGGAGCCTAGCTACCCGGTTCTCGCGTTCCTAGCCGCCCCCCGATACGTTGCGTGACCACTAAGCCAATTCTCACTCCGTTTAGTCCCACTTTCTTGGGCTAAATGGCCCAGTATGCTCGCCGCCGAATGACCTAAATGTTGTGTTTTCCTCCATCTGGGTGAGTTTCTGGGGGGACCGTCGTCTGGTTGAACACGGTCGGAAGCGGAGACCTGCCCCGGCCTTCGCCGGGTCCCGGTAATAGCTGTCGGTGAGGCCGTCGGCTCCGCCTTGTAACGTAGGTGCATGTCGACTCCGGTGAACCTGGACACCATCCGGCTGGCGCCGAAAGCCCTGTTGCACGATCACCTCGACGGGGGCCTGCGGCCGCAGACCGTCATCGATCTCGCGCGCTCGGCCGGGTATGCGGACCTCCCCCATGAAGACGCCGGTGAGCTGGAAAGTTGGTTCGCCGCGGCGGCGGATTCGGGGTCGCTGGAGCGTTACCTGGAGACCTTCTCGCACACCGTCGCGGTGATGCAGAGCGAGGAGGCGCTGGCCCGCGTCGCCGCCGAGTGCGTTGAGGACCTGGCCGCGGACGGCGTGGTGTATGCGGAGGTCCGCTACGCCCCGGAACTGTTCCAGGAACAGGGCCTGACTCTCGACCAAGTGGTGCAGGCCGTGCAGGACGGATTCCGGGACGGTCAACGGCGCGTAGCCGCCGCCGGAAAACGTATCCGAATCGGTACCTTGTTGTGCGCGATGCGGCAGAACGCGAGGTCCGCGGAAATCGCGAACCTCGCCGTTCGGTACCGCGATGCCGAGGTTGTCGGCTTCGACATCGCGGGCCCGGAAGCGGGATTTCCGCCCACCCGGAACCTGGACGCCTTCGAATACCTCCGGCAGCAGAATGCGCATTTCACCATTCACGCCGGCGAAGCGTTCGGCCTGCCGTCGATCTGGGAGGCGATCCAGCATTGCGGCGCCGAACGCCTCGGACACGGGGTCCGCATCGTCGACGACATCAAGGTGACCGAGGACGGCTCGGTGCAGCTGGGCCGGTTGGCGTCCTACGTGCGGGATCGGCGGATCCCGCTGGAGATGTGCCCGTCGTCGAACCTGCAAACCGGCGCCGCGAAGTCGATCGCCGAGCATCCCATCGGCCTGCTGGCGAAGTTGCGATTCCGGGTTACCGTGAATACGGACAACCGGCTGATGAGTCACTGCTCGATGTCCAGCGAGTTTGCCGCGTTGCATGAGGCGTTTGGCTACGGCTGGGCCGACTTGCAGCGGTTCACGGTCAACGCCATGAAATCGGCCTTCATCGGCTTCGACGAGCGACTGGAGATCATCGACGACGTGATCAAGCCCGGCTACGCGGCGTTGCTGGAGTGACGAGTGAACGTCGTCGTGGCGGGTCAGCTCCCTGGCGACGGTTACCGCCGCCGCTGAACGGGATTCACGACCTGCGCGAGCACGGGGCGCTGCGGACCTCGGGAGGGACAGGTGACAAATCGCGGCGAACCCACGCTGATCACATCGGTCCAGCGGGCCCTGAGGCTGCTGGAGGCGGTGGGCGAGCACCCGGGCGGCACCACCGCGAAATATCTCGCGAGGCGCACCGGGCTTGCTTTGCCGACCACGTACCACCTGCTGCGCACCCTGGTGCACGAGGGCTACTTGCAGAAACTCGATGATGGCGCCTTCATTGTCGGGTCGCAGGTGTCGGGGCTGCATGTAGCCGCGCAGGGTCATGGGCTTCGCAGCAGGGTTCGCGACGTCATGGCGGTCCTGCGCGAGGACCTGAACGCAGCGACCTACCTTGCCCGCTACCACGAGGGCGAGGTGGAGGTCGCCGAAATCGTCGACAGCCCGCGCAGTCCGCGGGTGGACACCTGGGTCGATTTCCGCCAGGTCGCGCACGCCACGGCGCTCGGTAAGTGCCTGCTGTTAGGGCTGAGCAAGGACGAACGTGCCGAACACTTCGACCGGTATCCGCCCGCCGACCTGACCCCGCGCACGATCACCCGGATTCGCGATCTCGTCAACGGGCCGGATCGGCCGGTGGTCAGCGACTCCGAGGAGTACTCGCTGGGCATCGCGTGTCTGGCCGCCCCGGTCCTCGGTGCCCAATGCCCGATGACGCTGGCGATCTCCTTCCCGGCGCGCAAGCTCGCCGCCACGAAGGTCTACGTCGCGCCGTTGCGGGCGGCGGCCGGGGAGATCTCCCGGAGCCTCGTCATGGCGCGCGATTTCCCGACGACCGGGTAACGTTCGACGGTCTTCCGTCGCCCCGTCGAGGGGCAATCACTATCTGAAATCTTCTGTCTTGTTCGCGGGGCCCGAGTCCCGCGAGCATCGTTTCGGTGGGGGGGCGAACCCGGTGAGGGGCGGTCACCGCTTCCGGGCGGGGCACGCCCCTCACCGGTGCAACGGCGCTAAGGGGAACGATGCTCGCGGGCGACGATCGAACGCTGCTCGAAGCGGTACGAGCCGGGTCGAACTCTGCGTTCGGCGAGCTGTACGCGCGGCACTGCACGGCGGCGCACACCATGGCCAAGCAGGTCGCCGAGACTCCGACCGATGCCGAAGACCTGGTCGCCGAGGCCTTCGCCAAGATCCTGGACGTCGTGCGCCGCGGCGGTGGTCCGGACACCGCGTTCCGCGCCTACCTGCTTACCACGGTGCGTAACCTGGCGATGGCGTTGAACAGCCGGGGCCGCCGGTTGCACTTGGCCGCCGAACTTGAGGCTTTCTGTGCGCCCGAAAGCCACCTGTCGTCCACCGACCCCGCGATGGTCGAGCCGGAGCGCGACCTGGTGGGCAAGGCGTTCGCGCGGCTGCCGCGACGCTGGCGGCACGTTCTCTGGTACGTCGAGATCGAGCACCGAACGACGGCCGAAGTGGGCAAGCGTTTCGGCATCAGCCGCAACAGCGCCGCCGCGCTCGCTTACCGAGCGAGAAAAGGTCTGCGCGAGGCCTACTCGCAGGTGTGCGCGGACGAGCCCACCCGCCGTCGGCTCGCGGCCCCCGGTCAACTGCTGGCCGAGGCGGCTTGACCCGAGGGCTCGGGTGCTTGACGGCGCTCCGGCCCGGCCGACCCCCTCGGTTCAGTGCGTGCGGAACCGCTCTTCGAGGGCTTCCACCAGCTTGCGCCAGGCCGCGACCTCGGCGTCGAACGGTGCGCTCGGCGGCAGCCGGTTCGGGCTCGGGCGCAACACGAAGGAGACCAGCCAGCCGAGCCGTTCCGAAGGCTGCAGCGCCCGCTCGACACTGTCGTCACCGGCCCACGTCGCGGCGTCCATCAGCAGTTCCTCGGCGAGGTCCAGCTGGGTGGAGTCCACTTCGGACGGGCCGGCGCCGAGGTCGGCGTCCAGGCCGGTCAGCACGTAGGTGTTCTCCGGGTCGACCTCGACCCGCAGGTCGCCGGCGGTCGCCTTCTGCCGGACCTGCGGCCAGGTCGCGACCCGGGCCAGGTCGGTGTCCTCGACCGCGCTGTCGTCGGCGATGAACCGGGCCAGCGCGCGCGGCGTGGGGAACACGTCGATCTTGCCGTCGGTGCCGAGGAAGACCGGGTCGTCGTCGAGGTAGCAGCGCAGCGAGTAGTGCTCGCCGGTGCTGGTGATGATCCGGATCGGGTCGATGCCGACCTCGCCCCAGAAACCGAGCTCGACCTCTTCGATGTCGTCCACTGTGGACGCCTCGGCGGTGCCCGCCCCCTCGTCGTCGGCGTCGGCCTCCAACGCCTCGGCGAGCTCGGTCTCGGCGGTGGCGACCGCTTCGGCCGGCACGTCCGGTGTCGTGACGACGGCGTCGATGGCGTCCAGCAGCTCGTCCCAGCGCTCGACGACGACCTTGCACAGGTCGGTCCAGCGGCGCTGCCCGTCCTTGCCGGAGAAGGCCAGGGTGCCCTGGTCGAGCATGGCGAACCCGTCGGCGGCGTCCAGCACGTCGTGCACCGCGTCCAGCTCGCAGACGTCGGCGAGCGAGCGGGCGATCTCGACGATGTCGGCGAGCTCGTTGATGGTCCAGGTGTCCAGCGGCTCGGCGACTAGCTCCGGGACACCGACCAGGTCGTATTGGTGGTCCTCGTCCGGGCTGAGCTCGACCGCGGACAGGGCCGGCACGACGTGCCAGGCCGGGTGGTCGTCGAGGTCGTGCTCCCCGGCCGTGCGCACGAACGCCGCCAGGCGCGCAGCATCGGGGAATGCGTAGAGGTCGTCCTCGTACCCGAGGAAGGCCTCCCACTCCTCGCCGTCCTCGCGCCAGCGCGGTGCCCACAGGGTGACGACGTCGCCCTGTGGCAGCCCGAGCTCGATGGGGACGATGTCCTGCGCCATCTCTCTACCTCCGGTCACCTAACCAGAACTCGCGGAAGCCTACGGGCTCCGCGTTCACAGCGTGTTCCCCGGTCTTGCTCTCACCGTATCGAGTCCGTCGAATGCATCGGTCGACGGAACAGTTCGTAACGATCCCGCCCCCGGCACGCGGCGACGGCGCAAACGGTTTTGCACCGTTCGGCGCAGTTGTGTTGGGCACTTGGCGGTGGGGTCACGGTTGGCGGTACCGGTCTGCCCGGTTTCTGACGACCATGATCGGAATGGACGTCACGGAGTTGTGGACGAAGATCGTGCTCTGGCTGACGGCGCACGCGCCGGTCACCGCAAGCGCCCTACGTCCGCCCGTGCCGCCGGACTTCGCCGAACTGGAAGCCGAACTCGCCGTCGAACTGCCGGGCGAACTGCGCGAGCTGTGGACGTGCTGCGGCGGCACCGACGCCGACGTACTGGCGGACGTCCTGCCGCCCTTCTATACGCCTTACAGCGCGGCCGAGGCTCTCCGCTCCTGGCGCGATCACCGTAAGCGCTGGACGATGCAGTGGGATCGGCCGGCCTGCGACTACTACGCGGGCTCGCCGGGCTCCAGCTTCCACCCGGCCTGGATTCCGATCGCCGGTGACGGCTTCGCCGACGAACTCGTGGTGGACCTGCGGCCGGGGCCGCTGAACGGCTGCGTGCTGGAGTGGGAGCAGGAATCCGCGCAGGTCTTCCGGCCGGAATGGAGGTGCGTCACGTCGATGCTCGTCGAAGTCCACCGCTCCCTGGCCGAGGGAGTCCCGACGGGTCACAGTTTCCCGACGATCACCGAAGACGGCCGCCTCGACTGGCAGATCCGCTGACGGGACCGGCCATCCCGTTCCAGCAGGGTGTCGTGCCTGCTAGTTGGCGAGACAAACTAGTAGGTGTTACGTTGTCGGCGTGGTTGACAAGGCGGCCTCAGCGAGGCAGACGCAGTGGTTGCGCGGTGTGCTGGACCTCACGGTGTTGGCGTTGCTCGCCGAGGGCGGCGAGGGCTACGGCTACACGTTGTTGCAGCGGCTGGCCGAGGCCGGGTTGCCGGGCATGAAGGCGGGCACGCTCTACCCGCTGCTCAACCGGCTCGCGGCGGACGGGTTGCTCCGGTCCGAGTGGCGGGCCGGCGAGGGCGGCCCGGGGCGCAAGTTCTTCGCGTTGACCGACCAGGGGCGCGCCGTGCTGGCCGAACAGGGGCCGAAGTGGATCGAGTTCGCGAAGAACTCAATCTCGGTGGTGGAACGAGGGGTGCAGGCGTGATGACGCTGAACAAGAAGTACCGGGACGAGCTGCTGGTTGCGCTGCGGATGCACGAGATCTCCGGCGAGCGGGTCGGCGAGGTGCTCGCGGGGGTCGAAGCGCACGTGGTCGAAACCGGCGAGGATCCGGTGGCGGCGTTCGGTCGACCGCGCGAATACGCCGCCCAGGTCGCGGCGCAGTTGGACCGCAGCACCGGCAAGCGATCCACATTGGACGCCGTGGGCGGCGGGCTGGCCGTGGCCGCGCTGGTCATGTTCGGATCGGAATACCTATTGGACGGTCTGTTCGCGGACGCCTCGACAATTCCGTACACGCTCAAGGACACCGCGGCATTGTCGGCGTTGCTGGTGTTCATCGCGGGTGGCACGGTCCTTTTCTTCCGCGCCTTCACCGCGACGGCCCGCAACCAGGTCTACGCTGTCGCGGCCCTCGGCACATTCGTGCTGTCGATCCTCTCGCAGTTCGCGATCGGCTGGGTCTTCGACGACGTGGCACCGCTGTACGAGATGCCGCGCTGGCTCGCGATCGCGGTGGGTGCAACTCTGCTGGCAGGTGCGGTCGGGATGCTGGCCCACGCTATCCGGCGGGGTCGCGTGGTCTACCCGAAGGCTTCGTGACGCATCACGCGCGGGGCAGTGTCCTCAGTGCCCGAACCGGCTCCGATCGGGCTCCCAACAGCTTTCGCGCCCACGGCCAGACGTCACGTCCCGACCGGGTGCCAGACGGTCTTGATCTCGGTGAACGCGCGAAGGCGCTGGAGGTCGGGCTCCCGCGTCCAGTCCGGTTCGTCGCGCACCGGCAGCACCCGCTTGACCGTATCCGCCGCGGCTTGCGCCAGTTCGGCGCGCAGCGGCCCTGGTGCGCCGGTCGGGTCCAGGGCGTTGACGTCGGCGTGGGCGGCGAGCCAGGGGCCGAGTTCGGCGGCCCGGCCGGTCAGGACGTTGACCACACCGCCGGGCAAGTCGGATGTCGCCAGCACCTCGGCGAACGTCACCGCCGGCAGCGGTCGGTCCGCGCTGGCGACCACCACGCAGGTGTTCCCGGCCGCGATCACCGGCGCCACCACGCTGATCAGGCCGAGCAGCGCGGATTCCGGCGGCGCGAGCACGCCGACCACGCCCGTCGGCTCCGGCACGCTGAACGAGAAGTACGGTCCCGCGACCGGATTCGCGGCGCCGAGCACCATCGAGATCTTGTCCGTCCAACCCGCGTACCACACCATGCGGTCCACCGATGCATCCACAGTGGACCGGCCTTGCTTGCGGGACAGGCCCTCCGCCGCGGCGATTTCGGCGGCGAACTGATCGCGCCGGCCCTCCAGCATCTCGGCGATGCGGAACAGCACCTGGCCTCGGTTGTAGGCTGTCGCGCCGGACCAGCCGCCGAACGCCTTGCGGGCGGCGGCAACCGCGTCACGGACATCCTTGCGGGAGGCGTGCGCGGCGTTGGCGAGGAAGGTTCCGTCGGCTGCGTGCACCGGGTACACCCGGCCCGACTCCGAGCGCGGGAACGCCCCGCCGATGTAGAGCTTGTAGGTCTTGGCCACGGCTAGCCGCTCCGGGGTGCGGTCGTCAGACATCGAGGTAGGCCTCCAAACCCGCCCGTCCGCCTTCGCGGCCGAAGCCGGATTCCTGATAGCCGCCGAAGGGGGCGGTCGGGTCGAACCGGTTGAAGGTGTTCGCCCACACGACCCCGGCCCGCAGCCGCTGCGCCGCCCACAGGATCCGGGACCCCTTCTCGGTCCAGATCCCGGCCGACAGGCCGTACGGGGTGTTGTTGGCCTTGGCGATGGCCTCCGCGGGGGTGCGGAAGGTGAGCACCGAGAGCACCGGCCCGAAGATCTCCTCGCGCGCGATCCGCATCGACTGCTGCACATCCGAGAACACCGTGGGGGAGAAGAAGAATCCTCTGCCCGGCAGCGGGCACGGACTGGTCCAGCGCTGGGCGCCTTCGGCATCGCCGCTGGCGGCCAGCTCGGTGATCTTGGTGAGCTGCTCGGCGGAGTTGATCGCGCCGACATCGGTGTTCTTGTCCAGCGGGTCCCCGACGCGCAGCGTCCGCACCCGGACCCGCAGCTTCTCCAGCAGTTCGTCGGCGATCGACTCCTGCACCAGCAGCCGCGAGCCGGCGCAGCAGACGTGACCCTGGTTGAAGAAGATCCCGTTGACGATGCCCTCGACGGCCTGATCAAGCGGGGCGTCGTCGAAGACGATATTCGCGGCCTTGCCCCCGAGCTCCAGGGTCAGCTTCTTCCCGGACCCCGCGACGCTGCGCTGGATCTGCTTGCCGACCTCGGTGGAACCGGTGAACGCGACCTTGTCGACGCCGGGGTGCGCGACCAGCGCGGCGCCGACGTCGCCGGCCCCCGGCAGGATGTTCACCACGCCCGGTGGAAGTCCGGCCTGCTGGCAGATTTCGGCGAACACCAGGGCGGTCAATGGTGTCGTCTCGGCGGGCTTGAGCACCACGGTGTTACCGCAGGCCAGCGCCGGGGCGATCTTCCAGGCCAGCATGAGCAGCGGGAAGTTCCACGGGATGACCTGCGCGGCGACCCCGAGCGGCCGCGGATCGGGGCCATAGCCGGCGTAGCCGAGCTTGTCGGCCCAGCCGGCGTGGTGGAAGAAGTGCGCGGCGGCGGTCGGGATGTCGGCGTCCCGTGACTCATTGATGGGTTTGCCGTTGTCCAGCGACTCCAGCACCGCGAGTTCCCGGGCGCGCTCCTGGATCAACCGGGCGATGCGGAACAGGTATTTCGCGCGTTCCCGGCCCGGCATCGTCGACCAGGTGTGCTCGAAAGCCCGCCGCGCCGCCCGCACCGCGTCGTCCACATCGGACTCGGCGGCGCTGGAGACCTCGGTGAGCAGTTCCTCGGTGGCCGGGTTGATGCTCTTCAGCGGCTCGCCGCCGCCGTCGACGAACGCGCCGTCGACGAACATCCGGTAGCTGGGCTTGAGGTTGGCGATGTCCCGGGATTCCGGTGCCGGTGCGTACTCCCACGGGCTATCGGTCATCAATCCACCGCCACGTAATCGGGGCCGCTGTAGTGGCCGTCAAGCTGGGTGCGTCGCTGCATCAGCAGGTCGTTGAGCAGGCCGGACGCGCCGAACCGGAACAATTGCGGGTGCAGCCACTCCGGGCCGGCCACCTCGTGCACGGCGACCAGGTAGCGGATCGCGTCCTTGGTGTCGCGGATCCCGCCCGCGGGTTTGACACCGCGCAGTTCGCCGGTGGCGTCCCGCCAGTCGCGGACCGCCTGGAGCATCAAATGCGTCACGGGCAGGGTGGCGGCCGGCGACACCTTGCCGGTGGAGGTCTTGATGAAGTCGCCGCCCGCGAGCAGCGCGAGCCAGGCAGCGCGGCGCACGTTGTCGTAGGTGGCGAGTTCGCCGGTCTCCAGGATGACCTTCAGGTGCGCGCCGCCGCAGGCCGCCTTGACGGCCCGGATCTCGTCGAAGACCTGCCCATAGCGGCCGGTCAGGAAGGCTCCGCGGTCGATCACCATGTCGATCTCGTCGGCGCCCGCCGCCACGGCGAACTCCACGTCGGCGAGTTTCACCGCGAGCGCCGAGCGGCCGGACGGAAAGGCCGTCGCCACCGAGGCGACCCGGATGCCGGAGCCTTCCACGGCGCGCACCGCGGTGGCGGCCATGTCGGAGTAGACGCAGACCGCCGCGACCTGCGGAGTGTCGGGGCGGTCCGGATCGGGACGGCGGGCCTTGGCGCAGAGCGTCCGGACCTTGCCTTCGGTGTCGGCGCCTTCCAGGGTGGTCAGGTCGATCATCGAGATCGAGGTGTCGATCGCCCAGCGCTTGGCGGCCTTCTTGATGCTCCGGGTCGCGAGGCCGGCGGCCCGCTGATCCAGCCCGACCTGGTCGACGCCGGGCAGACCGTGCAGGAACCGGCGCAACGACCGGTCGTCCCGGACGGCATCGGCGAGCTCGGACGAAGTCGGCGACTGTGCCATGCCCGGAGTCTAAGCGCCGAACCCCGGTGAGCGCTGTGGCTGGAGTGAATCCGCCGGCTCGCCGAGCCCCGGCGCTCGCCGGCCTTTCTCGCCAGTTGTGCAACGCGCCGACTTCGCCTGCAATTGCCGCGCTCTTGCTATCCGTCGCAAACAGTTTTCGCCTCGACCAGCGACGAGCTGACACTGTAGTCATCGGGGTCCACGCCGGGGAAATATGTGGTGAAGTTATTTTTCCACTCCGGGCTGTCCACGTAACCCTTGAGCCAATTCAAGATTGTGCCGCATTCCGATGGGTGGTTCTTGGGTATCGCGATGGCGTAGTAGCCGTCAGATCCGAATTCCTTGTCAAGCAGCTTGAATTCATGTTCGTTCTGGACGAAGCCCTCCAGGATGATCTTGTCCGTCATGATCGCGGTCACCTGACGCTTCTTCAAGCGGTCCTTGCAGGCTTCGAAACTTGGCTCCGTTACGGGATTCTGACCAAGCTCGTTCCTGATCACCTCCACCGATGTCGTGCCGGCTGCCGTGCACACTTCGGCGCCGGTGAATGAATGCAAATCCTCGGGGCCGTGGTAGTCGGAACGAACCAGCACCCCGGTCTTGGAGCGGAGGTAGGGGCCGATCATGTCAACGAGCAGCCTTCGGTCGTCCGTCATCGAATAGCTGGCAATGACGACGTCCAGGCGGTCCTGCTGCAAATAGGACTCACGGACCTCGGACGTGATGGGCTGGAAAGCCGCTTCCCGCTGGAACTGCTCGGCGACGCGCCGCGCGAGATAAATCTCGAATCCCTGCGGGTTGGTGGGGTCCTTCGTTGGACCGGCGAGGCCGGGTTGATCCACTTTGACCCCGAAGGAGGCGAACCGCGCATTCTGGAACAGGCCGGATGAACTAGAGCATCCCGCGACCAGCAAGAGCAGGAATATGCCGGAAAAAATTCTGGTTGCCATCGGAGTCCTTCTGTTAGTTGTGCAGTTCGGCGCTGTCGACATGGAGTTGCATCCGGCATCCGTCGCGTGCTCGCATCGTTACCACGGCGTTGATTTCGCGAGCGCCGTGCACGGCTACGGTTCCTGGTTCGTCGGAGCTGAGCGTGATCGGGCTGGGGTCGCTGTCCAGCTTGAGATCAACTTTCGTTTCTGGATCGGTGCGGCAGTCTTGAATTTTCTGACCCGAGCGTGAATTTGTGATACCGAATCTGATGGTTAGATAATCGCGTTCCTGGGTGGTAGCTATGGACATGGCGACTTTTTGCTCGTTGCGCAGTTCGGACGTCGCTCCGCTGAATTTCACGTCGGCGACCACCTGCAATGAACGGGTTTGTTCGTACACGCTGTACGCCGCCGCGCCCAGCACGACGAACAGGAGCGCCAGTCCCATGGCTATCCAGACCGACAGCCGGCTGTCGGTCGGATTGACGATCAGTGCGATGATCGCGACTGCGAGCGCCAAGATGCCGGCGATGTCCGCGCCATTCTCGACAGTGAAAAGCCATGCGGTGAGACCGAAGCTGCATAGAAAGAATAGGAGGGTCCAGATGAATTTTCTTGAAACTATTTCCTTGACCTTCGCCAGCCTTGACACGCCTCACCCCTACCTGACTATGAACAGTTCCCGCTGTATTAAGTTGGTGTCAAACCAGGTGCGCCTTACCGACTCGGGGCAGCAGTCGGAATATTCCACCGGATCTGCGGGCTCTTGATCGTTACGGCATTTCGGTGGACGTATGTGACCACCGTTTGGTTCCCGAACGAGCTGCGAATGATCTGACTACACCCGTTCGGCCTAGTGTTCCGTCCAGGACGCTTGCTCGGGGACATCGATCACAACCCGCCGCACCGTCATCGTCGATGACGGCTGCGAAAAGGCGAGCCTCGCCCCACTCCGGTTCGCGGAAAAGCGCCCCGGCGATCAGGGCGCTTCTCCGTGCCGGGTGACTTGCTCCGTCCTACCTCCGGTGGCCGTTGACGCGGATGCGGGACATCGGGCGGTCGGCCCGCGACGGTGCCGCGACCCCTACCGGTTTTTGGCGGTCCCACGGGAGCAGTTGCTTGGAGCCCGTGCGGTCGGCCAGGCGGAGGGACTGGGCCGAGGTGATCCACTCCTCCGCGGGTTCGGCGATCTCCAGGAGCAGTGCCTCGAATTCCGAGCGCGTCGTCTCCAGGATGTGCGGCGCCGCGAGCCAGCGCAGAACGTTCCGGCCGGTCACCGCCATCCGCTGCCGGGGCGAGGTGACCAGCCGCTCGTCGAAGTAGCGGATCAGCACCTCGTCCACCACGTCCCAGGCGTTGGCCGCGCCGAACAGGTCCCGGACGTCCTCGGCGTCGAGGATGTGGAAGCACTCCTCCAGCAGTTGCATGACCTCCACGCGCAGCACGTTCAGGTGGCCGTAGGAGGTGAACTTCAGGTTGTTGCGCAGATCCAGGCCGCTGCGCCGCACCACGGCCATGCTGCCGAAGGCCATGTCGTGCGCCCGTTCGCGGATGACATCGGAGATGCGCTTGTCCCGCCAGAACAGCGCGACCTGGTTGTTGAACTGGATGAACAACCGATGGAAGTCGGTGTTCGGCCGCGAGTTCCCGGAGCCCAGCCCACGGCCGTAGCCGAGCACCCGCCGGTAGGCGCTGATCCGGTCCCGCTTGGTGTAGCGCAGCACGTCGCGACGATCGAACCGGTACAGCCCGAACGCGCCCGGCCCATCCGAAAGCCGGATAGCGCCGCGCTGGAACAGCTCCTGCATCTTCTGCACGACGCGGAACACCCCGATCCGCTCGTGCTGGTACAGGTAGTAGAGATCGCCGACGGCGATGATCCGCTCCGAGGCGACCGTCTCGTCGTAGGTCTCGATGCCGTGCGGCATGCGGGTCGCGCCGAGGTCCCCGGCCGATTCGCCGCCGAGGCCCACCAACTGCGCGAGTCCGCCGTCTGCCGGGCGGGGCTGGGACTGTTCCTCGGCTTCGACCGCGAAGAGCATGTCGTCGATCTGCTTGAGGATCGCCTCGCCGACATGGGGATCGCTGCCCAGCTCGTTCGTCAGGTTGCCGGCGACCTGCCTGCGCAGCGCGGCGACCCGGTCGAAGAGTTCCCGGTACTGCTTTTCGGTGGCCATCATTCCTCCGTGCGGGGCGCGGGCGGTCCGCTATTCCGGCCGCGGGGCGGGCTTGGGCTCGGGCCGTTTGCGCGGACTGCGCCGCTTGGCCGAGGAGTCGGACGGTGCGACCGGGTCGGGCATCGCAGCGGCTTCCGGCGCCGCGACCTGCGGGACCGCCGTTGAGCCGGGCGGCCCCGGATCGGGTGTCGGCTCGGTCGGCCCCATCCCGGGCGGCGTCGAATCCTGTGGCGACGGGCCGTAGTCGTGCATCGGTCCGGGGGGCGTCGGCTCGGGTGGGGCTGCCGGGCGCCCCGGCGGATTCGCGTCGTGCCGGACCGGCCGGGCGATGCGCACGATCTCTTGCAGGTGGTCATGCAACTCGTCGATCGCGCGCTGAACCCGGGAGCTGAAGAACCCCGGCGGTAGCGTCGCCCGGTAGTTGCCCGGCACATCCCGCGGGTCGTCGGTACGTCTCGGCAGGTTGCCGACGATCCGCTCCAGCCGCTCGGCGATCTGCAGGAATGCACTGTGCACCCCGTCCTTGCCCGCGGACTCGATCAGCTTGCGCCCCTCGAAGGCAACGAAGTCGCGTACCCAGCGCAGCAATCCGCCGAGCGACATCGAGCCGCCTGCCGGATCGGGGATTTGCAGCACCTCGCGGTCGCCCCGGTGGATGCTCACCGAACTCAGCGCCGAGACGAGTTCTTCGGTTTGCACCGCAGCGGCCGAAAGCAGCTGCGACAGCGCCACGACGGTGGGGCCGAAGAACGGTGCCTGCCCGGTGTCCGGTTGCGCGAACGGGTCGATCCGGCTGCGGGCGTCCAGCCAGCCTCGGTACAGCGACAGCACCCAGTCGACGAGCGTGATGAACGAGGTCTGGATGCGCTCTTCTTCGATGGTGTTGACCTGGCTGCCGATCAGCCCGAACTCGTCGCGCAACTGCCCGAGGTGCCCGCGCACCAGGTTCGGGTCGACCGCGGAAGACGGATTTCCCAGCAGCAGCAGGAAAAGCTGGTCGATACGCGGTACCCGCACCAGGGGGCTCTCCAGCTCCTTGCGGATTTCCTCCAGCTCGTGCCGCACTAGGCTGCGGAATCCCTCACCGTTCTCCGGATCCGCTCCCGGCCGCAGCGGTCTCAGCGAGTCGAGCAAAGCCGTCGCATCCTTGATGGCGCTGCGCGCCCGCGCGGCCAGCGACGCCTGAGCGCCGGTAACCGCACCCAGGTCGGCCTGGATCGCATAGCCGCGCGGAGTCCAGGACGCTTCGGTGTGCCCCTCGACGCGCTTGAGCTCGAAGCTCCCGGTCAGCGCCGCAACGAAGCCCTTGGTGTCTCCGGTGCGCCATTTCCAGCCCAGCACGTCGCTGATCGCCTTGGCCGCGACATCGCCTGGCCGTT
This sequence comes from Saccharopolyspora phatthalungensis, assembly GCF_014203395.1. Classification (NCBI taxonomy): domain Bacteria; kingdom Bacillati; phylum Actinomycetota; class Actinomycetes; order Pseudonocardiales; family Pseudonocardiaceae; genus Saccharopolyspora; species Saccharopolyspora phatthalungensis. Next base: position 2,760,515 of record NZ_JACHIW010000001.1, read on the forward strand.
CGCAACACGGCGGCTCGGCCCGGGTGACCAGCGGGTACGCGCTGTCGATGTCTTGCGCCAGCGGCAGCGCGGCACCGCGGTCGTCGTTGTTGGTCATCGCTCGCCCTCGCAGTTCCCCTCGTTGCCGACCCGCTCCACGAGGCCGGCTGCCTCGCGCCAACAACGCAGCATGATGTTCTCCGTGCTGCGCAACGAACTCACGCATCCGTCCACACCGGACCGGATACTGCGCGCCCAACCGATCCACTCCGGGCCACGCCCGCGCACGGCGTGCGTGAGCGCGGTGGCCGCGTGGTAGCAACGGAACTCGTCGTCGAGCCGCCGCTGCATGCGCAGCAGCGCCAGCGCCGCGGTGTGCAGGGCTTCGCAGTGGGGTCGGCCGTGAACCGCGAGCAGCGCCGGTTGCAGGTCGGCCGTGCCGTCGGTGACGACCTCGGCCAGCCGGTCGGACACCGCCGGGCTCTCGCCTGCTGGCCGGTCCTCGATCACGCTGATCTCCAGTGCCCGCCATTCGGCCGCCAACTGCCGGAGTTCCCCCGCCAGAACGGGGAACTCGCTGAGCAAGGTCACCGTGCTCCCCTCCCCAGCTCCTCCACGAAGAAACGTGCCAGCCGCTTCGGCGGTGCCATCCGCTGTTCGAGCGCGTACCGGACGGCGCCGATCAGGAACCGCTCCGGCACAACGCCGGGCGACACTCCGTCGGCTAACCGCTCGGCGGCTTCCTCGACCATCCGCTGTTCCTTGGGTTCGAACCGCAACACCTGCGACAGGCTGCGGTTGCCCAGCGACGGGAACGAGGTGAAGCACATCGCGTCCACGACCGCGGGGATGGCCTGATCCGCGCTGGCCAGTAGGGCCGGTGGCGCGCCGATCAGCTCGGCTCGCGGGTACAACGCGCGCCAGGCCTGCGCGTGCTGCTCGGCGCTGCTCGCGAAACCCATCCGGGCGAGCAGTTCGATGGACAGCTTCGCCCGCAGGTACGGCACCGGATGCACCGCGGACCGGTGGAACTTCATCGACCTCCGCCGGTCGCGTGCGATCACGTCGAACAGCGAGCCCACCACCATCGGTCCACCGAAGAGCAATCCGGAGAGGTCCGCGAATGTCTCGCGGTTCCAGCGCACCCAGACCGACACCACCGCGGGCGGCAGCCCGAGCTCGGTCAACCGGGCCGCGACCTGCATCGGAACCGCCTTGGCCAGCCCGAGATCGTTCTGTAGGTTGTGGCTGACCTCGTGCAGCACCGCGCCCAGCGTCCACGGGTTGACCAGCCGGTGGTAGGGCAGCTGGATCAGCGGGAACGGGTTCAGCCGGTTGCTGAGCCGGCGAAGGGGGATACCTCGGCGAGACGTCGCCGGACCGTGGCTGGGCTCCAGGTAGCAGAACGGCGGCGGCGTCGGGATCGACCGCCAGCGCCCGATCCCCAGGTACGCGTACTGGTAGCAGTCCAGGGCGATCCGGTCCGCCGCCACCAGCCACGGGGCAAACGCGCTCTGCCGCTGGTTGAACAGCTCCAGGTAGAAATCCCACAGCCGCTCGGTGTCCCGCACCCAGCGGTGCGCCCGGGACTTCGCTTCCAGCACGGCCTGCAAGCGGTGCGAATCCGGCTGCGCCGCAGCGGCCTCGGCGGCCCGGCGAACCGCGCGGGTGGCTTTGTGGAGCGGCTCCCGCAGGGTGGACATGGTCTCGTTGACCGCCACGAGGTGCGCCCGGCTGGGACCGGTGGCCGGATCACCGAACTCGGCCCAGCCGAATGGCCGCAGCGCGGCCAAATGCCGTTCGACGTTGATGGCCTGGGTGCGCACCCAAGTCGCCAACAGCCGTTCGGCCCCGCGATCCGTCGGCCGGGCGTTTGCTGCGGCCGGCCGCAGCTCAGCAGCGACGGCCACGGCCCTTCCCCCGACGCCGGGCCTTCCCTGAGCCGCGAGCCCGCGTCGCACCGGAGCGGGCCGCCCGCACCCGACGGGCCTGGGTGGTGCGCGGCGTCCGGCGGACCGACCTGCCGGCGGGCCGACGTCCCCGGCGGGCACCCGGTCGGCGTCCCGGGTGGCCGCGGCCGATGGCGTCCGCGGTGTGCCCGGCCAGCGAGCGTGCGATGTCCGCGCCGGTGACCTTCCGGCCGCTCGCGTACCGGCGGCCGATGTCCCGCACGGTCCGACCCGCGATCTTGGGAACCTGACGCACCATCCTGCGCGTCATGGGGTTGCGCCACAGCATCTTGCCGACCGACGTGACACCGCGGATCAGCTTGGGAGCGAACTTCCTGGCCAGCGGCAGCAACTTCGGCGCCAGGCTCAGCGCGGCCGGGGCCAGTGCCGCCAGGAATCCTTCGACCTCGGCCTCGGTTTCGGCGCGCTCGGCCTCGAAGGCGAGCCTGGCCATCGTCTCGGCGTCCGAGTAGATCCGCCGGGGCGGATCGGCGAAGGACTCGTCCTCGCCCTCGTCCTCGAACTCCGCTTCCAGCTCCCGGACCAGCTGCTCGAACTCCAGCTCGTCCTCGTCTTCTTCCTCATCTTCGAACTCCGGGTCGTCCGCCAGCTCGCGGACCAGGCCCTCCAGCTCGTCCTCAAGGTCGTCTTCGTCTTCGAATTCCAACTCGTCCTCGACTTCTCCGGCGAAGTCCTCCAGCTCGTCCTCGTCTTCGAAGTCGAACTCCGCTTCCAGCTCGCGGGCCAGCTCGTCCTCCAGCTCGCCCTCGACGGCTCGGTAGCGACTCATGGCGGATCCTCCTGTCCTGCACCACGTCCGGCGGCGATTTCGGAAGCCGGCCGTCGGCGAGCGCGTAAGAACAGTCGAAGTCAACCGGGCATTCGGCCGGTAGTCACACGTTCGAGTGCCCGCTATCCGCGTTAGTTGTCCTGGATGTCACACGAATCGACGATGTGCGAACGGCGGATGTTGGCTTTGCTGGTATGCGCCGCGGCGAAGGCCGTGACCGGCCCGCGAAGGGGGAGCGGACCGTTGCGAGGGGGCGCGATCCGTCGTCTGCCCCCGTGCCGGGACTGGGGAGGCCGGTAAATGCCGAATGATTCGACTGCCGCGTCGATTCCGCGCGTCCGCCGAGGACTGCCCGAGCCGGAGCCGCCCTGGCGCGGCCCCGAGAAGCTGGGGGCCGACGAGCCGGGCAGGGACGAGCTGGTGCAACACCTGGTACGCGCGTTGGTGCGTCGGGTCGGCGAGCTCAGCGGACCGCACCGGGCGGCCCGGAAACCGCTGCTGGACATGACCGAGCTCGGCATCCGGTGCCTGCTGCTGCCGATCGCGCCGAAGGTCGACCAGGTGCTCAGCCCGCGAGAACGGGAGATCGCGCGCATGGTGGGACTCGGCTACACCAATCGCTCCATCGCGGCGGTCTTGGACATCAGCCTCTACACGGTTTCCGCCCACATGCGGCGGATCTTCACGAAGCTCGGCGTTGGTTCGCGCGCCGCAATGGTGGCCGCACTTTCCGACAATCCCGACCTCTACGTGGCGGAATAGCCGCCGCGAAGCCGCGCAGAAATCCGGGTTTTGCTCCAAACGCGCCGATTCGAGTGATCATCGGCGTCTAGGCTCGTTCTTGCCCAATGGGTCACCCGAGGAGATTTTGTGCGCAAACGTCCGTTACTCGTCGCGGTGTCGGCCGCGCTCGTGCTCTCTTCCCTTGTCGGCGGGCAATCCGCGCTGGCCCAACCTGACGGTCTGGCCTGGGAACCGTGTGGCGACCGGCAGGGCGAGTGCACCAGCGTCGAGGTGCCGATCGACTGGAACAACCCCGATGGCGCCAAGACTCAGATCGCCATCGGCCGACTACGCGCCACCGAGCCGCAGAACCGCATCGGGGTGCTGTTCGTCGCGCCCGGTGGTCCTGGCGGGTCCGGCATCGACAGCTACATTCTTGGCGCGGACCTGCTGGAGGGTGGCGAGTTGCGCAAGCGGTTCGACATCGTCAGCTGGGACCAGCGCGGTGTGAAGCGCAGCAACGAGGTCCGGTGCAGCGGAGACTTGCTCGCGCAGGCCCCTCGCGACTTCCCCGCGAACGAGCGGGAATACCGCGAACTGCTCGCTTACAACGCGAAGCTGGGGGAGGACTGCCGGAAGAACACCGGGCCGGTGTTCGACTTCGTCGACACCACCAGCGCAGTCCGCGATCTGGACGCGATTCGCGCCGCGCTCGGCGAGGAGCGGCTTAGCTTCTACGGTGCCTCCTACGGCACGCAGGTGGGGCAGCAGTACGCGGAGCTGTTCCCGAACCGGATTCGGGCGATGACGATCGACTCGAACATGGACCACAGCATCAAGTCCGGTGCCCGGTATATCGAAACGGCCAGCGAGGACCTGGAGGGCTCGTTCAACACCTTCGCCGACTGGTGCCAGCGGACGGCGGCCTGCTCGCTGAATGGCGAGGACGTGCGGGCGGTGTGGGATGACCTGCACGCAAAAGCCGAGGCCGGAACCCTGAGGGACCCGTCGACCGGCGCCGCGCTCCGCGCGGGTTCGCTGCGCAGCGAGCTGATGAGCGCAATGTACGGGCCGGAGGGATGGTTCGGGCTGGCGAACCGACTGAAGGCGCTGTCGAAGGGCGGCCCGGCGGTCACCGCCCTGCCGGCTGCGGCGAAGCCCGCCCAGAACTCCTACCAGGCGATCTGGTGTGATGACTGGAGCTGGAAGGTCCGTGACTTCGCGGAACTGCGCAGCTACCGGGCAAAGGCGGAGCGGGTCGCGCCGCACACCGAGCTCTCGCCGTTCTGGAGCGACGTGACGTCCTGCCTGGGGTGGCCGGCACAGGTCAGCAATCCGCAGCACGAACTGTCGATCAACGGTGTGCCGACGATCCTAATCGTCAAGGGCCGGTACGACGTGGCGACGCCGAGCGCATGGAATCTCGCGGTAGCGAACCAGATCGACAATTCGGTGCTGCTGTACCACGACGGCATCGGCCACGGCCAGTACTACCGCAGCGCCTGCGTGCGGGAAAGGGTAGACCGCTACCTGATCACGCTGGAAACCCCGGCCCCGAACACCCACTGCGAAGCCGTCTACCCGACGCAACCGCCCCCAACGCTCACGGGGATATCCACAGTCCCGACAACCCGCCCAGTCCACGCGGGCTGAACACTCCGATCGCCAAGCTAAAAACAAGCGACGCGGTGTGGGGGTCTGGCTCAGGTAGGACTGGCGTGGTCGGCGTTGTCCTGGTTGCGGGGCGATTTCGATGCTCCTATTGTTTGTCAAGTGGTGGTGTGGGCGAGGTCTGTGGTGATGGTGCGGTAGATCTTGCGGGCGAGGTAGCGTTTGAGGCACCGCATGATGTCCTTTTTGGATAGTCCTTGTTGGGTGCGTTTGTGCACGTAGTCGCGGGTGCGTTGGTCATGGCGCATGCGCACGAGGACGATCTGGTGCAGTGCTTTGTTGGCTTGGCGGTCACCGCCTCGGTTGAGCCGGTGGCGGTCGGTGCGCCCGGAGGAGGCCGGTAGCGGGCTGGTTCCGGTCAGGGCGGCCAGGGCGGCTTCGCTGCCGAGCCGGTCGGGGTTGTCGCCGCAGGTGATCAGGAGTTGGGCGGCGGTGTCGGGGTCGACACCGAACAGGGCGGTGGTGGCCGGGGCCAGCCGGGTGGTCAGGGTCTTGAGTTTCCCGCCGAGGCGGGTGATTTCGCTGGTGAGGTTCTGGATGCGGTGGCCCAGTTCACGCAGGGCCGTCCGGGTGGCCTGGGCCGGGTCGGCCAGGTCGGCGGTGTCATCGATGGCCAGATCGGCGCAGGCGGCGGCCAGGCGGGCGGCCGGGAGCCCGCGTAGACCTTCGCGGAGCTGGTCCTCGGCGGTGACCAGCAGGCCACGCAGGGTGTTGATGGCGGCGGTGCGGGCCTTGACCGCACCGGCCCGCACGGTGTGCAGCACCCGCACGGCTTCCACACCCCCGGTCTGGGCTTTGGGGATCGCGGTGGCCTCTCCGGCCAGCACCGCGCGGCCGGCAGCGGCGGCATCCAGGGGATCGGACTTGCCTTTCCTGCGCCGGGCCGACCGGTCGGGCCGGTTGACCTCCAGCACCCGGTGCGATCCGATGTCGTCATCCACCCACAGCGCTGCCTGCCAGTCGACCTGAGTTATCCCCGCGCGTGGGCAAGGGTCCGGTGATGAGCTGCGTCAATGTGACGGGTTCCTGCCAGAGGAGTGTCGGAATCCGGTTCGTCGGGGTAAGGCCCAATTTTAGGAAAAATTGGGCTCGTCGTCGGGACCCTGGTGTCGGTTCCGGTTTCTGGGGACGGCATCACGAAGCCGGTGCGGTACCGGGGGAGTTCGGGGCGACTTCGGGCGCGACCGGCCTCGGCCGCAGGGGTCTTCGGAGGTGTCCCGTCCCCGAACGGGATCCGCGCAGCAGCAACGGAACCCCTGACAGGCTCCCAGATGCGACGCCGCCGCTTCTGGTGCAACTTTCCTGCCGCGGCGCAAGCTGACCACGCTGCGGTCGTGAGTGCGTCGACCGGCGCTAACCGGCTTGCGTACGCACGCCCCCCGGAGCGCTGCGAGGAAGTCGGCCCACCCTTCCCTGCTCAACGCGCTTCTCGTTGCTTCGGCGTGAGCGAGACCGTATTCGCGCGTGGTCAGGATCCGGTGATGAGGTGCGTCGATGTACTTCGCTGAAGAGGGCTGAGTACTTGACCGTCAGCGTGCCCACCGATGTCGAATGGCTCGCCCCCGCCTGCGAATCCTGTTGGGACGAAGCGAGATCCCGCCGCGATGCGGACGCCCGCGAGGGCGGCGCGTCGTGATCCTTCTGCACCTGTTCCAAGACCCGGCCTTCTTTCTCGCTGTCATCGCTGGTTTCGCCGTCATGGCAGGGCTTTTCGCGATACCCATTCGCGGCGGCACCGGTCAGCACGCCGGTGCGGGGCCGGGCGCGGTGCTGGTGTGGCAGCTCAGCGCCGCTCTCGAAGCCGAGCGCGCTGCCCGGACCTAGTAAGTACGGGTAGTGGTTGATCCGGAGTTCATTGCGCAGGTCTCCTTCTTGTGAGTGTTCGGGTTCTGGATCAGTTGCTATCGAGGAGGATGCTGTGCCTCATGTCAGGGCGCTTACGCGCGGTGATCGTCGGCGGAACGAGCGGCTGACCCGGTTGCGATCGATCGTGCGCCGCGAGTTCGCGGTGGTCGCAGTCGATCTGGCCTCGGCCAAACAGGCGGCGGTGGTCGCCGATCACGATTCGCGGGTGCTGGGCCGACGCATGTTCAGCGGGGATGCGTGGGTGATCGATGACATCCTGGACTGGGCCGGGCCGGTCGCCGCCAAGGCGGGGTTCGCCGGTGTGGTGCTGGGGTGCGAGCCGACCGGGCATCGCTGGAAGCCGCTGCTGGACCGGGCCCGCGCTCGCGGAGTTGAGCTGGTGTGCGTGAACCCGATGCTGGTGCACCGTGGCCGGGAGGAAGAGGACTTCACCCGCGACCGGTCGGACTTCAAAGACGCCACGATCATCGCCAAACGCGTCGCGGAACTGCGCTGTTACGTGCCCTATGTGCTGGAGGGGCACTGGTGTCGCCTGCGGCATCTGGGGGCTCGCCGTGCCGATCAGCTTGTTGCCGCGGGGTCGGCCCGGCAGCGTTTGCGTGATCTGCTGGAGTGTGCCTGGCCTGCGGTGCTGTCCACCGCGAGCAAGCCTTTGGACACGCTGACCTGGCGGGTGGCCATGGCGGTGTCCACCGACCCGGCCCGGATCATGGCGATGGGCTTTGATGCCTTTGCCGCGGCAGTGCGTGACGAACTTCCCCGCTGGGGTGGCAGCCGCCGCAATCTGCGCATTCTGCGCGCGATCTTCGACGCCGCTCGCACACCTGGCGGGGTTGCTACCGAGCAAGCCGCGGCCTGCGAACGAGCGGCCTACGCACTCGACGACTGGCACCATGCCCTGGGGCAGCTCGCCGACGTTGAGGCCCGCATGATCGAGGTCCTCGACACCCTGGAACTGTCCACGTTGGTCACCACCATCACGGGGTTGTCGGTCGTCGGGGCCGCCGCCATCCTCGCCGAGACCGGCGACCCAGCGCGCTTCGACTGTGCCCGAACCTGGGTCAAGCATGCGGGGTTGTGCCCACGTGCCAACGAATCCGGGAACTTTCACGGCATCACCACGGTCTCCCGCCGCGGCCGCCCCGGACTGCGCACCGCCGCTTGGCGGGCCATCTGGGGCGCACTGACCCACAACCCGGTCTACACCGCCCGCTATACGCACCTGACCACCCGTGAAACCAACCCGCTGCGCCCGGGACAAGCCCGCACGGCCCTCGCAGCGGCACTGCTGCGACAGCTGTTCGTGGTCGTCACCCGCCGGGTGGCCTGGGATCCGGCGGTTGCCGCCGGCACTACGAAGGAGGTGGCGCCGCAGGCCGCATAGCGCGACACTGGCCATGGGCGGGGCGAACCCGACTCCTCCTTGGGCAGAACCCGGAACTGAGCAGGGGCGCCCCGCCCACCCTCCACCCAAGCTCGGATGAGGGCTGTTGGGACAAACCCGGTTGTTCGCTAGGTCGAGCACGGAGAGTGGGCGCAGGCACCCGCCACCCCGGCCAGTCACGCCACCCACCACATCACCACCCACCATGATCAACCCCGCACACCCGCGGGGACACTGCCGCACGCCCAAAACCGGAAACATCACCAATTGACTTCGCCCTCATAGGCTGCTCAGTTCCGCCGGAAACCACAGCCCGGGAGCGGCAGGAGGGATCCGCTGGCCGGAGGACGAGCCGGAGTACATCGGCTGCCACCGCCTGCGGTGGGACTTCGACGAATACCCGAAGTGCCCCATCGACATCCGGCTCGGGCCGGATTTCCCTTGGCGGTCGTGAATTGTGGTCGCCATGACGAGCGCAACCACTCACGACTGGCGACGAACCCGCGACCGGGCGGCTCACCTGCCACAAAGAGCACCGGAGAGTGGTCAGAAATCCCGCGCCGAGCACGTGCCTGCCCTCGCGGAGCCGGATCAGGGCGGGGTCGAGCGGATCGGCGGCGAGGCCGGTCATTTGCTCGGCTTGACGCCGTTCCACTCGATGGTGACGTTGAAGTTCGCCTCGCCCGCCGACTTGGCGACCGCGAGGTTCGCTTCGCCGGTGACCTTGATGCCGAACTGCACGTTGACCTTCGCCGGCGGCTGTTCCATCGCGCGCAGTTCACCGAGCACCGCTTCTGCCGCGGACCGGATGTTGCCCATCGCCTTCTGCACGGTCTCGGAGGCCTGCACGACCTTCCCGCCGCCGCCGACCGGTATGGAGCCCTGGCCGTCGGCCGCTTCGATGAGCAATTCGCCGCCGTCATCCAGCGGCATCTTGACCAGCTGTGCCATCTCGCCGACAACCCCCATTCGCGCCTGCCTACTTGATCGAAGTTAGCCCAAGATCGGCTGCTAGGGGTGGGGTTCCGGCAACTCCCCGTAGGGCCCTCTTTCGGGTGACGCACTTCCGTGTCTCGGGTTGCTCCGGGCGGGGTATTCCCAGAAGCGCATGCACAGGATTTCGCGCGTCTTCCACTCGGAGGTGGTCAGCGATGAAGGCAGTCGTGTACCAGGAACCCTTCTCGGTCGCGATCAACGAAGTGGAGCGGCCGACGATCCAGCACCCCAACGACGTGATCGTGCGCATCACCTCGACCGCCATCTGCGGATCCGACCTGCACATGTATGAGGGGCGGACGGCCGCCCAGCCGGGCATCGTGTTCGGGCACGAGAACATGGGCATCATCGACGAGGTCGGTTCCGGCGTCGTCAGCCTGAACCGCGGCGACCGGGTCGTGATGCCGTTCAACGTGGCGTGCGGCTTCTGCAAGAACTGCATGGCCGGCAACACCGGCTTCTGTCTGACCGTCAACCCCGGCTTCGCCGGCGGCGCCTACGGCTACGTTGCGATGGGGCCCTACACCGGCGGGCAGGCCGAATACCTTCGGGTGCCCTTCGCCGACTTCAACTGCCTGAAGTTACCGGCCGACGGCAGCCACGAGGCGGACTTCATCCTGCTGGCCGACATCTTCCCGACCGGCTATCACGGCTGCGAGCTAGCGCAGGTCTCGCCGGGTGAGAGTGTCGTGGTCTACGGGGCCGGCCCGGTCGGTCTGATGGCCGCGTATTCGGCGCTGCTGCGCGGTGCGGCGCGCGTGTTCTCCGTCGACCGCGTGCCAGAGCGGTTGGCGAAGGCGGAGGAGATGGGTGCGACCGCGATCGACTTCTCCAGCGGCGACCCTGTCGAGATGATCAAGGACCAGACCGACGGCGAGGGCACCGACAAGGGCGTCGACGCGGTCGGCTACCAGGCGCAGGTCGCTGACGCCTCGAAGGAGGAGCCGGCCATCGTGCTGAACTCGGTGATCCAGACGGTGCGCCCGACCGGTCGGATCGGCGTGCCCGGCCTCTACGTGCCCTCGGACCCGGGTGGTGTAGACGAGCACGCCAAGCAGGGCATGCTGCTCGTGGCCATCGGGAAGATGTTCGAGAAGGGCCAGACGATGGGCACCGGGCAGTGCAACGTCAAGCGCTACAACCGGCAGCTGCGCGACATGATCATCGCGGGCCGGGCCAAGCCGAGCTTCGTGGTCTCGCACGAGCTGTCCCTGAACGAGGCGCCGGACGCCTACCGCAAGTTCGACCAGCGAATCGAGGGCTACACCAAGGTCATCCTGCACCCGTGACGGCGCGGAGACCGTCGAGCGATGCAGCGGGGTGTGCGATTTCAATTGAAATCGCACACCCCGGCACGTCGGGGGCCTCGGTTCTCAGCGAGCGAGGACCGTGCGGAGCGCTTTCTCAAGCTCGGCCGCCGTGCCGGGGCCCTTGCTGCGCCAGGCGATGAAGCGGTCGGGGCGGACTAGGACCGCTCCGTCGGCGTTGACTCCGTACGGCCCGGTCCAGTCGCCGGTCACCTCGCCGCCGATCCGGTACGGCCTCAGGTCGATCTCCATCGCGGCGGCGACTTCCCCGGCGGCCTTGGCCCACGCCTCGGATCCCCGTCAGCAACACGAAGCCCCGGCCAAATATGTCTATTGTGGACAGGTCGCCGCTGGGCGTGGACAGCCGCACATGCGGGGCGCGGGAGCCCGGTCGGCCCGTCGGCCGGGTTGGATCCTCCAGGAGTTCGCCCTCATCGCCGGGTTCCCGGACCACCGCGCCGTTGTGCCGGTAGCCGAACAGCAACATGGCGGGGTCCTCGATCGGCGCCTCACCTTCCTTCGCCAGGTGCGGCATGTTGCGCATGACGGCGTTGCGGTACTGGTTCTCGGCGATCAACTCGGCCACCGGTCGCCGCTCCACACGAAGGTGTCGTGCAGGATCTCGCGGAACACCGGGCCGTTCGCGCTGTGCGCGATGCGCAGCAGGAAGCCTTGGTCCTTGGGGGACGCCTCGGTGAAGGCGGCTTCGAGACCGGCTAGGCGGAGCGCTTCCATCGTGTGCTGCTGCTGGCCGCGCGCCTTCGGATGGGTGGAGGTGCTCGCGTGCCGCTCCACCACCAGTGACGGCGTGCCGTGCAGGCCGAGGAAAACGGCGGTCGACAGCCCGGACAGGCCCGCGCCGACGATCAGGACTGGAATGCGTTCGAGCATGTGGTGACCCCTCTCGACGAACACTGTTCGCGTTGCGAACGGCACCAGGGCGCGAACAGTGTTCTATTCGACGAACACCGTTCTATCTACGAACAGCGTTCGCGTCAAGTACGGTGTTCGTAGTCCTGATCGAGGAGGTTCTAAAGCAATGTCTGTGCCCGTCCCGCCCTGGCAACAGCGAGCCGCGCGCAACCGGCCGGTGAAGCAGCCGCTGAACCTGGAGCTGATCGTGCGCACCGCGCTCGACCTGCTCGACAGCGAGGGTCTGGACGCGGTCAGCATGCGCAAGGTCGCGCAGCGGCTCGGCACCGGTGCGGCCTCACTGTATGCCTATGTGCGCAACAAGGACGAACTACACGAGCTGATGCTCGACCTCGTGATCGGCGAGATCGCGGTGCCGAAGCTCGCCCCGGAGAGGTGGCAGGAGCAAATCAAGGATGTGATGCGCCAGCAGGTCAGGGTGTTCACGGCACATCCCGGCATCGCGCGGGTGGTGCTGCGCACCCCGGCGCCGACGGGGCCGAATGCGCTGGTCGTCACCGAGGCGATGACAGCCATCCTGCGCTCGGCTGCGCTGCCCGACCGCGTGGTGGCGTTCGCCGTCGACATCCTCGCCCTGTTCGGCACGGCTGTCGCGATGGAGCGCAGCGCCGACTTCGGGCTCAGCGATGCCGAGCGAGCCGAACGGATGGCGATGGTCCAGCGGTATTTCTCGGAACTTCCGGCGGAGCGGTTCCCGACCCTGGTTTCGATGCTCCCGGCGATGATGTCCGGCGAGGCCGACGAGCGCTTCGAGTTCGGGCTCGACCTCCTTGTGCAGGGCATCGCCGCCCACGGCGGGTAGCCGGCGGCCGTGCGACCAGGGACACGTTGTTGAGCAGCGGCAACTCGCCGTCCGGGGTCGGCCGTTACTGTTGTCGGTCATGGATGTTCGGGTCGTGGACCACCCCCTCGTGAAGGCAAGACTGTCCACAATGCGTGATGCGCGCACCAACAGCGCCGCGTTCCGCGCCGCGCTGCAAGAGCTGACATTGATGCTGATCTACGAGGCGACGCGAGACGCCGAGGTCGCGGTGGAGCCGATCCACACGCCGGTGGCACGCACCAACGGCTACCGGCTGGCGACCCCGCCGCTGCTGGTTCCGGTGCTGCGGGCCGGTCTCGGCATGGCCGACCAGGCGCACCGGCTCATCCCGGAGGCGCAGATGGGCTTCGTCGGGCTGGCCAGGGACGAAAAGACCTTGCAGCCCACGCCGTACCTGGAGTCGCTGCCCGCGGATCTCGCCGGGCGCCCGGTGCTAGTGCTGGACCCGATGCTGGCCACCGGTGGTTCGATGGTGCACACGATCAGTTTGCTGACCGACCGTGGCGCCAGCGACGTCACCGCGATCTGCACGCTGGCCGCCCCGGAAGGCATCCGGCGGCTGGACGAATCCGGGCTGCCGGTGCGGGTGGTCACCGCGAGCGTCGACGAGCGGCTCAACGAGTCGGGATTCATCGTGCCGGGCCTCGGCGATGCGGGAGACCGCGAGTACGGCGCGGTGTAATTCGGCGGCGCAATTCCCGGTTCTCGGACCTTCGGCGATGGGCCCGAGATTCCCCGCGAGGTCGAGCAACACGCTAGCCCCGGCGGCGCGATGGCTGCGCGGCACCGCGCGCGGCGAGCTGGCGCCTTCCGCAACGCGCTCGGCCGAACGCACCGATCCTGGTCGAGCCGCCCACGACGGCGCTGCCTCGGAGTCCGGGGTCAGCGCCTCCAACCCGCGAAACCATTGCGCAGCGCCCGTTCGTAGCGGGCGCTGCGCTCGTCCTCGGTAGGCGCCGAACCGCTCAGTTCCAGCGAAACCAGGCCATGCACCAGCGCCCAGGCCGCGAAGACGACCTCCGCCGGATCGGCATCGATCAGGACCCCGTCCTCGATCGCCTTGTCGATCGCCTCTCGCAGCGGCTGCATGCTGCGCAGCGCCTGCCCCCATGCCCGCTCGTCGGGCGTGAAGTCGGGTACGGCGTGCCCGAACATGATCGAGTAGAAGTGCCGGTTGGCCAGTGCGCTGTCCCGGTAGGCGTGGCCGAGCGCGGTCAGGTCGTGGACCGCATCACCGGTGCGCGTCACTCGCTCCATCCGGTCGCAGAGCCGCCGGAACCCCTCCACATACAGCTCGCGGACCAGCCCCGGCTTGCCGCCGAACAGCGAATACACCGCGGTGGTCGAGGTTCCCACGTCCGCGGCGAGCCGGCGCAGGCTCAACCCCTCCGGGCCGTGCGCGGACAGCAGCTCCCCGGCCCGGTCGAGCAGGCGGGTGCGGAGGGCTTCGTCGTGCGCTCGCGGTCTCGCCATTGACCGAAAGTATCGTCTTCATCGAGTGGTATCAGCGCGATACCATCTAGCGCATGGCAATGACCCTGCGCCTCACCGAGGAAGAGAACCAACGGCTCACCGAGCTGGCGGCGGCCGAGGGCCGGTCCAAGCAGGAGGTTGTGCGCAGCGCGCTGGCCGACCGCTGGGCGCGTCAGCAGAAGGACCAGCAGCTCGACGAGGTCATCCGGCGGGTGCTTCCGCGATATCGGGGATTGTTGGACAAGCTCGGCCCCGCATGATCGACTATTGACCGGTGACGGTATATCTCGACGCGTCCGACCTGCTCCTGCTCGCCACCGCGGTGACCGACGGTGACCTGATGGTGCGCGACAGCGGACTGCTGGACGCTGCGGCGTATCGCCCGCGCGCGGAGGTCCTCGGGGTGCCGGCCTACGGGACCCTGTGGCTGAAGTCGGCCGCGCTGCTGGATTCGATCGTGCGTACCCGGCCGCTGACCCAGGGTAACTGGCAGCTGGGCTGGGTGGCCGCGGTGGCGATGTGCGACGTCAACGGCTGGTGGGTGGAGGCCGACGACGAAGCGGCGCTGTTGCTGGTCCGCGAGGTCGGCCGCGACCAGCGGGAACTTGCCGAAGTGGCGGACTGCCTGGAGCGCTGGGCGAAGCCCAAGGCCTGATCCGATTTGGGCCGGCTCTCCGCAAGCCCGCGATTGTGGTTTCCGGCAAGATCTCCTGAATCTCGCCGCAAACCCTTGGCGGGCAAGGGGTTTCGCTGGAAAGGCTTCGTTGCCGACCGCCCGTTGTTGTTCGGTCGATCCATGACGGTGCGGTGCGGGCTGGGAAAGGGCCGCCGATTCTGGGCCTGAGCGACGAACGGCGATGGCCCGCCGGGATTCAGGCGGGCCATCGCGTTTTAGTTCATTTCGGATCTGCGGCCGGGTCTGTTGTCGTCAGCACGGACTCGTGGCGGTCGGCCGACCCACCCGGGAACGCTGATGTCGCGGCCCTAGCCGACGGCACCGCTTTGGAGTCTGCGCAGCGCGATCGGTGCGCCCGCCAAGTCTTCCTCGTTGCAGAGCAACTTCAGTTCGTAGTACGGGCTGCCTTCGCGATCGTCGTAGTCCAGGTGGACTGCGATGACATCGATGGGTTCACCCAGCCAGTCCTGGGCTTCGCGAAGCCATTGGGCGGACCGCTCCAAGGCGGCCGACAGGTCGTCGTCACGGAACTCGACAGGTCGGTAGGGAACGCCCTGAACCTGATCATTCGGACCAGGGGGCTGTGGGAGATCCACGGAGACGCCGGAGTCGTCGAGTTCGAGTCGGATCGCTTCCTCACTCACTGTCGCAGGGTAACCCCTCCGGCCGGTCAAATGCTGCTGGAGGCCCTGCGCAGTTGTCGTAATTTGGCCAAGTTCAGCTGGTCGGACCGATTCCGCCGATTACTATGCGCAAGACACGGGGCACCCTGAACATCGCACGTTGATGAGGGAAGGCGGGCTTTGTCCAGGGCGCCCCGCTGTCGTCAAGGGGCGCGCCCCGACGACACGATCAGGTTACTCCGGTTGCCTCAATCAAGATCAACTGGGGTTGGCCCAGGTGACGACCCCCCGACCGCACTTCGCGGGTGTCTTGGCCCCCGGCGTCGCACACTGGTCTTGACCAGCGGAAATTGATACGCGCTCAGGGCATCAGCCCGGCCGCTACCGTGGCGCCGAGTTCCCAGCATGCCTCCAGCGCGTCCTTGTCCGGCTGACCGAGCACGGTGACCGGTTCGGCAACGGGCCGCCACGACAAGCCGGTCGTGATCGACCGGATCGCCCGTAGTGCGCCCTCTACGCCCTCGTTGCCGTGCACGTAGCAGCCGTACGGTCGGCCGCCCGTCGAATCCAGGCACGGGTAGTAGATCGTGTCGAAGAAGTGCTTCAACGCGCCGCTGATGTAGCCGAGATTGGCCGGGGTGCCGAGCAGGTAACCGTCGGCTTCCAGGACATCGGTGGCCGTGGCGCTCAAGGCCGGTCGCCGCACCACCTCTACGCCCTCGATCTCGTCCGTCGTGGCACCCGCGACGACCTTCTCGAACATCGCCTGCATGCCGGGGGAAGGGGTGTGGTGCACGATCAGCAGCCTCGGCATCGTCAGCCTCGCCGCACGAGGTCGGAAACCGCCTGCTTCAGCGCGTCGAGCCGGTCCGCGGCGCGCTGCTTCGCCGTCGCCGGCGGGAGTTCGCCGACCTGCTCGACGACCTGTAGGTAGCACTTGAGCTTGGGTTCGGTGCCGGACGGGCGGATGACGACCCGGAGCCCGCCGGCTCCGGTGATCACCAGCGCATCGGTATCGGGCAGCAGGTCCTCGACGTCCACAGTGATGTCGGCGAGCCGGGTCGGCGGCTGCTCGCGCAGCCGCCGCATGATCCGCGGAATCACGCTCAGGTCGGTGACGCGCACCGAAACCTGGCCGGTCTGGTGCACGCCGTGCTTGGTAGACAGCACATCGAGTAGTTCCGGCAGACCGCGTCCGGCGGCCTTCGCGGTAGCGGCCAGGTCGCAGCTCAGCACGGCGGTGGAGATGCCGTCCTTGTCACGCACCTCGTCCGGGTCGACGCAGTGTCCGATGGCTTCTTCGTAGGCGTAGACCAGCCCGGTTCCGGCACCGTCACCGGCGCGCACCAGCCACTTGAAACCGGTCAGTGTCTCGGCATAGCGGACGCCGAACTCGGCGGCGATCGAGCGCAGCATGGTCGCGGACACGATCGTGGTCGCCACCAGCGGATCCGGCTTCGCGGAACGATCCAATGTGGACAAGATGTGTTCGGCGAGCAGGACGCCGGTCTCGTCGCCGCGCAGCATCCGCCAAGTGCCGTTCTCCTCGACGCCGAGGGCACATCTGTCGGCGTCCGGGTCCAGCGCGATCGCCAGGTCGGCGTCGATCTCGCCAGCCAGCGCCAGCAGCTTATCGGTCGCCCCCGGTTCCTCCGGGTTCGGGAAGCCGACGGTGGGGAAGTCCGGATCCGGTTTCGCTTGGGACGCAACAAGATGCACGTCGTCGAAACCGGCGCGATGCAGCGCCTGCAGGAGCGGCTGCGCGCCGACGCCATGCAACGCGGTCGCCGCGACCCGGAGCGTGCGGGCATCGCCGCGCGGCAGCGTTGCGACTCGCGCCAAGTAGTCGTCCAGCGCGGAATCGTGCACCGACCAGCTTTCCTTGCGCGGCACCGAATTCGCGGCCGGTGCCGCGGCGATCGCCGCCTCGATCTCGATATCCGCCGGGCTCACCAGGTGAACGCCGCCCAGCAGGTACAGCTTGTACCCGTTGTCCTGCGGCGGGTTGTGCGAGGCAGTGATCTGAATCCCCGCGACCGCACGCAGCGTGCGGGTGGCGTGCGCCAGCACTGGCGTCGGCAGCGGCTCGGGCAGCAGCCGCACGTCGAAACCAGCCGCCGCCAGCACCCCGGCGGCGTCGGTGGCGAAGTCCTCCGAGCCGTGCCGCGCATCACGACCGACCACGACGACACCGCCGCGGTGACCGCGCTCGGTCAGCCAGGCCGCCGCCCCCGCCGTCGTGCGCACGACCACGGCGCGGTTCATCCCATTCGCCCCCGCGCGCACCGGCGCGCGCAGGCCCGCGGTGCCGAACCGCGGCATGCCGGACATCCGGTCGGCGAGCGCCGCGTCGTCGGCGTCGAGCAGCTGCTGCAACTCGGCGCGCGTCCGGGGATCGATGTCACCGGCGATCCACCGTCGCGTGGCCGAGCGCAGCTCCGCATCCACCGTCATGCGGTCTCCAGCAGGGAGCGCAGCAGCTTGCCCATCCGGCTGGCCGCGGCGCGGCCAGCGTCCAGAACTTCCTGATGGTTCAACGGTTGCCCGCTCAACCCGGCGGCCAGGTTGGTCACCAGCGACAGCCCGAACACCTCGGCGCCCTCGGCGCGGGCCGCGATGGCCTCCAGCACGGTGGACATCCCGACCAGGTCGACGCCGAGCCCGCGCAGCATCCGGATCTCCGCCGGGGTCTCGAAGTGCGGCCCGGGCAGCCCGGCGTACACGCCTTCCGCTAGCGAGGGGTCGATGCCGCGCGCGAGCTCCCGCAGCCGCGGCGAGTACAGGTCGGTGAGGTCCACGAAATTGGCGCCGACCAGCGGCGACCGGGCGGTCATGTTGACGTGGTCGCTGATCAGCACCGGCTGCCCGACCTGCATGCCCTCGCGCAATCCGCCGGCGGCGTTGGTGAGTACCACGGTCCGGCACCCGGCGGCGACCGCGGTCCGCACGCCGTGCGCCACCGCCTCGACGCCCTTGCCCTCGTACAGATGCGTTCGCCCAAGCATGACCAGCACCCGCTTGTCGCCCACCGGAACCGACCAGAGCCTGCCGCTGTGCCCGATCGCGCCCGGCGCGACGAAGCCCGGTAGGTCGGACATGCTCAACTCGGCGCTCGGCCGGCCGATCTCCTCGGCGGCGGGCTGCCAGCCGGAGCCGAGCACCACGGCCAGATCGTGGCGGTCGGTGCCGGTGATCTCGGCGAGCGTGGCGGCGGCCACGTTCGCGGCGGCAGAGGGGTCGGAAGTCGTCGTAGGCGTCACGGCCGCGCAGCTTAGTCCGTGCCGGGCCGGCGCGGCGGGCGATTCAGCCGGGTAGGAGCGCGTCGAGTCGCTCCCTGAGCTTGTCCCGGGTCAAGCAACGTCGGCCGGTAATCGGCGGACGGCAGGGTTGGCCAACCCAGGGCGACAACACGCGGCGCCTCGCGCACGCGCTGAAACCGTCATGCGTGCTGCCGCAGCACTAGAACTCGCGGTGACCAAGTGCTCAGGACCGGGTTTCCAGGGTCCCCTTGATCTGGTTGAGGATCCCCTCGCCGGACGCCGCCTGGTCGATCGGCACCGTCACGCGCACGATCCAGAGGTCGTTGCCGCGGCGGATCAGTTCCGCAGCGGTGCTGCGCCGCCGCTGCCCACCGAGCGAGCCGAGCAGCGGTTTCTCGGTCGTCGTGTACTCCATCCGCTGCTGGCCGTCGCCGTCGGCAAAGCTGGCTTGCACGGTGACTTCGCCCGCGGCGATCTTCGGCAGGGCGTTGACGTAGTCCGAGATCTCCTTGCCAGAACCGAAGAAACCGCCGTAGCGCTGGACGGCGATCTCCGTGCTGCCGTCCGGAGACACGAACGACACCACCAGGCTGTTGGCGACATCCGTGCGCTCGCTGTGGAACAGCCGCCAACCCGGATCGGCCGGGGCCATGATGCTGAACTCCCCGCCGTCCGGGGCGGACGTGTGCATTGCGTCGTCGCGGTGCTTGGCCAGGTTCAGCCGCGCCACCTGCGCACCGGGCTCGACGTTCGACGTCGTCGAGTCCGGCAGCACCGACTTGCCGGCGAGCAGCCGGGTGCTGGCGAAGCCACCGGCCAGCGCGGCGGCGAAGAGCACGACCGCGACGACACCGAGCGCGACCTCCGCCCACCGCGACCGGCGGCGCGGTGGCGGCTCTTTCAACGCGAACGGCGGCAGGCCGGGATCGCGGGCCAGCGGCGCGGAGCCTGGTGCGAGCGAAGGCTGCCGGACCGGCGTCGGCAATTCCCGTTGCCGCACCTTCACCGTCGGCGCATCCGGGTCCAGCAGCATCGCGAATGGGCGGGCCCCGGGCTCGGGCAACAGGTGCTGGATCCGCCGGCGCACATCGGTCAGCGACATCCGCTGCGTCGAATCCTTGACCATCAAGGCCCGGATGATGTCGCCGATCGGACCGGGCCGGGAGGCCACTGGCACGGGACCGCGCACCACCTCGGTCACGGTGGCCAGCGGGTCATCGCCCACGTCGTAGGGCGGGTGCCCCTCGGCCGCGGCGAACATCGTCGCGCCGAGCCCCCACCGGTCGGCGGCGGAGCTGACGGCTTCGCCCGCGGCGACCTCCGGGGCGATGAACGCCGGTGTGCCGAGCAGGATTCCGGTCTTGGTGATGGTGTGCTCGGCGATGTTGCGGGAGATCCCGAAGTCGCTGACCTTGATCCGGCCGTCGTCTCCGATCAGCACATTGCCGGGCTTGACGTCGCGGTGCACGATGCCGGCCCGGTGCGCGGCCTCCAATCCGGCGGCCACGCCATCGGCGATCACCGCCAGCTGGTGGTCGTCGAGAGCCCCGTGCTCGCTGAGGATCGTGGCGAGGCTCTGCGACGGCACCAGCTCCATGACCACGAACGGTTCGCCGGATTCGCGGGCCACGTCGTAGAGCGTCACGACGTTGGGGTGCGACAGGACGGCGATGGCGCGGGCCTCCCGCAGCGCCCGCTCGCGCAGCTCGGCGGCCTCCTCCTCCGGAATCCCCGGCGGCAGCTTGACCTCCTTGATCGCCACCTGCCGCCGCAACAGCTCGTCCGTGCCGGACCACACGGTGCCCATCGCACCGCCGCCGAGCTTGCGATCCAGGCGGTACCGGTCAGCGATCAGTCGGCCGGCGCCGGCCAAGGTGTCGTTGCTATCCGTGGGCACGGTCATATTTTCCATGGTCGACTGGTCCGGTGCGGCGGAACCGGCGTGGACCCCGCTCAGCTGGGATGATCACCGATATCGGACAATCGATCACGCACCGTGCCGGAATCGGCGTTACGAAAAGTGAACAATCCCACCCCGACGGTCGCGGTCCGGGTGCCGCCTAGGCCGCCAAGGTCATTTCGCCGCAACGCAAAACGGCCTCCGAGCGGCCAATACGCGGCCGAGGTCGAACTGGCCGGGACTGGTGCGTTTCGGATAAGTTGGGCACCGATCGGACCTCGCTGGACATCGGTGGCCCGAGCCTTCCTCAAGCCGATATGCGCAGCGGTCGCGCTGTCGCGACGTGGCTCGTCGCGGTGCGCCTGCGGTGGCGGTGGCGAACAATCCCGATGGTCGGGTGTCTGCGGGTCCCGGTGACCACGACTAATCGGCGTCGAGGAGGTGCCCTTGCTCGCGTTCGTCATCGTGCACCTGCTGGTGGCCCTGACGCTCCCGTTCCTTGCCCGACGCAGCACCCGTGCCGCATTCCTTACCGCCGCGGTCCCGCCCACCGCGGCGCTGGTGTGGGTGCTCGCGCAGGCAAAACCGGTGCTGGCCGGGCAGGTGATCACCGAGACGGTCGCGTGGGCGCCGTTGATCGGTTTGGAGTTCAGCTTCCGGCTGGATTCGCTCGCGCTGCTGATGACCGTGCTGGTGGCCGGGATTGGCGCATTGGTGCTGGTCTACTCCGACGCGTACTTCAGCCGGGGCGGCGGTGACGCGAGGCGCTCCGCACCGCTGCTGCTGGCCTTTGCCGGCGCGATGCTCGGGCTGGTCTTCGCCGACGACCTGATCACCGTCTACGTGTTCTGGGAACTGACCACGATCTGCTCGTTCCTGCTCGTCGGGCAGGCCGGGATCAGCCGCGAGTCGCGGCGCTCGGCGCTACAGGCGCTGATGATCACCAGCCTCGGCGGGCTGGTGATGCTGCTCGGTTTCGTGGTGCTCGGTGAGACCGCGGGCACCTACCGGATCTCCGAGCTGATCGCGAACCCGCCCGGCGGCACCCCGGCCGCGGTGGCCGCGGTGTTGATCCTGGTGGGCGCGTTCACCAAGTCCGCGCAGCTGCCGTTCCACAACTGGCTGCCGGCGGCCATGGTGGCACCGACCCCGATCAGCGCTTACCTGCACGCCGCGTCGATGGTCAAGGCCGGTGTGTTCCTGGTGGCCCGGCTGGGACCGGTGTTTTCCGGGGTGCCGCAGTGGTGGTTGCCGGCCGTGGTGTTCGGCCTGGCCACCATGCTGCTGGGCGGCTGGCGGGCACTGCACGAGTACGACCTGAAAAAGCTGCTCGCCTACGGCACCGTCAGTCAGCTCGGCTTCCTGATGGTGCTGCTCGGCACCGGCACTTACACCGCCGCGATCGCCGGGGCCGCGATGTTGTTGGCGCACGGCCTGTTCAAGGCGACGCTATTCCTGGTCGTCGGCATCGTCGACCACCAGGCGGGCACGCGGGACATCCGGAAGCTGTCCGGGCTCGGCCGCCGGATGCCGTGGCTGGCGGCGATCGCGGTCCTAGGCGCGGCGTCGATGGCCGGGCTGCCGCCGATGCTCGGATTCCTCGGCAAGGAGGCGGCGTTCAGCGCCTTCCTCGGCGGTTCCGGGCCGGACCTGCTGGTGGACGCGGTGCTGGTGGTCGGCTCGATGCTGACCGTCGCCTACAGCCTGCGGTTGCTGTGGGGCGCCTTCGCGGACAAGCACCAGCTTCCGCCGACCGACGCGAAACCGGCCGGTTTCGAGGCGCTGGTGCCCACTGCGTTGCCCGCGGTCGCGGGCCTCGTCCTGGGCATCGGCTACCCGATCGCCGACGAGCTCGCGAGTGCTTACGCCAGCGCCTTCCCGTTCGGCTTCGACCCGTATCACCTGGTGCTCTGGCACGGGTGGACGATGCCGCTGCTGCTGTCGGCGATCGCGGTGGCCGGTGGTGTGGCGCTGCACCTCGGCCGAGCGCGCATCACCGCGCTGCGCAACGGGATGCCGCGGCCGCTGGACGCGCAGCGCGGCTACGAGCGGATCATGGCGCTGCTGGAGCGGGTCGCGGTCGGGGTCACCGGTCGCCTGCAGGTCGGTTCGCTGCCCACCTACCTCGGCATCATCCTGCTGACCGTGCTGGCGATTCCCGGCTCGGCGCTGGTGATCCGGGCCAGCGTGCCGGAAAACCTGCGCGGCTACGACAACCTGCTGCAAATCGGGCTGGGTGTCGTGGTGGTGGTCGCGGCGATCGCGGTGCTTCGCGCCCGGCGGCGGCTGACCGCGGTACTGCTGGTCGGTGTCGTGGGCTATGGCATCGGCGGATTTTTCATCGTGGACGGTGGGCCGGATCTGGCGCTGGCGCAGTTCCTGGTCGAGACGCTGACGCTGGTGGCGTTCGTGTTCGTGCTGCGGCGCTTGCCGGTGCGCTTCACCCAGTCCGACAACCCGAAGGCGCTGCGGGTGCCCAAGGCGGTCATCGCCGGAGCGGCCGGGGTGTTCATCTCGCTGGCCGCGGTCATCTTCAGCGCGGCCCGGCAGGCGCCGCCGGAGGCCAGCGCCGACTTCATCGCCAACGCGGAGCAGGGCGCCGGCGCGACCAATGTGGTCAACGCGATCATCGTCGATTTCCGCGCCTTCGACACCGTCGGCGAGATCTCGGTGCTCGCCGTCGCGGCCACGGGCGTTGCCAGCCTGGTCCTGGCCTCGCGACACGAACGCCGGAAACGCAGCACCCGCGTCGCGCCGCCGGCGCGGGTCAAAACCCCGGCCCTGGCCAAGCAGCAGGAGGAGGTGCGCGAATGACATCGCCGACGAAGCCCAAGCCGTCCTGGACCAACTGGGACGCCCCGACCGAACGCTGGCTGCTGTCGGGGTTTCCCCGCGACGGCATGCAGCGCACTGTGCTGCTGGAACTGGCTTCCCGGATTGTGTTCCCGACGGTGCTGGTGCTGTCGATCTACCTGCTGTTCGCCGGTCACGACCGGGCCGGCGGCGGCTTCAGTGGCGGACTGGTCGCCGGGCAGGCGTTCCTGCTGCGCTACCTGGCCGGTGGCCGCATGGACGACAGCGCCATCGTGTCCATGCGACCGCCGGTGCTCATCGGGCTCGGCCTGACCATCGCGACCGGCTCCGCGTTCCTGCCGCTGCTCTTCGGCGGCCAGATCTTGGAGACCGCGATCTACAAGTTCGCCGTGCCCCCGCTCGGCGAGATCAAGCTCGTCACCAGCGTGCTGCTGGACAGCGGGGTGTACCTGCTGATCGTCGGCGTGGTGCTGGACCTGCTGCGCACCCTCGGCTCGGGCATCGAAGCCGACGCCGACGCGGCGGCCAGGGGGCAGCGATGACGATCAACCTGGCGATGGCGGTAGTGCTCGCCGTGCTGTACTCGGTCGGCTTCTACCTGCTGATGCAGCGCTCGTTGATGCGGATCCTGCTGGGCATCGTGATCCTCGGGCACGGCTCGAACCTGCTGCTGCAGACCGCCGGCGGCCCGCCCGGCCGGGCCGCGATGATCGGCACCACCTCGCCCGGAGAAATGGCCGACCCGCTGCCGCAGGCAATGGCGCTCACCGCGATCGTGATCACCTTCGCACTGACCACCTTCCTGCTGGCGCTGGCCTACCGGTCCTGGACGTTGCTCGGTCACGACGAGGTCCGCGACGACGTGGAGGACCGGCGTATCCAGCGCCTGGAACGCCGCCTGGCGGAGTCCGAAGAGGACAGCACCGAAGAACTGGCGAAGGAGGCTCGCGGATTGGAAACGGAACGGTGACGTCAGGCAAGCGGCACAGCCGCTTTCAACCACCTATGCAGCTTGCACCGCCGCGGGTTCTCAGGCGGTGCCCACTCCGCAGGGTTCTCTGCGAGGACCTGCCCCGATGCCGTGTATCGGAAATACATAAGTCGGGGATCCCACAGCGAGGCGGGGTCTGAGATTCCGCTACCCGCACCGCTAAGCAAGCTAATCCTCGCGGATAAAAAGGAGGCTACGCAGTGACGGTCCTGGTGGCTTTGCCCGTGTTGTTGCCGCTGGCCGCTGCCGGACTATCACTCGCGTTGGGCCGGTTCGCCGACCTCCAGCGCGTCCTCGGCCTCGTGGTGCTGGGCGCGATCATCGCCGACGCCGCGGTGCTGCTGTACGTCGCGGACCGCCACGGCCCGGTGGTGCTGCAGATGGGCGCCTGGCCGGCGCCGTTCGGCATCACGCTGGTGGCCGACCGGCTTTCGGCGCTGTTGCTGGTGGTTTCGTCGGTGGTGACCTTCGCGGTGCTGATCTACTCGATCGGCCAGCGCATCACCGACTACGGTCGGCAGCGCTCCAGCACCACGTTCCACCCGATGTACCTGATGCTGTGCGCGGGCGTGTCGCTGGCCTACCTCACCGGCGACCTGTTCAACCTGTTCGTCGCCTTCGAGATCATGCTGAGCTCGTCGTATGTGTTGATCACCCGCCGCACCACGGCCTCGCGGGTCCACGCGGGCATGACGTACACGATCGTCAGCCTGGCCTCGTCGCTGCTGTTCATCACGATGATCGCGCTGGTCTACGCCTCCACCGGTACGGTCAACCTGGCCGACCTGGGCGAGAAGGTGCACCACTTGCCGGACGGGCTGCAGATCGCGCTCGCGCTGCTGGTGGTGATCGTGTTCGGGGTGAAGGCCGCGATGGTGCCGCTGCACTTCTGGCTGCCGGACAGCTACCCGACCGCGCCCGCCCCGGTCACCGCGGTGTTCGCCGGGCTGCTGACCAAGGTCGGCATCTACGCGCTGATCCGCACCCAGACGCTGGTCTTCAGCCACCAGGAGAGCTGGAACCTGATGCTGGGCATCGCGGTAATCACCATGATCGTCGGCGCGCTGGGCGCGCTGGCCCAGAACGACCTCAACCGGCTGCTGTCATTCCTGCTGGTCAGCCACATCGGGTACATGCTGTTCGGGCTCGGCGTCTACGACGTGGCCGGGCTGACCGGTGTGATCCTCTACGTGGTGCACCACATCACCGTGCAGGCAACGTTGTTCCTGGTCAGCGGGTTGATCACGAGGCACACCGGTACCGTTGCCCTGACCCGGATGGGCGGGCTGGCGAAGGCCGCGCCGTTGATCGCCGTGCTGTTCGCACTGCCCGCGCTGAGCTTGGCCGGGGTGCCGCCGTTCTCCGGCTTCGTCGCCAAGCTGGCGCTGCTGCAGGCCGGTGTCGGGGCGGGCACCTGGACCGCCTACGCGGTGACCGGTGGGGCGGTGCTGACCAGCCTGCTCACCTTGTACGCGATGGCGCGGGTGTGGACGCGGGCGTTCTGGGGCCAGGTCAAGGCGCCGGAGCCGGACCCGGATCCCACCGACGAACTGGTCGTCGGCACGGCCACGTCGAACCGGCCGATGGTCGCCGCGACCGGCGTGCTGGTGGCGGCGAGCGTGGTGATCGCCCTGGTCGCCGGGCCGCTGGCCGACGTCAGCGGGCGGGCGGCGACCGATCTGATGCACAGCGAGACCTATCGGACGGCGGTGCTGGGAGGAGGTGTCGCCGGTGAGTGAGCAGGCGATCGGCCGGCGGCTGCTGCGTCGGCTGCCGCTGGTGGCCTGGCTGACCCTGGTCTGGGTGATGCTGTGGGGCACCTTCGACCTCGGGACGCTGTTCTTCGGCCTGGTGGTGGCCCTGCTGGTGTCCACCGTGTTTCCGCTGCCGGCGATCCAGACCTGCATCGTGGTGCGGCCGTTGCGGCTGCTCCAGTTGGTCGCCTACCTGGCCTGGGACCTGGTGAGCTCCACGCTGCGGGTGTCCTGGCAAGCGGTGCGGTACGGGCCGAACGCGAAGTCGGGCATCGTCGCGGTGACATTGCGGACCGACTCCGACCACCTCACCGCGATGGTCGCCAACGCGGTGTCGCTGGCGCCGGGCAAGTTCGTCCTGCAGATCGACCGGGCCAACCGGATCTGCTACGTCTACGCGCTCGGCATGCGCCCCGACGACGTCGAATCCGTGCGGCGCGACGTGCTGGCGCTGGAGCGGCGGGTGGTGCAGGCGGTCGGCTCGGCCAACGCGGTGGCGTTGGTGACCGGACGGGAGGGTTGAGCGTGGCCTGGGTTTTCCTGGTGACCTTCGGTCTGCTGGTCGCGGCCGGTCTGCTGGTGGTTGTCCGGCTGCTGCGCGGCCGGACGACGCTGGACCGGATCGTGTCGGTCGACGTGTTCGTCACCCTGATCGTCGCGGCGACCTGCGTCGCCATGGGTTGGCAGGGCGACGGCTCGAACATCGCGTTGCTGGCCGCGTTCGCCTTGCTGGCGTTCATCGGTTCGGTCAGCGCGGCGCGGTTGATCGAGAAGAAGGAGCCGTACCGATGAGCTGGCTAGACGTGTTC
Source organism: Saccharopolyspora phatthalungensis (assembly GCF_014203395.1). Lineage (NCBI taxonomy): Bacteria > Bacillati > Actinomycetota > Actinomycetes > Pseudonocardiales > Pseudonocardiaceae > Saccharopolyspora > Saccharopolyspora phatthalungensis. Next base: position 2,787,236 of record NZ_JACHIW010000001.1, read on the forward strand.
TCGGCGGTGTGTCTGATCAGCGGCGCGCTGTCTTGCCTGCTCGGCGCGATCGGATTGCTGAGCTTCCCGGATGTGGCCGCCCGGCTGCAGGCGGCGACCAAGCCGCAGACCCTGGGCCTGATCCTGATCCTGATCGGCACCGCGGTGCAGCTCGACTTCGTTTACGCCTCGGGGCTGATCCTGGTCGGGCTGTTCCAGATGCTCACCGCGCCGGTGCTGGCGCAGCTTGTCGGCCGGGCGGCATACCGCGCGGACAGCATCGACCGGGAGACGCTGGTGGTGGACGAACTCGGCGACCGCATCGAAAGGGAGCAGCGTGTTCGCTGAACCGGGTGACGATATTCACGCGTATTCCGCTGGGATTGCCCTTTTGTACTGGGCCGATCCGGCACAACCCGCACATACCTGGTCACTCTGGGCGTCGAATATGATCAAATGGACCTGCACGAGTGACCACGGACGTGTGTGGTCGATGGGTGTGGCGTAGAAGGGTGTGGAGCCATCGTGTGGCGGACCGGCCGCGTGCTCGCGGGTCTTGCGATCGGGTTGTTCCTCTTGTTCACCCCGCCAGCGCTGGCGGACGAGGCCGCACCCCCCGTCGCCTCGGTGACGGTGCAGGCCCAGGACCCGGGCCAGCCGCCCGCGCATCGGCCGGTCGACGAGCGGCAGCGGCTTGCCATCGGGACCACCGGAGTCGTGTTGATCGGGCTGGTGTTGTTATCCCGGAAGCTGCGGAAGAAACCGGTCTTCTTCGTCAAGTGGAAGAAGTAGTCGGCGAGAAAGAACCGGCAGGGTGGTCGGTTTTTTGCGAAACAATTTCCGTGATATTTCCCGCTATGGACTAGACCTAGCGCCGAACCTGTGGGATTTTCACAACTGAACTGCGTGCGCGGACCCGTTCGCCTGGACAACGACGGCTCCAGCGCGCCGCGATGGGGCAATGAGCAGCCCCCCATAGACGTGGGCTGGCACCGGGAAGCCCCCCGACCGGTGCCGGCCCACACCTTCGTCCGGAGGACGCACGGCTGGGCCGCGCAGGTGGTCACCCAGCGGCAGTTCAGACATCGCGTCGAGGGGCATGACCTGCACGGCATCGGGACAGACCCAGCGGAGGCGGAAGAGCCCCGCGAGTGATCGACCTGTGGTAGAAAGCGGCGCCGTCGCGTTCTGCACGCTGCCATGAAGCCCGACTCGCGCGCGTGACTCACCACACTCGACCTGATTCATTCAATCGGCCGCGCGAAGAATAGGTGAATCGACATAGGTCGAGCTCGAATTCTTCGTTCCTGCTGAATCGGAACCACCCGTTCGTCGCAGTGTGGCGACCGGTGAGCTCCCGGCCGCACACTGACCGCCGCGCCCCGAGCCCAGATGATGCAGGATGGGCTCAAATGAGTACTACCCCGAACTCGTACCGCGATGACAACCGTTCCGCTGCGGCCCACGCCCACTGCCGCGCCTCGGTTCAGCGCCACGAGTCGGAGCTGGTCGCCCTGTCTCGCGGCATCCACGCCGAGCCGGAGCTGGCATTCGCCGAGCATCGCAGCGCCGCCAAGGTCGCGGACCTGCTCGGTCGGCACGGCTTCGCCGTTCGGACTCCGGTCGCCGAGCTGGACACCGCCCTGGTCGCCGAGTCCGGTAGCGGTGAGTTGGTCGTCGGCATCTGCGCTGAGTACGACGCCCTCCCCGAGGTGGGGCACGCCTGCGGGCACAACGTGATCGCCGCGGCCAGTGTCGGTGCCGCGCTCGCGCTGGCGGAAATCGCTGATGATCTTGGCATCACGGTGCGGCTGCTCGGGACTCCGGCGGAGGAGACCGGCGGCGGCAAGGTGCTCATGCTCAGGCACGGCGTCTTCGACGACGTCGCCTTGGCGATGATGGTGCACCCAGGTCCGGAAGAGATCTGCCGCCCTGCATCGCTGGCCATCACCGACCTCGAAGTCCGGTACACCGGGCGCGCGGCGCACGCCGCCTCGGCTCCGCAGCTCGGCCGCAACGCGGCCGACGCGCTGACGGTCGCGCAGGTCTCCATCGCCCTATTGCGCCAGCACCTGGAGCCGCGGCAGATGGTGCACGGTATCGTTACGGCAGGTGGCGCGGCGCCGAACATCGTTCCCGCGCACACTGCGGCGGTCTACAACCTGCGTGCTGCTGAAGCACGCTCCCTGCAGCGCCTGGAGAACCGCATTCGGGCCTGCTTCGAGGCGGGTGCGACGGCGACCGGATGTGAGCACGAAGTTGTGCAAATCTCCCCGGTCTACGCGGAGCTGAACACCGATGGGTGGCTGTCGGAGGCGTACCGCCGCGCGATCACCGAGCTCGGGCGCGAACCGCTCGACCGGGGCGAAGAGCAGGGCCGGGTCATCGGCAGCACCGACATGGGCAACGTGACCCAGGTCTTGCCCGCGATCCATCCGATGATCGCGGTGGACTGCGGCGACGCGGTCAACCACCAGGCGGAGTTCGCCGCAGCCTGCGCGAACCCGGCCGCGGACCGCGCGGTGCTCGACGGGGCGGTGGCGATGGCCTGGACCGCAGTGGCCGCTGCTTTGGACGGCGCGCAACGTGATCGCCTGCTGGCGGCCGTGCGTGACCGGTCCGGTCGAAGTTCGTCGGAAGAGTTCTGCGCGTCGGGAGGCGTGGCGTGACCGTGGTGGATTCTCGTGGCCCGGATCCGGGTCAGTCCCCGAACGGTGGTTCGGCGGTGGAAGACGTGGATTGGGATGCGGCGGAGCGTTCCTCCCTCGCCCAAGGAACCCTTGTCGCGGCAGGTGTGGACGGGCCGACTGCGCCCATCGGCAGCACCATGTCCAGCGTGGGGTCCAGTGTGGAATCCGCCGTGGTAGACCTCGGCGCCGGTCGTGGCCCGACCTGGCTGGATGCCTGGCTGGACGCGAACGCGCACCGCGTGGTCGGCTGGCGGCGGCACATCCACGCTTACCCGGAGCTCTCTCGCGCCGAGCACGAGACCACCTCGTTCCTCGTTGAGCGGCTTACCAAGGTCGGCCTGCGCCCCCGGGTCCTGCCGATTGGCACCGGCTTGGTCTGCGACATTGGTGGCGACGGAAGCCCCGGTCAGCGGACCGTAGCGCTGCGAGCCGACATCGACGCCCTGCCGCTGAGCGAGGCCACCGGGCTGCCGTATGCATCCACAGTGGACGGTGTGGCGCACGCCTGCGGGCATGACGCGCACACCACGGTCGTGTTGGGGGCGGCGCTGGCACTGGCCGCCGCGCCGAGCCTGCCCGGCCGGGTGCGGCTGATCTTCCAGCCCGCCGAAGAGGTGATGCCCGGGGGTGCCCTGGACGTGCTGGCCAGCGGCGCACTCGACGACGTGGACCGAATCTTCGGGCTGCACTGCGACCCGCGGCTGCTGGTGGGTCAGATCGGAACTCGGGTCGGAGCCATCACTTCGGCCAGTGACCTGCTGGAACTCCGGCTGACCTCGCCTGGCGGGCACACCTCGCGCCCGCATCTGACCGCAGACCTGGTGCACGCGCTGGGCACCGCCATCACTGGCCTGCCGACGCTGCTGTCGCGCCGGGTCGATCCCCGCACCGGAACCGTCTTGACCTGGGGTGCGGTGCATGCCGGCGAGGCGCCGAACGCGATCCCGCAGGACGGCGTGCTCACCGGGACGTTGCGCACCGGCGACCGCGGCACCTGGGCGAAGCTGGAGCCGCTGGTGCACGAGCTCGTGCACAGCCTGCTGTCGCCGCTCGGCGTCGGTTTCGATCTGCAGCACCGGCGCGGCGTGCCGCCGGTAGTCAACGACTCGGAGAGCACCGAGCTGTTGCGGGCCGGGGTCGTCGCGGGGCTTGGCGAAGCCGCCCTGACCAGCACCCCGCAGTCGTCCGGTGGTGAGGACTTCGGCTGGTACCTGGAGCACGTACCGGGCTCGTTCGCGAGGCTCGGCGTGCATTCCGGGGTGGGTCGGGTCAAGGACCTGCACCAGCCGACGTTCGCGATGGACGAGCGTGCCCTGTTCGTCGGCATCCGGGCGTTGGTGAACACCGCCCTAGCGGCACTGGAACGCTGAACACGCGGCTCCCTCCTAGGGCGCGGGCCCGCGCCCTAGGAGCCGCACGTGTCAGACCGCATCAATGCGATCCCGTGCCAGGGGTGGAACTTCCGGGATGTTCACCGGCAAAGCCATTGTCCCGCTGGCGCCGGTGTGGGCGCCACGATGGAGAAACACTTCGCGGGGGACGCCGTTCGGTCATGAGGTCGGCTGAGTCTGCCGAGCCGTCGTCTTCAGGCGCATTCTGAGCGGGAATTGCACCCGATTGAGGTGTATCCGTTCGCGGCTGTATCTGTTTCCGGGGTTGCCGTCTCTATTAGGGCATGAGCGCGAACATCAGTTCTCCGAAAATGCGGCCACGGGTGGTCGCCGGGCACGAGGATTCGAGCGGGTGGCCGCAGTCATCTCGGCACGGTGCGATGACGCGCCGCGACGCGGAGCGGTCGCTCGGATCCGCCGAGCTCGCGGCCGGTCTCGCCGATGGCGAGTGGGTGGAGCCCTGGTACGGGGTCGTCGTCCCGGCCGCCCGCGCCCACGATCCGCTGACTCGCGCGTCGGCAGCGCTGCTGCGCGCCGGTCCGCACTCGGTGCTGTCGGGTGCGACCGCGGCGGCGATTCACGGCTGCAATTCCGCAGCCGATGGCGTCGTGCACGTGACCATTCCCTACGACCGGGAACTCCGCTCTCAACCGGATCTCGCCGTCCACCAGGCCTGGATCAGGGAATGCGACGTCGTCGAATTGGACGGGCTGCGCACCCAGGCGCTGGACGTCGCGATCACCGAAATGCTGTGCACCGGGCCGCAAAGGTCGGCGCTGGATTGCCTGGAGCAGGCGCTGGCGCAACTCGGCGAGACCGCCGAGCGCTTCCGCATGCTCGTCGCCGAACGGCTCATGCGCCGCAGGGATCGCCGGGGGACTCGGAAGGCCGCCGCCTTGCTCCAGCTTGCCTGGTCGAAACCGCGCGGTGAGCTGGTCGGAGGTGTGCGATGAGCACCCGAGCGTGGATCCGATGTCCGGACGGCGGAAAACAGGCGACGGCGAGTTCCGTGCCGTCCGCGGCGCAGGCGACGGTCTTCACCGCCGAGGCACCGGTGTCGATCTCGGTGGTGATCATGGACTTCCTGCTGATCCCGCCTACCTGGTCGGCCTGGTCGGCCTGGCTTAGCAATATCACGGAATTTAGTGTTAAAAATTTCAAGATAGATGTTATGTTTGCGCTGGAATGTGACCTCCCCGGCTGCGAACCACCACCGGAAGGACGGGACGTGCCGCCTCAACCGCGTTCAGACTCGGGAGCCGACCGCATCGACCTCGTGCTGCTCGACGTCGGCGGCCCCATCTATGACGACACGCCCTACCGGGACGCGCTGTTGCGCGCCGCGGGCGAACTCGCCGCCGAAGACGGGCGAAGCATCGACGAAGCCGAGTTCCAGCAGGTCTACGACAGGCATCGCCAAGCCCAGGGAGGATCCCTGCGCACGGCGGTCGCCGAGCGGTTCCTGACCCCGCCGGACCGGCAGCGGTTGTCCGACCGCGCGGAGCGCTATTGGGAGTATCCGCCATCGGCCCTGCATGGCGACGTGCTTCCGACGCTGCAGCAGCTCACCGAGCGCTACCGAATCGCGGTCGTGGCTAACCAGCGGGCCGCTGTGCTGGACGCGCTGCGCCGGGACGGCGTGGCCGACTACATCGACATCTGGGCGGTATCCGAGATCGTCGGCGCGGAAAAGCCGGACCCGCGGATCTTCCAGCACGCGCTGCGGGAAGCGGGCGTCGAGCCGAAGAACGCGGTGCATGTCGGCAACCGGCTCGATACGGACGTGCGCGGTGCACATCGCGTCGGGCTGCGCACGGTGTGGGTAGTGCGCGGCGAAGCGCCGCCGGAGCCTACGCCGGAGCAGCTCGCCGAGCCGGACGTGGCGGTGTTCTCGCTGGCCGAGCTGCCTGCGGCGCTGGAGAGGCTGCAGGAGGCCCGATGACTGAACTAGTCGTGGGCGTCGATGTCGCGACCGCCAACGTCCGGGTGCAGATCCACGATCCGGTGGGTGCAGTGGTGGCTATGGCGTCCCGGCGGTTGCCGCAACCGGCGCGCTCGGCAGGGGGGCGTTCCGAACAGGACGCGACCACCTGGTGGCCGGCTGTCCGGGATTGCCTGGCCGAGTGCACGAATACGTTGGGGTCGCGCAGCGCCGAAATCGGATCGCTGGCTATCTCGGCGACGTCCGGCACGGTCGTTGCGGTCGGCGGTGACGGCGAGCCGGTCACCGCGGCGCTGATGTACGACGACCGGCGCGCTGAAGCGGAAGCCCGAACCGCCGCCGAGGCGGGCGCGCCTCGCTGGCAACGCACCGGGATCACCCCGTCGGCGGGCTCCGGGCTGGCCCGCATCGGCTGGTTGGCGAGGAATCTCCCGGACGGTGCCGCGCTGGTGTGCCACACACCGGACCTCGTGGCCCGCAAACTCGTCGGACACCCCGTGGCCACCGACTCCAGCCACGCGCTAAAAAGCGGCTACGACGCGGTCGACGGCCAGTGGGCGACCGAGGTGTTCGCGGCCCTGGGCGTGCCGGAGGGGTTGTTGCCGGAGGTCGTGCGACCAACAACGGTGCTGGGGACCGTCGATGCGCGAGCCGCGGCGCAAACGGGCCTGCCGGTCGGCTGCGAGGTGCGCGCCGGGATGACGGACGGCTGCGCGGGCCAGCTGGCGTGCGGCGCCGTCGACCTCGGACAGTTCGTCACGGTCCTCGGGACCACTTTGGTGCTGAAGGGAGTTGCCAAGGAACTCGTGCACGATCCGGCCGGCGCGGTGTACAGCCACCTGCACCCGGACGGGATGTGGTTGCCCGGCGGCGCGGCCAACATCGGTGGCTCGGCGCTGTCCGATGTGGGCCCCTCCGAGCTGCCGAAACTGGACGCGGCGGCCACCGAGAGGGGCCCGGCCGGCGTGGTCAACTACCCGCTGCGCGGTGACGGCGAGCGGTTCCCGTTCCGCGCCGAAAGCGCCACACAGTTCGTGCTCGGCAAGCCGGCGGACCGAGTCGATGAATACCGCTCGCGTCTCGAAGGCGTCGCCTTCTGCGAGCGACTCGCGCTGGAACGGCTGGCCCGACTCGGTGCGCCAGCCGACGGCGCCGTGCGCACCGCCGGCGGCGGGGCCCGCAGCGTCGCCTGGTGCCGGATCAGGGCGTCGGTTCTGGACACGCCGGTGCTGCGTGTGAAAGGCGCGGGAACGGCGCTGGGGGCGGCGCTGCTGGCGGCCAGCGGCTCGGTCCACCCGGACCTGAGCGCGGCTGCAGCCGCGATGGTGCCCGACGGCGAACTTGTCGAACCAGTGCGGGCAGAGGTGTCCCAGCTGGATGACAGCTACCAGCGCTTCGTGGACGAGCTGACCGTCCGGGGCTGGATCTCCGCGCCGGTTTGACCCCCCATCGAGTCCGTCGGAATGCCGGGCGGTCGGCCGCCGGCGACCTCCAGCGCCAGCCACTCCCGCCTGCCGAAGCTCATCGCGCAGTGGCTCCGGGGTCCCGTACGACCCGACCGTGTCCCGCCTGCGCCGGCCACGGATGCCCCTCACCTCGCGTGTGCAACCGGCGTGATTTTTACCCGGAAGGCGTGATGTCCGAGCCGAGTCACGCGCAGTTCACGGGCCGACGTTGTGGCATGGGCGTTTGCGCAGCTTCTCTACGTAGTCTTCGGGCGCCCCGGCCGCTTCGGCGGCATCGGCCATCACACCGAGATAACGCGCCGACGGGAGTCCGCCCTCGTAGGCGTCGAGCACGTAAAGCCAGGCCAGCACCGATCCGTCCAGCGTCTGCACCCGCAGCCGCAGCTTCTTGTGCATGCCCAGCTCGCCGCCTTCCCAGCTGTCGAGCTGCTGCTCGTCCTCCGGGCTGACGTCGTAGAGCACCGTGAAAACCTGGGAGCCCGGCTGCTCGACGATCGTGGCGAGGGCTCCTTCCCAGCCGTAGTCCTCGCCACCGAAGGTCAGCCGCCAGTCCACCAGCCAGCCCGTTCCCGCCATCGGGGAATGCGGGGCACGCTTCATCATCTGGGCCGGATCCATGTTGGACCCGTACGCGGCGTACAGAGGCACGCCCAACAGGGTAGCGATCGACAGCCCGTGTGGCGGAGCGGATCGCGTCACGAATGTGGGTATGGGTCGCCGGCGAGGCGGGGAGCTCATCCGTGTGAACCGGTCACCTGGGCTTCTCGCGATGCCAAACTGCCCGGACGTGGCCTGCGCCACGGTGGTCAACTCGGGCGGCACCACCCGAATTGCCCGGACTCGTCGCAGCGTACGGTGAGTCCGGCGCCCACAAGGCAGGCGGACCGAGGAGGAGCGCGAAGTGACCCGCATCGTGATCATGGGAGGCGGCCCGGCAGGCTACGAGGCGGCGCTGGTCGCGGCTTCGAACGGGGCGGACGTCACGCTGGTCGAGCCGGAAGGGCTCGGCGGCGCATGCGTGCTTTACGACTGCGTGCCATCGAAGACCTTCATCGCGTCGGCTGGTGCGCGGTCCGCGTTCCGGGACGCGCGGGAGCTCGGCATCCGCACCAAGACCGAGGACTCCGACGTCGATGTCGCGGTAGTGCACGGCCGGGTCAAGGGCCTGGCGCTGGCGCAGTCGGCCGATATCCGCTCCAGGGTCCGCCGCGAGGGCGTGAAGATCTTGTCGGGCCGGGCCCGGTTCACCAACCCGGCCAAGGGCATGGCCGTGCACCACGTCGGGGTCGATCTCGCCGACGGGGGCTTCGAGGAACTGACCGCGGACGTCGTGCTGATCGCCACCGGCGCCACGCCCCGGATCCTCCGGGACGCCGAGCCCGACGGGGACCGGATCCTGACCTGGCGGCAGCTTTACGACCTGCCTGAGCTGCCCGAGCACCTGGCCGTGATCGGCTCCGGCGTGACCGGTGTGGAGTTCGCCTCCGCCTACACCGAGATGGGCGTCAAGGTCACCATGATCTCCAGCCGCGACCGAGTGCTCCCGCACGAGGACGCGGACGCCGCGGCGGTGCTGGAGGAGGTGTTCGCCGAGCGCGGCACCGAGGTCGTCAAGCACGCCCGGGCCGAGAAGGTGGAACGTACCGACTCCGGGGTGCTGATCCACCTGGCCGACGGGCGGCAGGTCGAGGCCAGCCACGCGCTGATGACCGTCGGTTCGGTGCCGAACACCAGCGACATCGGCCTGGACCGGGTGGGCATCGAGCCCGACCGCGGCGGCTACATCCCGGTCGACCGGGTGTCACGGACCAGCGTGCCCGGCGTCTACGCGGCCGGTGACTGCACCGGTCTGCTGCTGCTCGCCTCGGTGGCGGGCATGCAGGGCCGCATCGCGATGTGGCACGCGCTCGGGGAAGGCGTCACGCCGATCAAGCTCAAGACGGTCGCGGCCAACGTCTTCACCCACCCGGAGATCGCCACGGTCGGCATCAGCCAGCAGGCGATCGACTGCGGCGATGTGCCGGCGCGGACCGTGATGATGCCGCTGGCCACCAACCCACGGGCGAAGATGGAGGGCCTGCGGCGCGGTTTCCTCAAGGTCTTCTGCCGCCCCCAGACCGGCGTGGTGGTGGGCGGCGTCGTGGTGGCGCCGAACGCCAGTGAGCTGATCCTGCCGATCGCGCTCGCGGTGCAGAACCAGGTGACCGTGGACAACGTGGCGAACACGTTCTCGGTGTACCCGTCGCTGTCGGGCTCGTTGACCGAAGCCGGCCGCCTGTTGATGCGCCACGACGACCTGGACTGATCTCGGGCCGAAGGGGCCCGGCCGGGTGGCCGATCGGCCGAGTGGTCGTCATCACGACGATGGACCGCCGCGCCTGAGTAAGCAGCGAGGGGTTCCGCCACGTGTATCCCGCGGTGTGCTGGAGCTAGCCGCATTTGCGACCGTTGTTGGGTACTCACGTCAAGCGGGTCCGGTGGAAGGGGGCGTGCCCAGCCATGAACGACCTGCCGGTGCTGGTATACGACGGTGACTGCGGGTTTTGCACGCGAAGCGTGCGGTTGGCGGAGCGGTTGCCGGTGCGCATGCGCATCCTGCCGTGGCAGGAGGCAGATCTGGCCGCACTGCGGACCACGTCGGACCGGGCGCGGCACGAGGTGCTGTGGGTAGACCGGTCCGGGCGGGTGTTCGGCGGCGCGGCCGCGGTCGGCGAGCTGCTCAAGAACAGTCGCGCGCCGTGGTCGGCGCTCGGCTGGCTGATGGCCGCGCCGGTGCTGCGGCTGCCGGCCGAGTGGGCGTACCGCTGGGTCGCGGCGAACCGCTACCGACTGCCCGGTGCCACTCCGGCCTGCCAACTGCCGCCCGAGGAACGCCCGGGGCATTCAGATCGTTCCTGACCACTACCGATCTCGGCCGAAAGTACGAGGAGCGGGCGATGCCTTCCTGGCCGATCGGTTGATCTGAGTTGCCAATTCGGCCGAGCCGCCGGCCCCCTGCCGCGCCATAACTTGGATGTCGTTCGGGGGTTTGAAGGGGTCCGCGCCCTCCGCTCCAGGAGTTCTGCGGGGGCGCGGCCGCTACCAAGGATTGGTGCGTCTTGAGCACCAGACCGCGGGAAGGCGAGGTGGCTCGAGATGTATGGCAAGGCGATCGCCCCGGAGTACCAGGGGCAGCTCCGGGGCATGTCCGTGAACACGGCGTACGAGGACGTGCTGGCGGCGGCCCTGGCGCGTGAGGCCGAAGCCGTCTACGAGGACTCCGGTCTGGAGCTCGCCCAGGCTCGGCTGACGATCGCGGAGGCGTACCGGAGACTCGGCATGCTCGATGAGGCCGATGCGGCGTGGCGCGCGAGCTACCGGGCGGCCCGCAGCATCCGGGAAGAAGGCGCGATGGCATGGGCGCTGTGGAGTGGCGGCACTCTTGCCCGGCAGCGCGGACAGCTGACTGCGGCCGTGCAGTGGCTCAGCGCCGGGCGAGAACTCGCTCAGCGGGCGGGCGAATCACTCGCGTACGGCTATGCCGTCGCCGGAATCGCCGAAACGCTGCGGATCCGTGGGGATCACGAAGAGGCGCGCGGGCTCCACGAGCAGTTGCTAGCCGAGGCGCGCAAGCGAGGCGAGTGCCGGCACCTGGTGTGGGCGCTGGAAGGGCTCGCCCAACTCGACCGCAACGCAGGCGACCTGGATTCCGCGTGGCGGCGATTCAAGGAGGCCGCCGGGATCGCGGAGGAGGGCGGCGATGAACGCGGGCTCGCCTGGGCATTGCGCGGACTGGCGGATGTCCGTTCGCTGCGCGGGGAGCACGACGAAGCGCTATGGCTGCTTTCGCGAGCCGAGCAGATCTGCCGCCGGATGGATCTGACCAGCGCCCTGGCCTACAACCGAAAGATGCGAGGCAATGTCCTCTTCCGGGCGTGCTGGTACGGAGAGGCCGCACGCACCTATCGGGACGCGCAGAACATGTTCCGTTCTATCAAGGAACCACGCGGTGCCGCACTGGCCGAGCTGGGCTTGTTGAAGAGCCTGGACAAGTTGGGGCGGCCACGACCAGCCACCGAACAGGAGCTGCACGCCCTGCGCGACAGGTTGGACAGCCGAGAACTGCGGCACACCAAACGAATGGTGGAGGAGGCGATCAGCGAGATGGCAGAAGTGGCAGCCTGAACGCGCGGCCTCGGCGCCGTGCCCGTCACGGGCGCGGTCTACGGTCGGGTGGTTCCTGGGGTCGGCCGTCGGGTCTCGGAGCGGAAGCTGTGTCCCAACTCCCGGCTGAGTCCGAAGTAGTGGCGGAAGTTGTAGATCAGCGGGCTCCACACGGCCGGGTCGATGTGCTGGGTGCCGGGGACGACGATGCGCGGATCGCAGTGCACCCGCAGCACCTGGGCCTCAATGATGCGGAAATGCTCGGCGGCATCGGCTTGCACTCGTGTCGCGCGGGCCTCCAGCTGAACCGGGCACTCGGCGACTCGGGGTGGGCGTACCAGTTCGGCCGGCTCCGGGCGCAACCCGGCCGCACGGAATTTGTCCGGTTCGAAGCGAAACGTGCCGCGTTTGTGGCCCGGGACCGGGTTCCGGCCGGTCAGCGGCGCGAGCCGCTCAACGGCGGGCCATTGCTCGGGCGCCGGAAAGTTGATTACTAGCTCGGGCCGTGTTTCGAGGTTGGACGCGGTGTGGGAGGTGTCGGCCAGCCCGAGCACCATCACATCGCCAAGGGCCCAGGCGGACGACATCGGTGCGACGTTCGCGGTGCCGTCCTCGTTCTCGGTGGACAACAGCGCCACCGGCGTCCCGAAGTACAGGATGCTCGGCGCGATGGTCACGTGGTCGACCCCGGTGCTCGCACTGGTTCCGGTGTCGTTGGGCGTCATGGTGTCCATGAGCCGTAACCGTAAGGAGGTGTTGTTTCGGTGAGAGCCGAACGGTTGCGCACTACGTCGTGAGTTGTGCGCCTACCGCGCGAAGTTCGGCACCAGCGTTGCCGATGATCGCTTCCCCGTGCCCAAAGCAGGCAACCTCGGTATCAAGCTCCGCGAGCCGGTGGAACGACTCGATGGTCCGCGCGCGATCCACGTTGAACGTACCGAGCATCACCTGACTGACGTTGGCGATGGTGTCCCCGGTGAACAGAATTCGGTTCCTTGGCAAGTAAATAGCGATGCTCCCCTCGGTGTGGCCCGGGATGGAAAGCACACGCGCGCCACCCGCGAAGTCCAGCAGATCGCCTTCGGCGAGTTCCTCGTCGACCGGGCAAGGCGGGGGTGGCGGGACGTTCGGGATGCTGTCGAACAGGGGACGCTCCCAGTCCAGCAGCACCGGATCGGCCCGCTTCCGCTCGCCTCGCACGACCGGCGCGTCCGCTCCGTGGGCCAGCACGGGTGCGCCGGTCGCCGCGCGGATTTCGGCGGCGGAACCGACGTGGTCCTCGTGCCCGTGGGTGAGGATGATCCGGTTCAGCTCGGTGCCCAGTTCGGCCAGCAACCCGGTGATGGCCGACCCGGAACCCGCGATCCCGGTGTCGATGAGGGTCGCCGAGCCGCCCTCGTGCCACAGGTAGGCCTGACCGAATTCGGGTCGCAATAGGTAGAGGTTCGGTACCAACGGGACCACATCCATGATGGCCACGCTAAGCCCGGACTCGGGTTGATCGCCGTGGTTTTCGTTGCTGGCGAACGAATTTCTGCTGGGGGCGCAGCCGGGCGAAATCAAGCGACACCCGGGCTGGCGGTGGGTTAGGCTCCGGAGCATGGCTCACCGGCAGTTCTACCTCTGATCAAGCGGCGCCCTGAGTGGCGCCATCGGGCGGCTTGAGTCCGCCGCTTCGCTGCGCCTCGATGCGCACCCCGGCACCCCATTCGGGGGCTGTGCCGTTGCCGTTTCGCGGAGTCGACGCTGGATGCTGACTGCCCGTCTCCGGTTGTTTCCACTCGGGTGTTCGGTGACAGGTCGGTTAGGTGCGGTCGCCACGGCGCGGCAAGCCAAGCGCGTACCTTCCGCGCCCTCGCAGCGCCGAGGGCCTTGTTGATCGGGAGTAGAACCAGATGGCCAAGTTGGCTCAGAACCGCTATCGCACCCGGCCCGCGCACATCGCGTTCATGTCCATCCCAGCGCACGGGCACGTCAACCCGGGCCTCGGGTTGGTCACCGAACTGGTACGACGCGGGCACCGCGTCACGTACGCCACGACCGAGGACTTCGCGGCACAGGTGGCGGAGGCCGGCGCGACGTCGGTCCGCTACACCTCATTGCTGCCGGGTCCGTCGGCCGCGACGCAGGAATGGCCGGAAGAGGAGATCCCCGCCCTGACGATGTTCCTCGAAGAGACCGTGGCCGTGGTGCCGCAGCTCGAACGGGCGTATGCGGCGGACCGGCCGGACCTCATCGTGTACGACATCGCGGCATTTCCGGCGCTCGTACTCGCCGAGAGGTGGCGGGTGCCCCGCATCCAGCTGTCCCCGACACACGTCTACTTCGAGGGTATCGAGGAGACCTTCGGCGCCGACTCGTCGCCCGAGGCCCTCGCGGTGCGGTCCAGGTACGACGAGTTCTTTGCCCGGCAGGGCGTCGAGCTGACGTTCCGGGACATGGGGCTGCCGCGCCGGTGCATCGTGACCATTCCACGAACGTTCCAGTACTTCGGAGAACGGGTCGCCGACTCGTTCACGTTCGTGGGGCCGATGTTGACCGAGCGGGCATTCCAAGGGGATTGGCAGGCGCCGGACTCCCGTCCGGTGCTGGTGATCTCGCTGGGCTCGGCCTACAACAACCGGGTGGAGTTCTACCGGAAGTGCCTGCGCGCGTTCGCCGGCCTCCACTGGCACGTGGTGATGGCGGTCGGGCGCTCGACTGATCCGGCGGAGCTCGGCGCACTTCCGGTGAACTTCGAAGTGCGGCAATGGATTCCGCAACTGCGCGTGCTTTCGCAGGCGAGCGCGTTCATCACCCACGCGGGCATGGGCGGCACGATGGAAGGCCTGTTCCACGGGGTGCCGCTGATCGCGGTTCCGCAGGCGACCGAGCAGTTCATGAACGCCGCTCGGATCGAGGAACTCGATCTGGGCACCCAAGTGAACTGCGAAACGGTCACCCCGGCGCAGCTGCGGGCGGCCCTGGAGAAGGTCACCACCAGCGATGTGATCCGGGCGCGGTTGCGGGAGATGCGGCAGGAGATCCAGGAGTCCGGCGGCCTTGGGCGGGCCGCCGAAATCATCGAGTCGCTGCTGTAGCGGTCGATACCGAGGTGGGCTGTCGAGCGTCCCGGCAGCCCACCCTTTGACCCCACCCCTTGACACCGGGGAACGAACTAGCTGGCTCAGGTGCTCGCCGGCTGCCTTCGCGAGCCGTCTGGCCGGTGAAATCAACGGTTCCCGTCGCCACGAGAACCGGGCCCGGAGATTTCCAGCGGAGGCCACGACTTTGGAATTCGCCGTGGTGGTTGTTATACCTGAGGAATTAGCCGGTTGCGGGGAGAATCGGTGCACGTGTCCGAACGGAGGTGGACGTAGTGGTTGCGAAGATCACCGGGCTGCGGACCTACGACATCCGGTTTCCCACCTCTCGTGAACTGGATGGTTCGGATGCGATGAATCCGGCCCCGGATTACTCGGCGTCTTACGTCGTCATCGACACGGACGCCGGCGACGGCCTGGAGGGGCACGGTTTCGCCTTCACCATCGGCCGAGGAAACGACGTGCAAACCGCGGCAATCCAGGGTCTAGAGTTCGCGGTGGCCGGTCGGCCCGTCCAAGACACCTTGGACGACCTCGGCGGCATGTGGCGGGAGCTGGTGCACGACTCCCAATTGCGCTGGTTGGGGCCGGAGAAGGGCGTCGTGCACATGGCGATCGCCGCCGTGGTCAACGCGCTGTGGGACCTGAAGGCCAAACGGGCGGGAAAGCCGCTGTGGCAGCTGCTGGCAGAGCTGACGCCGGAGCAGATCATCGAGCTCGTCGACTTCCGGTACCTGAGCGATGCCCTGGCCCCGGGTGAAGCGCTGGAGATCTTGCGCCGGGCCGAGCCGGGCCGAGCGGCGCGCTTGGCGAAGCTCCGGGACGGCGGCTATCCGGCGTACACCACGACACCGGGCTGGCTCGGTTACTCCGACGAGAAGCTGCGGCGGCTCTGCCGGGAGGCGGTCGAACAGGGTTTCCGGCAGCTGAAGCTGAAGGTCGGGGCGGACCTCACGGACGACATCCGGCGAATGCGGATCGCCCGCGAGGAGGTCGGCCCGGACATTCGCATCGCGGTCGACGCCAACCAGCGCTGGGACGTGGGCACCGCGATCGACTGGGTTCGCGAACTGGCGCCATTCGACCCGTGGTGGGTGGAGGAGCCGACGAGCCCGGACGACGTGCTCGGTCATGCGGCCATCGCGCAAGCGATCGCCCCGGTCCGGGTCGCCAGCGGCGAGCACGCGGCGAACCGGGTCGTGTTCAAGCAGCTGTTGCAGGCCAACGCCCTGTCCTACCTGCAACTGGATGTGGCACGGGTGGCCGGGGTCAACGAGAACGTGGCGATTCTGTTGCTCGCGGCGAAGTTCGGAGTGCCGGTGTGCCCACACGCCGGCGGGGTCGGCCTCTGCGAGCTGGTGCAGCACCTGGCCATGTTCGACTTCGTCGCGGTGTCGGGGTCGATGGACGACCGGGTCATCGAGTACGTCGACCACCTGCACGAGCACTTCGTCGATCCGGTGACGCTCCGGGAGGGCCGCTACCTGGCGCCGAGCAGACCGGGGTTCTCGGCAGAGCTGCGACCGGGGACGTTGGTCGATTACGCATATCCACACGGCCCGGTGTGGACGTCGATTGCCGAGGGCACAGGGGCATGACTGAAGTCACCGGTCGCGCCGGACCAAGCCAGGGAACGTTGGCCGGATAATCGAGGGGCGCGCAGCGGGGTTGGCGTTTTCGCGCGAAATCGGCGTTTGCCCAGGGCAACCCGGACAGTGCTGGGGACGCGGCGTTGGGCGCCGGCCGGTAGACCCTGCTCGAACAGTCCGTAGTGGACGGTATGGTGCCAACTCGCCTTCGGTGGTACGTGGCGGTGTTCGCGGTTGGAAGTTCCAACGGCAGCACGCCGGACACCGAGGAACCGGAACGGAAGCGACGTACGACTACCACCGGCAGCCACGGAACTGCGGACACGCGTGGCTGCCGATGGCAGAGGTGGTCCACCGGCACGGTATGCCGCTGCCAGCCTGATCCCACCTCGAAGCCGACATCGGGGATGATCCGGTGAAAGGAGTTGACTTCGAGTGCACTGGAAGTCCTAGCGTAGGCGTGATCATCCGATGATCTGAGGAGATTCTTCATGACCGTGTTGGTGAGCGGTGCGACGGGGAACGTCGGGCGGCGCGTCGTCGACCGCCTACTGGCCGCCGGGGTGTCGGTGCGGGCGTTGACCAGGCGCCCGGAAACGGCCGGGCTGCCCGGTGACGTCGAGGTGGTCGGGGGCGGCCTCACCGAGCGGGAGGCGCTGGTGACGGCGCTCGCCGGAGTCGACCGGGTGTTCCTGTTCCCGGTGCCGGAGGGGGTTGGGACGTTCGTCGAGCAGGCACAAGCGGCCGGTGTTCCGCGTGTCGTGCTGCTGTCTGCGAAAGCGGTGGAGTTTGCCGAGAGCAATCCGATCGGTGATGGGCATCGGGTGATCGAGCAGGCGCTGGAAGCAGGCGGCTTCGAGTGGACGCACCTGCGTCCCGGTTCGTTCGCGACCAATTCCTTCGCCTGGGCCCCATCGATCCGCGCCGGAGGTGTGGTTCGCGAGCCGTATGCCGATGCGCGGCAGACGCCGATCCACGAGGACGACATCGCTGCGGTGGCGGTGACCGCCCTGCAGGAAGACGGGCACGCCGGGATGGCCTACCCGTTGAGCGGACCGGAAGCGATCACGCCGCGCGAACAGGTGCAGGCGATCGGCGCCGCGATCGGTCGGGAGATCGAGTTCGAGGAGGACGCACCGGAGCAGGCCCGTGCGCGTTGGCTCGACAGCGGCATTCCGGCCGCCGTCGCCGACACGCTGCTCTCTTACCGGGCGCGGGCTGCGCGGGCTCCGGAAGCGCCGGTGCAGACGGTCGAGCAGGTGACCGGGCGTCCCGCGCGCACTTTCGCAGAATGGGCAATCGACCACGCCGACGACTTCCGCTGAACAGGCTGGAAAATCGCTCGCACATGGAGCCCGGCAACACCTAAAGTCGTTCCATGGCAATAATTTCGGTGCCGAACCACCGTAACGGACGACTGCCGGGAGCCCGGCATCTTGCTGCCGCCCGACGCCATGACGGTGGCGCTGCCGCTCCCCAACGGCGACATGCGGCGACACCTCGGCGCGCTGCACCCCGTGGTCGCGGACGAAGACAAAACAGCGCAAGTCATCCGTCGTGGTGAGGTGTCAACGGCGGTCTCCGCCGGACTCCGGCGGCGGGAATCGACGCGTCGATCGGCTGGTTCGACGCGCGCGGCGACGTGCAGACGTGGAGCCGACGGAGTCCGGTTATGCGCGCGGATCGCCGCTGCGGATCATGGTCAGATACCGTCCCGAGCTGCTCACGAAGCGGGCATGGATTCCGCCCGTTGCCGGAGGCCCACGCACCGCCGGTGGACGCCCGCGACCGAGGTGGAGCAAATCTCACGGCGGTTTCCCCGTGTGGTGGGCCGCTCGTCCTGCACATCGACCTCGACGTGATCAACTGCGCTGAGCTGTCCGGACTGTGCTTCCCGGTCACAGACGGCCCGACCGCATCCGGGGTGCCGGGACAGCGGAAACAGAGCGCGGTCTGGCGGGATCTTGGCGGAGAGCACCGTGCGGCGCCCGCGCATCCACCAGAACAACAAACATTCTTGCCCAGCACGATCACAGAGCTTTTTCAGCGGAGGAAGGCATCTACGGCGTTGTCGGGGCTTTCCTGCCGCGCAAAGGCCGAACCGCCATGTCGCGACGAGTCGCCTCTGACCGGCGCGCGGCGGTGTCATGAGCCGGGTGGCGCGATTCGGCACGCGCCACCCGGCCCCGGCTGCCTGACGCGGACGGTCCGGGTTCCTGGCGGAACCGCGTGCAGCCCGTCCGATGATCGAAGACGGCGTCAATGGATGCTCATCGGTCTCGCCTTCGTCTCAGGCTTAGCGATGTCGGCCTTGTCGACGGGGATCAGCTTGATGTTCTTGGCTTTTGTTGCGCCCAATCCAGGATCAATCACACAGAGTAACCGACTGAATGCTTGCTATGTCGCCTTACGTGTGAGTCGACAGTGAGGTTCATCACAGCCTGTCCTGCCGTTGTTTTCCCAGCTCAGACGGGGAGTCGGGAGGTTATCGGGGGCTCTTTTCGGATTCGGTCCCAGGCGGGACGCAACTACTGCGCGAGTTCGACGTCACCCGGACGTGTGGCACCGTCTAGGGGTGCACACGCGGTGCGCACAGGTTGTGAGGGAGAACGGATGGGCAACAGAAGAGCGTCCGCGCTCACCGTGGCGGCTCTGGTCGTCGGTGGTGTGTTCGCCGGGGGAGTCGCTACCGCGCAGGCCACGGGTGGCAGCCGGAGCCCCTGTCGGGCCAGCGCCAAGGCGTGCGTGAGCCTGTCGACCAAGCAGGCTTGGCTCCAGAACAACGGAACCACCAGCTACGGGCCGGTGCCGATCACCAGCGGCAAGCCGGGCTCGGAGACCCCGACCGGTATTTTCCGGGTGGAGTGGAAGGACGCCCACCACCTCAGCACGGAGTTCAACAACGCGCCGATGCCGAACTCGGTGTTCTTCACGAAGACCGGGGTCGCCTTCCACGAAGGCAGCCTCAAGGCGCAGTCCAACGGCTGCGTGCACTTGTCGACCACTGCCGCGAAGCGGTTCTTCGACACCCTCAACCCGGGCGACGAGGTCCAGGTCGTCTCCTGAGTTTCCGGGGGAATCGAGTGAAAGTTATGCCGCGTGAGGCCGTGGCGCTGCATTCGGTTCCCCACAATTTGGTCCATTATGGACATTTCTGCCAGATGGTTCGAGCCTGCACACCACCGGTGACGCGGCGGCGGGACCTGCTCGCGAGCCGATGAGCGAACGCAGCTGCGGGTTGCCACGAACGACCCCGGGTTCGGCCACCTTGACGAGACGGGACTTCACTCCACCCAGTCGAACGACTGGGTCTCCGTAGGACCTACTAGCGGTAAACCGCTGCTAGCAGGGAAAACGGAGCGACAGTTGAATATGCAGCCTTCGTCAAAGCGGAATCAGCGTCGAGTGGACGCCGTCGCAGTGCTGATGATGCTGATCGTTTGCGTGATCGCCGGATCGGCGATGTGGCTCGCCATCCAGAACTCGGGCGACACGCAAGACATCCGAACCTTGACCGTGGCCCACGACTCAACGCCACCGCTGACAGCGTTCGAAGCGACCATCGGCGCGTTAGCGGCCGGCATCGTGGCCGCGCACTTCATCGTTCGCCTGTCGCTCGACGAGATACGTGAACGACGCGCGGAACGGCGGCGAGCACGACAGCGCTAGAGCAGCAACAGCCGTGGTCACACACACTGCGAGGGCCTGAGCCCGGTGCAATACCGGACCCAGACCCTCGCCGCCTAGACTCTCAATTACCGAGTCCAACTCCCTGGGACCACTTCAAGGCCGGGGGGCTGTCGTTTCAGCCGGTCCGGTCAAGCGTGCTGGGCGTGCGCTTTAGCATCATCTATCCCACAGGTCAACTCGGCTGTACCGTGGCCCCATGAGTAACCTACCGTCACTCGGCGACCGCATCCGGCAACTACGCGGAAGTCTCTACACACAGCAGCAACTGGCAGACCGAGCGGGGCTATCGCTCACGTTGATCCGTAAGCTCGAACAAGGCCAGAGGCAGACATGCAGCGTCGCGAGTCTGCACAAGATCGCTTGGGCCCTGGATGTCACGCTCGCTGACCTACTGGTCCCCGCCTCGATGCCGGAGCATGACCAAGACCAGGGGATCACGGCGCTACGCCACGCCGTCAGCCTGGTAGGCACACCGAAGGACGAACCCGCCACTATCCAGGACGCACAATACGCTGAAATATCCGCGTGGCGGACATACGACAGCGGCCAACACGATGTAATCGTGCGAACGCTGCCGCAGCTGATTAGATCTCTAGAATCGAGCCTTTCTGTATCCAACCACAGAGACCGGCCTATCTACGCCAAGGCGCTGTCGCAAATCTTGTTGGTGGCTGGGCACACCTTGACGCTACTCCGGCACCCCGACGCAGGGCACATCGCCACCACACGAGCGGTTAAACTCTCCGAAGATCTAGACGACCCGTTTATGGCTGCGTCTGCCAAGTCAACCCTAGCGTGGCAACTGATGGTTGCCGGTAGGTTCGACGAATCCAGGGAACTATCAATGACCACAGCCAAGGATGTTGAGCCAGCAGCTACACACACAATCCCGCAATTGAGCCTGTACGGCTCCCTGCTCCTGCTAACAGGTAATTCTAACGCGCGGGCGGGGAATGCGGGAGAGGCAATCCATTACTTGTCTGAAGCCAGGGAAATATCACTAAGAGTGCCGGATGGTAGCAGCGCGTATAACACCAATTTCGGCCCGTCGCAGATCTCTATGCAGCACACAGACATAGCTATTAACCTGGGAGAGTTTGGTGACGCGTTGGCCGCGTCTAAGACCATGCCGGGTAGCGCGTCAGCGCTACCCGCTAGGGATCGGTATAGGCACGACATCGATCGCGCCTTGCTTTCCCTAAAGACCGGGGATGAAGATAGGTCGGTGGCTCTGTTGTCGTCTGTTTCTACAGCGGCCCCCGTTTGGTTTAAAAACCACAGGCTACCGAAATCCATCGTTAGGGATCTGCTCCACACACCCGCAGCCAAATCTGAGCAGCTGCGAGGACTCGCTACGAAACTGGGAGTGCACTAACCCAATCGGGTAGTGACCC
The DNA here is from genome assembly GCF_014203395.1 of Saccharopolyspora phatthalungensis. Classification (NCBI taxonomy): domain Bacteria; kingdom Bacillati; phylum Actinomycetota; class Actinomycetes; order Pseudonocardiales; family Pseudonocardiaceae; genus Saccharopolyspora; species Saccharopolyspora phatthalungensis. The sequence goes on from NZ_JACHIW010000001.1 coordinate 2,808,603, forward strand.
AACTCGGGTCACCCGCGCCCTCCGTGCGCCGACAAGACCTCTATCGGGTAGCCCCCACGGGTCGTTAATCGACACCCCAGGCCGGTCGGTGGGGGCCGTCCTTCCAACGGAGGGTGGGGTGATGCTGTGGCCAGCGCAACTTTGGAACAAATATCGTGGGATCTCATTAGAGTTGCCCACCGGATCATCCAAGACCCGGTGTCTCGGGGGATCTGAGCACGCTAGCCGAGACTCTGACCGAGATAACCGGTAGGCTCTGAAAGCTAGAGCTGCCATGAGACTCATGAACTCGTGGTTCTCTGTAACTGGGGAGCTAGAGCCGGACGGCCGGAAATGGTACCCGCGGGTTTTCCGTACCCTGCGGCACCGTATCGGGCCGGACGCGCCTGAAGTGACTATAGACGGTCGGGTCTTCCTCTTCTCGCTATGCGGATCGCCGGTTGTGAAAAAGGAGGCCCCGCCGCATAGCAAGATGTGCTCGAAGTGTAAGCAGTACCCGTGATCTTATAAAGGCCCCCGGTAGCGGTTATCTACCGGGGACCGATGAATACTCTACTGCACGCACCGCGTGACGATGAATGAGGGCTCTATGCTTGAGGGAATTGAAACGATCGATACCGATGAACCCGTGGTGTGGGAGTGCCCAGCAAGTAACTGCCAGTTTTCACACCAAGATCCAGATATGATGGGGCCACACGAATTCCAGGTGCACGGCCGCGCCTTCATGTCGAAAAATCCACCGTGATTATATCTAAGGGAAGCGACCAATAGACGCGGTGTGAGCACCGCCGGATCGCCCGCTGTCCGGCGAGTGCCCGCCGCAGCAGCGCGCGAAGCGACCGCAGCGCGCAGGGCACGGGATGACCGGAGTGGAGCAGAAACGGGTCCGGTCATCCCCCGATCTCCGGCGCGGCACGGGGTCAACGAGCGGCATTCGCCGCAACCGACCCCACCGCGCCGGCGGACCTGCCACGCTATCCGGCGCGGCGAACTTCATGAGGGGGTGGCGTGTCGGCGCTCGGTGATCTCGATCAGACATTGGCGCAGGTGGTTGATCGGATCACCGCCGCCCTCGGCCTTCTGGTCACCGCGCAGGATGCATGCTATGAAGCCGGTGAAATCCTGGGGTTCGCGCTGGAGGGCACTGCTGACCCCGAAGCGCTGGAAGTCCTCGCCGGACTCGCCCCCACTGGGGATGAGTTGATCCACGCCTACCAGGCGGGACACCGCGTGATTGAGCTGATCACGACCTACCGCCGATGTCTGGAAGTACAGCAGGCCATCGACACCATCCCGCCCAGCGCCGCGCACCCCTCAACCGCGGGGCGGGTGCCGACCGACGCCGCCCGCGATCCGAAGTGGGCCGATCAGATCCGCAAGCGGCTGCCGAGCCGAGGTGATGGCGGGCAGACGATCGGATTCGGATTCGATAGGGACGGTACCGAGCTTCACATCACCAGCGGGCACGACGTGTCCCTGTCCGAGCCTGCACGGCTCACGCTGCACAACTCCAGGAACTTTTGGACCGATTCTCGGGGCGCGCCAACGGTGACGTTGCACGTTGAGGTGAAATACGTCGAGATGATGCGGCAGGCAGGGCAGACTTACGGGGTTGTGGTGGTGAACAACGAAGTGTGTATGGGGTGCCGCAGCGCGGTCCCTGAGCTCCTGCCGGAGGGCTCGACGCTGGTGGTGTGGCAGCCCGGCTCATCGCAGCCGCTCACGTTCATAGGAAGGGCGAGACCGTGACATCTACCGACACGGCGAACGTGGTGTCAGTACTGTTCCACCACGTTATTCGTCACGCGTACACCGGCGAGGAAGTCGACGGCCTGGTGCGCGAGATCGTCGAGACCCCGCCTCGACCGGTTTGCCAGGTCTACGTATGGGACCAGCCGTGCCACATCAACGAGGACGGCCAGCCGGTGTTCCCGCCTCGGCGGCTGTTGGTCTCCAGCAAACCAACCACCGGGTGGGGGGCGCTGAACTACTTCAATCCTGGCGCCCCGGACGGCTTGGCCGACTCACTCAACCCTGAGGCCGACGAGAACACGCCCGTGCTGCCCCTGGACACCGACGGCGTCGACTTTCCCCGATCGGCTTCACTACCTCTGGAGAAGGTGCGCGAGGCGATCGCCGAGTACTGCCGTACCGGAGCGCGGCCGACGTGTGTGCAGTGGCAGCCCGGCGAGTGGTACTGACCCGGAAACGACGAATGCGCCCCGCGCCCGGTGAAGGGTGCGGGGCGCATCGCTACTCAGTCGGCGGGTAGGTGGGTGGCGTGTTGGAGCCGAGCAGTATCCGGGTCAGCCACGGCGGCATTTGCGGCTCGGCCCAGCGCAACAGCGCGTAGACGGCGCCGAGCACGAGAGGCACGACCAGGACGTCACCAGCCGCGCGAGTGGGCCGGTGATCCAGGCCGGGGCGCCGGCGGCGATCAGCCACGCGACGAGCGCCGACCACGCTGCGGGGACTGTGTTGCGCAGCCCGGTATGGGAACCCGAAACGTCTACGTCTGTCGTAGACTCACCGCAGGCAGTAGGTCTTTAGGAGACCCAGTCGAAGGTCTTGGTCACCGCTTTTTGCCACAGGTGGTACTGCTTTTCGCGGAGTTCCCGTGGCATCGCCGGGTCCCACTGCTTGTCCTTGGCCCAATTCGAGCGGATGTCCTCCTCGCTGGTCCAGAAGCCGACCGCGAGGCCGGCTGCGTAGGCCGCGCCGAGTGCCGTCGTTTCGGCGACCACCGGGCGGATCACCGGGACGCCCAGGATGTCGGCCTGGAACTGCATCAGCAGCTCGTTGACCACCATGCCGCCGTCGACCTTCAGTGACTTCAAGGGCACGCCGGAGTCGGCGTTCATCGCTTCGATCACCTCGCGGGTCTGGAACGCCGTGGCTTCCAGCACCGCGCGGGCAAGGTGGCCGCGGTTGACATACCGGGTCAGGCCGACGATTGCGCCGCGCGCGTCGGAGCGCCAATGTGGGGCGAAGAGCCCGGAGAACGCGGGCACGAAGTAGGCGCCGCCATTGTCGTCGACGGTGCGGGCGACCTGTTCGATCTCCGGCGCGCTACCGATCAGGCCGAGGTTGTCCCGCAGCCATTGCACCAACGCACCGGTGACCGCGATGGAGCCTTCCAGACAGTAGACCGTGTCGTTGCTGCCGATCTTGTAGCCGACCGTGGTCAGCAGTCCGTTCTGGCTGATCACCCGCTCTGTTCCGGTGTTGAGCAGCACGAAGTTGCCGGTGCCGTAGGTGTTCTTGGCTTCACCGGGCGACAGGCACGCCTGTCCGAAGGTGGCGGCCTGCTGGTCGCCGAGGATCCCGGCGATCGGGATTCCCGCGAACACGCCGCGTTCCCGGAACCGGCCGTACACCTCCGACGAGGACCGGATTTCCGGCAGCATCGCCATCGGAACCCCGATCTCGGCACAGATGTCCGCATCCCACTCCAGCCGCTCCAGATCCATCAGAAGCGTGCGGGAGGCGTTCGTCGGGTCGGTGATGTGCAGGCCGCCATCCGGACCGCCGGTGGAGTTCCACAGCACCCAGGTGTCCATGTTGCCGAACAGCAGCTCGCCCTTCTCGGCACGCTCCCGGACACCGTCCACATTGTCCAGTATCCACTTGATCTTGGGCCCGGAGAAATAGGTCGCCAGCGGCAGCCCGGTCTTGGCCTGGTACCGGTTCTGACCGCCCTCGCCGGCGGACAGTGCGCTGATGATCTCGTCGGTACGGGTGTCCTGCCAGACGATCGCGTTGTACACCGGTTTGCCGGTGGCCTTGTCCCAGACCACGGTGGTTTCCCGCTGGTTGGTGATGCCGCAGGCCGCGATGTCCGACGACACCAGGTCGGCCTTGGCCAGCGCGCCCGCGCAGACTTGCCGGGTGTTGGCCCAGATCTCATTCGGGTCATGCTCGACCCATCCCGCCTTGGGGAAGATCTGTCGGTGCTCGATCTGATCAACCGTCACGATTCGCCCGGAGTGATCGAAGATCATGCACCGCGTCGATGTCGTCCCCTGGTCGATTGCGGCGACGTAGGAGGCCATTTCTCGTCCTACCTTCCTAAGTGGAGCGTCGGATCAGCTGGTGGGCAGGGCGAGTGCTAACAGGCCGGCCAGCACACCGCCGATGATCGGACCGACGATCGGAATCCACGAGTAACCCCAGTCGGCCGATCCCTTGCCGCGGATCGGCAGGAGCGCGTAGGCGACGCGCGGCCCGAGGTCGCGTGCCGGGTTGATGGCGTACCCGGTCGGGCCGCCGAGCGAATTGCCGATGCCGATGACGAGGAATGCCACCGCGGCGTAGCCCAGCGCGGCGTTGCCGAACTCGGGCACCCCGGGGGTTTGGCCGACGCCCGCCCGCGGGCTGAGAATGATCCAGAAAACCAGCACGAAGGTGCCGATGATCTCGGTGACGAGGTTCCACGGCGCGTTCGGCACGGTCGGGCTGGTGCTGAAGATGCCGAGGGTGTTCGCCGGTTCGTCGTGAGTGTCGAACTGCAGCTTGTTCGCCGCCCAGCACAGAACCGCGCCCAGCGTGCCGCCGAGGAGTTGCGCGGTGATGTAAACGGGGACCTCCGACCACGGGGTCTGGCCGTTCACGGCCAAGCCGATCGTCACCGCGGGGTTAATGTGAGCCGAAGACGGGGCTGCGACGCTAGCGCCGGCGAAAACCGCGAAGCCCCAACCGAAGTTGACGAGCAGGAAACCGCCTTCGTGACCCCGGTTCTTGCGCAGGACAGTGTTCGCCACGACACCGCAACCCATCAGGGTGAGTATCGCCGTCCCCATGAATTCCCAGAGAAAGATCTCCCCAAGACTCATTACTTGTCGTTCCCCTCATAATGCCGCCGTTGGCACTGGCAGGTTCGATGACTGTCCGAGATGGAGTGCGCGGGACGGTACTGCCGCATGGCAACACGTGTCCATGCATGCCGCCACTCGTAGGCAACTCCTTGGTCTGCACCGCTTAACCGGGCATCTCGGCTGGTCATAGCGAAGTTCGACCGGCGGGTCGGTGACCCCGGCCGACGGGTAGCGCGGGTCCTGGACGTGGCGACCCGTAGCGGGGCCGCGCCCCAGGCATCGTTGCGCATCGCGGGTCACACTAGACTTGTGAAAACAAACGTTGCAAGACTGTTCCAGTGATGTTTTTATCGTATTGCATGGTTGAAGCCAGGTAGACGCGGTCTCGCGGGCCGGACGGCGAACCGACGCGCCTGGTCGGGGCAGGGTTGCCGGGCGCGGTGACCAGGGATTGAGAGGGACGACGATGTCCGTTCGACGCCCGTCCGGGAAGCAGCAGGACCGGCGGCACAAGATCACCGAGCTGGTCATGGCGGAAGGCACGCTGCGGATCGACGACCTGGTCGAGACCGTGGGGGCCAGCGCGATGACCGTGTACCGGGACCTCGCCGACCTTGAGTCGCAGGGGCTCGTCCACCGCAATCGCGGCTATGTGTCGGCGGCTTCTTCCCTGCTCTACGAGGCCGCGTCCCAATACCGGTTGCAGCAGAACACGGCCGAGAAGGAAGAAATCGCCCGAGCCGCGGCGGAACTGGTCGAGCCTGGACAGGCGGTGGTGCTCGACGACTCGACGACCGGCGTCTACCTGGCCCGGCTCCTACCGGAACGTGCGCCGCTGACCGTCGTCACCAATCACCGCGGGGTGTTCGGCGAACTGGCCGCCGCGCCGGGCATCAGCCTGATCTGCGTGGGCGGCGACTACCTGCCGTGGGCCGACGCGTTCGTCGGTGGCATGGCCCTGGACGCGCTGCGGAACCTGCGCGTCGATCTGGCGATCATGTCGGTCTCCGCGGTGACGGACGGGATTTGCTGCTACCCGCAGCAGGAAATGGTGCAGATCAAGAAAGCCATGCTGGCCTCGGCGCGGCGCCGAGTGCTCTACGTTGACCACACCAAGTTCCGGCGACGAGCGCTGCACGCCGTCGCGCCGGTCGAGGACTTCGACGTGGTGATCGTGGATTCGCGCACGTCGCGCGCCGATATCGAGGTGCTCCTTGAGCGCGGTGCGCGGGTCGAGCAGGCGGGAAATGCGCGCAATGCTGCGCCGAGCACGGACGGTGCAGGTCAGGCATGATGACCACCGCAGGTACTGGCGCCGAGTCCGGTTCCCCGTCGGCGGGGTGATCAGCGGTGGGACGCGATTCGAGCGAGGAGGACGCCTGGTGTCCAAGGACAAAATGGAAACCGAGAGCCGCTTGAAGGGCACGCTGGGGCCCGCCGAACGGGCCGAGAACTGGCGGCGGCTCGGTTCGGACGAATTCGACGTCGTGGTGATCGGCGGCGGCGTGGTCGGTGCGGGGGCGGCGCTGGACGCGGCGACTCGTGGGCTGCGGGTGGCGCTGGTGGAGGCCCGCGATCTGGCCGCCGGCACGTCCAGCCGCTCCAGCAAGTTGTTCCACGGCGGACTCCGCTACCTTGAGCAGCTGGAGTTCTCGCTGGTCCGCGAGGCGCTCCGGGAACGCGAGCTGATGCTCACCCGGATCGCGCCGCACCTGGTGAAGCCGGTTCCGTTCCTGTACCCGCTGACCCGCCGGTTCTGGGAACGTCCCTACGCCGCCGCAGGCCTGTTCCTCTACGACACGATGGGCGGCGCCCGCTCGGTGCCGGGGCAGAAGCACCTCTCCCGCGCAGGCGCGCTGCGGATGGTGCCCGCGCTGAAGCGGAACTCGATGATCGGCGCCATCCGCTACTACGACGCCCAAGCCGACGACGCCCGGCACACCATGACAGTGGCCCGCACGGCCGCGCGTTACGGTGCCGTGATCACGACGTCTACCCAGGTCACCGGTTTCCTGCGGGAAGCCGACCGGGTCGCCGGGGTCCGAGTGCGCGATGTGGAGAGCGGCGACGAGATCGAGGTCCGCGCGCAGGCCGTGATCAACGCGACCGGCGTGTGGACCGACGAGTTGCAGAAGCTCTCCGGCGGGCGCGGGCGTTTCCGGGTCCGCTCCAGCAAGGGCGTGCACATCGTGGTGCCCCGCGACCGCATCGTGGCCGAATCCGGGGTGATCCTGCGCACCGAGAAGTCCGTGCTGTTCATCATCCCGTGGGGCAGCCACTGGATCGTCGGCACCACCGACACCGACTGGCATCTCGACCTGGCGCACCCGGCGGCGACCAAGGCCGACATCGACTACCTGCTGGAGCACGTCAACTCGGTGCTGGCGACGCCGTTGACCCACGACGACATCGAGGGCGTCTACGCCGGGCTACGGCCGTTGCTGGCCGGGGAGAGCGAGGAAACCTCGAAACTGTCCCGAGAACACGCGGTCGCGCGGGTCGCGCCCGGGCTGGTGGCGATCGCCGGCGGCAAGTACACGACGTACCGGGTGATGGCGGCCGACGCGGTGGAGGCTATCTCGCCGGACATCACCGGCCGGATGGCGTCGTCGATCACCGACCGGGTTCCGCTGCTCGGCGCCGACGGATACCACGCGCTGGTCAATCAGGCCGACCAGCTGGCCGCCGCGCACGGGTTGCACCCGTACCGGATCCGGCACCTGCTGGACCGCTACGGCTCGGAGATCCACGACGTGCTCGGCCTCGGCGACGAGCGTCCCGAGCTGCTCAAGCCGATCCCGTCGGCGCCGAACTACCTGCAGGCCGAGGCGGTCTACGCGTGCAGCCACGAAGGCGCGCTGCACTTGGAGGACGTGCTCACGCGGCGCACCCGGATCTCCATCGAATATCCGCACCGCGGCGTGGACTGCGCCGAGCCGGTCGCGCGGTTGATGGCCGACGTGCTCGGGTGGGACGACGCGCGCGTGTCCCGCGAGGTCGAGGTGTACAGCAAGCGGGTCGAGGCGGAGCGCGATTCGCAGATCCAGCCCGACGACCAGGCGGCCGATGCGAAGCGCTCGGCGGCCCCGGAGGCACGCGACCGGATCATCGAACCGGTGGTGTGAAATCCGGCGGTCGTGACCTCCCGTGAGCCTTCCGGGTTGCCGCCGCAGCGCGGCAGGCTCACGGAGCCCCGGACACCTCGGCGAGCAGTTCCTCGACGTGCCCGATCAGGCGGCGGGTGTCGACCGGCGTGACGGTGCTCCACATGTCGCCGGACGGCGATGGCCGCCGCAGCTGGGCGTACCGACCGTGCGAGGTGTCGAAGAATCCCACCACGTGATCGGCTCGGACGCGGCGGCCGAGCCGGTCCCGGGCGGCGGTGCCGAACTGCCCGCGTGCTCCCACTCCGGCGACCATGCTCATCAGCGTTTCGGCGTCGTCCGGGCGAATTCCGCGGCGCCGCAGGGCGCTGTGCAACTGCTCGACGTTGTTGCCGGCCTCCTCGGCGGCGCCGTCGAGATCACCGCTGCGCACCGACACCGAACGGCCGGGGCCCGGGGGTAGCGGCGGCAGCGACGAAACCGCTTCGCGCGGTAGTCCGCTCGCCGCGGCGGGCCGCAAGCTGAGGGTGTCCCCGTCCTTGACGACCAGCACCGCGTGCTCGGATCGGGTGTCCGCGGCGGCGAGCACCCGGACGCTGCGCTGCAACCAGAATCGTCCGTCGACCTCGCGGCCGGGACGGGCCAGCAGCCGCAGCATCCACTCAAGCTCCGGATCGAGCCCGATCGGGTGGCCGAGCCCGCGGCCGGCCAGCGAGCGCCACGCCGATTCGACCAGCGTCGCGCGCTCGGAGTGGGTGCGTCCGGGCGAGGGGACCTTGAGCACCAGCGGCATGGTCTCCAACCCGAGGTGTTCGATGAGCACGTCGAACTCCAGAGCCGACAGGCTCACCTCCCGGGTGGAATCGGTGACCGTCATTGCCCGGGCTCGCCGCCGATGACCGGGCGCGATGAGGTCTGCGGCTCGTCGAAGAACCCGCCCGGACGGCCGAATTCTTCGGTCACCTTCTGGTCCACCGCATCGTCGCGTTCCCGCCGGCCCTTTTTGCCCGTTGACCGCGCCGCGCCGCCGCGCGCCGAGCCGGTCGCGCCCGTGCGCACGGGGCGTTGCTCGGTGACGCGGGACGAAAGCGTCGAGGCCGTGGACGAAACCCGGGCCGCGGGCACCGAAGTGGAGCCCCAGCTGATGGTCACGGCCTGCTGTCCGGCGGATGCACCGGAACCGCCGCTGACCGGAGCATCGACGACCACCTGCGGCGGCTGGGTGAACGATGCCAACGATGTGGTGTTGGCCTGCGTCGACGCCTCATACGTGCGCATCACGTCGAAGGCCCGCTGCTCGGCGGCGTGTTGCTTGGCTTCCTGCAGCTCGTAGTCGGTCTGTCCGCCGAAGAGGTGCGTGAGCAGTGTTTCCGCCGTGCCCGGTTCTTCGGAGCTCACCTGCACGGGCGGTGGCATGTCCTGGCGGGCTTTGCTGATGAATTCCGCCTGCTGCTCGGTCCTTTCCCGCATCACGGTGGTGGCCTGCTGGGCTTGGACCGCCCAGTTGCCCAGCGGGCGAAGCCCTTCGTGCGCGCTGTCCGCGGCGATGCCCTGCCAGCCGGCCATCGCCGATGTCAGGGCGGCGGCGAGCCCGGCGTCGATGTCGCCGAGCGCACGGGTGAGTTCGCTCCAGCGACGGGCGCTGTCGATCGAGCCGTTGGGCCCCGGGCCCTCGTTGATCTGCGCGTACAGTTCGGGGTGGCGGTATCCCTGCCAACGGTGGTCGCTCATCGGAATCAGCAACCTCCGCCGATGCCCGCGGCGCTGTCGTCGTCGATCCGTTCGTACTGCCGGTTGGCGAGCCGCAGCGACTCGGCGGCCGCCTGCAGTTGGTCGCGATACCCGCACAGCGCGGTCAGCGCGTCGTCGCCGCCGCCGACGGAGCGCCGGTTGAACTCCTCAGCGGCGTCGGCGCTGACCGGATCGCCGGCCCAGGGCCGGATGCGCAGTTCGGTGATGGCGTGCTCGATCTGCAGGCCGACCGCGTCCAGCGATTCCTGCAAAGCGTTCACCAGCCTCGGGATGGAGGCAGGCTCGACCTGCACCGAGCCCCCCGGCATTCCGGGCAAGGCTTCGGTCGAGCTGTCGCCCCACGGAGCAGTGAGCGGCACGTTTTCCCCTCCCACAGGTAAGGGCCCGGTAGCAGGTGCAGTCCCTTGTGCCTGAACGCCCGGGTGGTGCTGGGCGGCGTTGCCCTCGCCGGGTGTTCGCGGATACCCGAACAGTCGCGGGGCACCCGAGAGCTCAAGCTACTAAACGTCCGCCGAACACTGTAGTCACCAAAAGTCACGCTGGGGAGTGCTCCATACGCGGTGAGTATCGCCGTCTTGTCGGAGCGCGCACTTGCTCTGGGTGAAGGATGTTGGACGCAGTACCGGACTGCTACTTCGGTGCGGTCGGTCGGGTCGTCGCGGACGGCGACCTCGAAGACGTCTCCGGTGCGGCCAGACTCACGAGGGCGTCCTCGGCGACATGCTGAGCCCCGGCGCACAGTTGGTAGACCGGCGGTGGCGGCTGGCCCCCGTCGTCGCGGTAGAGCACGTCGAGGTGCTGGCCGTTGGCCACGTCCACCGCGACGTTGCAGGACAGGTTCAGTCCGGGGGTCTTGATCACCAGGGCAGGGAAGCCGCCGATCACCACGGGAGTCGACTCCACCTGCGCGGTGTCGTCCGTCCACACCCCCATGCCTTCGGTGGTGATCAATGCCAACCTTGCGCCCACCTTGGCCGTGGTGTTGCGGTAGCTGCAGGTTGCCGCGTCGCCGAAGCCCGCCTCGGAGCCGGCGAGCGGCTCGCGGTCGAAACCGAGCTGGTCTCGCTGGTCGGCGGTGAGCAGTTTGCACGGATCCACGCCGTTGAGGCCGAGTTCGAACGGCCGTGGCGGCAGTGGCGGGGGATCGCTCGTCGTGGGTAGCGGCGGCGGCAGGGGCGTTCTGGTTTCCGATGTCGGCTGCGGCTCCCACAGGCCACACCCGGCGAGGGTGAGCGTGCTGACGGCGAGCAGCGCGCCCATCCGTCCTGCTCCGGCGATCCGCGAGCTGTGCATGGCCTCACCGTAACGAAACGTGGTCGCCGGTGACCGGTGAGCGGCGATCAGCGTCGCCAGTAAAACCAGATCATGGCGGCCAGCGGGACCAGCAGGACCAGGGCCAACTGCCGCGCGGCCACGATCAGGAAGATGATCAGAACCGCGGCGCAGATCACCACGACGAGGTTTCCGCGAGCCGCCCGCCGCATCGCCGGGAGCGCTTCGGGGACGACCGATCGCGGCGGATTGCTCGGCCGCGGCGCGGGCAGATCCTCGAACAGCGCGTCCAGTTCGGAACCGAACCGGGCGGCCGCGGCCTGTTGGCAGCGCTCGTCGTACTCCTGAACGTCGAGGCGGCCTGCGGAGAAGTGCTCGCCGAGCAGCCGCATCGCGTTCTCCCGCTCGGGATCGCCGATCCGGAGATCCTTGCCCCGCCGACCGTTTTCCACACCCCCATCCTACGGATGGAGTACCGCCGATCGGGGCTGTCACCACCGGTTTCGGCAGGCATCTTTCGAACGACGCCGCCGAACGAGCCCGCCGAACGACGCCGCCGAACGGCGCGGCAACAACGCGAGAATCCGGCGTTCAACCAAGTGAACGCCGGATTCCCGGGGCAGTCGGCTCAGGCCTTCGCGAGCACGCTGTCGTCGTCGACCAGCGGGGTGCTCGGCCTGGCGAGGACGTCGTCGTCGAGCAGCCCCTCGGTGCGGGCGACCACGACCGGGACGACGATCTGCCCCGCGACGTTGGTGGCGGTGCGCATCATGTCCATGACCGGGTCCACCGCGTAGGCGATGGCGATGCCGGTGGCCACCACCTCGGGCGGGAAACCCAGCGCGCCGACGGTCAGCGTCAGCATGGTGAACCAGCCGGTGACGCCGGCCGTGGCGATCGAGCCGAAGACCGCCACCGCGATGATCGTCAGGTACTGCACCGGGCCGAGGTGGATGCCGAAGAGGTTCGCGATGAACATCGACCCGATGGCCGGGTAGACCGCCGCGCAACCATCCATCTTGGTGGTGGTGGCCAGCGGCACCGCGAAGCTCGCGTAGGACGGCGGCACGCCGAGGTCTTCCGCGGTCTGCCGGGTCATCGGCAGGCTCGCTCCGGAGGACCGGGAGACGAATGCGAACTGCAGCACGTTCCAGGACTTGGCGAAGAACCGGATCGGGTTGACCTTCGCCATGAACGCCAGCAGCAGCGGGTACACGGCGAAAAGCACCAGCGCGCAGGCCACGTAGGTCGAGCCGATCAGCTTCAGCAGCGGCACGAAGAACTCGTTGCCGTAGGCGGCAACTGCCTTGCCGATCAGGCCGAGGGTGCCCAACGGGGCGAGCCGGATGATCCAGCCGAGCACCCGCTGGATGACCTCGAAGGCGGCCCTGTTGAAGGTGACGAAGGGCGCCGCCTTCTCGCCCAGGCTGTAGGTGGCCGCCCCGATGATCAGCGCGATGAAAACGACCTGCAGGGTTTCGCCGTCGGCGAAGGCGCTGATCAGGTTGCTCGGCACCAGGCCGGTGACCAGGTCGAGCCAGGAGCCATGCGTCTTCTCGCCGATGGCCGCCAGCTTCGCCGGGTCGGGCTCGATGACCAGGCCGCGCCCGGGTTGAAACAGCCCGCCGATCAGCAGCCCGATGACCACGGCGATCAGCGAGGTGATGGCGAACCACAGGGCCGTCTTGCCGCCGAGGCGGGCGGCGGCCCGGCCGCCGCCGACGCTGCGCAGGCTGTTGATGCCCACCACGATCGCCGTGAAGATCAGTGGCAGCACGGTGAAGGTCAGTAGCTTGGTGAACGTCCCGCCGATGGTGTCGAGCGTGGTGACCAGCCATTCGGCGCCGGTCTGCTTGGCGATCCAGCCGAGCAGCGCGCCCAGCACGAGCGAGGCGATCACCGCCACGGCGAAGAATTTGGGGTTGAAACGCGGGCGCGATCGGCCGGCGGAGGTGGACACAGGGGTCTCCCGAGGTCGCGAAGATGGGGGTTCGAAGGCGTGTCCGGGTCGGCGAAGGCGGATTGCCGACGACGCCGGATCGGGGCGGGGCTTCAGCGCCCGATCACCAACAGACGCAGCTGGCCTGCCGTCGCAGATCGACGTGCAGGCGAGAAGTCAGGTACAGCCGTCGGAGAATTCCCATCGCGAACACGAGTAACGACGGGCGCGATATAACCAATCCAGGGGTAGCCGAATTGTGTTCGCATTCACTCGGGTGCGTGGCCCGAGTGTCACATCCTGCTCACTCCGCGGTCGGTCGGCGCCACAACGTCACCACGCTGACGCCGACCTCGGCGAGCAGTTTGCGCGTCAGGGGCAGGCTGATCCCGAGCACGCTCGATGGATCCCCGTCCACCCCTTCGATGAACCAACCGCCGAATCCTTCGAGCGTGAAACCGCCCGCCACGTGCAGCGGTTCGCCGGTCGCCAGGTAGGCGTCGAGTTCGGCCTCCGTCGGTTCACCGAATCGCACGGTCGTGCCGAGGTGGCGCTGGGCGCACGCACTGATCTCGCCGTTCCGCAGCCGGACGACGGCATGTCCGGTCAGCAGTTCTCCCGTGCTGCCTGCGTTCTGCGCCCACCGCTTGGCGGCGGCCTCGCGGGTGCCGGGCTTGCCGACGATCTCCCCGTGTGCCATCAGCAGCATTGAGTCGCATCCGACGATCACCGCGTCCGGCTCGGTCGCGGCGATGTCGGCGACCACGGCTTCGGCCTTCGCCCGCGCCAGCGCGGTGACCAGCTCTTCCGGGCTGGGTTCGGGTAACGCCGCCGCTACCGCGTCCTCGTCGATCCCGGAGACCTGCACCAGCGGCTCGATCCCGGCGGACCGCAGTACGGACAGGCGGGCGGGCGAGGCGGAAGCGAGCACGAAACGCACGCACCAGATGCTAGGCCGCGCCCAACACGACCCGAATGCGCCCTTCTGTTGATTTCCTACCGAGCCGAAAATTCTCAGGGCTCGTGGTCGATTCGATCGGTACGTGCGGGCGGGGCGGTACCTTCCGAACTTGGGGAAGGTGCGCCGGAACAGGCCGTTTGACTGGCCGAGCTGATGTCGGACGGGCCGCCGACGTCCACGCAGCCCTCCGAGCGGTCGGTGCCCGCCAGGTCGACGAGTACGGTCGCGTAGCCGCGCGGCACGAGTAGTTGTCACAGAACAGGGGATCAACCCCGCCACAGCCGAAAGCGGGGACTGGTCTACCGGCTCTCGACTGCTTCCAGAATCGCCCGAATGTGCGGCAGAAGTTTCGGGATCTCGCGCTCGGCCACGTTCCAGACAGTGCCCATGTCGAGGCCCCATGTCGAGCTCGAAATACCCGTGGGTGATTCGGTTGCGCATGGCGATCATCTGTCGCCACGGCACTTCCGGGTGCGCGCGCTGGACATCACGGTCCACGCCGTTGGCGGCCTCTCCGATGTTTTCAATCCAGTGCAGCAATGCCGTCTGAAGAACTTCGTCGCCGTCGAATGCGCTGCGGTCCTTCGGCGCTCGACGCTGGATTTTCTCCGCATAATCGATCATGTCACGCAGGCGCTCGGGCGTCTGCCGCTTCAAACCGACACCGCCTCGGCTAGCACCTCGTCGCGGATGCGCGGTTTCAGCCCGTTCGGTGTGGTGACTTGGGTGAAGACACCAAGCAGATCCTCGACGTCCAGTGCGAAGCCGGACATATCCCACAAGCTCGTGTCGGCGGCCACATCGATCAGCAGGTCCAGGTCGCTGTCGTCGTCGGCTTCACCGCGGGCTACCGAGCCGAACACGCGGATGTTCCGGATGCCGTATCTTTCCGCGATCTGGTAAATCTCGTCGCGGTGGGCGCGGACCTCGGCGAGCGTAATCCGGCGGTGCGGGGCGTCGATGACCGAGGTCATGGCGGCTCCTTCCCGCGGTCCGTCGTCCAGCTCGCTGGGCGCCATCATCCCGGCTCCGCGTCTGGTCGGTCTAGTTGCGGCATACGCTGAGTTGGTGAGTGCTCCGATTTTGTTGGATGGCGAGCGGTTGCGCGCTCGGTTGGTCGGCGGCGGGCTTTACACCGCTCTGGACTTGGTGACCGTTACGGGGTCGACCAACACCGACCTGGCGGCTGCCGCTGAGCGGGGTGCCGCCGATCGGACCGTATTGATCGCCGAGGAACAGCAGGCCGGACGTGGGCGGATGCAGCGGCAGTGGGCTTCGCCGCGCGGGTACGGCTTGTTCGTGAGCGTGTTGCTGCGACCAGGGGTCCCGCAGACATCGCTCGCCTGGCTTCCGCTGATCGCCGGCGTTGCCCTGGCCGAGACCGTCGACCGCACGACCGGAGTGCGGGCCGCGCTGAAGTGGCCCAATGATCTGCTGCTCGGCGACGGCGAGGAATGGTCGAAGGGCGCCGGGATCCTGGCCGAGGCGGTGGCCGGGCCGGAGGGCATAGCGGTCGTGCTCGGCATGGGCATCAACCTGCTCCAGCGGCGCGAGGATCTGCCGCGCGGCGCGGGCGGCCTGCCCGCGACGTCGTTGGCGGCCGAGGGGGCGGAGGTCGACCGGGAGGAGTTCGCAGTGGCGTTGCTCACGGCCTTCGCCGACGTCGACGACCAGTGGCGTGCTGCGGCCGGGGACGTGGTGGCGTGCGGGCTGCTGGACCGGTACCGGCGGCTGTGCACCACCCTGGGGCAGCAGGTGCGGGTGGAATTCGGTGCCGATGAGCAGCTGCGCGGCATGGCCACCGACATCGATCCGAGCGGTCGGCTCGTCGTTCGCGCGGAGGAGGGCCAGGTCACCGCGGTGTCCGCCGGCGACGTGGTCCACCTGCGCCGGGCGTGACCGGCATCGGCGCACTCCGGAATCGCTCGGCCGGTAACGTGATCAGCAACCGGCGACGAGGCTCAGGAGGGATCCGGTGGCCTACCCAGACGGCCTGCTCGGCTCGGACGAGTATGTGGTCGTGCACAAGCACCCGCACTGGAAGATGCTGATCCTCCCGGTGCTGGTCCTGTTCGTGGTGGTCGGCGGCGGGTTCTACCTGGCGGCACTGGCCGCATCCACCAGCTGGCAGCTGCCGCTGTGGATCGGCCTCGGGGTCATCGGCGCGGTGCTGATCGCCTGGTGGACGCTCGCCCCCCTGGTGCGTTGGCGCACCACGCACTTCGTGGTCACCACGCATCGGCTGATGGTGCGCGAGGGCGTGTTCACTCGAACGGGTATAGACATCCCGATGTCCCGGATCAACTCGGTGCGCTTCCGTCACGGCCTGCTCGACCGGATACTCGGGTGCGGCACCCTGGTCGTCGAGTCGGCTTCGGACGAGCCGCTGGAGTTCGACGACATCCCACAGGTGGAGCGGGTGCACACCTTGCTGTACCGCGAGGTCAACGACGACCCGCGGGACGACTGGGACTATCGCGCCAGGGAGGACGGCTGATGGGGTCGCACGAATTGGGACTGCCGATGCAGGTGGCCTCGCCGGAGCCGGGCGAACTGCCGACCCAGGTCACGATCTGGGAGGTCGGGGCCCGCGACGGGCTGCAGAACGAGAAGGCAGTGGTCCCGCTAGAGGTCAAGCTGGAGTTCCTGCAGCGGCTGGCCGATGCGGGGCTGGGCGTGCTGGAGACCACCAGCTTCGTCCGCCCGGAGTGGGTTCCGCAGCTGGCCGACGCCGCCGAGGTGCTGGCGGGGCTGCATCGGGTTCCGGGCGTGCGCTACCCCGTGCTGGTGCCGAACGCGCGGGGACTGGATCGCGCGCTGGAGTCGGGCGTGCGGGACATCGCGATCTTCGCGTCCGCCACCGAGACCTTCACCCGGCGCAACCTCAACCGCAGCCTGGACGAGCAGTTCGCCATGTTCGAGCCGGTGGTAAAGCGCGCCGTCGGCGAAGGGCTCACCGTGCGCGGTTACGTCTCGATGTGCTTCGGTGACCCGTGGGAGGGCGCCGTCCCGGTCGGGCAGGTCGTTTCGGTGGGCCGGCGGCTGCTGGAGATGGGCTGCTGGCAGCTGTCGCTGGGGGACACCATCGGCGTGGCGACCCCCGGGCATGTCGAGGCGCTGCTGGGCGCGTTCGCAGCGGCCGACGTCGGGGTGGACCGATTGGCGGTGCACTTCCACGACACCTACGGGCAGGCGCTCGCCAACACCTATGCGGCGCTCCGGCTCGGTGTGTCCACAGTGGATTCTTCGGCGGGTGGGCTGGGCGGTTGCCCGTACGCGAAATCGGCCACCGGCAACCTCGCCACCGAGGACCTGGTGTGGATGCTTGACGGGCTGGGCATCAAGCACGGAGTGGACCTGGGCAAACTCGTGGAAACCAGCGCGTGGATGGCCGAGCGGCTCGGTCGGCCGAGCCCGTCCCGGGTGGTCAAGGCGCTCCAGGCGTCGGATTCGTGAGCGCGCCGCCACCGGCGCTGCACTTCTCGCACGGTCGTCCGTTGCTGGTCTGGCGCTGCGCCCGGCCGTGGCTGGCGATCTCCTCGGCCACCTGCGGCGGCGGGATCGGCCGACGGTCGTGGGTGCTCAACGCCACGGTGGTGACCGACTACGACCACCCAGATCCGGCGGAACACGTAGGCGAGATGGCTGGCGAGCTGGGGCTGTCCGGTGACGGTGTCGGGCTGCTCACCGCCGTCGACGTGCGCCACGAGGTGACTGCGGTCGATGGCGGCGTGCAGGCGAGCGTGACCACCGGCGTCAGCCACCCGGTCTGGGCCGCCGCGCAGGAGGAAGCGGCACCGGCGTGGCAGCCGGGCACGATCAACGCGGTGTGCTGGTCGCCGGTGCGGCTCAGCGAGTCGGCGCTGGTGAACGCGGTCGCGACGGTGGCCGAAGCCAAGGCGCAGGCCCTGGTGGAATCAGGCATCGCGGGCACCGGCACGGTCACCGACGCGACGGTGATCCTGTGCCCGCCCGACGGCGAAGCCGAGTCCTACGGCGGGCCGCGCTCGCGCATCGGGGCCGGTCTGGCGCGCGCGGTCCACGCGGCGGTCACCGCCGGCCTGCGCGTCGAGCACCCGCGCCACCGCGAAGGCCCCGATTTTGCCTGAGCGTCGGATAAATCCACCCCGGTCAGGTCTTCTCGCGGGTGCCGAACATCCCCACGAAGGTGAAGCGCATGACGCGCTGGTCGCCACGGTCCGCCGTGCCGGTGATCTCCACTAGCCCAAGGTTCGGCTTGCTCCGCGACCGCCGCTGGCTGGTGACCTCCATCCGCAAGTGCAGCACGTCGCCCGGGAAGACCGGGGCCAGCCAGGCCAGCTCGTTGCCGCCGGGCGAGCCCTGCGAGGTCGAATCGGACAGCACGTGGTCGACGTAGCTACGCATCCACAGCGACGCGGTGAACCAACCCGAGGCGCACATCCCGCCGAGCACCGAGTTCCGGCCGGCCTCTTCGTCCAGGTGAAACGGCTGCGGATCGAAGCGTTCCGCGAAGGCCAGCATCTCCGCCCGGTCGACCTCCACCTTGCCCAGGTCGAAAATCCGCCCCGGCGTGAGGTCTTCGTACGCGATCGTGCCCATTGCCCCATGGTCGCAGCGGTTTTGCGGGGCCGCGCTGAGACAGTACTCACAGACCGAGCGGGCCACTTTCCGGGACGGATCGGACATTTCGGTGGTCGGCCGCGCGGAAGATCCCCCCGGCGACATGGAACCATCGGCGCGGCGGCGCGCGTCCAAGTCGCGGCGTGCGGTCCGCGGTCACCGGTCGCGAACGACCGCTTTGCCGGTGCCGAGCGGACTCCGGGTGCCGTGCCGAGGATTCCGCCAGCGAACAGAGGAGGGAGCGGCCGTGTCGACCGACCACCGAGCCCAGGTCGAAGAGCTGATGGCGGACTACCGGCGAAGCCGGGAGCGCCTTGCCGAGACACACCGGGACCTGTCCTCGATCGCCGAAACCGCCCGCACCAAGGACGGCAGCGTGCAGGTCGTGGTCGGTCCGCGGGGGGTGCTGCGCGAGGTGGTGCTGGCCGATGACGTCTACGAACGGCAGCGGCCTGCCCAGCTCGCCGCGACCATTGTGCGGCTGACCGCAGCGGCGGCCCAGGCCGCGTCGCGCCGGGCAGCCGACGTGCTCGCCGAGGTGCTGCCCGCCGGGACCGATCCGGAGCTGTTGCTGGGTGGAGACGTCGACGGCGAGTCGGATCCGGTTCCGCGCAACGAATCGCGACACTTCGACGACAATGTTGATGAAGACATCGACGAGGACTTCTCGGACGGAAGCTGGTTGCGGCCGGGCCCGGCGGAACGGAAGTGGTGACCATGAGTGGTTTCCGCAGTGATCTCGGGCAGCTGAGCAAGCACGCGGGCGAGTTCGAAAGCCTCGCCGGGCAGGCGCAGCGGATCGCGGACACCCTGCGTCGCGCCGTGGATGCGGCCGGTGCCTGCTGGGGCGGCGACGACATCGGCGCGAACTTCGCCCGCGCCCATTGCGGCCGTGCCGACCAGGCGTTGGACGAGCTCGGTGCGATTTCCGGGCGGCTGCGCGACATGGGTGCGAAGTTCTCCGAGACCGCCGAAACGACGCGACAGGCCGACGCCGGAAACGCCGACCGACTCGGTCGACTCGCCGGGCGGGGGTGACCGGCGCATGGGCATCGAACTTCCCGCCGAACTCCGCGATGTCGCGGCGCGGGCGGGCGCGAAGTGGCCGGAAGCCGACGAGGACAAGATGCGCGAGTCGGCATCGGCGTGGCGGGAGGCGGCGAAGTCGATCGATGCGCTCGCCGGTGCCGCCGACGGCACCGCGCAGGGCGCGCTCGACGCGTTCGACGGCCAGGCTGCCCAGGCGGCGCGCAGGGACTGGAACAAGTTCGTCGCCGACGACGGGATGCTGCCCTCATCGGCGAAGCAGTGCCGGGCCGCCGCGGATCGCCTGGACCACGCCGCCGAGCAGGTCGGCGCGGCAAAGGTGCAGTTGGTGCGGGAACTGGTGGCGCTGGCGAAGCAGACCGACACGGCCGAGCAAGCGGCTGCCGCCGGGCATCCGCAGGCGTTGGCCGCGCTGGACTCGGTGTTGAACGGCACGGCGGCGAACGTGGCGCAGGTGCACAACACGCTGACCTCGGCGGTGGACCTGGACAGCGGCGTGCTGGTGGAACCGCGCGGCTCGCACGGCCTGCTGTCGGAGGTGGGCGCGGCCGGAGGTGGCTTACTGGACAGCGGCGGCGGCCTCGTTTCGTCCACAGTGGATTCAGTTGAGGGCCGCGGGGACCACGCGGTATCTGGGGTGACCGGCGCGGTTGATGATCTCGGCAAGTCCGTTGACGGCACGGTCGACGGCGCTGGCCGGGCCGCGCACGAGGTTGCCGCTGTTGCTGGGGAAGGTGTCGGCGCGGCGGCGGAAGGCGTTGGCCGCGCCGCGCACGACACCGCTGGTCATGTTGGTGACGCGGTCGAAGGTCGACCTGCGCAGGAAACCATCGGGGGTGTGGCAGCAGGTGCTCACGGTGTGGTGGAAGACGTGGCACGTCCGGCAGGTCCCTGGCCTGGCGATGCCGAGCACACCGGCCCGGTCAAGGTCGATCCCGGCGGCTGGGCTCCCGGCCTCGCCGACGCCGGCACCGGCCCGATCCCGGTGATCGGCGACAACGCCCGCCCGGGCTGGACGCCTGCGGGCAGCGACCCCGCTTCCAGCACCGCGCCGCACGCGGTGCACTCCGCCTGGGCCGCGCCGCAGACTCCGCAACCGCCGCTGCCGGGCGCGGTTGCGCCTCCCCAGGGCTTCGCTCCGCCGCCTCCGGCGGCCCCGGGCGGTCACTTCATCGTCCAGCCCGGGGCCGCTGCCCCGCCGCCGTCCGCCGCCCCGCCTCCAGCCGCAGCGCGCCCACCGATGCCGCTGGCCGCTCCGCGTGGGCCGGTGCCGTTCGGCGCCCCTGCTGCGCAGGCACCTCAAGTACCTCAAGCGCCGGGGAACCAGCCGATGCAGCGCGGTCCACTGCGCCCCCTCCCGGCTCCGGCACAGCCGCCTGTTCCGGTGCAGCCGGAAGCACCACAGCGGCCGTTGCGGCAGGGTAGTCGCAACGCGGATGTTGTCGCGTTCGTGCTTCATCAGTTCCCGATCGGATACATGCCGGTCGCTGCCAGCAGGGCGAGCAGGCAGTTGCCGGTGCCGGAGGGGATCGCGGAACATCGGCCAGGTCTGAACTTCCCGCCGCAGGATCATCCGCAGTCGCACCTGGTGGATGACGGCGATGCGCTGAGGCGTGCGCGGTGCCCGGAGGTTTACGAGGCAGCGCAACGCGATCGGGCCGAGCGCGGCGAGCCAGAGCAGTTACCCGCAGCGCTCACTGCGGATCACGAGCCGCTCGGGGAGCTCAGCGAGCCCGAGTGGAAGCGCCGGTTCTTATTGCGCGACGGCGAGCGGAGCGAGTACACGTGGCCGGAGGCGGCGGAGTTCCCGGAGGGCGGCGTGGAACCGGCGGAGCCGGTGGTGTTGGAGCCCGACGTGGTGCTCGACTGCCTGGGCAGCGGCGATGGCCGTATCTTGTTCGCCGTGGCAACGCCTTTCGCGCAGCGATCGTTGCCCGCCGCTTATGACGAACGCGATTACCGACGGTATCGGGTCATGCGTCCGCTGCCGGTGTGGCGGGCGGTTGCGGCGCCGTGGTTCGCGCAGCCGGGTGGCGGGATGCGTTACCGCGCGACTTATTCGCTTTCCGACCTGGTCGGGCTCGGCTATCTCGTGGAGCTGACCATGACGCGGGAGATCGCCGAGGCGGCGACGTTGCGCATCGTGCGCGCGGAAACCTCGGACCTGGCGCAGCAGGAAGCCGAGGAAAAGGTCGGCGGGGCAGCGGCGTCGACCGTTCGCATTACTCGCGAGGAGCAGGGCGCACCGGAAGAAGGCCGGGCAGCCGTGACGGAGCGGATCACGCGGGAAGCCGTCGAGGCCGGGGTGGAAGCGGCCATGCTCGCAGTGCGCGACGAGGCGGAGAACAGTCCGGCGACAACTGACGACGGGTCGACGCAGGAGGCCGCGAAGTGAACACCGAATCCGTGGCCGGCTGGCTGGCCGCGATGGGCGTTCCGGAGGAACTGGTGTCCGTCGGGGCCGAGGCCGACGACGCCTGGTGCCTGGTCCGCGACGAGGTCGACGGCGCCCCGGCCTGGGAGGTCTTCTGGCGAGAGCAGGGCAATCGCTACGACTGGGCGCGATTCACCAGCGAGCAGGTGGCGTGCTTCTACCTGTTCGGCAGGCTGACCTGGACCCAAGCGCTGCGCGGGGTGGTCGGGCCGGTGGGCGTGACGAGCACACCGCCCAAGGGCACCCCCGCGCCGCGGGCGTGAGCTCATCCGGATCGAGCTTCGATCTCATCTGAGTAGTGCTACCGATGCCGGGGTGGCGATGTATGCCCAGACTGTGTGGCCATGTCCCAACCACAGCCCGGCGAAACACTGCAATTGGTCGCAGGCGAGTTGCACGCCATTGGCCAGCGGCTGACGTACCTGGGCACCATGGTGCAGGCGCAGATGCAGGTCTCGCCTCAGCCGTTTCCAGCGCAACAGTTCCAGGCCGCACCCGAGCAGCAACCGGCCGCATCACAACAGTCTCCGGCCATGCCCGGGCAGCAGCATGCGACCGCACCCGAATCCGCGTCCCAGCAGCCCTACCCGGGCCTGTCGCCGTACCCGCACACCGAGGGGCCGACGGCCCCGCATCGCCGATTCGGTTCGGACCTGGAACCTAGTCGGATCTTGGCTTGGGTAGGGGCCGGGGTGACCTTGCTCGGCGTGGTGTTCTTGCTGGTGCTTGCCGTCCAGCAGGACTGGCTGGGGCCGGACGCGCGCGTCGCCGGTGGTGCGGTGCTCGCCGCGCTGTTGATCGCAGCGGGCTGGTGGATGCATCACCGATTCGCGGCCGAGCAGTCGGGCGGAGCGGGCCGCATCGCCGTATTCGCCCTCGCCACAACGGGTTTCGGCGCGTTGTTCCTGGACGTTGTCGCGGCCACCGCGCTCTACGACTTCCTGTCGGTGCCCACTGGGCTCGGCACCGGATTCGCGGTCAGTGTCGCGGGGCTGGCGCTCGCGGACCGGTGGCGGGCGCAGCCGTTGGCCATTGGGGTGGCGCTCAGCTCGGCGATCTGCGCTCCCATGATCACGCGGGCAGCGGATGCGGTCCTCCTCGGCTTCCTGCTGCTGTTGCAGGTCGCGGCCGCTCCGGCGCAGGTGCGGCGCGGTTGGCCGGGACTCGCGCTGGCGGCCGGGATTCCCACTGTGCTGGCCGCTTTCATGGCCAGTGCGGTAGGCGCCTGGGTTTACGACCCCGCCCTTCCGATCGCGATCTTCGCCGCCGCAGTGCTCGGCGTGATCCTCGCCGCGATCACCGCCGGCGCTCGGCCCGACGCGGACTGGACGGCGATCGGCCTGCTCATCGCCGCGCCGATACCGGCCTTCCTGGCCGGACCGCTGATGCTGGAGCGGCCTGCGGCGGGCACGATCGGCGCCGGGATGGTCGTGCTGCTGCTGGGGATCTGGGGCGCTGGTCGATTCACGCCCGCGTTCCGGGGGCGGCTATCGGCCAGGTTCGTGGTCGCGGTCGGCGGGATGGCCGCGGTCGCCGCGGTGCAGACGACGCTGACCTTCCTGGATTCGTCCAGCTGGGCAACGGCGTTGCTGTGCGAGGCGCTACTGCTGAGCGTCGGGGGCTTCCTGCTGCGAAGCCCGGGAGTGCTGCTCGGGGCGACGTGCTACGCGATTTTCGGGTTCCTGCTGACGTTCTTCAACGAGCTGCCGATCAGGGCGCTGCTCTGGTACGGGGGCGGCATCGGGATTCGCGGACTGCTGGCCGGGCTGCTGATCGCGCTGGTGGCGATCGGCCTGCCGATCGCGGGGGTCCGGATCGGCAAGCTGGCGAAGTTGCCTGGTTCGCTGCCGCTGTGGTTCGCATCGGGAGTGGCGCTGCTGTACGGCACGGCGAGTGCCACGATGGCGGCGTGCTTGCTGCTGGTCGATGCGCGGGCGGGCTTCCTCACCGGGCACATTCTGATCACGCTGAGCTGGGTGGTGGCAGCGATCGCGTTGCTGCTCCGCGGAGTCCGGGCGAAGCACCTGCGCATCGCGGGGCTGGTGCTGATCGCGGTGTCCCTGGCCAAGCTGCTGCTGTTCGACCTCGCAACCCTGGACGGCTTCGCCCGGGTGATCGCCTTCCTCTGCGCGGGCCTGATCCTCCTAGCCGCAGGCTCGGCATACGCCCGCCTCCTAGCCCGAGCCAAACCAACGCCCTGAACAGCAGGTCTGCCCAGGCTTGGGCCGGTGACGAGATGAATTCCGCTCAGCGCCGGTACTGGTCGGCTTTGACGGCGGATAAGAAAGTGTACCAGTGCTGGGCGGTGAAGTTGAGGGTTTCGCCGTCGCGGTTCTTCGAGTCGCGGACGGCTGTCCGCGCCGCCGTCATCGCCACCTCAACGCAGTTGTACTTGTCCGTGTACGTGCTCTTGCGCCAGTTGAGTTCAGTCATCGTCCAGGTCCTCCGCGATCTTCCTGATCAACGTGGTGGAAGCGTCCTTGCTCAGCGCCGACTCGTTCAGTGCCGGTAGTGGTCGGCTTTAATGGCGGATAAGAAGCTGTGCCAATGCTGGGTGGTGAAGGCGAGGGCGTCGCCGTCGCGGTTCTTCGAGTCGCGCACGGCCGTCGTGTCCGGCGTCATCGCCACCTCAACGCAGTTGTACTGGTCCGTGTAACTGCTCTTGCGCCAGTTGAGTTCAGTCATCATCCAGGTCCTCCGCGATCTTCCTGATCAACGTGGTGGAAGCGTCCTTGTCCAGCGCTGACATGTCCAGTGCTTGACAGACTTTCACAAATGCCGCCACCTGAGAAGCGTCCGTGACGAACAGCCCGATGCGGTAAACCTCAACGAAGACATACGAACAACCGCTCGCCAGCTCGTAGACGGAGAAAGACGCCCTGACCGACGAGCTCGGCTCAGTGTCGAACGGGATCACGCGAATGTTGACGTTGTCGCGGCGCTGCAGGAGTAGCAGGTACTCCAGCTGATCAGCCAGCACCCGAGGGTTTCCAAGTGTTCGGTGCAAGGCCGATTCTTCGATGAAAAACGATGCGTCGGGGGCCCTCGGGTGGCTCAGCATCGCTTGACGCCCCAGCCTGGTCGCGACCCGGCGTTCGAGATCGATTCCTGAAGCCGCGCCGCTGCCGAGCACCAGGCGGGCGTAATCCGCAGTGTGCGCCAAGCCTGGGATCAGCGACGCTTGGACGTCGGTTATTGCGACCGCTTCGCGCTCAAGCACCATCAGGCTGGCCAGTTCATCTGGAACACCGTTGGCCAGCCACGCCGCAGTTTCCGTGCTGTCGCCGACCTTCTCAAGGAGCGCTTCCTTGTCCTCGCCGACCACGCCGTAAAGGGCGCAAAGCGCGCTCACTTCCTCTTTGCTCGGCGAGCGTAGGCCCAACTCGTTACGGTTGACCGAAGATGGTGAGATGCCAAGAGATTTCGCCACCGAACGGGTGGATAGACCGGCCTTTTGGCGTAGCTGCTGCAGTTGCGCGCCGAGCCCGATCTGACGCAGTTTCTCGGATTGCCGCACGGGCCGACCTCCCGTTTTGCCGCTGATCGTGTGTCAGGCCATGACGCGAGTGACCCACCGCTAGCGCGTTGACCTGCCGTGTCTCGGATTCGATGACACGGACGGTATCGATCTAGCTTTCCGGTGTCAGCGCTTTGACCAGCGATTAAGCCGAAGGTGGGGCCATGTTGGCGGATCCGTATCGGGGTGAGACGCAAGAGGTCTACTGGATCGTGGGGATCGGGTGGGCGCTGCGGCACGCGACACCGGTTCGGCCCGGAGCTCATCCCGGCGGCGCTTGGGTTCCCGCGCTGTGCGAGGTGTGGATGCGGGTTCCGTTCGCGACGCTCTGGCCGCGAAGGCCGCCTTCTGCCGCCGTCGATGAACGATGTCCACAGTGTACTGAGGCCGTTGCGGAACGCGGCTTCGCGAGTCGGAACTGGGATTTCTGACGGTGGCACGATGATTCACCGTCGTGCCCGGCAGTTGTCGCCATAGCGACCGCTGCCGCGCGCGACCACGACCGGATCGGCGTTACTCCCCTCTACCGACGCCGGTCCATCCGGTGGCCGGGCGTTGACGCCCCCCGATGTCGCGCCCGGCCGCCGGAGCCTTACTTCCGCAAGAGTTTCAGGGCTTCGGTGTGCAGGTGGCCGTTGGTGGAGAGAGCGCTTCCGCCGTCGTAGCGGGGGTTTCCCGCCAGGTCGGTGAACGTGCCGCCCGCCTCTTCCACCAGGATCTGGGCCGCCGCGACGTCCCACGGGTTGACGATCGGCTCCGCGGCGATGTCGATCACGCCCTCCGCGACCAGGCAGTGCTGCCAGAAGTCACCGAACGCCCGGTTCTCCCAGCAGGCGTCGACCAGCCGCAGGTAGGACTCCCGCGAGTGGTACTCCACCCACGTCCCGAGGTGGGTGGTCGACACGTAGGCATCGGTGAGGTCGCGCACCCCGGACACGGCGATCCGCTCCGGTTCCGCGTCGCCGGTGCGGCACCAGGACCCCGCCCCGGCCGCCGCCCACCAGCGCTTGCCGAGCGCCGGTGCGCTGACCACGCCGACCTCCGGACGACCGCCGTCAACCAGTGCGATGAGCGTCGCCCACACCGGGATGCCGCGCAGGAAGTTCTTCGTGCCGTCGATCGGGTCGAGCACCCACGCCCGGCCCTGCCCGGCGGTGCCGCCGCGCTCCTCGCCGGCGACCACGTCGTCCGGACGATGTGCGCCGAGCACCTCGCGCACCGCGTCCTCGACCGCGAGGTCCGCGTCGGTGACCGGCGTGCGGTCGGGCTTGCGGTCCACGCTCAGGTCCCGTGCCCGGAACCGGTCGCCGGTGATCCCGTCGGCTACGTCGGCTAGATGCAGGGCGAGGTCGAGATCACTGGTCACTCCAGGCACCCTAGTCGCCCCATCGAATGATCGGTCAAGGGCCCACAACCAGGCTGGTTCGGCGAATCGGCCGCGACGCCAGACGTGATCATCGCGGCCCTCTAGTCTGGGAGGCGTGAGCGTGGTGCTGCTGGCAGAAGACGACCCGGCCATCGCTGTGCCGCTGTCCCGGGCGCTGCAGCGCGAGGGATATTCGGTGCAGGTCATCGAGGACGGCCCATCGACGCTGCGCGCCGCCGCCTCCGGGGGAATCGATCTCCTGGTGCTCGATCTCGGGCTGCCGGAGATGGACGGCTTGGAGGTGTGCCGGCGGCTGCGGTCGCAGGGCCGTGGCCTGCCGGTGCTGATGCTCACCGCGCGCACCGACGAGGTCGACTTCGTCGTCGGCCTCGACGCGGGCGCCGACGACTACGTCGCCAAACCGTTCCGGCTCGCCGAGCTGATGGCCCGGATCCGTGCCCTGCTGCGCCGCGGCGCCCCGGAGACGCTGGAGGCCTCCGGCGTCCGGCTCGACCTGACGGCCCGGCGGGTCCTGGTCAACGAGCACGAGGTGCAGCTGGCGAACAAGGAGTACGAGCTGCTGCGGGTGCTGATGCAGCACGCCGGCCAGGTCGTGACCCGCGAGGAGATCCTGGAGGAGGTCTGGCCGGAGTCCGACCGCAAGGGCAGCAAGACGCTGGACATGCACATCTCGTGGCTGCGCCGGAAGCTTAGCGACAGCAACGGCCGGCTCGACGAGACCCGCATCGCCACGGTGCGCGGCGTCGGGTTCCGATTCAACGCGGACTGATCTGCGATGCGCCGTCGGATTCTGCAGGCCACGCTTCTCGCGGTCGCGGTCACTGCGATCGCACTCGGGCTGCCGCTGGGGTTCAGCGCGCTGAAGCTCGTCCAGGACCTCACCACCGGTGACCTGTCCACCCGGGCGCAGCAGATCGCGACGCTGCTCGACGAGCAGATCGCTTCGCGGCGCACGATCGACCTCAACGCGGCCCGGCTCGCGGTGCCCGCCGGTGCCCGCCTGATCGTCCGCACCCAGGCGCACGACTACGTCTATGGCCCCGACCCCGGCGCGGATCCGCTGGTCGAGAGCGTGCCGATGGTGCAGAGCGGCACGGTCACGATCGCCGCGCCCAGCGATCCGGTGCGCACCCAGCAGTTCCAGGTGGCCGCACTGGTCTTGATGCTGGTGGTGCTCTCGGCCGGTACCGGGATGATCGTCGCGACGCTCACCGCCCGCCGCCTCGCCGATCCGCTGAAGCACGTCGCGGCCCGCGCCGCGCGGCTCGGAGCCGGTGACTTCCGCGCCGATCCGCAACGACACCAGGTCTCGGAACTGGATCGCGTCGCCGATGCGCTGGATGCCTCGGGCGCGGCGCTGTCGCAGTTGGTGCAGCGCGAGCGCGACCTCGTCGGCGACGTCTCGCACCAGCTGCGCAGTCGGCTCACCGCGCTGCACCTGCGGTTGGAGACGCTCGCGGCGACCGACGATCCCGAGATCGCGGAGGAAGCGGGCGCCGCGCTGGAACAGGCCGAACGACTCTCCGGCGTGCTCGACGACCTGCTCGCGGCGGCCACCGCGGCGCGCGCTAGGGACGCCGAACCGCTGGATGTGTCCAGCCTGCTCACCGATGTCGGCGCGGAGTGGCGGGATCCGCTGAAGGCCGAGGGCCGGGCGCTGCGGCTGAAGGTGTCGGAGGGCCTGCTCGCCCGCGCCACTCCCGCGCGCCTGCGGGAGACGATCGGTGTGCTGCTCGACAATGCGCTGCGGCACGGCGAGGGAACCGTGACGCTGACGGCGAGGCGGGGCAGCGGCACTGTCGTGATCGAGGTCAGCGACTCCGGGCCGGGCGTGCCCGACGCTTTGGTGCCTTACGTCTTCGAGCGCGGCTTCTCCGGACACGGTTCCACCGGCGTCGGCTTGGCCTTGGCCCGCGCGCTGGTGGAGGCGGACGGCGGGCGCCTGGAACTGAGCCAAGCGCGCCCGGCGATGTTCGAGGTGTTCATCCCGGTCGCCCGCGCGGACGACATCCTCGGCGTCTCCTGGAACATCGAATCCACCCCGCGCTGAGCCCTGCCCGCGGTGCCCGGTGCTTAGCGTGCTCCCGTGGGCGTGGCCTCAGCGGGTCGGGACCCGGTCGCGGGGCGAGGTGCGGGACTGGCTCTGCTCGGCCGGGAAGACCCATTTCCGGAACGCCCACCAGCGGAAAGCCATGCCGACCAGCAGGCCGATGATCTGTCCCGAGGTGAAGTCGGCGAGCTCCTCCACCAGCCGGCTGGTGAACGGCGTCTGCAGGTGCAGCATGTACCGGGAGATCCACAGCGGCGCCGAGTACACCCCGACGCCGATGCCGCTGATCACGAAGTACAGCGTCGCCTCGTGGTGCCGGCGGCGACCGCCGCGGGTGCGAAACGACCACTGCCGGTTCAGCACGTAGGACACCATCGTCGCGGCGAGCACCGCGATGACCTTCGAGGTGACCGGCTTGGGCGACAGGATCGTCAACTTCAGCGCGTAGAAGATGCCCGTGTCGATGAAGAACGTGATCGCGCCGACGATCCCGAACTTCAGCAACTCCCGATGCCGGATCGCGAGAGATCGATACGGCTGCGGGGTACGCGCGAGTACCGAATCGACAACAGACACGTTCCCGAGTTTACGGAGCAGCTCCAACCGGGCGACCGCAGTCTCGGAATTAACTCGGTAGTGGGCGCGTCGTCGAACTGGTCGACGACGCGGTGCTGCTTGGCTGTGTGGTGCTGTTGGGTGATGTGGTGCGGCCCGGCGGGGTGGTGCTGCTGCTCGGTGGTGTGGTGCTGGTGTTCGGTGGTGTGGTGCTGGTGCTACTGGGTTGCGTCGAGGTCGCCGGTGGCGTGGTGCTGCTGGGCGGCCCCGAGGTCGTCGGCGACGTGGTGCCGGTCGACGGTTCCGACGTGGTCGAGGGTGTGATCGGCGTCGTACCGCTCGTCGGCGGTCCCGGCGGCGTCGAGTTCGGCGGCCAAGGCCACCAGCACGGCGATGGATGCCACGGCGGCCGGGTACTCCAGTCCGACGGGTACCAAGGCCGCGGCAATCCCCAACCGGGCTGCTGCCACCACCACGGGCACTCCGGCGGCGTGCTCGCGCTCGTCGGACTGCTCGGGGTCGGTGTCGATGTCGGTGGAGCCGGTTCGGGCGGCAGGACTTCCCAGGGATACCAGAGCCGAACGGTGGCCGTATCGCTGTCGCGGCTTGATCCCAAGGTGGCGGTCACCGGGATCGTCACGTCGCGGAAATTCGGTCCGTGAACCCACGACCACGGGTAGCCCGGCAGCCCGGTCAGCCACACATGGCCGGTGAAGGACTCGCCCGGGGCCAGGTCGGCGGCGCACCGGATCCGGTCCCGCTCGACGGGCCAGACCTCGCACTCCGGCGGTAGCCCGATCGCCCGAACGTCTTCGGGCAACTGGGCAATGGCCTCGGCGTGTCCGGTGCTCGTCCCGGTGTTGCGCACGTCGATCTCGATCCGGCTGTGCAGCCACGGCGCGTGATCCCAGGTCGAGGTCTGCACTGCTACGCCGTCGACCGGCGTGCGCGGCTGGATCACGACCGGCACGGTCGGCAGCCGCAACTGGATTTCGTTGCCCGCGCTGATGCTCGCGGTGATATCGCCGCCGGTGGCGGTCTCGTCGGCCTGGACGCGGTAGTCGAAGACGAACGACTCACCGGGCCGCAGACCGCGATCGGTGGTGCAGGCGATCGTGCCGGGCCGGCTCGCGCAGCGCACCGACGGTGCGTCGGGCGCCTGGACATGAATCGGGGTCGAGGAGGCGAACCAGCTCTGCGGTGTGGTCGCGGCCGGCCCAGATCGGACGGCGGTCGGCAGTTGCGCGGACACGCCCCGGGGCAAGGTCAGTGTGGAGGTGACCGGTTCGGACGGGCCGGAACCGGTGTTGCGCACCGTGATCGGCAACGCCGCCGGATCCCCGCCGGCGACCAGCCGGATCGGCTCGGCGGGTCCCGTGGCGGTAATGCCCGGAGACGCCGGTGGCGGTGGAGGGGGCGCCGGGGCGGGTGGTGGCGGCTGTGGCGTCGGCTTGGCCGGCAGTTGCGGCGCCGGAGACCGCGGCGGGGGCGGCTGGACCACGGCCGGCGGCGGCAGAGTCAACGCGACCGGCACCTGCTGGTCCGTCCCGGAGGTCAGGGCGAGGGTGATGGCCACGGCCAGTGCCGCCGTAGCCGCCCCGGCGATGATCGCCTGCCGAGGACCGCCGCTGACCGCGCCCGCGGCGCCGGAGGCGCTGACCGCGGCCCCGGCTGCCGTTGCGCCGGAGGACGAGGCGGCGAGGTAGCCGGCGACGGAACCACCGAGCACCAGCGGCGCGATGATCACCCGCAGCGCACCGTTGACATCGGCGAGTTCCGCGGCCAACGCGCGGCAGCGATCGCAGCCGTCAAGGTGCGCTTCCACCTGGGCCGTTTCCCGCTTGGACAGCCCGCTCCGGGTCCACGCACCGAGCCGTTCGGCGGTGGCCCGGCATTGCTCCACATTGGATTCGGCGTCGTTCAGCCGCCCGAGGTGCACCTGCAGGTAGGCCTGGCGGAGCCCCTCGCGAGCCCGGTAGGCGAGCGCGGAAACCCCGTTGGGGCTCAACCCGAGCAACGGCGCCACCTCGGCCGGGGTCTGGCCCTCGACCTCGACGTGCCACAGCACGGTCTGCCAGCGTTCCGGTAGCCGGGCGAACGCCTGCGCGGCGAGCGTGCGCTCCAGCCCGGCGACCGCCGTGTCGGTGAACGGCACGCTGACGTCGGCGCCCGACACCTCCGCGACGTCGTCGGCGAGCTGCACCTTTCGTTCCCGACGGGTGCGGTCGTAGGCGGTGTTGCGCAGGGCGGTCAGTAGGTAGGCGCGGAAGGCAGTGTTGGGCCCGCGCCCGTCGCGGAGCGTGTCGAGCACCTTCGCGAATGCCTCGGACACCAGGTCGTCGGCTTCGGCCGAAGACTTCGCGACCTGCCGCGCCATGTTGTACGCCGCACCGACGTGCCGTTCGTAGAGCTGCGCGTAGGCCGCGGAGGAGCCGTTGCGGACCTCCTCCAGTAGTTCGCCGTCGCTTGGGCCCTGCACTTCCGCCGGAACTGTCGCCACGCCGCACCTTCCTCCCCTCGCCGGGCTGTGTCGATCTTGATCCGCTAGTCCTAGGGAGTCGCCCTGGGCGAACACCATGACGCGTCAAAGCCGAAAAATTATTGTGATCTAGATCGTATTCCGTGCGCCAACGGGAGCACCGTCATGGGCGACCCCTTGTTCCGTCCCGTCGACAGGAAGTCTCTGAGGAGGGACGTTGAGCATGCGGGAGTGGTCACTGAGGTGTGACGCGACGACAGCGCAGGCGCAGCGGCGAGCCTTGCGATCCCGCTGGCGCACCGCGAGCCTCGCGGCCGGATGGCCGTTCCCGAGCGACTGGGGAGCGGATGTGGTGGACGCGGTGTGCGCAGCGGTCATCGCCGGAGACGACTTGGCGGAGCCGCTGGCCGAGCTCGGCGCGTCCCGGGCGGAAGCGGGCGTCGGGCTCGCCGCGACGTTGCAGGACGTCGCCGCGCTGCACGCGGTTTCGGCAGGGGAGCACGACGGCCTGGTGTTCGCGGACCCGGATGCGGTGCCGACCGCGATACTGCGGACGACCGCGCTTGGTTGGGCGGAGGTGATGGCCCGGTTGTCGGGCGGGCGCGAGGTCGAGGATCCGCTGACCGGCCTGACCACCGCGAGCTACCTGCGCACCCGGCTACGCGAGGTGTACCGGGCGGCTCGTGCCGAAGGGCGGCGGGCCGGTGACGGGCACGTGCTGGTCACGGTTTCGCTGGGCGTCACGCCCGACGGTTATGCCCGGATGATGGCGATGGTGTTGATCGCCGACGCCCTGCGGACCGTGTTCGACGGCGGGGAAACGACGTCGCTGCTGCGGTCGGCGACCGCAGCGGTACTGGCGGCGCGCGACCGGCTGCTACCCGCCCGCTGCCTCAAGGCCCGCTGGATGATCCAGCACCGCCTGGCGGCGGATCCGGCCCTGCGCGGTTGCCAGTCGGTGCAACTGCGGGAAGAACTTCTGCCCGCGGATCACGGCGAAGCCTGCGATCTGCTGGCAACCCTGTGACGGCGATTTCAAGGGAAATCGGTGGGTCGAGTTCCCGTGAAATCGCCTGTGAGGTAGGTCGCGTTGGCCGGTCCCGGCGCGGGTGCCTCGAGCCCGCCGCTCTACGCTGACGAGGTGGACCACCGCACCGGAACCCCAGTTGTCGGCATGATCGGTGGTGGCCAGCTCGCGAGGATGACCCACCAGGCGGCGATCCCGTTGGGGCAGTCGCTGAAGGTGCTGGCCACCTCGAAGGACGATGCCGCCGCGCTTGTCGCGCCGAACGTGGAGATCGGCCACCACACGGATCTCGAAGCGCTGAAGAACTTCGCGCAGGGGTGCGATGTGGTCACCTTCGACCACGAGCACGTGCCCGGTGAACACCTCCGCGCACTGGCCGCGTCCGGGGTTTCCGTGCAACCCGGTCCGGATGCTTTGTTGCACGCGCAGGACAAGCTCGTGATGCGCCGCGAACTCGCCGAGCTCGGCTTGCCGGTGCCGCCGTTCGCCGAGGTGACCAAGGTCGCCGACGTGCTGGAGTTCGGCGCGGAGCACGGCTGGCCGTGCGTGCTGAAGACCGCCCGCGGCGGCTACGACGGTCGTGGCGTGTGGGTGCTCGACACCCCGGACGGTGCCGCGCGCACCGTCACCGAACTGCTGGAAAGCGGCTCGCCGCTGCTCGTCGAGCAACGGGTCGCGCTGCGCCGTGAGCTCGCTGCGCTGGTCGCGCGCTCGCCGTTCGGGCAGGGCGCGGTGTGGCCGCTGGTGGAGACGGTGCAGCAGGACGGCATCTGCATGCAGGTGCTCGCCCCGGCTCCGAACGCCTCGCCGGAATTGGTTGAGCAGGCCCAGGGCGTCGCGCTGAAGATCGCCGAATCGCTCGACGTCACCGGGGTGCTCGCGGTCGAGCTGTTCGAGACCGACAACGGCCTGATGATCAACGAGTTGGCCATGCGGCCGCACAACTCCGGGCACTGGACCATCGAAGGCTCTCGCACTTCTCAGTTCGAGCAGCACCTCCGGGCGGTGCTGGACTACCCGCTGGGCAGCACCGAGCAGACCGCGCCGGCCGTGGTGATGGCCAACCTGCTGGGCTCGCCGACCGAGCTCAAGATGGGCGTGGACGAGCGGCTGCACCACTTGTTCGCCCGCTACCCGCACGCCAAGGTCCACCTGTACGGCAAGAGCGAACGCCCGGGGCGCAAGCTCGGCCACGTGACCTTGCTCGGCGACCGGATGGACGAGGTGCGGGAACAGGCGAGGCTGGCCGCGCACTGGCTGTCGCACGCCGAGTGGCTCGACGGCCACCAGATCCACTGACACAACGCAGCGAAGCGAGAGGTCCGAGCGTGGCAGGCGAGAACCCACTGGTCGGCGTGATCATGGGCAGCGATTCCGACTGGCCGGTGATGCAGGCCGCCGCGGACGCGCTCACCGAATTCAGCGTGCCCTTCGAAGCCGGTGTCTACTCCGCGCACCGCACGCCGCAGCGGATGCTCGATTACGCGCGCACCGCGGCCGATCGCGGCATCCGGGTGATCATCGCCGGCGCGGGGGGCGCGGCGCACCTGCCAGGCATGGTCGCCTCGGCCACCGTGCTGCCGGTGATCGGTGTCCCGGTGCCGTTGAAATACCTCGACGGTATGGATTCGCTGCTGTCCATCGTGCAGATGCCGGCCGGGGTTCCGGTGGCGACGGTGTCGGTGGGCGGGGCCCGCAACGCGGGTCTGCTCGCGGTCCGGACGCTGGCGGCGGATTCCGGCGAGCTGGGCGCCCGGCTGCGCGCCGACATGGCCAGGTTCCAGTCGGATCTGGAAAGCATGGTCCTCGACAAGCACACCGCGCTGCGGCAGAAGGCCGGCCAAGACTGAGTTTCGGTGACCTCCGGCCACGATTTGATCAACTTCGAGGTGCTCAACCGGGTTCGGAAACGAGCACTCAGGGCGCCAGTTCGACGGTGATGCGTTCGTCGGACCGGCGTCGGCCCAGTTGCTGTGGGTCGAGGTTGGTGCAGTGCACCAGGGATGCCTGCGCGGCCAATACGGCGAGGAAACCGTCCACCACGCCACCCGGCAGGCTCCACTCCAATGTGGACAGAACGCGGTCGTCGGGACCGATGTGCAAGGTTTCGGCGCGCCGCCTGGCCTCGTTGATCACGTCGTCGACCGACCGGTCCAGCAGCGCCGGATCGCCGCCGCCGACCGGCGAGATCGGGCTGAAGTCGTCACCATGCACCCGGATGTCCGACACGTAGTCGGCGATCCCGTCCGGCAGGCCCCGCACCGGCGCACCGAGGGCGTCCAGCCCCACGGCCGCGACGGTGTGCGCGCCCTTGCCACTGTCCAGATCGGACGCCGGGACGAACGCCACCTCGGCACCCCGCGGGTCATCCGTGATGTGCGCCCCGCACCACCAGGATCCCAGCAGCACCCCGACGGTCTGCCAGTGCGCCGGCAGTGCCACGAGCACCGGCGCGCCCGGTTCCAGGTCGAGCTCGTCGACGAGCCAGTTCGCAGTCTTCGCCGCCCAGTTCGCGGTGGTCGCGCGGGACAGCTCGATGCGCGCCCCGGTGGCGTCGTCGTAGTGCGTGATCAGCGGCTTCGGCGCCCCGCTGGTCAATAGCGGACCGAGCAGTGCCTGGGTAACGCTCATGGCCCGAGCGTAACGTCAGGGTTCAGTGTTCGAAGTCGCGGAGCCGTCGAACTTCGTGCTTCGGCACACAGGGTTGGCGATTTCGCGCTTGGCCCCAAGGGCAATCCGGACAGGCGCTAGTCCCGTGTTTCGCACATGGGGGTGGTTGGGGTTGGAAGAGCGTTCCGCTTTGATCATCTTATCGTTGCGGGATGCGTGCACGACCGCTTCCGCAACCGATGGTCTTCGGTGGGCCGAGTGTGGAAAAGATGCTGGGTGCGTTGCCGGTGGTGGCCGACTACTGCGGCAGGTTGGACCTGGCCGGGATTATCGACCGGGCCTGCCCGGTGCGTGATGTGGCGATCCTGTCGCATGGGCAGGTGATCGAGGCGTTGGTGGCGAATCGGTTGACCTCGCCGACGCCGTTGTTGCGGGTCACCGATTGGGCGCGGGCATGGGCGGTGGAGGAAGTGCTGGGTATCGACCCCGCCAGGCTCAATGACGACCGGATCGCCCGCGCGTTGGACGCGATCGCCCCGGAGCTGGACCGGATCGTGGGATCGGTGGGGGCGCGAGCGATCTCGGCGTTCGGGCTGGATGTGTCCCGGTTGCATTGGGATATGACGTCGATCTCGCTGTATGGCGCATACGAACAGACCGATCCCGGCTACGCCGCACCACGATTCGGGCACCCGAAAGACCGTCGCCCGGATCTCAAGCAGGTCCAGGCCGGACTGGCGGTCACCGGCGACGGCGGGATACCGGTGCTGCATCGTGGCTACGACGGCGGCGCGGGAGAGGTCGCCCAGGTAGTGGGGGCGATGACCGCGCTGAAAAACCTTGCCGGGCCACGGGATTTTCTGTTGGTGGGGGACTCGAAGCTGATCTCCTACGGCAACCTGCACGCCATGGTCACCGCGGGCGTGAGATTCATCGCCCCGGCATCCAAGCTCTACGTCCGCGCCGCCGAGTTGGCCGCACTCGACCCGCAGGCGGCCACGGTTGTGGATTACGTAGCTGGACGGGACACCGGTAAACCAGCCGATCGCCGCGGCGCCTGGCGGGTCATGGAGGACACACTGAGCCTGCCCGGCAAGCGCAAGACCGACCCGGTACTGCGGCTGCGACGGGTGTTCGTGCACTCCACCGCCCGAGCGACGGCTGCCATGGCGGCACGGGCGAAGAAACTCGACCGGGCCCGCGGCGACCTCGACCGGGTCGTGCGTGGCCTGGGGTCGCGGCACTACCCGAGTGAGCACGCCGTCACCGACCGGGTCACCACCATCGCCCGCACCCGCCGTGTCAAGACCTACCTGCGCACCCAGGTCGGCACCGACCCCGTCACCGGTAAACCCACCCTGACGTGGTGGTTCGATCAGACCGCGCTGGATGCCGAGGCCTCCACCGACGGCTGGTACGCCCTGTTGACCAACCTGCCCGCCACCGTCACCGCCGCCGAGGTCCTCACCCGCTACAAGGGCCAGGAAGTGGTGGAACGCCGCTACTCGGCGTTCAAGGGCCCCCTGGCGGTGGCACCGATGTTCCTCAAGACCAACCGGCGCATCGCCGCCCTGCTCACCGTGATCTGTCTCGCCCTTCTCGTCTTCTGCCTGATCGAACGCGCCGTGCGGACCGCGATCGCTCCGGAGGTCAGGATGGCCGGCCTGTATCCCGGTCAGAAAGCCAAACCCACCGGCCGCTTGATCTTCCAGGCCCTGTCCGAACTCCGGCTGATCCCCGCCACCACCGGCCAACCCGCGACCATCCCGCAACCCGGGCCGGTCCAGACCCGACTACTCAACCTGCTTGCCGTCGATCCCACCCGACCGCCATGATCATCCGGCATACCCGGGTTCGTCCCACCCTCACCAATGTGCGAAAGACGCGGCTAGTTGACGCAGGGGATCCCGCCATCGGAGGTGATCGGCTGCTCGCGGTGCGCGGTGCCGTCCAGCCGCAACCGCGGCGCCGAAACCAGCCGCGGTGCTTCCGGGGCCGGTGCCACCGTCAACTTGGCGAAGAAGTCCTGCGCCACGCGAGGTTCGACGTTGATGATGAACTGCCCCCGGTCGTCGCGGGTTCCGGTGTCGGTCACCGGCAGCGTCAAGAACGTGACCCGCCCCGCGGCGAGTTCCTGCATCTGCTGCACGAAACCGAGTGCGTCCCACTTATCGTCGAGCACCACGGCACGGCGGGTGGCCGCCACCAGATCTTTGATCATCGCCGGGTCCGTGAGCGTGCCGGTGGACAGCACCTTGCTGGCCAGTCCGGCCATGAACGACTGCTGACGCACGATCCGGTCCAGGTCGCCGCGCGGCAGGCCGTGCCGCTGCCGCACGAACGCCAGCGCGTCGCCGCCGGAAATGGTGTGCCGCCCGGCGGCGAACTCGGCGCCGGAGTCCTTGTCGCTGGTGGCCCGTTGCAGACAGACGTCAACCCCGCCAACGGCCTCGGTGAGCTCGAAGAATCCGAGCAGGTTGATTTCCGCGTAGTGGTCGATGCGCACCCCGGTGAGGTTCTGCACGGTCTGCACCAGCGCACGCTGCCCGGCCAGCCGGGCGGCGTGCTCGACCTCCGGCTCCGGCATGCCGCCGGCGCGTAGCCGCTCCGCGGTAGCGCCCTTGGTCAGCCCGTAGACGGCGTTGATCTTCTCCGGACGGCCACCCGGCACGTCGGTGTAGGTGTCGCGCGGAATGGAGACCGCCGTTGGCTGTGCCGTGTTGTTCGGAATCCGGATCACCACGAGGCTGTCGGTGTTCAGGCCCCCGGCCGCCTCGGTGCGAAGCTGCTTTAACACGGTTTCCGGCAGCGGATTGCCCTGTGCGTCGGTGCGGCTGTCGCTGCCGACCAGCAGCACGTCCG
The DNA here is from genome assembly GCF_014203395.1 of Saccharopolyspora phatthalungensis. Classification (NCBI taxonomy): domain Bacteria; kingdom Bacillati; phylum Actinomycetota; class Actinomycetes; order Pseudonocardiales; family Pseudonocardiaceae; genus Saccharopolyspora; species Saccharopolyspora phatthalungensis. The sequence continues at coordinate 2,847,015 of NZ_JACHIW010000001.1, forward strand.
TCGCGCCGTCGTCGGAGGACGGCGCCTGCGGCACGTCCGCGAGGACCTTGGCCGAACTGACGTCGCTGAGCCGGTCCACCACGATCCAACCAATGGCGGTAAGGGCGAGCACCGCGGCCGAAACCAGCGCCAGCACGCTTCGGCCGGCGATGCGGATCCCGGTCCGATGCGGACCGGTCGACCCCGCAGCTTCCGGTTCCTGTTCCGGTTCGCCCACCTTCGCCACCCCCACGCCGTTGCCCTGACGACGAACCAGGTTAACCGGCGCCGGAACCGGAGGGGCCCAGACCGGCGGCCAATCGTGACCAGAACCTTGCACGGACCGGGAAAACGACGTGCGCCATGACTCCGGGTCACGCGATTGCCGCGGCAGGACCGCACCTCCCTCAGTTCACGCAGGGCACGCCCTCCGCCGTGATGGGGGTCTCGTCGTCGGCCGAAGTCTGAGCCGGGAGCGGGGCCGCTTGGCGCGCAACGCCGTCGAGCCGAACGGTCTGGCCGCCCGCGAAGTTCTGCGTGCCCGGCCCCTTGTAGTCCTTGCCCAGGTAGACCTGGATGCTGCCGGACTTGACGCTGCTGCGCGCCTCGGTTGGCAGGCCGCCGAGAAAGCCCGCGACCTGCTGGGCCGCCGCCTCTTCGCCGGCCGCGTAGTAAATCACCGAGCGGTCCATGGTGTCGGCGTTGGAACTGCCACCGGCCTGGAAGCCCTGCCCGGAGACCTCGTCGAGGACCCGCGCGGCCAGTCCGCTGACCCCGGAGGAGTTGTAGACGCTGACCGAGACGGCCTCGCGGGCCTTCTGGACGGCCTGCTTCTGCTGCCGTTCGGTCGGCGGCAGCAGAAGGTCTGCGGCGAACTGCCGGACCTCGGGAATGTTGATCGTGACCTCTTCCTCCCCGGACGGGCCGACCAGGTGCACCGGGGCACCGTAGAACTGCACGTCGCCGCCGCTGACGCCCTGCATCTGCTGGGCGAAACCGAGGATGTCGTTGGCCAGCGCGGGGTCCAGGATGACCGACTTCTGGATGGCGTTGACCAGGTTGGTCAACTTCGCCGGGTTGGTCAGCGTGCCGGAGGACATGACCTTGCGGGCGAGCGCGGACATGAAGACCTGCTGGCGCTTGCCGCGTTCCAGCTCGTTGATCAGGCCGTGCCGCTGCCGCACGAAGGCGAGTGCGTCGGCGCCCTCGATCGTCTGCACACCCTTCTGGAAATTCGCGCCGGAGTAGCTGTCCTTGGTGGCCTGGTTCAAGCAGACCTCGACGCCGCCGATGGCCTGGGTGACCTCGGCGAAGCCGAGCAGGTTCACCTCGGCGTAGTGGTCGATGCTGACGCCAGTGATGTTCTCGATCGTCTTGAGCAGCAACTGCTTTCCAGCCAGCCGGGACTTCTCCTCAAGTTCCTTCTGATCGGTGATGCCCTGCTTCTTCAGCTTGGTCAGCTCGGCGTCCTTGCCCCGGTTCATCGTCTCGGTGAGCTTGGTCTTGCCCTGTCCGAGGCCGATGTCGACGAGGGTGTCGCGGGGGAAGGAGATCGCGCTGGCGCTCTGGCCGCCGTTGGGGATGCGCACCAGGATCATGGCGTCGGTGAGGTCGCCGCCTTCCTGAGTGGTGCGCAGTTTCTGCAGCACCTCCTCGGGCAGCGGGTTGCCGAAGGCGTCGGTGCGGCTGTCGTTGCCGATCAGCAGGATGTCGGTGGCACCGTCGGGGGCGCTGAGCTTGTTGCCGATGACGTCGGCCGTGGAGGTGCCGCCGGCACCGGGCCGGAACATCGCCCAGCCGAACCCGGTGGTGGTTAGCACCAATACGGACAGCAGCGCGACCAGCGCGCGACCGGTGTTGCGCGCGCCCCGGTGCTTGCGTCGCCGCTCCCAAACGTCGGCTTCTGGCGGAGACTGCTCCTGCCCGGATCGAGTGGCGGGACGGCGTCGAGCATCACTCTGCGCTGGCCTGCGGCCCGGCCCACCGGGTGGCGGGGCCGCGCCGCCGCGGCGACCGCTCGGCGGGGTTCCGCCGCCGGCCCCCGGCCGCCCCGCACTGCCGGGTCCGCGGGGCGGAACGGGTCTGCCGGGCTGTCCCTGCGGGCCGCCTGGCCACCTCGGCCGGTCCTCCACGCCGAATCCTCCTTGGCCTGCCGACGAGCGTTACACCTTGGCGAAGTGATTTTGCTCGTGTTTCAAATGCAGGCTAGCGGGGCCCGTGGGGCGAGTGGGCAGGTCCCAGCACCAGGGGTGAGATCACTCATAAGCGTTGCTTAAATCCGTGACCCTGCGTAATGCGGGAGCCTTCGCCGTCGCGGCGTGTGGCATGCCAGACTTTCGCAGGCGGGCCCGTTTTGCGGGCCGCGAAACCCCGGCGAGGAAGGGTGCCATGCGGATTCTGGTCACCGGTGGAGCCGGTTTCATCGGCTCGCACTACGTTCGGCAGTTGCTCGGCGGCGCCTACCCCGCGTTCGCCGGAGCCGATGTGATCGTCCTCGACAAGCTCACCTACGCGGGCAACGAGGCGAATCTGACGCCGGTCGCGGACAGTTCGCAGTTGAAGTTCGTGCACGGCGACATCTGCGACCGCGAACTGGTCGCCGGCCTGCTCGACGGTGTGGACGTGGTCGTGCATTTCGCCGCCGAAACCCACGTGGACCGCTCGATCACCGGCTCGGATGCCTTCGTGATCACCAACGTCGTCGGCACGAACGTGCTGCTGCAGGCCGCGCTCGACGCCGAGGTCGCAAAGTTCGTGCACGTGTCCACCGATGAGGTCTACGGCACCATCGACGTCGGCTCTTGGCCCGAGGACCACGTGCTGCAGCCGAATTCGCCGTACTCGGCCGCGAAGGCGGGCTCGGACCTGTTGGCCCGCGCCTACCACCGCACGCACGGCCTGCCGGTGTGCATCACCCGCTGCTCCAACAACTACGGGCCCTATCAGTTCCCGGAAAAGGTGCTGCCGCTGTTCATCACGAACCTAATGGACGGCGTCCCGGTGCCGCTCTACGGCGACGGGCTCAACGTGCGGGACTGGCTGCACGTCAGCGACCACTGCCGGGGCATCCAGCTGGTGGCCGAATCCGGGCGCGCCGGCGAGATCTACAACATCGGCGGCGGTACCGAGCTGACCAACAAGGAGCTGACCGAGCGGCTGCTGGCCGAGATGGGGCAGGACTGGTCGATGGTGCGGCCGGTCGCCGACCGCAAGGGCCACGACCGCCGCTACTCGGTGGACCACGGCAAGATCGTCCGCGAACTGGGGTATGCGCCGGAGGTCGACTTCGCGACGGGGTTGCGCGAAATGGTCCGCTGGTATCGGGAGAACCGCGGCTGGTGGGAGCCGCTGAAAGCCCGGTCGGGGGTGGCGAAATGAGCCGCCTCGCCGTCCTGGTGCCCGGCGGACGCGGCCAACTGGGTTCGGAGCTGACGCGCATCCTCGGCGCGCGCGCCGAATCGCTGGTGCACGCGCCGGGTTCGAAAGAACTGGACATCACCGATGACGGGGCGGTCACCGACGCGGTGGACTCCTTCGCCGAGACGGCGCGAGACGCCGAGCTGCGGCCGGTGGTGATCAATGCCGCGGCCTACACACAGGTGGACGCTGCCGAGTCCGATGCGCGACGGGCGGCCCGGATCAACGCCAAAGGCGCCGCCGCGTTGGCGCAAGCGTGCCGGGACAGTGGTCTTCCCCTGGTGCACGTGTCGACCGACTATGTGTTCCCCGGCGATGAGACGCGACCGTACGAGCCGACGGATCAAACCGGGCCGCGTTGCGTGTACGGGCGCACGAAGCTCGAAGGCGAACGAGCGGTGCTGGAATCCGGCGCCCGGGCCTGGGTGGTGCGCACCGCGTGGGTCTACGGCGCGCGCGGTGGGAACTTCGTGAAGTCGATAGCCCGCCTGGCGAGCGAGCGCGACTCACTGTCCGTTGTGGACGATCAGGTCGGTTCGCCGACCTGGGCGGCGGATCTGGCGCACGGCCTGCTGGAACTGGCTGAGCGGATCGGCCGGCGCCAAGGACCGGACGAGAAGGTCCTGCACTGCACGAATTCCGGCAGCGCGACCTGGTTCGAGTTCGCCCGGGCGATTTTCGGGGAGCTCGGCCTGGACCCGGCCCGGGTGACCCCCTGCACGACGGCGGACTTTCCCCGCCCCGCTCACCGCCCGGCGTACTCGGTCCTGTCCGACGCGGCTTGGCGGCGGGCCGGCCTAACGCCGCTTCGTTCCTGGCAGGAAGCCCTGAACGCGGCTTTCACCACCGACGGCGAAGCCTTCCGGGCGAGGGCCCGGCCCGAAAATGGGTGATGTCACTGGAAATCAACGTGCTGATTTCCAGTGACATCACCCCGCCCCCCACGCCGCGCGTTGGTATGCGCCGATCGTTCTTTCGGCGCAGGTTCGCCAGCTGAAGGTTTTCGCCAGGGTGCGGGCGGTTTCCGCATCTGGTGGGTTGGTCAGGGCTCGGTGAAGGGCTTCCCGCAGCGCCGTTGGATCCCCGTAGGGAAACAGGATCGCCTGCTCGGCCGTGACTTCGCGCAGCGCTGGGATGTCCGAGCACACCACCGGCGTGCCGCAGGCCAGGGCTTCCAGCGCGGGTAGGCCGAAACCCTCGTCGCGGGAGGGCAAGACGAGCGCGCCGGCCCCGGCGACCAGGCGGCGCAAGTGCTCGTCGGGGAGGTAACCGGTGCGGATCACCCCATTGTGGCTGCCCGCGTCACCAGGGCCCGCGATGACCAGCGGTGGCAGGTCATCGCCGTGGGCCTCCAGCAGTCCCGGCAATCCCTTGCGGGGGCCTTCGGCGCCGACGAACAGCAAATACTCGGCCGGCAGCCCATATCGGCACCGGAGCTCGGAGCTCATCGGCGTCGCCGAGAACCATTCCGGATCGACACCGAGCGGGGTCACCACGATCTTGTCTCGCGGGACGTCGAGACGCGTACTGACCGCGTCGGCCACTGCTGCCGTCGGCGTGCACAACGCTCGCGCCCGTCGCACCGAACTCCGCACAAGCTGCGGCAAATCGCGATCGGCCAACAACGGGTCGTCCAGGAACGCCAGATCGTGCACGGTCACCACGCCGCCCGCGCGGATCGACGGCGGCAGCACGAAGTTCGTGCCGTGAACCACGCGGGCCGGGCCGGCCAGCAGCTCAACCGGCGCGAAAGCACCGCGCCGCCACAGCATGCGCAGTACTCGTGCCGGGATCGGCGGTCCTACAGCGCGCGTTCCGTTCGGGACCAGCGAGCGCAGGTCGCGCCAGCCGCGGGTAGTGAGCCCGAACACCCGCGCGTCCACGAGAGACGCGAGCTCGCCGAGCAGGGACGCGGTGTAGCGCCCGATTCCGGTGCGTCGGCCGAGCAGCGGGGTACCGTCCAGCAGGACGCGCAGGTCAGCGGCCACGGAACCGCTCACCGGCGAGCCGCCGAAGCCGACCGGTCGCCCGCTTCGCGACCTCCAGCGGTCCGCCCGCGTCGAGATACTCGCGCAGCAGCGAGATGTCCCGGCGCACCGTGTCGGCGCGGTTCAGTCGCGGGCTGCGCACGAGCGGCGCGCTCGCGTCGAGCCGGTCCGCGGCGGGTCGCGGGTCGCGGCAGAACTCGGTCAGCGGCGCCAGCACCGATTCCCAGGCGAACCGCTCGCGGACCGGGGCGATCCGGCGTCGGCACTCGGCGGCGAATTCCTCGTCGTAGAGCGCTTTCTCCAGCGCTGCGGCCAGCGCGTCCGGGTCTTCGGCGGGCACCACGACCCCGATGCCCTGCGCGCGCACCAGATCGGCGAACGAGTCGCCGTCGGTGGTCACCACCGGCAGCCCGGACCACAGGTAGTCCAGCACGCGGGTGCGGAACGCGAAGGTCGTCTCCACGTGCTCGAAGTGCGTGGTGACACCGCAGTCCGCATCAAGCAGGTAGTTCTGCCGTTCCCCATAGGGCACCCAGGTCTCGTTGAAGAACACGAACTTGTCGGTCAGCCCGAGCCGGCGGGCCAGACCGCGCGTCCGCTCGGCCATGTCCATCTCCGGCACGTCCGGGTTCGGGTGTTTCATGCCGAGGAAGAACAGCCGGACATCGTTGTGCTGTTGGGAAAGCCGGTGCATCGCGTGCAGCAGCGTCAGCGGGTCGAACCAGCTGTAGACACCGCCGGCCCACAGCACGACCTTGTCTTCGGCCGCGATGCCCGACCGGTTGCCCTTGATCGCCGGGCCGGTGCGGCGCGGCGGCACCGACGGCAGGCCGAACGGCACGACCGAAAGCAGCGAGCGGACCGTCGGGTCGTTGTCGTACAGCCCGGGCGTCAGTCGCCCCAGCGAGGCCAGGTGGCCCAGCCAGAAGTGCCGCTGCCGTTCCGAGGCGCAGAGGAAGAAATCCCCGCGCCGTAATTGGGTGTTGAGGACCTTGGTCACCCCGACCAGGTCCTTCGCGCGGCGCTCGTCGTCGGTGTCGCGACCCTGCTCCAGCAGCTCCAGGTGCATCGGGTCGTAGACGTCGCACACCACGATCTTGGTGGAGTCGACGTGCTTGAGGGCCGGCACCATTTCCAGCACGTGGCCCTGCAGCACCACGACGTCCGCCCAGTCGACGTGCGCGCCGAGTTCGCGCGGTTTCGCCGCGACCACCTCGAAGTCCGACTCCGGCGGGCTGACCAGGGCGTTGACGCTGACCAACCGCACCTCGTGCTCGGCGGCGAGGACCTCGGACATGTGCCACGCGCGGATCGCCGGGCCGGCCATCCGCTCGGTGACCGCATCGCCGGTGATCACCACGACCTTGCGGGGTCGGCCGAAGACCGCGTCCAGCTCGAACGCCTCGACCAGGGCGTCGTGCGCGGCCAGGTAGCGCGGCAGCGGGTAGGCGGGCTCCATCGCCTTGCGCATCAGCGGCACCAGGTCCGCGTCGGTGCGCACGCGCGCCTGCTGCTCCTCTTCCCGGGACTGCTTCAGCGATGGCAGCAGCTCGACGAACTGGTCGATGGCCAGCATCCCGGCCAGCGCGGAACGGTCGATCGGAACCGGGTTGTCGTCCTCGCGGTCGCCGCGCTTGGTGATCTCCAGCTGCGTCGGGTCGATCTCGCCGCGCGCGGTGGCTCGCCGCACGGACAGCGCCATCGCGGCGGGCAGTGCCTTCGCCAGGGTCTCGTCGGAGACGTTCTTGTACAGGGCGGCTAGCGCGTTGCGCTCTAGCAGGTAGTGCTCCCGGGCCGAGGACACCTCGGCCATCGATGCGTGGTGCCGGTGGAAAGTCAGCGAACGCGGCTCGTAGCGGACCCGCCAGCCGCGCAGGTTCAATCGCCAGCCGAGGTCGACGTCCTCGTAGAACATGAAGAAGCGCTCGTCGAAGCCGTCGAGCGCGGCGAACAGCTCGGCGCGCACGAACAGCGCCGAACCCGTTCCGAACAACACGTCGCGGGCCGCGTCGTGCGAGCCGTCGTCGACTTCGCCCGCGTGCCGCTTGTAGCCCATGCCGAACCAGGTCAGCCCGCCGTCGACGAAGTCGATGTGCCGGCCTTCCCAGTCCAGGACCTTGCTGGCGACCGCGCCCACCGTCGGTTCCGATCGCAGCACCGCGACGGCTGCCCGCACCCAGGCTCGGTCCGGCTTGGCGTCGTTGTTGAGGAAGGCCAGCACCTGGCCGCCCGCGTTGCGGGCCGCGAGGTTGCATCCGCCGGCGAAGCCGAGGTTGGTGTCCGACTCGATCAGCCGAACCTCTGGCGCGGCGGCCCGGATCTGTTCGGCGCTGCCGTCACCGGAGGCGTTGTCGACGCAGATCACCTCCAGCCGGTCGGACGGGTAGTCGAGCTCTTCGCGCAGCGCGCGCAGGCAGGTCATGGTGTCGTCCGCGCCGCGGTAGTTGACCACGATCACCGACACCAGGGGCAGGTTGCTGCGGTCGGACAATTCAGCCACGCCCTCAAGCGTGCACTATCACCGGGCGCCGCCTCCGGGGTGTTGGAGAAATCGCGTCCTTCCCGACACCGGCCGGTGTCCGTTCGGCCGGCGGCTCCAGGTGCCACTTCCGGCGGACGAGCAGCAGCCGCGGGCTGGTCGGTGTCCCGTTCGGACCCGGCGCAATGGTCATGCTCCGGCCCAGGTTCGCCAGACCTCGCGCCGGGAGACCCTTGCCGCCTGACCGATTCGGCGTCGGGCGTGCAGTGCCGCCGGAAGACCCACCGCTACCTCGGCGAGGACGCGGAGCCGCACGGCGACGCGGAAGTTCGCCGCTTCGGGCACCTTCCGGTCGAGCCCGCCCGGAGCTGCCTGGCCGGGTCGGCTTCTGGCCTGCACAGCACGGCGCAGCGGCAGGGCGAACGTGATCGCCGCGAAGCGGGCGAGTTCACGTGCCGCTACGGAAAACGGTGCACAGCGGAGCAACGTGAGTAGCCGGTTGCGCTCGTTCCAGAGGTGGAACCGCGTCGAGCCCGGCAACGTGGTCGCACCGTGCAGATGCGAAGCGCTCGCGCTGATCACCGGGATAACGCGGTGACCGGCCAGCCGCAGCCGCCACGACGTATCGGTGTCCTCGTAGTAACAGAAGAAATGTGCCGGAACCCCGCCGACGGAACGGAGATGGCCGGCGCGCAGCAGCGCGGCGCCGCCACAGAAACCGAACACGGCGTCGACGGGTTTAAGCGCGTCAGCGCCGTGGCCGTCGGCAGTGAGGCGCACGCCGACGGATTGCACTCGGCCATCGGGCGTGCGGAGCACGGACGACGCTGCGGCGGCGCCGTGGTCGGCGTCGAGTGCAGCCTCCAAGGCGCCGAGCCAGCCCGGGGCTGGCGCAGCGTCATCGTTCAGCCACGCGACGTAAGGGGTGTGAACGCGGTCGAGCGCAGCTGCGATTCCGCCGGCGTAGCCAAGGTTGCGCCGCAGCCGCAGCACTTCCGGCGCCGCCGGATGGGCGGCGAGCAGGGCGGCCGTGCCGTCGTCGGAGGCGTTGTCGACGACGAGGGTCTTATGTGGACAATCCTGGGCGGCCAACGCGTCGAGACACGCTTCGATGTGGTCCCGCCCTCGCCAGGTCACCACGACCACGGTGCTGCGCACGCGTTCCGACGCCGTCACGCTCGAAGACGTTACGGCCCGGCGGGCCCGAACCGCTCGCAGTCCCCGGCCGCCGCCGCTCGCCATCGCCGCATGGCCTTGCTGACCTGTGGAAACGGCACCATCCGCCCCGGCCGGTGTCTGGCTCGGCCGGTCTATGCGGGAAGCTGGACGGGTGCCCCAGCTCGTCACGATCGCCGAGCAGTTGCTCGCTCCGGTTCCCGGCGGAACCGGCCGCTACACGCGGGAACTGCTCCGCGCGATGGCCGAAACCGCGCCGAGTGGATGGGAGCTGACCAGCGTGATCAGCCGCGGCGGCGATCCCGAGGCCGCCAGGGTTCCCGGCGTGCACGGGCCGCGGGTGCTGCCCCTTGCGCGTCGCGCTCTCATCGCGGCTTGGGATTGCGGGCTTCCGCTGTGGCCTGGCGGCGACTCGGTGCATGCCATGACGCCCCTGGCGCCGCCCGCCAAGCGCGGACGGGGTCTGGTGGTGACCGTGCACGACACAGTGCCGTGGACGCATCCGGAAACCTTGACACCACGCGGGGTTTCCTGGCACCGGCGGGCGATCCGCCGGGCCGCGCAACGTGCCGACGCGCTGGTCGTGCCCACTGCGGCGGTGGCCACCGACCTCGCGAAGCGCACCCCGATCACCGCTGCGCTCCGAATCATCGGCGAGGGCGTCACCCCCTCCTTGCTGGCCGAACCCGATCCGGCCACCGCCGCCCGACTGGAATTGCCGAAGCGGTACGTGCTGGCGATCGGCACGGTCGAGCCGCGCAAGGGCTACGAACATCTGGTGCGGGCGATGGCCGAGTCCACCGCCCCGGATGTTGCGCTGCTGATCGTCGGGCGCCGCGGCTGGGGCGACGTCGACGTGGTGCGCATCGCCGCCGAATGCGGCGTGGATCACCTGCGCTTGCTGGACTCGGTCTCCGACGCCGAACTCGCCGCTCTGTTGCGAAACGCGACGGTGCTGGCCGCACCCAGCCTCGCGGAAGGCTTCGGCCTCCCGCTCGTGGAAGCGATGGCGCTCGGCGTGCCGGTCGTGCATTCCGATGCGCCGGCCCTGGTGGAGGTCGCGGGCGGTGCCGGCGTGACGGTTCCGCGTGCCGACCCGGCCGCACTCGCCGCCGCCCTGCGTGCCGTCGTCGACGATCCCGCGCGCCGAGCCGAGATGGTCGCGGCCGGAACCCGGCGGGTCGCGGACTTCACCTGGGCGCAGGCGGCGCGCGCGGTTTGGCGGCTGCACCTCGACATTGCCGGCTAAACGCTCGGTACCGAGCCTTCGGCGCCGGAGAATCCCGAGCTGCGCAAGCCGATTCGTGCGCGGAGCAGAGCAGAACAGGACACATTTTCACGGACTCGGCACGGGTCCAGGCATCCGCACCGTACGCTGCTCAGGTGCACAAAGGCGAGCCGCACATTCTCATCGACGCCACCGCGGTGCCTGCGGATCGAGGCGGCGTCGGCCGCTACGTCGACTCCCTGCTGGCGGCCTTGGACGCGGACGGTGCTCGTATCACCGTCGCCTGCCAACCCCGCGACACGGAGTTATACGCGACCATCGCACCGCACACCGATGTGGTGCCCGCCACCGACGCCGTCGCGACCCGAACCGCCCGGCTGACCTGGGAACAGACCACCCTGCCGCTGCTGGTGCGCCGGCTCGGGGTCGACGTCTTGCACTCGCCGCACTACACGACGCCGTTGGCCAACCCCGCCGCATCAGTGGTCACCCTGCACGATGCGACGTTCTTCACCAACCCGGCGGTGCACTCCCCGGTCAAGGCCAGGTTCTTCCGCGCATGGACGCGCACCGCGCTGCGCCGCGCCACGTTGTGCATCGTGCCGAGCAAAGCGACCGCGACCGAGTTGTCCCGTTCGGTCGGGGCCGACCGCGCCCGGATGCCGGTCATGTACCACGGCGTGGACCCGGACCGGTTCCACCCGCCGACGCCCGAGGAGATCGGGGAGGTGCGCGACCGGCTGAACCTGCACGACCAGCCCTACGTCGCCTTCCTCGGCGCGCTGGAACCGCGCAAGAACGTGCCGGCGCTGATCCGCGGTTTCATGCTCGCCTGCCAGGGGCGCACCGATTCGCCGGCGCTGGTGCTGGCCGGTCAACCGGGCTGGGACACCCGCGTCGAGCGGGCGTTGGAGGCCGTGCCGCACCGGATCCGGGTGATCCGGGCCGGTTACCTGCCGTTCAAGCAGCTGGCCGGGTTCCTCGGCGGTGCGCGCCTGGTCGCCTATCCGAGCATCGGCGAGGGCTTCGGCTTACCCGTGCTGGAGGCGATGGCCTGCGGTGCCGCGGTGCTCACCACGCGGCGGCTGAGCCTCCCGGAAGTCGGCGGCGATGCCGTCGCCTACTGCGGGGTGGGGGCCGGCGACATCGCGACCGGCCTGACGGAGTTATTGGACGACCCGGCCCGCCGCGCCGCGCTCGCCACGGCAGCTCAACTCCGCGCGAAGGAGTTCACCTGGGCGGCCTGCGCGACCCAGCACCGCGCCGCTTTCGCCCGCGCCCACCACATCCACACCCGCTCCCGTTGACCACAGCCGCGCGTGGGGCGATGTTCGCGCAACCCCGCCGGCTGCCGTGCTGACCCGTTCACGGCAGTTGAACAGCGGAAACGCAACCTCAGTCGCCCGGTGGGGCCCAGTTCCGGCCCGAACCGCGGTCAGGCCGCGGCGCTTCCAGCGCGGTTCGGCAGAATGTGGCGGCGTGACCGACGCGCGCACCTACGGCGATGAAGTCGCCGTTGTCACCGTGACCTACTCGCCAGGCGAAACCCTGGAGCGGTTCCTCGACACCTTGGACAAGGCGACGGAACGGCCGATCCGGGTGATCCTCGCCGACAACGGCTCCACCGACGGCGTCCCGGCACGGACCGCCGCCGAACGCGCGAACGTGGACCTCGTGCCCACCGGCGGCAACCTCGGCTACGGCGGCGGGGCCAACCGCGGGGTGGCCGGGCTCGGCACCGAATACGGCTGGGTCGTGGTCGCCAACCCCGACCTGGAGTGGCAGGCGGGTTCGCTGGACGAGCTGTTGGCCGCGGCCAAGCGCTGGCCGCGCGGCGGATCCTTCGGCCCGCTGATCAAGGAAACCAACGGCGAGGTCTACCCGTCGGCGCGGCTGCTGCCGTCGATCGGCCGTGGCGCAGGACACGCGCTGCTCGGCAAGGTCTGGCCGTCGAACCCGTGGTCGCGCGCCTACCGTCAGTCCGAGGCGACGATCACCGAACGGCCGGCGGGCTGGCTGTCCGGTTCCTGCCTGCTGCTGCGCCGCGAGGCATTTGACTCCGTGGACGGCTTCGACCCGCGTTACTTCATGTACTTCGAGGATGTCGATCTCGGCGACCGGCTGGGCCGGAAAGGCTGGCTGAACGTCTACGTGCCGAGCGCGGAGATCATGCACATTGGCGGGCACTCCACCTCGGGAGCCGCCAAGCGGATGCTCACCGAACACCACCGCAGCGCCTACCGATACCTGGCCGACCGCTACCCGGGACCGGCCTGGGCACCACTTCGGATCGCGCTGCGCGCGGCCCTGGCCGCCCGCGCTCGCCTCGAAACCCGCTAGTACGGGTAGTACTGCTGCGTAGCCTGCGAACCCAACGGCCCGAACTGGTCGGGGCCGCGCTGCGCGTGGTACGGGTTCGGCGGAAGATCCTGTTGCTCCTGCCCGTAATCCTCGGTGGGCCAGCCGCTGTGCTGCGGCTCCAGCCGCTGCCGTATCGGTCGCTGCGGCTGCTGGCCGGCCGATGGAAGCACCTGCGTGGTGTCCGCGGGATCGGCCTGGCTGACGACGTCGCGCGGGATGCGTACGGTGTTCGCGGCGTCCATCGGGGAGGTGGCATTGTCGGGAGTGACGACGAACGCGCCTCGTGCCCGCGCGCGAGCAAGTGCTTCGTCGGCTCGGAGGCGCGGGTCCATAGGGATGCCCTCTCAGTCGTTCGCAGTCGGTAGTCCGCGGCGCAGATGTTGGGCACGACCGCTGGGGGCGGGCCCGTCGTTCATTATGCCGTTGCCCCTGCCAGAGTATTCCCCCTAACGGGTGTTCGTCACTGAAGTCCATCGGGTAGAGGAGGTCCACCGCCAATGTCCGCGGATACGCAGGACCCGGCCGCGTCGCCGCCGGCGGAAGCGGTCGTGCTGGTGGGTGGTCAGGGGATGCGGCTGCGCCCGCTGACCCTGTCCGCGCCCAAGCCGATGCTGCCCACCGCCGGAGTTCCGTTCCTGAGCCACCTGCTGTCCCGGATCCGGGCGGCCGGCATCGAGCATGTGGTGCTCGGCACGTCCTACAAGGCGGAGGTGTTCGCCGCGCACTTCGGTGACGGATCCGACTTGGGCCTGCGGCTGGAGTACGTCGTCGAACCGGAGCCGCTGGACACCGCCGGCGCGATCCGCAACGTCTCGGACCGGCTCAGCGCCGACGACGTCCTCGTGTTCAACGGCGACATCCTCTCCGGCGTGGATCTGACGAAGCTGCTGGAAACCCATCGCAGCGCCGCGGCCGACGTGACGCTGCACCTGGTCAAGGTCGACGAGCCGCGCTGGTTCGGCTGCGTTCCCACCGCCGCCGACGGGCGGGTCACCGCCTTCCTGGAGAAGACGGACAATCCGCCGGTGGACCAGATCAACGCGGGCTGCTACGTGTTCCGCCGCGAAGTGATCGACACAATTCCGGCGGGGCGGCCGGTGTCGGTCGAGCGCGAGACCTTCCCCGGACTGCTCGCCTCGGGCGCTCGGGTGCAGGGCTACATCGACACCTCGTACTGGCTGGATATGGGCACCCCGGCGGCGTTCATCCGGGGCTCCGCGGACCTGGTGCTAGGCGCGGCTCCGACCAACGCGTTGCCCGGCGAGCGCGGCGAAGCGCTCGTGCTGGACGGAGCGTCGGTCGCCGCTGATGCGGAGGTCTGCGGCGGCAGCGCGATCGGGCGGGGCAGCGTGGTGAAGTCCGGTGCACGGGTCGTCGAGTCGGTGCTCTTTGACGGGGTACGTGTCGAAGGCAACGCGGTGGTCGAACGGTGCGTGATCGGCGCCAACGCGACAATCGGAGCAGGTGCCGTGCTGCGCGACGCCATCATCGGCGACGGCGCGAGCGTCGGTGCCGACTGCGAACTGCTGAACGGGGTTCGGGTATGGCCCGGCGTTGAGCTGCCCGAGCGCGGCGTGCGGTTCTCCGCGGACTGAGCACGAACATGAGTGAGGCCGTGACTCGAACCTGGCGCCCGTCGTATCCGCTGGACCTGCCACGGGTGCTGGCCCCGCTGCGCCGGGGAAACGGCGACCCCACCACGCGGGTGGACGCCTCCGGCGAGGTGTGGTGGGGCACTACGACTCCGACCGGCCCGGCGACGCTGCGGTTGCGGAAGGACCGCACCGGCACGGTGACTGCGACGGCGTGGGGGCCGGGCGCGCACTTCGTGCTGGACAACGTCCCGGACCTGCTCGGAGCTTCCGACGATGACACGGGTTTCGTCGCGGTCCACGATGTCGTGGAGCGCGGTCGGCGGGCGTCGCGCGGCGTGCGGCTGTGCGCTTCGGGCCGGGTTTGGGACGTCCTGGTCGCCGCCGTGCTGGAGCAGAAGGTCACCAACCGGGAGGCGTGGCGGTCCTGGCGGGAGCTCTGCTGGCGCTTCGGCAGCCGCGCGCCGGGGCCGGTCGAGAAGCTTTGGGTGGCCCCGGATCCCGTGCGGCTGCGCCGAATCCGGGACTGGGAGTGGCATCGCGCGGGCATCGACGGGGCCAGGCGACGCACCCTGATCGCCGCGGCGTCGGTGGCTGGGCGCCTGGAGCGGGCCGTCGAACTGCGCGGCCTGGAGGGCCGAACGCTGCTGCAGAAGGTGCCCGGCATCGGGCCGTGGACGGCGGCCGAGGTCGCCCAGCGGGCCTGGGGTGACCCGGACGCGGTCAGCGTCGGCGACTTCCACCTGCCGACGATCGTGGGCACGGCCCTGGTCGGCCGCCCGTTGGACGACGAAGGCATGCTCGATGCTCTGGCTCCCTATGCCGGCCAACGCCATCGTGCGGTCCGCTACCTCGGCGCCGCGGGCGTCCATCGCCCCCGCTACGCCCCCAGGATGCCCGTCCGCAACTACCGCACCATGTGACGGCCCACGAGCGAAGAACGCCTGCCGCCACCGGAAACAACCGCGCCGGGCGTGGGTTCGCCGCCTTCCGCGGCTACCTGCGGGCCGCGGTCACCAGGGGGCCTAGGTCGGAGCCTTCGGGGAGGGCGTTCACCGGCCACCAGCGGAGGTCAAGGGACTCCTCGCTGCGGGTCGGCTGGACTCCTTCCGGGGCCCGCACTATGAAGCGCACGTCGAAGTGGCGGGTCGGTTTGCCCAGCGAGCAGGTGATCGGGTGCACGTCCAAGTGCACCGGCTCCGGTTCCACCATGAGACCGTCCACACCGGACTCCTCGGTCGCCTCGCGCAGCGCGGCCCCGGCCAATGAGGTGTCCTCCGGCTCGCAGTGGCCGCCGAGCTGCAACCACATCCCCACCCGAGGATGCAGCGTGAGCAGCACGTTCTCGCCGGCCGCGTCGAGCAGCACGGCCGACGCCGTCACGTGCCCCGGCTCGCACGCCCGCAGGCAGGCGTCGGCGCGGGCGTCCATCAGGGTCAGGAAGGCGTGACGCAGCGCGTCCTGCTGCGGATCATCGGGGCGCCACTCGCCGAGCACGCGCAGCGCGTCCGCATGAGGTCCGCTCACAGCTCCACCAATCCATCGTCGAGTTCCCGGGGTTCCCGGGGGCCGTCGACGGGCTCAGCGGAGTGGCCGACTGCCACCGCGCCCAACGGCTCCCACGAGTCGGGCAGGTCGAGCGCGGCTCGCACGACCTCCGGGCAGAACAGCGTCGAGGATACCCAGCACGACCCGAGCCCCTCGGCGGCCAACGCGACCAGCAGTCCCTGCACCGCCGCGCCGCCCGCGACGGTGAACATCTGCCGCTCAGCCTCGGTGCGCGCCGGGTCCGGGTAATCGTGCGCGCCCTCGCGCACCAGGAACGCCAGCACCAGTTCCGGCGCGGCGTAGAGCAGGTTGCCGCGGCCGACCCGGCGCTGCGCGGCCTCCTCGGAAAGGCCGTCGGCGCGCAGGTCATCCAGCCAGGCGGTGCGCATCGCGTCCAGCAACTTCGTCCGCAGTGGACGGTCACGCAACCAGACGAACCGGACCGGTCGGGTGTGGTGCGGCGCGGGCGCGGTCAGCGCGGCCCCGACCGCGCGGCGCACCGCGTCGCCGTCGACCGGATCATCGTTGAACGTCCGCACCGAGCGGCGCATCAGCACCGCCTCGCGGCGACCCTGCGCCACCGCCTCCGCGGTGCCCATCCGGAACAGGTCCTCTTCGACGGGCCGCACCAGGTCGCGGGCGCTTGACCCGTCGTCCGTGGTAGCCATCCCGCGCACCACGGCGACCGGGACCGCACCCAGCTTGCCCTTGACCAGGTCGGCCGCTCCGGCGATCTCGTCGGCCACCGCGACCTCGGTCACCGCCAGCTCGTTGCCCTGCGAATCGGTGCTGCCCGCGTAGCGATGCAGCACCCCGAGACCGGCGGAGCCGATCGCCACGTCGGTTTGCCCGACCCGCCAAGCGCGGCCCATCGTGTCGGTCACCACGACGGCGACGTGCACGCCCAAGCGCTCGGCGAGCCCAGCGCGCAGTTTGCGCGCGGAGGCATCCGGATCGTCGGGAAGCAGCGCGATCTGGTCTAACGACACGTTCGAAGCGTCCACGCCGGAGGCCGCCTGCACGATGCCCAGCTTGTTCTCGGTGATCAGGAACCGCTCGCGGCGGGCCAGCACGCGGGTGGCCTCGGCCAGCACCAGCTCACGGCGCAGCTTGTCGCGCAGCTCCGGGTCGCGTGGCGTGGTCACCACCCGGCCCTCGACCTTGGACACCACCTTGCTGGTGACCACCACGATGTCGCCGTCGCTGAGCCAGGGGGCGGCGGCCGCGATCGACGCGGCGAGGTTATCGCCCGGGCCGAACTCGGGCAGCCCGCTAACCGGAAACAGCCGCAACCCGCCCGAAGCCGCGTGATCCCTCATCGCCCCTCCCGGGCAAGGTCGAAGGCCGCCCGCGCCATCGCGGCGGTGGCGTCCACATCGGACATCAACAACGGGACGGCGCGAACGCGCACCCCGGGGACCTCGGCGCTGTCGCCGGTGTGCACCAGCCAGCCGTCCAGGATGCCTTCCGGGTCCTGGCGGGAGCCGTAGTGCCGACCGACCGCCTCGGCGGTGCTGTCCACCCCGATCGCGGTCAGGCACGCATCCGCCATGCCCCGCAGCGGCCGACCGCCGACGATCGGGGACAAGCCCACCACCGGCGCCGACGTTTCCCGCAGCGCGGCCCGGAAACCCGGCACCGCCAGCAGCGTCCCGATGCTGACCACCGGGTTCGATGGTGCCAGCAGCACCACGTCGGCCTGCGCGACTGCATCCAGGACGGCCGGCGTCGGCTTCGCCTCGTCCGCACCGACCGGCGCGATCGCGTGCGCTGCGGGCTCGGCGCGGTAGCGCACCCACCACTCCTGGAAGTGCACCGCGCGCTGCGCGTCCCGCTCCGGGTCGTCGATCGCGACGTGCGTTTCGACCCGTTCGTCGGTGACGGGCAGCAGCCGCACCCCCGGTCGCCACCGGTCGCACAGCGCCTCGGTCACTGCCGACAGCGAGTAGCCGGCGCGCAGCATCCGGGTTCGCACCAGGTGGGTGGCGATGTCCCGGTCGCCGAGCCCGAACCAGCTCGGTTCGGCGTCGTAGGCCGCCAGCTCCTCCTTGACCGACCACGTCTCGTCGACCCGGCCCCACCCCTTCGCAGTGTCGATGCCGTCGCCGAGGGTGTACATGCAGGTGTCGAGGTCCGGGCAGACCCGCAATCCGTGCATCCAGACGTCATCGCCCACGTTGACCACCGCGGTGATCTCGTGTTCGGACTGCTGCTGCGGCTCGCCGATCGACGGCAGCCCCAACGCCGCTTTGACGCCCAGCAGGAACCGCGCGCCGCCGACGCCGCCGACCAGAACTACGACCTTCACGGCCCCGATCCTCGCACGGCCACCTGAAGCCCAGGGCGCGAACCTAAGACCTCCCGGTCGGTGGACGCATCACAGGAACCCGAAGATGCTGCGGAACAGGCTCTGTCCCAGGTATGCCTGCACCGAATTGCCGCCGACGACGTCGAACACGAAGTAGGCGAGCCCGAAGAACGCCTGACCGACGAACGGCACCCCGATCAGCACCACGAACAGCACCAGCGGCGCCCACGGGCGCGCTTTCTCGCCGAACCGCCGGGCCGGGCCGGACAGCCACGGCTCGATCGCGCCGTAACCGTCCAGGCCGGGGATCGGCAGAATGTTCAGCACGAACGCGATCACCTGCAGGAAGGCCAGGTAGGACAGCCCCGAGGACAGCCCGATCGGCATCGTCACGACCGCGACGGCGGTGGCGATCAGCAGCCCGAGCACCAGGTTCGTCAGCGGCCCGGCCAGCGACACCATCGATTCGGTTCGCCGGGATCGCAGCGCGTGATGGTTGATCCACACCGCGCCGCCGGGCAGCGGAATACCGCCGATCGCCACGAAGATCAGCGGCAGCACGATGCTCAGGACCGGGTCGGTGTAGTGCCGGGGGTCCAGCGTCAGGTAGCCCTTCGAGCGCACCGACCAGTCGCCGCCGCGGAAGGCCGTGATGGCGTGGCCGAACTCGTGCAGGCACAGCGAGGTCGCCCAGCCGCCGAGCACGATCAGTACGATGCCGCCGACCCGGGCGGCGTTGTTGTCCAGTGTGGCGAGCACGCCGCCCAGCACGGTCACGCCGACGAGGGCGAGGAACAGGGGGCTTACTCGCACCGCGGATTTCGTCACGCCGTCCAGTGTCCATGAACGACTCGGTGAGCGTCCTGGGCGCTGCCCGGCGAAGATGACCTTCGGGTGGTATCCATGATCTTGGGCGTTCACGTTGCTACGGAGGGAGTACCGGAATGCGCTGAACGTGCTTGTCCGACGGCTGATCGGAGCGTCCCTCTACGGAAGGTCTCCGCTTGACCGCAAGGAGCTACACGGGTGTAATCACAGCAGTGTCATTCGTCGCTGAAATGATCGTTCTGCGGGCAGAAGCCGGTTGGATGGGCAGAAGCCGGTTGGATGGTCGCGCAGCGGCCGGCCGGGTGCGGGAGATCCGGTCGGACATCGGTCGATCGACGCATCGCCGGCGGAGAGAGGGCGGGCGGCGCAGCCGATCGGCGACGGCACCGCCGCCGTCGAAAGTGCTGGGTCCCCGGCCGTGGGGGCCAGGCGACCTGCGAGCAGGAGTGCGTCCTGTTCCGGTCCTGGGGAGGACCGGTGGGAACGGGAGAAATCGGGGGAAGCAACGATGTGGGAATCAGGAGATAGCCGCCTCGCGGAGCGTGGGGACGCTACCGCGGCGGAACTCGACGTCCTGGCAGAGCTGTTCGAGTTGACCGACGACGAACAGGAATGGCAGGAGCGCGCGTTGTGCGCGCAGACCGATCCGGAGGCGTTCTTTCCGGAGAAAGGCGGCTCGACCCGGGAGGCCAAACGAATCTGCGCGGGGTGCGAAGTGCGCTCCGAATGCCTGGAGTACGCGTTGCAGCACGACGAACGCTTCGGCATCTGGGGCGGACTGTCCGAAAGAGAGCGCCGCAAGCTCAAGCGCCGCGCGGTCTGATCGATTCGAGTTCGCTCAAGGGGTTTTCTTCCGCTGCTGGTGCATTACCGTTCTGTGGTAGTGGATCAAGTTAGTGGGAGGAAATTGTGGTCGCGCCGGTGCTGGCGGTGTTGGTCTGTCACGACGGCGAGGCGTGGCTGCCGGATGTTTTCGCAGCGCTTGGCGAGCTGACGGAACGGCCGCGACGCGTGGTGGCGGTGGACACCGGTTCGACCGACCGCACGGCGGAGCTGCTCGTGCAGGGGCGCGCGGACCGAGTCATCGACGATGTGCTCACGATGCCGCGCGGCACCCGGTTCGGTGCCGCCGTCGCGGCGGCGGTAGCACACGGAACGAAGCGGTGGGCCGATCCCGGACGCTGGTTGTGGCTACTGCACGATGATTCTGCGCCCGAGCCGGAATGCCTGGAGCGCTTGCTGCGAGCCGCGGAGCGAGATTCGGCCGCCGCGCTGCTCGGCCCGCTCGGCTTGGACTGGGCGGATCCCCGGCTGGTGGTGGACGCGGGTCTGAGCACCGATGCCGCCGGGCATCGGCAGACCGGCATCGGGCAGTTCGAACTGGACCCGGCGCTGTCCGGTGACGTACCCCCGGCGTCCGGGGCGCTGGCGGTGACGACGGCCGGTGCGCTGGTGCGGCGCGACGTCTTCGAGCAGCTCAACGGTTTCGACGCGCGCTGCTCGGGCAGCGCGGATGTCGACCTGGGTTGGCGGATCAACCTGGACGGGCACGGCGTCCGTTGGGTTCCCGACGCGCGGATGCGGCATGCGGCCGCGAGGCGAGGCTTTCCGGCAGCGGAGCGGACCGGTGAGGTCCGCACGTTCTTGGTCAACGCACCTGGGTGGGCGTTCCTGATCGGGCTGCCGCGGCTGTTCTGCCTGACATTGCTGCGGATGTGCGGTTTCGCGGTGATGCGGCGGTGGACCGAGTCGGCCGCCGAACTGGCCGTGTTGCGCGGGTTGCTTGGCGGGCGCCTGAAACTGCTGGCGGGCAGGTCCGCGCGCGCTGCCACGATTCCGGTCCGGTACAGCGTCCGCGGCCTCGTCACGAGCCGGTCGGCGCGGTTGCGGAACTGGGCGCGAAGCGCTTTCGAAGGACTGGTCCGTGAGCGGGTGCGGCGTGATCTGGCCCTTGGACGAGAACGGGAAGGCCGTCGCGTCAACGCCGTTCCCGATGACACCGAGCGGGTCGACCCGCCGGGGCGGACTGGACTGATCGCGGTGCCGGTGCCGGAAACGGGCGTGCCCAAACCGTCGCCGTCGAAGCGCGATGCGATCCGGCCGGACCTGCTGCTTGTGCCGCTCGACCGCTGGCGGGCGCTGCGCGAGCTGCTGCTGGCGCCGCCGGTGGTGCTCGCGGTGGTGCTGGCGGTGTTCGCGTTGGCCACCAATGGATTGCTCGCCGATCGGTTCGGGGGCGGCCTGCAAGGTGGCCGGTTGCTGCCGGTGGCCGACTTGGCGACGACGTGGCGCGACTACCTGGCGGCCTGGCATCCCGTTAACGGCGGTACCGGCGCCCCGGCTTCCCCTTCGCTGCTGGTGCTCGCGCTTTTCGGCACTGTCCTAGGTGGACCGTCAGTGGTGGTTTCGGGGCTGTTGCTGTTCGGCGCTGTGTTCGCGGGTCTGAGCGCGTACCTCGCGACCCGGGCACTTCCGGTTTCGCGCCGGCGCCGAGCCTTGGCAGCCGGTGCCTATGCCTTGTTGCCGGCGGCGTCGCTTTCCGCCGGGCAGGGACGCTTGGACGTCGTGGTCGCGCACATCCTGGTCCCCTTGCTGCTGGCCGGGATCGCATCGGTGATCATTCGATCCGATGGGCAGTGGCTGTGGATGGCGTGCCTGACGGCGTTGGGCCTGGCGGTGCTGGGTGCCTTCGCGCCGTTGCTGCACCTCGCATTGGTCTTGCTGGCCATGCTCGCTTTCGTCGTCTTGCCCGACGAGGGCTTGCGCAACCGACGTCGCGTCGCCGGGCTGGTCGCGGTGGCACTGCTGTCCGTCGCGTGTCTGCTGCCGTGGCCGGTAGTGCTGCTGCGGCACCCCCAGATGTTGTTGCACGGGCTGGGCGCACGGGTCAGCGAGGTTCCGGCCGGAGCCTGGCTGTTGGCCTTGAGCCCGGATGGATCATCGCCGAGCCAGGTCGGTGCGTTGTTCGTGCTAGCCGCGGTCGCGGCCCTTCTGACTGCTTGGTCCTCGCAGATGTTGCCGGGCGCGGCTGTCGCGATCTTCGGTTGGGCGTTGGCCGCAGTGGTGGACCACCTTGCCGCCGAACCGATCACCGGTGGCCCGAGCACTACGGGATGGACCGGCGGGCCGCTGGTACTCGTCGCGGCCGGGTGCGGATGGATCGTGCTGCTGGCTCGAAAACCGCGCGTTTCCAACAAGATCCTGGTGCCATTGCTCGTGGTCGGCCTCCTGGGACTGGCATCCGGTGCGGCGCTCACCACGCTCGGCGGACCACTGCGCGTCCAGCAGAACACCGCGGTGGACCTGCCCGGTTCGGTGCTGATCCTCGAACCCGAACCGCAGCTCGCCCGGTTCATGGACGGCGGCCGACCCCGTTTCGGCGACGACGACCTCGCACCGGTCGGCCCAGCAGTCGACTGGCTTCGCCGAGTCGACGACGACCTGCAGTCCAGCGATCCGGCTCGGGTGCGCGGTGCGCTTGCCGCGACGGCGGCTCGCGGGGCGGGGTTCATCGTGGTCCCCAACGGCTCCCGAGTGCTGGAATTCGCCGGGGGCCTGCTCGCGGAGCACGGCCGGCTTGCCGACGGGCGGCGCGTCCTGCGGCTGGTTTTGCCGAGCAGCCCGGTCGAGCTGCTCGGCCCCGACCTCGCGAAGCGGGCGCGATCGGAGCCCGCCCCGACGCCCGAGGCAAGGCCGCTGCCGGTGGCCGCCGAGCTGCCGCAGTTCACGGTCCGGGTGTCCGAAGGTGGTGCGGGTCGGGCACTGGTCCTAGGAGCGGAGAACGAGCCGGGCTGGTACGTCCGGATCGACGGTCGGCCCTTCCCGCTGGCCACCGCCTGGGGTCACCAGGTCGCGATCCCGCTGCCCGAGAACGCGGCCGATGTCCAGGTGGGCTACACCGAGATCCCGCGCACCGCACTCCTGGGCCTGCAAGCCGCGTTCATCCTGTTCGCCCTCGTCGCGGCCATCCCCGAACGGCGCCGCCGAAAGCCCCGCAAGCTCACCTGATCCTCCCGATCATCCACAACCGGGTGCGTGTTCGGCACGCGCCGTGTCAGGAGGCGGTGCGGTCGGTGCCCGGGACCCTTGCCGTGCTGAGCGCGATGTGCAGCAGCACTGGAGGCGCTGCCGCTCGGGACACCTGCTTACTGGCCTTCGATGACGTCGGGATCCAGCCCGAGATAGGTCGCGACCTGCTCGACGAGCACGTCGTGCAACAGGTCCGCCATGTCCATGCCGTCGCGGGCGCGCGCCTCCAGCGGCCGTCGGTACAGCACGATTCGTGCCCGCGTCGGCAACCCGCGCCGATCGACGCCGGCCGGGACGAGCCGGGCCAGCGGCACGTTGGCGTCCACCACCACGTCGTCGTCCCACACCAGCTTTTCCGGCGTGGTGCTCTTGATCTCCGGTACCTCGTCAACGGCCACGTCGAGCTGGGTCAGCTCCGCGTGCCAGCGCTGCTCGATCGGTTCGAGAGCCTCCAGTACCAGCGCGTCGAACCGCTGCGAGCGGCTACGCGACACCGGAACCGAAGACGGGTACAGCGGTCCGCGCAAGCCACGGCCCCGCCGGTCCCGGCGGAAGCGGCTTCGACGCCGAGATCCACGTGCGGTCACCACGGGCCGAGGGTACGCCCTCGACAGCCAAGGTCGGGACAAGCGTCGGGGGGTTTTCCGCCCGGAGTATGCGCATGCAGCGGGCGACGCGACCGGCGGCGGTGCAAGCCGACTCGACCCTGGCCGGTTCTCCGGCGTCGGCCGGAGCGGCACGACCACCGCCCCCGCACCGTTCGCGCAGAGCAAACAGGCCGGAACCAGGTGCTCGCGGGCCCATCGGGAGCGGTTTCCGCGTGCCTGCGCCGCGCGCCGGATCGGGGACGCTATCGTGCGTGTCGTGCGGAGCGTGAGGCGTTGCTCGCGGACCGGGTGTACCAACCCGGCCGTCGCCACGCTCACTTATGCCTACGCGGACTCCACCGCGGTGGTCGGCCCGCTGGCCACCTATGCCGAGCCGCACAGCTACGACCTGTGCGAAGCGCACGCGTTGCGGCTCACCGTGCCGAAGGGCTGGGAGGTCGTGCGCCACGAGGGCGAGTTCGCGCCGCCGGAGCCGTCCGACGACGACCTGACCGCGCTGGCCGAGGCCGTGCGGGAGGCCGGTCGGCCGGACCGGCCGGTCGAGGCTCAGGAATTCGCCTCCGGGGGTAGCCGTCGCGGCCACCTGCGCGCGCTGCCCGATCCGATCGACGAGTGAATAGATCGTGACGAACAGCTCTGGTGCGTCTAGCGGACACCACCGCGCTCTCGATCGCCGGTAGGCTTCGGGCCACGTCTGTGGCGCGGAAACGGGGAGGGTGCAGCGTGCGGGACCTGTCGGGGATCGTCAAGGCCTACGACATTCGCGGAGTGGTCGGTGACGTCCTGGACGCCGAAGTGGTGCGGGAGATCGGCGCCGCTTTCACCCGGCTCGTAGGTGGTCCGGCGGTGGTCATCGGGCACGACATGCGGGAATCCTCGCCGGAGTTGGCCGAGGCGTTTGCCGCGGGCGTCATCGGGCAGGGCGTCGATGTGATCAACATCGGCCTGGCCAGCACCGACATGCTGTACTTCGCTTCCGGGCGGCTCGACCTGCCCGGCGCGATGTTCACCGCCAGCCACAACCCGGCTCGCTACAACGGCATCAAGCTGTGCCGCGCCGGGGCCGCCCCGGTGGGTCAGGACAGCGGGCTGTCCGAGATTCAGGAGCTGGTCGCCCACGGCGTGCCGGAGTTCCTGGGCGCCAAGGGCACCGCCACCCAGCGGAACGTGGCCGCCGAGTACGCCACCTACCTGCGCGAACTCGTGGATATCAGTGGCATCCGCCCGCTGAAGGTCGTGGTGGATGCCGGCAACGGGATGGGCGGGCACACCGTGCCGACCGTGTTCGAGGGCTTGCCGGTCGAGCTGGTGCCGATGTACTTCGCGCTGGACGGCACCTTCCCCAACCACGAGGCCAACCCGCTCGACCCGGCGAACCTCGTCGACCTGCAGGCCAAGGTCCGCGAGTTGGGTGCCGACGCCGGACTTGCCTTCGACGGCGACGCCGACCGCTGCTTCGTGGTGGACGAGCGCGCCGAACCGGTCTCGCCGAGCGCGATCACCGCGCTGGTCGCGGTTCGCGAGCTGGCCAAGGAGCCCGGCGCGACGATCATCCACAACCTGATCACCTCCAAGGCCGTGCCCGAGATCGTCGCCGAGCACGGCGGAAAGCCGGTGCGCACGCGGGTCGGGCACTCCTTCATCAAGCAGACGATGGCCGAGAGCGGCGCGATCTTCGGCGGCGAGCACTCCGCGCACTACTACTTCCGCGACTTCTGGCGCGCCGACTCCGGCATGCTCGCCGCGCTGCACGTGCTCGCCGCGCTCGGCGGCCAGGCCGCGCCGCTGTCGAGGCTGATGGCCGACTACTCGCGCTACGCCGCCTCGGGCGAGATCAACTCCACCGTCGACGACCAGCAGGGCCGGATGCGCGCCGTGGCGGAGGCGTTCGGTGACCGCAGTGGTGCTCGTGTCGACGAACTGGACGGGCTTACCGTGGAGTTGTCGGACGGATCGTGGTTCAACCTACGCCCGTCCAACACCGAACCGCTGCTCCGGCTCAACGTGGAGGCAAGGGACACTGACGCGATGACCGCGCTGCGCGACGAGGTGCTCGCGGTCGTCCGGGGGTGAAATCCCGGCATCGCCACGATCGTCGGAGTGCGGGCCCGCAGCGTCGGCGCGGGTGAGTTTGGGAGGAAAAGTGGCCGTTGACCTGCAACCGGAGTTGTTGGAGATCCTGGCTTGCCCGTGCCCGCAGCACGCATCGCTGCGGCTGGGCCTGGGCGATGACGCGCTGGCCGATTACCTGACCTGCACCTCCTGCGGCCGTGGCTTCCCGGTCCGGGATGGAATTCCGGTGCTGTTGCTGGAAGAAGCCGTCGGAGGCCCGGCCCCCGGCGCTGCCGGGGAGGAGTGACGTTCCGTGCTGGACGACAGTCTCTTCGACGATCCGCCCAGGCTGGCCGAGGTGGATTCCGGCGGCTTGCTGCGGCTCGCCGCTCTCTCCGGGGCGCAGGTCCGAGCCGCTGCCGAGACCGCGCGTGACGTGGGGCTGGACGATCTCGCCGACGGGCGCCCACGCGCCGTGGTGCTGCTGGCCCGGCCCGGCGTCGGCCCGGGGGTCTGCCGCCTGCTGGCCGCGTTGACCGGGCTGCGGTGCCCGGTTCCGCTGGTGATCGTGGAGGCCGTTCCCGCCTGGGTTGGCGCGCTGGACGTCGTCTTCGCGCACACCGACGACCTCGGCGACGCGGTGCTGGCCGAATCGGTGTCGGTGGCCTGCCGCCGCGGCGCGACGGTCGTGCTGCCGGTCGCGGCGGACGGACCGGTCGCCGCCGCGGGAGCGGGCCGCGCCAAACTGCTATCGCCGCGCATCCCGGTGCCACCGGCGCTGTCGTTCGCACATGTCTTCGCGGCCGGGCTCAGCACCCTCGGTGCCCTGGGGTTGCTGAGCTTCAATGCCGAACAGCTGGCCGACGAACTCGACCGGGAGGCCGAACGCGCGCACCCTAGCCACGAATCGCTGATCAACCCCGCGAAGTCGCTGGCGCTGCGCCTGGCCGACCGGGCCCCGCTGCTGTGGGGCCTCGACCCGGTATCCACGGCGGTGGCGGAGCACGGTGCGTTCGCGCTCGGCTGCCATGCCGGGGTGCCCTGTGACGTCGCCGACTACCCGCAGGCCGCAACCGAACGCGCGCTGCATCGCGCCGCTGCCGCGGTCGGCTCCGAGGCGGACCTGTTCGCCGACCCCGAGGACAACCCGGGTGGGTTGCTGCGCGTGTTCCTGGTCAGCACGCGGTACGACGCACCGGGGGAGGCGTTCGAACGAGCCGCGACCCGGGACTTGCCGAGTGCGGACCTGGTCACACCCGGCGAGTCGGTGAACAACGACGCCGTCCTTCGTTCCGCGGCGCTGGCCGCCCGATTCGACCTGGCCGCCGTATACCTGGGGCTGGCCGCCGGAACTCTGAACGGGCCTGGTTGGCCCGCACTGGCGATGCACTGAGGGAGAGTTCAGGGGTTGCCCCGATGCCGCCCGTGGGCCCGGTGCGGTGTGCTGTGCCGGGGCGTCGGGGACGAGCAGATGTGAGGACGAGGAAGCGAGAGCGACTGTGGAGCTACTGCGGAACGCGGTGCGCCCCTATGCGTGGGGCTCGCGTACCGCTATTGCTGATCTGCTCGGTCGGCCCGTCCCGACACCGCATCCCGAAGCAGAGCTGTGGATGGGCGCCCACCCGGGGGACCCGTCGCGGGTGGTCCGACCCGATGGGGACGAAGTATCGCTGCTGACTCTGCTGGACAGCGACCCGGCGCACCACTTGGGCTCCGCATGCGCGCAGCGCTGGGGCGGCCGGTTGCCCTTCCTGCTCAAGGTGCTTGCGGCCGATGAGCCGCTGAGCCTGCAAGCGCACCCGTCGGCCGCGCAGGCCGCGGAAGGTTTCCGGCGGGAAGAGGACGCGGGCATCGCGCGCAACGCGCCGAACCGCAACTATCCGGATCCCACCGCGAAACCAGAGCTGATCTGCGCGTTGACCGAGTTCCACGCGCTGGCCGGATTCCGCGAGGCGCAGCGCACCGTGCGACTGCTCGACGACCTGGCCGTCCCGAGCCTGCGCGCCCACCGCGAACTGCTTGCCGCGCAACCCGATGCCGACGGGCTGCGTGCCCTGTTCACGACCTGGATAACGCTGCCCGAGCACTACCTGCGCGAGGTGCTGCCGGACCTGCTGGACGCCTGCGTGGCGCACGTGCGCGGCCGCGGCGAGTTCGCCCTCGAATGCCGCACGGTGCTCGAACTCGGCGAGGCATATCCGCACGATGCCGGAGTGCTGGCCAGCCTGCTGCTGAACCGGCTTGTGCTACAGCCGGGCGAGGCGATCTTCCTGCCCGCCGGGAACCTGCACGCCTACCTGCACGGCACGGGCATCGAGATCCTGGCCAACTCCGACAACATCCTGCGCTGCGGCTTGACCCCCAAGCACGTCGACGTCCCCGAACTGCTGCGGGTGCTGGACTTCGCCTGTGGCGACATGCGGGTGCTCAAGGGCGAGTCGCTGGACGCCAACCTGACCGCCTACTGGGCACCGGCCGACGAGTTCGAGCTGTCCAGATTGGACTGGACGCCGGCCGAATGCGGCACCGTCCGGCTGGACTCGCCCGGGCCGCAGATACTTCTGTGCACCAAGGGAAGCGTCCAGCTGACCAGCACCGCGCACCGGGGCAACGGATCCCTGCCGCGTGAACTGCTGCTGGAGCGTGGCAACTCGGTGTGGCTGGCGGCATCCGATCCGGCCGTGGACGTGCACCCCGCCGAGCTCGACGCCGGCGGCAACGCCCAGGTCTTCCGCGCCGCCGCGGGCGCGTTCTAAGCGTCGACCAGGGAGTTCTGCGTACT
Organism: Saccharopolyspora phatthalungensis; assembly: GCF_014203395.1. Lineage (NCBI taxonomy): Bacteria > Bacillati > Actinomycetota > Actinomycetes > Pseudonocardiales > Pseudonocardiaceae > Saccharopolyspora > Saccharopolyspora phatthalungensis. The sequence goes on from NZ_JACHIW010000001.1 coordinate 2,875,390, forward strand.
TCGTCCCCGTCCGGGAAAGCACCGGGTAGATTTCTCCCGACATTGGGCCGCGTACCGGCCGAACCGCATACCGAATCGGGAGATACATCGTGTCAGCAGGAGGCGGAGCCAAGGCCATCCTGGCCGCCCTGGCCGCCAACGCGGGCATCGCCGTGGCCAAGTTCGGCGGGTTCCTGTTCACCGGTTCATCGTCGATGCTGGCGGAATCGGTGCACTCGCTCGCCGACACCTCGAACCAGGGCCTGCTGCTGCTGGGCCAGAAGACCTCGCAGCGCAAACCCACCGAGGAGCACCCCTTCGGCTACGGCCGGGACCGGTACTTCTACTCCTTCGTCGTCGCGCTACTGCTGTTCAGCCTCGGCTCGGTGTTCGCCCTTTACGAGGGCATCCACAAGATCCAGCACCCCGAGCCGTTGCAGTGGGCCTGGGTGGCGGTGCTGATCCTGGTGATCGCGATCGGCCTGGAGTCCTTCAGCTTCGTCACCGCGATCAAGGAATCGCGGACGATCAAGGGCGGGCTGACCTGGTGGCAGTTCATCCGGAAGGCCAAGACCCCGGAACTGCCGGTGGTGCTGCTGGAGGACCTCGGCGCGCTGATCGGCTTGGTGCTCGCGCTGGGCGGCGTCGGCCTCACCGTGCTGACCGGCAACTCGGTGTGGGACGGCATCGGCACCGCGTGCATCGGCGTGCTGCTTGGGGTGATCGCGATCGTGCTGATCATCGAGACCAAGAGCCTGCTCATCGGGGAGGGCGCCACTCGCGACGTGCTCGACGAGATCGTGGCCCAGCTGGAGTCCGAGCGCGTCGAGAAGGTGATCCACATCCGCACCCAGTACCTCGGCCCGGACGAGTTGCTGATCGCCGCCAAGATCGGTCTCGCGCCATCGCTGTCGGTGGCGGAGGTGGCCGCCGAGATCGACGGCGCCGAGGCGCGGATCCGGGCGAAAGTGCCCGCGGCGCGCCTGATCTACCTTGAACCCGACCTGGAGCGGGGACGGGCTGTGACCCCCTGACCCGATCGGGCGTGACGTGGGCTCGCATCACAAGGCGTTAACGAAACGGGTGGTGGAAAGCGATTACCCACTGTCGATCGCCACACTGCCGAGTTAGGGTGCGATCCACCATTTGGGTTTACTGAGGGAGGCGACAGTGCCAGGCACTGGGCTGTGGCGTACCAAGTCGGTCGAACAATCGATCTTGGATACCGACGAACCGGACACCAAGTTACGAAAGAACCTCGGCACCTGGGACCTGATCGTCTTCGGGGTGTCCGTGGTCATCGGTGCCGGCATCTTCACCCTCGCCGCGAGAACCGCCGGCGACGTTTCTGGTCCTGCGGTGTCACTTTCGTTCGTGCTCGCGGCAATCGCCTGCGGGTTGGCGGCACTGTGCTACGCCGAGTTCGCTTCCACCGTTCCGGTTGCGGGCAGCGCGTACACCTACTCCTACGCCACGTTCGGCGAGTTCATCGCCTGGATCATCGGCTGGGACCTGATCCTGGAGTTCGCCGTCGCCGCGGCGGCCGTGGCCAAGGGCTGGTCGATCTACCTTGAGCAGGTGCTCAAGTTGATCGGCCTGCACGTGCCCACGGTGCTGCAACTCGGGGCGCTGCAATTCGACTGGGGCGCGGTGGTGCTCACCGTGGTGCTGTGCACGCTCCTCGCCATCGGAACGAAGCTTTCGGCCCGCGTCAGCCTGGTGATCACGCTGATCAAGGTGGCGGTGGTGCTGCTGGTCATCGTGGTGGGCCTGGCCTACATCAACACGGCCAACTACACCCCGTTCATCCCGCCGGCGCAGAGCGCCGCTGCGGACAGCCCGAAGCTGGAGCAGTCGCTGCTGTCGCTGATCCTCGGCGGCGAGACCAGTACTTACGGCGTTTTCGGGTTGTTGGCGGCGGCGTCGCTGGTGTTCTTCGCCTTCATCGGCTTCGACATCGTGGCCACCACGGCGGAGGAAACCCGCAACCCGCAGAAGAACGCCCCGCGCGGCATCCTCGGTTCCCTGGCGATCGTCACCGTGCTCTACGTCGCGGTCGCGCTGGTGGTCACCGGCATGGTGCCGTACACCGACTTGGCCACCAGCGAGGACGGCACCCGCGCCACCCTGGCCACGGCCTTCGCTCAGCACGGTGTGACCTGGGCGGCGGCGATCATCTCGGTCGGTGCGCTGGCCGGTTTGACGACGGTCGTCATGGTGTTGCTGCTGGGGCAGACCCGCGTGCTGTTCGCGATGTCCCGCGACGGCCTGGTGCCGCGTGGGCTGGCCAAGACCGACCCGCGGCACGGCACCCCGGTCCGGGCCACCGTCCTGGTCGGTGTGGTCGTGGTCGTCGCGTCCGGCTTCTTCCCGGCGGACAAGCTGGAAGAGATGGTCAACGTCGGCACGTTGTTCGCCTTCGTGCTGGTCTCGCTCGGCGTGATCGTGCTCCGCAGGACGCGGCCCGACCTGCCGCGCGGTTTCCGCGCACCGCTGGTGCCGTTCGTTCCGATCCTGGCGATCATCGCCTGCGTCTGGCTGATGCTGAACCTGACCACGCTCACCTGGATCCGGTTCGTGGTCTGGATGGCCGCCGGCATCGTGATCTACTTCCTGTACGGCCGCACCCACTCGCGGTTGGCCGAGCGCCAGGCCAGCGAGGTGGCGGCTGGTGGTTCGGTGTCGCGCGACTCGACCCCGTAACCCGCTGATTGCCGAAAGCGGCGCCGCCTCACGAGGGCGGCGCCGCTTTTTCGCCACCCATTCGAACAAACGTTCACCTGGCTGGGTGATGATCTCCGGGCTTCGGATCGGGATCATGGCGAGCATGGCACCGAAAACAGCTGCTACCAGAAACAGGCATCCCGTCGCACATCGCCGCGGTGACATTGCGTGCGGATTCGACCAAGCAGTGCTGCGACGCCGCAGGGTCCGGAACTCCGAGTACCGCCCCGATGGTCCCCAGCGGAATGCGTTCGTGATCGTGGCCGCCTCCGCTGCGGTGCGGCTCTCGGGCACACCAGGAGCGATCATGTGCTCGTCCGACGGCGGTCCCCCGCAGGGCACTGGACCCCCGCCGAGTGCTGCGTGCTGGTCGTGCGTCACGTCGTGGAGGCGCGACGCACGGTGGCGGGCCGCTGAGGCGCTGTCCGGCCTGCGGCTTCCGGGATCCGATCAATGCTCGGCGGCGCGCAGCGCCATGCCGCGTTCCCACGGAGCGCTGCGACCACGGGGCTCGGTGATCTCCGGTAACACCGAAGGCTCTGTGCGGGGCTTGGCATCATGCTGCAGCGCCGCCGCAGTGGTTCGCTCCGGCTCGTCTGCTTGGCTGTTGCGGACGGTTTCGGGCTCTGCGGCCTCCGCGGACGCGTGGGTCAACTCCTCGATGTTGCCGGTGAGAGATCCGCCGTCGCCGCCCTGTGCCGTCAGGTGCAGGGTCTTCGAGGGGCTTGCCGTGGCCGGAAGCTGGGCAGGGGTCGGAGTCTGGGGCCGCAGCGGCAGTGCGGCGCCGCGGACCGGAGTCTCCAGACCAGCGGCCATCGCGACCGCCCGGTCCCACTCCGGGTCACTGGCGTAATCGGTGTGGCCGAGCACGCCGGGAACCCAGCGGCGGCAGGAGAACGGGCCGCGCTGCGGGTCCGGGATCCAGTGGTCGCCGCCGAGCACCAGGGCGCCGGTCGGTCCGCGGGTGGCGGCGGGCAGTGGTCCCTCGGTTCCGTCGGCTCGGAAACCGACTCCGATCAGCATGCCGTCGTAGACCTGCCGGTTCCAGGTGGTCACCGCGCCGCCGATGGGGTCGGTGCCGCGGCACAGCGAGCGCCAGCGACCGCCGAGCGCGCCGGCGAGATCGCGCAGCGAAGCGTGCGGTACCACGCCCGGGAACGCGCGCGGGTACGCCCACTGGAGTTGCGAACCCGCGGTCACCAGCCCGACCCGTTCGCGGTCGGCCTCGGGCAGCGACTCCAGCAGCCGGGCGGTGGCGACGGTGGCGAGCAAACTTCCCTGGCTGTGCCCGACCAGCACCACGCGCGTGTTCGGATCGGCGAGGTGTTCGGTGGCCCGGTCGACGAGTTCGGGGACCACTTTCAGCGCGTAGCACGGTGGCACCACGGGATGCGCCTCGCGGGGCCAGAACAGCGCCAGATCGCAGAGCACGCCCAGGTGACGGGCGGTGTTCCGCTTGGTCGCCGCCTGGTACACCATCCGCAGCAACCCGACGGCGAGTGTCGCCAGGGCGGCGACTCCGACGCCGACCAGCCATCCCGACCAGGCGAACCCGGGCAACCCGGCGAACCGCGCCACCAGGGCCGACGCGGTGCTGACCGCCAGCACCCCAGTGATCACCAGGAGGACATAATGTGAGTAACGACGCTGCAGGTCCGCCCACTTCCAGGCGTTAGCCGCCGCACTTTGGTCCTTGCGCCGCCCGGCGTGCAGCAATGCGACCTCGTCGGGGATCGAGTCGTCGGTGCCGACCGAGTCATCCGACCTGTCCGTGTCGCTGTCGGCGCGCCCCGCCCGCCACCGCTTGAGCAACATCCACGGGGTCCAGACGGTCGCAGCGGCTAGCGTGAGCACGGCGGTCGTGCCCCAAAAGATCGTCACGTCGTCGTACGCGGTGGGCAGGCTCAGCACCGGGGCGGTCTGTACATGCTGGGAAGTTAGCGCCTGCCGCACGCTGAGGCCGAACCCTGCGCCGAAACCGTTTCCCAGCATGCAGGCGACCATCAGAATCGGCGCGGTCATCCAACCCCCGGCCCAGGGGCGGAGGCGAGGCGGGCATGTCTTCCAGCCAGGTCGCGCCAGCAGTGCGGCGGGCGCGAGCAGGATGGCCACCGCGAGGCACGTGATCACCAGCGCACCAGTGATCGCGTCGACCGTGGCGCCGGATCCGGGCAGCGGACCGGTCAGCGGCTCGGGAAGGAGTGCGACCGAGCAGAGCAGCACCGACGCTGCGGTCATCATCACGCGGCGCGGTGTTCGCCCGAGAACGGTCCGCACGGCGTTTTTCCCGCGACCGGGGTGCATCCCGGCCGGATCGTCGAGCGCGGCGGTCCCGATCAAGGCGGTGCAGAGCAGGGCTACCGCGAGCAGCCAGCGCGGATCAGCGGTGATCGCGAATGGCCCGCCAAGCGCGAGCAACGCCACAGTGGACAGTGCGGCGACGACGTGCAGGGCGCGCAATGCCGGCGTGTCTGGGTCCGCGACGACGTTCGCCCCGGGCAACATCGGCGCGCGCGCCGAATGCTGCGGTTTGTCGGTCTTCGGCGCGGAGACCTGCCAGGACACAGTGGACAGACGATACATGAGGAGGACCACGAGTACGACGGGCAGCAATGCGGCCGACGAGCGCAGGATGTCGAGGTTCCGGGCAACTTCCGGGACGAACTCCATGCACGGTACGCCCGGCTGGAGGCACTGCGCGGCCACCAGGTCCAGGCTGACCACGGTCAGTTGCGCGACGAACAGCATCGTCAGCAGCAGGGCCGAAGTACGGAGCAGCGCGCGCAGCGCGGACGAGAGTGCGCGGCTGAGCGGGTTGTCGGTCCGGGCCGGTGGAAGCATCCAGTGCGCCATGTTGGCCAGCGCGAACGGGAACAGCAAGGCCCAGGTTGCCTTGGACAGGCCGCCGGAGGTCATGCCGCCCCAGATGTAGCCTTCGATGATCCGGGGCACCGAGCGGTCCCCGGTCGACAGCATGGGGCCGGGCACGGGACGGCGCAGCCGGTCGGCCGGTCGCATGATGCGCCCAATGCCGTCTCCGGCGACGTCCACCGCGGCCACCGAATCGGTCAGCTCGTCGCCCGTGGCGCCGAGGATGCCGTGTACTCGCAGCTCGACGACGCGAGTGTCGGGCCCGGGTATGTGCACTGGATCCTCCCGAGCGGTTGTTGATCGCCGAAACGCCGGTGGCGATTCTCCACCGCAGATCGACATCTGGCGAGCTCTGCCTCTCCGATTGTGATCGCTCGAGGGACCCCATGTCCTCGGTTCCGCAGACTCCGCTTCGCTGGCTGACCATCGGATTGCTCGGCGGAGCCGGCTTCGGCAGGTCACGACCCCGCCGGGTGATCGCCGAGCGCGATCAGTCGAATACTGCGGGTAGGCTCGGCGCGGAATCGGCTGACGAATCCGCGCCCCGACCAGGCCGCGGTCTTTCTGAGGAGTCCGACAGATGAGTGCCGAGAAGCTGCAGACCCGCAACGGCATCGAGTTCGCGATCAAGGATCTGGCGCTGGCCGCGGACGGTCGGAACCAGATTCGGCTGGCCGAGCACGAGATGCCCGGCCTGATGGCACTGCGCCGCGAGTACGCCGGGGTGTATCCGCTGAAGGGCGCGCGCGTCTCGGGTTCGCTGCACATGACGGTGCAGACCGCGGTGCTGATCGAGACCCTGGTGGCGCTGGGCGCCGAGGTGCGTTGGGCTTCTTGCAACATCTTCTCCACCGACGACGCGGCGGCGGCCGCCGCGGTCGTCGGCCCGCACGGCGCCCCGGAGGAACCTCGGGGCGTCCCGGTCTTCGCGTGGAAGGGCGAGACGCTGGAGGAGTACTGGTGGTGCACCGAGCAGATGCTGAGCTGGCCCGGTGACCGGGGACCGAACATGATCCTGGACGACGGCGGCGACGCGACCCTGTTGGTGCACAAGGGGGTCCAGTACGAAAAGGCCGGTGTGGTGCCGAATCCGTCGGACGACGACCCGGACGAACTGAAGGTGATCTTGGACTCGCTGCGCGTGTCGTTGGCCGCCGACGCCACCAAGTGGACGCGCGCCGCGGCGGGGATCCGGGGCGTCACCGAGGAGACCACGACCGGCGTCAACCGCCTCTACCAGTTGGCCGCGCAGGGCGAACTGCTGTTCCCGGCGATCAATGTCAACGACTCGGTGACCAAGTCGAAGTTCGACAACAGGTACGGCATCCGGCATTCGCTGATCGACGGCATCAACCGCGGCACCGATGTGCTGGTCGGCGGCAAGGTGGCCGTGGTGTGCGGCTATGGCGACGTCGGCAAGGGCTCGGCGGAGTCGCTGCGCGGCCAGCGGGCCCGCGTAATCATCACCGAGATCGACCCGATCAACGCGTTGCAGGCGATGCTGGACGGCTACCAGGTGGCCCGGCTGGAGAGCGTCATCGGCCAGGCCGACATCGTGATCACCACGACCGGCAACAAGGACATCATCACCATCGACCACATGCGCCGGATGAAGCACCAGGCGATCCTCGGCAACGTCGGCCATTTCGACAACGAGATCGACATGGCCGGTCTGCACCGCGCCGCCGACGTGCGCCGGGTGCGGATCAAGCCGCAGGTCGACGAGTGGGTGTTCGACAACGGAAAGTCGATCATCGTGCTGTCCGAGGGGCGCCTGCTGAACCTGGGCAACGCCACCGGGCATCCCAGCTTCGTGATGTCGACCTCGTTCTCTAACCAGACAATCGCCCAGATCGAGCTGTTCACCAAGCACGAGGAGTACGACAACGAGGTCTACCGGCTGCCCAAGATACTTGACGAGAAGGTCGCCCGAATTCACGTGCAGGCGCTCGGTGGCGAGCTGACCTGGCTTTCCAAGGAGCAGGCCGAGTACATCGACGTCGACGTGGAGGGCCCGTACAAGCCGGAGCACTACCGGTATTGACGCGCCTCGCGTCGCACGTGACTCGGTGGACATCACGGTGAGATGGTGCTCCCAGGTTCGTGGCGGCCCGGAAAGTCGGACCGAGTTGGCGATGAAGCTTTGCGATGCGCCTGCTCGTGCAACTCTTCTCGAGCGCAAGGTGCCGAGCACGATGCTGGATGCCGAACCGCGGGTGGTCACCGACCGGCCGGAGCCGCTGTTGATCGCGGAGAAGGTTTTGCTTCCCGCGCCTTCGAAAGCTCTCGAACGACCCACCTGGATTGTCATCGAGTCGGGGCAGTGGCCTGTGTGGCCTGGAAGCACAAGTGGCATCTTCGAATTCCTGATAGTTGGCACTTATCTGATGCCATTTGACCGTTAACTATGGATGGCGTGAGTGAGCACGTCATCGAAACCAACGTGACCATCGCGGAGCTGGGCGAAGGAACCGTCGAGTTGGCTTATCCGGCTATGAAGGAGCTGCGCCCGCACCTCGCCGATCCGCCGGATTTCGTTGCGCGGGTGCGTCTGCAGCAAGCCGAGGGATACCGCCTCATCGGCTCGTTTGACGCGAGCGGAGCAGTAGTCGCGGCAGCGGGCTTCCGGCTGGCACACAGCTTGGCTTGGGGCCGGTATCTCTATATCGACGACCTGAGCACGCTGCCTGCAGCGCGCCGCCAGGGCCACGCCCGCGCTCTGCTGAGATGGATCAACGACGAGGCGAGGCGGCTTGGATGCGAGCAGCTCCACCTCGACTCCGGGACGCACCGGCACGACGCCCACCGCCGCTACCTTTCGTCCGGGTTCATCATTCCGGCCCTGCACTTCAGCAAGTCCATTCCCGCGAAGTGAGCCGCAGGCTGGCGGTCGGAAATCCGCACCGACATTGAGCGGCGTTAAGCCCGAGTGTCCTGCCGCTGGCAGCGTCGCTGATCGTCACCCGAAGGCGGAGCACGACCTCGGTGCACTACCCGCCGATGTCGGAATGCTTCGTCCAGCGAGCCTCGTCGCGGTAAAGCGGTAGCGACGACGCAGAGTTGCCGCACAGCGCGAGGTACCACAGCAGGTTGCACTCCGACGGCGGCAAAACCGGATCAGTGCGTCTGGCGAGCGGCCGTGGGCGCCTGGATCGAGGTGGGGGCGCCTGGACTACCGTCGTGGATGTGGGTCGACTAATCGTCATCGAGGGACTAGACGGCGCGGGCAAGCGCACGCTCGCCAACGGGATCACGGCGGAATTGACGGCCCGCGGCCACTCCGTGGCGCGCTTGGCCTTCCCGCGCTATTCCGACGACGTGCATGCCGAACTCGTCGCCGAGGCGCTCCGCGGCAACCACGGCGACCTCGCCGACTCCGTCCACGGCATGGCCGTCCTTTACGCGCTCGACCGCCGCGACGCGGCGGACGCGCTTCGCGCTGACCTCAGCGCGTACGACGTCGTCCTCCTTGACCGCTACGTCGCCTCGAATGCCGCCTACGGCGCCGCTCGGCTCTACCAGGACAGCCACGGCGACTTCGTCGCCTGGCTCCACGAGTTGGAGGTGATGCGTTTCGCGCTGCCGAAACCGGACCTGCAGATTCTGTTGCAGGTACCGACGGAAGTGGCGGCTCGCCGCGCCGAGCACCGCGAACGCACCGAAGTGGACAGGCAACGGGACAACTTCGAGTCCGACGCCTCATTGCAGCAGCGCTGCGGCGAGGTCTACGAGCAACTTGCCGCGGAGAACTGGTGGTCGCCGTGGGTCGTGGTGGACGGCGTGAACCACGTGGACTTCGGCACTCTCGTCGACAAACACGTGCTTGCCTAATCCACGGCCGCGTCGGGGCAGCGGCACTGTCCGAAGTGCACATTCGCCGCCGCCCGCACGAGCTGGGACACCGGCGCCGCCGGTCAGGTTCGGTTCCCGTTGCTACGCAACGTGAGTCGATGGACACCCGCGGTCAAATAGGGGCACTGCATGAAACTGCCAGCAGGTCTACTCCATTCAGCGGTATTCACTGCGCCGAACCCGCCGCTGTGGCGCGACCTGCGACGACGATCTGCGGGTGGATGCACAGCGGCTGAGTGACAAGTGCAACCATGTTGGCTATGAAGGCACGCGTGCTCGTGGTGGACGATGATCCGGCCCTGGCCGAAATGCTGACCATCGTGCTCCGAGGTGAGGGGTTCGAGACCGCCGTCGTTAGCGACGGCACCAAAGCGTTGCCTGCCTTGCGGGAGCTCAAACCCGATCTGGTGCTGCTGGACTTGATGCTGCCGGGGATGAACGGCATCGACGTCTGCAAGGCCATCCGAACCGAGTCCGTCGTGCCGATCGTGATGTTGACCGCGAAGAGCGACACGGTCGACGTGGTGCTGGGACTGGAATCCGGTGCGGACGACTACGTCGTCAAGCCGTTCAAGCCGAAGGAACTGGTCGCCCGGCTGCGCGCCAGGCTGCGCCGGACCGATGCGGAGCCGGCCGAGGTGCTGACCATCGGCGACGTGACCATCGACGTACCCGGCCACGAGGTGACCCGCGACGGCCACCCGATCGCGTTGACCCCGCTGGAGTTCGACCTGCTGGTGGCGCTGGCCCGCAAGCCGCGCCAGGTGTTCACCCGCGAGGTCCTGCTGGAGCAAGTGTGGGGATATCGGCACGCCGCCGACACCCGACTGGTCAATGTGCACGTACAGCGCCTGCGGTCGAAGGTGGAGCGCGACCCGGAGCGCCCCGAGGTGGTGCTTACGGTCCGCGGCGTCGGCTACAAAGCCGGCCCCCCGTGATCGGCTGATCGAGCCGGTGCGCCTGCTCGCGAGCAGGCGCACCGAAAGGGGCTCCAGGCCCATTCCCCGGGACGGAACTTGTGGCGAACGCAGCCGTCCTCGGTCCGTGAGCCTGGCCTTAGGCAGGTCGAATGCAACACGCCGCTGCTGTCTTCCCGCGCACAGCAGCTGAGAACCGCGGGCGGTGCGAGTTGCGTGCGTGGTGGATTCGGCAGTGGCTGCTTGCTTGACGTCGAACCGCATGCGGACAGGTGTCGGCCTAGGGCACCGGTGTAGGCCGGCGGTCGGGCTTTTGACAGAGTTGCTAGCCGGGTCGTTGTAGTGGAGGGGCCCGAGGGACGGTTGCCTTGAGCGTGTGGACGCGTCAAAGCCGCGTGGTGCGGCGGTTGATCAGCCGTGTCCGCGAGGAGATCCGCGACCGGTGGCACCGCTTCGAGGCGCTGTGGCGGCGTTCGATGCAACTGCGCGTCGTGGTCAGCACCCTTGCCCTGTCGTTGGCCGTGGTGTTCGTGCTCGGCATGGTGTTGCAGTGGCAGATCACCTCGCAACTGGTGACCGCCAAGGAGAACGCCGCGATCGCGCAGGCCGAGTACAGCCAGCCGATCCTGGAGCGAGAGCTGACCGCGGTCGACCCGAACGCGGACAACGTGGCCGAGCAGTTGCAGGCCGCCCTGAACCGGCTGACGACGACTTCCTCCGGGCAGTCCACCACCGAGACGGTGGCCGGGGCGTTCGAGCCCGTACTGGTCGACGGGCACGCGCCGGGAGACCGTCGGTTGCAACCGGCGGCGGGCCCGATCGAGGACGTGCCGCAGGACCTGCGCCAATTCGTCGAACGCGGCCAATTGACCACCAAGATCACCACCGTGCAGAGCGAGAACGGCCCGGTCACGATGCTGGCGGTGGGGACCCCGGTGAGCACCGCTACCAGGCCATTGCAGGTTTATCTGCTGTTCCCGCTGACCGCTGAGCAGCGCACCCTCGCGGTCGTGCAGCAGACCCTGCTGCTCGGCGGCGCGGTACTGCTGGTGCTGCTCGGTGCCATCACGAACCTGGTGACCCGCCAGGTGGTGCGTCCCGTGCGGCAGGCCGCGCAGATCGCCGAGGAACTCGCCGAAGGTGACCTGGACAAGCGGATGCGGGTGATCGGCGAGGACGACGTGGCGCGGTTGGCCGAGTCGTTCAACGAGATGGCCGACAGCCTCAAGCAGCAGATCACGCAGTTGGAGGAGTTCGGCCAGTTGCAGCGCCGGTTCACCTCGGACGTCTCTCACGAGCTGCGTACCCCGCTGACCACGGTGCGGATGGCTGCCGACGTGCTGCACGCGTCCCGCGGACAGTTCCCGCCCGGCCTGTCCCGGTCGACCGAGCTGCTGGTGGACGAACTCGACCGGTTCGAACTGCTGCTGGCAGATCTGCTGGAGATCTCCAGGCTGGACGCCGGCGTAGCCGACCTGGCCGCCGAACCACTGGACCTCACCGAGATCGTGGACCGCTCCGTGGAGTCGCTGCGCGCCATCGCCTACACCAGCGGGGTGGAGCTGCGAGTGATCGCACCGGCCGACGGCACCGAGCTCATCATCGTCGCCGACGCCCGCCGGGTGGAGCGCATCATGCGCAACCTGGTGGCCAACGCGATCGACCATGCCGAGGGCGGGCCGGTGGAAATCCGCTTCGGCGGAAGCGAGCAGGCCGTCGCGGTGACCGTCCGGGATTACGGCGTCGGCCTGCGCTCGGGCGAGGCCGAGCTAGTGTTCACCCGGTTCTGGCGGGCCGATCCGTCCCGCAATCGGCGGACCGGTGGCACCGGGCTGGGGCTGTCGATCAGTCTGGAGGACGCGCGGTTGCACGGTGGCACGCTGGACGCGTGGGGTGAGCCCGGCGAGGGTTCCTGCTTCCGCCTCACGCTGCCCCGACAGCCGGGCGAGGCGTTCGACAGCAGCCCGTTGCCACTGCCGGGCACCCGCCGCATCGCGGCGCCGGAGGCACTGCTGGCGGCCGGGGTCGATCCGCCGCAGGACGGCGAGTCCGGCGAGCCGGAACTCCGGGATCAGGGACCGGCGCGGTTATTCGAGGAGACCTGGGAGGACAAGTGATGCGCGTGCGCTTTGCCCGCCGGGTGGCGGTGCTGGTGGCCCTGCTGCTGTCGGTGTCGGCGTGCGCATCGATCCCGGAGAGCTCGGACCCGAAGGCAGTGAAGGCTGTCGACGAGAGCAATGCGACCACACCGGTGACTCCGCCGCCGAGCGGCACCGACCCGCTCGCCCTGGTGCGCAGCTTCGTCGACTCGGCCGCCGCCCCGGAAAGCAACCACGAGGCAGCGCGGCTGCATCTCACCCTGCCGGAGCGACTGGACTGGGGCCCACCACCGGGCCTGCTGATCGTGGACAACGTCGACACCATCCCGGCGCCGCAGCCCGTGCCGCTGCCCGAGGGCGTGCAGATTGTCGGCCTGCAGGCCGACAAGGTGGGACGGCTGCTGCCGGACTCGTCGTTCGTGCCCGAGGTCGGCGAATACCAGACGCAGGTGCGGGTCGAGCGCCAGGCGGACGGGCAGTGGCGCATCGCGACCCCGCCGCCCGAACTCGTCGCCAGCAAGGGCTCGTTCAGCACCGTGTACCGGCCGGTGCCGATCTACTTCCTCGACCACGACTCGACCGGCGTCGTCCCGGACCTGCGATACGTGGTGTCGCAGCCGGCGAGCACGCTGCCCAGGCGGGTCATCGACCTGCTGACCAGCGGGCCGTCCGAGGGTCTGCGGTCATCGATGCACACCGCCATCCCGGGCGGCGTGCATCCCAAGACCAACACCACCGAGGCGAGGGACGGCGCGCTGGAGGTCAACCTCACCAGCCTCGGCAACGTGCCGCGCGAAACCAGGCGGCTGATAGCCGCCCAGGTCGTGTTCACCCTGCAGAGCGTCAGCAGCGCGCGGGTGCGGCTCAAAGAGGAGGGCGCGCCGCTGCTGCCGGACGCGCAGGACCTGCGGCCGACCGACCTCGTGCCCTACGAGTCCGACAATCTCGCCCGTCCGGACCTGCCCGGGCTGGCCGTGGTCGACGAACGGCTAGTGGTCCTGGACCGGAACGCGCAGCCGATTCCCGGCCCGGCCGGCTCGGGCGAATACGACGTGGTCCGGGCCGGCCAGTCGCCGGACGGCAGCCAGATCGCGGCAGTCACCCGTCGCCCCGGTGGCGTGGTGCTGCGGGTCGGCCGCTACGGCGCGCACCTGCCGGAACTGCCGACGGTCGGTGCCTACATGAGCAAGCCGACCTGGCGCGGAAAATCCGAGGTGTGGACCGTCGTGGACGGTCACGACGTGGTGCGCGCGCTGGACACCGGCAACAGTTGGGTGCCGCGCCAGGTGGACGCCCACGAGCTCACCGGCGGTCGGTCGATCACCGACCTGCGGCTGTCTCGCGACGGAACCCGCGTCGCGGCGGTGGTCGACGGGCAGATCGTGGTCGCCGGGGTGTCCGATCAGGACGGGCGCGTGGTGCTGACCCGGCCGATCGCGCTGGCGTCCACCCAGGGCGTGCGCATCACCGGCGTCGAGTGGCTGGAGAACGAGTCGCTGGTGGCGATCACCGACAGCAACACCACGCCGGTCTTCGAGGTGTCGGTCGACGGGTTCCGCTGGGTCCCTTACACCGCGGCGAACCTCGGCCAGCCGTTGAACGCGGTCACGGTCGCCTCGGGCGCGCGCGTGATCGTCGCCGACCGCAGCGGGCTCTGGGAGTCCCGGGACACCGATGATGTCTGGTCCCTGCTTCAGGTCCCGATCCGCGGCGGCTCCATCCCGTTCTTCCCCGGCTGACCAACCCCGACACGCGTCGGTGAGTCGGGACGGCGACTTGCGCCACCATCGGCTCATGCGAGCTTCCTGGCTAGATGACGGGCTTTCCGGGCTGATCGACCTGCTGCTGCCGCTGCGTTGCGCCGGCTGCGACGCGCCCGGCACCGCCTGGTGCCGGGCCTGCTCCGCGGGACTGGGCGGTTTGCGCCGCGTCGAAAGACCGCTGCTCGCCGAGCCCGCCCCACCCGTGTACGCGCTCGGCGCGTACCGGGGTCCGGCCCGTCGCGCGGTACTGGCCTACAAGGAGTCGGGTCGCCGCAATCTCGCCGCGCCGCTGGCCCGGCACCTCGCGGTCGGGCTGCGGGCGATCACCGCGGAGCACCGGCTTGGCCGGGCCTGGTGGCTGGTGCCCGCGCCGTCGCGGCGGATCGCGTCCCGCCGCCGGGGCGGCGCGCACATGTCCCGCATCGCGCACCGGGTGGCGGCCGAGCTGACCAGGGCGGGCTGGCCGACATCCGTCGCGGATTGCCTGGTCACCGCGCGCGGCGCCGTGGATTCGGCCGGGCTCGATGCGGCCGAACGAGTAAGCAACCTGTCCGGCCGAGTGCTCGCCCGGACAGGTCGTTTTCCGCCGCCGACGGCGCAAGTGGCGCTGATCGACGATGTCATCACCACCGCCGCAACGGTCGCGAGCTGTCTTGAGGTGCTCGGAACCGCAGGTGTCGGCGTTGCCGCGGTGCTCAGCCTGACCGCAACGGCCGGCTGAAGCATTCGAGTGGATCGCCGTTCCCCGAACGGACCCGGGAACTTCGCCTGCCGTCCATGCGTTTTCCCAATGTGAGCAGGCACAACCCGGCCCCCCGACGGCCTCGCGCGGAGCAACCGCGCGGTGCGTCCGAACGGGTGAAAATCGGGACCAATGGTGTGCCGCGAGCGCGACCTGCGCGCGGCCTCGGCCTGCTTCGAAAAGTGGCAGGTATCACGCTCGGTGGCCGCTTGACTTCCCCCGATATTCGCCCGACAAGGGGGGTGTCACAAATCGGTAAACCGAGCTAACGTGCCACTCAATCCAGCCAACCCCAGGCGGAGGGAAGGAGCGAAACCCATGTCCCTGACGCCGGAAATGAGCTGATCGCCGTCTCCGGCGTCGTCGTGCACACCTCTCCTACGGAGTACGCAAGGAACGGAGGTCGTGAATGGACATCGTCGTCAAGGGTCGCAACGTCGAGGTTCCCGAGCACTACCGGGAGCACGTCAATGCGAAGTTGACCCGGCTTGAGCGGTACAACAAGAAGGCCATCCGGGCGGACGTGGAACTCTTCCACGAACGAAATCCGCGCCAGGCCAAGAACTGCCAGCGAGTCGAGATCACGCTGATGGGCAAGGGTACGCCAGTGCGGGCGGAAGCCTGCGCCGGCGATTTCTATGCCGCACTCGACGCCGCCACGACCAAGCTGGAGAGCAGGCTCCGGCGCATGCACGACCGTAGAAAGGTGCACTACGGACAGCACAACCCGACTTCCGTGGCAGAGGCGACCGCAGCGATGGCGGACCGACCCGTCGTAATGGGCCAGGGTGCCGCCGCTGGCGAAGGGCGGACCGCGCTGCTCGAAGCGCCCCAGGAAGCCGGCACATACACCGCCGAGGTACCGGAACAGCGGACGGCCGCGGATAACGGATACGAACCGGGCCGCGTCGTTCGAGAGAAGGAGCACTCGGCGAAGCCGATGACGGTTGACCAGGCCCTCTACCAGATGGAACTGGTCGGACACGACTTCTACCTGTTCTCCGACGCCGATAGCGGTAGGCCCAGCGTGGTCTACCGGAGAAGGGGATTCGACTACGGAGTGATCAGATTGGCTGACGCGCTGTAGGGCGTGTCTGCGCCAACGCCGACCCGAAACGCCTGTCCCCCGCGTACCGTGGTTCGCGGGGGACAGCCGTGTGCGGGTCCGCCGAGCCGGACCGCACCGGACGGCGGGTCCCCACGACCAGCTCTAATACGATGGCCACAAAGCGTCCGTGACGGACGCGTCACGATCAGCTAGTGAGGTCGACCGGATGGTCCTGTCCCGACTGCTCCGCGCCGGCGAGGGCAAAATGCTCAAGCGTCTGCGCACCATCGCAGCGCACATCAACGAGCTTGAAAAGGACGTCGTCGCGCTCTCCGACGCCGAGCTGCGGGGCAAGACCGACGAGTTCAAACGCCGCTACTCCGACGGTGAATCCCTGGACGAACTGCTGCCGGAGGCCTTCGCGGCTGCCCGCGAAGGTGCCAAGCGCACCCTCGGCCAACGGCACTTCGACGTGCAGCTGATGGGCGGCGCCGCGCTGCACCTCGGCAATATCGCCGAAATGAAGACCGGTGAGGGAAAGACCCTGACCTGCGTGCTGCCCGCCTACCTCAACTCGATCACTGGCGAGGGCGTGCACGTCGTCACGGTCAACGACTACCTGGCCCGCCGCGACGCCGAGTGGATGGGTCGCGTGCACCGCTTCCTCGGGCTTGAGGTCGGCGCGATCCTGGCCGACATGACGCCGGAACAACGGCGCAAGGCATACGCCGCGGACATCACCTACGGCACGAACAACGAGTTCGGCTTCGACTACCTGCGCGACAACATGGCCTGGAGCCTCGCCGATTGCGTGCAGCGCGGGCACCACTTCGCGGTCGTCGATGAGGTCGACTCCATCCTGATCGACGAGGCCCGGACGCCGCTGATCATCTCCGGCCCGGCCGACCAATCCTCGCGCTGGTACCAGGAGTTCGCGCGGCTCGCCCCGATGCTCAAGCGCGACGAGCACTACGAAGTGGACGAGCGCAAGCGCACCGTCGGCGTGACCGAAGAAGGCGTCACGGTCATCGAGGACCAGCTCGGTATCGACAACCTCTACGAGGCGGCCAACACCCCGCTGGTCGGCTACCTCAA
Source organism: Saccharopolyspora phatthalungensis (assembly GCF_014203395.1). Classification (NCBI taxonomy): domain Bacteria; kingdom Bacillati; phylum Actinomycetota; class Actinomycetes; order Pseudonocardiales; family Pseudonocardiaceae; genus Saccharopolyspora; species Saccharopolyspora phatthalungensis. The sequence goes on from NZ_JACHIW010000001.1 coordinate 2,892,480, forward strand.
CAATGCACTGAAGGCCAAGGAGCTCTACAAGAGTGACAAGGATTACATCGTCCGCGACGGCGAGGTGCTGATCGTCGACGAGTTCACCGGCCGCATCCTGGCCGGGCGCCGCTACAACGAGGGCATGCACCAGGCGATCGAGGCCAAGGAAGGCGTCGAGATCAAGGCCGAGAACCAGACGCTCGCCACGATCACCCTGCAGAACTACTTCCGCCTCTACGACAAGCTGGCGGGCATGACCGGTACCGCCGAGACCGAGGCGGCCGAGTTCCACGCCACTTACAAGCTCGGTGTGGTGCCGATCCCGACGAACGAGCCGATGGCCCGCCTCGACCAGCCCGACCTGGTGTACAAGACCGAACCGGCGAAGTTCGAGGCGGTCGCCGAGGACATCGAGGAGCGGTTCCAGACGGGGCAGCCGGTCCTGGTCGGCACCACCAGCGTGGAGCGCTCCGAGTACCTGTCGAAGCTGCTCACCCAAAAGGGCATCCCGCACAACGTGCTGAACGCCAAGAACCACTCGCGTGAAGCCGCGATCATCGCCGAGGCCGGGCGCAAGGGCGCGGTCACGGTCGCCACCAACATGGCCGGCCGCGGAACCGACATCGTGCTCGGCGGCAACATCGACCACATCGCCGACGCCGAACTGCGCAGCCGTGGCCTCGACCCGGTGCAGAACCGCGAGCAGTACGAGGCCGAATGGCCCGGGGTCGTCGAGAAGATCAAGGCCCAGGTCGAGGCCGAGAGTGAGGAGATCCGCAGCATCGGCGGGCTCTACGTGCTGGGCACCGAGCGCCACGAGTCGCGGCGCATCGACAACCAGCTGCGTGGCCGCTCCGGCCGCCAGGGCGACCCCGGCGAGTCCCGGTTCTACCTGTCGCTGGGCGACGAGCTGATGCGGCGCTTCAACGCCGCGATGGTCGAGACCGTGATGACCCGGCTCAAGGTGCCCGACGACGTGCCGATCGAGCACAAGATGGTCAGCCGCGCCATCCGCAGCGCGCAGACCCAGGTCGAGCAGCAGAACATGGAGATCCGCAAGAACGTCCTCAAGTACGACGAGGTCATGAACCAGCAGCGGACCGTCATCTACGACGAGCGGCACCGCGTGCTGGCCGGTGAGGACCTGCACGAGCAGGTCATGCACATGCTCACCGACGTGGTCAATGCCTACGTCAACGCGGAGACCGCCGAAGGCTACGCCGAGGATTGGGACTTCGAGAAGCTCTGGACCGCGTTGAAGGCCCTGTACCCGGTGTCGATCAGTTGGGAAACGCTCATCGAGGACGAGGAAGACCTCTCCAAGGAGCGTCTGCTGGAAGTGGTCCTGGAGGACGCGCGTGCCGCATACGCCAAGCGCGAGGGCGAGGTTGACGGCAAGGTCGGCCCGGGTGCGATGCGGGAACTCGAGCGCCGGGTGGTGCTCAGCGTCCTGGACCGCAAGTGGCGCGAGCACCTCTACGAGATGGACTACCTCAAGGAGGGCATCGGGCTGCGGGCGATGGCGCAGCGCGACCCGCTGATCGAGTACCGCCGCGAGGGTTTCGACATGTTCGGGGCGATGCTGGAGGCGTTGAAGGAGGAGTCCGTCGGGTTCCTGTTCAACGTCCAGGTCGAGGCGGCTGAGTCGGCGCCCGTGCCGGAAGAGCCCTCGGTGCCGGTGTCGGTGAGCCAGGTCAGCAGCGGCACACCGGATGTGTCCCCGGCCCCACGGCCAACGCCGCAGCAGCAGCCGACCGCGCAACAGCGGACGAGGCGGGTCAAACCGGCGTCGGCCGGGCCGGCGCTGAGCCAGCTCGCTCCCGCGGGCGAAGGCGAGCAGGTGCCGTCCGCTTTGCGGGGCAAGGGACTCGAGTCGCCGACGCGGCAGGGGCTGAGCTACTCCGGGCCGAACGAGACCGGCGGCGTGGAGACCACCGGCGACGCGGGCCATGGTCCAGAGGCGCGTGGCGGGACTCGGCGCGAGCGGCGGGCGGCCGCCCGAGCCGAGGCGAAGAAGACCAAGAAACGCTGATCAGACCAGTGACAACAGGGTGCATACCCAACGCCCGTTGTCCTGTTCGACGCGCAGCACCAGGGCCCGGACCCGGCAGTGCGTTCCGATGATCATGCAGGCTTCCACCGCGCAAGCGGTGACCAGGCAGGCGTGGACGGATCGCACCCGGTAGTCCGGGCCTTGTGCTGCGTGCAGCCGAGTCGTCAACAGCAGCGCGGCCACCCGCCCGGTGACGTGCTCGCGAACCTGGTGCAACGCCCGGCGCCCGGTGAGCACGTCAAAGACCTGCTCGCCAACGAACGCGGCTACAGCAGAGGCGCTGCTTTCCGCCACGGCTTCGGTCAATGGCGTTTCGATCGGCAGCACTGCGGTCATGGCACCTCCGGGGCCGTCGGTGGACACTGGTTTCCCCATAACTGAGGAACTTGCATCCGGATCCGGTCACCTTCGGCCCCGGAACACTCCGATCGTGTGAGCTACCGTGCGGCTCGTGGATCTCAAGGGATTGCTGCTGGACCACGCCGG